>CAVRTO010000013.1:0-124440 GCA_963724145.1 uncultured Solirubrobacteraceae bacterium
CGGGGCATCGCGCGGCGGGTTCAGCATCTATTGCGGTCGGACTTGCAACCGCAGGACTTCGACAAAGATCAAGTTGTTGAGCTCTCCGCGGCCTTGCTCGACATCTACGAGATGATCAATGAGAGTGGTCGGTTCGAGGCGCTTGACTCCTACGACGCACTAGACGAACTGCTTATCCGCGTTGAGCAGATCGGCGACCTGTTGCGTGACGCGCTCGACGAGCACGTCGATGGTGTTTCTGGGAACGTCGGCCAGGTCCTCGCTGAGCTGCTGGAGCGCTTGCCCAAGGTTCCGCGAAACGAAGTCGCTGAGCTGGTCGGCGTAGACCGTCGCTCGCTTTCTCGTTGGTCTCGTCAGAGTGGACCGCCTTCCCGCCGTTTGAACATGGTGGCGCGGCTCGTCGCAATCCTGCGCTACAACTGGACCACCGAGGGCATCGTCGCCTGGTTTCATCGACCGCGACGAGATCTTCAGCGGACGGTCGCCGCTCGACGTATTGTCGGATTCCCACTTCGATGAGGCGGCGCTATTAGCAGCGGCGCGGGCGGGCCGCTCACAGTGCCTCGTAGTGAGATATCGCTGATTTCCTGGTCTGGCACCGTCTACCGAGCCACCTCGTACGACGTCCCCCTCTGGGTGTTGGCCAACCGCCGCGACGGCAGATGGAACCGGGCGGGCCAGGGATCGACGCAGTACTTCTCGTTGGACTCGGACGCCCCGATCGCCGAAATGCTGCGTAACGAAGACTTGCGCACGGACGCAGACGTCGCTGCGTTCATGACCGACCTCTGGGAGTTACGCATCAACGAGGGCGCGATCGTTGAGCTACAGCACGTTCGAGAAGGCTGAAGCCGCTGGCTTCCCGGCGTCAGCCCTGGTCGATGATGACCAGGACCGATGTCGCGATGAGGCCGATCGGCTGCGTGACCTTGGCGCGCGAGGCGTATTGAGCCCCTGCGCCGCGTTGTCGGGTTCCGTCAACTTGACACTCTCGGGCCGAGGGTGCCGGTTGGCTGGGATACGAAAGTTGCTCTCGCCTCGATGATTCCTGTGAGGCGCCTTGGGAAGGTGCTGGCGGCTGCAGGTCTCGTCACGCGAACTCGGTATCACGGCATGGCGCACGCTGAATTCGAGGCGCACGAGTCCGCACAACAGCAGTTGTTTCGCCTCCCGAAGGCGCGCCGGCCCCGCAGGCCCCCTAAGAGTTGCCACCGCTAGTTACGACGACCTCTTCGCCGGCCACAGCGGAGCTATGAGTCGACTGGCGGAAGACACCAAGTCGCTAGCGCCCGACGCCAGAAGACGCGCTGGCGGGCATCTATGAGGAGCGTCGGCCGGCAGCGCCTGGTCGACGTCAACGACAGCGCAACGCAACCGGGCGCCCGGTGAGGACGGCCGCTTGCGGCCGCCCGCAACCGGGCGCCGGCGGCGAGCGAAGCGAGCCGCCCCCTGACTCCGTATTGAAACTTCTCGCAGGCCTACTCGGCCGGACGGGTAATGCGTTCCGGGATTAGCGATCCCAGGGCAACCCGCGATAAGGTTTGCACCATACTCGTGGCGCGATCGAACTCTCCGCGTAGAGCTGGCCGATGATCAGCGACACGCGACTACATGGTTGCTGGCTCGGTCAGCGTCGACTCCTGCGTCCCGGCGACGCATCTCGAACATGACGACGGATTCGGGATGGCGCGGATCCTCTCCGCCGGCGTCGGCGGAGCGGGAGCTTTGGAGTCCGGTCATCCGCAGCCAAGCGCGCATTGCACGTGCTCGTGAGGAAGGCATTGGTTCGATGCAGCACTTTCACGGGGTGCTGCTACTAGCTGAGGTCGTTGTCAAGTTGCACACGGCTATCGGTATTAGCCTTCTTAGCAACTTTGAGCAGTCCACCGCGAGGCAGCTCGGATATGACTTGGTTCGCACAGGCGGTGGGGGCTCGTGGACATCGGCGTTGCGGTTGTCAATTGAGCGCGTGCGCAAGTATGTGGCCGCCATAGACAAAGCACAGCTCGCGGATTGGCTGGGCGAATTGCACCTGTGGCTCTTACGCAAGCAAAAGCGAACTGACGCCGCGGACCTTTCGGGGCATATTTCTCGGCTCAGGATCTTCCGCAGCCAGCTAGCAGGCGAAGTGAGCGGGCCGGCCCCCATCTCCAAGGGCACGCCGCTTGACCTAATGGAACTCTTGGTGGAGGTCCGCAACAAGACGACAGCACACGCCGCCTATGGGGCGGACTTCTACGAGGCTCACGTCGACGCAATAGACGCCCCTGTGCAATGGCTGGTCGCGAACACGCCGTTGTGGCAGGCCGATCTCGCCGTCACGCTCCAACGCAGATCAGGTGTCCTTGCCCGATGTCTCCGCGGCGCCGAACCGACTCGGGTCGTTGAACTCGCAAGTACCGCCCGCCTTGGACGTTCGGTGTGTCTACTGCCGGGCGGCGACGTACAGGAGGTCGTGTCACTGATCTCGGTGGACGCTGCGGACAACAATGTCTACATCGCTAACGGCAATTGGCGCGATTCGGACAGCTCGGCAGAGTTCCTGTGCCATTCGCTTGAGGCGCAGCGGCCAGACCAGGGGAAGCGGCGTATTGAGCTGCCGGATTATGCGGTGCGTCCGACCGCTGCACCGCCAAGCGAAACCGAGGAGCTCGGAGCATTTAGACACGAGTCGGGTGTCGCGCTGAACAACTTGCCATTGCCCACTGCGACGTACGTGCGCCGGCCCTCTCTCGAGGATCGGCTTCGTCCGATGATGTACGACGCTCAGCGGCGTCACATTGTCACAGTCCGTGGTCACGGCGGCATCGGCAAAACGAGTCTGATTATGGCGCTCTGTCGCGAGCTGGTTGAGCTTGGTCCAGAGTGTCCTTACGACGCAGTTATTTGGTTGTCCGCTCGCGACATCGATCTAACCGTACGTGGACCCAAGCAGGTGCGCCGCTCCACGGGCACCCTCAAGCATCTGGAGTCGAGTTGCAAGTCTCTTTGATGCTGGAGCCCTTGATCGCTTAGGTCAGAAGGACTTCTTTGAGGAACGTCTTCGTGAGGATGCGCTTCTCCTAATACTTGACAATTTCGAGACGTTTGACGACCGACGCACGGCATATGACTACCTCGACTCTGTCACTTACCCTCCTTCGAAGATCGTCATCACTAGTAATGATCTCGAAGGCGAAACCACCGTACAGGTCGACCGAATGTCCTTGCCGGAGGCAAGTCAACTACTACTTCAAGTCGCGCGACAGGCCAGCGCAGAGCCCTTCATGACAGATACGGTACAGGCCACAATCTACGACAAGTGTCGCGGCCATCCGTACGCAATGAAGCTCGCGGGAGCTCAACTGCGATCGCGCACGGGCGTGGCAGCCCAGTTGCCGCGCGTGCTCCGTGATGAGCAGTTGCTTGAAGCACTGTGGAGTTCTGTTGAAGACCTAAGTGGTGACGAAGGAGCGCTCTTCGTGTTCCTGCTCGTGGGTCAGTTCAGTAGCGGATTGCCTGAGCCCGCATTGCGCGTCGTCACGGAGGAACGCGATGTCGATCTCGATAGCGCGGTCAAAGCGCTAGCCCTGCGCTCGCTACTTGAACTGCGAGCGCGCGACAGTGCGTGGCCGACCTACGACATGCCGGCCATGGCTCGCGAGTTCGCGCGGAAGCTCATGGCAGGCCACACGCTCAACACCGAAGTGGCGCTGGCGGCAGCTTTTTTGCGCCGCTTCCCGGGATTGAGCAGGGTTCCACTCGAGAGGCAGCCGCAGCAATGCTTAGGGATGTTCGGGACAAGCGAGTGGACCAAGACGACATCGACCGCATCATCGCGGCGCTGATGACACTTGCGATCCTCGATCCTGCGTTGTGGGTAACGGTTGCGCGCGCGCAGCGCCACGTCGCACGACCGCGCAGCGACTGGGAACGGTCGTACAAACGCGCGGTTGAAGAAGATCCCGCCGTGCCGATGTTCTATGGGAATGGTCGGAAGCCACGACCGACGTAGGAAATCAGATCGAGCTCAAGGTCCAAGCGGTCTCGGCTGATCCCAGCAACGTCGCGCTGGCAAGTCGGGCGGCGCTCGTGCTGAACGGCCTGTACGCCAAGAATCGGCCTCTGTTTCCGCAGCTCAAGTGGCGTGCGATGCTTCGGCAGGTGGCCGCTGCGCTAGAGCTGCATTTCGAGGTACTCGATGCGCCGGCGCTCAGCCGCCTAGCGTGGTTGCACTTTCATGCTGGGGATCGGGCGCAGGGCGGCTCGGGCCGTCGCGCGGGGCGAGACGGTCGATTCGGAAAACAGCGACATCCAGCGACTTGTCGCGCGTCGTGATCGTCGATCGACATGAGGCGGCACGCGCTCGGGCGAACCCCGAGGTCGAAGGCGTACGTCGCTGAGACATGGGGCTTCGCAACGACGGTCCGGTCGCACACGTGGGACCATGCGTACGGGGACGAACTCTCGCTTCAGCCGCCTATTCGTGATCACCGGCTACTCCCTAGATGCCGGGCGGGCTGCGCGGCGGTCAGTAAGTGCCGCCGCGCCGCCCGCGAACTGTAGCGGATCGAGCTGAGCTATGCGAGCGAACGGACCAAGGGCAAGCAACTACGCGCTGGTACCCGCCAAAGAATGGTGTCCGATAGCACAGTTGATCGCGGCAACATCGGTCGTCTGGCGCACGCTCAGACGACTTCGATGTGTGCCTGAGGGAGTCGTTGGCTAGTGATGGGATTGTGCTCGTGAACCAGGATCTTCGGTGGTGAGGCTCAACCTGAGGGCCGTCGAGGAGCGGGTCGCTCCTCTCGGAGGTCGCGAGTCGTACGACCGCGAGTTCATCTTCGATCTGCTGCTCGCCTACGGGAAGCCCCAGGGCAACGTCACGCGCCTGCGCAACGGCTCGCTGAGTGTCGCCGACGACAAGGCGACCGAGGTCGCGCAGAAGAACGTCGTCTACTTCAAGGAGACGACCGACGACCCGCTCGCGGTGATCGACGAGCTGAAGATCGTCGCCGACGGTGGTGCGGTACCGCACCCGCTTCGTGATCGTCACCGACTACACCGAGCTGCTCGCCGTCGACACCAAGACTGGCGAGAACCTGATGATCCCGATCCGGGACATCGACCAGCACTTCACGTTCTTCCTGCCCTGGGCCGGCATGGAGAAGGCTCAGTACGTCACCGAGGCGCACGCTGACGTCAAGGCCGCCGAGCGGATGGGCAAGCTCTTCGACGAGCTCCTCGCCGCCAACCCCGGACTGCTCGAGCGACCGCACGGCCGTCACGCCCTCAACGTCTTCTTCACCCGGCTGCTGTTCTGCTTCTTCGCCGAGGACACCGGGATCTTCACCGAGGGCCAGTTCACCAACGCGGTCGGCTCCCACACCCAGGCCGACGGGTCGGACGTCGACGACTTCCTGACTGCGCTGTTCAAGGCCCTGGACACCGAGGACCCGGCCGACAAGCCGCACGCACCTGGCGTCGTTCCCCTACGTCAACGGCCGGCTGTTCACGATCGGCGCCGGAGCACACGGTGCCGACCTTCACCAAGGCCGCGCGCGACCTGCTGATCGCGCTGGGAACGCTGAACTGGAGCGAGATCAACCCCGACATCTTCGGCTCGATGTTCCAGGCGGTCGTCAACCCCGACGAGCGCAGCGACCTCGGGCAGCACTACACCTCGGTGCCGAACATCCTCAAGACGATCGAGCCGCTGTTCCTCGACGGGCTCCGGGAGCGAGTTCGACGCCGGCTTCGACTCCGTTCGCAAGCTCGAGGCGCTGCTGGAGCGGATCAGCGCGATCAAGGTGTTCGACCCCGCGTGCGGGTCCGGCAACTTCCTCGTCATCGCCTACAAGGAGCTGCGCAAGCTCGAGCACGCGATCCTCGAGCGCCTCGCCGAGCTCGACCCGAAGCACCAGGTGCTGTTCGCCGAGTCGAGGATCAACATCGAGAACTTCTACGGCATCGAGCTCGCCGACTTCGCCACGGAGGTCGCGATCCTGTCGCTCTGGATCGCCAAGCACCAGATGAACACCGAGTTCAAGGAGAAGTTCAACCTCTCCATCCCGCTGATCCCGCTCAAGGAGACCGGCCAGATCCAGCAGGGCAACGCGACGCGCGTCGACTGGAACGCGGTCTGCCCGAACGACGGCGGCGAGATCTACCTGATCGGGAACCCGCCGTACACGGGCGCGAAGACGCAGACCGCCGGAGCAGAAGGCGGACTTCGCCTTCGTCTTCGGCGAGCGCCCGTACTCGAAGAACCTCGACTACATCGCGCTGTGGTTCGTCAAGGGCGCGGACTACATCGAGGGCACGCGAGCGGAGCTCGCGTTCGTCACCACGAACTCGGTCTCCCAAGGCGAGCACGTCGGGCTGATGTTCCCGATGATCTTCGCCAAGGGCATCGAGATCGGGTTCGCCTACACGTCGTTCAAGTGGGAGAACAACGCCAAGCGCAACGCCGGCGTCACCGTCGCCGTCATCGGGCTTCGCGATCGGCGCGACCGGGCCGAAGTACATCTACACCGACGGCCTGCAGATCGCGGCGACCAACATCAACGGCTACCTCGCCGACGGCGCCAACGTCGTCGATCGAGCGCCGACGCAAGCCGCTGGCGCAGCCCTCCCGACGATGGTCGTTCGGATCGATGCCGAGCGACGGCGGCGGTCTCATCCTGCACGCCGAGCGAACGCGACGAGACTGATCGAGGCCGATCCCGAAGCGCGCGACGTTCATCAAGCGTTACATGGGCGTCGACCGAGTTCATCAATGACGAGTGAGCGCTACTGCCTCTGGATCCCGATGACCGATCGGCAGCGACGCGCTCGGCGATCGCCGCCGATCGCCGAGCGGCTCGACGCGTGCCGCAGCGAGCGCGAGCGAGCAGCAAGGCGGCGACGCACGGCAGCGTTGCGCCGACGCCGCACCGGTTCGTGCAGATCCGCTACAAGCCAACTGACTCGATCATCGTGCCCGAGCATCTCGTCTGAGCGTCGCGAGTACATCCCGATCGGCTATCTCGGCCCGGACACGGTGATCTCGAACTGCGGCATTCGCGGTCTACGACGCCGAGCCGTGGGTGTTTGCGCTTGCTGACGTCGCGGATGCACATGGCGTGGGTGCGGCGCGGTCGGCGGCCGGATGAAGACCGACTATCGCTACTCGAACACGATCGTCTACAACAACTTCCCGGTCCCGCCGCTCGTCGACGCGGTCGAAGGAGCAGCTCACCGTCGCGGCGCTGCGGGTGCTGGACGTGCGCGAGTACCACTGCGAGCAGACGCTCGCGGAGCTCTACGACCCGGACCTGATGCCGGCTGACCTCCGAGCGGCGCACGCCGAGGTCGATGCGCTGGTCGACTCGATCTACTCCAAGCGCGGCTACGAGACCGACGAGCAGCGATTGTCGGACCTGTTCGCTATGTATGAGGCGATGACCGCCGAGGAGCCGCGAGGCCCGGCAAGAACGAGGGGCGCGGAAGTGAACGCGACAGAAGCCGCTCAACGTCGTCGACGTGACCTACGCCCGCACGGGCGGCGTCGGTGAACACCGACGCGATGGGCATGCGCGAGATGCAGCAGCGCGTCTTCGCCAAGCGCGACGCCCAGCACCTGCTGGTCAAGGCCCCGCCGGCCTCGGGCAAGTCGCGTGCGCTGATGTTCGTCGCGCTCGACAAGCTCTACAACCAGGGCCGCAAGAAGGTCATCGTCGCGGTGCCGGAGCGCTCGATCGGCGCGTCGTTCTCCTCGACCAGCTCACCAAGTTCGGGTTCTTCGCCGACTGGGAGGTCAAGCCCGAGCACAACCTCTGCGACCCCGGCTCCTCGCAGGGCAAGGTCGGCGCGTTCATCGACTTCCTGAACGGCCCCGACGCGGTCCTGATCTGCACGCACGCGACGCTGCGGTTCGCGTTCGAGAAGCTCGCCCCCGAGGCGTTCAACGGCACCGTGCTCGCGATCGACGAGTTCCACCACGTCTCCGCCGACATCGAGGACAGCCGGCTCGGCGCGCTGCTGCGCGAGGTCATGAACGGCTCGGACGTGCACATCGTCGCGATGACCGGCTCGTACTTCCGCGGCGACTCGGTGCCCGGTGCTGTCGGCCGAGGACGAGGCGCGGTTCACGCCGGTCACCTTCAACTACTACGACCAGCTCAACGGCTACGAGCACCTGAAGTCGCTCGGCATCGGCCACCACTTCTACCAGGGCCGCTACACCGACGCGATCGGCGAGGTCTTCGACCTGGACAAGAAGACGATCATCCACATCCCGAACGTGAACTCGGGCGAGTCCACGAAGGACAAGATCGAAGAGGTCGGCTTCATCATCGACTCGATCGGCCACGTCGAGTCCACCGACCCCGACACCGGCATCATCAGCATCCGCCGGTCCGACACCGGCGCGATCCTGCGCGTCGCCGACCTCGTCGACGACACCGACCAGAAGAAGCGCGCCGACACCCTGCACTACCTCTCCACCGTCGCCTCGAAGGACCGCGACGCCGTGGACGTGATCCTCGCGCTCGGGATGGCGAAGGAGGGCTTCGACTGGCCCTTCGCCGAGCACGCCCTCACCGTCGGCTACCGCGCCTCGCTGACCGAGGTCATCCAGATCATCGGCCGCGTCACCCGCGACAGCCCCGGCAAGGAGCACGCCCAGTTCACGAACCTGATCGCCGAGCCCGACGCCTCGCAGAGCGAGGTGAAGGTGTCGGTGAACAACATGCTCAAGGCCATCACCGCGTCGCTGCTGATGGAGCAGGTGCTGGCGCAGAACTTCAAGTTCAAGACCAAGCGCACCGGCGACGACGACGCCGACGCCGCCGGGTGTCATCAAGATCAAGGGCTTCAAGGAGCCGTCGACGGACCGGGTCAAGCAGATCGTCGAGACCGACCTCAACGACCTGAAGGCCACGATCCTGCAGGACGACACGTTCGCGAAGGCCGCTGCCGGCTCGGTGGACCCGGAGACGACCAACAAGGTGCTGATCCCGAAGATCATCCGCGAGCGCTACCCCGATCTGGACGAGTCGCAGGTCGAGGAGCTGCGCCAGCAGGTCGTCGTGGACTCGGTGATCAAGAACGGCGAGGTCCGCGAGGTCGGCGACAAGCGGTTCATCAAGATGTCCGAGAAGTTCGTCAACATCGACGACATCAACATCAACCTCATCGACTCGGTCAACCCGTTCCAGCGGGCCTTCGAGGTCATCTCCAAGTCGGTCACGCCGTCGGTGCTGCGGATCATCTCCGACGCGATCACCGCGACCCGGGTCGAGGTCACCGAGGAGGAGGCGCTCGCGCTGTGGCCGAAGATCCAGCAGTGGGCCAAGGTCAACGGCCGCAAGCCGAACGTCCGCGCCGAGGACCCGACCGAGAAGCGGTACGCCGAGGCGCTGCTGTTCCTGCAGAGGAAGAAGCAGGAGCGCGACGCTGCTCAGCGGGCGACGCAGATGGCGGACGAGGCATGAGCGCGAGCGAGGACATCGAGCCCGCGGACGCCGGCTTCCCGGCCAGCATCGACGCGATCCTCGACTCCGACGTCGACGGCCTGCTCGATGCGCCGGAGAAGCCGGCGAAGGTCACCTCCAGCCGACCGCCTGGAGCGGGCGTTCCTGGAGATCGTCGAGTTCCGCCGCACGCACGGTCGGATCCCGAGCTCGACGACGCGGGAGATCGCCGAGCGCAAGCTCGGCGCGCGCCTCGACGGGATCCTCGCCAACGAGGAGAAGATCGCGGCGCTGAAGCCGCTCGACGAGTTCGGGCTGCTGGACGACGCCCGAGGCGCCGGCGTCGATCGACGATCTGCTGGAGGGCGACGACTTCGACCTGCTCGGCGACGAGTCGGGGCTGCTGGACGTCTCCGACCTGCCGGTACGCCGCCAGGTCCACGACGGCGGGAGCGTCGCGCGCCGGAAGAAGGCCGAGGACTTCGAGCAGTTCGAGCCGCTGTTCAAGCAGAAGCACGCCGAGCTGCGCGAGGGCGCGAGCAAGCTGCTGCCGTACCCCGGCATGGCCCACATCGTGCCGGGGGCGTTCTTCGTTCTCAACGGCGTCATGCTGTTCGTCGCTGAGGTCGGCGAGACCGAGTACAAGAAGACGACCGTGCGCGAGAACAAGCGCGAGCGGCTCCGGTGCATCTTCGAGAACGGCACCGAGTCGTCGATGTACCGCCAGTCCCTCGCGATCCGGCTGAGCGACGAGGACGGCCAGATCGTCGTCCAGACCGAGATCCCGGAGATCCTCAGCGACGACGTGGTGAGCGGCTACATCTACGTCCTTCGATCGCTCAGCGACGACCCGCAGATCGCCGGCATCAAGGATCTGCACAAGATCGGCTTCACGCGCGACTCCGTCGAGAAGCGGATCAAGAACGCCGAGAAGTCGCCGACCTACCTGATGGCGCCCGTCGAGGTCGTCGCGAGCTACCGCACCTACAACCTGAAGGCGTCGGCGCTGGAGAACCTGCTGCATCGGGTGTTCGCGGAGGTCCGGCTGGACCTCACCCAGGTCGACCGCAAGGGTCGCGACTACGACCCGTCGGAGTGGTTCGTCGTCCCGCAGGACGTGATCGACCAGGCGATCGAACTGATCATGTCCGGCGAGATCGTCGACTACGTCTACGACCGGGCATCGCAACGTCTGGTCGAACGTGACTGACCCGTGCGAGGCATCCGGGCGGCAAGCGGCCCAGTGATCAGCGTGTCCGCGGGCGGATGCGCGTCGAAAGTCTGCGCGTCCCTGAGTTGCGGCTTGGGTGGACAGCCGTTCGGTTGCTCCACGGCATCGTGTCGTCTAGCTTCGAGCGATGGGGCAACCTGAGCACGCGAAGCGCACACAAGCGGAGCGGATCGCCGGCCTGATCGAGAGCGCTGAGCCAACGGACAAGGGCACCGTGCTGACGATGCGGCTCTACTTGTATCCGGATGGCAACGCGACAACTCGACCGCGGGAAGGCTTCCGCGATCGTGGCGGCGATGGCCTGAGCGCAGGCGTGCCTTGCGGCAAGGATGTCGAGCGATTGCTTGCCACGATCGCTGAGATCGTCGACGGCGCTCGGCCGGCAGCTCGAGCCAAGACGTCGCACGACGCAGTGCGCTCGACCTAGACCGATCTCTGCTTGCGCCGTGGCCAAGACGATCTTCGAATCCACCTCGCCGCAGCTGAGCCAGCTGCTCGGCGAGATCGACCTCGGCAAGCTCGCGCTGCCCGAGCTCCAGCGACCCTTCGTCTGGCAGAGGTCGGCAGTCCGGGATCTCCTCGACTCGATGTACCGCGGCTTCCCGGTCGGCTACCTCATGCTGTGGAACGCCTCGGATGTCGACACCGCGCCATCGGCACCGACGGGAAGCAGAACACGCCGACCGAGTTCATCATCGACGGCCAGCAGCGCCTGACGAGTCTCTACGCAGTGATGAAGGGCGCCGAGGTGACCTTCAAGGACTTCCGCGCGGCGCGCATCCGGCTCGCCTTCCGACCACGCGACGGGCAGTTCGAGGTGACCGACGCCGCCGTCGAAAAGGATCCTGAGTTCCTGCCGAACATCACGAGGCTCTGGACGAGGAGGACTGGGAGGTCGTCAACGAGTTCATCGAGCGGCTGCGCGCAGCGCAGGCCGGAGGCGCTCGACGGACGGCAAGGAGGGCCAGATGCGGGACGCGCTGGGCCGCCTGACGGGCTGCAGGACTACCCGTTCCAGGCGGTGCAGATCGGTCACGAGATCGACGAGGAGCGCGTCGCCGAGATCTTCCTGCGCGTAAACAGCGGCGGGACGCCGCTCACGCAGGCTGACTTCATCCTCACGATGCTCTCGGTGTTCCGAGAGGAGGACCGGCGGCGGCTCGAGGCGTTCGCACAGGCCGCGCGCATCGTGCCAGCGGACGGGGCGACCGAGCCCGTACAACCACCTCGTACGCCCCGACGCCGACCAGCTGCTGCGTGTCGCGGTCCTCGTGGCGTTCCGGCGGGGGCGGCTCCAGTCGGTGCTCGCGCTGCTACGGGGAGCCAGCCTGGACGGCGACAAGCGCTCGACGAGCAGGAGCGCGCACGGCGCAGTTCGACCAGCTGACCGCGGCGATCGCCGAGGTGCTGGATCTCACGTCAGCTGGCACGAATACCTCAAGGCGCTCATGGCCGCCGGATTCCGGCGTCGACCGAGATCAGCTCCGCGAACAACGTCATGCTGGTCTACGCGCTTTATCTGATCGGGCGCCGCACATACGGGCTCTCCCACAGCGATCTGCGGACGACAATCGCCCGGTACTTCTTCATGTCGTCGCTGACCGGGCGATACACCGGATCGTTCGAGACGCAGATCACGCAGGACGCGCAGGCCTTCACGCAGGCGACAGACCGGCGAGGAGTACCTCGACCCGCATGCGGCAGAGCGATCGACACCACGCTGACGCCGGACTACTGGACGATCACCCTTCCGCAGGCGCTCGCCACGTCGGCCGCACGGGGCCCGGCGCCTGTTCGCGTACGCGGCGTCGCTCTGTCTGCTGAATGCGCGCGTGCCGCCGTTCGTAGAGGCGGACTCCGCCGGGGAGCAGAAGGCCGCGCTTTACATCCGCGACCTCTTCGATCCGGTCTTCGTCCCGAAGAAGGCGGCGGTCGAGCGGCACCACCTGTTTCCGCGCAAGTACCTCGAGACGCAGGGGATCATGGGCACTCGGCAGCATCAACCAAATCGCGAACCTCTCCTACGTCGAGTGGCCGGAGAACATCGAGATCTCCGACACGGCGCCGGCGGAGTACTGGCCCAAGTACGCCGACCAGTTCACCGCCGAGGACCTCATCCACCACGCGCTCCCGACGGCTGGGAGAAGATGGGGTACGAGCCGTTCCTGGAGGCGCGCCGCCGGCTGATGGCCGACGTCATCCGGGAGGGCTTCGCGACCATCGGCAGCGGCCCGGACAGCCCGTCCTCGCTCGTCCGACGCTCGACACCTACCTCCACCCGATCAACCGTTCACGAACGACCTCGGCGATCCGCCGGATCATCCGCCGGCTCGAAGGTGAAGTCTTCTGGTACGAGCAGCACATGACCGCAAGGCGCTGGAGATCCTGCACGACGAGCTGCAGCTCGAGAGCGTGGACTGCGGTGCGGCTGCTGTCCGGGCCGGCGAACATCACGATCAAGACCAAGAAGGCTTCGAGCGCTTCGCCGGGAGCTCGCCGCTCGGGGCGTTCACGTGGAGTGGCGGGTCCTGCCGAAGGAGCAGGCCGAGGCGCTGCACGCGCGAGTCATCGCCGACGACGACGAGACCTATGAGGTGCCGCCGCTGAATTCGGTGCTCAGGGCACCGTCGACTCGATCAGGGCCTCGGAGATGCCGCTCGACAGCTTCAGCTCAGCGTGGGACGAGCACGGCGTGTCGTTGAGCGACTACCAGCCGGTCGCGTAACTTCAGACGGACAGCTAAGCCTCCGGGGTGGCGGCTGACCATGCACCCCGGCTCGATGCCTGAAGAGGCTCTCTCGGATGACGACCTCGACGACCTGGCAGTGCTCACTGCGCTGCTTCGAGTGAGAAGCGACGTCGTTCAGGCGTAGGTGCAGTTGCTGAACCACCCATCCAGCAGGACGGCTGGCCGGTGATTCGAGGCTCCCCGTCCGATGGGACGTTTACAAACGTCCCATGGTGCGCGATCCTGCCGCAACCGACGGGAGGTGATCGTGGCCAACGAGCGACTCCGGCAGGCGATCTTCGACGCGGACCTGTCCGTGGACGACCTGGCGGTCGAGATCGGGATCGATCCGAAGACGGTGGAGCGATGGATCACGAAGGGCCGGGTGCCGCATCCGGGCAATCGAGCGAAGGCGGCGCGTGTGCTCGGGCTCGACGAGTCGGTGCTGTGGCCGCAGCTCGCGGACGCGCGAGCACGCGCCGTCGTCAGCTCGGAGGTGCTGCAGGTGTATCCGGACCGAGGCGCCGTGCCTCCCGGCTCGTGGTACGAGCTGCATCTCGTCGGCGCACGAGCACGTCGACATCCTCGTCTACGCCGGTCTGTTCCTGTCCGACGGCCGGGCGGATCTGCCGGCGCTGCTGCGCGAGAAGGCCGAGGAGGGCGTCGCCGATCCGGCTGCTGCTCGGCGATCCGGAGTCCGAGGCTGTCGCGCGGCGCGGAGCCGAGGAGCGGGTCGGCGACGCGATGGCCGCGCGGATTCGGCTGAGCATGTCGTACATGCGAGCCGGCGTTCGAGGCGCTCCGGCGTCGAGGTCCGGCTGCACGAAACGACGCTCTACAACTCGATCTTCCGATTCGACGACGACCTGCTCGTCAACATGCACGCCTACGGCGCGGTGGCCGCGAAGTCGCCCGTGATGCACGTGCGGCGGATCGCCGGCGGGCGGCTGTTCGCCGCACTACATGGAGAGCTTCGAGCGCGTGTGGGATGAGGCGCAGCCCGCTCGCCGAGTCGACGGTCGGACCTGCGGTCGGTGGCGGCCTGACGATGGGCCGCCGCATCGACTACCTCGACGATCCCGACGCGCCGGAGGCGAACAGCCTCGTGCCGTCGGTCAACGTCGGCGTGATCAACGAGCGACGGCGACGTGCTGCTGATCCGTCGCACGGACAACGAGAACTGGGCGCTGCCCGGCGGGGCGATGGACATCGGCGAGACGATCGCCGAGGCCGGCGTGCGCGAGACGCGCGAGGAGACGGGGATCGAGTGCGAGATCGTCCGGCTCGTCGGGCGTGTACACGAATCCGCGGCACGTCATGCACTACACGAGCAACGACGAGGTCCGGCAGGAGTGCTCGCTCGTGTTCGCCGCGCGGCCGATCGGCGGCGAGCCGACGACGAGCTCGGAGTCTCGCGAGGTGCGCTGGGTCGCGCCCGAGCGAGATCGACGAGCTACACGATGCACGCGTCGATGCGGCAGCGGGTGCAGCATCTGCTCGAGCGTCGCGACGCGCCGTTCATCGGCTGAGCGGCGGACGGACGGTCGTGGATCTCGTCGGCCTGGGCAGCCGGCGAGTCGCGAGCGCCGACTCGCGCCGCTCGGCATCGGCTGGGCGCACTGCGCGCGGCGTCGCCGCGCGAGCCGAGCGAGATCGCGGCGTCGGTCGACCCGCGACGATCGCGACGTGCTCGATCGCGGCGGCGTACCTCCACGACGTCGGCTACGCAGCCGAGCTGGTCGTACACGGCTTCCACCCGCTCGACGGCGCCCTGCTGGCTCCGAGCGCAGGGCCACGAGCGACTCGCCGGCCTGGTCGCGCACCACACCGGCGCGAGGTTCGAGGCGCAGGCGCACGGGCTCGCCGACGCGCTCGCGGCGTTCCCCGACGAGCGCTCGCCGGTGTCGGACGCGCTCGCGTACAGCGATCTGACGACCGGACCGACCGGCGAGCGCGTGACGCGTCGCCGAGCGCCTCGGCGAGATCGAGCGGCGATACGGCGCGCGACAGCGTCGTCGTGCGGGCGCTCGAGGCGGCGTCCGACACGCTGTTCGCGATGGTCGCGCGCACCGAGCGAGCGGCTCGAGCGCTGCCGGCCGTCGTGCGCGACTAGCAGGGACGTTTCGGACGCGCAAGACGTCCTCGAAGACGTCCCTCGAGGCGGTAGAGACGTCTCGCGAGACCGCGAAGCCTGCGTCGTGAACGGCGCAGACTGGCTGCGCCGGCGACGAAGGAGAGCGTCGTGCGGCTTCCGATCGATACGTCGCAGCTGACGTTCATGTGCGCGGCGCCGGCGCGGCCGGTGACGGACTTCGAGACCAAGCAGCACAAGGCCGACCTGACGACCGGCGAGCTGCTCTACAGGGTGCAGGTCGTCGCGCTGGATAGCGAGGGCGCGGAGATCATCCAGCTCACGGTGGCGGGCGATCCGAAGGTCGGGCAGGGCGCGATGCTCAAGCTCGACGGGCCTGGTGGCGATGCCGTGGTCGATGGGCGACCGCTCGGGCGTGTCGTTCCGCGCGAGCAAGGTCGAGTCGATCGGCGTCGCCGGCGGCAGCGTCCGCGCGAGCGGGCGGACAAGCAGGCCGCCTGAGCCGCGGGTCGGCTGATCGGCGGGAGGCGGGCATGCGACGGACACGCGGGCACCGGGCGCACGAGCGCGAGCGCGACGTCGGACTGGGAGGCGCTGGCGGCTGACGTCGGCGGCGGCGCTGTGGCGGTGCCGGGTCGAGCTGGTGCTGATCGCGCGCGCTGGTCGCGCTGCAGCTGGGTGCTCGCGCAGTGGCTCGGCGGCGTCGGCGGCGGGCGTGGTCGTGGTCGTCGCGGTCGGCGGGCTGCTGGCCTGGCGCGCCGGCCGCGCCGACCGCATCGTCGCGCGCTGCTGCGAGCGCGTGCGGGTGCGGCGGGCGTGGGAGCGCGCGGCGATCGACGCGGGCGTCGCCGACGGGTCCGCTGCGATGGTCCGCGGCGTGCGCGTCGGTGCGCGCGGTGGCGGCCGGTGAGCTGCTGCGGGTGCGGGTGCGCGCGCGGTCAGTCGGTCGCCGAGCTCGAGGCGCGGCGCGATCAGCTGGCGGCGTGCCTGCGCGTGCGCGAGGTCCGCGTGATGCGTGATCGCGCGGACGCGGCGCTGGCGCGACGTGATGCTCGTGCGGCGCGACCCGTTCGAGGACGCTGCGCCCGCTCCCGTGGCCGCAGCGTCGACGCGGACGAAGCTGTCGCTGTGGGAGCCGGTGCCGCTCGGCGTCGACGAGCACGGCGAGCCGGTGCGGATCGGGCTGGTGGAGCGCAACGTGCTGATCGGCGGCGAGCCGGGCGCGGGCAAGTCGCGCCGCGCTGTCGATGCTCGTCGCCGCCGGCGCGCTCGACCCGGACGCGCGGGTGTGGCTGCTGGACGGCAAGCTCGTCGAGCTCGCGGTGTGGGCGCCGGTCGCCGAGCGGCTCGTCGGCCCGGACGGCGAGGAGGCGATCGCGATGCTGCGGGAGCTGCGCGCGAGATGGAGGCCCGCTACCGCGAGCTGCTCGCCCGCGGGCTGCGCAAGGTCCGCCGCGAGCGACGGGCTGCCGCTGCACCTGGTGGTCGTGCGACGAGCTGGCGTTCTACCTCACGCTGCCGGACCGAAGGCAAGCGGCAGGAGTTCGCCGAGCTGCTGCGCGACCTCGTCGCGCGCGGCCGCGCGGCCGGCGTGATCGTCGTCGCGGCGACGCAGAAGCCCGGCGCCGACGTCGTCCCGACGGCGCTGCGCGACCTGTTCGGGTTCCGGCTGGCGCTGCGGTGCAACACGCCGCAGGCGTCGGACACGATCCTCGGGCAGGGCTGGGCGTCCGCCGGCGCGGACGCCTCCGACGATCCCGGGCGGGCAGCGCGGCGTCGGCTACCTGCTCGCCGAGGGCGAGCGGCCCGAGCGGATCAAGGGCTTCTACCTCGACGACGACGAGGTCGCGCGCGATCGCCGAGCGCGCCGCCGGCCGCCGCGCCGACGCCTGGCTCGCGGCACGCAGACGGCGAGGGGCGGAGGTCGCGTCATGACGCCGACGCCGCCTGATCCGGCCGAGTCCGCTGCTCGGCCGACGTGCTCGAGCGCGCGGCGGACCCGGAGACGTGGGAGCGCTTCGAGCGCCAGCTGCGCTCGACCGGCTACTGCCGCCGGCCGGTCCGGCTGCGCGGCCAGGTCGACGCGATCGACCGCGCGACCGGCGAGGTGCGCACCGTCGTTCTCGACCGACGACGAGCCGGACGAGACGCTGCTGAAGTGCTGCGGCAACCGCCGCGAGGCGGTCTGCCCGACGCTGCGCGCGAGGTCTACCGCGGCGACGCGTTCCAGCTCGTCGCCGCCGGCCTGCGCGGCGGCAAGGGCGTGCCGGACATCGGTCGCCGAGCACCCGGCGGTGTTCGTGACGCTGACGGCGCCGAGCTTCGGGCCGGTGCACTCGCGCCGGCGTCGGCGCGACGGCAAGGCGCGGCGCTGCCGGCCGCGGCGCGACGGCGAGACGTGCCCGCACGGCGTCCGGCTCTCCTGCGGCGAGGTCCACGACGAGGACGATCCGCGGCTCGGCGAGCCGATGTGCCCGCGAGTGCTTTGACTACGAGCACGCGGTGCTCTGGAACGCGCTCGCGCCGGAGCTGTGGCGGCGCACGGCGATCCAGATCCCGCGCGAGCTCGCGCGCCTGACCGGCGTCACGCAGCGGCGGCTGCGCGAGCGGTGCGGGTGTCGTACGTGAAGGTCGCCGAGTACCAGCGCCGCGGCGCGCTGCACTTCCACCTCGTCGTCCGCCTCGACGCCGCGCAGCCGAAGGACCGGCCGAGCTCGTCGAGCCGCCGCCGGCGCGAGTTCGACGTGCGAGCTGCTCGACCGAGGCGGTCCGCGCCGCGGCCGAGCACGTCGCGTCCCCGTCCCCGCGCCGACGCGGCCGCCGGCGACGCGTCGGCGAGTGCGGTGGGGCGCGCAGATCGACGTGCGCGCGCTCGACGCGGACGGCCGTCGAGGAGGCGGCGACGTGCGCGGGCTACATCGCCAAGTACGCGACCAAGAGCACCGAGGCGGTCGGCGGGCTGATGTACCGGCTCGACGCCGCCGACCTCGAGCGCGCTGCGGGTGCGGCCGCACGTGCGGCGGCTGGTCGAGTGCGCGTGGGAGCTCGGCGGCTGAGCCGCGATCTGCGAGCACGCTGCGGCTGCGGCGGTGGGCGCACGCGCTCGGGTTCCGCGGGCACTGCTTCACCAAGAGCCGCCGCTACTCGACCACCTTCACCGCGCTGCGCCGGGCGCGGCACGAGCACGCGCTGCGCCGCGCGCACGCGGCGAACCGCGCGACCCGTGGGGCCGGCCGATGGCGACGACGCCAGCGTCGAGCACGCCGCTGGGCGTACACCGGCTCCGGGCTACCGGACGCTCGGCGACGCGTGGCTCGCCGAGACCGGCGCGCACGCGCGCCGCCGAGCGGCGGCGCGTCGCGCGCGAGGAGCTGCGGACCGAGCCGCTGGCGACGAGGCGACGGAGGGCGAGCCAGGACGGCGTCGGACCGCGACGAGCGCTACCTCACGGCGCGGCGAGGTCGGCGAGCGGCTCGGGCTTCGCCGTCGAGACGATCCTGCGCGTACCACGCCGAGGGCCGGATTCCGGGCCGGCGGATGCCCGGCACGGTGCGCGCCGTCGTGTTCCGGTGGAGCGAGGTCGAGGCGGCGTGGGACTGCGTCAGCCAGCTCTCGCTCGAGGACGAGGCAGCGTGACGGCATGAGCGAGCACGCAGCGACGCGATCCGCGCGCTGGCGACGGTGACGCTCGACGCGCGTGCGCTCGACGAGCTGGGCCCGGCGACGATCGATCGGCTCGCCGATCTGCGTCGCCGCACGGCTCGCGCGAGCGCCAGGCGGCGGCTGAGGCGCCGCTGCTGACCGTCGCGTGAGGCGGCGGAGATCGCGGGCGTGCATCCGGAGACGGTGCGCAGGGCGATCCGCAGCGGGGCGCTGCCGGCGGCGGGGTACATCGGGCAGCGGCCGCGGATGCGCCGCGAGCGACGTCGAAGCGTGGATCGCCGGCGGACGCGCCGTCGGCGACGCCGGCGCGCGACGCCGGTGCGTGCGCCTCGGCGCGGCGTCGCGGCCGGTCGCGGCCGGGTGCTCGGCGACGCGCTGCGAGGCGCTCGAGGAGGGGAGCCGGTCGTGAGCTGCATCGGGTGGAGCGGCCGGACGGTCGGTCGCGGTGGCGGGTGCGCTGGCGCGACGGCGGCCGCGGCTCGTCGCGCGCGGACGCGGACGTTCGATCGCAAGGCGGACGCGACGACGTTCGAGGACGAGCTGCGCCGCCGCCGGCGGCTCGGCGATCTCGGGATCCTGGTCGGCTCGCGGGAGACGCTCGACGAGTACGTGACCGAGACGTGGGCGCGCGACGCACGCGGTGACGCTGGCGCCGAAGACGGCGAAGACGTACGCGCTGCTGTACGACCTGCCACATCGCGCCGTACCTCGGGCACCTCAAGCTGCCGGAGCTCACGCCGGAGGTCGTCGCGCGCTGGCAGGCCGACCGGATCGCGTCGGGCGCGGGCCGCATGTCGGTGCTCAAGTCGATGCAGCTGCTCGGCAGCATCCTGCAGCGCGCGCTGGAGTCCGAGCGGATCGCGCGCAACCCGGTGCGGATCGTGCGCAAGGCGCCGCGGCCGCCGCGGCAGGAGGTGCGGCCGCTGCCGCCGGCGACGGTCGAGGCGATGCGCGCGGCGAGCTGGCTGCGCGACGCGACGCTGATCTCGGTGCTCGCGTACGCCGGGCTGCGGCCGCGGCGAGGCGCTCGACCTGCGCTGGCAGCACGTCGGCGCAGCGAACGCTGACGGTCTACGCCGCCAAGACGGGCCAGCGCCGAAGCGTGCGGCTGCTGGCGCCGCTGCGCGAGGACCTCGAGCGTGGCGACGCGTCGGCGGAACGGCCGACGGGTCGCGCTCGTGTTCCCGTCGGCGACGGCGAGCGGTGGACGCGAGGAGGCGTACAAGTCGTGGGCGAGCCGAGGCGTCGCGCGGCCGCAAGCGCCCGGACGGCGACGCGCGGCGGCGACGGGTGGCGCGTTCGGCCGGGCCGCGACGGCCGCCGGCGTGCCGGACGCGTCGCCGTACACGCTGCGGCATTCGTTCTGCTCGCTGCTGCTGCACGAGGGCCGGTCGGTGATCTACGTCGCGCGGCAGATGGGCCACGACGCGAAGCTCACGTTGGGCACGTACGGGCACGTGATCGACGAGCTCGAGGACGCGCCGCGGATCGGCGCCGAGGACGCGATCCGGGCGGCCCGCGAAGCCTCGTGTGTCACTGGTGTGTCACGGGAGGCGCGCGATGCGTGACGCGCTCGTCGAGCGCTGATCGCGCCGTGCTTGCCGCGCTGTTGCAGGCGGCTTCGTGAGAAGCCCTCTGCCGGACTCGAACCGGCGACCCCTTCCTTACCATGGAAGTGCTCTACCAACTGAGCTAAGAGGGCGGGGCGCTTCAGGGTAGCGTTCGGGCATGCACGACGCGATGGACACGCTCAACCCGGCCCTGCGCGACGTGCGGTACTGCCCGCGCTGCGGGGAGGAGGCCGAGATCGACTACCCGCGGTCGATCAGCTGCCCGCACTGCGGCTACGGCGCCTACTACAACCCGAAGCCCGTCGCCGCGGCGATCCCGGTGACGCCGGACGGGCGGATCATCCTGCTGCGGCGCGGGTTCGATCCCGGCAAGGGGCTGTGGACGTTCCCCGGCGGGTTCGTCGATCTCGGCGAGTCGGTCGAGCAGGCGGCGGTCCGGGAGGCGATGGAGGAGCTCGAGATCGACATCGAGCTCGGGCCGCTCATCGGGCTGTACAGCCGCGCCGACGAGCGCGTCGTGCTCGCCGTCTATCGCGCGACGACGGACCAGGTCCCCAAGACCACGGACGAGGCGACGGAGGTCAAGGCGTTCGCGCCGGACGAGCTGCCGTGGGACGAGCTCGCGTTCTGGTCGACCGAGCTGGCGCTGAAGGACCTGCAGAACGGCGCTTAGCCGGCCGCCAAGCAGCGCCGCGCCATCATGGATCGATGGCGAGCACGCTGAGCGAGCCACAGGCGCCGGCCAAGCCGGAGCGGCGGAACGTCCTGCGCGACGGCGCGCGGGTCGGGACCGTGCTCGCGGTCGTCGTCGCCACGCTGCTCGGCGGCTATCTCGCGCTCGTCTCGTACCGGCAGGACCGCGAGCTGTCGGTCGGCGGGATCCGGCTGTCGGTCTCCCCCGGGCACACCGGGTCGCTCGACATCTACGTCCCGCTCGTCGACTGGGGCGCGCGGTTCGAGTCGATCCGCGCGCCGGCGCGGCTGCGCGTGGACCTCAGGACCGTCGACCGCGCCGCGCTCCAGCGGGTGGCGGACGGCGGCAGCGTCGATCTGCAGACGGTCCGAGGCGAGGCGCGAGACGCGATCGCCAGCTACCTGCGCGCGCTGATCCTCGTGGTGACCCTGTGCGCGCTCGGGCTGGGGATCCTCGTCGCGCTCGCGGTCCGGAGCCGCGCCGGGCCGGGCCTGAAGGTCACGATCGGCGCCGCGGTCACGACGGCGATCGCGCTCGGGGTGGCGCTCGTGGTCCTGCTGCCGCCACGCGGCGCCATGGACACCCCGCAGTACTACGCCTACGGCGCCGACATCCCGCGCGCGCTGGACGCGGTGGCAGCGGTCCGGCGGTCCAGCGACACCCTCGACCAGGAGCTCGACGCGCAGCTCGTCGGCCTCGCGCGGCTGGTGACGGATCCGGCCGGGCGGTCGCCGGTCGAGGGCCGCCCGCGGATCACGCTCGCGTCCGACCTCCACAACAACGTGATCACGCTGCCGATCCTGGAACGCGCAGCAGGCGACGGGCCGGTGTTCTTCGCCGGCGACCTGAGCGACCGCGGGAGCCCGCTCGAGTCGAGCCTGACGAACCAGGTCGCCCACCTCGGCTCGAAGTTCGTGTTCGTGACCGGCAACCACGACTCCGACCAGTCCGCGCAGGAGCTGGCGGACGACGGCGCGATCGTGCTGACCCAGGACGGGCGGCTGCTCCGCAACGGCCGCCACGGCGCGCGTCATCAACGAGATCGCCGGGATGCGCGTCGCCGGCTACAGCGACCCGTTCGAGCGGAAGGCGGCGGACGACTTCGCCGACCACTACGAGGAGCCGACGCAGGAGCAGCAGACCGCGTTCGCCGACTGGCTGCGCCCGCTGATCGGCCGCGTCGACGTCGTCATGGTCCACGAGCCCGCGCTGATCGCCCAGACGCTCGACGAGCTCAAGCAGACCCCGCCGACCCAACCGCTCGTCTTCCTCGTCGGCCACACCCACACCGCGGCGCTCACACGCCAGCCGAACGTCGACGTCATCAACGGCGGCTCGATCGGCGGCGGCGGGACCGGCAACCTGGCGGACGGGACGACCGACGTCGGCCTCGCGCGGATGAGCTACGAGCGCGACCCCGACTTCGAGCCGCTCGCCGCCGACCTCGTCTCCATCGACCCGGGCACCGGCGCCGCGACCGCGCGACGCGAGCGTCTGGATGAGCCCAGCGGGTAGCCTCGACCTCACGGATGGAAGCCCAGCGATTCGTCAGCGAAGAGGTCATCCCGCGCCTGCGGGGCCTCCTGCACGCCCACGCCGCCTGGGTGGCGGCCGTGGCGGCGATCGTGCTGATCGTCCTGGCGCCCGACGGCGAACGCGCGGATCGCCGCCGTGATCTACGGGATCGCGCTCACGGCGCTGTTCACGATCAGCGCCCTCTACCACCGCTGGCCGGGCGACCCGCGCTGGAAGCCGTGGCTCCAGCGGCTCGACCACAGCACGATCTTCATCTTCATCGCCGCGAGCTACACGCCGATCACGCTGCTCGTCCTCCACGGGACGGTGCAGACGGTGGTGCTGATCAGCGTCTGGGCGGGCGCGGCCGCCGGCGTCACGCTGAGCCTGGCCTGGATCAACGCGCCCCGGCTGCTGACGGCGGCCTGCTACCTCGCGCTCGGCTGGGTCGCCGTGGTCGCCTTCCCGCAGCTGCTGCGCGAGGCCGGCGTCGCGCCGTTCGTGCTGCTCGCGGTCGGCGGCGGCCTGTACAGCCTCGGCGCCGGCGTCTACGCCGCCAAGCGCCCGAACCTGTGGCCGCGCACCTTCGGCTTCCACGAGGTCTTCCACGCCCTCGTGATCGCCGCGGCATTGGTCCAGTTCATCGCGATCGCGGGCTGGGTCGTCCCGAGCGCAGGGAGCTGAGGACGGCCGGCAGCGAGGCCGGCTCCACAGGCGCGAGCCAGTCGAGCCGCGGGATCGGCACCCACTCGTGGTCGATCAGGTCGGGCGAGTCCTCGAGCGTCACAGAAGGCCGCGACGCCCAGGACGCGAGGAAGACCGCGTCCGTGCAGACGATGTGGTTCCCCGCCCAGACGTAGTCGCGCTCGACCATGACCGGCGCGGACAGCCCAGAAGCGAGCAGCCCGGCCTCCTCGAACAGCTCGCGCGCCGCGGCGTCCGCGTAGGACTCGCCGTCCTCCAGCCCACCGCCCGGCGGCTCCCACACCTCCGCGCCGCTGACCGGGTCGCGCCACAGCAACAAGAGGACCTCGGCGTCGCCGGCGAGGCAGAGCACGCGACTCCCCGGCCGGTTCACGCCGGTATCCGCCGTCCGAACGGATCGCAGAGGTCCGGCCGGTCCGGGTTGTTGAGGTTCTTGCGCAGCGAGGCGAAGGCGATGCCGCCGAGCACCAGCGGGAGCCAGAAGAGGATCACGCGGTACGCCAGCACGGACGCCGCGACGGCCGCGGCCGGCAGCCCGTAGACGATCATCGTCCCGATCAGCCCGCCGTCGATCCCGCCGATCCCGCCGGGGAGCGGCAGCAGCCCGCCGAGCTGGCCGATCAGGTAGCCCATCAGCACCAGCGTGATCGGCGGGTGCTCGCCGAACGCCCGGAAGCACGCCCAGATCACCGCGTTGTCGAAGATCCAGTAGCCGATCGCGCCCGCGAACACGCGCCAGTCGCGGCGCGCCAGCACCCGGCCCGCCTCGCGCACGCCGTCCCCCAGCGACTCGACCGCCAGCGCGAACCAGCGCGGCTTCGACGGATGCCCGAGCAGCCCGATCAGCGGCACGATGGCCAGGAAGGCCAGCGCGAGGATCGCGGGCCCGAGCGTGAGCCAGACCGGCGTCGACGGGCCGACCCCGAGGAACATGACCATGCCGACCACGAACACCGCGACGAAGTTGACGCTGCTCTTGATCACGAAGAAGGCGACCGAGCGGCGCGCGATCTCGATCCCCGGCATCCCGCCCTTCGACAGCGCCCAGGCGCCCAGCGCGAGCCCGCCCGCGCCCGACGCGGGCACGATCGACCCCACGGCCAGCTCCGACATCCCGAGCTCGTAGGACGACCGCCAGGTCATCCGCGGGCAGAACACCGGCTTGAACATCAGGACGTAGGACAGGCACGAGAGCAGCTCCAGCAAGACCCCGAGCGCCAGCCACCACGGATCGGCGTTCGACAGCCGGTCGCGCACCTCCCCCAGCCCCGGCGCGAACCACGCGACCAGCCCGACGACCCCCAGCAGCGCGATGACCTGCAGCGCACGCCGGCGCAGCCGCGGGCCCTCGAGGTCGCGCGGGAGCGGCTCCGGAGGCGGAAGCTCCTGCGCCTCGCGCGTCAAGAGCTAGGCGCCGGAGGCGAGCACGCGACGCAAGCGCGTCGGCACGTGCAGGTGATGCAGCCGCGGCTCGGGCGCGGGCTCAAGCTCGGACGTGCGCTCCTGCGCCACGACCACGCGCGCGGCGTGCACGATCGCCGGATCGAGGCGTACACCGGCCGCGGCCTCCAGGTGCGAGAGCGCCTCGCGGTGCCCGAGCATAGGACTCCCTTGTGCCGTCAGCGCAGCCCAGGTCCGGGCGACGGCGGCGATGCGCGCGGAGCGCGGGATGATCAGGCCGGGTATCCCCGCGGGACCTCCGGCGCCGTTCCACCACTCGGTGACGTGCCCGGCGGCACAGGAGATCTCGCTCCAGTCCGTGACGGTGTGCCCGAGGTGCTGCCCGGGCTCGCCGGTGACCGCGCGCGAGTGCGCGAGCCGGATCACCCTGTCGAGGTCCTTGCGCGCAGGCGCGGTCGAGGCGGAGCTGGACCGCGAGCGCGTTGCCGTAGCGGCGCGTCGCGGTGAGCGGGTCGAGCGCGGCGACCGGACGCGTCCGCGCGACGAAGGTCAGCGCGCTCTGCGGGAGCACGGCGACGAGGGCGAACAGCGCGAGCGCGGCGAGACCGGCGCGAGCCGTAGAGCAGGACGGTCACCGCGCCGAGCGCGGCCATGATCGTGCCGGCGGCGAACGCGTCGCGCAGCATCTCCGCGAGCGCGCGCATCGGATGCCCGAGCCAGAGCGTGCCGTAGACGGCCGGGCCGACGGCCCAGTTCAAGACGAGCTGGAAGACGCCGACCGCGAGCAGGAACGCGAAGGCGGCCGACGCTGGCGCCGCCGGGGGCGAACGCCTGGAGCAGCACGGCGCCGGCGAGCGTGTACCAGCCGTAGGCGGCGAGGTTCGCGAGGTTACCGGCGCGGATCAGGCGTCTCGCGGCCGGTCAGCGCGTTGACCGCGATCGGCGGGAGGATCACCGCGAGCGCGGGCAGGGGGCCGGCGAGGGCGCACGGCGATCAGGGCGAGCGCAGCCGTCGCATCGAAGGCGATGCCGCTGGGCAGCGGGACGTCGTGTCGGATCGGCGACGACGGCAAGCGCCGACCAGCACCGCCAGGAGCAGCGGATTGGACCAGTCCGAGGCCGGGGCCAGGAGCAGGTACGCAGGGACGAGCGCCACGACCGCGAGGGCGTGCACGAGCAGCCCGAGCCGCTTGCGCATCGTCAAGCGTTCGCGTTCTCCGGCGTTCACGGCACTACACATATCAGTTGGAGCGTCGGCGCGCCCACGAATATCCCTTGAGGGAAGCGGGCCAGCCGCGACTAGCAGCGGAAGCCGCTCATGTACCCCTCCGAATCCGGGTCGGCAACCTGCCGACGGGTGGTTCGCACCCGGGGGACGGTATCCGGTTCAACGCGATTTCCTAAATGTCAAGTGCACACCCGAATCCGGTCAGAGCGCTGTCACATCGATCTCGAGGAAGTCGGCGACCTCCGAATCCCACCGTTCCGACACGAATCTGACGTGGTCGGGATGCTCGTTGTAGCCCGATATACGCAGCCGGATCGGCGAACTCCATCGTCAGGCCGAACCTGAAGTTGTTCTTCGGACTCACCTCGCGCATCAGCTCGAACGCTTCAACGCCCGGGATGGCCTCGAGTCGCGCGATCGCGTCGAGGAAGTCGGCCTCCTCGGCGGATCCCTCTTCGTGCTGGAGCGTGAAGACGGCGGAGTGGCGAACGCGGCCGTTTGTCAACGTGGGCATAGAGGACGCAGCCTACGTGGAACGGGAGGACCTGGCGCTCGAACCAGGGGTTGCGGAACGCGCCGCGCGGATCGAGCCGACCGGCGAGCGCGACGAAGTCCTCCACACGCGGGTACTTCCCGCCGGCCGGGGCCAGCGACACCTTGCCCCAGTGCGGACGCGCATCCAGCGGCAGCAGCGCGTTCTCCACGTGCGCGAGCGCGCGCGCGACCGCCGCGGCGTCGCGCTCCCACGTGAAGTGGATCGCGAACGAGTCGCGCCCGTAGGCGGTGCTCATCCACAGCTCGTCGGCCGCCACGGTCCGCAGCTCGGAGACCTGGAGGACGGGCGCGATCGCCTCCGCACGCTCACGCAGCGCCGCGATCGCCTCACGCGCTCGCGCGCGTGGAAGTAAGTACTCGGACTGAATCTCCTCGCCGGCGCTCGGGGTGAAGCCCATCCGGAAGTGCGGCAACCGGTCCGACCAGCGCCCGGGCACCCCGAGTTGCGCCGTGCAGTTCACCGGATCGAGCCCGAGGATCGGGTGCCGCTCGACCGTCGCGGGCGTCGCGCCGAACCCCTCGTCGCCCAGTTCGCGCGCCTTCACCCACAGCTGTCCCGCGCGCTCTCCCCAGTGGGTGAAGACGGAGACGCTGTCGCCCGCCGCGAACAGCGCACTAGAACATTCGTCCAGGGCCTCCCACGGCAACCGTTCGTACACTTTCTGGGCCATTTCGTGCGCCGGATGGGTGTCCAGCGTGACCCGCGTCACGGCCCCCAGAGCGCCCAGTCCGACGACCGCGCCGTCGAAGTCCGGATCGCCGCGCCGGAGCGCCACCACGTCGCCCGACGAGGTCACCAGCTCGAGCGCCCGCACCGCCGTCGCGAGGTTGCCGGTGCCCGAGCCGTGCGTCGCCGTGGCGATCGCGCCCGCGACCGCGATGTGCGGCAGCGAGGCCAGGTTGTGCAGCGCGCGCCCGTGCGGGTGGAGCGCCTCGGCGAGCTCGCCGTAGCGGACCGCGCCGCCGCAGGCGACCCAGTCGTCGCCGACCTCGATCGCGGCCGGGAGCCCGTCGAGCGAGACGAGCTCGTCGGCGTCGGCGATGTCGTTGAACGCGTGGCGCGAGCCGAGGACGCGGATCCGCTCCGCGCCGGCGACCAGCTCCGCCAGCTCCGTCCACCGACGCCGGGCGGTGGATCCGCGCCGCGGCGTACGTGTGGTTCCCCGCCCAGTTGGTCTCCCCCACGCCCGCGACGCTAGCGCGCGCCGCGGGCGGAGGGAATCCGGCTCAGGCGGTCTTGGCGGCGTCGAGCGCGGTCGTCAGCGCGGCCTCGTCGGCGTTGCTCAGCGAGGTCTGGATGACCTTCCCGGGGATCTTGATCTCCGGGAGGATCTTGTCCGCGGTGACCTCGCGGATGAGGAGGATGACCGCGGCCTTGCCCTCGTCGAGGTGGCTGCCGAGCTCCTTGAGGAACTTGTCGTCCACGCCCGTGTCGCTCAGGGCGCCGGCGGCGGCGCCGGACGCGGCCCCGATCGCCATGCCGAACAGCGGGACGAGGAAGATCAGGCCGATCAGGCCGCCCCACAGGGCGCCCCCGACCGCACCGGCGCCCGCGAGCGACGGCTGGTGCAGCTTGACCTTGCCGTCGGCCTGGCGCTCGACGATCACGCAGTCCTCCAGCGCGATCAGGTGCTGCTTCTGCGCCTCGCCCAGATTGGACACGACCTGCTCCGCGCTCGAAAGGTCGTCATAGGCGATGGCGACGAGATCACTCATAGGCACTCCTCGGTTCGGGGGTTCCTGCCGGGCGGCATCATGCCAGCACGAGGACGTGCGATGCGAACCCTTCGAGATCGACGTACAGGCCCTCGCCCGCCAGCTCGTCGCCGTCGCGCTCGAAGACCGCGCCGGACAGGGCGTCGGTCAGCGTCCAGGACCGCCCCGCGAGCCCCGGCCAGGGCAGCCGGACGCGCCCCTGCGCGGGCGCGTCGGACAGGTTCACGACGACCAGGTGGTCGCGCCAGCAGTACGCGACGAGCCGGTCCGCCGAGTCGTTGTCCGGCCAGCCGCTCACGTCGCAGAGCGCCCAGCCCTCGCGCGGCCCGGCGACCGCCGGCAGCAGCCGCTCGTAGAACGCGCGCAGGTCGCCGTCGGCCGGCTCCTCCGGCCCGCGGGCGAGGAAGACCGGGATCCGCGTCCGGAGCCCGTCGAGCTGGCCGTCGTGGAGCAGCCGCGCCCCGCGCAGCGTCGTCGCCACCACCGCCGCCGCCCGCGCCTGCGCCGGCCCGAAGACCGACGCCGCCCGCGGCTCGTCGTGGTTCTCGATGAACCGCAGCAGCTTGTCCTGGTAGGCCGCGTCCGCGCTCAGGTGCCCGCGGACGTCCGCCGCGGAGCCCGAGACGAGCCGGTCGTAGAGCCGCTTGTCGTAGGCGTAGTCGAAGCCCTGCTGCTGGAGCGTCCACTCCATGTCCCAGTAGGCCTCGGCGATGAAGAGGAACTCCGGGTACGCCGCCTTGACCCGCGCGATCAGCGGCGGCCAGTACTCCTCGTCCGGCGGCGTCCCGCCCCAGGTGCGGGCGAAGATGTCGTTGCACATCAGCATCGCCATGTCGCAGCGCAGCCCGTCGCACTGCCCCGCCAGCTCGAGCAGCGTGTCGCCGACGGCCTCCCGCAGCGCCGGCGCGAACGCGTTGAGCTGGACGACGTCCGGCCACGGCGGGAAGTACGGGTCGCGCCCGCGGGCGACCCAGCCCGCGCCGACCTGCACCGAGCCGACCGGATCGGACGGGTCGCCCGGCACCAGCAGCTCCGGGCGCGACGCGGCCCACGGATGGTCCGGCGCGACGTGGTTCGGGACGTAGTCGAGGATCAGCTTCAGCCCGAGCTCCGCCAGCGCGGCGCGCGCGGCGGCCAGCGCGTCGCGCCCGCCGAACCGCGCGTCGACCACGTAGTCGCGCACGCAGTAGGGCGAGCCGATCACGTCCGCGTCGCGCAGGTCGGGCAGCGCGGCGCGGTTGCCCGCCTCGAGCCCCGGGTCGTTCCGCGCGATCGCCAGCCCCGCCGGGCTCCGCTCCCACACGCCCATCAGCCAGACCGCCTCGACCCCCGGCAGCGCGACGGACTCCCAGGACGACCTCGTCCAGCCGCCGCCCGGCGAGCCAGACCGCCGTGTTGACCTCGTAGATCACGCGCGCAGCGCGCCTTCGATCTCGTAGAGCAGCGCCACCGTGCCGGTCCAGCCGGTCTGGTGGCTCGCCCCGATCCCGGCGCCGTTGTCGCCGTGGAAGTACTCGTGGAACAGGATCAGGTCGCGCCAGTGCGGGTCGGTCTGGAACTTCTCCATCGCCCCGTACACCGGCCGCTTCCCGTCCTTGCCGCGCGTGAACGTCTTCGTCAGCCGGTGCCCGATCACGCCCGCGACCTGCTCGAGCGTCAGCTCCCGCCCGGAGCCCGTCGGGCACTCGATCGTGAACTCGTCGCCGTAGTACCGGTGGAGCTGGAGCAGCGCGCGCAGGATGACCAGGTTCATCGGGAACCAGACCGGCCCGCGCCAGTTCGAGTTGCCGCCGAACATGCCGGAGTCCGACTCCGCCGGGAGGTACGACACGCGGTACTCCTGGCCGGCCCAGTCGAACACGCACGGCTCGTCCAGGTGGCGGCGCGAGATCGCGCGGATCCCGTGCGGCCCGAGGAACTCCTCCTCGTCGAGCATCGCGGCGAGGATCCGCCGCAGCCGGTCCTCGCGCGACGAGCGACACGAGCCGGTGCCCGCGCGCGTTCGGCTCCGGCACGTGGGCGTAGCCGGCGACGTCGGAGAACTGCTCCGCCACCCGGTGCAGCCGCCCGATGAACTCCGGGTTGCGGTCGATCATCGACGAGTCGAACACGGTCGCCGCGCACAGCGGCAGCAGCCCGACGAGCGACCGGACGCGCAGCGGGATCGCGTTCCCGTCCGCGGTCCGCATCACGTCGTAGTAGAAGCCGTCCTGCTCGTCCCAGAGCTGCGCGTCGCCCTGCGGCGGGTTCATGGCGATCGCGATCCACTGGAAGTGGGAGAGGAACTTGAGCGCCATGTCGGCGTAGGCGTCGTCCTCGCGCGCCAGCTCGACGGCGATCTGCAGCATCCACTGGCAGTAGAGGGCCATCCAGGCGGTGCCGTCGGCCTGCTCGAGCGTCCCGCCGCCCGGGAGCGGCGCCGAGCGGTCGAAGATGCCGATGTTGTCGAGCCCGAGGAACCCGCCCTGGAACAGGTTGCGGCCGTCCGGGTCCTTGCGGTTGACCCACCAGGTGAAGTTGGTCAGCAGCCGGTCGAAGACGCGGACGAGGAACTCGCGGTCGCCCTTCCCGCGCTGCTCGACCTCGCGCTCGTAGACCCACAGCGCCGCCCAGGCGGTGACCGGCGGGTTGACGTCGGAGAAGTTCCACTCGTAGGCCGGGATCTGCCCGTTCGGGTGCTGGTAGCGGGTGCGCAGCAGCAGCGCGACCTGCTCCTTCGCGAAGTCGATGTCGACGAGCCCGAGCGGCGCGCAGTGGAAGGCCAGGTCCCACGCGGCGAACCACGGGTACTCCCACTTGTCCGGCATCGAGATCACGTCGCCGGCGAGGAAGTGGAACCACGGGACGTTGCGCAGCCCGCTGCCGGCGGCGTCCTTGCCCCACGGGTCGACGCCCTGCTCGCGCAGCCAGCGGTGGACGTCGTACTCGTAGTACTGCTTGCCCCACAGCAGCCCGGCGAGCGACTGGCGCATGACGTTCGCCGCGTCCGCGTCGAGGTGGCCGGGGATGACGCCGGCGTAGAAGGCGTCCGCCTCGGCGATCCGCTCCGCGAACACCGCGTCGAAGTCGACCGCGCCGCCGCCCGCGTGCAGCCGCACCCGGACCTCCGCCGAGCCGCCGGCCGGGATCTCGAGCACGTGGTGCGCGGCGACCTTGGTGCCGGTCCGCGCCGGGTTGACCGTGTCGGCGCCCGCGATCACGTGGTCGTTGATCCCGTCCTTCGGGTACGGCGCGCCGTCCGTGCCGGAGATCCGCCGCGCGTTCGTCTCGTTGTCGCAGAACAGCAGCTCGCCCGTCGCCTCGAAGCGCCACTCGCCGAGCGCGCCGTGCGAAGCGAGCGCGCCCTCGCCGTCCGCCGCGATCGACGGCCGCGCGGACCCGTCGTGCCACGTGTTGCGGAACCACAGCGTCGGCAGCAGGTGCAGCGTCGCCGCCTCCGGCCCGCGGTTGTGCGCGGTGACGCGCATCAGCAGGTCGTCGTGGTCCGCCTTCGCGTACTCGACCTCCACGTCGAAGTAGCGGTCGTCGTCGAACACGCCGGTGTCGAGCAGCTCGTACTCGAGGTCGCCGAAGCCGCGCGCGCCGTTCGTCCGCAGCAGGTCGTCGTACGGGTACGCCGCCTGCGGGTACTTGTAGACGCACTTCATGTACGAGTGCGTCGGCGTGCTGTCGACGTAGAACCAGTACTCCTTGACGTCCTCGCCGTGGTTGCCCTCGGCGTTCGTCAGCCCGAACATCCGCTCCTTGAGGATCGGGTCGGCGCCGTTCCACAGCGCGAGCGCGAGGCACAGCCGCTGCTCGTCGTCGGACACGCCGGCGATCCCGTCCTCGCCCCAGCGGTACGCGCGCGAGCGCGCGTGGTCGTGCGGGAAGTAGCTCCACGCGTCGCCGCCGCGGCTGTAGTCCTCGCGGACCGTCCCCCACTGGCGCTCGCTCAGGTATGGGCCCCAGGCCTTCCACGGCGCCGCGCCGGTGCGCGCCGCCTCCAGCCGATCGTGCTCTGGCGTGCTCATCGCGCGCGAGTATGGCCGGATGCGCGCGAATGCGCGATGATGGCTCCCCCGAGTGGAGGGAGACCCTTATGGGCGAGGAACACCGAGGCAAGTTCAGCGAGGGCGAGGAGGAGCTTCCCGACTCGCCCGAGAAGGAGCGCGTGGGCCGCTTCAGCGACGGCGAGGAGGAGCTTCCCGACTCCGCCGCCAAGGAGCACGTCGGCCGCTTCAGCGAGGGCGAGGAGGAGGAGCCGGACTCCCCCGAGAAGGAACGGCCCGGCAGCTTCGGCGACCACGACGAATAGTCCGTGACCGCGGGGTCGGCGCGCGGGCGCGCGCCGACCCGGTTGCGCAAGCGCTAGGTCGCGGGCTGCTGGCCCCAGTCGGCCGGCTCCGGCTCGGTCGCCGTCGCCTCGCTCTTCGCGGCCTTGAGGCGGAAGTAGAGCACCGAGATCACGAGCGCGGTGATCGGCAGCAGCGCTGCGGACAGCAGCCAGTTGACGATCGCCTGGATGACGTCGGCGCCGCCGAGCGCGGCGACGATGATCCCGCCGACGATCGCGACGCCGATCGTGATCAGCCACGTCACCACGAGCGTCCCGAACACCGGCCAGCCATGGCCGCGCACCAGCTCGCGGCTGCGCCCGAAGGCGGCGAACACGCCGGGCTTCTCCAGCACGACGACCGGCACGACGACCGCCCAGATCGTGATCAGGATCAGGCCGGGGATGATGAGGAGGACCAGACCGATGGCGATCCCGATGCCGGCGAGGATCGCGACGGCCAGCAGCTGCCAGAAGACCGGGCCGACTCCGGAGAACAGCGAGCTCAGCTCCTCGTCGCGGCGCCCGTCCTCGAGATCACCGCACAAGGTGGACGACCGCGCCGACGAAGAACAGCGAGACGATCAGGCTGATGATGCCGGCGAACGGGCCGAGCAGCAGCGTCGCGACCAGGTTGATCAGGCCGACGATGGCCGCTGCGACGATCAGCGTGCCGAACTGGGTCTTGTAGATCGCCCATGCGCGTCCGATGACGCTGCCGGGGTTTACTTCGTTCACGACGACTCCTTCCACCGCGGGGGGACAGACCAATGTTCGCCCGGGTGACGGATGTTCCTCCCTGCGGGCGGAACGCGCTAGTCGCGCGTGGCGAGCATCACGTCCGACGCCTTGATGATCGCCACGACCTCGCTGCCCGCGGCGAGCCCGAGCTCCTGGGCGGCCTCGGTGGTGATCGAGGCGACGAGCCGCTGACCGCCGACGTCGAGCGCGACGGTCGTCGTCGCCGGGCCCTCGGTCGTGCCGGTCACGGTGGCGGGGAGCTGGTTGCGCGCGCTGAGCTTCATGGGTCCTCCTTGGTCGTTGATGGTCCTACCCGAGCGGGATCAGCCGCGTGGCGGCCGCCTTCCAGGTCGCGGACACGGGCGTGCCCGGCTCGAGGTGCAGGTTCGCGACGGCGGTGGCGGTGACCTCGACCGACAGATGCTCGGGACCGGTGAGACCGAGCCGCACGCGCGCGCCGACCGTCGTGATCGTCGCGACGTGCGCGTCGATCCGGTTCTGCGCCGACCGCGGCGGCACGGGCCCCGGGCGCTCGACGGTGATCTCCCACGGGAACACGGTGGCCGCGACCGGACCGGCGGCGGCGTCGGTGCTGCGGATCCGCTCGCCGCCCGCGAGGGTGACGACGGTGGTGCCGTCCTGCTCCGGCGCGGCGGTCCCGCGCAGGACCACCGCGCCGGTGTAGTCGGCGACGAAGGCGGTGGCGGGGCGCGCGGCGAGCTCGCTCGCCGTGCCCCGCTGGACGACCCGGCCCGCGTCGATCACCGCCACCTCGTCCCCGAACAGCGCGGCTTCCGCGAAGTCATGCGTCACCAGGATCGCCGGCACGTTCGTGTCGCGCAGCGCCTCGGCGAGCTGCCGGCTCGCCCCGGCCCGGGTGCGGGTGTCGAGCGCCGACAGCGGCTCGTCGAGCAGCAGCACGTCCGGTCGCCGCGCGAGCGCACGTGCGAGTGCGACGCGCTGGCGTTCACCGCCCGACAGCGTGCCCGGTCGCGCCTCGGCCACGTCGTCGAGGCCGAACCGGTGGAGCCAGTCCCGCGCCTGCTGCCGGCGCACCGCGCGCGGCTGGTCGCGCAGCGCGTAGGCGACGTTCTGCCAGGCGCGCAGGTGCGGGAACAGCGCGTAGTCCTGGAACACGTAGCCGCAGCGACGGTCCTCCGGGTTGCGGTGGATGCCGCGCTCCGTGTCGAGCCAGACCACGTCGCCGCACGTGACGCGCCCGCGGTCGGGCCGGAGCAGCCCCGCGGCGACGCGCAGCGCCGAGCTCTTGCCCGCGCCCGACGGGCCGGCGATCGCCAGGCACCGGCCGGGCGCGACGTCGAGCTCGACGTCGAGCGCCAGCGCGCCGAGCGCGGTCGCGGCTTCAACGTGCAAGGACACGGGCCGGAGCGGCGCGGGCCGCGAGCTTGACCGTGAGCAGGATGGCGCCCGACACCGCGACGAGCACCGCGGAGAGCCCGAGCGCGCCGGTGAAGTCGGTCGAGAAGCGCTCGTAGATCGCCAGCGGCACGGTCTGCGTCACGCCGCGGAACGATCCGGCGAACATCAGCGTCGCGCCGAACTCCCCCAGCGCCCGCCCCCAGGCGAGCGCGAGCCCGGCGAGCAGCCCGGGGAACGCGGCCGGGATCGCGACGCGGACGAAGGTCGTCGCCTCGCCCGCGCCGAGCGTGCGGGAGGCGTCGAGCCACGAGCGGTCCAGCGAGCTGAAGGCGGACTCGGCCTGGCGCACGTAGAACGGAGCGGCCACGAACGTCAGCGCGAGGACGACGCTCGCGGTCGTGAGGACGACCTGGATGCCGGCGTCCGCGAGCGCGCTGCCGAAGAGCCCGTTCGGGCCCAGCGCGGCGAGCAGCCCGATCCCGGCCACCGCCGGAGGCAGCACGAGCGGGAGCTCGATCAGCGTGATCAGCACGCTCCGCCCGCGGAAGCTCCGGGTGGCGAGGAGGTACGCGGACGGCGTCCCGACGACGACGATGATCAGCACGGAGAGCGTGCTCGTCCACAGGCTCAGGACCAACGCGTCGACCGCGATCGGATCGCTGAGGCTGTCGAGCAGCTCGCGCGGGCCCGGTGTCGACGAAGATCGCGACGATCGGCAGCGTCAGGAAGCACAACGTGACCGCCAGCGCCACGCACAGCAGCGGGGGGAACCAGCGGGCCTGGGTCACGCGCCGGGCGGGCGGCCGAACCCGTTGGCCTTGAGCGCGTCGGCCCCCGCGCCGTCGCGCAGTCCGTCGATGAACGCCTGCGCGCCCTCGGGATTGGGGGCTCCCTTCACCACGGCGACGCCGTATTCGACGGTCGGCTTGAGCGCGTCGGGCAGCTCGATCGCCCGCAGCTTGCCGCCGGCGCCCTCGACGTCCGAGCGGTAGACGAATCCGGCGTCCACCGCTCCCTGCGTCAGCTTGCCCACGATGCCGGCGACATCGGGCTCGTTGGACCGCACGTTGGCGAGGATCGCCTGCGACTGGTCGGCCGGCAGCTCGCCCAGCACCGTCCGCGTGTAGTCGCCGACCGGCACGCCCTCGGCCCCGATCGCGATCGTCACCCCCTTGCCGAGTGAGGTCGTCGAGCGACGCGACCTTGCCGCCGTCCGCGGGGACCGCGAGGACGAGCTCGTTGGTCGCGAAGCGCACCGGCCGCTCGACGAGTCCCTCCTTGTACAGCTCATCCGGGAGCTTCGTGTTCGCGGCGGCGTACACATCCGGCTTGACGCCCTGCCGGATCTGCGCCGCCAGCTCGTCCGAGCCGGCGAACGACAGCTTCACGTCGCCGCCCTCGAACTCCTCCCCGTAGGTCGTGAACGCCTTGTTGAGCGACGAGGCCGCGGACACCACGACCTGATCGGGGTTGGAGCCGGACGCCTCGTCGTCGGAGCCGCACGCCGCCACGGAACCGGCGAGGAGCAGCGCTGCGAGCAGCGCGAGGAACGGGCGAACGGTCATCTGGCGGCTCCGGTGTCGGTCAGGTCATAGGCGGGCAGGGCGCCGGCACGGTCGAGGAACCGGCGGGTGGTGAGCAGATCCACGAACGACCGGACGCCCGGGTGGCCGGTCCACCGCTCGGGCACCCACAGCTCGACGTCGTGGGTCTCGAGCTCGGAGAACTCCAGCCCGGTCGCCATCGCGACCGGCTCGATCGCGACGGCGGCGCCGCCGAGCGCGAGCGCCTCCTGCGCGGCGGCGAGATGGCCGCCCGCGACGCGGGTGCGCGCGGCGCGCGGCGCCCCGGCGCGGCGGGCGGCCCGCTCGACGGCTTGCTGGCACGCGGCCGACCGGTCGCGCTGCACCAGCGGAACCTCTCCGGCCAGCAGCGCCTCGAGGCTCGGACTCGCCAGCCGCGGATGCGTCGCGAACCCGGAGCGCCAGCGAGCGAGATGCCACCGCCGCACGCCGGGCTCGGGCTTGAGCGACCGCCGCGGCCCGTGCACGAGCACGGCGTGGCAGCGACCGGCTGCGAGCGCCTCGAGCGATTGTCCGGTCGTCGCCGGCACGCCGACGATGCGCTCGTCGCCCGGCGCGTGTTCGAGCAGCCCCTCGGCGATGCTCAGCACCGGGTCGCAGCCGGCGACCACCGCGCCGCGCGCCACCGCTCCGGCGAACAACCGCACGGTGCCGCCCGCGACCACGCCGTCGGCCGACGCGCCGACGCCGCTGATCGCGCTCGGCGGGTCGAACGTCCGGACGAGCACCGCGCCGTCGAGCGCGCCCCGCGCGGACGAGCGCGCCGTCGGCGGGCCGGTCGCCGACCACGGCGCGCGCCGCCGAGCGCGGGGTCCGCGCTCCCGAAGAGCCGCTCGACCGAGCTGCCGAGCGCCGCCGCCAACCGGATCGCCGCGTCGGCGGCGGGCATGTGCCGCCCGCGCTCGACGGCGCCGACGAGCGCGCGGCTCACCGCGGCCCGGCGCGCCAGCTCCTCCTGCGTCAAGCCCGCGGCGATCCGCGCCGCTCGGACCCGCTGGGCGATGTGCTCCGCGCTCATGCGAGGATCCTACGGCAAAGACAGGATCCTGGCGCCGAGTAGATTCCGTCGCCACGAAACAGGAGACGAGCATGGCGAAGGCGATCTACACCGCGGAGGCGACCGTCACCGGCGGCCGCATCGAGGGGCACGGCGTGACGAGCGACGGCGTCCTCGACGTCCAGCTCCGCACGCCCGCCTGAGCTGGGCGGCGACGGCTCGGGCACGAACCCCGAGCAGCTGTTCGCGGTCGGCTACGCCGCCTGCTTCGAGAGCGCGCTCGGCGTGATCGGGCGGCGCGAGCGCGCGGAGGTCGGCGACGTGTCGATCGACAGCCGCGTGGCGCTGCTCCCGACCGAGGAGCGCGGCTTCACGATCGGCGTCGAGCTGCACGTCAGCCTGCCGCAGGTCGAGGATCCCGACCAGGCCGCGCGGATCGTGGCGGCGGCGCACGAGGTCTGCCCGTACTCGAACGCGACGCGCGGCAACATCGAGCTCACGCTGACCGTGAACGGCCGCGCGGTCTAGGCTCGCGCCATGCGGATCGCACTCGTCTGCGCGGCGATCCTGGGCGCGCTCGCGGGCACCGCCCAGGCGTCGACCGGCTTCCAGTCGCCGTCGGGCAACATCGGCTGCTTCATCGGCACCGGCGGCGTCCGCTGCGACATCCGCGCGCGCGACTGGTCGCCGCCGCCGAAGCCGGCGTCGTGCGACCTCGACTGGGGCCAGGGCGTGGCCGTCGGCAAGCGCGACCGCAAGGCGTCCTGGGTCTGCGCCGGCGACACGACGCTCGGTGCCGGCCGCAAGCTCGGCTACGGCGACAGCATCAGGCGCGGCGACCTCCGCTGCCGCAGCCGCAGGTCCGGCATGCGCTGCCGGAACCTGCGGACGGATCACGGCTTCGCGCTCTCGCGCGACAGCGCGCGGCTCTTCTAGCGCGAGGGCGGGATGTTCTGGTTGCGGTGGAACACGTTGTCGGGGTCCCACGCGTCCTTCAGCGCGGTCAGCCGCGCGAGCTTCGCGGGCGAGTAGGCGCGGGCGACGCCGGCTGCGCCCTCGTCGCTGATCACGTTCACGTAGGCGCCGGAGGCGAACGGGTCGAGCGCGGCGGCGGTGCGGCGCGCCGCGGCCATCCGGGCGCGCGTCCTCGTCCGGGTCCTCCCAGCGTGCCGAGGCGACGAACTCGAACTGCGTCGTGCGCTGGCTGAACGCGGCGTCCGCGTCGGGCCGCTCGGCGATCGCGCCGCCGTAGGCCTGGAGCGAGCAGGACGGCAGCCGGTCGCCGTCCTGGGCGCCGCGGGTCACGTACGCCTCGATCGCCGCGTCCGGCAGCTCGGCCAGGTAGTGGCCCTTCCAGTAGCGGCGCAGGGCGTGGCCCTCGAGCGTGTCGTCCATCCGCTGCAGCCGCAGGTACGACATCGCCTCGATCCGCTCCGCGACGGGCTCGCCGAGCGCGCGCAGCGCCGGCAGCAGCCGCAGGCCGGCGTCGGGGTCGCCGATCCAGACGAAGCCGGCGCTCACGAGCGGGCGGCCGCGCACGCCGGCGGGGATGAACGGCGCGCCCGCCTCGCCGACCCAGGCGGTGAACGTGGCGGCGCGCGGGGCGGACGCGCTGAGCTCGCGCCAGCCCTGCCAGGACGGCAGGGGCGTCGTCCGGGGTGAAGTACAGCTCGACGACGAGCGCCTCGGTCCCGACCGGGTGCAGCCGGAACTCGAAGCCGGTCACGACGCCGAAGTTGCCGCCGCCGCCCTGCAGCCCCCAGAACAGCTCCTCGTTGTGCTCCGCGTCGGCGCGGACGTGCTCGCCCTCGGCGGTGACGAGCTCGAAGGCGATGACGTTGTCGCAGGTCAGCCCGTGCTCGCGCGCGAGCCAGCCCATCCCGCCCCCGAGCGTCAGCCCGCCGACGCCGGTGTGGGAGACGTTGCCCGCGGTGGTGGCGAGCCCGTGCGCCTGGGCGGCGCGGTCGAGCGCGCCGAGCAGCGCGCCGCCGCCGACCCACGCGCGCCGCGCGCGCCGCGTCGACCCGGACCTCGCAGAGCGGGGTGAGGTCGAGCATCAGCCCGTCCTCGGGCACCGCGAGCCCGAGGACCCCGTGGCCGCCGCAGCGGACGCCGAGCTCCAGCCCGGCCGCGCGGCCGGCGCGGACCGCGGCGGCGACGTCGGCCGCGCTCGCGCAGCGGGCGATCGCGCGCGGGCGGCGGTCGACCATCGCGTTCCAGACCGTGCGCGCCGCGTCGTAGCCGGCGTCGCCCGGTTCGAGCAGCTCCCCGTCGAGCGTCCCGGCCAGCGCTGCGCAGGCTCACAGCTCACGCTCGTAGAAGAAGTTCGGGGTCGCCGTCCTCGAGCTGCGTGAAGCCGAGCGACTCGTACAGCGCGCGGGCGGCGGTGTCGGTCTCGTTCGTGCCGAGGTCCATCGTGTCGGCGCCGGCGTCGCGGGCCAGCGCGATCGCCGCCTCCATCAGCGCGCGGCCGAGCCCCCGTCCCCGCTCGTCCGGGGCGACGTAGAGCTCGGCGAGGTAGCACTCGAGGCCGGTGCTCCAGATCGCCGGGCGGAAGCGCAGGACCGCGATCCCGTCCGGATCCGGCGCCGCCGAGCAGGATCCGGGTGTCGCCGGCGGCCAGCAGCTGCCGGACGCGCACGGCCATCGCGTCGGGCGGCGGCGTCGGGTCGTCGTACTCCGTGTTGAAGTCGAACAGGAGCCGGCCCGCGGTGATGGCGTCCTCCGGCCCGGCCTCGCGGATCGTCGCGTCGCTCATCCCTCGAAGCGTGCCACGGCGGTGACGACCGGTTGGTAGAAGCCGGTCTCGTCCGGCATCCGCCACGCGACGTGGGCGAAGCCGGCCGCCTCCAGCGCCGCGGTGAGCTCGGCACGGCGCAGCGCGCGATACACGGTCTCGCGCTCGGCCACCTTCCAGCCGTCGCCGTCGCGGGTGAGGATGAAGTGGCGGACGGTGTAGGCGTCGTCGTCGTGCCACTGCCCAGGCCTGGAAGACGATCCGGTCGCCGAGCGACCGCGGGAGCTCACCGGGCGGGCGCACGGCGAGCAGCGCGTCGTAGTCGCGGATCGAGGCGCACAGCAGGCCGTCGGGGGCGAGGACGCGGCGGAGCGAGGTGCACGCCGCGGCGAGGTCGGCGTCCGTGCGCAGGTGCGGCAGCGCGTTGTCGAACACGATCGCCGCGTCGAAGCCGCCGCCGGCGGCAGGAGCTCGCGCAGGTCGGCGACGCCGGTGCGGAGGCTCAGCCCGCGCGCCTCGGCCTCGCGCGCGCAGCGGGCGACGGCCGCCGCGCTGATGTCGGTCGCGGTGACGTCGTAGCCCTTCTGGGCGAGCCCGATCGCCTGCGTGCCGATGCCGCAGGCGGCGTCGAGCACGCGGCGGCGCTGCGCGCCGATCAGCCGGGAGAGCACGTCGGCCTGATGCGCGATCGACCGCTCCCAGTCGGCGAAGATCAGGTGGTAGTCGTCGGCGAGCGCGTCGTAGAACGCCTCGGGCTCCATCGTCCGAAGCGTGTCAGTCCACGTCGGGCACGCGCCCGCCCGCCGGCACCTCGGCGCCGGACGGCGATCCGCTCGGCGAGCCCGACCAGGGCGATGTCGCCGTCGCGCGCGCCGACGCGCGCGTCCTCCCCGACGTCGACCCGGTCGTCGAGGATCGCGCGCTCGACCCGTGCTCCGGAGCGCACCACGGCGCCCGGGCAGCAGCACCGAGTCGGTCACCGTCGCCCCCGCCTCGACGCGCGCCCCGCGGCCGATCACCGAGCGCTCGACGCGGCCGGCGACGGTCGAGCCGGGCGCGAGCATCCCGCCGGCGATCTCCGCGCCCGGCAGCACGCGCGCCGACGCGCGGCGCCCGATCGCGCGGGTGAGGATCGGCCAGCCGGGATCGTCGAGGTCGATCGGCGGCGGCTCGGCGAGCAGCTCCATGTGGGTCGACCAGTAGGCGTCGATCGTCCCGACGTCGCGCCAGAAGCCGTCGAAGCGGTGCTCGCGCACGTCGCCGGCGTCGACGAGCAGCGGCAGCAGCGTGTCGCCGAGATCCTCCTCCGCGTTGTCGTCGCCGCGCTCGTCGAGCAGGTCGAGCACGCGGCCGGGCGCGAACACGAAGACCTCGTTGCAGATCAGGTTGCCCGCGGGGTCGTCGGGCTTGTAGGCGTAGTCGCGCACGCGCCCGCCGTCCGCCTGCACGACGCCGTAGCGGCCGGCGTCGTCCGGGTCGACCTCGGTGGTGACCATCGTCGCCGGCGCGCCGGCCTCCATGTGCTCCTCGACGAGCGCGCCGTAGTCGAGCGCGTAGACGGCGTCGGCGCTGAGCACGACGAGCGCCTCGGGCGCGAACTCGCGGATCATCGGCGCGGCGCGCCACAGCGCGTCGGCCGTGCCCGACGGGAAGCCGCCGCGGCCGTCGTGGCCCTGGCGCGGGTGCAGGATCAGCAGGCCGCCGTCCGTGCGGTCGAGGTCCCACGGCCGGCCGTTGGCGAGATGGTCGCTGAGCGAGACCGGGTTGAACTGCTGCGAGACCCAGACGTCCTGGAGCCCGGCGTTGTGGCAGTTCGAGAGCGGGAAGTCGATCAGCCGGTGCGTGCCGGCGAACGGCACGGCGGGCTTCGCGCGGTCGCGGGTGAGGAGCTCCAGCCGGCCGCCGGCGCCGCCGGCGAGCACGAGGACGAGGGTGCGGACGCGCGTCACGCGGCCAGCGGCGTGTCGTCGATCGCGGGCAGCAGCGCGGTCAGGTCGTCGAAGACGGCGGCCGCGCCCTCGGCCTCCAGCTCGGCGGCGCCGAACCCGCCGGTGAGCACCGCGACGGTCGGCAGCCCGGCGGCGTGCGCCGCGCGGACGTCGTAGACCGAGTCGCCGATCATCACGCTCTCGTCCGGCTCGCCGAGCTTCTCGCGCCCGGCCTGGATGACGTCCGGGTGCGGCTTGGTGCGCTCGACGTCGGCCGACGTGGTCCAGGCATCGACCAGGTCGCGCGCGCCGAGCAGGTCGAGGTAGGCGTGCAGCTCGTCCTCGCGCGCCGAGGACGAGAGGACGACCGCGTGCCCGCGCGCCTTCAACAGCTCGAGCAGGGCGCGGGCGCCGGGCAGCGGCGTGACCGTGTGCATCAGCTCGCCGAACAGGACCGACTCGTCGGCGCGCACCGCGTCGCCGTGCTCGGCGTCCCACTCCTCGCCGGCGAGCGCGGGGACGAGCATGTCGCCGCCCATCCCGATCGCGCGGTGCGTGCGCCAGACGGGGACGTCGCGCCGGTGCCGCGCGAAGGCGCGATGCCAGGCCAGGGCGTGCTGGTAGTTGCTGTCGACGAGCGTGCCGTCGACGTCGAGCACCACGGCGGGAGGAGACATGCGCCCGGACTACCCCGGGAGCGAACCGGCTAGTGCGGCTTGGGCTTCTTGCGCCCCGTGAGCCAGCGCGGGAGCGGCACCGGCGACCGCGTGAAGATCGGGCCGTCGTCGCGCAGGTCCTCGCGGCTGGGCCGCTCGTCGTCGTCGTGGGCGATCGGGCGGAGCCCGCCGAGCCGGCCCTCCGTGGCCGGCCGCGCGGGTCCGTGGCTGGGGAGGTCGTTCATACCTGTTCTTCGCGCGAGCGGACCGCCGTGTGACCGCTATAAGTCGCGGATGCCCTTCAGGGTCGATTCCGAGGTCGGGCGGCTGCGCAAGGTGATCGTCCACCGGCCCGGGCTCGAGCAGCGCCGGCTCACCCCGCAGACGGCGGCGGAGCTCCTGTTCGACGACGTGATCTGGGTCCGCCGGGCGGAGGAGGAGCACGCCGCGTTCGTCGCGCTCCTGCGCGAGCGCGGGGTCGAGGTGTTCGACGCCGCCGACCTGCTGCTCGGGGTGCTCGAGGACGACGGCCGGCCGCGCGTGGCTGCTCGACCAGGTGCTGCAGGAGCGCGAGGTCGGCCAGTACCTCGCGCGCAGCGGCCGTGCGTGGGCGGCGGGCGCGGAGCCGCGGGAGATCGCCGACTTCCTGATCGGCGGGATGGCGAAGGAGGACGTGGTCGACGGCGGCGGGCTGTTCTACGGGTCCTCCGAGCCGACCGACATGGTGCTGCCGCCGCTGCCCAACCTGCTGTTCCAGCGCGACCCGTCCTCGTGGATCTACGACGGCGTGACGCTCAACCCGATGACGATGCCCGCGCGCCGCCCCGAGACGGCGATCATGGAGGCGATCTACCGCTTCCACCCGATGTTCACCGCGGACGGCGGCGTGAAGGTCTGGTTCGGCGGCGTCGAGCAGGCCTGGGGCCGCTGCACGATCGAGGGCGGCGACGTGCTCACGATCGGCAACGGCGCGGTGATGATCGGGATGGGCGAGCGGACGACGCCGCAGGCGGTCGGGCTGCTGGCGCAGAACCTGTTCGCGGACGGCGCCGCGCGGCTCGTCCTCGCCGTCAAGCTGCCACGCTCCCGCTCCTTCATGCATCTCGACACCGTGTTCACGATGGTCGACCGCGACGCGGTCACGCTCTACCCGCACGTCGTCAACGACGACGTCCGCATCTGGGCGCTGCGCCCCGCCGACGACCCGGCGGGGATCCCGCTCGTCGAGCCGTTCGACGGCAACCTGATCGCGGCGCTCGAGCACGCGCTCGACCTCGACGCGGTGCGCGTCATCCCGACCGGCGGCGACGTCGCCGGGATGGCGCGCGAGCAGTGGGACGACGGCAACAACGTCGTCTGCCTGGAGCCGGGCGTCGTCGTCGCCTACGAGCGCAACGTCGACACGAACGCGCAGCTGGAGCGCGAGGGGATCGAGGTGCTGACGATCGACGGCTCGGAGCTCGGCCGCGGGCGCGGCGGCTCGCACTGCATGACCTGCCCGATCGAGCGCGACGCGTGATGGACCTGCGCGGCCGCAGCTTCCTCAAGGAGGCCGACTTCACGCGCGACGAGCTCGGCGGGCTCGTCGACCTCGCCGCCGAGCTCAAGGCGGCCAAGCGCGCGGGGACCGAGACGCAGCGGCTCGCCGGCAAGGCGATCGCGCTCGCGTTCGAGAAGACGTCGACCCGCACGCGCAACGCGTTCGAGGTCGCGGGCTTCGACCAGGGCGCGCACGTCACCTACATCGATCCGTCGGGCTCGCAGATGGGGCACAAGGAGTCGATCGCCGACACGGCGCGCGTGCTCGGGCGGATGTACGACGCGCTCGGCTACCGCGGCGCCGGGCAGGAGCGGGTCGAGGAGCTCGCGGCGTACGCCGGCGTGCCGGTCTACAACGGGCTGACCGACGAGTGGCACCCGACGCAGATGCTCGCCGACCTGCTGACCATGCGCGAGTACGCGGACGGGCGGCCGTTCGGCGAGATCGCCTACGCGTTCGTGGGCGACGGGCGCTTCAACATGGGCCGCTCGCTGCTCGTCACGGGCGCGATCGTCGGCGCCGACGTGCGGATCGTCACCCCGCCGGAGCTGCGCCCGCCGGACGACGTCGTCGCGCTCGCCGAGTCGCTGGCGTCGGGGTCGGGCGCGCGCATCACGCTGACCGGCGACCCGGAGGCGGGCGTCGCCGGGGCCGACTTCGTCCACACCGACATCTGGGTCTCGATGGGCGAGCCGCGCGACGTCTGGGTCGAGCGCGCGCGGCTGCTCGCGCCGTTCCGGGTCGACGCCGCGCTGATGGCGGCGACCGGCAAGGACGCGCGCTTCATGCACTGCCTGCCCGCGTACCACGACGCGAACACCGTGATCGGCGCGGAGATCGCGGAGGCGACCGGGATGACCGACGGGCTCGAGGTCTCGCACGAGGTGTTCGAGTCGCCGGCGAGCGTCGTCTTCGACCAGGCGGAGAACCGCCTGCACACGATCAAGGCGCTGCTGGTCGCGACGCTGGGCTAGGCGGCGAGGCGGGCGCGCAGCGCGGCCGCGTCGTCCGCGCCGAAGCCGTGCTCGTCGAGCCAGCCGAGCGGGCCGCCGTGGCGCTCGTCGAGCACGTCGAGCACGCGCTCCATCGACTCGGCGCGCGGGACGTGCGCCTCGTCCGGGCTGCCGTCGAGGTCGTCCGCGTAGGTCGGCGAGGCCTTCAGCCGCGCCATGATCGGGCCGATCCGCTCGCCGGTCGCGACGTAGTCGTCGACGATCGCGGCGCGGGTCGCGCCGGCGACCGCGAGCGCGAGCGCGCAGACGACGCCGGTGCGGTCCTTGCCGGCCGCGCAGTGGACGATCGTGGCGCCGTCGGCGTGCGCGGCGTCGCGCAGCGCGTCGACGATCGAGTCGGGGCGGTCGCGCAGGTAGCCGAGGTAGGAGCGCACGGCGGGCGTCTCGACGCTCGGGCTGTGGCCGTTGCGGCGGCGCTCGATCCACGGCATCACCGCGGACGCGTCGACGTCGGTGTGCTCGCCGGACTCGGGGTAGAGCGAGCGGTGGCGGATCTCGGCGCGGCCGTCGCGCACGAGCGGGCCCGGGCCCTCGAGCTGGACCTCGGCGCCGGTCCGCAGGTCGACGACGACGCGGACGCCGACCTCGTCGACGAGCGTGCCGACGTCGGCGGGCGTCAGGCCCTGGAGGTTGTCGGAGCGCAGCAGGACGCCGGGGGCGGTCGTCCCGCCGTCCTCCAGCGGGAGCCCGCCGAGGTCGCGGGCGTTCACCGCGCCGTCGAGGCTCACCCAGCGTCCGTTCACCCCTCCAGCCTACGAAGCGGGCCCCGGTCCATGTTGCGGTCAGGTGATCGCGGTACTGTCGCCGGATGACGCCTGCGCCGACTCATCTTCCTGCCCGTGCTGCTCGCCGCCCTCGTCGCCGTCGGCGGCTGCGGCGGCGACGACGAGTCGGCGGGGAGCGGGCCGGGGAGCGGGACCAGCACCGCGGACTTCTGCGGCGACGTGAAGAAGATCCTCGACGCGAACTCCAACGAGCAGGGCGAGCCGACCGACATCAACGCGTTCGGCAAGGCGATCGACCAGCTGCAGAAGCTGGAGCCGCCGGACGAGATCGCCGCCGACTACCGCACGGTGATGGACGCCTACGACGCGAAGAAGCCGGAGGACATCGACCAGGCGAAGGTCCAGGCGGCGGGCAAGCGGCTCTCGCCCTGGCTCGAGAAGAACTGCAAGGTCAGCAGCTAGCCGCCGGCCGCGACAACAACGCAGCACGCCCTCCCGAGATCGGGCTCCGTGCTGCGTTCGCGTCGTCATAGGACGTCAACGCAGCACGAGCAGCCCCACCTCGCACCCGTGCTGCGTTGGTGTCGTCCGCGCGATGGCGGGAGACGATGCGTGAGCTGAACCTGCTCCTGAAGTTCCTGCTCGAGCTCGCGGCCTTCGCCGCGCTCGCCTACTGGGGCGCCGAGACCGCGGGCGTCTGGCTCGCGATCGCGGCGCCCGCGGTCGCGATCGTCCTCTGGGGCGTGCTCGCGGCGCCGCGCTCGGCGCGCCGGCTGCCGGCGGCCGCGCGGATCCCGTTCGAGCTCGCGGTGTTCGCCCTGGCCGCGATCGCGCTGGCCGTCGCCGGCGCGACGACGGCCGCGATCGTGTTCGCGCTCGTCGCCGCCGCGAACGCCGCGCTGCTCACCCGCTTCGGCCAGTGGGAGGCGTGATGCACGCGCGCCGCGCGCGTCAGCCGGCGAGCGTGTCGGCGATGATCCGGCGGTAGGTCGGCGCCGCGGCCGCGCGCCGCTCCTCGCCCGCGGGCGTCAGCGCCGCGAAGATCCCGCGCCGGTCGTCGGCGCACATGCTGCGGCACGCGAGGCCCTCGTCCTCCAGCCGGGCGACCACCCGCGACACCGTGCTCTGCGTGGCGTGGACGACCTCGGCGAGCTCCTGCATGCGGGCCTTGCCGGTCTCGCAGGTGCCGAGGTTGTCGAGCACCTCGAACTCGATCGTCGAGAGGTCGTGCTCGCGCCGCAGCTCGTACTCGAGCGCGGCGTGGACCGCGGCGTGGGAGGCGTTCAGCGCACGCCAGGCCGCGACCGGATCGGCGGGCGACGGCGTGCTGGACATGCCGCGCATCATACCGGATCCATGCGACGGCATCAGATGTAAGCGCAATATTTGCGTATGCATACAATTGAAGGATGAGTGTCCCCTCCCCACCCGCGGACCCCACCGCCTTCGACCGGCGCGCCTGGGTCACGCTCCTCGTCCTCTGCGGCGTCCTGTTCCTCGACGGACTGGACGTCTCGATGGTCGGCGTCGCGCTCCCCAGCATCGACGCCGACCTCGGCCTCTCCACCTCGACCCTGCAGTGGGTGGTCAGCGGCTACGTGCTCGGCTACGGCGGGCTGCTGCTGCTCGGCGGCCGCACCGCCGACCTGCTCGGCCGGCGGCGGGTGCTGCTGGTCGCGCTCGCCGTGTTCGCCGCCGCCTCGCTGCTCGGCGCGCTCGTCGACGACGGCGCGCTGCTGATCGCCGCGCGCTTCATCAAGGGCGCCGCCGCCGCGTTCACCGCGCCGGCGGGCCTGTCGATCATCACCACCACGTTCCACGAGGGCCCGGCCCGCAACCGGGCGCTCGGGATCTACACCGCCACCGGCGCGAGCGGCTTCTCGCTCGGGCTCGTCCTCGGCGGCATCCTCACCACGGCCGGCTGGCGCTGGACGTTCCTGCTGCCGTTCCCGATCGCCGTCGTGCTGCTGATCGCCGCCTGGCGGCTGCTGCGCCCCGATCCCCCGCGCGTCGCGGGTCAGGGCCGGTTCGACCTCCTCGGCGCCGCGTCGGTGACCGGCGCGATGCTCGCGCTCGTGTTCGGCATCTCGGGCGCGCCCGACGCCGGCTGGACGTCGGGCCGGACGCTCGGCGCGTTCGCGCTGGCGGTGATCCTCGGGGCGACGTTCCTCGCCACCGAACGGCGGGTCGCGCACCCGCTCGTCCGGCTCGGGATCCTGCGCTCGCCCACGATCGCGGGCGCGAACCTCGCGGGCATGGCGGTCTTCGCGTGCTACTTCGGCTTCCAGTTCATGGTCACGCTCTACATGCAGGACCTGCTGGGCTGGACCGCGCTGGAGACGGCGCTCGCGTTCCTGCCGGCCGGGCTGCTCGTGGCGTTCGGCGCCCCGCGCATGGGCCCGCTGGCCACGCGCGTCGGCACCGCGCCGCTGATCGCGGGCGGGCTGCTGTCGTTCGTGGCCGGCTACGCGCTGTTCATCCCGATCGACGCGAGCCCGGCGTACCCCGTGGCGATCCTCCCCACGATGCTGCTGCTCGGGCTGGGCTTCGCGCTCACCTACCCGGCGGTGAACATGGCCGCCACCAGCGGCGTCGCCGACCACGAGCAGGGCCTCGCGTCCGGCCTCGTGAGCACGTCGTTCCAGCTCGGCGGCGCGGTCGGGCTGGCGATCGTGACCGCGGTGATCACGTCCGGCGAGACGGGCGCGTCGTCGCTGCTCGACCAGCTGCGTCCCGGGCTCGCGGTCGTGACCGGGATGGCGGTGCTCGGGCTGACGAGCGTGCTCGGCGCGGTCCTCGCGCAGCGCCGGCTCGAGGCGCGGCTCGCGGCGGCGTGACCCACCCGGCGATCCCGCCGCCGCGCAGTGCGGCGGCGGGATCGTCTCGCGGGTCTGGGAGGATCGCCGCCATGCACGGCGCCGATCCCGCGGCCCCCAGCAGGATCGGTCGCGTGGCCCCGATCGTGGACTGGCTGCCGCGCTACGACCGCGGCGCGCTCCGCGGCGACGTGCTGGCCGGGATCGCCGTGGCGGCGATGATCGTGCCGAAGGACCTGGGCTACGCCGGCATCGCGGGCATCCCGGTGCAGAACGGGCTGTACGCCGCGGCGGCCGGCGCGATCGTCTACGCGCTGTTCTGCACGTCGCGCCACATCTCGACGGGGCCGAGCTCGTCGCTGGCCGCGGTCGCGGGCGGCGCCGTGCTCGTCGCGGGGATCGAGGGCTCGCAGGCCGCCGAGCTGGTGGCGGCGATCACGCTGGTGACCGGCGCGCTGTTCCTCCTGCTGGCGGTGCTGCGCCTCGGCTGGATCGCGCGGTTCCTGTCCCGCGCGGTCGTCACCGGCTTCCTGGCGGGCGCCGCGGTCGACGTCGTCATCGGCGAGCTCCCGAAGCTGACCGGGACGGACGCGTCCGGCGAGACGGCATGGGGCGAGCTGGCGTCGTGGATCCGGTCGCTCGGCGACATCAGCGCCACGACGCTGCTGGTGGGGGCCGCGGCGCTGGCCGTGATCCTCGTGCTGCGCTTCGCGGCACCGCGCGTGCCGGGCGCGCTCGTGCTGGTGGTCGGAGGGCTCCTCGCGACGCCGCTCTTCAACCTCGACGCGCACGGTGTCGCGCTCGTCGGCGAGGTGCCGCGCGGCCTGCCCACGCCGGCCCTGCCGGACCTCGACGTCTTCGAGCAGCACTACGCGACGATCCTCGCCGCCGCCGCCGGGCTGCTCCTGATCGGGTTCTCGCAGACCGCCGGCGACGCCCGTGCGTTCGCGGCGCGGCACCGCTACCGCGTCGACGTCGACCAGGAGTCGGTCGCCCAGGGCATGGCCAACGTCGCGGCCGGCGCGTTCCGCGGGATGCCGGTCTCGACGAGCCTGTCCGCCAGCTCGCTCAACGAGTCGGCCGGCGCCCGCACGCCGCTCGCGTCGCTGGTCACCGGCGCGCTCGTGATCCTGACGCTCGTCGCGCTCGCGCCGCTGTTCTCGGACCTGCCGAAGGCGGTCCTCGGCGCGATCATCATCGACGCGGTCGTCTTCGGGATGATCGACATCCCCGAGCTGCGCCGCCTGCGCCGGGTCAAGCCGTTCGACTTCTGGGTGGCGGCGGCGGCGATCGTGGCCGTGCTCTCCGCCGGGGTGCTGGCCGGCGTCGTCATCGGCATCGCGCTCTCGCTCATCTGGCTCGTCTACGTCGCGACCACGCCGGAGATGCCGCTGCTGGGCCGGGAGCCGGGGACCCACGTCTTCCGCGAGACGGACGAGCACCCGGGCGACGAGACGTTCCCCGGCTTCGCCATGGTGCGCCTCGACGGCGGCCTGTTCTTCGCCACCGCCGAGGCGCTCGACGAGCGCATCCGCGCGCTCGTGCAGGACGCCGACCCGCCGCTGCGCGCGGTGCTCCTGGACATGGAGGGCGTGGACTTCGTCGATTCCCAGGGCGCGGCGACGCTCGCGGAGATCCTCGACTTCACCGAGGCGCGCGGGCGTCGGGCTGCGGCTCGCGCGCGTGAAGCCCGCCGTGGCGAGCGTGCTCGCGAGCGACGGCGTGCTGGAGCGCCTCGGCGAGGACCGCGTCCACGGCAGCATCCCCCTCGCCGTGGAGGCACAGCTCGCCGCGGACCGCGCGTAGCGCTCAGGCGACCGGAGGGCCGAGCCCGAAGCGGTCGGCGATCAGCCGGTGGCGCAGGCCGCGGTCGCTCACCACGAGCGCGTCGCACGCGAGCTTGGCCAGCACCACGCGCACGACGCACGCGCCCGCGAGGATGACCTCGGCGCGGTTGGGCTGCAGGCCCACGATGCCGCGCCGGTCCTCGGCGCTGCGCGTCCGGTACAGCTCGATCTGCCGGTCGACCGCGGCCCGGTCCAGCCGGGTGCCGTGGACGACGTCCGGGTCGTACACCGCGAGCCCCTGCTCGACCGCGGCGAGGTTGGTCAGCGCGCCGCCCATCCCGAGGAGCACGTCGGGCGCGGGGCGATCGTCGAGGCGGCCGAGCTCGGCGGCGATCAGCGTCGAGCGCGTCGCGGAGGGCCTCGTCGGACACGGCGCGGTCGAGCCCGAAGCGCTCCGTCAGCCGCACCGCGCCGACGGGCACGCTGAACTGCTCCCGGACCGCGTCCTCGTCACCGAACGTGAACTGCGAGCTGCCCCCGCCGGTGTCGAAGACCGCGAGCGAGCCGGGGGGCAGGCCGAGCCCCGTCGTGGCCGCGAGGAAGGCGAGGCGGCCCTCCTCCTCGCCGGGGATGATCTCGATCCGGATCGCCGCAGCGCGCCTCGACGGCGCCGACGAAGGCGGCGGCGTTCGTCGCGGCGCGCAGCCCCGCGGTGCCGACGGCGGCGATCGCGGCCGCACCGGCCGCGCGCGCCTCCTCGGCCAGCGTCGCGATCGCCTCCAGCGTCCGGTCCATCGGCTCGGGCCCGAGGACGCCGGTCGCGTCGAGGCCCTCGCCGAGCCGGGTGACGACCGCGCGGTCGGCGACCGCGCTCCACGTGTCGTCGGCGCGGCGCTCGCCGACGTGGAGCTTGACCGAGTTGGTGCCGACGTCGATGACCGCGTAGCGCACCAGCCCGAAGCTCGGTCAGCACCTTCAGCCCCCGGACCATGCACACGTTCGCGCGCGCCTCGAGGCCGAGCGAGCGGACCGCCGCCATCACGCGCGCGGGGTCCTCGGACTCGATCGCGAGCGAGCGCGTGGAGCCCGCGCCGGTCCGGAGCTCGCAGAGCTCGGCCATCGCGCCGCCGACCGTGTAGTGGGCGCGCCGCTTGTGCGCCATGACGGCGCGCAGCGCGCCGATCGGCCGGCACGACCTCGTCGAGGAGCTGCTCGGCGGTGTAGGTCTCGCGGGCGAGCGGCGGCGCGACCACCCCCAGCCTGGCGAGCGCGGCGGCGAGATCGTCGCGCGACACCGGGAAGGGGTGCTTGCCGACCGGCACCCATTGCTCGAGCCCGTCGTCGTCGACGGCCAGCAGGCGCTTGACGTCGAGGACCCCGTCGCGGACCTTCACCGTCGCGTCGCCGTCCCGGAAGAGCAGGTACAGGTCGTCGCTCTCCTCGGCACGCTCGACCGCGAGGCCGCCGAGCGTCGCCTCAGCCGCGCCGAAGTCGTTCCCGAACGTCCGCCATTCCCATCGTGGGACGATCTCCGCCGCCAATCGGACCTCCTCCGCGGGGTTGACGGCGAGCCTACCGGGAGGGAGTCTTCGCGACGCACATGGCCGCTCACGACACGCTCGCCGGGACTGAGGACGCGGCGGGGCCTCCGCCGTACGCCCAGGACGGCGCCGACGTCGTCGCGGGACTGGGGTCCGACGCGGCATCGGGCCTGACCGCCGGCGAGGCGGCCGAGCGGCTCTCGCGCTACGGCCCGAACGCGATCGAGCGGGAGCAGCCGCCGTCGGTGTGGGCGGTGGCCGCGCAGCAGTTGCGCGACCCGATGAACATCATGCTGGTCGCCGTCACCGCGGTGAGCTTCGTCATCGGCGAGGTCTCGACCGGCGTGATCGTGGCGCTGCTGATCCTCCTCAACGTGGTGCTCGGATCGCGGCAGGAGCTCAGCGCGCGCGCCAGCATCGACGCGCTGTCGGACCTGCAGGTGCCGCAGGCCAAGGTCGTGCGCGACGGCACGGTCGCGCTCGTGCCGGCGGTGGATCTCGTTCCCGGCGACCTCGTCCAGGTCGAGGCGGGCGACCTCGTGCCGGCCGACGGGCGGATCCTGCGCGCCGCGACGCTGGAGGCCCAGGAGGCGGCGCTGACCGGCGAGAGCGCGCCGATCCCCAAGGACGCCAACGTGCTCGCCGGCACCGACGTCGCGCTCGGCGACCGCACGAACATGCTGTTCCAGAACACCGCCGTGACGCGCGGCACCGCCGCGCTGGTCGTGACCGGGACCGGGACGCAGACGCAGATGGGGCAGATCGCGACGATGCTGAGCTCCGTCACCCGCACCCGCTCACCGCTCCAGCGGGAGCTCGGCTCGCTGACGAAGGTGCTCGGGATCATCGCGTGGGGCGCGGTGGCGTTCATCGTCGCCGTCGGCGTCGCCCGCGGCGAGGACTTCAGCGACGTGCTGCTGCTGGGCACGGCGATGGCGATCTCGGCGATCCCGACGGGCATGCCGGCGTTCGTGTCGGGCCTCCTGTCGCTCGGCGCCAAGCAGCTCGCCGAGGCGAAGGCCGTCGTCAAGAACCTCACGGACGTCGAGACGCTCGGCGCGACCAGCGCCATCAACACCGACAAGACCGGCACGCTGACGCTGAACGAGATGATGGTCTCGCTCCTCTACACCGCCGGATCGTGGTTCACGGTCGACGGCGAGGGCTACCGGAAGAGCGGCGCGATCCGGTCGGTCGCGGGCACGCCGGTGCCCGACTTCACGCGGCTCGCGCTCGGGCTCGCGCTGGACAGCGACGCGACCGTCGCCGACGACGGCAGCGTCGTGGGCGACCCGACCGAGGCCGCGCTCGTCGTGCTCGCGGCCAAGCTGGGCGTCGACGCCGAGGAGACCCGGCGGGCCTATCCGCGCCTGGCCGAGGTGCCGTTCGACTCCGACTACAAGTTCATGGCCACGTTCCACCGCGTGTCCGACGGCGGGGACCGAGCGCGTCATCCAGCTCGTCAAGGGCGGCCCGGACGTCGTGCTCGCGCGCTGCACCCTGTCCGGAGGGCCGATGAGCGGGTCGCAGCTCCCGATCGACGAGGCGCGCGCCGGCATCGACGAGGCGAACGAGCGCATGGGCGAGCAGGGCCTGCGGGTGCTGGCCTTCGCCGCCCGGTTCGTCGGGGACGACGAGCTCGGGGCGATGGCCGAGGACCCGATGTCGCTCACGCACGAGCTCGCGTTCGTCGGGATGGTGGGGATCATCGATCCGCTGCGCACCGAGGCGAAGGGCGCGGTCGAGACGGCGCTCGGCGCCGGGATCGACGTCCGCATGATCACCGGCGACCACGCCGTCACCGCGGGGGCGATCGGAGCGCAGCTGGGGCTGGGGCCGGGTGCGATCAGCGGGGCCGAGCTGCAGGCGCTGTCGGACGAGGAGGTCATCCGCCGGCTCCCGGCGCTGCACGTCTTCGGGCGCGTCACGCCGCAGGACAAGCTCCGCCTCGCCCGGCTCATGCAGGAGCAGGGGCTGATCGTGGCGATGACCGGGGACGCGGTCAACGACGCCGCCGCGCTCAAGCAGGCCGACATCGGCGTGGCGATGGGGAGCGGGAGCGAGGTCACCAAGCAGGCGGGTCGCATGATCCTCACCGACGACAACTTCGGCACGCTCGTGCACGCCGTCGAGATCGGCCGCCGCGTCTACGAGAAGGTCGTCGCCTACGTCCGCTACCAGATGACGCAGCTGCTGTCGCTCGTGCTGCTGTTCGTCATCGCCTCGGCGTTCGACATCAACGACGGCGTCGCGCTGACGCCCCCGATGGTGCTCTACCTGCTGATCTTCGTCACCGCGGCCGGCGTCGTGGTCATCGCCGTCGACCCGGGCGCGGCCGACGTCATGCACCGGCCGCCGCGCGACCCGAAGCTGACCATCACCAACCGCTCGGCGATCACGCTCTGGGGCGTCTACGCGACGACGCTGTTCGTCGCGGCGCTGATCCCGCTGGTGGCCGGGCCGGACGACCCGAGCCCCGACAAGCCCTCGACGTCGCTGACGATGACGTTCGTCGTGATGGGCCTCGGCACCGTGTTCAACGCGCTCGCCAACCGCCGCGACCCGGCCAGCGGGCTGGCGCCGCCGCTGCTGAAGGCGCTCGCGATCTCGCTCTTCCCGATCGCGATGATCGCGCTCGCGACGGAGCTGCCCGGCCTCCAGAAGGGCCTGCACACCGTCTCGCTCAGCGGCACCCAGTGGCTGGCCTGCCTCGGGCTCGCCGCGCTCCTGCCGCTGGTGATCGAGACCGGCAAGTGGATCCGGCGGAGGCGCACGGCGGCCCCCGCGGCGCTCGACCCGCAGCGCGCGCTCAGCCCGGCCAGGGCGCTCGAGCGCGCTTGACGTCTCCGCCGCTCCTGCCGAGACTGCCGGGTCATGATCAGACTTCTCGGTGACATGCCGGCCGGCGTCCTCGGGCTCGAGGCGGTCGACGACGTGGAGAAGGAGGACTACGAGAACGTCATCGTGCCCGCCGTCGACGCGGCGATCGCCGAGCACGGCAAGGTCCGCCTGGTCTACGTGCTGGGCCCCGAGTTCGACGAGTACGAGGGAGCGGCCGCCTGGGAGGATCTCAAGCTGGGCGGGCGCCATCCCGCGTCGTTCGAGCGGATCGCGGTCGTGACCGACGCGCGCTGGGCCGGCCCGGCGATCCGGATCTTCAGCGTCCTCTGGCCCGGACAGGCCCGCGCGTTCCCGCTCGCGGCGCTCGAGTCCGCGAAGGCCTGGGCCGCGGCGGACTGAAGCGCCGGTCAGACACGCGGCACGTCGGCCGGGGCGCTCTCCATCGGCGGCGCCCCGTCGGGCGGATGGCGGCCGTACCAGCGCGCATAGCGGGCGGCGAGCGGCGCCGCGCTGAGGCCGTGGGCGAGGACCGAGAGGCCCACGGTCAGGTAGATCGCGAGGACGATCAGGTGCTCGTGGGGGAGGTCGGACTCCTCGATCACGATCACCGCGAACACGATCGACGCGAGCCCGCGCGGGCCGAACCAGCCGAGGAAGCCGACCGTCGGCGCCCTGGCGTGCGAGCCGATCATCGCGATCGCGACCGGCACCATCCGCACGAGCGTCAGGCTGAGCACGGCGTACAGGACGAGGCTCCAGTCGGCCTCACCGAGCGCGGGCCCGAGCAGGATCGGCTCCGAAGAGGACGAAGGTGACGCCGTTGAGGACGTCGCCCACCTCCTCGCTGAACTCGTTGATCTCCCCGGGGTCCCGCTTGAGCACCAGCCGGAAGGTCATGCCCGCGACGAACGCCGCGATGAAGCCCGAGCCGCCCAGCGCGCTCGCGATCCCGTAGGCGAGCGCGGCGCCCGCGCCAGGGATGACATGCCGCCACGCCCCGTCGATCGAGGCCGCGCCGGCCGGCGTGGATGACGATCGCCGCCACCACGACGCCGCCGACGACGCCGCCGACGATCCCGTAGCCGATCTCCTCGAGCAGGAGCGTCGCGGCGCTGCGGCCCTCGGAGATCTCGGACTCGACGTCGGCGATCGCGACGGCCGCGAACAGCAGGGGGACGCAGATGCCGTCGTTGAGCCCGCTCTCGACGTTGAGGCCCTGGCGGACCCGGGCCGGGATGCGCGGCTCGGTGAAGACCGCCTGGCCGAGCGCGGCGTCGGTCGGCGCGAGGACGACCGCCAGGATCACGGCCTCCCCGAGCGTCAGCGCGCCGAACGTCGCGGCCGCCGCGACGGTGCCGAGCGCGATGGTCAGCGGCAGCCCGATGCCGAGCAGGCGCAGCGGCAGGCTGACCTCGCCGCGGAGATGGCGGAGGTCGACGCGCGAGGCGTCGCAGAAGAGCACCAGCGCGAGGGTCGCCTCGGCCAGCGTCCGCACGGCGCCGCTCGTGCTCTCGAGGTCGATCCCGTCGAGCACCTTCGGCCCGACCAGCAGGCCGACGGCGACGAACACCATCGCCGGCGTGATCGGCGAGCCCAGCAGCCGCCCGGACACCGCGGCGACGCCGAGCAGGGCGAGCGCCACGATGGCAAGCGACCACTCCATGGTCAGTGCGGCGGCGGCGGGATCGTCTCGACGCCGGGCGGCTCGTCCGCCCACACGAGCAGGACGCGGCACGGCGCGTGATCGACCACGAACCGGGCCGGCGGGCCGAGGCTCTTCGGCCCCAGCCGCTCGCGGTCGCCGTCGCGCGCGAGGACGAGCAGGTCGGCGTCCTGCGCCGCCGCGACCACCTCGCGCTCGACCCGGCCGCGCCGCGCGACGGTCTCCGCGGGGCGCCCGATCCGCTCGCGCGCGTCCTCCAGCAGCGCCTGCGCCGCCTCGTCGGAGATGGCGCGGATCCCGTGCTCCGGGGGCGGCGGCGGATGGCGGCCCAGCAGGCCGCGGCGACCGCCGCCCGCGAGCTCCTCGACGTCCGCGGGCGCCACGTGCAGCAGCGTGATGTCCGCCGTCGGGCGGGACGAACGCGGCGGCCTCGGCCACGGTCGCCTCCCACGTGTCCTCGACGATCCAGACCAGCGCGCGCATCAGGTGCCCACCACGGTGATCGCGAACCATAGGAGGATCGTCGCGGCGACGATCCCCGCCGGCACCGTGAGCGCCGCGAGGCGCAGGAACTCGGCCCCCTCGACGTCGGTGTCCTCGCGGTGCAGGATCCGCCGCCAGAGCAGCGTCGCGAGCGAGCCGACGTAGGTCAGGTTCGGGCCGACGTTGACGCCGATCAGCACGGCGAGCACCGCGCCCGGGCCGGCCGCCGCGGCGACGGGCACGAGGATCAGGGTCGCCGGCAGGTTGTTGACCAGGTTGGCCAGCAGCGCGCCGACGAGCGCGATCAGCAGCAGCTGCGGCAGCGACTCGCCGCTCGGGACGAGCGCCTCGACCGCCGACTCGAGCCCGTTCTGGCTCGCCGCGGCGACGATCACGCCGAGCCCGAGCACGAAGACGAGGAAGCCCGGCTCGGCCGCGCGCACGAGCGCGCCGGGCCCGACCGCCCGCCGCGCGAGCGCGGGGACGGTGATCGCGACCGCGCCCGCGAGCGCGACCCAGACCGGCTCGATCCCCACGCGTGCCGCTGACCGCGAACCCCGCGAGCGTCGCGCCGACCACGATCAGCGACAGCCGCGGGAGCGGCTCGCCCTCCGGCGCCGCGCGCTCGCGATGCGGCCGTCGCAGGTCGGTCGCGAAGAAGCGCGTGAAGACGACCCACTCGACCGCGATCACGGCGAGCGTCGGCAGCACCATCAGCGCCGCGAAGTGCAGGAACGAGAGCCCGCTGGCGTGGAACGCGAGCAGGTTGGTGAGGTTCGAGACGGGCAGCAGCAGCGAGGCCGAGTTGGCGAGGTGCGCGCACGCGTAGACGTGCGGCCGCGGCGAGACCCGCAGCCGCGCCGCGGTCGCGAACACGACCGGCGTGAGCAGGACGATCGTCGCGTCCAGGCTCAGCGCCGCGGTCACCGCCGAGGCGACGAGGAAGACGAGCGCGAGCAGCCGCCGCGGCTCCCCGCGCGCGCGGACGGCGAGCAGCGCGCCGATCGCGTCGAACAGCCCGTCGCGGCGGCAGCCGTCGGCGAGGACCAGCAGCGCGGCGAGGAACCCGACCGTCGGGGCGAGGTCGCCGAGCGCGTCGCCGGCGTCCGACCAGCCGATCGCGCCGGCCGCGACGAGCAGCGCCGCGCCGGCCGCGGCGACGAGCGCCTCGGGCGCCCACGGCGGCCGCGCCACCGCGGTCGCGAGCGCCGCGGCGAGCGCGACGAGCGCGAGGATCAGCGCGGCCGTGTCCGACATCGCGCGGGATCATCCCCCGGGCGCGGTCGGCGCGCGCCGCGCCGGGAGGTCCCGGCGCGGGCGGCACATGCCGGTCTAGTGGCCGATCAGGATCCGCCGGGCGTCCACGATCCCGTGGCGAAGAACCTCGCGCATCGAAGGGCGCTCGTCGAGTGAACAAGCGACCAGCTGCAAGCGGTCCTAGCGCGTCAGGGCCGGAACACCACCTTCACGGCGCCGTCGCGCTTCTCCTGGAACATCTTGTAGGCATCCGGCGCCTCGGCGAGCGGCACGTGGTGGGTGGCGAAGGAGTCGACGCCGAGCGGGTCGTCGTCGGTCAGCAGCGGGAGGATGTCGTCGACCCAGCGCTTCACGTTGGCCTGCCCCATCCGCAGCTGGACCTGCTTGTCGAACAGCTGGAACATCGGCAGCGGGTCCGCGGCGCCGCCGTAGACGCCGGACAGCGAGATCGTCCCGCCGCGGCGGACGATGTCGATCGCGGCCAGCAGGGCGGCGAGCCGGTCGATGCCGGCCTTCTGGATCATCGGCCGCGCGACCGCGTCGGGCAGGAACCCGGCGAGCCGCTGCGCCAGCGCGCCGACCGGCGAGCCGTGCGCCTCCATCCCGACCGCGTCGATGACGGCGTCGGGGCCGCGGCCGCCGGTCAGCTCCCGTGCGGTGTCGCCCAGGTCCTTGCCGTGCTGGTCGAGGTCGAGCGTCTCGACGCCGCGCCCACGGGCGCGGGCGAGCCGCTCGGGGACGCGGTCGACGCCGATCACGCGCTTGCCCTGGTGGATCGCGATCCGCGCGGCCATGTCGCCGATCGGGCCGAGCCCGAGCACGAGCAGGGTCCCCCCGTCCGGCACGCCGGCGTACTCCACCGCCTGCCACGCGGTCGGCAGCACGTCGGAGAGGAACAGGTAGCGGTCGTCCGGCGGCCCCTCGGGGACCTTGATCGGCAGGAAGTTGCCGAACGGGACGCGCAGGAACTGCGCCTGGCCGCCCGGCACCTGGCCGTAGAGCTTCGTGTAGCCGAACAGCGACGCGCCGGTCCCGTATTCGCGGACCTGCGTCGTCTCGCACTGCGAGTGCAGTCCCTCCCCGCACGTCCAGCAGTGCCCGCAGGCGACGTTGAACGGGATCACGACGCGGTCGCCCGCGGCCAGCTCGGTGACGCCGGCGCCGGTCTCCTCCACGATCCCCATCGGCTCGTGGCCGAGGACGTCGCCCTCGTCGATGAACGCGCCGAGGATCCTGTACAGGTGCAGGTCCGAGCCGCACAGGCCCGTCGACGTGATCCGGACGATCACGTCGTCGGGATCCTGGATGCGCGGATCGGGGACGTCGTCGACGCGGACGTCCTCGACGCCGTGGTACGTCAGCGCCTTCATGCGAGGCCCGCGTCCTTGCGCAGCTTCTGCGCGATCTCGGCGATGTCGTCCGGCGCGTAGTCCGGCGCGAAGACGTCGGTCTCCGGCCCGGCCTCGGGCGGCGGGAAGCCCTCGGGCGCCTCGTCGGCGACGACGAGCTCCTCGCCCGTCTCCGGGTGCGGGCCCTTGAACACCGCGACGATCTCCTTGTAGTCCTCGGGCGAGAAGCGGTAGAGCGTCAGATGCGACTTCGCCTCGAGGTGCGGCTTGCACTCGGGGATCTTCTCGGTCGGGATCCGCGGCGCCGGGAACGTCTTCGAGATGTCGGCGCCGGTGATCAGCTCGAGCGCCCGCGCGTAGGCGACCTGGTGGACGCCGCCGCGGACGAGCAGGTAGCCGGTCAGCGCCCGCGCCACGGGGTGGTCGACCATCTCGTAGACCTTCAGCTTGCCGTTGCGCGCGCCGGTCTCGAGGAAGTAGTTGTGGGTCAGATCCTCGACCAGGTCGCCGGACGAGAACACGTAGTCGCCGGTCCAGGGCGCGCCGTTCGCGTCGACCGGCAGCGCACCCTTGCCGCCCTTGAGCACATGGTGCGGGTTGCCGTTCGCCACGACGTCCTCGCCGTCGGTGCCCGACAGCATCGCGTTGATCGCCAGCGCGACGATCTCGATGTGCCCGTACTCCTCCGCCGCGATGTTCGCGATCAGGTCGTAGAACGGCCGCAGCGGCGCGCGCCCGCGGAAGTTGAACGACTGGAACGTGTAGTTCATCAGCGTCGACATCTCGCCGAAGCGGCCGCCCATGAGCTCTTGGACGGCCATGGCGCCGGTCGCGTCCGGGCTGCCCTCCGGCAGCTCGATTCCGACACGGGCGTAGCGCAGGATCACGGGTGTCCTCCAGGGATTGACATCCCGTAGCGGCTACCCCTCGTGCGGCGGGCAAACATGCTCCGCCGCTCGTGATTGCGGGTCGGCTTCCCGGGGGAGCGGGATCGCAGGGCGACTGCGCGGACCGCCGAGCGCGGGACGCGCGGTCGTCCCTACTAGGGCACCGGCTCGCTCGCAGCCGGGGCGAAGACGAACGTCTCGGTGGCGATCGAGTTGGCGACGTCGACGCCGCTCGTGAACGACTCGACGCGCCGGCCGGTCTGCTCCTCGACGACGGCGACGAACTCGTGCCGCATCGCCTCCTGGAACGCCGACCGCACGGCCACGACGAGGTCGCCGCGGCCGCGCTCGACGAGCGTCTCCTCGACGGTGGTGAAGATGTCGGCGAGCACCGTGGTCAGCACGTTGCCGTCGTAGATCGTCTTGGCGCGCGTGGGCCCGCGGCCGTAGAAGCGCCGGTAGAGCTGGACCAGGGCCGTCGAGACGTTGGCCATCTCCGCGCCGGTCGCGCCGCCTTCGCGCGGATGCTGCGTCGTCGCCATGCCGCCTCCTCCCGGGCCGCGCTCGGCGGGGGCGGCCGGACCAGCCGCCGCACCGTCGGCCCGTGTTCCTGACAGTACTCCGTCAGTCCCCGCGGCGGAGACGCCGGTCCGCGAGCGCCGCGCGTGCGGCGGCGCGACCCGGTGCGCCGTGCACGGCCCCGCCGGGGAACGTGGCGGCGCTGCCGAGGAACAGCCCCCGCACCGGCGTCCGGTAGGGCGACAGCCGCGGGACCGGGCGGAAGACGAGCTGGCGGAGCGTGTAGGAGCCGCCGCCGACGTCGCCGTGGACGAGGTTGGCGTCGCGGGCCTCCAGGTCGGCGGGCGCGAGCACGTGCCGGGCGAGGATGCGGTCGCGGAAACCCGGCGCGAACGCCTCGATCCGCGCCTCCATGCGGCCGACGTGGGCGTCGCGCTCGCCCTGCCAGTCGGCGTCGTGGGGTCCGTGCGTGTACGCCCAGGCGGTGTGCCCGCCGGCGGGCGCGCGCGTGGGATCGGCGATCGACTGCTGGCCGAGCAGCACGAACGGGCGCTGCGGCAGCGCGCGACCCCCGGCGTCGAGCAGGTCGGCCGTCGTCCCGCCGACGTGCACCGTGCCCGCGTCCCGCGCCGCCGCCGCCGTCCACGGGATCGGGCCGTCCAGCGCCCAGTCGACCTTGAGCGTCGACGGCCCGTAGCGGTACGCCCGCAGCCCGCGCGCGTACCAGCCGCCGAGCGCGTCGCCCGCCAGGACGAGCAGGCTGCGCGGCGTCACGTCGGCGACGATCGCGTCGGCGGGCACCAGCTCGGATCCCGCGACCACGGCGCCGGCGACCCGGCCGTGCTCGACGCGGATCGCGGTCACCGGGGCACCCGTGCGCACGACGCCGCCCAGCGCCTCCAGGTGGCCGGCGAGCGCCGCGGCGAGCCGGCTCGCGCCGCCCTCGGGGCTCGGCCAGCCCACCGCGTGCCCCATCAGGTCGAGGTGCACCGCCGCGATCGCGCTGCCCGCCCCGTGCGGTGGGACGTCGCCGTGCATCGCCGAGCCGTACAGCCACGCGCGCGACCCGTCGCCGGCGAACAGCCGCGCCGCGAGCGTCGCGGCGGGCATCGGTACCAGCCGGGCCCATGCGAGCGCCCGCGACGGGCCGAGCCGGGCCAGCAGCCGCGTCGCGCCCGCGACCGGCGGGAAGGCGCCCATCAGCGTGTCGCGCCACGCGCCGAAGTGGTCGAGGTAGGGCCGCGCGAACGCCGCCCACGCGGCGCCGTCGCCCGGCGCGACCGCGTCGAGCGACGCCGCCGTCTCGCCCAGGTCGCGCGCGAGCACGACGGCGTTCCCGCCGGGCAGCGGATGGGCGAGGCAGTAGCGCGGATGGACCCAGCGCAGCCCGTGATCCGCGAGCGGCCAGCGGGCGAACACCGGCGACGCGGCCGCGGCGGGGTAAACCGCCGAGAACGTGTCGTGGCGGAAGCCGGGCAGCGTCAGCTCCTCCGTGGCCAGGGCGCCGCCGGCGCGGTCCGCCGCCTCGAGCACGGTCACGGCGCGACCGGCCTCCGCGAGGGTGATCGCCGCGGCCAATCCGTTCGGCCCGCTGCCGATCACGAGGGCGGCGTCCGGCATCGCGTCAGCATTCCATCCTCGGCGCACGGCGGCGATCCCTGGGCGCGCTAGCGTTCGTACCAGAGTCGGCGCGGTGGTTCCGGTGACGCGATCGCCGGTCCCCGTGCCAGGCCGGCAACACGAGTGGACGTCGCGCGGACGGGCAGCCGGCCGCGCTGCGGGCCTCGATCCCGATCGAAGCGAGGTGTCCGCCCGTGAGCGTCCTGTCCGCACCCCCGACCCGTCCCGAAACCGGCGCTCCCGCGTACGAGGCGCGGCTGCTGGCCGCGTTCCACGCGACGCGGGACCCGCGACTGCGCGACGAGCTGATCGAGCTCCATCTGCCGCTCGCCCGCCGGCTCGCCGGCCGCTACGGGTACAGCGACGAGCCGTTCGACGACCTGGTGCAGGTCGCGTGCGTCGGGCTGATCAAGGCCATCGACCGGTTCGAGCCGGCGCGCGGGGCGAAGCTGTCGAGCTTCGCGGTGCCGACGATCCTCGGCGAGCTCAAGCGCCACTTCCGCGACAAGACCTGGGCCCTCCACGTGCCGCGCGGCCTGCAGGACCTCAGCCTCCGCCTCACGCGGGAGACCGAGCGGATGGCCACGTCGCTCGGGCGCTCGCCGACCGCGGGCGAGCTCAGCCGGGCCACCGGGCTCAGCGTCGAAGCGGTGCTCGAGGGCCAGGCCGCGGGCAGCGCCTACGGCGCCTCCTCGCTGGACGAGCCGGTCGAGGCCGGCGACGAGTCGGCGCCGCTGATCGAGCTGCTGGGCGCGGACGACGAGCAGTACGCGCTCGTGGAGGACCGGCTCGAGATGGTCGGCGCCTGGCAGGCGCTGCCGCCGGTCCAGCGCGAGGTGCTCCGGCTCCGGTTCATCGAGGATCTCACCCAGCGCGAGATCGGCGACCGCATCGGCTACTCGCAGATGCACGTCAGCCGGCTCCTGCGCCAGGCCCTCGCCGCGCTCGCCGACGCCTGACGCGCCCCGCAGGACCGGCCCGGCGGAATGCCGGGCGCGGGCGGCTCGTCCCAGGCCCACATGCATGTCGCCAGACGAGACGCAGGCTCCCTTCGCGCACGGCTCACGGGACCGAGCCCCGTGCTGTTCCTCTGCCTGTTCGCGTCGCAGGCCGGGATGCTGGTGCTGTCGCCGATCCTGCCGGACGTCGCCCGCGAGTTCGGCGTGTCGACGGCAGCGGCGGGGCAGCTGCGCGCGATCTCGGGCGCCACCGGCGGCCTCGTCGCGATCGCGCTCGCCGTGTCCCGCCGGCGGCCGGGGCTGCGCGACCTGCTGACCGCGGGCGCTGCGCTCGTGGCCCTCGCGTCGGTGCTCAGCGCCGGCGCGATCAGCTTCGCGATGCTGGCCGCGGCCCAGGCGCTGCTCGGCGTCGGCATCGGCGTGCTGGTCGCCGTGGGCGTCGCGGCCGCGGGCGAATGGCCCGAGGACGCGCGACGCCCGCACGTCCTCGCCTGGGCGATCGCCGGCATGCCGGCCGCCTGGATCGCCGGCATGCCGATCGTGGGCGTCGTCGCCTCCGTCCACTGGCGCGCCGCCTGGCTCGCCGTCCCCGCCGTCGTCGCCCTGGCGGCCGTCGGATTGCTGCGCTCGCGTGCCCCCGACGCGCCATCGGATCGCGTCGGCGAGACGGTGGCCGCCTGGCGGCGCCCCGACGTCGCCCGGTTCACGCTCGGCGAGCTCCTCGCCAACGCGGCATGGGCGGCCGTGCTGACGTACATCGGCGCGTTGCTGCTGGAGAGCTATGACGTCTCACCGGCCGTCGTCGCGCTCGGCCTCGGCGCCGCCGCGGCCGCGATGCTGCCGGGCACCTTCGCGGCGCGCCGGTGCGCCGCGAGGGCGACGCCGATGGCGCTCGCCGCGCTCACGCTCCTCCAGGGCGGGGCGGTCCTGCTCCTCGGCGCCGTGCGCCCCGGCGTCGTCGTGACGCTCGGGATCCTCGCCGCCATGGCCCATCTGAACGGCTGGCGATCGATGGTCGCGAGCTCGACCGGGATGGATGCCGCACCGGAGGACAAGCTGACCGTGATGGCGATGCGCGCCGCCGCGAACCAGTTCGGCTACCTGCTGGGCGCGGCGACCGGCGGACTCGCGCTCGCGGTCGGCGGCTTCCCGGCGCTCGGCGTCGCGCTCTCGGCGATGTTCGTGACCGCCGTGCTGGTGAACCGCCGCGCGTTGCGGGCGAGCCGGGATCAGCGCCGCGCGCGCCGCATCGCGCCGTCGCGACCGACGCTTGCCGCGGACGCCCGCGCATAGCGCTCGGGCCGCGGTTTGCCGCGCGCGCCGCGAGGGGAACGCGAAGGGATGCGCGTCGTCGTCACCGGAGCCACCGGCAACGTCGGGACCAGCGTCGTGTCGGCGCTCGCCGCCGACCCGAACGTGACCGAGATCGTCGGGCTCGCCCGGCGCGCGCCGGACTGGGACGCGCCGAAGACGGAGTTCCTCGCCGCGGACATCACGCGCGCCCCGCTCGCCGACCTCTTCGAGGGCGCCGACGCGGTCGTGCACCTCGCCTGGCTGATCCAGCCGTCGCGGGACGCCACCGCGCTCGAGGCCGTCAACGTCCACGGCAGCCGGCTCGTGTTCGAGGCGGCCGCGGCGGCGGGCGTCTCCGCGCTCGTCCACGCGTCGTCGGTCGGCGCCTACGGGCCGGGGCCGGCGTCCGGCGAGCGGGTCGACGAGTCGTGGCCCACCGACGGCATCCCGAGCTCGTTCTACGCGCGCCACAAGGCGCAGGCCGAGCGGGCGCTCGACGCGATCGAGGCCACCGCGCCCGACCTGCGGGTCGTGCGCCTGCGGCCGGGGCTCATCTTCAAGCGCGAGGCGGCGAGCGAGATCCGGCGGCTGTTCGCCGGCCCGCTGCTTCCCGGCGGCGCTCGCGAACCCGCGCCTGATCCCGGCGCTGCCGTTGCCGCGCGGCCTGCGCGTGCAGGCCGTCCACGGCGCCGACGTCGCCGAGGCCTACCGGCTCGCGGTGACCGACGAGCGCGCCCGCGGCGCCTACAACGTCGTCGCCGAGCCCGTGCTCGACGCGGACACGCTCGGCCGCGCGCTCGACGCGCGCCCGGTCGCGCTGCCGCCGGGCGCGGTTCGCGCGCTGACCGACGCCACCTGGCGCCTGCACGCCCAGCCGACGCCCGCCGGCTGGCTCGACCTCGCGCTGCAGAGCCCGCTGCTGGACGCCGGCCGCATCCGGTCGGAGCTCGGGTGGGAGCCGGTCACGAGCGCGACCGACGCGCTGCTGGAGCTGCTCGCGGGGCTGCGCGACGGCGCCGGCGGCCCGACCCCGCCGCTCGCCGCCGGCGCCGGCGGCCCGGCGCGGATCCGCGAGCTGCTGACCGGCGTCGGGGCGCGCAACCCCTGACGCGGGCCAAGATAGGGAGGATCTCCCGATGTCCCGGGGGCGCGTGGCTCGGGTAGCGTCGCGTCATGACGAATACAACGACAGACGACACCGCCCTCAAGGCGAAGCACCGCACGATGTGGGCCTCGGGCAGCTACCCGACGATGGTCGAGACGTTCCTGCTGCCGCTCGGCCCGCGGCTCGTGGACGCGATCGGCATCGGCCCCGGCGACACCGTGCTCGACGTCGCGGCCGGCACGGGCAACGCCGCGCTCCCCGCGGCCCGCGCCGGCGCCGACGTGACCGCGAGCGACCTGACCCCCGAGCTGCTCGACGCCGGCCGCGCGATCGCCGAGGCCGAGGGCCTCGAGCTGCGCTGGGCCGAGGCCGACGCCGAGCACCTGCCGTTCGCCGACGCGTCCTTCGACGTCGTCATGTCCGCGATCGGCGCGATGTTCGCCCCGTTCCATCAGCCCGTCGCCGACGAGCTGGTGCGCGTCTGCCGCCCCGGCGGGAAGATCGGCCTGCTGAGCTGGACGCCGGAGGGCATGATCGGCGGGCTCTTCCGCACCATCGGCCAGTTCGCGCCGCCGCCCCCGCCCGGCGCGCAGCCCCCGCCGCTGTGGGGCGGCGAGGAGCACCTGCGCGGGCTGTTCGGCGACCGCGTCGACCTGCAGCGCGTCGAGAAGGGCGTCCTCGAGGTCACCGCGTTCGCGGAGCCGCACGAGTACGGCGCGCACTTCAAGGACTACTACGGCCCGACGATCGCCGCCCGCGCCAACGCGGTCAAGAACGGCCGCGAGGCGGAGTTCGACGCCGCGCTCGACGCGTTCAGCGACGAGTGGAACCGCGGCACCGCCGACGCCGCGCGGTTCGAGATGGAGTACCTGCTCACCGTCGGCATGCGGCGCTAGAGCGCCTGCAGCCGCCGCTCGAGCTCGGCGCGCTCCACGTCGTTGGCGCTCAGGGCGATCCCGCGCCGGTAGGCCTCGGCCGCACCGGCACGGTCGCCCGCGCGGCGCAGCAGCTCGGCGCGCGCCGCGTGCAGCGGCTGGTAGCTCGCGAGCACGCGGTCGCCGAGCAGCGGCTCGAGCAGCGCGAGCCCGGCCGCCGGCCCCTCGGCGAACCCGACGGCGACCGCGCGGTTGACCTCGACGACCGGCGACGGCGCGATCCGGCCGAGCGCGCCGTAGAGCTCGGCGACCTGCGCCCAGTCGGTCGTCTCGGCGACGTGCTGCAGGGCGATCGCGGCCTGCAGCTGGTACGGGCCGGGGCGGCGCAGGCGGCGCGCCCGGTCGAGCGCGGTCGCGCCCTCGCGGATCCGTCCCGCGTCCCAGCGCGCGCGGTCCTGGCGGTCGAGCGGGACGAAGCGGCCGCGCTCGTCGACCCGCGCGCCGCGGCGCGCGTCGTGCAGCAGCATCAGCGCGAGCAGCCCGTGGACCTCGGCGTCGTCGGGCATCAGCCGCGCGAGCAGCCGGCCGAGCCGGATCGCCTCGCTGCACAGCTCGCCGCGGACGAGCCGGTCGCCCTCGGTCGCGCCGTAGCCCTCGTTGAAGATCAGGTAGACGACCTGCAGCACGCCGGCCAGCCGGTCGGGCAGCGCCTCGTCCGGCGGCACGCGATACGGGATGTGCGCGTCCGCGATCTTGCGCTTCGCGCGCGACAGCCGCTGCCCCATCGTCGGCTCCGCGACGAGGAACGCGCGCGCGATCTCGCCGGTGGTCAGGCCGCCGAGCGTGCGCAGCGTCAGCGCGACGCGGGCCGGGAGCGCCAGCGCCGGGTGGCAGCAGGTGAAGATCAGGCGCAGGCGGTCGTCCGCCACCGCGCCGTCGTCGGTGTCCACGTCGTGCTCCTGGGCGTCCAGCCGGGCGAGCTCCGCGAGCCGGTCGACGCGATCGGCCGACGCCTGCTCGCGCCGGAGCCGGTCGATCGCCTTCCGCCGCGCCGTGACCGTGAGCCAGGCGCCCGGGTTGCCCGGGACGCCGTCGCGCGGCCAGGATGCGACCGCCGCGGCGAACGCATCCTGGACCGCGTCCTCGGCGAGCTGGAAGTCGCCGGCGTGGCGGATCGTCGTGGCGAGCACCGCGGCGCGCTCCTCGCGCCACGCGTGCTCGACCGCGGCCGCCGCGTCGCTCATCCCCAGACCGGGCGGACCTCGACGGCGCCGTACTCGGCGCTGGGCATCCGCGCGCCGATGTCGATCGCGCCGTCCAGGTCCTCGGCCTCGATCAGGTAGACGCCGGCGAGGAGCTCCTTCGTCTCGGCGAACGGGCCGTCGGTGACCTGGCGCTCGCCGTCGCGGACGCGGACGGTGGTGGCGGACTCCACGCCCTTCAGGCCCTGGCTCGACTTGTACTGGCCGGCGTCGACGAGCTCCTGCGTGTAGGTCTGCCAGCGCTGGTGCTCCGCGTACATCTCCTCGCGCGAGGGGTTGCGGCCTTCGGGGTGGTAGATCAGCAGTGCGTACTGGGGCATCGAGCGCCTCCTGTCCGACGGGATTCGCCGCTCTCGTTCTGCGGCCTCATCCTGTACGACGCCGCAGGATCGCCGATTTCGACAGTCGCCGGGATTTCCGCTCAGCGATAGCCGGCGTCGTCCGCGGGCAGGCCCGCCTCGTCCACCTCGACGAGGTAGCGCCAGCAGTCCGGCTGCGTGCCGTCGAGGTCGGTGAAGCCGTAGACCTGCGCGAGCTGCCCGCTCGAGAGCGACTGCCCGTTCCAGCGCGCGACGTCCGGGTCGGCGGCGAGCGCCGCGACGGCGCGGCCGACGAAGCGCGGCGTCTCGGAGATGCAGAAGTGCGGCGTGCGCGCGACGCCGTCGCGCCAGTTCTCCTCGCGCACGCCGTAGTGCTCGAGCATCGCCTCCGAGCGCATCCAGCCCGGCGTGAGCGCCACCGCGGTGCCACCGTGGTCGCGCAGCTCCTCGCCCTGGGTCCAGGCGAGCCGGATCGCCGCCGTCTTCGCGAGGTCGTAGAACGCGTTCAGGCGATAGTGCTCCGCGTTGTAGGCGGCCGTGCCGTCGGTGACCTCGACCACCAGCCCGCCGCGCCGGCGCACGAGCAGCGGCAGCGCGTGGTGGCTCGTGATCAGGTGCGTGTCGATCGCGAGCCGGAGCAGCCGGAGCCCGTTCGCGAGGTCGTGCTCCCAGACCGGCGTGTTCCACTCGAACAGATGCTCCGCGCCCCAGATGTCGTTGACGAGCACGTCGAGCCGGCCCTGCTCGGCGTCGATCCGCGCGACGAGCGCGCGGACCTGCTCGGGATCGAGGTGGTCGACCGCGACCGCGATCCCCTCCCCGCCCGCCTCTGACACCAGCGCCGCCGTCTCCTCGATCGTCTCGGGGCGGTCGACCTCCGAGCGCCGCTCGCGCGTGCTGCGGCCGGTCGCGTAGACCGTCGCGCCCGCCTCGCCGAGCGCGACCGCGATGCCGCGCCCGCCGCCGCGCGTCGCGCCCGCGACCAGCGCGACCTTCCCGTCCAGTGGCCTGCTCATGCCGTGACCTCCCGTTTCGCCATCTCGATGCGCACGCACAGGATCACCACAGCCGCCAGCACGAGCGCGCCGCCCGCGAGCTGGACCTCGCCCAGCCGCTCGCCGAACGCGAGGTAGGCGAGCAGCACGGTGACGAGCGGCTCGGCGGTGGCGAGGATCGCCGCCGTCGTCGGGCCGGTGCGCCGGAGCCCGGCGAAGAACAGCGCGATCGCGCCCACGGTGGAGACGACCGCGAGGCAGGCGAGCCAGCCCCAGCCCGCGGCGGTCAGCGCGCCGGGCCGCAGCTGCCCGGTCAGGCCTGGCGCCGAGCGCGAGCGACACCGCGGCCCCGGTGCAGACCAGCGTGGCCAGGACGTCGGGCCGGATCCGCGCCGCGAGCGGCTGGCTGACGAGGATGTAGGCGCTGTAGACGAGCGCGGCGGCGAGCCCGAGCCCTGCGCCGAGCGGGTCGAGCGCGCCGGCGCCCGCGCCGGCGACCACGAGCACCAGCCCGCCCGAGGCGAGCGACCAGCGCCGCGACCTTGCGCGCGTCGAGTCGCTCGCGGCCGAGCGCGACGGCGGCGACGGCGACGATCGCGGGGAACGTGTAGAGCAGCAGGGACAGCAGCGAGGCGTCGATCCGCTCGAGCGCGGTGAAGTAGCAGCCCGCCTGGAGCGCGTAGCCGCCGGCGCCGAGGCCGAGGCCGAGCGCGACGTCGCGGCGCGGGAGCGCGCGCAGCGCGCCGCGACCGGCGATCAGCGCCCAGAACAGGAGCGCGGCGAGCGCGAAGCGGACGGCGAGCAGCGTGCCGACCGTCGCCCCCTCGCCGTAGGCGAGCTTGCCGAACACGCCCATCGCGCCGAACGCGGCGGCGGAGGCGATGCACATGAGCGGGCCGGAGGAGCGCACGCCGCGCATCGTGGCGGCTCCAAGCGTCAGGAACGATGCCGATTCGTACGCGGTATTCGGTAGCGTTGCTTGCCTATGCTCGACCTCCGCCGACTCCGGCTCCTGCGCGAGCTCAAGCAGCGCGGGACGATCGCCGCGGTCGCCGACGCGCTCCAGTTCACGCCCTCGGCGGTCTCCCAGCAGCTCGCGATGCTCGAGCGGGAGACCGGCGTCCGGCTGCTCGAGCGCGCCGGACGGGGCGTCCGGCTCACCGACCCGGCGCTCGTGCTCGCCGAGCACGCCGACGCGCTGCTCGACCGCGCCGCGGTCGCCGAGGCCGACCTCGCCGCGGCGGCCGGGACGGTCACCGGCCGCGCGCGCATCGCCGGCTTCCGGTCGGTGGTCCTCCACCTCGCGCTGCCGGCGATGGCGGCGCTGGCCGACGACGCGCCGCGGCTGCGCTGCGAGGTCGTCGAGGCCGAGCCCGAGCAGGCGCTGCCGGCGCTCGCGCTCGGCGACGTCGACCTCGTGCTCGGCGACGAGTGGCAGCACCAGCCGTGGCGACTGCCGGCCGGCCTGGCCCGGCACGACCTGTTCCGCGATCCCGGTCTCGCTGCTCCTCCCCGCCGCGCACCCCGTCGCACGTGCGCACCCGGAGGCCGTGCCGCTCGCCGCGCTGGCGGATGAGCCGTGGGCGACCGGCCACGCCGGGATGGGGTGGGAGGACGTCGTCCAGCGCACCTGCCGCGAGCTCGGCGGCTTCGAGCCCGACCTGCGCCACCGGGCGAACGACGCCACGATCAGCCTCGCGCTCGTGGCCGGCGGCCTCGCCGTCACGATGCTGCCCGCGCTGGCCCTGCCCGGCGCGCACCCGGACATCGCGGTGCGCCGCTTCGCCGAGCGCCCGGTCGACCGTGCGATCGCCGCCGTGACGCGCGCCGCCGACGCCGCGCGGCCCTCGACGCAGGCGCTGCTCGCGGCGATCCGGACGGCCGCCGCGCCGCTCGCCTAGGCGCGGCGGGCGCGTCAGCAAGCTACGCAGCCCGCTCGCAGACTGGTACAAGGTGCGCGTGACGCGTCGCGTGCTGCCCGCGCTGGTCGTCCTCCTCGTCCTCGCGGCGCCCGCGGTGGCGTCGGCGGCCGAGCCGCCGAACCAGAACGACCCGTGCGCCCGCGCGGGCCGGGACACCTGCGGGACGACCGGCAAGGGCTCCTACCGGACGTACAAGTTCGGCCCGCGCTGGTTCGGCGACTTCCGCGGCGCCGTCCGCGGCGACGACGGCCCGACGTTCTGCATCGACCTGCGCTTCTGGTACCCGTCGCGCAAGTTCCGCTACGAGAAGCACGCCGCCTCCGGGCTCGTGAACCGCGACGGCGACGACGTCTCGGCGAGCAACCTGCGGCGGATGAACTACGCGATGTGGGCCTTCGGCCGGTCGGACAGCGCGAACCAGCAGGCCGCGGTGATGCTCTACGTCCACAGCCTGATGGGCGATGCCGCGCCCGGCGAGATCGACCCGGGCGCGCTGACGCCCAAGAGCCGCTCGATCTACCGCACGATCCGGCGCGACGCGAAGCGCTACGCCGGCCCGTACCGCGTCCGCGCCACGCTGCCCGACCAGCTGATCGCGGGCCGCGCGGCCGAGGTCAAGGTCCAGGTGCTCGGCGCCGCCGGCCGCGCCGTGCCGGACGTCGACCTCGAGCTCGGCGCCAGCGGCGCGAGCGGCGTGCCCGCGACGGCGAGCACCGGCGACGGCGGGACCGCGACGGTCAAGCTCACGCCGACCGACCCGAGCGCGGGGCTCAAGCTCACCGTCCGCGCGCCCGGGCTCGCGGCGGACGTCCCGGTCCTCTACGTCCCGGCCCGGCGCGACGCCGCCCGGAACGCGCAGCGCCTGGTCGCGCCCGCGGGAACGTCCGCGCGCGTCGAGGCGAGCGCGCCGGTCAAGGCGGCGCCGCAGGTCGTCACGCAGATCAGCGCCCAGTCGGCCGCGCCCGGCTCCGCGATCACCGACACGGTCAGGGTCAGCGGGCTCGCCGGGCAGACCGTGACCGTGCAGGCCGCGCTCTACGGCCCGTACCCGGCGCCCGACAAGATCACCTGCACCGACACGCCGGTGTGGACCGGCAGCTTCGTCGCCGACCACGACGGCAGCTACGTCACCGCGCCGGTGAAGCTCAGCGTCCCCGGCTACTACACCTACCGCGAGTCGATCGCCGACAGCCCGACCGTCACCGGCGTGCAGACCGCGTGCGCGGACGCGGCGGAGACGACCGTGATCCGCGGCGCGCCCGCGATCAGGACGCAGGTCAGTGCGCAGCAGGCCGCGCCCGGCGCGCAGATCACCGACACCGCGGTCGTGACCGGGCTCGGCAAGCTGGCGGCGACGGTCAACGTCGAGCTGTGGGGCCCGTTCCCGACGCGCGCCGCGATCCGCTGCGAGGGCACCCCCGTCTGGACCGGCACGTTCGCCGCGAACGGCGACGGCAGCTACACGACCGCGCCGGTCACGCTCCCGGCCGCGGGCTACTACACGTACCGCGAGGGGATCGCGGCGACCCCCGCCTTCGCGCCGTCACCACCGCGTGCGGCGAGGCGGCGGAGACGACCTTCGCGAAGGCCGCGCCGGCCGTGACGACGATCGTCTCGAGCACCGCGGTGAAGCCCGGCCGGCAGCTCTTCGACCGGATCAAGGTGACCGGGCTCGGCAAGACGCCCGCCAAGGTCGAGGTCGAGCTGTTCGGCCCGTTCGCGTCGCGCGCCGCGATCCGCTGCGACCGCGAGCCCTACTGGAGCGGGAGCGTCGACGTCCCGGGCGACGGCGAGTTCCGCTCGCCGCGCGTGACGGTCCGCAAGGTCGGCTTCTACACCTACCGCGAGCGCATCGCCGGCTCCGAGAGCGTGACCGGCACCGAGACCGAGTGCGCGGTGGAGGCGGAGACGTCGCTCGGCCGCCCGCTGATCATCACCGGCCGCGGCGACCACGTGCGCGAGGTGGTGGCCGCGCAGGACGACGAGGACGTGCCGGAGCCGACCCGGGTCCGCTCCGCCGCGCTCGGCATCGACGCGCCGGTGTCCGCGATGGGCATCGACATGAAGGCCGGCGCGCTCGGCGCGCCCGAGAACATCGACCGCGTCGGCTGGTGGCGCGACGGGGCGGCGCCCGGCGCGAAGAGCGGGACGATCCTGCTCGCCGGCCACGTGGACTCGGCGAAGCGCGGGGCGGGCGCGTTCTACGGGCTCAAGCGCGCGCACCGCGGCGACCGGATCCAGCTGCGCTCCGACGACGGGCGGACGAAGACCTGGCGCGTCACCTCGACGAAGCTGATGCGCAAGGAGTCGCTGCCGCCCGAGATCTACACGCGCAGCGGGCCGCGCCGGCTCGTGCTCGTCACCTGCGGCGGGCCGTTCGACGCGCGCCGCGGGCACTACCGCGACAACATCGTCGTCACCGCCGTCCCGCTCTGAGAGACGGCCAGCGGCCTGGCGTCCGGGACGACGCTCGAGTTCGGTCCGATGACGGCGGCGACGACGAGCTTGATGCCGTCGGCGGCCGCGCGGGCGTGCGCGATCCGCCGCGCGGCCCGCGGGTCGTCGGCGAGGACGTTGGCGTGCCAGCCGGCCTGGGTGCGCCGGTCGAGCCCGACGATGAGATAGGTCATGTGCCTGGGGAGGTGGACATGGCGCGAAGGTACGTGAGCGGCGTCCTCCCGGCTATTCCGGAAACCCCCAATCTTTCGCGCCGGCGAGCTGGGTGCGCGAGCGGATGCCGAGCTTCGCGTAGCAGTTCGAGAGGTGCGCCTCGACCGTGTGCACGGTCACCACGAGCGCCGCGGCGATCTCCTTGTTGGAGCGCCCCTCGATCGCCAGCCGGGCCACCTGCTCCTCGGCCGGCGTGAGCTCGCCGGCGGGGCGGCCGCGGCGGGCGGCGATCCGGTCGAGCTCGGCGCGGGCCTGCTCCGCCCAGCCGTCGCTGCCGAGCGCGTCGAACGCCTCCGCCGCCCGCTCCAGCGCGTCGCGCGCCGCCCGCCAGGCGCGCCGCCGGCGCAGGGCGCGGCCGAGCGCGAGCAGCGTACGGGCGCGATCGAAGTCCACGCCGAGGGCGCCCAGCTCGTCCGCGGCGTCCGCGAGCGCGCCGGCCGCGTCCTCCCCGGCGGCGAGCGCGACGGTGGCCGCCGCGCGGTGGGCGCTCGCGCGCGCCCACGGGTGGTCCTGCTCCGCCGCGAGCCGCTCCAGCCGCTCGATCACCGCGCGCGCCTCGTCGAGCTCCTCCAGCTCCGCGAGCGCCTCGACGAGGTCCGGCGCGACCGGGAAGACGCCGGGCTCGTCGATGCCGTGCTCGACGCAGTGCGTCCAGACGGCGCGGAGGGCGTCGGCCGCCGCGGCGGGCTCGCGCGCGAGCAGCAGCGCCTGGCCGCGCGCGCGCAGCGCCTCGAGCCGGTCCCAGCCGACGCCGACCTCGGCGGCGGCGGCGATCGCCCGGGCCGCCCACGCCTCGGCCTCGGCGGGGCGACCCCGTCCCGCCGCGTCGAGCGCGCGGCAGCGCTGGTACATCGGCTGGACGAGCAGCTCGGCCTCGGCCGACTCCGCCCACTCGGCGAGCAGCGCCTCGGCCGCGTCCCAGTCGCCGGTGCGGAGGTGCAGCTCGCAGAGGTGGAGCCGCTGCAGCGCGTAGGACACCGGCTCGCCCTGCTCGTCGGCACGCGTGAGCGACGTCGTCAGCGCCGGCGCCGCCGACGCCAGCTCGCCGCGCCAGACGAGCCGTTGCTCGGCGGTGCGCTCGGGCGACTCGGCGAGGAACGAGGCGGCGTCCGACACGGCGCGGAACCGCGCGCACAGCTCGTCGACCGGCCGGCCCCGGAGCGCGAGGACCCACGCCAGCGCGTCGAGCGCCAGCCGCTCGTTCTCGCCTCCGGCCGCCAGCGCGAGCGCCTCGCGCGCCATCGCCTCGCCCGCGCCGAGGTCGGCGACGGCGAAGCCGGCCATGTGCGAGGCGCGCCTGGCCAGGACGAAGGCGCGGACCTCGGGGTCGCCGCCGGCCTCGGCGAGCGCGGCATCCAGGTGACGCTCGATGTCGTGCCAGGGTGCGCGCGCCGGCGCCCTCGGACAGCGCGATCCAGGCCCGCGCGCGCAGCGGCCCGGCGGGCAGGACCTCGAGCTCCGGCGTGAGCAGGTCCGTGACGCGCTGCAGCTCGCCCGCGTGCTCGAGGTAGGCGGCGAGCGCGAGCAGCCGCTCGGGCCGCTCGGCGGCGTCGGCCGGCGTCAGCCGCAGGGCGTGCTCGGCGAGCAGCACCGCCTCCTGCCGCGCGCCGCGCGCGGCCGCCGCGACGGCCGCGGCGGCGACCGTCGCGGCGAGCGCGGCGTCGGGCCGCCGGGTGGCGAGCGCGAGATGCTGGGCGCGCAGCTCCGGGTCGGCGACCGCGCCGGCGAGCGCCTGGTGCAGCGCGCGCCGCTCGGACGCGCCCGCGCGCTGGCGCGCGGCGGCGCCGAGCAGCGGATGCGAGGCGCGAACGTGCTCGCCGTCGACGCGCAGCAGCCCGGCGTCGATCGCCGCCTCGACGCGGTCCGCGCCCGCGGCGGCCATCAGCTCGCCGACCTTGATGTCGCCGCTCAACGCGACGGCGAGCAGGATCCGGCGCTGGCCCTCGGGCAGCGCGGCGACCCGCGTGCCGAGGACGTCCTCGACGGCCTCGGGGACGATCAGCTCGCCGCCGATCGCCGGCGGGCCGCCCGCGGCGAGCGTGCGCCCGAGCTCGAGCGCGAACAGCGGGTTGCCGAGCGTCGCGTCCGCCACGCGCCGCAGCAGCGGGCGCGACACGCTCACGCCGAGCCGCCCGGCGAGCAGCCCGCGCGTCGCGTCGAGGTCGAGCGGGCCGACGTCGAGCCGCGCGAGCGCGCCGCGGCCGAGCGCGCGCTCGAGCGGTCCCACGCGGCGCGGGCGGCGCGCGAGCAGGAAGCGGACCGGCGCGCCGTCGAGCCGCCGCGCGGCGAAGCCCAGGGCCTCGGCGGACGGCGGGTCGAGCCACTGCAGGTCGTCGATCGCGACCAGGACCGGCCCGGCGGCCGCCAGCGCCCGCAGACCGTTGAGCACGCCCAGCGCGATCGCCCCCGGCTCCGGGGCGTCGGCCGCCGGCTCGCGGCGCAGCAGCGCGACCTCGAGCGCCTGCGCCTGCGGCGCGGGCAGCCCGTCGAGGGTGTCCGCGCCGACGCCGTCGAAGAGGTCGATCAGCGCGGTGAACGACAACCGCGCCTCGGCGTCGCTGGGCCGCGCGGCGAGGACCCGGTCCCCGCGCGCCCGCGCGCGGGCGATCCCGGTCTCCCACAGGGTCGTCTTGCCGATGCCGGGCGGCCCGGCGATCAGCAGCGCCCGCCGCGCGCCGGCGAGGAACGCGTCGAGCGCCGCGAGCTCCGGCTCGCGGGCGACGATGCCGGCTGCCGCGCGGTCGTGCACGCGGCAACCCTCTCAGACCGCGGTCCCGGTCAGCCGCGGATCTGGAGCCGGCGGATCATCCCGCCGCCGGTCTCGAACACGAACGACCCCCCGCCGTTGTAGCCGTTGCCGCTGACCTGCACGCCGACGACGGACGTCGCGCCGCTCCGCTCCACGCTCGTCGCCTCGATCCGGCTCTGCACGCCGGTGTTCTCGTTCCGGTCCCAGGTCGCGATCGCGTCCTTGCCGCTGAACGTGCGGCCCCAGTCCTCCAGCACGGCATCGTCGGCGAACGCGGCGAGGAATCCGTCGTGGTCGCCCCGGTTGGTGGCGTCGAGCATCGCCGCGATCGGCGGCTCGAGCTCCGGCGTCTCGTCGGGCATGCCCGGAGTCTGACGCGCCGGGGTGCGGCGCGGAAGGCGGTCGTGGCCTAGCCGCCGGCGGCCTCGGCGCTGCGCAGGCCGCGCACGGCCCAGAACCCGAACCCCAGCAGCAGCCCGACCGCGATGCCGTACGTCAGCGCGGCGTTGGCCGGCGTGCCGGAGATGAAGTCGCGGGCCGTCTCGATCAGCGGCGTGAACGGGTTGACCTTCGCGACCGTGTGGACCCAGCCCGACAGCAGCGCGAGCGGGACGTAGACCGGCGCCAGGAACAGGACCAGGAAGACCGGCATCTGCATCAGCGGCCCGGCCTGCATCGTGCGCAGGCGCATCGCGACGCCCGCCGCCCACAGCGTGGCCGTGAACGAGACGAGATAGGCGAGCACGACCAGGCCGAACAGGTCGAGTCCGCCGCCGCCGACCTGCATGCCCGTGAGCAGCGCGACCGCGAACAGCAGGATCCCGACGAACGTCGCCCGCACCGCGGCCGAGATCGCGTAGCCGGCGATGATGCCGAGCCGGTTCGGCGCCGCCAGCAGCAGCCGGCGCGCGAAGCCGTTCTCGAAGTCGGACGCGATCCCGAAGCCGGTGAACACGCCGCCGAACGCCGACGCCTGCAGCAGCACGAACACGAACTGGAACGCCGTGTAGCCGGACGGGAAGTCGAACCCCGGCACGTTGGCCACGTTCGACAGGCCGCCGGCGAAGGCGACGAAGAAGAACATCGGGAACACGATCGACGGCAGCAGCAGCTGCGGCGTCGTGGCGACCTTGTGGATCGAGCGCCAGGCGACCGCGCCCGCGACCTGCCAGAAGCGCGTCATGTCCGCACCAGCCGCGTCCGCAGGGCGCCGGCTGCCGCGATCACCGCGGCGACGGCCACCGCGATCGCGATCCCGAAGCCGAGCGCCAGCGCCTCGGCGTCCCAGCCGGTGATGATGAACGAGCGGATGCCCTCGATCAGATAGGAGACCGGGTTGTAGGTCGCGATGAAGCGGAACCAGTCCTGCTCGATCAGCGGCCGCGGCAGGCTCATCGAGGACAGGAAGAGCAGGACGAAGAAGAGCGGGAAGAAGCCCTGCACGGTCTCGCCCGAGCCCGAGCGCAGACCGACGAACGCGCCCAGCGCGGCGAACGCCAGCGACGACCAGCATCGCCAGCAGGAGCAAGCGCCGGAACGCCCCAGAAGCCGGCGTGGAAGTCCATGCCCGCCGCGAAGCCGACGGCCACGTAGATCAGCGCCGACACGAGCGAGACCACCATCACGCCGCCGAGATGGCCGATCAGCAGCGCGGCGCGCTGGATCGGCGTCATCGCCAGGCGCTTGAGGAAGCCGGTCTCCACGTCGCGCGCCAGCGCCGCGCCCGCGTTGATGCAGGCGAACAGCGAGCACTGCAGGAACGGGACCGCGATCGCGAAGTCCAGGTAGGTGTCGGCGGGGAAGCCCGGCAGGTTCGTCGCCGCGTGCAGGCCGCCGGTGTTGATCGCCATCATGATCAGCGGGAAGACGATCGGCGGGATGATCAGCGCCGGCTGGCGCAGCGTCTGCAGGATCGAGCGCCGCGCCATCTCGAAGACCTGGGACCTCACGCGGACACCGCCTCGGGCTCCGCGGCGGGCTCGCCGCCCTCGAGCTTGCGACCCGTCTTGGCCAGGAACACGTCGTCGAGCGTCGGCGCGTGCAGCCGGAAGTCGGTCACCGTGAGGCTCTCGGCGTCGAGCGCGCGCACGACGTCGGCCAGCTGGTCGACGTTGCCGTGCAGCCGCACGGCGGTCGCGCCCGGCCGCGCCGTCACCGGCGCGCCGAACCGCGCCAGCACTCCGGCCACGGCGTCGAGCTCGTCGCGCTCCGCCGGCTCGACCTCGAGCGTCGGCCGCCCGATCTCCGCCTTCAGCTCGTCCGGCGTGCCGCGGGCGACGATCCTGCCCTGGTCGATGATCGCGATCCGGTCGGCGAGCACGTCCGCCTCCTCGAGGTACTGGGTGGTGAGGAAGACGGTCACGCCGTCCTCGTGCGCGAGCCGGGCGACCTCCTGCCACATGTCGGCGCGGCTCTGGGGGTCGAGCCCGGTCGTCGGCTCGTCGAGGAACAGGATGCGCGGATGGTGGACGAGGGCGAGCGCGAGGTCGAGCCGCCGCTTCATGCCGCCGGAGTAGCCGCGGACCTTGCGGTCGGCGGCCTCCATCAGGCCGACGCGCTCGAGCAGCGCGTCGCCGCGCGGACCGCGCTCGGCCTTCGGCACGCCCTGCAGGCTGGTCTGGAGCCGCATGTGCTCACGGCCGGTCAGCAGCGGGTCCAGGGCCGCCTCCTGGAGGGCGGCGCCGATGGCGCGGCGCACCTGCGGGCCTTCGCGCACGATGTCGTGCCCCGCCACGCGCGCGGTGCCCGAGCTGGGCGGCAGCAGCGTGGTGAGCATGAGCACCGTGGTCGACTTGCCGGCGCCGTTGGGCCCGAGGAACCCGTAGATCTCGCCGGGCTCGACGGTCAGGTCGATCCCGTCGACGGCGCGCACGCCGCCCTTGAACTCCCGCGCCAGAGCCTCGACCTCGATGCCGTTGGGGAGGATCGTCATCCGGCAGTTGATAGCGCCGATAGTTGAAGCTGTCAAATATTTGCTACCTCAAGTTTTCCCTGGTATCGTTGAGAAATGGAAGCCACGGCCGCGGCGTCGGGCACCGCCGCCCGCGAGGCGTGGCGGCTCTTCTGGCGGGTCTTCATGGCGGACAAGCGGCGGCGCTGGGCGATCCTCTCCGAGCTCGGCATCTCGCCTCAGCAGGCGCTCGCGCTCGGCACGCTGAAGCCGGGCGAGCCGGTGCCGATGAGCGCGCTGGCCGACGCGCTGCACTGCGACAACTCGAACATCACCGGGATCGTCGACCGGCTCGAGGCCGCGGGTCTCGCCGAGCGCCGCCCTCACGCGCGCGACCGGCGCGTGAAGGCCGTCCTCCTCACCGCGGACGGCGAGCGCATGCAGATCGAGATCGAGCGCCGCGCGGGCGAGCCGCCCCCGACGATCGCGTCCCTGTCGCCGGAGGACGCGACCGCGCTGCGCGACATCCTGACGCGCGCCCTGGGCGAGGACTGAGCACCCGGTCGCCGCACGTCACCCTTCGACGGTCATCGCCACCGGCGGACTACTACGTTGAGGCACACGCCGGCACCCCGAGCGGACATGGGAAGCGAAGGCACATACGGCTCAGGGCTCCGAACTTCCAGTCCCGCTGTGCTTCGCGGCCGCCGCGCGTCACGCGTTGGCACCGGAGGCGATCGCGCGGCGGGCCGCCGTGCCAGTCGAGGCACAACACGCTGGCGTCGTCCTTGACCCCACCTCCGGTGAGCTTGAGCAGAGCGTGGATGACTTGCTGGACCGCCTCGCGCGGGTGCAGATGCGCGCCGGCGGCGATGAGTCGCTCCAGTTCGAGGTCGGCAGCGTTGCGCTCGAGCATCCCATCCGTGACGAACATGAGCCGATCATCGGGTTCAAGCGACAGCCGCTGCGGCTCGTCGGTCCATCCCGGCGCCGTGGCGAAGGGTGGATCCGCCCGGAGCGGCACAGCTTCGATGCGGCCGTGGCGCACACGGATCGGCGGGGATGGCCGGCGTTGACGACGTACGCGCTGCCAGTGCGCAGGTCGACACGGGCGAGCTGGCCCGTGACGAACGCCCCTGGCCCGCACGAACGGAGCGACGCGTCCGCGGCCGCGGCCGGCGTCCGTGATGCAGCGACCGTCGGGGAGCTCCCGAGCACCGAGACGGTGGTCACCGCGGTCATCCGTGCGACGGCGAGTCGCCTCCGAGGTACACGCTCTATGCCGCGGTGACGTGCCGTCGTAGCGCGGCGCCCGGGACGGGCGCGCGTGCAAGGCGCCCGGTGAGGGGCGTCTACGGCTTCGTCGGGAGGGTGACGCGGACGCCCCCGCCGGACGGCCGCTCGGGGCCTGAGGCGGTTGCACCGCGGCGCCGACGCTCGGCGATGTCTGGGTGCCACGTCGTATCGGCGCCGTTCGTCGCGTCGCGCCGGTAGGGCCCGGGCTTGGGGCGCGGACGGCCGCCGGGCAGCGCGAGGCGCAGGATGGTCCGTTGCACGGTGGCCCACTGCTTGAGGAACGGCCCGGTGTTGTAGGGCAGCTCGTAGCGCTCGCAGATCTCCTTGACCTGCGGTGCGATCTCGGCGTAGCGGGTGCTGGGCATGTCGGGATAGAGGTGGTGCTCCACCTGGTAGCCGAGATTGCCGCTGATGACGTGGAAGAGCGGGCTGCCCTCGATGTTCGCGGCGCCGAGCAGCTGACGGACGTAATAGCGCCCGCGCGTCTCGTCGGCGACCTCCTCCTCGCTGAACGTGTACGTCTGATCGGGGAAGTGCCCGCAGAAGATGATCGCGTGCGCCCACACGTTGCGGATGACGTTGGACGCGAAGTTGGCCGCCAACGTGCTCTTGAACCCCTTGCGGCCCGACAGCAGCGGATAGGCGATGTAGTCCTTGGCGATCTGCCGGCCGGCCTTGCGCGCCATGCCCTTGAGCTCGCGCTTGAGCGCCTTCGTGGACTTCTCACCCTTCCGGATGGCGTCCAGGTCGAGGTCGTGGAAGGCCACGCCCCACTCGAAGAAGGCCATCAGCAGCACGTTGTAGAACGGCTGGCCCAGGTAGACGGGGACCCACTTCTGATGCGGGTCGATCCGCATGATCTTGTAGCCGAGGTCCTTGTCCTTGCCCCGGATGTTCGTGTACGTGTGGTGGATGTAGTTGTGCGAGTGCTTCCACGCCTCCGGCGTCGACGCGGAGTCCCAGTCCCACGACGAGGAGTGGATGTAGGGATCGTTCATCCAGTCCCACTGGCCATGCATGACGTTGTGGCCGATCTCCATGTTCTCCAGGATCTTGGCCAGCGACAGCGTCGCGGTTCCGGCCACCCAGGCCGGCTTGTAGCGAGCGCCGAAGAGCAGCACCCGTCCGAGTACGGCGAGGCGTCGGTGGAGCCCGATCATGCTCGTGATGTACCGGCGGTCGCGATCCCCGAGTTCGCCGAACACCTCGTCGTGGATCGCGTCGAGCTCGCGGGCGAGATCGTCGAGCTGCTCATCGCTGAGGCGGGCCAGCGGGGTTTCGATCATCGTGTCCACGGCGTTCCTCGTTCGGTTCAGAGGTCGATCTCGACGCGCCCCTCAGGCGCGTTGATGCAGGTTCGGACGATCTCGCCCTCGCTGCCCGACACCTTGCCGGTCCGCAGGTCGCGTACCCGTCCGGAGGACAAGCGACCCACGCAGGTGTGGCAGATCCCCATGCGGCATCCGAACGGGAGCGCAACGCCGACCTCCTCGCCCGCGACGAGGATGGGTGTGCCGCCGTCGGATTGCGCCTCGGCGCCGCTGGCCAGGAACGAGATCGCGCCGCCCTCGCCACCCTGGGCCTCGCCGCCGATGACCGGCTGGAACCGCTCCATGTGCAGCCGGGAACGGTCGCCGTGGCGCTCCCAATACGCCGTCATGGCGTCGAGCATCTCGCCCGGGCCGCTGAGGAACGCCTCGCGCTCGCGCCAATCCGGGCACAGCCGCTCCAGATCGTCCGGCCCGAGCCGGCCGGACGCGCCGGTGTGCTGCACGTGCAGCCGGTATCCGCGATGCCGGCTGGCCAGCGTGCGCAGCTGCTCGCCGAATATGACCGTCTCAGCGGTGCGCGAAGAGTGGGCATGCACGACGTCCTGCAGCGCGTCGCGCCGGGCGAGGTCGCGCAGCATGCTCATGATCGGCGTGACGCCGCTGCCCGCGCTGATGAACAGCAGCTTCGGCGGGAGCGGGTCCGGCAGGGTGAAGGTCCCCTCGACGCCGCCGAGCCGCACGATGATTCCCGGATGCGCCTGCCGGACCAGGTACGGGGTCACCTTGCCCGTCTCGACCAGCTTGGGCGTGATCGAGATGAAGCCGTCCGGGCGTCCGGGGTCCGAGGTTATCGAGTACGCGCGCCAATGGTGCACGCCGTCGACGACCACCCCGACCCGCAGGTACTGGCCAGGCTCGTGCCCTTCCCAGACCCAGCCGGGCCGGATCGTCACCGTCACCGCGTCGGCCGTCTCGCGCGTGATCGACTCGATCCGGCCGCGCAGCTCGCGGCTCGACCGCAATGGATCGATCAACTCCAGGTAGTCGTCGGGCAGCAGCGGCGTGAAGAACACGCGCGCCGCGCGCAGCAGCCGGCCGCGAACCGCGGGCACGCGCGGGCGAGCGCCGCGCTCAGCCATGGCCGTGCTCGCTCGCGCTCATCGGCCCGTCCCCCACGACGGGCAGGGCTGTGACGCCGTGCCGGTCGGAGCCGGCGCGTGCACTGTCGGCGTAAGTCATCGCATGGCTCTAGTGCCCGCTGCGGGCGAACGGCAACGCCCGCGTCGTGCCGCAGTTCGACGGAGGCGGCGCCGAGGCTGTGACCTCGGCACACCAACCGGCGATCGCCCAACAACCCGGTTGACCCGTCGAGGGACGGGTCGCCGGCGTAGGACAAGGCCGCTGACACGCGCTTCGGACGTTCTCGTGTCGCGTTTCCCGACCTCGAGTTTGCACGCCGCCGCTGCGGGAAGCCTAAACCTGCGGGGCGACGCCGCCGCGGGCCAGCTGACCCGCCCGGGGACGACGCACCAACTCGTGACCGGCAGCAGCGCGTCGGAGCGGACGCAGGGGTCTTTCGCTTCGCTTATCGAGCCGGCGATCGGTATCTGACTACAAGCGACGGATTCCCCACGACAGTTCCTGGGGCGCTGGCCGCCGCCGGTCCCTGACGGGCGGCGCGCCCGGTCCGCTCGCGATCACCACCACTTGCAGATCAAGGATTCTCGTATGCACCCAGCCCAGCAGAAGATCGTCCAATTCCTAAGCGAAGCGCATGCCACCGAGCAGGCGCTTACGCGCGACCTGCAGTCGCAGATCGCCATGACCCCGCACGGCTCATACCGTTCCGCGCTCGAGACCCATCTGGACGAGACGCGCGACCACGCCTCTCGTGTCCGTGCTCGATCGAAGGCGCTCGGCCAGGGCTCTAATCCTCTCACGACGATCCTCGGAGCCGCCGAGTCCGTGATCGCGCAGGCCGTGACGCTCGGCAAGGCGCCGCTGAATCTCGTACGCGGTTCCGGCGGCGAGGAGAAGCTGCTCAAGAACGCCAAGGACGCCTGTGCGGCAGAGATGTTCGAGATCGCCACCTACGAGGCGCTCGAGCACCTGGCGCGCTCCGCCGGCGACGACGAGACCGCTCGGTTGGCTGCGTCGATCCGCGCCGACGAGGAGAAGATGTACAAGCGCGTACTGAGCGAGTTCCCGAAGCTGACGGAGGCCGTCGTGCGGGCCGATGTCTATGGCGATGACGCCTTCGATGCCATCGCGACCGGTGCGGCCGACAGGGTTCGCGACGCCGACAAGGGAACGCGGGATGAGTCGCGCAGCTCCTACAAGGCCCCCAAGACCGCGCACCGAGGACGTACGTCGCGCGCCACCAAGCCAGGCGAGCGGCGCAACGGCACCGCACGCCGGACGGGCAAGAAGCCGGCCGCCGCTCGGGTTGGCGCCGCACGTTCCGATGACGACCTCGCGATCCGCCGCTACGACACGCTCACAGCCGAGCAGATCGTCGGCAGGCTCGGCCCGCTGTCGCCTGGCGATCTGGCGAAGATCGAGACTCACGAGCGCGAGCACAAGAAGCGCAAGACGATCCTGGAGCGGATCGCTTCGCTTCGCCGCGAGCAGCCCACCGTCGCGGCGGCAGGCCCGCGCGCAGTCGAACACGATTCCGACGGGCACGACGATCGGCGGACAGCCGCGAGTCGCGGTGCGGACAAGCCCGGCGATGTCGTCGGAAGCGATCCGCCGGCGGCCACCGCTCTCGGCTCTAGCGAGGCAGGCACCGGTACGGCCGCCGGCCGCGATCGGCCCGCAGCCGCCGCAAACGGCTCCAGCATGCGCGGCCCGGTTGGCGCTACCGGCGGCGAGCTCGAGGCGGCTGCCGCCGACGGCGCGCACGAGACCGACGCGGTCACCGGCCCGGGCGACGATCTCCGCGCGGCCGCTGACGCCGGAGACCGCAGCGCAGCGCTCGAGCTCTGGGAGCGGCTTCGCGACACCGACCGCGCCTCAGCCGAACGCTACCTGCGGAATGCCGCGGACTCGGGTGACGTCCACGCCGCTCTCCGATTGGGCATGCTGCTCTGGGAGCGCCGCGATCTCGACGCTGCCGAGGAGATGCTGCGAAGCGCCACGAATGACACCCAAGGCGCACACGCGCTCGGTCTGCTGCTCTGGCGGGAGCGCGGCAATCCCGGGGCCGCGGTCGAATGGCTCGACCGCGCGGCCCAGGCAGACGACCCTGCGGCTGAGCGCGACCTCGGCATCCTCCTGCGCGAGAACGGCGACGTTCAAGGGGCACAGCACTGGCTGAGCCGAGCCGCGGATCGCGACGGCGAGGCTCGCCACGCGCTGGCCGAACTCGTCGCAAGCCGCTGACTCGCGCCGGCGGGCGCGACGCGACAACGGCGGGCAGTGCGCTGCGCTGCCCGCCGTTCCTCCGGTGTGGTCCTTCTCGAGCGATGCCATCAATCGCCCGCACCCCCAGCGCAGTGCACCGCTCGGGTCGTGCTGCGTGGGTGTCACCCACACGGCGAGCCAGGCCACCCGCGGTTCGGGAGGTTTGGTTCGAACGAGACGGCTGCGAGGCCCCGGTCCGGGGCCATGGGGTCCTACCGCTTGGGCAGGTAGCGCAGCGCGTACGACTTGACCCGCTGGCCTCGTTCGAACTTCGCGTCGTCGAGCGGGCGAGCCTCCCTGGTCGTCAGGTCCCAGCAGTACCCGTGATCCCGGGCCTATCAAGGCCGGTCAAGGACTAGACTGCCCTGTAGAGCTGTGACTTTCACCGCTCCTGCGAAGCACTTCGCGTAGAGCACCGCCCGGCGGTACGCCGCACGGCGATCTTCACGACAGCTTCGTCCTCTGCGACGAAAGCGCTTTCAACCGGAAGGTCGTCACGATGGATGACACGCCCACCCCCGCGCCGGGCCCGCTTGCAAGAGTCCGCGCATCGTTGCGCGGCGACAGGTTCATGGTCGACTCGCGCCCGCCGGACCCGGTCGCAGAGCCGGCTGCGGTAGCCGCGCCCATCACGACCGCGCACGCCCCGTCGAAGGAGCGCTGAGCGATGGGCAACCGCCATATCCCGCGCGTGTGTAGGCACTGCCAGGCCCCGATGGCAAGCGGCGCCGCAACCTGCTGGCGCTGCGGCGTCGCTTGGACAACGGAGGAGCAGCCGCCAACGACGCTCCGGCTCGTCCCCTCCGGGCCGCCCGCGAGCGACCCGCCTCCCGCGGAAGTGGCCACGCACCAGGCGGCGGCCGCCCGGGCGACGGCATGATGGTCCCGCATCGCTGGCACGAACCGCAGAACGTATCCAGCGCGCGCCCGACCGCGACGGCGGCAACGGCGCACGCGGTCGCCGATCATCGGTTCAGCGAGGAAGAGCTCGCCGGCCTCCTGAGCGCGCTCCGTGCGCGAGCGCAATCCCACCCTGACAATCCGGGGCTGGTCGCGTGCTGGCCGGCGGTGCCCGCTGCGCGGATGGCTGCGGCGTGCGGCCTGCTGGCCCGGCGCGGTCACGCCGTCCAACCGGTGACCGTCGCCCTCTGGGATGGTGAGAGGACCCGCGACGGCTGGACCCTCGGCACGCCGCCCCACGTGGCGCCGACGCCCGACCGGGCGGAGATCGTGGCGCGCTCGGCCACCGATCGCTGGACCAACGAAGGCGGCGGCCTCGACGCCGATGGACGTCGCCCCGCCGTGAGGAGGTAGTCGAGCAGATCGAGGTCTACGGCGACGATGGCCGCCGGTTCCATTGGCGCGTGATGGGAGATGACGGCATTGCGGTCGACGTTTCCTCGTCGGAGTTCACGACCGAGCGGGCTGGGTGCGACCCCGCCCAGGCGCCAGGCCGATGACGACCGAGACGATCAGCTTGCGGGTGGACGCAACCGAGTGCGCCGTGATCGCCGCGCGCGCCGAGCGCGACAAGATCAGCCTGTCCGACTACATCCGCATGCGCCGGGACGTAACCCGGATTCACCGTCCGCCGGTGTGCCTGGGAGCTGTTCCTGAGCCTTCATTGCCGTCCGCGAGCGGCTCGCGCGCTTGCAGGCCGAGCTCGGGGTGCGCACGGCCGGCGACGCCGTCGCCCGGGCGCTCCGCGAGAGCCTGTAGATCTGGTCGAGCGAGAGTACGCTCAGCCGGAGGAATCCTGCCGCCCATTCCCGTGGAGAAGGGAGCGCCGTGCCCGAATTCGAGAATCCGTCCGAAGCGACGCCCTTCGCCGAGATCGGGCCTACGATCACCGCGACGTTCAAGGACGGCCCTCTTGAAGGCAGTCGCATCGAGGTGGAGGTGATCGAAGGTCGCCCGCCGAAGACGATCGATGCTCCCGCCGAGGACGCGAGCACCTGTCGCTACTGCCTCGCGGGCTGGGTCCAGAGCGGGCGTTCCGCGGTGTACTCGTTCCTGTACCGCGTCTAGTCGCGTGCTTCAGCGTGCTCACAGGGTCGGCAGCGCGCAGTCCGCGGCCAGCTTCGAGGTGCACGACATCGTCGGGATCCAGAGAGCGCGCCGGCGAACGTGCGACTTCCGCATCGCCGCCCGCCGCACTCGACAGGACCGTGGTCGACACCGTGGCGAATCCGCGACAATGGGACGCATGCCTGCGCTTCCGCTGACGGGAGGCTGCAACTGCGGTGCGGTGCGATACGAGGTGACGGCCGAGCTGCTCGGCGCGAGCTACTGCCACTGTCGTCGCTGCCAGCGTAGATCTGGTGCCGCGGCATCGCCGAGCGCCCACGCTGCGGTTGAATCGTTCCGTGTCATTTCCGGGGACGATGTCCTCAGATGCTGGAACCCCGAGGACGGGGGTGAGAAGTGGTTCTGCGGTCACTGCGGCTCGTCCATCTTCGCGCGCAACGACAAGCATCCGGAGTGGATCGGCGTGCGAATGGGCACGTTCGACAGCGACCCAGGGGTCCGGCCGTCTGTCCGTTCGTGGGTGGGCTCCGCGGCGGTGTGGGAGCCGGTCCCGGACGACGGCCTGCCACGCCATGTCGCAAGCCGCTACGGCCCCGTCGGTACCGGCGAGTGACGAACCCGGGAAGTGCTGCGAACTCGCGCAAAGCGATAGTGATGACGTCGCCGCCATCGCAATCGCGTACCGGCGGAAGCGAAAGCGCGCTGCCGAACCTGACGACGCTCGCATCCTGTCCGTCGCGGACGTGTCGGAAGTCTCGCCCGACACGCCCGCTACACGCGCCAGCAGAACCGCGACGAGTGTCGCTCAGACGGTGGGGTTTCTGGGTTGCGGCGAAGTCGACGGTGTGTCAGAGCCTCCATCCGGCGGAGGCCCGAGGGTCGGGCAGGTAGGCGCAGGACGTGCCGGTACGGATCGCACGGTTGAGATGTTCGCCGAGTTGGGGATGGTGCTCACCGATCTGGCCTATCGCCTTGCGGACCGCGCGGGTCACGCCGACGCGGGCACGCTCGGATGCGGATGCGGCGCGTCGGTCGCGGCCACCCAGGCCGACAGCGCGCGACAGCTCTCGAACCAGGAACTCGCGTTCTGCGTCCGCCCGTGCGGCCCGCTCGGCGTCGCCGAGGGCGCGCGCCTGCTCGATGTCTTCCTCGATCTCGGCGAGGCGTCGCCGGTACGCGTCCTTGGCGCGCGCGTCGAGCATCTCGCCGGCATCTCCGAGTGTCGAGCGCGACGGGCCGGCCGTTCGCCCGAGCTCGACCGGCGCTACTCCGTTCTCGGCGGCGACGAGGTCCAGCACGTGAAACTCCCGGCCGGGGTGGGCCAGGAGCCGCGCGAGGTACCGCATGCCTTTTAGGTCTCGTACGCGAACCGTGCGCTCCTCGAACACGATCGACCAGTAGTCGCCTTCTCGACGAAAGCTGTTCACGTCAGCCGGTTCGTCGAGCTGGTGGTGGAGGAACGCACGATCGACCGGGTCGGCCATCTCCTGCAGATCCAGCGTCCCGAGCCGGTCGCTCAGGCGATGGCGGAGTTCCTGGCGCGGAACTCGATCGCCGCCGACGACGCCCGGCGACTCCAACTCGACGAACCGGCACAACCACTTATCGCGCCGCCTGCCTGAGCACGCCGCGAGCCAATCCAACCACCAGGAGGAGAACGCCAATCAAGGCCCTCGCGGCAGGCTTGCGCAGCGCGGGCGTCAAGTCATGTCCTGGAGACGCTCGCAAAGAGGCGGTTTGCGAGCGCGAGCGACGGGTCGGCGCGGGCTCCCGCTGAGGGCGTGTCAGGGTCGCTCGTCGTTGAGTCGAGGGGCGGCTTGACGGCGCCATACCTAACGGTTACTCTAGATCTAGATAACGGTTAGAGAGGCGTTTGTGCAAACAGCTGTCGGCGGATCGATCAAGGAGCAGTCTCAGGGCTACCAGCTGCGGGTCGTGCAGGAGGTCTTGCTCGCGCTGCTGGCCAGGGAGGCGTCGCACGGCTATCAGCTGCGCGCCCGGCTTCAGCTTGCGCTCGGCCCGCTGGCGGAGGTTCTGAACGCGGGCCACGTGTACGTGACGCTGAATCGGCTCGAGAAGGCCGGCCTGGTGACCTCCGAGCGGGTCGGCCAGGCCGATCGCCCGGACCGCAAGGTCTACGAGCTGACCGCGTCGGGGCGCGCGCGGGTCAGTCAGTGGCTGGAGGACACAAGCTGGCCGAAGCCCGCACCGGCGGAGTTCCATCTGAAGCTGGTGGCCGCCGCGGCGGCGGGACTGGGCGACCCGGTGCGGCTCGTGGACGCGCAGCGGCACGCGCTGCTGGCCGGGTTGGCTGCCGCGCAGCGGGCCGCGCTGACCGAGCCGGATGGCTCGGTCGCCGGGCTCCTGCTCGAGGGCGTGGTGCTGAGACTGCAGGCGGACCTGCGCTGGCTCGAGGCCTGCGCGCGCTACTGGAGCGAGACGAAGGGAACATGATGAACGCCGGCGAGCCGCTGTCGCACGTGGGACCGGTCCTGCGAACGTGCGGGTTGGAGAAGCAGTACGGCCAGGGAGCGGGCCTCGTGCGCGCGCTCGACGCGGTCGAGCTCGATGTCGCCGCTGGCGAGACGCTGGCCGTGATGGGCCCGAGCGGCTGCGGCAAGTCGACCCTGCTGCACCTCCTGGGCGGCCTCGAACGCCCTACGGCCGGGGAGGTATGGCTGGAGGGGCACCGCATCGACGCGCTGAGCGAGAAGGCGCTGGCTCGCCTACGCCGCAAGGCGATCGGCTTCGTCTTCCAGGCCTTCCACCTGATGGACGAGCTGACCGCCATCGAGAACGTCGAGCTGCCCGCGCTGCTGGCAGGGCGCTCGCCGCGCGCGGCGCGACGCCGGGCCGCGGAGCTGCTGGAGCAGGTCGGGCTCACAGACCGGGCAGAGCATTTGCCCTCGGCGCTCTCGGGCGGCCAGCGCCAGCGGGCCGCGATCGCGCGCGCGCTCAGCAACGACCCGCTCGTCGTGCTCGCCGACGAGCCGACCGGCAATCTCGACAGCGCCGCAACACTGGACGTGCTCCGGCTCCTGGACAGCCTGCACTCGGGCGGGCAGACGCTGCTGATCGTCACCCACGACTCCCGGATCGCGGCCACGGCCGACCGGCTGATCTCGATGCGCGACGGAGCGTTCGTCGAGGAGACCCGACTGACCCACGGCACCACCGGGCGGCTAGGCGAGCTCGCCGGACTGGAGGGCTGAAACCCATGGGCCGCGTCCTGCTCGTCTGCCGCCTCGCAGCGCGCGACCTGCGCCGCCGCCCGGCCGAGGCCGCACTCCTCCTGCTGGCGATCACGGCCGCGACCATGACGCTGACGCTCGGGCTGGGCCTGCGCGAGGTCACGAGCAAGCCGTATCAGAGCACGCGGGCCGCGACAGCCGGGCCCGACGTGGTCGCCAGTGTCTCCGCACCCTCCGTCGGCGGCCGGCCCGGCGAGCTGCCCGTGTTCGGCGACCAGCCCGCCGACCTCGCCGGCCTCGAGGCGCTGGCCCACGCTCCCGGCGTCGTCGGTCACAGCGGACCGTACCCGGTCGTCTGGACCAAGCTCGTGGCACATGGCCACACGCTGAATGCGCGGGTGGAGGGCCGCGACACCGCATCGGCCCCGATCGACCAGCCCAAACTGACCCAAGGCAGCTGGTTGGGCGCCGGCGGGGTGGTGGTCGAGGCCGCCTTCGCCGACTCGCTCGGCGTCGGCGCCGGTGATTCGATCACCTTGGAAGGCCGGACGTTCCGGGTCGTAGGTGTCGCGGTCACCGCGGCCGCGGCGCCGTATCCGGAGCTGTCCTGCCTTGCCTTCTGCGTGCCCGCCGGCCTGGTCTGGCTCAGCCATGCGGACGCCCGGAGCCTTGCCCCGCAGGCTGAATCCGCCGCCTACGTCTTGAACCTGAGGCTGGCCGATCCGGCCGCAGCCCCGGCGTTCGTCAACGAGCACAACCCGCCCGAGAACGCACCGCCGGGCACGCGCGCACCCGACGCGGCGGCCCCGCTCCTGCAGTCCTGGCAGGAAATCCACGACCAGACCGCCACCCTGGTCAGGAACCAGCGGCGAGCCCTGCTGACCGGCGGCTGGCTGCTCGTCCTGCTCGCCTTGGCCAGCGTCGCCGTCCTCGTCGGAGGCCGAATGGCCGACCAGATCCGACGCGTCGGACTGCTCAAAGCGGTCGGCGCCACACCGAGCCTCGTCGCTGCGGTGCTCCTCGCCGAGTACGTCCTCGTGGCCCTGCTGGCGGCAGGGGCGGGGCTCGCGGTCGGCTGGCTGGCCGTCCCACTGCTCACCGACCCCACTGCCGGCCTCCTCGGCGGCGTGGGTGCGCCGCCGCTCGCCATCTCCACGGTCGGCCTGGTGACCGGCGCGGCGCTAGGTGTCGCGGTCGCCGCAACCTTCGTTCCTGCCGTGCGCGCCGCCCGTACCAGCACCGTCCTCGCGCTGGCCGACTCGGCCCGCGCACCCCGGCGCACGGCCTGGCTGATCGCGATCTCGGCTCGACTGCCCGTCCCGCTGCTGCTCGGGCTGCGCGTCGCCGCCCGGCGACCGCGCCGCGTCGTGCTCGCCACAGCGAGCATCGCGATCACCGTCAGCGGAATCGTCGCCGCGCTGGCCGCCCACGCCGATCTCGTCGACGGGTCCTCCGCGGCGGACCCCACTCAGACCGACCGGCTCAACCAGGTGCTGCTGGTGATCACGATCACGCTCGTCGCCCTCGCGGCCGTCAACGCGATCTTCATCACCTGGGCGACCGCACTGGACGCCAGACACTCATCGGCGCTCGCGCGCGCACTCGGCGCGACCCCACAGCAGGTCAGCGCGGGACTCTCAGCCGCACAGCTGCTTCCCGCGCTCGCCGGCGCCATCCTCGGCATTCCGGGGGGCATCGGTCTGATCGCGGCGGTCGACCCCGACTCGACGACGCTCCCACCGCTCTGGCAGTTGCTCGCCGTCGTACCCGGCACCGTCCTCATCGTGGCGGGCCTCACCGCCATACCGGCCCGCATCGGCGCCCGCCGCCCCGCCGCCGAAATCCTCCGATCCGAACTCGCATGATCCTCCGGACGTTCATCCTGGGTCTGCGGGGCACGAACACGCTGGGGCTCCCAGCGCCCGCTTCGCCCCGAGGCGAGCGCCCGAGCGCGGGTCCGCGGCGCGCCTGCTCCGGACGACAAGCGGCAGCAGATGTTCAGGCGTCAGGCCGGCGGCGGAGCTCGTCGATGGTCTCCGTCGCAAGCGCCGTGACCCGCTCGTCTGACGACTTCGCTGCCTGGTGAAGCAGGCGCTGGGCGGCTGCGAAATCGCCGCGCAAGGCGAGCATCCTTCCGAGGTTGTAGGTGCCACCTGCGTGCCCGCGCTCGTGGGCGCGCCGGAACGCGGCCTCGGCACCGTCCGGGTCACCGCGGCGCACGAGGAGCACCCCGAGGCTGCAAGCAGCCCTCCCGTGCCCGCGCTCGTCCGCACGCCGGAAGGCGGCCTCGGCCGCGGCGTCCACGCCGCGTTCGGCGAGCAGGAGACCCAGGTTGTAGGCGCCGGCCGGGTGTCCACGCTCGTCGGCACGCCGGAAGGCGGCTTCGGCGCCGGCACGATTGCGGCGGCGAGCCAGCAGCACCCCGAGCCTGGTCGCGGCGCCTCCGTCACCGCGCTCGTCGGCGCGCCGGAAGGCCGCCTCGGCGCCCTCTCGCTCGCCGCGCTCCCATAGGACGAGCCCGAGGTTGAACGCGCCGTCGGCGTCACCGCGGTTGTCCGCGCGGCGGAAGGCCGCTCGTGCTGCCGTCGCCTCCCCGCGATCGTCGAGCAGCAGGCCGAGGTTGCATGCCGCGGCCGCATGGCCGCGCTCGTCGGCTCGGCGATACGCCGCCTCGGCCTCGGAGAGCTCGCCGCGCTCCTCCAGCAACAAGGCGAGATTGAACGCCGCCGCGGCCTCGCCGCGCTCGTCGGCACGACGATAGGCGGCTTCCGCTTCTGCTCCGTGGCCGTCTTGCGCGAGCAGCACGCCGAGATTGAACGCGCCGCCCGCGTGCCCACGTGCGTCGGACCGACGATAGGCCTCCACCGCGGCCGTCAGGTCACCTTGTTCCTCGAGCAGCATGCCCAGGTGGAACGCGGCGCCGGCGTGTCCGCGCTCGTCGGCGCGGCGGAACGCGGCCTCGGCACCGTCCAGGTTCCCGCGGTCCCACAGCTGGATGCCCAGATCGAAGGCGGCGTCCGGATCGCCGCGCTCGTCCGCGGCCCGGAAGCGGGCTTCGCAGCCATCGCGTCCGCGCTGTCGGCGAGCAGTCGCCCGAGGCTGTGCACAGCCTCGGGATGACCTTGCTCGTGAGCGCGCCGGAGTGCGGCCTCGGCGCCGATCAGATCCCCGCGCTCGGCGAGCCTCAGACCCAGCTGATAGGCGTCCTCGGGGACGCCCGGTCGGGGTTGCGCCTTCGCGGCCATGACATCGCCTTGCCCACAAATCGCGCGGACGATTCGCGAGCCCGGCGATGCGGGTCGAGCCGATCGCCGGCGGGAGGGCCGATCTCGGCCAGGCTCAACCGAGCCAGCCGACAGCTTTCATGGCCAGTCGGACCACCTCGACACGCTCGCCGCCGGACAAATGCCGAGGGCGTCCTTCGGAGCGCTTGATGAGCTCGCCGAGGCGCGCGCGTTCGTGATCCTCCAAGCGGTCGTGCGCATCGCGGAGTTCAAGGGCCACTCCGCGGCCGACGCTCAGCGCCACCTCCCACCTGACGCGCAGCAAAGGCGACACCACGCGCGCGATCGACTCGGTCGTCATCGAAGTTCCTTGCCGCATGCCAGCTCGTTCGACGCGAGCCGTGCCCCGTCCTGCGCAGGAGCGGCGTCCGGATCTTGACGGTGGTCAGTCTTCTGATCCTCGGGCGTCACCGGCCGGCATCTGTCTCCCACGGCGATCCGTGCGGTGCTCCGGAACACGGGCGCCCGCGCCGAGGCGCCAAGCGCCCGCGGCGGCACCGACGGCCCCCGACGAACCCGAGGAGTGCCGTTCTTCCTGTCGCCGCGGCGGGTAGTGCCGCGCGGAACACGATCACGCTCTCGGTGCTCGATCACGCAAACCGCGCCGACCTGCCGGTCACCATCAGCTAGGAGAACCGATGAAACTGCACATCAGCCGGAGGTTGCCGACGGCAGAGCTCAAGAACGCCGCCCTCGCGGCGGTCGAGAGCGCGCTCGCCGATGGAAAGAGCCAGGCAATGGAGAAGCGCGGCTTGACCGGGGTTCGGGCCGTCGCCACCGGAGCGGCCATCTATACCGCCGGGTTCGGCGCGTACAAGGCGCAGCGGCTCGTTCGCGATCAGCTGTCGTCGAACCGCCGTGACGCTCAGGTGGAGGACGTCCAGGAAGACGAGGAGGCGCTCGACGCGGTTGACCTGGACGACGCTGAGGCGGAGAACGATGTCGTCGACGACGTGGTGAGCGACGACGAGCCGGAGGCATACGAGGACGAGGAGGAGCCGGAAGCGTTCGAGGACGAGGAGGAGCCGGAGGCGTCCGAGGAGGAGGAGCCGGAGGCGTCCGAGGAAGAGGAGCCGGAGGCATCCGAGGAAGAGGAGCCGGAGGCGTCCGAGGAAGAGGAGCCCGAGGCATCCGAGGAAGAGGAGCCCGAGGCATCCGAGGAAGACGAGCCCGAGGCATCCGAGGAAGAGGAGCCCGAGGCATCCGAGGAAGAGGAGCCCGAGGCATCCGACGAAGACGAGCCCGAGGCATCCGAGGAAGACGAGCCCGAGGCGTCCGAGGAAGAGGAGCCCGAGGCATCCGAGGAAGACGAGCCCGAGGCATCCGAGGAAGACGAGCCCGAGGCATCCGAGGAAGACGAGCCCGAGGCATCCGAGGAAGACGAGCCCGAGGCATCCGAGGAAGACGAGCCCGAGGCATCCGAGGAAGAGGAGCCCGAGGCATCCGAGGACGAAGAGGAGCCGCGAGGCGTCCGAGGAAGAGGAGCCCGAGGCATCCGAGGACGAGGAGCCCGAGGCATCCGAGGACGAAGAAGAGCCCGAGGCATCCGAGGACGAAGAAGAGCCCGAGGCATCCGAGGAAGAAGAGCCCGAGGCATCCGAGGAAGAAGAGCCCGAGGCGTCCGAGGAGAAGAAGAGCCGCAGGCGTCCGAGGAGGAAGAGCCGCAGGCGTCCGAGGTGGCGGACGACCCCAAGGGCAAGGGACGCGCGGCCGCCACTCGCGGACGCGCGGGCAGCGCGAGCTCAGACACGCCGTCGCCGCGCAAGCGCAAGCCCACGCGGCAGGCGGGCCGGAAGAAGAGCTCGCAGCCGAGCCTGAAGCGGCCGCAGCAGTCCAGCCGCTCAGGGTCGGCGCCGAAGCGCTGAGCGGCCCCCGGAATGAACGCCGCGCCCTGCCGTGGGCGCGGCCGTTCGGGGATCGGACCACGCAGGTAACTGGATGGACTCGACTGAAGCGCCGATCACGGACCGCCCACTCCGGTTCGTGCTCTCGGCATCGAGATGCTCGCCTGCCAATTACCCCTGCTCGCGCATTGCGACAGCGGAGGGCTGCCTCCGCTGATCGCTCGCGCGAGTCAGTCTTGGCCGGGTCTGAGCGGTTCAGTGGCGGCGCGTTCCCAGGCCGAATCCTGGTATCGGATCATCGCGATCATCGTGGGGAGCGCGATCAGCGTCCCCGAGATCACGGCCGCGGCCAGTGAGTGGTCGAAGATCAGGATCGCCGCCACGGCCGCGGTTGAACCGGCGAGCACCGCCGTGATCACCGCGATCATGCCGGCGACCGTCCGGAATCCCTGCCAGCGATCGCCGGGCACTCGCTGCATGAGGAGCCGCTCCGCCGGCGGGACGCTCAGCAGGTACGGAGCGATCTCCGGCGCGTGCCCGAAGTAGTAGCCGCGCAGCAGGGCGATCCGGCGCGCGTACTCGGTGTCCTCGATCGAGGACTGCAACGTCCGCTCGAAGGTGACGAACCCGACGAACGCCAGGGTCGGGAGGAGAACCAGGGCGAACCCGTAGAAGGCGGCTCCCAGACTGCTCGCGGTCGCCACCAGGCCGAGGGCGACGAGGCCGCCGGAGACCGCCGCGAGGAACATGTTGGCGCGGCCGTTCGACTCGGCGATCGTCGCCGAGCGGGCGCCCTGGAGCGCAAAGTGCTCCGTGGTCACGAACGTAACCGCCGCGGAGCGCGGCTCGGCAGCGTCGGTTCCATCTTGGTCGCTGATCGGAGGGATGGCGATTCGATGCTTTCACCAGTGGCAGATGGCATCGACCCCACAGACCGCGAGCGCCCACCCGCGATGTCGTTCTTCGCGCTAATCCTGGCGCTCGGGACGTTGATCCCGAAAGGGGGCGAAACCTGAAGCCGCCCGCCCCGCGGTCCACCAAGGCGCCGAACACGCTCGGCGAGTCGAAGCGGGCAGGCACAGCCAGTCGACCGTGCCGTCCGGGGTCACCAGCGCGCCGTAGGGCAATTGGACAGGAAGCCACAGTGTTCAACTGGGAAGGCGCTCCCGCGCTGTCCGGCACCGAACCGTCCGCACGGGGCTTGTCGACCGTGGCGCTCATCCCGCGCAACCCACTCCGCGGTGCGATCGGTGAGCCACTCGATCAGCCGCGTGGGCGCGTCGTACGGCATCGGGCGTGCGATCCGCGCAGCGGCCAGCGGCGGCGTGAGTGTCGCCCGATCCATGCCAACAGTGCGAGTGCGAACTGGGCGAGCGGTCGTCACACGTCTCATGTGATCCGACTGGGCGACCGTCCTGCGGCGACCGTAGTCTGAGAAGTCGTGACCGAGGTATTCACCGGGCTTGCCGCCGGCGACCGAGAACGGGTTGCCGCGCTGCGCGCCGAGGGGCGCTTCTTCTGGCTCGACGCCTCGCGCAGCGAGACCAGCCGCGACCAGCTGGTCGACGCGCTCGGGGTTCCCGAGGGCGCGCTCGAAGGCGCTTCGCGCGTCCGCGCCCACGCGCAGTCCATCGACTTCGCGCTTCGCTGCTATGTCGCGATGGAGCGCCCGGGCGAGGGGGCTGCGTACCGACTCAGACCGATTCAAGTCCAGGTCGTGGTGACCAGTGAGTACCTGTTGACGCTTCACGACGAGCGGGTCGCGCTCCCGGCTGCTCTGGCTATCGACCTTCCGCATGGACGGAGCAAGGGGTACGTCGTCTACTCCGTCCTCGACGCGATGCTCGTGAGCGCCTCCGACGCACTCGAGGAGGTCGAGGAGAGCCTCGACAGCCTTGCCGCGAGCTTGGCGGGCGCAGGCGGTGCAATCGTGCCGAGGGCGATGCTGCAGACGCCAGTTGCCAGGCTCGCGACGATGAGGCGCTGGGTCCGGGCCGACCAGGCAGTCTTCCAGCGGGTCGGGTTGGAGATCGGCGCGGTACGCGGCTTCGACGAGCCGGAGGAGCCCTACCTGGACCGGCTGGACGAGCGGGCCGATCGCCTGCTGGCGTCCATCGATGCGGCCGCGAACGCGATGGGGATGGTGCTCGATCTCCAGCTCAACGAACGCGCCTATCTGGTGAGCGTCGTGGCGACGATCTTCGTCCCGCTCACGTTCATCACCGGGTTCTTCGGCATGAACTTCGGGTGGATGGTCGACCACGTCGACACGCAGGTCGCCTTCTGGCTGCTGGGCTTCGTGGTTCCCGCCGCCACCGCCGCGCTGTCGTGGCGTCTCCTGGTGCGCCGCTTCCTCATAGGTGACGAGCGCTGACGCCCCTCGCGGCCTGCACCTCCGCGTAGACCTCCACGGCGAGGTGGGAGCTCATCGTCATCCCAGGCCGTGCGCGCCGAATCGCTCGATGGCGACGAACAAGGTGAGGGCGAGGAGGACGATCGGCACGGCCAGGCGGTCGGTCTCGCCCATGCGCACGTGCGTGACGATCGCCCCGATCATGGTCAGCGCGAGACCCACCGCTGCGAGCGGGGTGAGAAGCGGCGCGACGCCCAATACGCCCGGCAGGACCAACCCGAGCGCGCCCAGCACCTCGAGGAGGCCGACGGTGCGGAACTCCACATCGGTCACGTCGGCGGCCCAGCCCATCGGGCCCGCTGCGAGCTGTGCGCGCGGCTGCGTGAGCTTGGTCGAGCCGGTGGCGAAAAAGAGTGCTGCGAGAAGAAGCTGAGTTGTCCAGAGTGCGGTTTCCATGGCTCGGACGATCGGTACGAAGCGGACGACTTGTCATCACGCGGTTTGCGTGATTGCGAGGTGCGCGCTTCGTCCGCCGCAGTTCACGGCGCGAGCACGAGCGGGGGTCGGAGAGGCTGTCCGCCGGCCGCTGCGCGGTCGTGCCAGGGCCTCCGCCGCGTCGCCGCGCGCCACGTGCGGCGGGATCGCGCTCGCGGGCCAGCTCGCTCGCTCCGGTGAGCGCCCGCTCGCTTCAAGGCGCGCCGTCGTGCCCCCCGCGCCGGATGTGACGAGCGCGATGGCGAGGTCGTTCAGCAGCAGCCAGCTGACTGCATCAATCACGCAAAGCGTGTGACGACGGCTCACACACGTCGGCCGGAGGATCGGTAGCGACAACAACCACAACCTGGAGGTAATCGTGAGCGAACACGCCGCAACACGACAAGTCGCCACACCTTCCATCCACGCCCTGCGCGACAGCGTCCGCACTGCCACCGGTTACTGGTGGGTCCTGCTGGTCGCGGGCATCGCGTGGGTCGCCGTCGCGCTGGTCATTCTTCAGTTCGACCAGGCGTCCGTGACCACTGTCGGCATCCTCGTCGGGCTGATGTTCCTGACGCTTGGCATCGAGAACATCGCGCTGTCGACGTTGGACGTGCCGGCGCGCTGGGCCTGGGCGCTGTTCGGCGGGCTCTTTCTCGTGTCCGCCATCGTCTGCTTCGCCAACCCGGAGGACACGTTCGCCGGCATCGCCGACATCCTGGGCTTTCTGTTCCTGATCGTCGGCGTCTGGTGGATGATCCGCGCTTTTCTCGAGCGTGCGCTCAACCCGCTCTGGTGGCTGGGACTGATCTCCGGGATCCTCATGACGGCGCTCGCCTTCTGGACGTCGGGCCAGTTCTTCATCCACAACGCGTACCTGCTCCTGGTCTTGGCCGGGATCTGGGCGCTGATGCAGGGCATCACGAACATCGTGCGGGCATTCCAGATCCGCGCGCTGCGCGAGGAGCTGTGACGGAGTTCAAGCACGACGAACGGCTGTCACGTCAGCAGGCCGCTGAACGGCTGATCGACATCGCGTACGCACTGACCGCCGGCGGCCCGCTCGAGCTGATCGCAGCGGGCCGTCGGATCACGGTCCCGGTCGAGCAGGAGGTGCGCTTGGGGCGGTGGCTGAGGTCGAACGGCGACCGGGTCGAGCTCGAGCTCGAGCTGAGCTGGTCGGCCACCGGAGGGTGAGTCTCAGCGCCGCACCGCTCCAGGGGCAACCAGCCCGAGCTCGCGCGCGCGGGCGACGGCCTCGCTGCGCGTGTGGGCGTCGAGCTTCGCGTAGATGTGGCGCATGTGCGTCCGGACGGTGTTGGTGGACACCACGAGCTCCGACGCGATCTCCGACGCGGTCAGATTGCTCGGCAGGTACCTGACCACGCGCAGCTCGGCCTCGCTCAACGCATCCCGCAGCGGCGCGGCCACTCCGCGCTGAGGAGCGGCGCGCCCGGCGAGCGTGTCGAGAATCGTCGAGATGAACGTCGCGTGGGCGGTTCGATGTTTCGGCTGGCGCTCGAGCAACTCCCGGCTTGGCCACAGCATGAAGGGCAGGATGAGGCCGTCCGGCTCGGCGAGCTCCAGCGTCGCCTCGAGCGCCTCCTCCGCCGCGCGCCGGTCGCTGAGCCGATCGCTTGCGATCGCTTGGAGCAGGAATGCATCGGCGCGTGCCCACCGCTTGTACAGGGCCGGCGCAGAACCGTCGAGTACGGGCGCCAGCACCTCGATGGCCCCTTCCGGGCTGTCCTGTTCGAGCTCCAGAGCCGCGAGCGCGATGCGGACTCCGGCGCGGTTGCGCTGTTCCGCGCTCAAACGGGCGATCTCGAGTTGTGCGGACGCCGTGTCACCCATTCGCGCCCGTACCTGGAGGGCGCGCCCGTGCACGTCGACGGTGAAGACGTGCTCGCTGGCGAGCAGCCGTTCGAGGTGTTGTGCGCGCGCGAACTCCGCCAGCGCTTCGTCGAAGCGGCCCTCGCCGAAGCGCAGCATGCCGCGGGCGTGTTGGAGTACGACCTCGGTCCCCCGATCGGCTGCCGTGCGTAGCGACTCCTCCGCGCGCGTGAGATGGCGCTCCGCTTCGGCGAAGCGTCCCATCCGCACGAGCGCCATGCCGGCCATCGCGAACGCGCCGGTCGTGATCGACTGGCTGCTCCAACCGTGCTCCTCGGCAATCGCGAGTGCCCGCTCGCTCAACTCGAGCGCGCGCGGCAGCGGCTGCCCGGTGAGTGGCGCCGCGAGTGCAAGGTGCGCGAGGCAGCCGACCTCGATGAACGGCCGTGAGATCCGGCGCGTGCGGTTGAGGGCGTCCTCGAGGTGCTGCCGGGCGTCGTTGGGATGGCCGGCCCACAGTTCCGCGATGCCCAGGTTCATCGCTGCGAGTGCCCTGTAATCCGGCCGGACGGGCAGCTCGTCTGCCTCTGCCGTAGCGTCGAGCGCTGCCTCCAGTGCGCGCATTGCTTCCTGAGCCTCGGGCAGATCGTTGCGCCGGCGGGCGAGCTCGCCCTCGATGACGGCCAAGTACACGTCGAAGACGCGCCGTCTGTTTGCCTGAGCCGCTGGCGCCAGTCGCCGAGCGACGGCAAATTGGGCGGCGGCCTCGTCGAGCAGGCCATGGAGAATGTTGTCGATCGCAAGCGCGGCCGCGAGATTTCCATCGTCCAGATTGGCATCGCCCGGGAACGCCCCGAGCAGCGCGCGGAGCGTCTCGCCCCGCCCGGCCATCGTCAGCGTGAAGTAGTTGTCCACGAGCAGGCGCGCAGCCGGGTCCCAGTCACCTGCCAGTTGATGGTGGCGCACGGCCTCGACGACGTCGCCTTCTTGTTCATGCCAGGCGGCCGCGGCGCGGTGCAGCGACGGGATCGTCGCCGGCGCGGTGCGCCGTAGCTCGAGGCGCAGCAGATCGGCGAACAGGTGGTGGTAGCGAAACCAGGTGCGGCCGGCGTCGAGCGCGGTGACGAACGCGTTCCGGTCCTCGAGTTGCTGGAGGGTCGCCTCGGCGGCCGTGCCGCCGGTGAGTGCATCGGCGAGCGGGCCGCTGACGCGTTCGAGGATCGAAGTGCGCAGAAGCAGGTCGCGCGCCTCCGGGGGCTGGCGCTCCAGCACCTCTGCGAGGAGGTAGCCCGCGACGGTCCGCTCGCTGCCCGAGAACTCGGACACGAACCGCTCCGGGTTCGGGTGCGCGGCCAGTGAGATCGCCGCCAGACGCAAGCCGGCCGGCCATCCCTCGGTGCGTTCGTGTAGCGACGCGAGACCGGCATCCGACAGAGTGATTCCACTTGCATCGAGAAGGGCACGGGTCTCGTCGAGCGAGAAGTGCAGGTCGGGGCCGCGCAGCTCGGTCAGCCTGCCCGCGACTCTCAAGCGGTGCAGGCCCAGGGTCGGCTCCTCGCGCGTCGCAAGCAGGATCCGGACCCGTGCCGGCGGCCGCGCGATCAGCATCTGCAGCCAGGCGAGCGCGTCTTCCGAGTGGAGCTCATGCAGATCGTCGATCACCAGTTGGACCGGCTGCTCGAGCCCCTTCAGCTGCGCCACGAGCCGCTCTACCACCACCGCGCCAGCGAAGCCCGGCGCGGGACTGACCCGCTCGATCACCTCATCGCCGGCGGCGTCGGCCAGGGCGTCGATCACGTGAAGCCAGAACCGTTGCGCGTCACGCTCGCCGCGCTCGACGGTGACCCACGCGACAGCCTCGTCGGTTTCCGCGGCCCATGACAGCAGCAGAACGGTCTTCCCGCTTCCCGCTGGTGCACAGACGAGCGTGACCGTGCCTGGAGCAGCGGCTGAGAGCCGCTCGAAGAGAACGGGTCGCGAAACGAACCGATCCGCGGGCGATCGCATTCCGGGTGGGTCTCGGCCAAATGCCCAGTCGAGACTCTCCCACAATCACACGAAGTTTGTGATGACCGCTCACACGCGGCGGGGGGAGCCTTGCGCTGTCCCCAAACACCCTATGGAAGGTTGGTCTCCATGACCCCCGACTATTTCTCGCCGGACAACGTGCTCGTCGTCACCTTCGGCGAAGACACGGAGAACGACAAGAACGCCTACCAGGCGCTCACCGACCTGAAGCAGCTCGATTCGCAGGACCAGATCAAGATCACGGGCGCCGCTGTCGTCACGCGTGACAGCGACGGCCGCGTCGACGTCAAGAGCGACGTTGGCGAGGACCCCTATGGCGGCATCGCGAGCGGCGGCCTCATCGGCCTGCTCCTCGGGATCATCGGTGGCCCGCTCGGCATGCTGATCGGCGGGTCGTACGGAATGCTCGTCGGATCGCTGTTCGACATCGATGAGGTCGATACGACGGAATCGGTTCTCGGCGAGATCTCGAAGCAGGTCCAGCCGACGAGGACCGCGGTCCTCGCTCAGGTCACCGAGCAGAGCCCCGAGATCATCGACGCCGCGATGGCGCGGCTGGGCGGCGAGATCCTGCGCCGGCCGGCGGTCGACGTCGAGGAGGAGATCGCCGCGGCCGAGGAGGCGCAGCGGACGGCCGAGCACGAGGCTCGCAAGGAGCTGCAAAAGGCCCGCGTCGAGAAGACGAAGACCGACGCACACGCCAAGGTCGAGGAGATGAAGGCGACGCTCCGTCGACCCAAGGCAGGCGCGAGCGCGTAGCTCCTCCCATGCAGGCGGCGGCGGGCTCGCTCCCGGACGCGCTGCCGCCATCCTTGGGCGGTGAGCCCACCAGCAACGAGGAAAGCCCGCGGTCAGCGGGCTTTCCTGTGCGCCCAGGGAGATGCCCAGCGGCCATGACGTCCAGGTCAGGCGCGCTCGCGCCGCCGAAGGCCCGCGGCCAGCTGACAGACCGTGTCGTATTGCCGTAGCCACGCTTTCGCAAGAGCGGAAGCCGTCGATGGCGCGGCAGGGCGGCTCGTGCTTCGGTTCGGGCCGATCGTGCCGTGGAACGATGATGGCGTGCCGCTCCAGTTCTGCCGATGCAGTGCCGGGAGCCCGCCGGCGAGCGAGCTCGTGGCTGCGTTGCTCGAGGAGTACGACGTCATCGCCGGCCGCGCGCTCAGCGGCGGTCCGTCGGCCACGCCGTCAGACTTCTCGCCGCCCGGCGGGGTATTCGTCGTCGGCTTCCTCGACGGCGTGCCCGCCTGCTGCGGGGGCGTCAAGGCGCTCGGCGACGGCACCGGCGAGCTCAAGCGCATGTACGTCGTCCCGGAGTTCCGGGAACGCGGGTTCGCTCGCGCGCTCATCCGCGCGTTGGAGGACGCCGCGCGCGACCTCGGTCACCGGGTCATGCGGCTCGACAGCACGTCCTCGACCTGGCCGATCTACGAGGGCGCGGGCTATCACAAGATCCCTGACTACAACGACAACCCCCACGCCGACTTCTGGGGCGAGAAGCGGCTCTGACCGCACAACAATCTCTCGAGTGCGCCGGATCGACCGTCATCGACAAAGACCGCCGCCATAGCGGCGCGCCGCCGCGGCTACAACGCGGTAGGCGGGATCTCGCAGCAGATCTACGGCACGGTCGTCATTTCGCGAGGCCGCAGAACCGCATCGCGGTCAGGGCGATGCCCTGCGCGCAGGAAACCAGCTCGGCGACGGGGACATGCTCGCGCGCGGTGTGGGCGTGCCGGAGGTCGCCGGGCCCGTAGTTGACCGAGGGTATCCCGGCCTCGCGGATCAGGGTGGCCGCGTCGCTCCAGTTGTCGAACCCGCCGACCTGCGAGCCGGCGGTCAGGTCGCGCTGCACGCCGAGCAGCGTCTGCACGATCGGGTCGCCCTCGGCCACCTCGGCGGACGGTACGCCGCCCAGCAGCCACTCGACGCGCGGCGGACGCCGTGACAGCCACTCGTCCTGCTCGGCTGCGCGGCGGATCGCGGCCTCGAACTCGCGCCTGGCCGCGGCGCCCCACCCGCCGGCGTCGGCCTGCTCGGGGAGGAACTCGAGGTGGCATTCGATCCGGCAGGCGGCGGGGTGGCTGACGATCCACTCGCCACCGTGGATCGCGGTGGGGACGCAGTGGGCGGGTGAGAGGCGCGGGTGCCGGTGCGTCGCCGCCCAGCGCTCGTTGAGGCGCTGGATCGCGTCGAGCACCAGCCGCGCCTTGTCGATCGCGTTGACCGCGCCGCCCTCGTCGTGGGGGGCTGGCGGGATCCCGGCGTGTCCGGCGCGTCCCTCGACCGTCACGGCCGCCAGCAGCGAGCCGCGACAGCCTGCGCACACCGCCAACCCCGTCGGTTCCGGCACGATCGCGGCGTCGGCGCGCAGCGTCCGTGCCGCGACCAGCCCACCGGCGCCCGTGGTCTCCTCCTCGCTGACGGTGTTGACGATCACGTCGCCCGCGAGCTGGACGCCGAGCTCGCGCAACGCCTCGACGGCGGCGACCATCGCGGCGATCCCGCCCTTCATGTCGCACGCGCCGCGGCCGTGGACGACGCCGTCGCGGACCTCGCCGGCGAACGGATCGCAACGCCAGTCGGCACGCGGCCCGGGCGCCACCACGTCGACGTGGCCGTTGAGCAGCAGGCTCGGGCCGCCGCACGCCCCCGCGAAGCGTGCCACCAGCTGCGGCCGGCCGGCGAAGGTGAAGCCCTCCGGCACGTAGGGATGACCCGCCACCATCGCGGCGTCAGGCTCGGTCAGCGCGACCGCCGCCCCGTGGCGTGCGAGCCGGTCGGCCAGGAAGGCCTGCAGCGCCGGGATCTCGCCGCCCGAGACGAGCGGCTCGCGCGACGCGGTGTCGAAGCCGATCAACCGCTGCAGCAGCCCGACGAGGGCCGGCTCGCGATCCGCGATGCGATCGCGCACCGCGGCTTCGAGGGATGTGAGGTTGGAGTGCAACCGACCGACGTGTCGCGCGCCGGCGCCGGCGCGGGCCGACGAGTCAACCACAGACGCACGCGCCGCCCGGAGCCCACGGCCAGGAACGCCTGCGGCTCCTCGCGCGCGGGTACTCGTCGCTCCATGAGCGACGACGTGAAGTGCCCGAGCTGCGGCGCATCGATCCCTGACAGCTCGGACGTGCCGGGCGAGCAGACGAGCAGCACCCCGAGTCCGGGACGGTGCCCGAACTGCGGCACCGCGCTCGGTCCGGATCCGCATCCGGCCGCGCTCCAGGACGGGGGCTGGCACAAGGACGGCGAGCCGCAGGCCTAGGCGCGCGGTCGGCGACCCGCGACGATCCGGCCGTGTTCGCGCGAGGCACTCGTCCGCGCCCCGAGAAGGATCGGCTTGACCGACCACGGCGAGCCGCCGCCTGACGACGATCGGACATACTCCTCGCGCGTGATCACCTGCCACGTCCGGTACGAGATCGACCCAGCTCAGGTGGAGGCGTTCGAGCAGTTCGCCAAAGGTTGGATGGACCTCGTCGAGCGCCACGGCGGGATCCACCACGGCTACTTCCTGCCTTCCGAGGGCGCCAGCGACGTCGCCTACGCCCTCTTCAGCTTCCCGAGCCTGGCCGCCTACGAGCGCTACCGAGAACGCTTCGGGGTCGACCCGGACTTCATCGCGGCAGACAAGATCCGCGATGAGTCCGGCTGCGTGCGGCGCTACGAGCGAACCTTTCTACGACCGCTTCTGCCTCATCCGAGCGCCTGAGCGAGGGTCCTGGCGAGAAGGTGATCTCGACGTCTATCGCGGATTCAGCGGCGCGGGCGCGTCGCGGTCGCCCGGACGTAGCCGGCGATCACGGTCACAGCGGCCAGCAGCGCCGGCGCGGCCAGCAGCGCCTCCTCGACGGGGATGCCTGCAACGTGGGCGAGCACGTCAGAGCGTGTGGTCGTACTTGTCGTGCCAGCCGCCCCAGGTGTAGGGCGGGGTCTGCGGCCAGTCCTCGGGGGAATCCTCCCACGCCTCCTGGCGGCCGTAGGGAGTGATGTCGAGGAAGCTCCAGGTCGACCCGAGCGCCTCGTCACCACGGGCGTCGATGAAGTACGTGCGGTAGACCTCGTCGCCGTCGCGCAGGAACACGTTCGTGCCATGCCACTCCGCGACGTCGTGGTCGGCGTCGAAGTCGTCGCGCAGCGTGTACCAGGGGAACTCCCAGCCCATCTGCTCGCGATAGCGCTGCAAGTGCTCCTGCTCGCCGCGGCTGACGGCGACGAAGCGCGTGCCGCGCTCGCGCAGGTGCAACAGGTTGCTCAACTGGTCGGCGTACATCGAGCAGCCGGGGCAGCCGCGCTCCGGGTAGACGCCCATGTCCGGATCCATGAAGAACCGGTACACGACGAGCTGGCGGCTGCCGTCGAAGAGGTCGAGCAGCGTCGCGTCCCCGCCACCGGGCGCGGTGAAGCGATAGTCCTTCTCCACGCGGATCATCGGCATGCGGCGGCGCTCGGCCGCCATCGCGTCGCGCGCGCGGGTGTGCGCCTTCTCCTTCTCGAGCAGCGCCTCGCGCGCGGCGCGCCACTGCTCAGGGCTGACGACGTCGGGCTTGGCGGTGCTCATCGGTTTCGTCATCGTGGTCTCCGGGCGTCGTGGGCCGCGCCTGTCGTGGCCCTTCACCTGTTGAGCGGAGCCGGTCAGAGTTTCTCGACATGGAATCACTCATCTCGCTCTAGCCCTCGCCGGCGACAGAACGGACGAGCGTCCCGGCGTCCCGATCTGCGTGACGACTGGAGGGCCGCCGGAGCGCGACGCACCATATGAGGACATGGCTGCGCTCGAGCGTCGATCCGTCGTGCTGGTGACCGGGATGTCGGGGACGGGGAAGTCGACGGTGCTCGCCGAGCTCGGCCGCCGCGGCCACCGGGTCGTCGACACCGACGCCCCGGGCTGGATCGTCCACGCCGAAACGCGAGATGGACCTGAGCCGGTGTGGGACCTCGACCGCGTCGGCTCGCTCCTGGACGAGCACCGTGCGGGTTGGCTGTTCGTCTCCGGGTGCGTGGCGAACCAGGGCGTCCTCTACGACCGCTTCGACGCGGTCGTCCTGCTGAGCGCACCGCTTGACGTCATCCTGGCCCGAGTCGCCGACCGCGCCAACCCGTTCGGATCAAGACCCGAGGACGGCCCGAAGATCGCAGGCGACCAGGCTGTGTTCGAACCGCGACTACGCGCCGGCGCCGATTACGAGGTCACGACGACGGCACCGCTGGATGAAGTCGCCACGGCGCTCGAACAGGCGGCGGCTTCGGCCGGCGAGCGACCTCGGCGCCGATCTCCATAGGGACAGCGTCTCTCTCAGCGGATCCACGAACCGGACGCTGAGAGGGAATCACCCGGGTGAATACGGCCGGACGGCTTGACTTGCGCCGACCGGTGGAGGAGAGATTCCGCCGGATGGGCTCCCCCCGCTCGCAACCGTCGGCAACGGTGCGTGCCGCCCCCGCGACGGGACTTGTCGCGGTGGCATGCGGACGAGTCACCGCAGAAGCTGGAAAGGGAATGTGATGCTCATGATCACGGGGCGTGTCTCTGGCGGGCCGGCCGGTCCGGTCGTGCGTCGACTCGATCCGCGGTGGCTCCTGATCGCGCTCCTCCCGCTGGTCGGGGTGTTCGGAGTCGGCCAGGCCCGCGCGGCGCTGCCGTCGAACTGCGATCAGTCCGGGACCGACGTGAGCTGTCAGTTCTCCTTCACCGGCGCCCCCGACCAGGCGTTCAAGGTCCCGGCGGGCATCGGCAGCGTCGACGTCGTCGCCGTCGGCGCGCCCGGCGGCGCCTCGGGGCCCCGCTTTCCGAGCCCTGTGCCGGGCGGACCGGGCGCACTCGCGAAGGGGTCCCTGACGGTCACCGGCGGTCAGACGCTGTACGTCGAGGTGGGCGGCCCCGGCGACGACGGCTTCGAGACGAGCGCGGGCGGCTTCAACGGCGGCGGGACGGGTGACGCCAGGACGGCCGGCGGCCCTGGCGGTGGCGGGGGTGGGGGAGCGTCTGATGTGCGCACGGCCCCGTCCTCGGCCGGTCTCAGCCCGGATCCACGCCTGCTGGTCGCGGGTGGCGGCGGAGGAGCCGGCGCACCCACGCTCATCGGTGGCGGGATCCCCGGCTACCAGGTCGGCGGTGCCGGGGGCGCAGCCGGACAGCCCGGGGCAGGGGGCCGGGACATGTGCGCGAATATCGACAACCCCGGCGGCCCCGGCGCCGGGGGTGCGCCGGGCACGGCCACCGCGGGCGGCGGCGGCGGCAGAGGCGGCACCCCCGACTGCTACGGGGACGGGACCGCTGGGCAGAAGGGTGGCGACGGCGTCCTCGGTCGCGGCGGCGGCGGCAGCACCACCACGGGTGACGGCGGCGGAGGCGGCGGTGGCGGGCTGTATGGGGGCGGCCAGGGCGGCCAGGGCGTCTTCGATCCACGCGAGGGCGGCTTCGACGGAACCGGTGGCGGGGGCGGCGGGGGCTCCTCGCTGGTGCCCGTGGGCGGGTCCGTGACTTCCAGCGCAGCCGGCGTCCCGCCCGCGGTGACGATCAGCTACACGGTCGCCGCCCGCTGTCTCGGCCGGACGGCGACGATCATCGCCCCGGCGAACGGCGGGCTCACCCGCGGCACGCCCGGCAACGACGTGATCCTGGGCTCCAAGCGCGCCGACCGCATCGTTTCGGGCGGCGGGCGCGATCGCGTCTGCAGCCTCGGCGGCGCCGACCGGGTCAGCACCGGCGCGGGCGCAGACCTGGTCTCGGCCGGCCCCGGTGGGGATCGCGTCAGGACCGGCAGCGGGGCCGACCGCATCAGGCTCGGCCGCGGGCGCGACCGGGTGAAGAGCGGCTCCGGGAAAGACCGGATCGGGGCGGCCGGAGGCGCCCGCGACCGTGTCGACTGCGGTCCGGGCCGCGACCGCGTCCTACCCGACCGGGCCGACCGGCTGCGCGCCTGCGAGCGCATCCGGCGCGGCTGACGGCCGGCGCCGGCGGGCGGGCGCCACGATCCGCCCACCCCGTCCCCGCCGTGGCGGGAACGTGGTGGGCGCGGTCGCGGCCCTGGTCAGTACCAGCGGCCCTTCGCGAAGCCGCCGAACGCGATCAATCCGACCAGCGCGATGATCAGGCCGATCCAGAACGACCACACGAACATCAGCACGATTCCGATGATCACCAAGATCCCGCCGAGGCTGATTCCGCCCACGTTGTCCTCCGAGTCCGTCAGTTCGTTGCCGGAAGCCCGGCGCTAATAGCGGTACCCCGGGCGCGCCGCCGCTATGCCTGCGCAGGCGTGAGCGCGGCGCCGACCACGCCCCCGAGCCGCTCGGCGGCGCGCTCCAGGTCGGGCGGCCCGAGGTGGCTGAACGACAGCCGCAGGGTCGCCGCGCCGGCGTCGCCGACGTGGAACGGCGGCCCCGGCACGTAGGCCACGCCCGCCTCCAGCGCGGCGGGCCGGAGGGCCAGCGCGTCGAGGCCGTCCGGGAGCGTCATCCAGGTGAGGAAGCCGCCCGCCGGCTCGGTCCAGGCCACCCCCGCGGGCATGTGGCGCTCGAGCGCCGCCGACAGCGCCGCCCAGTGCGACGCGTAGAGCTCCCGCGCCGCCGGGAGGTGGCGCTCGAAGCCGCCGCCGCGGCCGTACTCCTCTACCAGTCGCTGCCCGAAGCCGCCGGCGCACTGGTCGGTGTTCTGCTTGGCCGCGACGAGCTCGGCGATCACGTCCGCCGGCCCCACCGCCCAGCCGAGCCGCACGCCGGGGAAGAACGTCTTCGAGAACGTCCCGGCCTGGAGCACGACGTCCGGCCCGAGCGACCACAGCGTCGGCAGCGACGCGCCGTCGAACGCGAGCTCGCGGTAGGCCACGTCCTCGACGATCAGCACGCCGTGCCGCCGGCACAGCTCGACGAGCGCGCGCCGGCGCGCGAGCGGCAGCGTCCGGCCGGTCGGGTTCTGGTACTCGGGGATGACGTAGAGGAACTTCGGCCGCAGCCCGTCCGCGAGCCGCTCGGCGAGCGCGTCGACCACGAGCCCGTCCGCGTCGGTGTCCACTGGCACCGCGCGCGCCTCGGCGCCGCCGAACGCCATCAGCGCCCCGAGGTACGTCGGCTCCTCGACCGCCACGGCGTCGCCCGGGTCGATCAGCGCCTGGCACAGCAGCGCGAGGCACTCCATCCCGCCGCTGGTCACGATCAGCTCCGCGAGCTCGGGGCGGCGGCCCTGGAGCGCCGCCTGGCGCTCGACGAGGTACTCGCGCACGCTCGCGATCCCGGCGCACGGCGTGTACTGCAGCGCGACGGCGGCGTCGTCGCGCACGAGCCGCGCGGCGATCTCGTCGACCTCGTCGGTCGGGAACGTCTCCGGATTGGGGAAGCCGCCGGTCATCGAGAGCACGCCCGGCGGGGTCCCGGCCAGGATCGTGGTCAGCTCGTCGCCGCCGCGCAGCCGCGTCCGGCGGGCGAAGCTCGCCGCGAAGTCAGGCATCGACCCGGAACGCCAGCGCGCTCGCCTCGCCGCGGTCGAGCGCGGCGACGTGCTCGGCGTGGTTCGTCAGGTCGTGCAGCGCCTCGCCGCGCGCCTGGGCGGCGAGGATCGCGCGCTCCGCGCGGCCGATCGCCTCGCCGGTCTCGAGCGCGGCCGCGATCCGCTCCGGCGGCGCGATCAGCACGCCGTCGTCGTCCCCGAACACGATGTCGCCGGGCGCGACGCGGACGCCGCCGCAGTCGATCGTCGCGCCGGACGGCGCGCGCGACGCGGTCGTGCCCGAGCGCGGCGTCGTGCCGCGCGCGAACACCGGCAGCCCGATCTCGCGCAGCCCGCGCAGGTCGCGGCAGAGGCCGTCGGCGACGATCCCCGCCAGGCCGCGCCGGCGCGCCTCGGTCGCGAACAGCTCGCCGAACACCGCGACGTCGTCGCCGCCGGTGGCGATCACCAGCACGTCCCCCGGCGCCGCCTCGGCCAGCGCGCTCATGACCGGCAGGTGGTCGCCCTCGGCGACCACGGTGAACGCCGGGCCGGCCATGCGGACGCCGGGGATCATCGCGCGCACGCCGGGGTCGGCCACGGGCAGCGTCTTGTCCGCGTCCGAGAGCGCCGAGACGTCGATCGCGAGCAGCCGCTCGATCAGGTCCACGTCCCGCAGCGTTGCAGATCCGCGCCGGCGGCCGGGCATAGACTCCAGCCGTGCAGGAGCGCGTCCCAGCGGCGTCGGCCGCCTGGCCGCTGATCGGCCGCGACGCCGAGCTGGAGGCGATCGCCGCGGCGCGCGCCGACGCCGGGGTGAGCGGCGTCGTCGTGATCGCCGACGCCGGGATCGGCAAGTCGCGCCTCGCGCGCGAGGCGTTCGCGCAGGCGGAGGCCGCCGGCGCGCCGGTCGCCTGGGTGCAGGCGACGCGGAGCGCCGCCGCCGTCCCGCTCGGCGCCTTCGCGGACCTGATCCCGGACGACGTGCGCTCGGACGACACGCTCGAGCTGATGCGCCGCAGCACCGAGGCGCTGCGCGAGCGCGCCGGTGGGCGCCGGCTCGTGCTCGGGCTCGACGACGCCCAGCGGCTCGACCCGGTCTCGGCCGCGCTCGTCCTCCATCTCGCCGGCGGCGGCGGCGCGTTCGTGCTCGCCACCGTCCGGGCCGGCGAGCCGGGGCCGGACGCGATCACGTCGCTGTGGAAGGACGCGGGCGCCCGCCGGCTCGAGCTCGGGCCGCTCGGCGACGACGCGGTCGGCGCGCTGGTCGAGGCGGCGCTCGGCGGCCCGGTCGAGCAGAACGCGCTGCGCTGGGTGCGGGAGACGAGCCGCGGCAACGCGCTCTACGTCCGCGAGCTCGTCGTCGGCGCGCTGGAGAGCGGCACGCTCGCGCGCGCCGGAGATCTCTGGAGACTCGCGGGCCGCCCGCCCGTGAGCAGCACGCTCGCCGAGCTGGTGGCGGGCCGGATGGCCGGGCTGGACGCGCGCGAGCGCGCGCCCGTCGAGCTGCTCGCGGTCGCGGAGCCGCTGCGGGTGGACGAGCTCGGCGCGCTCGCGGAGCTCGATGCGCTCGTCGAGGCCGAGGCCCACGGGCTCGTCGTCGTCGACGGCGACGAGGCCCGGCTCGCGCATCCGCTGTACGGCGACGCGGTGCGCGCGGAGCTGCCGGTCCTGCGCGCGCGGCAGCTGCGGATGCGCGCCGCCGGGGCGCTGCAGCAGCGGGATCCGTTCACGCCCGGCGACGCGCTGCGCGTCGCCCGGCTCGTCCTCGACGCGGGCGGGCGGATCCCGCCCGCGCTGGTGCTCGACGCCGGCCGCGCGGCGAACCTCGCCGGCGACCCGGCGCTCGGCGCCCAGCTCGCGGAGATCGCCCGCGCGGACGGCGCCGGCCTCGAGGCGACGCTGCTGCTCGCGCGCGCACACACCGTCCGCCAGCGCTTCGCCGATGCCGAGGCCGCGCTCGCCGCCGACGAGGACCGCGCGCCCGGCGACCCCGTGGCGATCGGCTACGTCGAGCAGCGGATGTTCGGGCTCTACTGGGGACTCAGGCGGCCGGAGGACGCGCAGACGCTGCTCGACCGCGCGACGACCTGGTCGCCGGACCCGGCCTGGCAGCGGCGGCTGGATCCGCTGAAGGTCGCGCTCGCCGGCCTGACCGGCGGCTTCGCGGGCACGGTCGAGGCGACCGCGCGGATCCTCGCCGCGCCGGACGTCGACCCCGCGGTCCGGCGCCGCATGACGACGCTGCACGCGACCTCGCTGCTCTTCACGGGCCAGGCGCGCCGCGCCGACGAGCTCGCCCGCGGGTACCGCCCGGACGTGCCGCTGCCCGACCAGTTCGGCAACCTCGCGCTCGGGACGTACCTCCTGATCGGCATCGAGTCCGGGGAGGACTGGCCCGGGCTGGAGGCGTACATGACGCGGACGCTCCGCGACGGCGTCCGCGCCGGCGACCACGAGGCCGCCGGGTTGAGCGCGCTCGCGCTCGCCCACCTGCGCTTCCAGGAGGGCCGCTACGCGGACACCTCGCGCTGGCTCGCCGAGGCCGAGACGCAGTTCGAGCGCCAGGACGCGTTCGGCACGCAGCTCCACGTCCGGATGCTGCAGCTCGGGATCCTGCTCGGCAGCGGCGACCTGCCGGCGGTCGCACCGGCGCTCGAGCGGGTCCGCGCCGCGCTCGGCGACGGCGGGCCGCTGCCGAACCAGCGGCCGTACCTGGCGCGTGCCGAGGGCTGGGCGGCGCGGGCGCGCGGCGACGCCGCCGGAGCCGAGCGGTTCCTCGCGGCGGCCGGCGAGCTCGACGACGTGCCGCTCTACGCCGCGCAGCTCGCCTACGAGGCGCTGCGCTGCGGCTCGGCGCCGGCGGCCGCCCACGTCCAGGCGCTCGCCGCGCGCTGCGACGCGCGCTCGGCCGATGCCTACGCCGCGCACGCGGCGGCGCGCGCCGCGGGCGACGGCGCCGGGCTGCTCGCGGCCTCAGCCGACCTGGAGGCGATCGGGATGCGGCGCTACGCCATGGAGGCCGCGGCAGAGGCGGCGGCGACGTTCGTGCGCGCGGGCCGCGAGGACTCCGCCCGCCGCGCCGCGGCGCGCGCGGGCGAGCTCCACGCCGCCGGCCAGGGCGCCGACCCGCCGGTCGTCGACGGGCTCGGCGCCACCGCGACGGCGCTCACCCGGCGCGAGGCGCAGATCGCCGGGCTGGCCGGGCGCGGGCTGAGCAACGCCGAGATCGCGGACCAGCTCGTGCTGTCGGTGCGCACGGTCGAGACGCACGTCTACCGCGCCATGCAGAAGCGCGGCGTGACCGCGCGCCACGAGCTCTGACCGCCGGCCAGCCGCCCGTCGAGCCAGTCGAAGATCGCCGTCTCGCGCGGCACGGCGCCGCCGGCGCCGAGATCGGCCAGCGCCTTCTCCCCGGGCAACCGCTCGTACAGCGCCTGCGACTGACCGGGCCAGCGCGTCTCGCCGTCCGCCGCGGTGACGAGCAGCGGGGTCGTGATCGCCGCGGCCACGTCGCCCAGGCGGTAATCGCGCGCGACGGCGGCGAGGCCGGCGCCGTAGGGCTCTGCGCGGGCGCGGAGCACCGCCGCCGCGGCCGGGTCGAACAGCGCGAGCAGGCGCAGCTCGCGCTCGAACGGCGCCTGCGCGCCGCTGCGGAGGAGCGCGGCGATCGGCTCGGCGAGCCGCGCCGTCCAGGCCGCGGACACGTCGACGACGCCCGGGTCGGCGACCGCGGCGACGGGCCGGCGCTCGGAGGCGAGCGCGCGCGGCACCCAGAAGCCGCCCTGGCCGACGCCGACCACCGCGATCCGCGCGCCGTCGACGTCCGTCCGGGCGATCATCGCGTCGAGCACCGGCGTCAGGACCGCCTCCCAGTCGGGTCGCATGAGGAGGCCCTGCTCGTACCGCGCCGCCTGCTGACCGGGACCGTCGTACGTCATCCAGTGATAGCCGCGCTCGGCCGCCGCCGCGCCGCCGAGCGCCCACATCTGCGACGTCGCCTCGTCGGCGCCGTTGCTCATCACGACCAGCGGCCGCGGCTCGCCGGGCGCCGCGTCGGGCGCGGCGAAGAAGTAGCCCGGCAGCGTCGTGCCCGCGTAGGGGATCGCGAGCCGCTCGGCCGGGACCGCGAACAACGCGGCGGCGCGGTCCCAGCACGCGCGCTGGCGCCGCCACAGGTCGAGCCGCCGGCCGGCCTCCGCCGAGCGGTCGATCAGGCGCAGCGCCGCCGCGTAGTACGTCGCCGCACCCAACAGGTGCGCGCGGGCGCTCACGCGGCGCCCCGCGGCCGTTGCGGCGCCGGCGGCCGCCCACGCCGCGCCGGCGGTCGCGACCCACTCGAGCACCCACGCGTCCGCGTCGCCGTCCTCGATCCGGGCGGCGGTGGCGAGGGCCTCGCCGACGTCGGAGGCGCCGCGCCGCGCGCCGCCGAGCACGTCCGCGAACGCGCGCCGGAAGTCGTCGTCGTCGAAGGGCGTGATGGGCATGCGACGAGGATGGACGCGCGGGCGTCGCCGCACCTCCGTAGCCGACTACGGCATTTGCGCGGACGCACTACGCATGCTGCCGTGCGCGCGACCGCCCGCGGGCGTAGGCTCCCGGCCATGGAGCTCTGGGACCTGCGAACGCTCGACGTCCAGCCGCGCCAGCCGCGGATCCTGCATTCCGAGCGCGGCGCCGCGCGCTCGATCGCCATCGTGCTCGAGGCGGACGAGGAGCTCGCCGAGCACCAGGTGCACGAGCGCGCCTACGTCGTCGTGGTCGAGGGCGAGGTCGAGCTCGCCGGCACGACCGGCGGGCCGGGGCTCGCCGCGGTCTTCGATCCCGGCGAGCGCCATGCGGTCCGCGCGATCACCGACGCCCGGCTGCTGCTCGTGCTCGCGCCATGGCCCGGCGACGGGCATCCCGGCGCCCGCGACGCCTAGCGTCGCGCGCGGCGCGCCAGCTCGACGGTGGCGGCGCGGAGGCCGTCGGCCCGCGTGCACGGCTGTGCGAAACCGACCCGGCACGGGCCGGCGCCACGCGGGGTCTCGACCCACAGGTCGAGCCCGTAGCGGTCCGCGCCGACGCAGCTCGCGGCGGTCGCGTCGGTGAAGCCGCCGGGACCGGCCGCCATCGCGAGCAGCGCATCGGCGTGGTCGTCGTTGAGGTGGCGGACGGCGGACGCCGCGGACCCCGCGACCGGATCCGGCTCCGCCGCGCGGTAGGCGTCCGCGCCGATCGAGTCCATCCGCGCGAAGCCGCCGACCCAGCGCACGCGCTGGACGCGGAGCACGTAGAGCGTGAAGTCGGCGAAGTCCGCGTAGCGCTCCGCGCCGGGCACCGCCGCCAGGAAGGCCGACCGCGCGGCGTCCGCCGCCGCGCCCGCCGGGCGCTCCGCGCGTCCGGCCAGCGTCACCCGGCCGGCGTCGAGCGGGTCGCCGCCCGCGGCGTCCTCCGCGACGACGAGGCTCGCGCGGCCGTCGCGCGCGAGGTTGCGGCCGTGCTCGGCGAGCGTCGAGACGTGCAGCACCGGGGCGCCGTCGGGGAGCGTGCCGTAGGCGACCAGCGAGCCCCACGGGTCGCCGTCCGCGGTCAGGGTGGCCAGCAGCCCGGACGCGTGCGCCGCGACGAGCGCCCGCGCCTCCTCGGCCGGCGTGCGCACGCGCGCGGGCTCGGGCGCGCGCAGCGGCTCCGTCACGGCGCGTCCTCCAGCCGGGTGAGGCCGCCATGCGGCAGCGACGCCTCGGGCGGGACCGGGCGCCCGTGGAGCGCGAGCGCCGCGCGGATGATCCCCGCGTGCGTGACCGCCACGGCCGGGAGCGGGCCCGCGCCGATGCGGCCCAGCGCGACCCGCGTGCGCGCGGTCTGCTCGCGCGTCGACTCGCCGCCGGGGAACGCGAAGCCGGGGTCGCCGGCGCGGAACGCGGCGACGAGCGCCGGGTCCTCGCGCTCCAGGTCGGCGAGCGTGCGGCCCTCCCAGGCGCCGCGGCGCGACTCGGCGAGCTCGTCGAGGACGACGGCGTCGAGCCCGGTCGCGCCGGCCACCGCCGCGGCCGTCTCCCGCGCGCGCAGGAGCGGGGACGTGTAGAGCGCGCGCGGCGCGGCGTCCGCGACCGCGCGGGCCAGCGCCGCGGCCTCCGCCCGCCCGGCGCGGTCGAGCGGCGGGTCGCGGCGGCCGAGGATCCGGCCTGCCGCGTTCTCCGCCGTCCGGCCGTGCCGGGCGAGGAGGATCACTAGAACACGCGGACCGCGACCTCGGCGGGCGCGTCGAAGAGCCGGTTGAGCTCGTCGTCGAGCTTGACCAGCGTGACCGAGGCGCCGGCCATGTCGAGCGAGGTGCAGTACTCGCCGACGTAGCTGCGCGTCACGTTGAGCCCGCGCCCCTTGAGCTGGTCGTACGCGCGCCCGTAGAGGATGTAGAGCTCGGAGATCGGCGTCCCGCCGAGCCCGTTGATCATCAGCGCGACGTCGTCGCCGGACGAGTACGGCCCGTCCGAGGCGACCGCCTCGACCAGCTCGTCGACGATCGCGTTCGCGTCGGCGAGCTTCTCGCGCCGCCGGCCCGGCTCGCCGTGGATGCCGACGCCCATCTCCATCTCGTCCTCGCCCAGCTCGAACAGCGGCGAGCCCTTCGCCGGCGGCGTGCACGACGTGAGCGCCATGCCCATGCTGCGCGTGACTGCGTTGACGCGGTTGCCGAGCTCCACGAGCGCGTCCAGCTCCGCCCCCTCCTCCGAGGCCGCGCCGACGGCCTTGATCACGAAGAAGTTGCCCGCGACCCCGCGGCGCCCGACGGTGTAGGTGGAGTCCTTCACGGCGACGTCGTCGTCGACGACGATCGTCGCGATCTTGATGTCCTCGGCCTCGGCCAGCTCGCGGCCCATGTCGAAGCTCATCTTGTCGCCGGTGTAGTTGTTGATGATGTGCAGGACGCCCTTCGGGCTCGCCAGCAGCTTCGTCGTCTCGTAGACGTAGTCCGACGGCGGGGCCGCGAACACGTCGCCCGGACAGGCCGCGTCGAGCATGCCCTTGCCGACCACCATCACGTGCGCGGGCTCGTGGCCTGAGCCCGAGCCCTGCACGATCGAGACCTTGTCGTCGCGCGGGGCGTCCGCGCGCATGATCAGGTTGTAGTCGGGGACGTACTTCAGCGTGCCCGGGTTGGCGGCCTCGATGCCCTTGAGCATCTCGGGGACGAACTGCTGCGGATCGTTCACGAACTTCTTCACGTCGCTCCTCTCTCGTGGGTCCCTGCCGCAGGCGGACCGGTCAGGTCCGTTCCAGCTCCGACTCCCGCCAGGCCCGGCTCACGGCCTCGAGCATCACCGCGACGCCGATCGCTCCGGCGTCCGGCGAGTCGCGGCTGCGCTCGCCCGTGTACGACGCCCGCCCGCGCTGCGCGAGCATGCCCGTCGTCGCCTCCGCGCTCTCGCGCGCGGTGGCCGCGGCCGCATCCAGCGCGGCGGCCGCGCCCTGGTCGAGCGACGCCTCCAGCGTGTCGGTGGCCGGGACGAGCGCATCGAGCAGCGTCTTGTCGCCGAGGTCGGCGTTGCCGCGCTGCTTGATTCCCTCGATCGCGGCGCGGATCGCCTCGACGACCTCGGCTCCGGTCGGCTCCGGCTTGCCCGCGAGCGAGCCGCCGGCGCGCAGGAACGCGGTGCCCCAGATCGGGCCGGAGGTCCCGCCGATCCGCTTGGTGAGGACGATCGCGGTCTTCTTGAGCAGCCCGCCGGCGTCGTCGTACTCCATCTCGTCCCAGCCCGAGAGCACGTTCTCGAAGCCGCGGGCGAGCGAGTAGCCGAAGTCGCCGTCGCCGGCGACCGCGTCGAGCTCGCAGAAGTAGCGCTCGTTGTCGACCGCCGTCTGGCTGATCGTGCGCACGATCAGCTCGGCCCGGTCCGTCCCGCTCATACAGCCTCCTCTTGCATCGGTTCCCTCAGGCACGTCTCGAGGTCGGCGATCCTCACCTCGGCGCCCGGTCGCGCCGCGCTGCGGTTGGCGAGCACGCGCGCGGGCTCGCCGGGGTCGCCGAGGCTCGTCACGACGAGCGCCGCCTCGGACATGTCCTCGTCCGTCGTGTAGCTGCTGACCGTGACGACGCAGCGGAGGCCGGCGCCGACCGCGGCGAGCAGCCCGTTGCGCGAGTCCTCGACCACGATCGCGTCGCCCGCGTCGACGCCGAGCTCGCTCAGCGCCAGCAGGTAGATCCCCGGGTCGGGCTTCTTGGCCGGGACGACGTCGCCCGCGAAGACGGCGAAGTTCGCCGCGACGTCGGCGCCGACGACGTGCTGGAGCACCGCACGGACCGACTCCTCGGCGGAGGTCGAGGCGACGGCGAGCGTCCAGCCGGCGGCGAGCGCCTCGTTCACGATCCGCGCGATCCCCGGCCGGCCGGGGAGCCGGCCGCTGCGGACGATGTCCTTGTAGATCGCGGTCTTGCGCTTGTGCAGGTCGAGGATCTGGTCGCGGCGCGCGTCGGCGTCGGGGAAGAGCGACGCGATCCGCTCCTTGCCGCCGCCGATCCGCAGCCGGCGGCCGTACTCCGCCTCGTCCCAGACCACGCCGAGGCCGGCCTCGGCGAACGCCTGGTTGAACGCGGGCCGGTGGCCGTCGCGCTCCGTGTCCGCGAGGACGCCGTCGCAGTCGAAGATCAGCGCGGGCAACTCAGGCGGCCGCGGAGTCGAACGCCGGCGCCTTGCCCGCCGACCCGAAGATGCGGATGTGCCGCTCCGCCATGTCCTTCACCGCGGCCCGGACGTGCGCCAGCATCGACGGCGGGTCGTGCTTGCCGGGGTTCGCGTCGAGGTACTCGCGGTGCGCTTCGACGAACGCGATCTTGAGCGCCGTCGAGATGTTGACCTTCGCGCACCCGCGCTCGATCAGGTCGGTGAACTGCGCCTCGGTCAGCCCGGTCCCGCCGTGCAGGACCATCGGGATCGGATGCAGCGCGACGATCTCGGTCACGCGCTCGGGCATCAGGTGCGGCTCGGTCGCGTAGAGCCCGTGCGCCGTGCCGATCGCCGGCGCGAAGCTGTAGATGCCGGTGGCGGAGATGAACTCGGCCGAGACCTCGGTCGGATGGACCTCGCCGCCGAACTCGGACCCGATGCCGTCCTCGACGCCGGTGACGCTCTCGATCTCGCCCTCGACCTGCGCGCCGAGGCGGTCGGCCTCGGCGACGACCTCGATCGTCTGGCGCGTGTTCTCGGCGACGTCGAGCTCGGAGCCGTCGAACAGCACGGAGTTCCAGCCCGCCTCGAGGCAGGCGGTGATCCACTCGCGGTCCGGGCAGTGGTCGAGATGCAGCGTGACCGGGACGGGCGTCGCGTCCGCCCGGGCGCGCCACATGCTGTACAGCGGCCCGGCCCCGATCGACTTCACGGTCTTGAGCGAGGTCTGCACGATCAGCGGCGCCTGCAGCTCGGCCGCCGCGGCGAGCACCGCGTCCAGCGTGAGGTCGTCGACGACGTTGATCGCCGCCACGCCGTAGCGCTCGGCGAACGCACGATCCAGGATCTCGCGCATCGGCACCACTGGCATGCTCCGGCACCTCCCTGGTCGGGCTTCACGGGTGGACCCGTCGTGTTCTCCGACGCTACCAACCCGCGAGCCGCGGGCAGCAACAGGCTTCTACGTGTCGAGCGTCAGGAGGACCGTGTTCTCGTCGCGCGGCGGGCGGACGTAGTCGTCCTTGATCGGCGGCCGCTTCGGCAGGTCGATCGCGCCCGGCAGCACGTCCTCGTAGTCGACCGAGTCGAGCAGGTGGTTGATGCAGGTCAGGCGCGCGGTCTTCTTGTCGTCGGCCTCGACCGTGAACCACGGCGCCTCGGGCGTGTGGGTGTGGAGCATCATCTCGTCCTTCGCCTTCGAGTACTCGACCCACCGGTCGCGCGACTCGAGGTCCATCGGGCTCAGCTTCCAGCGCCGCAGCGGATCCTCCGCGCGCTTCTTGAAGCGCCGCTCCTGCTCGGAGTCGGAGATCGAGAACCAGTACTTGCGCAGCATGACCCCGTCGCGCACGAGCATCCGCTCGAACTGCGGCGTCGCGCGCAGGAACTCGCGGTACTGCGACGGCGTGCAGAAGCCCATGACGTGCTCGACGCCGGCGCGGTTGTACCAGGAGCGGTCGAAGATGACCATCTCCCCGGCCGCCGGGAGATGCGGGACGTAGCGCTGGAAGTACCACTGCGTCCGCTCGCGCTCCGTCGGCGTGCCGAGCGCCACGATCCGCGCCCAGCGCGGGTTGAGCGGCTCGACGATCCGCTTGATCGTCCCGCCCTTCCCGGCGGCGTCGCGGCCCTCGAAGATGAGCACGACCCGCTCGCCGGTCACGCGCAGCCACTCCTGGAGCTTGACGAGCTCGAGCCGCAGTCCCTCGAGCCGCCGCTCGTACTCCTTGCGGCGCATCTTGTCGCTCATGATCCGCGACGCTACCGGAACCGCGGCCGGTAGCGTGGCCGCCGTGTCAGGGACCGCGCGCTACAAGGACGTGCTCGGCGCGCCCGACGTCACGCCGCTGCTGCTGGCCTCGATGCTGGCGCGGCTGCCGTTCGGGATCTTCGCGCTCGCGAGCGTGCTGTACCTGTCGCACGAGCGCGACTCCTACGCCGTCGCGGGCCTGGTCGACGGCGCGTTCGGGATCGGCGCCGCGCTCGGCGTCCCGGTCCAGAGCCGCTGGATGGACCGCTTCGGCCAGCGCCGCATCCTGCTCCCGCTCGCGGTGCTCGACGCCACCTTCACCGGCCTGCTCATCGCGCTGACCGAGGGCGGCGCGCCGACGGCCGCGCTCGTCGCGTGCGGGCTGGCCGGCGGCTTCTGCATCCCGAACATCGGCTCGGCGCTGCGCGCGCTGTGGCCCGAGCTGCTGCGCCGCCGCGACGAGCTGCTGTCGGCCGCCTTCGCGCTCGACAGCGTCGCGATCGAGGTGCTGTTCACCGCCGGGCCGCTGATCAGCGCGGCGATCGTCGCCGCGGTCTCGCCGATCGCCGCGCTCGCGCTCAGCGCCGCCTGCGTCCTCGCCGGCACGGCGCTGTTCGTCTCCCGCCGCCCGTCGCGCACCTGGACGCCGGACCCGCTCGCCGGCACGCACGGCGCGATCGGCGCGCTGCGCTCCGGCGGCGTCCGCACGCTCGTGCTCACCACCTTGCCCGCGGGCTTCTGCTTCGGCGTCGTGGAGATCAGCATGCCCGCGTTCGCGTCGGGGCACGGCGCACCCGCGTGGGCGGGTGTGATCCTCTCCGTCTGGGCGGCGTCGAGCGCGGTCGGCGGGCTGCTCTACGGCAGCCGCGCGTGGCGCACGCCGCTCGGCTCGGTCTACGTGCGGCTCGCGCTGGTGCTGCCGCTCGGGTTCCTGCCGGCGCTGCTCGCCGGGTCGGTCGCGTCGATGGCGCTGCTGATCATCCCCGCCGGCCTGCTGATCGCGCCGCTCGGGGCCGCCGGCAACCAGCTCGTCTCCGACCTCGCGCCGCCGGGCGCGGTGACCGAGGCGTACGCGTGGCCGGTGACCGCGCTGATCCTCGGCTTCTCGGTCGGCACGTCGCTGGGCGGGACGATCGTCGAGACGCTCGACTGGCGCGCGTGCTTCGTCGCGGCCGCGCTCGCGGCGCTGCTGGGCGGCGCGCTGGTCACGGCGCGCCGCGGGACGCTGCGCACCGACGTCACGCCGGTGTGAGCGCCGCGAGCACCGACGTCGCGCTGTCGGTGCCCGAGACGCGCACCCGCGGCAGCCGGTACGGGTCGCTCCGCGCGGTCGCGGCGCCGGGCAGCTCGCTCGTCGCGCCGCGGTAGCCGGCGGCGCGGACGGCGGTCACGACCGTGGGGTCGTACTTGCCGGCCGGATAGCAGAAGAAGTCGGCCGGTACGCCGAGCTCGCGCTCGATCCACGCGCGCGAGCGGGCCAGCTCGTCGCGCAGCGCGTCCGGCCCGAGCGTCGTCAGGTCGGGATGCGTGACGGTGTGCGAGTCGATCTCCCAGCCGTCGCGCACGAGCCGCTTCAGCCGCCACAGCGCGATCCCGCCGGCGCCGGCGTTGTCGATCTCCAGGTTCAGCACGCCGGGCCAGCCGAGCGTCTTCAGCACCGGCGCGGCCGCCGTCGAGTGCGACCGGTAACCGTCGTCGAACGACACGACGACCGGATGCTCCGGGATCCGTGCGCCGTGCTCCCAGGCCGCGAACGCCTCGGCCAGCGTGATCCCGTGGTAGCCCGCGGTCGCGAGCGCGTGCATCTGGGCCGCGAACGCCTCCGGGGTCACCCACAGCTGCGGGTACGGCGTGCCGGGCGGCGGTGCCGCGATCACGTGGTACATGAGGATCGGGACGATCGCCCGGCGCGCCGCGGCGCCGGTCACCGTCGGCCCGAGCGGGCGCTGGACGACGTGCGTCGCGCTGGTGCTCGCCGCGCGCTGCGCGTCCGCCGCCGGCGCCGGGTCGCCGCCGCCCGCGCGGGTCAGCGCGAACGCGGCGGCGGCGCCGACCGCGACGAGGGCGAGCGCCGCCAACAGGCGCGCCGGACCACGGGAGCGCGAGCGGCGGCGCGGCTGCGGCTGCGCGCGGCGCCTGGCCCGCTCGGCGCGGCGCCGCTCGCGCTCCTCCGCGCCGGGGTCGACGCCGCTCATCGCGCCGATCGTATGGCGGCGCGCGGCGGAGCCGCAACGCCCGCGCTGCGGGAGCCGATCCTCAGCCGCTGAGGTCCTCGAAGATCCGCGTCACCACGAGCGGGTCGACCGGGTCGGTGAGCGCCGCGCCCACCGACCGGCCGTCGGGCCAGCCGGCGCGCAGCATGCGCCGGCCGGCGCCGGCGGCGTCGTACGTGGTGGACCGGAACGCCGGCTCGCCGTCCGCGACCCACAGCCAGCGGGCGGCGCCGTCGCCCTCGTAGGGCAGACCGACGCTGCCGGCGTTGACGTAGCGGACGCCGGCGACCGTGCGCTCGTGCTGCTGGTGGGTGTGCCCGGCGACCACGACCGCGGCGGTCACGTCCGCGAGCGCGGCGGCGTAGCGCTCGTCCGGCGAGAGCCGCGTGAGCATCTCGTCGTCGCGGCGCGGGCTCGCGTGGCAGTAGAGGACGCCGTCGAGC
>CAVRTO010000014.1:0-260314 GCA_963724145.1 uncultured Solirubrobacteraceae bacterium
GCCCACCGAGGCGGCGGAAGCGCCGACGGGGCGGCGAAGGCCGTCGAGCCGCGAGGAACGAGCGGCAGGCCGAGCGCCCCGCCGGCGCTGCAGCCGCCGGACGCCACCCCGGCACGCGCGTCACGACCCGGTAGCCACCTTCAGCACGTGCGCCTCACCGCGGGCCAGCGCGTCCGGGATCCCGGCGGCGTCCGACCCACCGCCCTGCGCGACGTCGTCCTTGCCGCCGCCCTTGCCACCGACGGCGACCGCCGCCTCGCGCAGGACGCGCGTTCGCCGACAGCCCGCGCGCGCGTCCGGCGTCGTTGACCGCGGCGACGAGCGTCACCCGCGCACCACCGGCCGCGACGAGCACGACGCCCGGCCGGTCGGCCGCGAGCCGCCCGCGGACGTCGAGCGCGAGCTGCCGCACGAGGTCACCGGAGGTGCCGGAAGGCGCCTCGACCGGCGACGTACGCCACCCCGCCACGTCGCGGGCACCGGACGGCGAACGCCGCCGCCTGCTGCAGCACGGCACCCGCGCGCAGCGCCGCCAGCTCCTTCTCGACCTCGCGCAGCCGGGCGACGGTCGCGGCGACCCGGTCGGGCACCTCCTCGGCCGGCACCTTGAACGACGACGCCAGCTGCGCGAGCAGCACGTGCTCGCGCGCCAGGTAGGAGTACGCGTCGAGCCCGACGAGCCCCTCGACGCGGCGCACGCCGGAGCCGATGGACGCCTCGGACAGCAGCTTCACCATGCCGAGCTGACCGGAGCGCTGGGCGTGCGTGCCGCCGCACAGCTCGCGGGCGTAGTCGCCGACCTCGACGACGCGGACGGCGTCGCCGTACTTCTCGCCGAACAGCGCCATCGCGCCGATGCGCCGCGCCTCGTCCTGGGTGGTGACGAACGCGCGCACCTCGAGGTCGGCGAGCGCGATCTCGTTGATCTGCTGCTCGACGTCGGCCAGCACCGAGGCCGGGACGGCCGACGGCGAGGCGAAGTCGAAGCGGAAGCGGCCCGGGGCGTTGAGCGAGCCGGCCTGCGTGGCCTGCTCCCCCAGCGCGTCGCGGAACGCCTTGTGCACCAGGTGGGTCGCCGTGTGGGCGCGCGACACCGAGCGGCGGCGGTCGACGTCGACCTGCGCGTCGGCCTCGACACCGACCCGCGCCTCGCCGGAGACGACGCGGCCGCGGTGGACGATGAGGTCGCCGAGCGGCTTCTGCACGTCGTCGACCTGCACGACGGTGCCGTCGGCCAGCACGATCCGGCCGGCGTCGGCGAGCTGCCCGCCGCCCTCGGCGTAGAAGGGCGTGCGGTCGAGCACCAGCTCGACGAGCGAGCCCTCGGCGGCGGACGGGACGGCCGCGCCGTCGACGAGCAGCCCGCGCACCCGTCCCTCGGAGCGCACCTCGCCGTAGCCGGTGAACTCCGGGACGCCGGTCTCCTCGAGCAGCCCGCGGTAGGCGGAGGTGTCGACCCCGCCGGTCTTCTTCTGCTTGGCGTCGGCCTTGCCCTTGGCGCGCTGCTCGGCCATGAGCGCGCGGAAGCCGGGCTCGTCGACCGACAGCCCCTGCTCGGCGGCCATCTCGAGCGTCAGGTCGATCGGGAAGCCGTACGTGTCGTGCAGCTGGAACGCCTGCGCCCCCGACAGCACGCCGCCGCGACTGCCGGGCCGCCGGCACCGCGGTGTCGAAGACCGACGCGCCCTTGGTGAGCGTCTCGAGGAAGCTGCGCTCCTCGCCGACCGCCACCGCGGCGATGCGCTCGGCGCCGTCGACGAGCTCGGGGTACTGCGGGCCCATCGCGCCGATCGACGCCTCGACGAGCTCGGCCATCGTCGGGTCCTGCGCGCCGAGCAGCCGCATCGAGCGGACGGTGCGCCGCAGGATACGGCGCAGGACGTAGTCGCGGCCCTCGTTGCCGGCGCGCACGCCGTCGCCGATCATCATCACGGCGGTCCGGGCGTGGTCGGCGACGACGCGCAGCCGGACGTCGGCCGCCGTGGTCCTGCCCGTACCGGACGCCGGTGAGCTCGGCCGCGCGGTCGAGGATCGCCCGGGAGGTGTCGATCTCGTAGAGGTTGTCGACGCCCTGCAGCACGGTCGCGACGCGCTCGAGGCCCATGCCGGTGTCGATGTTCTGCGCCGGCAGCGGCCCGGCGATGTCGAAGTCGACCTTCGTGCGCACGGTGCTGAGCTGGTACTGCATGAAGACGAGGTTCCAGACCTCGAGGTAGCGGTCCTCGTCCGCGACCGGCCCGCCCTCGCGGCCGTGCTCCGAGCCGCGGTCGTAGTAGATCTCGCTGCACGGGCCACCGGGGCCCGGGACGCCCATGTGCCAGTAGTTGTCGGCCATGTCGCGGCGCTGGATGCGCTCCTCGGGGACGTAGCGCTTCCACAGCTCGAGCGCCTCGTCGTCGTCGAGGTAGACGGTCGTCCAGAGCCGCTCCTCGGGCAGGCCGTAGCCGCCCGACTCCACGGAGCCGGTGAGCAGCTCCCACGCGAAGTCGATCGCGCCTTCCTTGAAGTAGTCGCCGAACGAGAAGTTGCCGGCCATCTGGAAGAACGAGCCGTGCCGCGTGGTCTTGCCGACCTCCTCGATGTCGAGGGTGCGCACGCACTTCTGCACGCTGGTCGCGCGCGCGGCCGGCGGCGGCAGCTCGCCGAGGAAGTACGGCTTGAACGGCACCATGCCGGCGTTGACGAGCAGCAGCGTCGGGTCGTCGGTGATGAGCGACGCGGACGGCACGACGAGGTGGCCGCGCGACTCGAAGTGCGACAGGAAGCGGCGGCGGATCTCCGCCGACGACATCGCCGGTGCGGGCGTGCTCATCGGACGTCCGGCTCCAGACCGCCCGTGTAGCCGGGCACGGTGTCGACCAGGTCGTGGGTGCCGTCGAGGCCGAGCGTCACGCGCAGCTCGTCCTCGCGCTCGGCCATGCCCTCGCGGACGAGCTCGGTGAACTCCGAGATCGCGGCGGTCAGCCCGCTCAGCGAGCCGGCGACGGACTGCTGCACCCCGGCGGGCGTGAAGCGCTGCGCCGCCCGGGTCGCGCGCTGCACGACGAGGATGCCGACCGCGGCGCCCATCGCGATGTAGAACAGGCGGCGGCGTCACCCGATCCTCCGGCTGCTCTTGAGCTCCTCGCGCACGCGGCGGTTGACGTCCTTCTCGTGGCGGCGGCCCGCGGCCGAGCGCACGCCGTACGAGAACGCGGCGACCTTGATGATCGGGCTGCCGAGCGTGGCGGCGAACAGGCTGGTCAGCGCGCTGACGTTGCCGCTGATCGACTGCACGTTGGCGGTGATCGCGTCGACCCGCACGAGCTCCTGGTTGACGTGGGTCACCGACGTCGTGACCTCGCCGAGCAGCGGCACGGTCTGGTCGGTGATGCCGGCGACGAGCTTCTGCGTCTCCTCGACGACGCGGCCCAGCTTGATCAGCACCAGGCACAGCACGAGCACGAGGATCGCGAAGAACACCGCCACGATCAGCCCGGCGACCTGTCCACCTGTCAGCACTACTGCTCCTTCTCTGTCCCGAGGGCAGCGAGCTCCTCGGGCGTGGGGGGTGTCGGCCGGCACCGGGGGCGGAAGCCGTCCGCAGCATCCTCGGGCACGACGCCGCGGTCGCCGCGCAGGACCTCGCGCAGCCCCGCGAGCCGCTGCGAGGCGACGCGCTCGACCCCGAGACCGCCGGGCGAGTAGTACTCCCGCCCGACGACCGGGTCGGGTGCGTACTGCTGCGCCACGACCCGTCCGGGGAAGTCGTGAGGGTACCGATAGCCGCCGGGCGAGCCGTGTCCCAGCTTCTTGGCCCCCGGGTAGTGGCTGTCGCGCAGGTGCGGCGGGACGGTGCCCGTCCGGCCGGCGCGGACGTCGGCGATCGCCGACTCGACGCCCGCCAGCACGGCGTTGCTCTTGGGCGCGAGCGCCAGGTGGATCGTGGCCTGCGCCAGGTTGAGCCGCGCCTCGGGCATCCCGATGAGCTCGAGCGCCTGCGCCGCGGCGACCGCGACCTGCAGCGACGACGGGTCGGCCATGCCGACGTCCTCGCTGGCCAGCACCACGAGCCGGCGGGCGACGAAGCGCGGGTCCTCCCCCGCCTCGAACATCCGCGCCAGGTAGTGCAGCGAGGCGTCGACGTCGGAGCCGCGGATCGACTTGATGAAGCCGCTGATGACGTCGTAGTGCTGGTCGCCGTCGCGGTCGTAGCGGACGGCGGCCCGGTCGACGGCCTGCTCGAGCAGCTCGAGCGTCACGTGGTCGGACGCGCCCGGCGGCGGCCTCGAGCGCGGTGAGCGACCGGCGCGCGTCGCCGCCGGCGAGCCGCACGAGGTGGTCGACGGCGTCGTCGTCGACGGTGACCCGGCCGCCGAGCCCGCGCTCGTCGGCGAGCGCCCGCTGCACGACCGTGCGGACGTCGTCGTCGGTGAGCGGCTCGAGCGTGAGCAGCAGCGAGCGCGACAGCAGCGGGCTGATGACGCTGAAGAACGGGTTCTCGGTCGTCGCGGCGACGAGCGTCACCCAGCGGTTCTCGACGCTCGGCAGCAGCGCGTCCTGCTGGGTCTTGGAGAACCGGTGCACCTCGTCGACGAACAGCACCGTCTGCGCGCCGGTCTCGCCGAGCGCGCGCTTGGCCTCGTCGACGACCTGCCGGACGTCCTTCACCCCGGCGGTGACGGCCGACAGCTCGCGGAACCGGCGGCGCGTCGAGCGCGCGATGAGCATGGCGAGCGTCGTCTTGCCGGTGCCGGGCGGCCCCCACAGCACGACCGACAGCGGGGCGTCGCCCTCGACGAGCCGGCGCAGCGGCGCGCCGCTGGCGAGCAGGTGGCGCTGGCCGACGACCTCGTCGAGGGTGCGCGGGCGCATCCGCACCGCGAGGGGCGCGACCCGCTCGGCCGCCTCCTGCTCGGCGGCGTCGAACAGCGAGTCCCCGGCCACGCAGCGACCCTACGGCGTCCCTGCGGCTGCGCGGGGTACGGCGGACCGGGTGCGCACCCTGACCTCCCCCCTGCTCCCGGACCCGACCGCGACGCCCGCGGCGCCGGCCGTCCTCGCCCGCGTCGTCCTGCCCGCCGACCTCGCCGCCCTGCCGCTCTACGCCGACGGCGCCGACCCCGACACCCCGACGACGGCGGAGGTCCTGGACCGGCGGCGGGTGCGCGTGCCGGCGGGCGCGCGGGTCAGCTTCGCCACCTGGTTCGGCGCGTTCCCGGCCGGCTGGTGGGCGCACAGCACCGACGTGCGCGAGGTGCGGCTCGACGTCGCGCTCACCGGACCCGGGCGGGTCGAGCTGTTCGCCTCCGACGCCGCCGGACGCGTCCGGCCGCTGCCCGGCCGGACGGCGCCGCTCACCGCGCGACGACGGCGGCTGGGTGTGGTTCGACGTGGTCGCCGGCGACGCGCGACGTCGTCCTGGAGCACGCGGCGTGGGTCGCCGACGCCCCGGTGGCCGACCCGGGGACGCTCACGCTGGCCGTCACGACCTTCGACCGGCCGGCGTCGGCGCTCGCGCTGCTGCGCCGGCTGGCCGAGGCGCCGGAGGTGCTCGACGTCGTCGACGAGGTCGTCGTCGTCGACCAGGGCACCCGCCGCCTCGCGGACGAGCCCGGCTTCGACGCGGTGCGCGCCGGGCTCGGCGGCCGGCTGCGCGTCGTCTAGCAGGACAACCTCGGCGGCTCCGGCGGCTTCGCCCGCGGGATGCTCGAGGCGCTGGGGAGCCGGAGCCGGTACGTCGTGCTGCTCGACGACGACGTCGTGCCCGAGCCCGAGTCGCTGCTGCGGGCGCACGCCTTCGCCGAGCGCTGCCGCACCCCGACGCTCGTGAGCTGCTCGATGCTCGACCTGCACGTGCCGACCGTGCTGCACACCCCCGGCGAGCGGGTCGACCGGTCGCGCTTCCTGTGGGAGACGGTCCCGCCCGGCGAGGGCGACAGCGACCTCGCCCGCGCCGGGCTGCGCTCGACGCCCTGGCTGCACGTGCGCCTCGACGTCGAGTTCGGCGGCTGGTGGTGCTGCCTCGTCCCGGTGGCGGCGCTGCGCGAGGTCGGGCTCGCCCTGCCGCTGTTCCTGAAGTGGGACGACGTCGAGCTGGCCCTGCGCGCCGGCGCCGCCGGCTTCCCGACCGTGGCGCTGCCCGGCGCGTCGGTGTGGCACGAGCCGTGGACCGGCAAGGCCGACACCCTCGACTGGCAGGCCTACTACCACCAGCGCAACCGCGTCGTCGCCGCGCTGCTGCACTCCCCCACCCGCCGCGGCCTGCGCATGCTGGCCGAGTCGCTCGAGCACACGCTCGTCCCCCTGGTCGCCATGCGCTACGCCGTCGTCGCGCTGCGGCTGCGGGCGCTCGAGGACGTCCTGCGCGGGCCGCAGGACCTGCACGCCTCGCTCGCCACGCGCCTCGGGGAGGTGCGGGCGCTGCGCGCGTCGTACGTCGACGGCCGCCCCGTCGAGGGCCCGCGCACCGGCCGGCCGCTGCCGGAGGCCGCCCCGCCGCGCGGCCGGCGCCGGGCGCTGGCCCGGCTCGTCGCGGGAGGTCGTGCGCACCAGCGTCCGCACCGCGCCGCCCGGACCGCCCGCGCACGCCGCCGGCCCCGCCGACGCGCGGCTGTGGCGGCTCGCCCGCGTCGACAGCGCCTGGCTCACCACCGTCGCCGGGACGACGGCCGAGCACCGGCGCGACGCACCGACGGCCCGGCGGCTGCTGCTGCGCTGCCTGGTGCTGCACGCCCGCGTCGTCGCGGGCTGGCCGGCCCTGCGCCGCGCCTACCGCGCGGCCCTGCCCGACCTCGTCGCGCCGGCGACCTGGGCGCGCACGCTGGACGTCCGGAGGTCCTGACGCGACCGCGTCGCGGGTGGGAGGCTGCTGCGCGTGACTGCGCTCGGAGCCCTCGTCGTCCGGCGGCGCTGGACCGTCCTCGTCGCCTGGGTCGTGCTCGTCGCGCTCGGCTTCACCGTCGGCAGCGGCGTCTTCGCGCGGATGACCGCCGTCGGCGGCTCGTCGTCGGCCGAGTCGGTGCGCGCCTGGGACCTGCTCGACGACGTCGCGACGACCGGCCCGCGCGTCGTCGCGGTCGTCGACGACGTCGACCCGGCGGCGGCGGACGTGCGCTCGGCGGTCACGGCGGCGCGCACCGACCTCACCGCGCTCGACGGCGTGGCGCAGGTGGACGACCCGTACGGCCCGGCCGGTCCGCTGCTCGTCGCCCGCGACGGCCGCGCGCTCGTCGTCGCCGTCGACCTCGCGCCCGACCTCCCCGACGACGACGAGGACCGGGCGCTCGACGCGGTGGTCGAGCGCCTGCGCGCGATCGACGCCGGGACGGTGCGCGTCGGCGGCGACCTGCTGCTCAACCGCGAGATCAACGCCGCCGTCGAGCACGACCTGCAGCGCGGCGAGCTCATCAGCCTCCCGGTCGCGCTGGTCGTCATGCTCGTCGTCTTCGGCGGGGTGCTCGCGGCCGGCCTGCCGCTCGTGGCGGCGCTGTCGACGATCGCCGGGGCGCTGCTGGTGCTGCTCGGCGCGTCGTACGTCATGGACCTCTCGCCCGACGTCGTGAGCGTCGTGACGGTGCTCGGGCTCGGCCTCGCGATCGACTACGGCCTGCTCATCGTCAGCCGGTTCCGGGAGGAGCGAGCCGGCGGGCTCGCGGTCGCCGACGCCGTCGTGCGCACCTGCGCGACCGCCGGCCGCACCGTCGCCTTCTCCGGCGTCACGGTCGCCGTCGCGCTGTGCGGCCTGCTGGTGCTCGACGACCCGACCTTCCGCTCGATGGGCGCCGCCGGGATCGCCGTGGTGCTCGTCGCGGTCGCCGCCGCCCTCACCCTCACGCCCGCGCTGCTGGCGCTGCTCGGCCCCCGCCTGCGGGTGCGGGCGGTGTCGGTGCGCGACGACGGCGGCTTCGCGCGCCTGGCCCGCCGGGTGCAGCGCCGCCCGCTGCTCGTGGCGCTCGCGACGGCCGCCGTGCTCGCCGGCTCGGCCGCCCCGTTCCTCGGTGTGCGCTTCATCGAGGGCGGCGCCGAGCTCATCCCGACGAGCTTCGAGACGCGCCAGGTCGCCGACGCGCTCACGTCGCGCTTCGAGGGCCGCGAGACCGACCCCGTCCGCGTCGTCACGCGCCTGCCCGCCGACAGCCCCGAGCTGCAGGCGTGGACGGCGCGGGTCGAGCAGCTGCCGCAGGTGCGGTCGGTCCGGCCGCCGACCGCGCTCGCGGAGGGCCTGACGACCGTCGAGGTCGTCCCGACCGGCGCCCGGCAGGGCGACGACGCGCTCGACCTCGTGCGCGCGCTGCGCGACGACCGGCCGTCCGCCGACGCGCTGGTCACGGGCTCGGCGGCGTTCCTGCTCGACTTCAACACCTCGCTGGCCGAGCGGCTGCCGTGGGCCGGGCTGCTGGTGGCGACGGCGACGTTCGTCCTGCTGTTCCTCATGACGGGCTCGGTGCTCGTGCCGGCCAAGGCGCTCGTGATGAACGTGCTGTCGCTCGGCGCGTCCTTCGGCGCGCTGGTGCTCGTCTTCCAGGAGGGCTGGCTCGCCGGTCCGCTCGGCGTCGAGCCCGCCGACGGGCTGCAGACCTGGGTGCCCGTGCTCGTGTTCGTCTTCGCCTTCGGCCTGTCGATGGACTACGAGGTCTTCCTGCTGTCGCGCATCAAGGAGCTCGTCGACGAGGGGCACGACAGCGACACCGCCGTCGCGCTCGGCCTGCAGCGCAGCGGCCGCATCATCACCTCGGCGGCGCTGCTGCTCGTCATCGTCTTCGCCGGCTTCGCCGCCGGTGACATGGCGGCGATCACCCAGCTCGGCTTCGCGATGGCGATCGCGATCGCCGTCGACGCGACGCTCGTGCGCTGCCTGCTGGTGCCCGCGACCATGACGCTGCTCGGCCGGGCCAACTGGTGGGCGCCGGCGCCGCTGCGGCGGCTGCACGACCGCTTCGGGGTCTCGGAGCAGGGCGCCGTCGCGGTGCCCGACGCGCGCCGCCCGGAGCAGGCCGCACCGCTGCCCCGCTGACCTGCCGCGGCCGCTTAGCCTCGTGACGTGCACGTCCGCCCCCTCGGGACCGCCGCTGAGGTCCTCGTCGCCACCGCCCACGACCCGTTCGCCCGGGGGACGCTGCGCCGGCCGTTCACCCGCGGCTGGCTGACCGACGGCGCCACCGCCTGGCTCGGCATCGACAACGAGGAGCGGGTGTCGTACCTGTCGGCCCTCGGCGACCCGGGCGTGGTCGGGCCGCTCGTCGCCGAGCTGCTGCCCGGAGCTGCCCCCGAAGCAGCGCCTGACGGTGCCGCGCGGGACGCCGGCGCGCTTCCCGGCCTGGGTCGGCATGGCCGGCGTCGACTGGGACTTCCGCTGGCTGCCCGAGCCGCCGCCCCGCCAGCGCGGCGAGGAGCGGGTCGAGCCGGTCGACGACGAGGTCGCCGTGAAGGAGCTGCTGGCGGCGTCGTCGTCACGCGCGTCGGCGCAGCCCGGCGACGAGGCCGTCGTCCGCTGGGTCGGCGTGCGCGACGCCGCAGGACGGCTGCTCGCCTGCGCGGCCGACACGAGCAGCGCCACCGGCGTCGGCCACCTGTCGTCGATCGCCGTCGACGCCGGAGGCGCGCGGCCAGGGCCTCGGCAAGGCCGTCACGGCGGCGCTGACCCGCTCGCTGTTCGACGAGGGCAAGGACGTCGTCACGCTCGGCATGTACGCCGACAACCCCGAGGGCCGGGCGCTCTACGACGCGCTCGGGTTCCGCGACGACCACCCGTTCACCAGCGGCCCCCTGGTCGTGCGGGGCCGCTGGTAGGCGGGCTCACGCCGGGGACCGGCGTCGATCCCCGCCTCCTTGCGCTGCTGCGCGGTGATCGTCGTCGGCGCGCCGGTGAGCGGGTCGCCGCCGCCGCCGGTCTTCGGGAACGCGATGACGTCGCGGATCGACTCCGAGCCGGTGATCATCGCGGCGATGCGGTCGATGCCGAACGCGATGCCGCCGTGCGGCGGCGGGCCGTAGGAGAACGCCTCGAGCAGGAAGCCGAACTGCTCGCTCGCCTGCTCCGGCGTGAGCCCGATGACGTCGAAGACCCGCTTCTGCACGTCGCTGGAGTGGATGCGGATCGAGCCGCCGCCGAGCTCGGTGCCGTTGAGGATGAGGTCGTACGCCCGCGCCGGCACGTCGGCGGGGTCCTTGGCGAAGGTGTCCTCGTGGGAGGCGGCCGGCGCGGTGAACGGGTGGTGCACGGCCGTCCAGCCGCCGGCGCCACCGTCGGCAGCAGGGACCGGCTCGAACATCGGGAAGTCGGTGACCCACAGGAACTCCCAGCGGGAGTCGTCCATGAGGCCGAGCCGCCGGCCGATCTCGAGGCGGGTCGCGCCGAGCAGGGCCAGCGCCTCGGTGCGGGTGCCGGCGCGCGAAGAAGGCGCAGTCGCCGACCTCGGCGCCGACGGCCTCGCGCAGGCCCTCGCGCTCGGACTCCGACAGGTTCTTGGCGACCGGGCCGCCGAGCGTGCCGTCCTCGAGGAACGTCACGTAGGCCAGGCCGCGCGCGCCGCGCTGCTTGGCGAACTCCTGCCAGGCGTCGAAGACCTTGCGCGGCTGGGTCGCCCCGCCCGGCATGACGACGGCGCCGACGTGCGCCGACTGGAAGACGCGGAACGGCGTCTCGGCGAAGTACGACGTGAGGTCGACGAGCTCGACGCCGAAGCGGACGTCGGGGCGGTCGACGCCGAACCGGCGCATCGCCTCGTCGTAGGTCATGCGCGGGAACGGCGTCGGGACCTCGAGGCCGAGGACGTCGCCCCAGATGCGGGTCATGACGGCCTCGGTCAGCTCGTAGAGGTCCTCCTCGTCGGGGAAGCTCATCTCGATGTCGAGCTGGGTGAACTCCGGCTGGCGGTCGGCGCGGAAGTCCTCGTCGCGGTAGCAGCGGGCGATCTGGTAGTAGCGCTCCATGCCGGCGACCATGAGCAGCTGCTTGAACAGCTGCGGCGACTGCGGCAGGGCGTACCAGTGACCGGGCTGCAGGCGCACCGGCACGAGGAAGTCGCGGGCGCCCTCGGGCGTCGAGCGGGTGAGCGTCGGGGTCTCGATGTCGAGGAAGTCGCGCTCGTCCATGACCCGGCGGATCGCCCGGGTGACGAGCGAGCGGGTCCTGAGCGCCTTGGCGGCGCTGGGCCGGCGCAGGTCGAGGTAGCGGTACTTCAGGCGCACCTCGTCGCCGATCGGGGCGTCGTCGTCGAGCGGGAACGGCAGCGGCGCGGCGGCCGACAGCACCTCGACCTCGCTCGCGGCGACCTCGACGGCGCCGGTCGGCAGCGCGTCGTTGCGGTTGCCCTCGGGCCGCACCCGCACCTCGCCGACGACGCGCACGCAGTACTCGGCGCGCAGGTCGTGGGCGACGTCCGACTCGCGCACGACGACCTGCGCGATGCCGGAGCCGTCGCGCAGGTCGAGGAAGGCGACGCCGCCGTGGTCGCGCCGCCGGGCCACCCAGCCGGTGAGCGTGACGGTGGTGCCGGCGTGCTCCTCCCGGAGCGTCCCGGCCTCGTGCGTGCGGATCACAGCAGGTCCTCCAGCAGTCGTCGACGAGCGCGTCGAGCGGTACGGCGACCTGCGCGTGCTCGCGCAGGTCCTTGAGCTGGGCCTCGCCGGCCTCGAGGTCGCGGTCGCCGAGCACGACGGCGTACGCCGCGCCCGAGCGGTCGGCGGCCTTCATGGCGCCCTTCATGCCGCGGTCGCCGTAGGCGAGGTCGGCGGCGACGCCCGCCCGGCGCAGCTCGCCGACGAGCGCGACCGACCGGGCCTTGGCGGCCGCGCCGAGCGGCACGAAGAACACCTGCGCGCGCGGCGCCGCCTCGGGCAGCACGCCCTCGGCCTCGAGCGCGAGCAGGGTGCGGTCGACGCCGAGCGCCCAGCCGATGCCCGGCAGCGGCGGGCCGTCGATGGCCTGCGAGAGCCCGTCGTAGCGGCCGCCGGCGCCGATCGTCGACTGCGCGCCGAGCAGCGGGTGGATGAACTCGAAGGTCGTGCGCCGGTAGTAGTCGAGCCCGCGCACGAGCCGCGGGTCGTCGACGTACGCGACGCCGAGGTCGGTCAGGTGCGACCGGACGGCCTCGTGGTGGGCCTTCGCGGCGGGGCCGATGACGTCGGTCAGCAGCGGCGCGTCGGCGGTGGCGGTGCGCACCTCGGGCCGCTTGTCGTCGAGCACCCGCAGCGGGTTGAGCTCGATGCGACGGTCGGTCTCGGCGTCGAGGCCACCGACGCGGGGCCGGAGCCAGTCGCGCAGCCGGGCGCTGTAGTCGGCCCGGTCGTCGGGGTCGCCGAGCGTGGCGAGGTGCAGGACGGTCTGCGTCAGGCCGAGCGACCGGTAGGCCTGGTCGGCGAGCGCGACGAGCTCGGCGTCGAGCGCCGGGTCGTCCGACCCGAGCGCCTCGGCGCCGACCTGGGTGAACTGCCGCTGGCGGCCCGACTGCGGCTGCTCGTAGCGGAACATCGGCCCGGCGTACCAGAGCTTCACCGGCAGCGCCCCGCGCTCGAGCCCGGCCTCCAGCGCCGCGCGGACGGCGCCGACGGTGCCCTCCGGACGCAGGGTGAGCGAGCGCTCGCCGCGGTCGACGAAGGTGAACATCTCCTTGCTCACGACGTCGGTCGTCTCGCCGACGCCGCGGGCGAACAGCGAGGTGTCCTCGAAGACCGGCAGCTCGAGGTAGCCGTAGCCGGCCAGGCGCAGCGGCGCCGCCATCGCCTCGCGGACGGCGAGCAGGTGCTCCGAGCGCGGCGGGACGTAGTCGGGGACGCCCTTGGGAGCGCTGAAGCCCATCACAGGCCCCGCGACGGTGGCGGCGACGGGAGGTCCTGCAGGAAGGGGTTGCTCGCGCGCTCGCGCCCGATGGTCGTCGAGCCGCCGTGCCCGGGCAGGACGACGGTCTCGTCGGCCATCGGCAGGATCACCGAGGCGAGCGAGCGCTGCATCTGCTCCCAGCTGCCGCCGGGCAGGTCGGTGCGGCCGATCGAGCCGGCGAACAGCACGTCGCCCGACAGCAGCAGCGGCGGGGTCGCCTCGCCGTCCTCCTCGTGACCGGGCAGGCGGAAGACGACCGAGCCCGCGGTGTGGCCGGGCGCGAAGTCGATGCCGATGCGCAGGCCGGCCAGCTCGAGCGGCGCGGCGGGGTCGAGCAGGCGCACGTCGTCCGGGCGCGGTCCACTGCAGCCGTCCGCCGAACAGCTCGGCCGTGCCGGACGACAGGTACTTCACCGGGTCGTCGAGCTGGTCGCGGTCCTCGGGGTGGATCCAGGCCGGGATGCCCTTGGCGCCGCAGACGGGCGTCACCGAGAAGGTGTGGTCGAGGTGGCCGTGGGTGAGCAGCACCGCGACGGGCTGCAGCCGCTGCTCGCGCAGCACCTCGTCGAGCTGCGCCTCGACGCCGATGCCGGGGTCGACGACGACGCACTGCTCCCCCGGGCCGGGCGCGACCACGTAGCAGTTGGTGTCGAAGGCCTGGGCCGGGAACCCGCGGACGAGCACGGACGTCCTCTCGAGAGGGGTGCCGCCGGCGCGGAGGCGGGGCGGCTGAGCGTTGTCCCGACCCTACCGGCGCGTGCCCTGGCTTTACCTTTGCTGGGGAGTGCCGACAGGAAGGCACAGGGACCACTTCTCCGGGAAGGACTGGCGTGTCGAGCACCAAGCGCGAGAAGGAGCTGGCGCGGCAGCGGGCCGAGCGGCAGGCCGCCCGGGACGCCGCCGCCGGACAGCGCCGCAGGCAGCGCAACGCGGTGCTCGCCAGCGTCGTCGCCGTGCTGCTCGTCGCCGGCGCAGCCGTCGGCGGGAGCACGCTGCTCGGCGGCGGGTCGGACGACCCGTCGGACGCCGTCGCCGCTGCTGCGGAGACCAGCGCCACCCCGCAGGCCTCCGCCGCGCCGTCGGCCGCCCCCACCGCCGCGCCGACCGCGACTCAGGCCGCCACGACGGGCGGCGACCCGGGCTGCGTCTACGAGGAGACCGCCGAGCCGGCCGCCCGCGAGGTGCTGCTGCCGCCGACCGAGGGCGTCGAGACCGAGAAGCAGTACGCCGTCACGCTCGCGACCGACCGCGGCGAGATCGTCTTCGAGATGGACAGCGCGGCGACCCCCTGCACGGCGAACAACCTCCGCTCGCTGGCGCACTTCCGCTACTTCGACGGCACGGCCTGCCACCGCCTCACGACGCAGGGCATCGAGGTCCTGCAGTGCGGTGACCCGACCGGCACCGGCTCCGGCGGCCCGGGCTACCAGTTCGCCGACGAGAACCTCGAGGACGCCACCTACCCGCGCGGCACCGTGGCGATGGCGAACGCCGGCCCCGGCACCAACGGCAGCCAGTTCTTCCTCGTCTACGGCGACAGCACCCTGCCGCCCAACTACACGCCGTTCGGCACGATCACGAAGGGCCTCGAGGTCCTCGACGCCGTGGCGAAGGCCGGCAGCGACGACTCCAACGGCGCCGGCGACGGCAAGCCGAAGCTGCCGATCACCATCACGACCCTGCGGGCGCAGCAGGTCGGCTGAGCCGGCTCCGGCAGGAGCGCGGCTCAGGCGCCGACGGGGGTTCCCGTACGCCGTCGACGCGTCTACCGTGCTCGACGCGTCCCCGACCCCGACGGTCGAGTCGGTGCGTCGGGGAGGTCATCGTGCGACGTCTGCTGTCCGTGCTCCTGCTGGCCGCGGCGGTCCTGGCGACCGGACTCAGCGCCCCGGCCGGTCCGCAGCCTCCCCGTGAGGTGACTGTCGGGATCCAGACCCTGTCGTTCACCGCGATGCCCGAGACGCGGCGCGAGACCGGCGGCGTCGTGCACTTCGAGTTCCGCGTCAGCGCCTTCGTGAGCGGTGAGCAGCCGGGCATCACCTCGGAGCACTTCCGCTGCGTCCGCCGCGTCGGTGACGTCATCCGCTGCTCAGCCACCATCGAGACGGACTACCTGGGCGGCAGCGGCCACACGCAGTCGCACGCTCGGGTGACCTGCGACGCCGTGCTGTTCGCGTGCGAGGGCATCACCCACGTCAAGGGCGTGGACAACGAGGGCGACACCGTCCGCGGCACGGGCCACGTCCGCGTCGTCGGCGGCGTCGGGACGGCGGTCCTGCGGCTGACGCACGGCTGAGCGCGCGCCTCATCGACCGCGGCCGAGCGGCAGCGGCTACCGCCGGGCGGCGAGCAGGTCGCGGATCTCCTGCAGCAGCGCGACGTCCGCCGGCGTCCCCTCCTGCTCCCCGGGGAAGTAGCGCTCCTTCGCCGCGGTGTACGGCTTGACGATGAGGAAGTACACGACGGCGGCGATGATCACGAACGAGATGAGCGCGGTGAGCCAGGCCCCGACCGGGAGGTCACCCGGACGCCAGCCGGAGAAGTCCGGCTGACCGCCGATCTTGCCGATGACCGACATGATCAGGTCGACGGTGGCGGTGACGACCGCGGTGAAGGCCAGCGCCATGATCAGTGCGACGGCGAGCTCGACGAGGTTGCCGCGGAGCAGGAAGTTCTTGAAGCCGGTCACGGGTGCTCCTCGAGGTCGCGGGACGCTCGTCGCCCCGCGGCGGCACCGTGCCACGCACCCCGACCGCGATCAAGGTCCCGGACGGCGTGTCCCCGCCGGACGGCTCAGGAGGTGACGCGGTAGGCGTCGTAGACGCCCTGCACGTTGCGCACCAGGTTGAGCACGTGCCCGAGGTGCTTCGGGTCGCCCATCTCGAAGGAGAAGCGGGAGACCGCGACGCGGTCGCGGGTCGTCGTGACGGACGCCGACAGGATGTTGACGTGGGCGTCCGACAGCACCCGCGTGACGTCCGACAGCAGGCGGGTGCGGTCGAGCGCCTCGACCTGCACGTTGACGAGGAACACCGAGCCGGCCGTCGGCGCCCACTCGACGTCGACGACGCGCTCCTGCGTGTCGAGCAGCGGCCCGGCGTTGACGCAGTCGCGGCGGTGCACCGAGACGCCCCGGCCACGGGTGACGAACCCGACGATGTCGTCGCCGGGCACGGGCGTGCAGCACTTGGCGAGCTTGACCCAGATGTCGCTCTCGCCCTTGACGACGATGCCCGGGTCGTTGCCGGAGCCGGACGACGTGCGTCGCGGCGGCTTCGTCGGGGTCGCGGCCTCGGCGAGGTCCTCGACGGCGCCCTCGGCGCCGCCCATCCCGGCCATGATCTTCTGCACGGCGCTCTGCGCCGACAGGCGGCCCTCGCCGATCTCGACGTAGAGCGCGGTGACGTCGGTGAGGCGCAGGTCGCGGGCGAGCAGCGGCAGCGCGTCGCCGCCGAGCAGGCGCTGCAGCGGCAGGCCCTGCTTGCGCACCGCCCGGGTCAGCGCCTCCTTGCCGGCGTCGACGGCGTCCTCGCGCCGCTCCTTGGCGAACCACTGCCGGATCTTGTTGCGGGCCCGCGGGCTCTGGACGAACTGCAGCCAGTCCTGCGACGGGTGCGCCGTCTCGGCCTTGCTCGTGAAGATCTCGACGACGTCGCCGTTCTCGAGCGGGCTCTCGAGCGGGACGAGCCGGCCGTTGACGCGGGCGCCGATGCAGCGGTGGCCGACCTCGGTGTGCACGGCGTACGCGAAGTCGACCGGCGTCGAGCCGGCCGGCAGCGACAGGACGTCGCCCTTCGGCGTGAAGACGAAGACCTCGTTGGAGTGCAGGTCGAAGCGCAGCGAGTCCATGAACTCGCCCGGGTCGGCCGCCTCCTTCTGCCAGTCGAGCAGCTGGCGCAGCCACGCCATGTCGTCGCCCTTGACCGGCGTCGGGACGCCGGCGCCCTCCTTGTACTTCCAGTGGGCGGCGATGCCGTACTCGGCGCGGCGGTGCATCTCCTCGGTGCGGATCTGCAGCTCGACCGGCTTGCCCTGCGGCCCGATGACCGTCGTGTGCAGCGACTGGTACATGTTGAACTTGGGCATCGCGATGTAGTCCTTGAAGCGACCGGGGACCGGGCTCCAGAGGGCGTGCACCGTGCCGAGCGCGGCGTAGCAGTCGCGGACGTCGTCGACGAGCACGCGGATGCCGACGAGGTCGTAGATGTCGGCGAAGTCGCGCCCGCGCACGATCATCTTCTGGTAGATCGAGTAGTAGTGCTTCGGGCCGTCCGGTGACCGTCGCGCGGATGCGCGCCGCCTTGAGGTCGGACTCGATGCGGGCGACGACCTCCGCCAGCTGCGTGTCGCGCGACGGCGCCCGCTCGGCGACGAGGCGGACGATCTCGTCGTAGCGCTTGGGGTAGAGCGTCGCGAAGGCGAGGTCCTCGAGCTCCCACTTCAGCGTGTTCATGCCGAGGCGGTGGGCCAGCGGCGCGAAGATCTCGAGCGTCTGCTTGGCGATGCGCTCCTGCTTCTCCGGCTTGAGCCAGCGCAGCGTGCGCATGTTGTGCAGCCGATCGGCGAGCTTGATGACGAGCACCCGCGGGTCGCGGGCCATCGCCACGACCATCTTGCGGATGGTCTCGGCCTCGGCGGCGTCGCCGAACTGCACCTTGTCGAGCTTGGTCACCCCGTCGACGAGGTGGGCGACGTCGACGCCGAAGTCGCGGCCGACGTCGGCGAGCGTGTAGCGGGTGTCCTCGACCGTGTCGTGCAGCAGCGCCGCGACGAGCGTGGTGGTGTCCATGCCCAGCTCGGCGAGGATCGTGGTGACCGCGAGCGGGTGGGTGATGTACGGGTCGCCGCTGCGCCGCTTCTGCCCCTCGTGGTGGTGCTCCGCCACCTCGTAGGCCCGGATGATCGGGCGGAGGTCGGCCTTGGGGTGGTTGCTGCGGATGGTCCGGGTGAGCGGCTCGAGCACCGGCGGGCGTGCCGCCGGCCTTCGTCGCGGTGAGCCGGGCGAGGCGGGCCCGGACGCGGCGTCCGGTCGGCGGACCCGACGAGTCGGGCGTCGCGCTGCGGACGGGGCCGTCCGGCGGGACGGCGCTGTCGGCGGCGGCGTCGTGCCCGACCGGCGGCGCGACCGCCTGCTCGTCGGCGTCGGCGGTCCGCTCGGAACGCGGCGCGACCGACGTGGTCGTGCCCGGGCGGACGTCCTGTGCCACGAACGGCTCCCTGCAGGGAAGAGGCGGACCTCCAGTGTAGGGACGCAGGGCGCTCGGCGTGCGCTGCTCGCGCCCTACGCCGTGAGCAGGCTCGAGACCGGCACGCCGGGGTGCGCCTGGGCGAGCAGTGCGCGTCCGCCGAGGGCGGTGAGCTCGAGCAGGACGCTGAAGCCGACCAGCTCGGCGCCCGCCTCCTGCACGAGCCGGCCGGCCGCCGCGGCCGTCCCGCCGGTCGCGAGCACGTCGTCGACGATCAGCACCCGCTCCCCCGGCGCGAAGGCGTCGAGGTGCACCTGCAGGACGTCGGCGCCGTACTCGAGGTCGTACGACGTCTCGCGGGTCGGCCCGGGCAGCTTGCCCGGCTTGCGCACCGGGACGAAGCCGGCGCGCAGGTGGTAGGCCGCGGGCGCCGCGAGCAGGAACCCGCGCGCCTCGATGCCGACCACCTTGTCGATGCGGTCGTGGCGAGCGCCGTCGACGACGGCGTCCACCGCGGCCGAGAAGGCCTCGTGGTCGGCGAGGAGCGGCGAGATGTCCTTGAAGACGATGCCGGCCGTCGGGAAGTCGGGGACGTCGACGACCTTCGCGGCGAGCAGCTCGGTGAGCGTCATGCGGTCGAGCCGTCCGGCTCGTCGAGCAGGCGGACGACGGCGCCGTCGGCGAAGCGCATCGAGACCCCGGGCGCGACCTCGAGCACGACGACGCCGTCCTCGACCGCGACGACGGTGGCGTGGATGCCGGCTGTCGTCATGACGCGGCGGCCGGGCTCGAGTCCGGCACGGACCTCGGCCAGCGCCCGCGCGCGGACGCGCTGCGGGCGGATCACGAGGACGTACAGGCCGAACACGAGCAACGCGAAGAACAGCAGCTGCTGGACCGCTGCGCCGCTCATCTGCACCTCCGAGGTCAGGGGCGGCCAGCCTAGTGATCGCCGCACCGGGTCGGCGCGGCGGTCCGCGGTGCGGCCGTCCGGCGCCGGGACGTCCTGCAGGCCGTGCGGCGGACGTGGCCGCACCGCAGGACGTCCGCGCCCTACCCGGCGTCGCCGAGGTCGAGCGGGAGGACGTCGCGGTCGGCGGCACGGGCAGGTGGCATGCGCACACCGAGGTGGGCCCATGCCGCAGGGGTCGCGACCCGGCCGCGAGGCGTCCGGAGCACGAGCCCGGAGCGCACGAGGAACGGCTCGGCGACCTCCTCGACCGTCTCGCGCTCCTCGCTGACGGCGACGGCGAGCGTCGACAGCCCCACCGGACCGCCGCCGAAGCGCTGCACGAGCGCGCGCAGCACCTCGCGGTCGAGCCGGTCGAGCCCGAGCTCGTCGACGTCGTAGACCTCGAGGGCCGCCTGCGCGACGGCGCGGTCGACGACGCCGTCGGCGCGCACCTCGGCGTAGTCGCGGACACGGCGCAGCAGGCGGTTGGCGATGCGGGGCGTGCCGCGCGAGCGACCGGCGATCTCGGCGGCGCCGTCGGCCCGCAGCTCGACCTCGAGGAGTCCGGCGCTGCGCACCAGCACCTGCTCCAGCTCGGCGGGGGTGTACGGCTCCATGTGGGCGGTGAAGCCGAACCGGTCGCGCAGCGGACCGGTGAGCAGGCCGCTGCGGGTGGTCGCGCCCACCAGGGTGAACGGCGCGACCTCGAGCGGGATCGCCGTGCTGCCAGGCCCCTTGCCGACGACGACGTCGACCCGGAAGTCCTCCATCGCGACGTAGAGCAGCTCCTCCGCGGGACGGGCGATGCGGTGGATCTCGTCGATGAACAGCACCTCGCCCTCGGCGAGGCTGCTCACCAGCGCGGCGAGGTCGCCGGCGCGCTCGAGGGCCGGGCCGCTCGTGATGCGGATGCCGGTGCCGAGCTCGGCCGCGATGATCATGGCGAGCGAGGTCTTGCCGAGCCCGGGCGCACCCGACAGCAGGACGTGGTCGGGCGGCCGGCCGCGGCGGCGGGCGCTCTCGAGCACGAGCCCGACCTGCTCGCGCACGCGCTGCTGGCCGACGAACTCGTCGAGCCGGCGGGGGCGCAGCGCCGCCTCGACGACACGCTCCTGGTCGCCTGCACCGGGTTGCACGAGCCCCTCCTCGCCGCGGGCGGCCAGCTCGGCCAGCTCGCGCGCGACGAGCTCGTCCTCGCTCACCTTCCGCGCCCGAGCTGGGCGAGCGCCGCCCGCAGCAGCACCGGCACGTCGTCGTCGGACGCGTCGGGGTGGCTGGCGGCGAGGCCGTCGACCACCTGGTCGGACTGCGCGGCCGTCCACCCGAGCCCGACGAGGGCCTGCGAGAGCGTGTCGCGCCAGCCCGGCGCCGTGGACACCCCGGCGACGACCGGCGCACCAGGGCAGCCCGGCCTTGTCCTTGAGCTCGAGCACCATGCGCTGCGCGCCCTTGCGGCCGATGCCCGGCACGAGGCAGAGCGCCGCGAGGTCCTCGGTGGCGAGCGCCCGGCGGACGGCGTCGGGCGTGTGGACGGTGAGCACCGCCTGCGCCAGGCGGGGCCCGACGCCCGACGAGGTCTGCAGCAGCTCGAACATCGCGCGCTCGTCGTCGTCGGCGAAGCCGTAGAGCGTGAGGCTGTCCTCGCGCACGACCAGCGAGGTCGCGAGCGAGGCCGACTCCCCCACGCGCAGCCGCGCGCGCGTGCCTGCGGTGGTGTGCAGTGCGAGGCCGACACCGCCGACGCGCACGACGACGCCGTCGGCGGTGAGCGCCGCGACCGTGCCCTCGACGCTGGCGATCACCGGCGGGCCGCCACACGAGGGATCTGGGCGACCGCTGCGGCCAGGCGCGCCTGCGCGGGCGCGCGCCACAGGTGGCAGATCGCCAGGGCGAGCGCGTCGGCAGCGTCGGCAGGCTTGGGCGGCCCGTCGAGGCGCAGCAGCCGCGCGACCATCGTGCCGACCTGGTCCTTGTCGGCGCGTCCGCTGCCGGTCACCGCCGCCTTCACCTCCGAGGGCGTGTGGAGCACCACCGGCAGACCCCGCCGGGCGGCGCAGACGATCGCCACGGCGCCCGCCTGCGCGGTGCCCATGACGGTGCGGACGTTGGACTGCGAGAACACCCGCTCGACCGCGACGGCGTCGGGCGAGACGCGGTCGAGCCAGGCCTCGAAGGCCGATCTCGAGCGCGACCAGCCGCGCGCCGAGCTCGTCGGTCGACGGGGTGCGGACGACACCGACGTCGACGAGGCTCACCCGCCCGGGCACGCCCTCGACGGCGCCGAGGCCGCACCGGGTCAGCCCGGGGTCGACGCCGAGCACCCGCACCGCCGCACCTCCTGTCGCCCGAACACCAGTTCGGGGCGGAGCGTACGACCCGGCCACGACAGCGCCGGGGAGGCGCGCCCGGTCAGCCGACGCGCTCGAGCACCTCGTCGCTGATGTCGAAGTTGGCCCAGACGTTCTGCACGTCGTCGAGGTCCTCGAGCGCGTCGACGAGGCGCAGCACCTTCACGGCGGCCTCGTCCTCGAGCGGGACGCTGACGCTCGGCATCCAGGCGATGTCGGCCGACTCGACGGTGAAGCCGGCGTCGGTGCAGGCCAGGCGGACGGCGTGCGTGTCGGTGGCTTCGGCGACGACCTCGAAGGCCTCGTCGAGGTCGTTGACCTCCTCGGCGCCGGCGTCGAGCACGGCCATGAGGACGTCGTCCTCGGTGAGCCCGTCGGTCTTGGTGACGAGCACGACGCCCTTGCGCCCGAACAGGTACGACACCGAGCCCGGGTCGGCCGGGTTGCCGCCGTTGCGCGTGATGGCGGTGCGGACCTCGGCGTTGGCGCGGTTGCGGTTGTCGGTGAGGCACTCGACGAGCACGGCGACGCCGCCGGGCCCGTACGCCTCGTACATGATCTCCTCGTACGCCACCGCGTCGCCGAGCTCACCGCTGCCGCGCTTCACCGCGCGGTCGATGTTGTCGTTCGGCACCGACTGGCCCTTGGCCTTGGCGATCGCGTCGGCGAGCGTCGGGTTGCCGGCCGGGTCGCCGCCGCCGGTGCGCGCCGCGACCTCGATGGTCTTGATGAGCTTGGCGAACAGCTTGCCGCGCTTGGCGTCGATCGCGGCCTTCTTGTGCTTCGTGGTCGCCCACTTGGAATGGCCACTCACGAGTGGGCCTCCTTCACCATGTCGACGAACAGCCCGTGCACGCGGTCGTCTCCGGTCAGCTCCGGGTGGAACGAGGTGGCGAGGACGCGGCCCTGGCGGACGGCGACGACCCTACCCGCGGCGTGCGACCCGTCCTCGGGCACGCGCGCGAGCACCTCGACGTCCGGGCTGGTCGACTCGACCCACGGGGCGCGGATGAAGACCGCGTGCACCTCGCCCACGCCGGCGAAGGGCAGGTCGGTCTCGAAGCTGTCGACCTGCCGGCCGAAGGCGTTGCGCCGCACGACGACGTCGAGCCCGCCCACGGTCGACTGGTCGGGACGGCCGTCGAGCACCTCGGCGGCGAGCAGGACCATGCCGGCGCACGAGCCGTACACCGGCAGCCCCTCGGCGACGTGCGTGCGCAGCGGCTCGAGCAGCTCGAAGACCTCGAGCAGGCGGCTGATCGTCGTCGACTCGCCGCCGGGCAGCACGAGACCGTCGACGTCGTCGAGGTCGGACGGCGCGGCGGACCGAGCGACGGCGACGGCGCCGACTGCGGTCAGCGACCGGACGTGCTCGCGGACGTCGCCCTGCAGGGCGAGGACCCCGATGCGGACCGGCGCTACCAACCCCGCGTGGCCAGCAGCTCGCCTGCGCCCAGGGAGTCGACGGAGATGCCGACCATCGCCTCGCCGAGGCCGCGGCTCACCTTGGCGATGCGCTCGGCGTCCTCGTAGTAGGCGGTCGCCTCGACGCAGGCGCGGGCGCGGGTGGCCGGGTCGCCGCTCTTGAAGATGCCGCTGCCGATGAAGACGCCGTCGGCGCCGAGCTGCATCATCATCGCCGCGTCGGCGGGGGTCGCGACGCCGCCGGCGGTGAACAGCACGACGGGCAGGCGACCGAGCGAGGCGGTCTCGCGGACGAGCTCGACCGGCGCGCTCATGAGCTTGGCGGCCTCGAACAGCTCGGTCTCGTCCATCACGGTCAGGCGCTTGATCTCGCCGAGGATCGTGCGGATGTGGGTGGTGGCCTGGCTGACGTCGCCGGTGCCGGCCTCGCCCTTGCTGCGGATCATGGCCGCGCCCTCGCTGATGCGGCGCAGCGCCTCACCGAGGTTGGTGGCGCCGCAGACGAACGGCACGGTGAACGCGCGCTTGTCGATGTGGTGGGCGTAGTCGGCGGGGGTGAGCACCTCGGACTCGTCGACGTAGTCGACGCCGATCGCCTGCAGCACCTGCGCCTCGACGAAGTGGCCGATGCGGGCCTTGGCCATGACCGGGATCGACACGGCTGCCTGGATGCCGTCGATCATGTCGGGGTCGCTCATGCGGGCGACGCCGCCGTCGCGGCGGATGTCGGCCGGCACGCGCTCGAGCGCCATGACCGCGACCGCGCCGGCGTCCTCGGCGATGCGCGCCTGCTCGGCGTCGACGACGTCCATGATCACGCCGCCCTTGAGCATCTCGGCCATGCCGCGCTTGACCCGGTCGGTGCCGAGCGTGGAGACGGGCGACGTGCTGTCAGCGGACATGTCGTGGGGTCCTCGAGATCGCGGGGGCGGAGCCCTGAGTCTACGGCGGACGGAGGTCGTCCGGCCGGTCGGCGACCAGCGGTCCGGCGGTGGTCGCGCTGGACGCACCCGGCGGGAGGAAGTGGCGATCACCAGGCCCTGGTGAGCGTGCATGATCGCGACATCCGGACGTCGCCGCTGAGCAGAGGCCCTCCCCCTCAGTGCGGGACGGTCGTGTCGTCGATCTCGAAGTACTGCGGCAGCTCGCGGTAGCCGGCGAGGCGCAGCGCCCGCGGGATCCGGCGCAGGCGGACGACCCGGGTGTCGCGGACGGCGGCGTTGTGGAAGGCCCGGGCGAGCCCGACGCGGGTGGACGCCTGCTCGAGCTCGGTGAGGTCGGCGCCCGCAGGCAGGACGGGCAGTGCTCCGCGCAGCGCGCGGGACAGGTCGTTCTCGAGCGCCTCCCGCCCGTCCGCGCCGGTGTCGAGGGTGGCCCGCGCCGCGCGTTCCAGGGCCGCCGCCTGCGGTCCGGCCGGCAGCGCGGCGGCGACGGCGCGGGCTGCTGCTGCCCGGCGCACGAGCGCTGCGTCGAGCGCGGCCCAGGCGGCGTCGACGCGGGCGTGCAGCCGGTCGAGCCGTCCGGCGGTCCAGCTGACGTAGAGCACGGCGAGGACGAAGAGCACCACGCCGACGGCGATCGAGGTGATCACGGCACGCGTTCGCGCCGCGGACGCTCGGCGATCCAGCGCCGCAGCGTCGTGACGACGCGGCCGGCGTCGTCCTCCTGCTCGCCGTCGTCGAGCAGCGCCGCGAGCACCTCGAGGTCGGCGTCGACCTCGACGTGCACGGACGGCGCGACGGCGGCGGTGACCGTCTCGTACACCGCCACGACCTGCGCGGTCACCGTCTCCCAGTCGTAGACCTGGACGGCCTCGCGGGCCGCCGCCGCCAGCGAGGCGCGGCGGTCCTCGTCGTGCAGCAGGTCGCCGAGGGCCCGAGCCAGCGCGCCCGGGTCGCGGACGGGCACGAGCACGCCCGCCTCGCCGTCGCGCAGCACCCGCCGGAACGCCTCGAGGTCGCTCGCGACCACCGGCGTGCCGGCGGCCATCGCCTCCACGAGCACGATGCCGAACGACTCCCCGTGCGTGTTCGGCGCGCAGTAGACGTGGCCGCTCGCGAACACGCGCGGCTTGTCCTCGTCGCTCACCTTGCCGAGCAGCTCGACCCGGTCGCGCAGGCTGCGCGGCACGGCGGCGCGGACGTCGCCAGCGTCGCCCGGCCCGGCGACGAGCAGGCGGACGTCGGGCACGAGTCGGACGAGCTCGGGCAGCGCCTCGAGGAGCACGGCCAGGCCCTTGCGTCCCTCGTCGAGCCGGCCCAGGAAGACGACGGTCGGCCCCGATGGCCGCCCCGGCAGCGGTTCGGCGCCGGCGAAGCGGGCGACCTCGACGCCGTTCGGCGAAGTCGTCGTGGTCGAGCAGGAAGATGCCGCCCGGCCCGTCGCCGCCCGGGTCGCCGAGCGCGGAGACGTAGATCCCGTCCGGGCCGCAGTGGACCGTGTGCGGTCGGCTGTAGCCCGCCTTGCGCGCGATCTCCTCGGCCTCGATCACCTTGACGATCTTCGGGGAGCGCGGGTCGTCCTTGACGTCGATGACGTGGATGCGGGAGGAGCGCAGCCCGGGCACGAGCAGGTAGCGGCGCTCGACGTGCGGGTGCGGCGCCCACGGGCAGAGCGCGGACGAGCAGGCATTCCAGCCGAAGTGGTGCAGCTCGTCGCCGGTGTTCGGCATGTCGAGCCGCCCGACGAGCTGGCCGTACGTCGGCGAGCCCTCCTTGACGTCGAGCACGGTGATCGCGTCCGGCGCGCGGTCGCCGTTCGTGCCCGTGTTGAGGAGCGCGACGTACGCGACCTCCTCGGGCGGCGCCGCCGTCGCCGCGCCAGGCGAGGCGTAGAAGCTCGGATCCGGGGTGAAGCGTGCCATCGCAGCCTCCGCGTCAGGGGACGATTCGTAATCTCCCACAAACCCGACCGGGAAGGTTGCAAACGTTGCCGTCCTAGGATGTGCGACGCCCCCGGCGCCGTGGCGGAGTGGCTACGCAGCGGCCTGCAAAGCCGTGTACACCGGTTCGATTCCGGTCGGCGCCTCTAGCGGATCCCTATCCGGACGGACGTCTGCGGTGAAGGACCGGATCGGCCAGGGACGTCACGATCGCCTCGGAGCACAGCGCCACGAGATCCTTGGGAGGCCCGAAGCCCGCGCTGATCCGACGTCGGGCACTCAGCGCCTGGTCTCGTACCTGGTCAGCACCACGCCGTCGGGAAACGTCCGGGTCTCCACCAGGCTCAGGTTCACCCAGTTGTCCAGGGCCGTGAAGAACGGCGTGCCGCCGCCCACCAGGACCGGATGGGTGACGATCGCGTACTCGTCGATCAGCCCGGCCCGCATGGCCGCCGCGGCGAGTGTGGCACCGGCGATGTCCATGGGGCCGCCGTCGTCGGCCTTGAGCCTGGTGATCTCGGTGACCGCGTCGCCGGTGACCAGACGGGTGTTCCAGTCGACCGTGCTGGTCGTCGAGGAGAACACCACCTTCGGCATGTCCCGCCAGCGGCCGGCGAACTCGATCGCCGCCGGTGTGGCGCCCGGCTGCTTGTCGGCGGTCGGCCAGTGGGAGCTCATCGTCTCCCACAGCTTGCGCCCGTACAGCGCCAGGCCTGTCGCCCCCACCCGGTCGGACCACCACTGGAACAGTTCGTCGCTCGGCACGCTCCAGCCGAGGTCGTCGCCGGGCGCGGCGATGTAGCCGTCCAGGCTCAGGTTCATGCCGAAGGTCAGTTTCCGCATGGCGTCATCCTCCCGTGAGTCGGTATTCGGCGTACAGACCAGCACGGCGCGCAAGAATCATCGGTCAGGCCCACCGAGGGCCAGTTGACCACGACGCCAAGCAGATGCTCCGTAACTCGCTTGCGCAGTCGCCTGGAAGCGAGTGCGCTCGGTGCGCTGCGAGGCGACATTCCTTACGCACTCAAGGCGGTCTTCGGCCGCGGCCGGGCGGCTCGCTGCGCTCGCCGTCCTCGCCGGCCAACACCGGGACCGCGAGGGCGGAACGCTCAACTCACGACGGCACCGACGAGCGGGCCCGCTCAGGTAGCTACGCCGATGGGCCGGTCAAGGAGGCAGGACAAGTCCTGCCGACCGAAGGTCGACCACATCAGACACCGCCACCCGGCTCGAACAGCGGCCGGTACACGGAGACGGCACGGGCGGCCTGCAACTCGGCCCAATCGAGCAGATTCCGCTCTACCGCACGACTCGACGACGTCACCGGTTCGATTCCGGTCGGCGCCTCTACGCAGCCACGCCCTGGGTTCCCGGTCGAGGCAGCTCAGACGCCCGCGCGGGTGAACGTCACGTGCGTCACTCCGCTCGGCGAGGAGATGGCCTCGACCTCGTAGTCCTTCTCGAGGTCCTCCAGTCCGTCCCAGAGCCGCACGCCCCGGCCGAGCAGGATCGGGACCACCACGACGTGCATGTGGTCGACGAGCCCTGCGGCGAGGAAGTCGCGGATCACGGTGGGACCGCCCCCGATCCGTACGTCCTTGCCGTCCGCGGCCTCGCGGGCCGTCTCGAGCGCCTCGGCAGGCGACGCGTCGAGGAAGTGGAACGTCGTGCCGCCCTCCATCTCGATCGGCGGGCGCGTGTGATGCGTGAGGACGAAGACCGGTGTGTGGAACGGCGGGTTGGGACCCCACGCGCCCTTCCACTCCGGGTCCTCGTGCCATCCGGGGTGGCCGTACTTCCCGGCTCCCATGATCTCGGCGCCGATGCCCCGATCGTGCTGCTGGACGAAGACGTCGTCGACGCCGGCGCTCCCGCCGGGCTGCCACCACCGGGTGGCGAACATCCACGTGTGCAGCCGATCCCCGGCGTGGCCGAAATGCGCGTCGTGGCTCTGACCCTCACCGGTGCCGAAGCCGTCGAGCGAGATGGAGAAGTTCTGGACGCGGGCGAGTGACATGGCGGCTGCTCCTTCGGTGATCGGTGACGTTGGTTTCGAGGTCAGTCGTAGTAGCGGCGGGCGCTGGAGCCGACGCGCGTCACGTCCGTGCCGTAGACGTGGATCGAGATCGCGGTCGTGTCGCCGGTGTTGTGCACACGGTGGATGTCGCCCGGCGGCGCGAAGCCGCTGACGTCGCCGACGTGGTTGTCGCTTTCGCCGATCACGTTGAGGTCGGCGTCGAACAGCTCCTCGTGCTCGACGCCCTGGATGACGGCGAACGCGCACCACGTGACGTGGTCGTGGATGCGCGTGAGCTGGCCGGGTCGCCAGACCAGGGCGACGATCGAGAACGATCCGCCGGGCTCGACGTGCAGCGTGTGGCCGCGGTAGCCGTCCGGCGACCCGAGGCGCTGCGCGGCGGTCAGCACGTCCGGGGTGGGCAGGTGCCGGCGCAGCTGGTCGGCGACGAGCTGCGCGGTCTCGGCCCAGCCGGCATGGCGCTCCACGGCGGTGCGGATGCCGCCGACGAGTGGGTTGAGTCGGCCGGCGGGGCGGATCTGCGTCGCGGTCATGCCTTCAGCTTGCGCCCGATCGCTCCATACGTCCAATGCCAACTTTCGTGCTGACTCATAGATAGAGTTGATGGATGCTGGACGTCACCCGGCTGCGCGTGATCGACGCCGTCGCGCGCCATGGATCCGTCACGGCGGCGGCGAGGGCCCTGCACTACTCCCAGCCGTCGGTCACCCACCACCTCACCCGGCTCGAGTCGGAGACCGGCGCGCAGCTGCTGCAGCGGGTCGGCCGCGGCGTCCGGCTGACCCCGGCCGGGCAGCTGCTCGCCGACCGCGCCGCCGAGATCATCGGGCGCATCGATGCCGCCGGCGCTGAGCTGTCCGCCCACGTGGGACTGACCGCCGGCCGCGTGCGCATGGCCGGCTTCGCGTCGGCGATGGGATCGCTCGTGCCGGCGGCGGTGGCGACGCTGGCGGGCAGGCATCCGGGCCTGGAGGTCAACCTCACCGACGCCCATCCACCCGAAGCGATCGAGCTGCTGCGCGCCGGCAAGGTCGAGGTCGCGATCGTCTTCCGCTACGACGAGACCGAGCCCGAGCACGCCGGGGTCCGCCTGCGTCACCTGCTCGACGATCCGATCTACCTGCTCTCGAGGCGCCGCGAGCGCGGGCTGGCAACCCTGCGCGACGCGACGTGGATCGCCGGCTGCGAGCGCTGCCGCAGCCACCTGCTGTCGATGTGCGCCGACGCCGGGTTCGATCCGCGGATCGGCTACAGCTCCGACGACATGGTCGTGATGCAGGCGTGGGTGGTGGCCGGGCTCGGGGTGGCGACGCAATCGGGTCTGGCCCTGCGCGCCCACCAGATCGACGGCGTCGTCGCGACGGAGCTGCCCGGCTCGGAGCGCCACATCTACGCAGCGACCTACGGCGATCCGCCCGACCCGCCCGCCACCGCCGCGCTCCTCGAGGCCCTCGCCGAGGCCGCCACGGCGGCGACCGCGGCCTGAGCGGCCGCGCGCTCTGCAATAGTCGCGCCGTGCTGGGTCGTCACTCGCCGCGGGTCCGCGACTGGGCGGGCGCGCTGGGACAGGGTGCGCCCCGCGGGCCGCTCCGCCGCGCCCAGGCCTCGTTCGGGCTGATGTGGGCGGCCGAGAGCGCGTTCATGGTGGCGCTCGGCGTCGTGGCGTTCCGCGACGGCGGGCTTGTCGCGCTCGGCGTCGTCACCGGCGCGCGCATGGCCGCCGCGGCGCTGCTGGCACCGTTCCTCGCGACCTTCGCGGACCGGGTGCGCCGGGAGCGGGTGCTCGCCTGCGTCGGCGTTCATCCGCGCCGCGACGCTGGGCTGCGCCGCCGCCATGACCGCCGCCGACGGCCCGGCGGCCGCGACGTACGGCCTGGCGGTCGTCGCCACCGTCGCGCAGTCGCTGTACCGGCCGGCACACTCCGCCCTGCTGCCCGGGTTGTGCACCTCGCCGCAGCAGCTCACGAGCGCGAACGCGGTGCGCGGCATGCTGGACTCGCTCGCGACGCTCGGAGGACCGGCCGTCGCGGCGGTCCTGCTCGCGGCGAGCGGGCCGGCAGCCGTCTTCGCGGCCTGTGCCGCCGTGTCGCTGTGGGCCGGTCTGCTCGTCGTCACGCTCCGGTACGACGCGCCGCCGCGCGCGGAGGCCGCCGGCGGCGGCGGTCGCGAGATGCTCCAGGGGTTCGCGACCATCGCGGCCGATCGCAGGCTCACGCTGATCACGGGGCTCGGCGCCGTGCAGACGTTCACGCGCGGCTGCCTGACCGTGTTCGCCGTGGTGGTCGCGATCGAGCTCCTGGACACGGGAGATCCGGGCGTCGGCGTCCTGAACGCGGCGGTCGGAGCCGGCGGCGTGCTCGGCTCGCTCCTGGCGTTCGGGCTGGTCCGGCGCGGCGGACTCGCCGCCTGGCTCGGCGTCGGCATCGCGGTGTTCGGCGCTCCGCTGGCTGCGATCGGCGTCGTGCCCGAGCAGGCGGCGGCGATCGTGCTGCTCGGCGTGGTCGGGATCGGCAACGCGCTGATCGACGTCGGCGGGCTTCACGCTGCTGGCCCGGCTGGCCGACGAGACCGTCCTCGCGCGCATGTTCGCGGGCTTCGAGGCGATCCTCACGCTCGGGATCGCCGCCGGGGGCCTGCTCACGCCGCTGATCGTGGAGCTGCTCGGCGTCCGCCTCGCACTCGTCGCGGTCGGGCTGCTCGCGCCGCTGGCCGTGGCCGTGAGCTGGCCCGCGCTGCGCCGGCTCGACGCGGGCATGCACGTGCGCGACGCGGACATCGAGATCATGCGCGAGGTCGAGATGCTGGGTGAGCTCCCGGCCGTCACGATCGAGCAGCTGGGCGGCGGGCTCGAGCACGCCGAGCTCGAGCCCGGGCAGACGGTGTTCGAGCAGGGCGAGCGCGGCGAGCGCTTCTACATCGTCGAGTCCGGGCGGGCGGAGGTGGTCCTCGACGGAAGCGTGGTCAAGACGCTCGGGCGCGGCGACTGCTTCGGCGAGATCGCGCTGCTGCGCGACGAGCCGCGAACCGCCACCGTGCGCGCGACGGCGGACGCGCCGCTGCGCGTGAGCATGCTCCAGCGCAGCGCGTACCTGACCGCCGTGACCGGTTACCCGGCCGCGGCGGCCGCGGGCGAGGACCTCGTCACGAGCCGGCTCGAGGCCGACGCCGAGCGGCTCCCGACCGTGGGCGACGCCCGCTGAGCCGCGATCCGCGCGCTCGCCGACACCGCCCGCTCGACCAGCCGGCACACCGCGCGATGCTGAACGCGCGTCGGGCGGTACGTGTACCCCCACGACCGGCGGTCGGGCCGGCGCGGGTCACGCACGCACATCCGGAACCCCTCGGCGAACTGCTCGTTCGGGCTGTTCGGCTCCTGCCGCCATGCGCCCTTCAGTCGCATGATCCGCATGAACCGCACACGGAGCGGATCGGTCATGCGCGTGTAGTCGACGACGTGTCCCAGCTCGTGTTCGAGATCGCCCCGCAGGGGATGGGCGTCCATGCAGACGGTCGGCTTCGGCGGCGTCGGCAGCGCGTAGCTGCGGCCGCCCTCCGGCGGCGCCGGGCAGGCGAAGACGGCTGCGGCCGCGATGGCGGCGAGCGGCAGGGCAACGGCAGCGGACATCGCCGGCTGGGCCAAACGTCCTAGCGCGGGATCTGCAGCTCGGCGATCACCGCGCGGTGGTCGCTGCCGGGCAGCTTGTGGACCTCGACCCCGCGGATCCCGCAGCGGCGGTCGGCGAGCACGTGGTCGATCGTGACCGGCGGGAGCAGCCGCCCGACCGGCCAGCTCGGGCGCAGCCCCTCCCCCACGACGCTCGCCGCATCGACGTACCCGGTCGCGATCAGCCGCCGCAGCTCGGCGTGGTCGAGCGTCGCGTTGAAGTCGCCGGCGAGGATCCGCACGCCGGCGTCCGGCGTCGCGGACGGGAGCGCGCGCATGTCCGCGCGCCAGCGGTCGACGCGCCCCGCCGAGGCCGGGGCGAGCGGATGGACCGCCATCAGCTCGACGGCCTGCGCGCCCGGCACGGCGACGAGCGCCCGCGCCTGGTCGTTGAGCGTCCGTGCGCGGCGATCGAGCGGGCGGATCGTGCCGCGTGCGTACAGCGCGGTGCCGTGCGTCCCCTCCCCCAGCGCCGTCACGCGCGACGGCAGCTCGTCGCGCAGCGCCGCGTCGAGCTCCGCGACCGCACCCGCGTCGACCTCCTGCAGGCTCAGCACGTCGACGTCCGCGCGTGCGACGAGCCGCGCGATCGCCTCCGCGTCGGCGCCGCCGCGCTCCAGGTTGAACGTCATCACCCGCAGCGGCTCGCCGCCGCCCTGCGCCTGCGTCGGCCCGCCGAGCGCCCGCGGCGCGACGAGCGCGACCAGCCCCGCGCAGACCACCGCCGCGATCAGCGCGGCCCTCCGGACGCGCAGGACGAGCGCGACGACGGCCGCGATCAGCGCCGTCACCGCGACGTACGGCGTGTAGGCGAGCAGCGGCATCAGCGGGTAGCCGAGCTCGAACCCGAACAGCCGCACGACCAGCCACGCGGCGTGGACCGCGACCAGCGCCCAGGCGACCGCAAAGCGGATCATGTGGACGGAGTTCGCCGTCGCGCGTCGAATTCCACCTCGCGATGCGATGGTCGACGAGCAGGGTCGAGGCGTTCAGCGACGGCGTGATCGCCATCGCGATCACGCTGCTCGTGCTCGAGATCGGCGTCGACCCGGCCGACCTCGCCGATCCGTGGCGCGCGCTGGCCGACCAGTGGCCGTCCTACCTCGCCTACGTGACGAGCTTCCTGACCGTCGGGAGCGTGTGGCTCGCGCACCACAGCCTCTTCTCGCGCCTGCGCGAGGTCGACGCGACGCTGATGCGGCTCAACATCGCGCTGCTCATGCTCATGTCCTTCCTCCCGTTCCCGACCCGGCTCGATGGCCGACGCGCTCACCGAGTCGGAAGCCGGCGGAGCGCGCGGCGGTCGTCGTGTACGGCGCGGTGGCGCTCGCGATCGAGCTCGTGCTGGCGACGATGGCGCGCCACGTCGCGTCGCAGCCCGGCCTGGCCGAGCGACGCCGAGGAGCTCCGCACGCCCGGCGCCCGCAAGCGCGGGTTCCTGAGCGTCGTCATGTATCCGCTCGCGATCGTGCTCGGGCTGCTCGCGTTCCCGGACCTCGCGGCGTTCGCGTACCTCGCGGTCGCGATCCGCGCGGTCGTGTCCGCCCAGGGCGAGGGGCGGATCGCGCTCGCGCGCATCCCGACGGACTGACGGGGTAGGACAGATCCGACATGCGCATTCTCGTCACCGGCGCCCGCGGGAAGGTCGGCTCCGCCACCGTCGCCGCACTCGCCGACGCCGGACACGACGTCAGCGCCACCGACATGTCGCGGCCCCGCTTCGAGGCGGACGCCGGCGGCGTCCCCTACCGCCAGGGCGACCTGACCGACGCCGGCGACGCGTTCGCGCTGGTCCGCGGCCACGACGCCGTCGTCCACACCGCCGCGATCCCGGACCCGATGCACAACCCGCCGCACGTCGTGTTCGCCAACAACCTGACGGCGACGTTCAACGTGATCGAGGCGGCGGTGCGGTTCGGCGTCCCGCGCGTGGTCAACCTCTCCAGCGAGACGGTGCCGGGCTTCTTCTTCCCCGAGCGGCCGTTCCTGCCCGACTACGTCCCGGTCGACGAGCAGCACCCGATCCGCCCGCAGGACCCGTACGCGACCGCGAAGCACTTCGGCGAGCAGCTGATGGACGGCGGCCACCCGCCGCTCCGACCTGACCGGGATCTCGATCCGGCCGTCATGGGTGCAGTGGGAGGGGAACATCGAGGACAACCTCGGCCCGTGGCTGCGCGAGCCGGTCGCGTCCGAGGGGTTCTGGGCCTACATCGACGTCTACGACCTGGCGGACGCGATCCGGCTCGCCGCCGAGGCGACGACGCCCGCGCACGAGGTCGTCTACATCGCCTCGCCCGACATCGCCTCGCACGAGACGCTCGCGACGCTGAGCGGAGCGCTTCCACGGCGACGCGGCGCCCGAGATCCGGCCATCGGACGGAGGAGCGCCCGAACGGGATCTCGATCGCCAAGGCGCGGGCGCTGATCGGCTACGACCCGCAGCGCTCGTGGCGCGACTACCTCGAGGACGACGGCCGGCTGCGCCCCGCCGTCCGCGAACGGCTCGAGCGGGGCGCGACCGGCGTCCAGCGGGGGCGCCGGATGACCGGCGCTACAGGCCCGCCGGGTGGCGCTTGACGAAGCCGGCGCCGCTGCGCGGCTCGAGCCGCCAGCGCGGGCCGTCCTCGCCGCGACCCGACGTGTCGAAGCGCAGCCCGGCGATCGTCATGTAGGCGTGGCTGCCGTGGGCGTAGACGGTGATCCACCCGCCCATGCCGCGCTTCCCGTAGGACATGAACCCGGTCGAGTCGCGCGAGCGTCTTCAGCAGCCCGGCGGCGTGGAGCACGTAGGACACGGTGCCGGAGCAGTCGTATCCGGTGTCGCGCCAGCGCCCGTGCCCGCCGCCCCACTTGTAGGGCTTGCGGGTGATGCGGTTGGCGGCGGCGACGGCCTTGACCACCTGGGGCGGCGCGCCCGCCGGGAGCGACCGCGGTGCGGCCGTCCGCGTTCATGGCGATCTGGGCCGGCGGTGGCGGCGGCTCCGAGGAGAAGCCGCCGGAGGCGGTGGTGTCTGCATGCGCGGTGGCGGCGCCGGCCAGCAGGGCGGCACAGGCCGCGGCAGCGGCGAGCCCGCGAGCGGGCAGGGTGGACTTCACGGTTGTACGGACTCCGGTTTCGCTTTCCAGTCCGCTTCCGAGGTGAGCTGACGGGCTCGCGCTGGAAAGACGCTGCGCTACACCGGACTCCCGGTGATTCGCCCCAACTGCATGGTTCCCCCGGCCGCCCTGGCACGGAGCCCGGGCGGTTCAGCGGTGTGACGACGGATTCAACTTCCGGCGGATGCGGAAGTTGCGGTGGATCCGTCGAGCGAGATATCGGCGGCAGCGTGCGGGACTTGAGCCGCCGCGTAGGCGGCGTCCTCGTCCAGCGTCTCCGCGCGGAGCAGCGCGTCGGTCAGGGAGTCGAGCTGCGGACGGTGCTCGTCGAGCAGCCGCCGCACCTCGGCGTAGGACTCCTCGACGATCCGGCGGACCTCCTCGTCGACGAGCCGCTGGGTGAGCTCCGAGGCCGGCTGGGAGCCGGGCAGCAGCGGGCCGTTCTCCTCCTGCGGGAGCACGGCGATCGGGCCGATCGCCTCGCTCATCCCCCAGCGCCCGACCATGCCGCGGGCGATCTGGGTGAGCTGCTGGATGTCGGACTCCGCGCCGGTGGTGATCGTGCCGAACACGACCTCCTCCGCGACGCGGCCGCCGAGCGCGACCTTGATCTTGGCGCGCAGCCAGGACTCCTCGTAGTTGGCGCGGTCGTCGTCGGGCGCGGCGAAGGTGACGCCGAGCGCCTGGCCGCGCGGGATGATCGAGACCTTGCGGACCGGGTCGGCGCCCGGCGTGAGCATGCCGACGAGCGCATGGCCGGCCTCGTGGAAGGCGACGCGGCGGCGGTCCTCGTCGGAGAGGATCGTGCCGCGCGGGGCGCCGAGGACGATCTTCTCCAGCGCGTCGGTGAAGTCGGCCATCTGGACCTGCTCGTGGTGCCGCCGGGCGGCCTGGAGGGCGGCCTCGTTCGCGAGGTTGGCGAGGTCGGCGCCGACCATGCCGGGCGTGGTCGCGGCGAGCCGGTCGAGGTTGACGTCGGCGGCCAGCGGGAGCGAGCGGGTGTGGACGGCGAGGATCTTCGCGCGGCCCTCGCGGTCCGGGGCCGGGACGGCGACGCGGCGGTCGAACCGCCCGGGCCGCAGCAGGGCGGCGTCCAGGATCTCCGGCCGGTTCGTGGCGCCGAGGACGATCACCGCGACGTTGGCCTCGAAGCCGTCCATCTCGGTGAGGATCTGGTTGAGCGTCTGCTCGCGCTCGTCGTTGCCGCCGCCGAAGCCCGTGCCGGCGCTGCGCGAGCGCCCGATCGCGTCGAGCTCGTCGATGAAGATGATCGCCGGGGCCGCCTCCTTCGCCTGCTTGAACAGGTCGCGGACGCGGCTGGCGCCGATGCCGACGATCGCCTCGATGAACTCCGAGGCGGAGATGCTGAAGAACGGCGCGTCGGCCTCCCCGGCGACGGCGCGCGCGAGCAGCGTCTTGCCGGTGCCGGGGCGGCCCGGAGAGCAGCACGCCCTTCGGGATCCGCCCGCCCAGCTTCTGGTAGCGCTCGGGACGCTTGAGGAAGTCGACGATCTCGCTCAGCTCGGCCTTGGCCTCGTCGATGCCGGCCACGTCGGCGAAGGTGATCTTCTGCTGGCCGCCCTCGGCGCGGCGCGCGCGGCTGCGGCCGAAGTTGCCGAGCGCGCTCATCCCGCCGCCGCCGGCGCGCCGGGCGAAGTACACGAACAGGCCGATCAGCAGGATCACCGGGCCGAAGCCGAGGATCAGGCTGGCCAGGAAGCCGCGGCTCTGGTTGACCGGCTCGGCCTCGATGGTGACGTTCTGGTCCTCGAGCAGCTTGGACAGCTCGTCGCTGTTGGCGAACACCGGGATCTCGGTCTCGAACGCCTTGGTCGGCTCGTGGTCCTGGTACTTGAAGTCCTTCTTGAACATCCCGTCGACGGTCGCGCCGGTGGTCGAGACGCGGTCGACGTTCCCGTCGCGGACCTGCTGGAGGAAGGTCGGGCTGTACGGCACCCGGACCGACTCGACCTTGCCGGGGGCGAACAGCGCGACGAAGACGTAGTTGGCCGCGAGCAGCGCGACGATGACGAGGAGGATCCGCATGCGCGGCGCCCGGAAGCCGGGGCGCTTGGCCTCGCGCGTCCTTCTTCGGGAGCGGCGTGCGCGCCTGGCGTTCGCTGGGCTTCGGATCGTCCGCCATGGACAGTATGTAGCAGCGTCGCCCTTCCGATACCTTTGCGCCCCACGTGAGGGGGGTGCGCCGGACGTTCCTGGGGGCCGCGATCGGGCTGCTCGCACTGCCCGCGGGCGCGACCGCGCAGGCGCTGATCGACCGCGACGCGACGAGCATCACGTTCACGTCGGAGCCGGGCGTGCCGAACACCGTCGGCGTCAGCTTCATCCCCGGCGCGTCCCCGAGCGTGCTGTTCGTGCGCAGCGACGGGGCGATCGCCGCGGGAGCGTCCGCGCTCTGCACCGCGTCGGCGTGCCCGTGGGACGACGCCGTCGAGCGGGTCGGCCTCGTCGGCGCGGCGGCGGCGGACAGCTTCGACGTGCGGGCGCTGCGTGAGAACGGGCCGCCGGCCGATGTCGGTGCCGGTGGTGGTCGACGGCGGCGCGGGCGGCGACCGCGTGGTGGGGACGCCCGGCCCCGAGCGGTTCGCGGCGGGCCGGGCGACGACCGGCTCGACGGGCTGGCGGGCGCGGACGACTTCGCGGGCGGCGACGGCGACGACCGCGTCGTGCTCGGCGCGACGGGGACCGCGGTGTCGCTCGACGGCGTCGCGAACGACGGGCCGGACGGGACCGCGAACGTCCGCGCCGACGTCGAGCGGGTCGAGGGCGGGGACGGCGCCGACACGCTGACGGCGGGCGCGGGGGCGCAGACGCTCGGCGGCGGCGGCGGGGCCGACACGCTCGACGCCCGGTCCGGGCGCCGACTCCGTGCAGGGCGGGCCGGGCGCCGACACGATCCGCGTCCGCGACGGCGAGGTCGACAGGTGAGCTGCGGCGGCGACGCGGGGGACGTCGTCGACGCCGACCCCGCCGACGTGCTCACGGGGTGCCCGGCCGACCCGGCCCCGCCGCCGCAGGGCGGTCCCGGCCCGGCGCCCGCGCCGGGTCCCGCGCCCGCCGCTCCCCCACCGCCTGCCGCGCAGCCGGCGCGCGTCGAGGCGACGGTCGTCCGCGCGCTGGCGCGTGAAGCGACGGGGCACGGTGCTCACGCGCCTGCGCGTCCGCGGCGCGCCGGCGGGCGCGAAGCTCGTGGTCCGCTGCGACGGCGGGGGCTGCCGGCGGGCCCGGCGGCGGGTGACGCTGGTCGACGGCGGCGCGCGGCTGACCGGGCGCTTCGCCGGCCGCCGCCTCCGCCCGGGCACGGTCGTCGAGCTGCGGATCACCGCGCCCGGGGCGGATCGGCCGGGTCGAGCGGCTCGTCGTCCGCCGCCGCAAGGACCCGCGGCGGACCGTGCTGTGCCTGCCGCCCGGCGGCGCGAAGCCGCAGCGCTGCTAGCGGCCCGGCCGGCGCCGCGGCGGCGCCGACGGGTCGAGCGTGAGCGCGCATGTCGAACGTCTCGAGCTCCGGCCGCGCGGCGAGGTCGTCGACGTGCGGGAACGCGTCGACCGGCTTGCCGTCCGCGCTCCAGACGACGAAGTGCGGCTGCCCGTCGATGATCGTGTCCTCCGAGTAGCGCCCGCCGATCTGGCGCGCGAGCTTGAGCGCCCGGTCGCGGTCGATCCGGCGGTCGCGCCAGGTGTCGTAGCGCTCGCGCGCGATCGGCTCGACGCGCCGCGCCGCGGCGAGCGCCGCGGTCGCCCCGACGCGTCGCACGGTCTTGTTGCGGGAGGCGGCCTTGGCCGCCGTCACGATGCTCCTCGCCACGCTCACGCCGACCATTGTGGCGGAGGCCCGGGCTATACTGCTGCCTCCGTTGCGGCTGTAGCTCAGTTGGCTAGAGCGTCTGCTTGCCATGCAGAAGGTCGAGGGTTCGAGTCCCTTCAGCCGCTCCTCACGGAACCCCCGGTCCCCACGGGAGTGATCCGTGCGACGCGCCGCGCTCCCCGCATGCGCGCGTCCGGCGCAGCACACGCAGCACACAAGAGACGAACTGCCGGCTCCGCGGCTGCCGCCGTGGTACCCCTCGGGGCCCGCGTGGGCCGGCGCCAGGAGAAACACGATGTGGAAAGCACTGAACAGGTCACGGACGGCCAACTCAGCCCGAGGCGGCCGACCGCCTCGTCGCCGAGACCGAGGCGGCGCAGCGCGCCGAGCGCTCCGAGTTCCTCGCGACGCGCGCGAGCGCGCTCGAGTCGCTCGCGGTCTACCTCATGCGCCGCTAGGCGGCGCTCAGCCGACGAGCTTCGCGGCGTCCTCGACGACCCGCGAGAGATGCAGCGCGGCCGCCGCGCGGGCGGCGTCCGCGTCCCCGCCGGCGATCGCGTCGGCGATGGCGCCGTGCTCGCGCAGCGTGTTCTCCTGCGTCGCGAGGTAGCCGATCGGCTCGCGGTACACGTCGCGCAGCACCATGTTGATCGGCTGCACGAAGGTCAGGACGAACGGGTTCTGCGTGGCGTGCGCGACGGCGAGATGGAACGCGAGGTCCGCCTCGAGGCACGCGCTGTAGTCGTCGAGGTGCTCGCCCGCCTGCGCGAGCACCTCGCGCATGCGCGCGACATCCGCCTCGGTGCGATTCAGGGCCGCGAGCGCGGTCATGTCGACCTCGATCATCTGACGCAGCTGCATCAGGTGCACGAAGCTCGCCCGGTCGCGGCGCAGCAGGCTGCGGTAGCGGCGGACGATCGTCTCGACGTCCGGCGCGGCGACGGTCATCCCGCGGCCGGGACGGATGTTCACCAGCCCGCGGTCCTCGAGCAGGCGCGCCGCCTCGCGCACGACCTGCCGGCTGACGCCGTAGCTCTCCGACAGCGCCGTCTCGGTCGGCAGCTGCGCGTCGACGAGGAACTCGCCGTCGAGCATGTGCTCCTCGATCTCGTCGGCGAGCCAGAGCGGAAGCCGCGCGGGCCGTGGCGCGCCCGCTCCGGTCAGGGCTCCGACGCCGGATTGACCGTTCATGTAGATCATCATATGTTTCGGGCACCACCACGGCAAGTTCGCACCGCACCCGACCACCCGCCCACACCGCATGCCATCCGGCGACAGCGAGCAGCACGATCCGCGCAGCCGCGCCGACCACGTCCTGCCGGACGACGCCGGCGGCGCGGTGCTGGTGGGCCGGCTCTGGGCGCCCGGCCGCGGACCGCGCCTCGTCGCCGTCGCGGGCGAGCGGCTGGCCGACGTCACCGAGCTCGGCCCGACGATGGCCGACCTGGCGGAGCGCCCGGACCCCGCCGCCGCCGTCCGCGCGCTGCTCGACCGCGCGCCGGACGCCGCCTACGACCTCGGCGACGTGCTGACGGCGACGGCGGCCGAGGCCGACCGCCGCCGCGGCGCCGCCGGGCCGGTCGAGCGCGAGCAGCCGGCGCTGCTCTCGCCCGTCGACCTCCAGGTCCTCAAGGCGGCGGGCGTGACGTTCGTGCGCAGCATGGTCGAGCGGGTGATCGAGGAGCGCGTCGGCGGCGACATGACGCGCGCGGCCGAGATCCGCGAGCAGCTCGAACGAGAGCATCGGCAGCTCGATCCAGGACGTCCGGCCCGGGCTCGGAGCAGGCGCTCGCGGTGCTCGAGCTGCTGCGCGAGAACGGGTTGTGGTCGCAGTACCTGCAGGTCGGGCTCGGCATCCATCCGGAGGTGTTCACCAAGGGCCCGCTGCTGAGCAGCGTCGGGCACGGCTCCGACGTCGGCATCGCCGGGATCTCGACCTGGAACAACCCCGAGCCCGAGCTCGCCCTCGTCATCGACCGCGACGGCACGCCGAAGGGCGCGACCCTCGGCAACGACGCCAACCTGCGCGACATCGAAGGGTCGAGCGCGCTGCTGCTGCCGCTGGCCAAGGACAACAACGCCGCGGCGGCGCTCGGGCCGTTCATCCGGCTGTTCGACGACGGCTTCACGCTCGCCGACGCCGCGGCCACGACGATCACGATGCGGATCGCCGGGACCGACGGGTTCGTGCTGGAGGCCGCCGCGCCGCAGAGCGAGATCTCGCGCCCCGTGTCCGAGCTGGTCGAGCACACGGTCAGCCGCCGCCACCAGTACCCCGACGGCCTCGTGCTGCTCTGCGGGACCCCGTTCGCCCCGATCGAGGACCGCGACGCCCCCGGCATGGGCTTCACCCACCACGACGGCGACCTCGTCTCGATCGGCGCGCCCGAGCTCGGCACGCTGGTCAACCGCGTCACCCCGAGCGAGCAGGCGCCGGTCTGGGACTACGGGCTCCGGGAGCTGTTCCGCGACCTCCAGGGAGCCGCGTGAGCCCGGTCATCGCCGTCACCGACACCGCCGTCGGCGACGACGGGCTCGAGCGCGCGCTCGCGGAGGAGACCGGCGCCGAGTATCGCCGCGCGGACGAGCTCGGCGCGGCGCTCGACGGCGCCGACGTGGTGTTCACGAACTTCGCGCCGCTCGGGCCGGAGCGAGCTCGGCCGGCTCGCCGCGGACGCGGTGGTCATCCGCTACGGCGTCGGCGTCGACAACGTCGACCTCGCGGCCGCGGCCGGCGCGGGCGTGCGCGTCTGCAACGTGCCCGACTACGGCGCGAACGTCGTCGCCGACCACGCCGTGATGCTCGCCGCGATGCTGGTCCGGCGGGTCCGCGACTTCGACGCCGCGCTGCACCGCGGCGAGGAGCCCGACCCCGGCGCCTTCGGCGCGATCCCGAGCCTCGAGAGCCGGACCGTCGGCCTCGTCGGCGCGGGGCGCATCGCGCAGCTGACCGCGGCGCGCTTCCACGCCTTCGGCTGCCGCACGCTCGCCTCCGACCCCTTCGCCGACGCCGGCGACCTCGCCGCTGCAGGAGATCGAGCTGGTCCCCTGGAAGCGGCTGCTGGCCGACAGCGACATCATCTCGCTGCACGCGCCGCTCACCGACGACACCCACCACCTGCTCGACGACGACGCCTTCACCGCGATGCGGCGCGGCGTGCACGTCGTGAACACCGCCCGCGGCGCGCTCGTCGACTCCGCCGCGCTCGTGCGCGCGCTGGACGCGGGGATCGTCGCCGGCGCCGCGCTCGACGTGACCGACCCCGAGCCGCTGCCCGCCGACGCGCCGCTGCGCTCCCGTCGCGAGGTGATCCTCACGCCGCACGTCGCGTTCTACTCGACCGAGTCGATGGACCGTCTCCAGCGCCTGGCGGTCGAGGAGGCGCGGCGCGCGCTCGCCGGCGAGCCGCTGCGCTGCGAGGTGAAGCCATGACCACGCCGCTGCGCTGCCGCACGTTCGCCGGCGGCGAGTTCCGCACGGGGAAGGAGACGTTCGAGCGCCGCAACCCGGCCACGGACGAGGTCGTCGCGATCGCCGACCTGGCCGACGCCGAGGCCGTCGACGCGGCGGTGGCCGCCGCGGTCGCCGCGTTCGCGTCCTGGGGGCGGACGACCGGCTTCGAGCGCGGCAGGCTGCTGCGCGAGCTCGCGCAGGTCGCGCTCGGCCGGCTCGACGACCTCGCCACCTCGATGACCCTCGAGATGGGCAAGCCGCTCGACGAGGCCCGCGGCGAGGTCCGCAAGTTCGCCCAGGCGATGCGCTTCTACGCCGAGGAGGCCGAGCGGATCGGCGGCGAGACGATCCCCAACGAGAGCGACGAGTTCCTCTCGGTCGTCCGCAAGGAGCCGGTCGGACCCGTCGCCGCGATCACGCCCTGGAACTATCCCGTCGAGCTGGTCGGCTGGAAGCTCGGCGGCGCGCTCGGCGCCGGCTGCACCATGGTCATCAAGCCGTCGGAGTACACGCCGGGCGCCGCGCAGATCCTCGCCGAGTGCGTCGCCGCGGCCGGCTTCCCGCCCGGCGTCGTCAACGTCGTGCACGGCGCCGGCGAGGTCGGCGCGCTGCTCGCCGGGCACCGCGACATCGCCAAGATCGCCTTCACCGGCTCCAACGCCACCGGCCAGCGGCTGTTCAAGACCGTCGACGGCGTGACCCGGCTGACGCTCGAGCTCGGCGGCAGCTGCCCGATGCTGGTCTCACGCCACGCCGACCTCGACCTCGCCGCGGCCGGCGCCGTCCGCCGCTCGTTCCGCAACGCCGGGCAGATCTGCATCGCGATCAACCGGATCTACGTCGAGCGGCCCGTGCTGCGCGACTTCGTCGACCGCGTCGCGGAGCTGGCCTCGGGGCTCACCGTCGCCGACGGCTACGCGCACCCGGACGCCGACGTCGGGCCGGTGACGATGGAGGAGATCCGCGCGCGCACCGCGGCGCACGTCGCCGACGCGCGCGAGCGCGGCGCCACGATCGCCACCGGCGCCGAGCCCCACCCCGCGGGCGGCCTGTTCGTGAACCCCGCGGTCGTCGTCGACGCGCCGCACGACGCGCGGATCATGACCCAGGAGACGTTCGGGCCCGCGGTCGGCGTCACCCCGGTCGGGTCGCTCGACGAGGCCACCGAGCACGCCAACGCCGTCGCCGGCGGGCCTCGCCGCGTACCTCTTCACCGAGGAGCTCGGCGAGACCATGCGGGTCAGCGCCGCGCTGGACTTCGGCAACGTCGCCGTCAACAACGTCGACGCCGGGATCATCAACGCCCCGTACGGCGGCCGCCGCGAGTCGGGCTTCGGCTCGGAGCACGGCCGCGAAGGGCTCGAGGGCTACCTGCAGCTCAAGCACGTCCGCATCCGTCACACGCACTGACCGTCAGGCCCATCCAGGAGGAGGAGTTCGCCCATGCTCATCGGCATCGACCTCGGCACCTCGACGTGCAAGATCATCGCCGTCGATCCTGACGGGAAGGTCGTGGCGGTCGCCAGCCGCGACTACCCGATGATCAACCTGCGGCCGGGCTGGGCCGAGCAGGAGCCGGAGGCGTGGTGGCGCGCGACCGGCGAGGCGATGACCGATCTGGTGTCGCAGCTCCCGCAGAACGGCGCCGAGGTCGCCGGCATCGGCATGTGCGGCCAGATGCACGGCCTGACGCCGCTCGACGCCGACGGCAACGTGATCCGCCCCGCGATCCTCTGGAACGACCAGCGCGCGGCCGCCGAGTGCGACTGGATCACCGAGCAGGCCGGCGGGCTCGACGAGCTGCTGCGGATGACCCGCAACCGGATGCTGCCCGGCTTCACCGGCGGCAAGATCATCTGGCTGCGCGACCACGAGCCGGACAACTACGCCCGGATGGTCCGGCTGCTCAACCCGAAGGACTACATCCGCTACCGGATGACCGGCGTCTACACGACCGAGGTCTCCGACGCGTCCGGCACCGGGCTCTTCGACGTCGAGCACCGCACCTGGTCGACCGAGCTGCTCGGCAAGATCGACGTCGACCCGTCGCTGCTGCCCGAGGTGGTCGAGTCGATCGAGCAGACCGGCACGCTCGCGGACGACCTGTGCGCGGCCTGGGGCCTGCCGGCGGGCACGCCCGTGTTCGGCGGCGGCGGCGACGCCGTCATCCAGACCACGGCGATGGGGCTGATCGAGGAGGGCTCGGCGGGCTTCACGATCGGCACGGCGGGGATCGTCGCCGGCGGGCTGTCGCGCTGTCCCGACAACCCGGAGGGCCGGGTGCAGGTCGGCGCCGGCAACGAGCCGGGGCGCTGGCACATCATGGGCGTCTCGCTCAGCGCGGGCGGCGCGTTCCAGTGGCTGCGCGACGCGCTGACGCCGCTCAACGACTCCCAGAAGGTGACCTTCGAGCGGCTCGATCTCGCTCGCGAAGGGCGTGGAGCCGGGCGCGGGCGGCGTGATGTTCGTGCCGTACCTGCTGGGCGAGCGGTCGCCGTACGTCGCCCCGGACGCCAGCGCGAGCCTGGTCGGCCTCTCGCAGATGCACAACGTCGGGCACATCTCCCGCGCCGTGCTCGAGGGCGTGCTGATGAACCTGCGCGAGATCCTCGAGGTCTGCGTCGACGCCGGGCTCCAGACCGACCAGATCATCGCCTCCGGCGGGGCCACGAAGGAGCGGCTGTGGCTGCAGCTGCTGGCCGACGTGCTCGGCCGCGAGGTCGTCACCGTGACGGGCGCGTCGGAGGGCGGCGCGTACGGCGCGGCGCTGGCGGCCGGCGTCGGCGCGGGCGTCTGGCCCGACCTCGCCGCGGCGCTCGGCGCCGTCCAGGTCGAGCGGACGTTCACCCCCGACCCGGAGTCGGTCGAGCGCTACGACACCGTGTTCGCGGCGCACCGCCGGCTGCACGACGCGCTCGGCGAGGTCTACTCGCTCGTGGCCGCCGCGGACGGCGGCGACGCGGCGACAGAGCGCGCCGGGGTCGGCGACGGGACCGCCGACGCGTGACCCGCGGCGTCGTCTTCGACCTCGACGGCACGCTCGTCGACTCGGTGGCCGACATCGCCCAGGCGATGAACGTCGCGTTCGCGGAGCGGTCGCTGCCGGCGGTGGCCCCGGCGCAGGTGCGCGCGGCGCTCGGGCTCGGGTCGCTCGAGCTCGTGCGCCGCTGCGTGCGCGCCGTCGCCGGCGAGCGGGCCGAGCGACGACGCGCTCGTGCGACGCCGTCCACGACCGCTACCAGGCGGCCTACGCCGCGGACCCGGCGCCGAACACGCGCCTCTACGCGGACGCCGGCGACGCGCTCCCCGCGCTCCACGCCGCGGGCGTCGCGCTCGGGATCTGCACGAACAAGACGACGGACGTCTCCCGGCTGGTGCTGCGCGCGGTCGGCCTCGACGGCGTGATCGACGCGCTGCGCGGCTACGACGCCACGCGGCATCCGAAGCCCGACCCGCGGCATCTCCTGGAGACGATCGCCGAGCTCGGGCTCGCCGCGGACGACGTCGTCTACGTCGGCGACAACCCGGTCGACCTGGCGGTGGCCGACGCCGCGGGCGTGACGTACCGCCACGTCGCCTGGGGCGAGCCGGTGCGCGACGACGTGGTGCGGCTGGAGCGCTTCGCGGAGCTGTGCCCGGAGCCGGCCCGGTCATGACCGCGCTGACGCCGCAGGACCGGGCGAAGCGCGCGGTCGGGATCGCCGCGGTCGAGCGCTACGTGAAGCCGGGCATGCTCCTCGGGCTCGGCTCGGGCACCACGAGCCACTGGTTCGTGCGGGCGCTCGGCGCGGCCGTGGCCGACGGCCTCGAGGTCCGCGGCGTGCCGACCTCGACGTCGACGCGCGAGCTGGCCGAGTCGCTGCGGATCCCGCTGGTGGGCTTCGACGAGATCGACCGGCTCGAGCTGATCGTCGACGGCCCCGACGAGGTCGACCGCGACGGCCACATGATCAAGGGCGGCGGCGCGTGCCTGCTGTGGGAGCGGATCGTCGCCGACGCGGCGGACCACTACGTCGTCGTGGCCGACACCTCGAAGCTGAAGGACCGGCTCGGCGCCTTCCCGCTGCCGATCGAGGTGGTGCAGCACGGCTGGCAGTCGACGACACGGTCGATCGGCCGGCTGCTGGCGCTGCACGGCTACCCGGCCGACGTGCCGCTGGTGCGGCGCGTCGACGCCGCCGGCGCGCCGGTGATCACCGACAGCGGCAACTTCCTGGTCGACGCCCACCTCGGGTCGATCGCGGATCCGCTCGTGATCGACCGCGAGCTGAACTGGATCCCCGGCGTGGTCGAGAACGGCCTCTTCACCGGCCTCGCCGACGAGGTGCTGTTCGCGGACCCGCAGGGCACGATCACCGTCATGCGCTGCGGGTCCGCGCCGGCCGGCCGCCCGACCACCACGCCGCGCGGGCGCGGCGCCTGAGCGCCGCTCAGCCCGCCGGGAGGACGTTCGCGTTCGCCCGGAAGCGGTTCTCCGGGTCGTAGACCGCCTTGATCCGCGCGAGCCGGTCGTGGTTGGCGCCGAAGCTCGCCTCCACGGCGGCCGCGCCCTCCTCCAACAGCCCGGGGAAGTTGAAGTAGGTCTTGCCGGTCGTCGAGAAGCGGTGCGCGTCGTTCCAGAACGCGCGGGTCCAGGCGATGTTGCCGTCGTCGCTCGGCCGGGTCGTCCCAGGTCGCGTCGATGCTGAGCATGAACGGCGACGACCGGTCGCCGAACGCGGTCTCCCCCGCCCCGACGCGCGCGATCGCGCCGCCGCAGTGGCGGATCACGGTCAGGTTGCGCGCGGAGGGCCGGGTGCCGGTGTGGCGCACGACCGCGTCGATCGCGGGCTGCGGCAGCGCGTCGAGGTAGAGCGCCTTCCAGTAGTACCGGAGGCCGGCCGGGAAGTACGGGTCGAGCGAGCGCTGCTCGTCGAGGTAGCCGACCGCCCCGCTCATGTCGAGCAGCGGGGTCGCGAGCTCGCGCAGGTGCCGCGTGGCGCGCTCGCCCTCCTCCGGGTCGCCGGCCCACATCCCGTCGATGCCGACGTAGTCGGCGCCGCGCAGGTGCTCCGGCAGCTCGGGGGCGACCGGGAGCGACCAGGTGAAGGCGGCCGAGGAGAGCTCGTCCGGCGCATCCGCGACCGCGTCGCGCCAGGCCGCCAGCACGCGCGCGGCGTCGGCGATCGGGTAGGCCACGTTGATCGAGAAGACCTCGGGGCCGAGCGGGTGCAGCCGCAGCTCGAACGCCGTGACGACGCCGAAGTTGCCGCCGCCGCCGCGGATCGCCCAGAAGAGGTCGGGGTGCTCGTCCGCGCTCGCGCGGACGATCCGGCCGTCGGCGAGCACGAGCTCGGCGGCGACGAGGTTGTCGATCGTCATCCCGTGCAGCCGCCGCTGGGAGGAGACGCCGCCGCTGAGCGCCAGGCCGGCGACCCCGGTCTCGGAGACGACGCCGCCCGGCGTCGCCAGGCCGAGCGGGGCGGTGACCGCGTCGACGTCGGCCCAGGTCGCGCCGCCCTCGACGCGCACGGTGCGCCGCGCGGCGTCGATCCGCACGCCGCGCAGCAGCGCGAGGTCGACCACGAGCCCGTCGTCGACGACGGCGGTGCCGGCGACGTTGTGGCCGCCGCCGCGGACGGCGAGCGGGAGGTCGTGCTCGCCGGCGTACCGCACGGCGGCGGCCACGTCGGCGGCGTTCGCGCAGCGCGCGATCACGGCCGGGAAGCGGTCGATCATGCCGTTCCACACCCGCCGCGCGGCGTCGTAGGACGGGTGGTCGGGCGTGATGAGCTCGCCGGAGAAGCGCTCGGCGAGCGGATGGGGAGAGACGTGCAGGGACACGGGGAGGCTCCTGGTCGGTGGACGGACCACCACCGTCCCGGCCGCGCGCGAGGCGAGCGTGAGGCCAGCGTGAATCCGCGCGTCAGAGCCGCCAGACCAGCGCGTCCGGGAACGCCCAGCCGACCGGGTCGCCCGTGACCCTCGCCGCCGCCCGCAGCGCGGCGGCGCGCTCGGCGTCGGCGGTCAGGCCGGCCAGCGCCGACCGCGCCGCCGCCGCGTAGACGGGGGCCCCGAGCGCGTCGTTGGCCCGGATCGCCGCCTCGAGATGCGCGGCCGCCGCGGCGCGGTCGGCGCGCGCGATCGCGAGCATCCCGAGCGCGAGCTGCGCCGACCCGGTGCAATAGCTGCCACGCGCGATCGTGACGATCCGGTGCCCGTAGGGCGCCAGCGCGCGGTAGAGCAGCTCCGCCGCCTCGCGGTCGCCGAAGCGCTCGGCGAGCACCCCGAGGCCGGTCGCGGAGTAGAGCCAGTTCGCGTCGGGCTCGGCGTCGGCGAACGCCGCCACGCCCGCGGTGAACGCGTCGCGCGCCGCGGCCCGGTCGCCGGCGGTGTAGCGGTGGACGGTGAGCGCCACGAGCCAGCCGGCCCGTGCGCGCGAGGTCTCCAGCCGCCGCAGGACGATCTCCGCGTCGTCCGCCGCGAACCCCCCGCCGGAGGCGTGGAGCGAGAGCCGCTGCGTCTCGAGCAGCAGGCGCGCGTTGTCGTCGCGCGCGAGCCGGGCGAGCTCGGCGCCGCCGGCGTGGAGTCGCTCGGCCTCGTCGCTGGCCGCCCGGCGAGCAGCGCGAGCGACGCCCGCCACATCGGCGCGAAGAACGCGTACGCCGGGAGCCGGAGCGCGTCCGCGAGCCGCTCGTGCTCGGCGGCCGTCGCGCGCAGCGCCTCGAGCTCCCCGAGCTCGTAGAGGTCGACCACGCGCCAGTTCAGGCCCTGCAGCTCGGCCTCGCGGTCCCCGGCGGCGCGCGCCGCGGAGACGAGCTCGCCCGCGATCGCGAGCCGCTCCTCCGTGTGCGCCGGGCTCCAGAGCGCGACGTGCCGGGCGCCGAGCGCCTCCAGCAGCGCGCGGCCGCCGGCGCGCCGGCCGCCCGCGAGCGCCTCGGCGCTCAGCGCCTCGCGCCGGCCCGCCGGCGGCACGTGGTAGAGCTCGATCGCGAGCCGCGCGAGCAGGACGGGGCGCAGCGGCGCGTCGTCGGCGACCGCCGCCAGCGCCTCCTCGAGCGCGGCCTGCACCTCCGGCCGGACCGGGCCGACGCGCACGCCGATCCCGGTCGTCCCGAGCGCCGCCCGTGCGAGGGCGTCCGCGTCGCCGCGTGCCCGCGCCAGCGTCGCCGCGTCCGCGAACGCGGTCCGCGCGCCGTCGCCGTCGCCGAGCCGCAGGCGCGCGTCGCCGAGCGCGAGCAGCAGCTCCAGGCGCAGCGGCTCGTGGCCGGCGAGGCCGGCCTCGAGCGCGCGCCCGAGCAGCGCGGCCGCGTCCTCGTAGGCCAGCCCCTGCGTCGCGAGCGCCGCGGCCGCCAGCGCCGCCCGCGCCGCGACGTCGGCGTCCGCCAGCGGGCGCGCGTCGAGCAGGTGCCGCGCGCGCTCGGGCAGCCGGTGCGGCTGCTCCGCGAGCGCGTCCGCCATCCGGCGGTGCAGGAGGGCGCGGCGCGTGCTGCTGAGCCCCGCCAGCACCGCCTCGCGCACGAGTGCGTGGGCGAAGCGGTAGCGCGCCGGCCCGCCCCCGGCATCGACCAGCCCCGCCGCGACGGCTGCCTCGAGCGCCTCGGCCGTCGCCTCGTCGTCCACCGCGCCCGCCCGGGCGACGTCGTCCAGCAGGAAGTCCTCGCCGGCGACGGCGCCCAGGCGCACGGCGCCGACCGCGTCGGCGGGCAGCCGCGCGAGCCGGCGGTCGATCACCGCCCGGACGCCCTCGGGCACCTCGGTCCCCGCCGCGGCGGCGAGGTCCGCGCCGTCCTCGGGATGCGACTCGACGAGGTGGCGCGCGAGCGCCTCGACGAACAGCGGATTGCCGCCCGTGCGCCGGTGCAGGACGTCCGCGAGCGCGCGCGCCGGCTCCGCCCGGAGCCAGGCGCCGGCGAGCCGTCCCGCCTCCTGCGCCGAGAGTCCCGGCACGGCGACGCGTTCGAGCCGGTGCGCGCGGCCGAGCTCGTCGAGCAGGTCGCCGAGCGCCGGCTCGCCGGGCTCGTCGTCGCGCCGCGAGCCGGCGACGAGCAGCGGCGCCCAGCCGACCGTGCGGACGACGTGCCCGAGCATTCCGACCGTCGCCGCGTCGGCCCAGTGCAGGTCCTCGATCGACCAGCAGCACGGCCCCGCGGCGGGCCGTCTCCCCGATCGCCGCGGCGACCGCCTCGAGCAGCCGGTGGCGCGCGTCCTCGGGCTGCCCGCCGGCGCGCTGCCCGCCGGCCCCAGCTCGGGCAGCAGGCGGGTGAGCTCGTCGACGACCCAGGCCGGCAGCGGGTCGCCGGCGATCCGCCGCAGCGCCTCGGTGAACGGCGCGAACGGGACGACGCCGTCCTGGAGGCAGCGGCCGGCGAGCACGACCGCGCCCGCGTCGCGGACCTCGCCGGCGAACTCGCTCAGCAACCGCGTCTTGCCCGCCGCCGGCCGCGGCCTCGACCAGCACGACGCCGGCGGATCCTGCGCTCGCGCGGCGCCACGCGCGCCGCAACGCGGCCAGCTGGTCGCCGCGCCCGACGAGCGGCGCGTGGTCGGGTCGCGCCAGCGCGTCCGGCAGCGACGCCTCCGGCGCCCGCGCCGGGGCGCGGAGCGCTTCGGCCAGCGCGCGCGTCTCCGCCGACGGCGCCATCCCGAGATCCCGCCGCAGCGCGCCCCGGAACGTCTCGAACACCGCGATCGCCGCCGCGCCGTCGCCGGCCTCCCCGAGCCGCTGCATGAGCGCCCGCGCCGCGTCCTCCGACAGCGGGTCGAGCTCCAGCCGGCGGCGCGCGTGGCGGATCGCGGCCTCGCGGTCGCCCGCCGCCTCCGCGCGCGCCCCGAGCGCCGCGAGCAGCTCGCCCACCCGCTCGCGGTGGGCCTGGCGCGCGGCGAGCACCCAGTCGTCGTCGAGGTCCGCGAGGAGCTCGCCGTCGCACAGCGCCAGCGCGTCCTCCAGCCGGTCCGCCGCGACGAGCCGGTCGATCTCGCGCGTGTCGACGCTCGCGGCGCCGTCCAGCCCGACGTCGGCGCGGCCGCCGACGAGCACGTCCGCGTGCGGGCCGAGCGCGCGCCGCAGCGTCGCCAGCGTGGTCCGGAGGCTGCCGCGCGAGCTGTGCTCGAGCACGTCGGGCCAGAACACGGCGGCGACGCGGCTGCGCGGGTGCAGGCCGGGATGCAGCGCGAGCCAGCCGAGGAGCGAGCGCGCACGGCGGCTCGGGATCGCGGGCAGGGGCCGCCCGTCGACGTCGAGCCGGAGCTCCCCGACGAGGCGCACCCGCAGCATGTCGGCCCAACGCTAGTCGACCTACGACAAGGCGTCGAGGGTCATCGCGCGGAGAGCAGGATTCGAGAAGACGGCGCGCGGCCCGGGGCCGTACCGTCCGCCATCGACGATGACCGAGACAGGAGTGAGCGACGTGGACGCAGGGGCGGGAGCCGCCGTACGGGCGGAGGGGCTGGTCAAGACCTACCCGAGCCGGTCGGGCGACATCGAGGCGGTGCGCGGCGTCGACCTCACCGTCCACGACGGCGAGGTCTTCGGCTTCCTCGGCCCGAACGGGGCCGGCAAGAGCACGACCGTGAAGATGCTGACGACGCTGCTGACGATCACGGCGGGCCGCGCGTGGGTCGCCGGCGTCGACGTCGCCGCGGCGCCGGACGCGGTCCGCACGAAGATCGGCGTCGCGCTCCAGGAGGCGGGCCTCGACCCGCGCCAGACGGGGCGCGAGCTGCTCGTGCTGCAGGGCCGCCTGTTCGGGATGGACACGCCGGCGGCGGCGGTGCGCGCCGGGGCGCTGCTCGCGCTCGTCGAGCTCGAGGACGCCGCCGACCGCCGCATCAAGGGCTACTCGGGCGGCATGAAGCGCCGGCTGGATCTCGCCTCGGCGCTCGTGCACGAGCCGGACGTGCTGTTCCTCGACGAGCCGACGACCGGGCTCGATCCCGCGAGCCGGCTGACGATCTGGGACGAGGTCCGGCGGATCAACGAGCGCGGGACGACCGTCTTCCTCACCACGCAGTACCTCGAGGAGGCCGACCGGCTCTGCGACCGGCTGGCGATCATCGACGACGGGATGATCGTGCGCGAGGGCACGCCGGCGCAGCTCAAGGCGGACCTGCGCGAGCGCCGCGACCTGGACGCCGACCCGACGCTCGACGACGTGTTCCTCGACGCCACCGGCCGCACGCGCGACCGCATCGAGGGCGACGTGCAGGAGGTGCGGGCATGAGCCAGGCCTGGGTGCTCGGGCAGCGCGCGCTGCGGGAGGGCTGGCGGACGCCGGAGGCCCTCCTCCCCACGCTCTTCATCCCGCTGTTCTTCCTGGTCGTCAACGTCGGCCAGGCGGCGAAGATCTTCCCCGCCGCGTCGACGGAGTTCCTGCACGGGCAGGGCTACGGCGCGTTCCAGCTGCCGGCGTCGCTGCTGCTGGCGTCGTCCTTCGGGACCGCGGCGCTGTTCCTCGTCGAGGACATCGAGGGCGGCTACTTCGACAAGCTCCGCGCGACGCCGATCTCGCGCACCGCGCTGGTGCTCGGGCGGCTGATCGCGGAGGGCGTCAAGGCCGTGCTGATCGCGGTCGCGATCGTGCTCCTCGGCCTCGTGTTCGGCATCTCGATCGCGAGCGGGGTCGTCGGCTTCGTGCTGCTCGTCCTGCTGACCGCGCTGTGGGCGGTCGTGTTCGTCGGCTTCATGCAGCTCGTGGCGCTCAAGACGCGCAGCGCGGCGGCGACGAACTCGGCGGGCCTGATCTTCTTCCCGCTGCTGTTCCTGACGCCGAACTTCGTGCCGCGCGACCTGCTCACGCACCCGATGGAGATCGCCGCGACCTGCAACCCCGTCACCTACGTGATGGAGGCGATGCGGTCGCTGATCCTCGTCGACCTCGACTGGGACACGATCGCGCTCGGCTACGCGGTGGTCGCCGTGCTCGGCGTGGTCATGCTCGTGCTCAACGTGCGCATGATCGAGCGCTACGACTGACCGGCTAGTACCAGCGCATGCGCGGCTGCGGGTCCTCGCGGCGGCGCGCCGGGGCGCCCGAGCGGCGATCGGTGACGACGGCGAAGGCGCGCGGGGCGCGGCGGCGGGTGCGGAAGAGGTGGGCATGCGTCATATCCTAGGACATATCGTCCTAGGACGCAAGTTACTGGGACGCGATCTTGGGATAGAGTGCGAGCCGTGCGCGACGGCGTCGACGAGATCCTCGAGCAGTGGCGGCGCGAGCGGCCCGACCTCGACCCCTCCCCGATCGGCGTCGTCGGGCGCATCTCGCGGCTCGCGCGCGAGCTCGAAGCGCGCCTCGAACCGGTGTACCGCGCGCACGGGCTCGAGCCCGGCTGGCACGACGTGCTCGCCACGCTGCGCCGCATCGGGCCGCCGTTCCAGCTCCGTCCCGGCGACTTCGCGGGCACGCTGATGCTCACCACGAGCGGGACGACGAAGCGACTGGACCGGCTCGAGCGCGCCGGGCTGATCGCGCGCTCGCCCGACCCGGAGGACCGCCGCGGCGTGGTGATCACGCTCACCGACGCGGGACGCGAGCGGATCGACGCGGTCACCGCGGCGCACCTCGAGAACGAGCGCGCGCTGCTCGCCGGCCTCTCGGAGGCCGAGCGCGAGCGGCTCGCCGATCTCCTGCGCGCCCTCCAGCTCGGCCTGCCCGGACGCTGAGCCGCCGCGCGGGGGTACCGTGACGGGATGAGCGCCACGGACACCGCCGTCACGCCGTATCTCGACGCGGGTGAGCTCGCCGGCCTCGACGCCTACTGGCGCGCGGCCAACTACCTCTCGGTGGGGCAGATCTACCTGCTCGACAACCCGCTGCTGCGGGAGCCGCTCGCCCTCGAGCACATCAAGCCGCGGCTGCTCGGGCACTGGGGCACCACGCCCGGGCTCAACCTGCTCTACGCGCACGCGAACCGCGCGATCCGGCGGCGCGGGCTCGACATGCTCTACGTCACCGGCCCCGGGTCACGGCGGGCCGGGCCTGGTCGCGAACACCTGGCTCGAGGGCTCGTACTCCGAGCGCTACTCGGGGATCCCGCGCGACGGCGGCGGGATGCAGCGGCTGTTCCGCCAGTTCTCGTTCCCGGGCGGCGTCCCCAGCCACGTCGCGCCCGAGACGCCCGGATCGATCCACGAGGGCGGCGAGCTCGGCTACGCGCTCGCCCACGCCTACGGCGCGGCGTTCGACAACCCCGACCTGATCGTCCTCTGCGTCGTCGGCGACGGCGAGGCGGAGACCGGCCCGCTCGCGACCGGCTGGCACGGGAACAAGTTCCTCGACCCGCGGCGCGACGGGGTCGTGCTCCCCGTCCTGCACCTCAACGGCTACAAGATCGCCGCGCCGACGGTGCTTCGCCCGGATCCCCGAGGACGAGCTCGCCGCGCTGATGACCGGCTACGGCTACGCGCCGCGCTTCGTCACCACCGACGACACCGACGCGGTCCACCACCTGCTGGCGGCCGAGCTCGACGGCGCACTCGACGAGATCCGCGCGGCGCTCGACGCCGCGCGCGCCGGCGACGGCCCCGCCGAGCGGCCGCGCTGGCCGATGATCGTCCTGCGCACGCCGAAGGGCTGGACCGGGCCGCAGCGAGGTCGACGGCGTGCAGATCGAGGGCACCTTCCGCGCCCACCAGGTCCCGCTCGCCGGGCTCGCCGACGACCCCTCCCACGTGGCGCGGCTCGAGGAGTGGATGCGCTCCTACCGCCCGGAGGAGCTGTTCGACGCGGACGGCCGGCCGGTCGAGCTGGTCCTCGGCCAGGTGCCGGAGGGCGACAAGCGGATGGGCGCCACGCCGCACGCCAACGGCGGCGAGCTGCTGCAGGACCTGCGGATGCCGGACTTCCGCGACTACGCCGTCGACGTCCCCGAGCCGGCGGTCGCGACCGCCGAGTCGACGCGCGTCCTCGGCGGCTTCCTGCGCGACGTGATGCGGGCGAACATGGAGAACGTTCCGCGTGTTCGGGCCCGACGAGACCGCCTCGAACCGGCTCGCGGCGCTGTTCGAGGCGACCGACCGCACGTGGGACACGGAGATCGTGCCCGGCGACGACCACCTCGCGCCCGACGGGCGCGTGATGGAGGTGCTGAGCGAGCACCAGTGCCAGGGCTGGCTCGAGGGCTACCTGCTGACCGGCCGGCACGGGTTCTTCTCGTGCTACGAGGCGTTCATCCACATCGTCGACTCGATGTTCAACCAGCACGCGAAGTGGCTCAAGGTGACGCGCGGCATCCCGTGGCGGCGGCCGATCGCGTCGCTCAACTACCTGCTCACGTCGCACGTCTGGCGCCAGGACCACAACGGGTTCTCGCACCAGGACCCGGGCTTCATCGACCACGTGGCGAACAAGAAGGCGGAGATCATCCGCGTCTACCTGCCGCCGGACGCGAACACGCTGCTGTCGGTCGCCGACCACTGCCTGCGCAGCCGCGACTACGTCAACGTGATCGTGGCCGGCAAGCAGCCGCAGCTGCAGTTCCTCGACATGGAGACGGCGATCGCGCACTGCACGCGCGGCCTCGGCATCTGGGAGTGGGCCGGGACCGAGGAGCCCGGGACGGTCCCCGACGTCGTGCTCGGCTGCGCGGGCGACGTGCCGACGCTCGAGACGCTGGCCGCGGCGGCGATCCTGCGCGAGCGGCTCCCGGACCTGCGCGTGCGCGTGATCAACGTCGTCGACCTGATGCGGCTCCAGCCCGACTCCGAGCATCCGCACGGCATGCCCGACGCGGCGTTCGACGCGCTCTTCACGCAGGAGCGGCCCGTGATCTTCGCCTACCACGGCTACCCGTGGCTGATCCACCGGCTGACCTACGCCCGCGCCAACCACGCGAGCTTCCACGTCCGCGGCTACCTGGAGGAGGGCACGACCACGACGCCGTTCGACATGGCCATGCTCAACTCGCTCGACCGCTACCACCTCGTGATGGACGTGATCGACCGCACGCCGGGCCTCGGCACCCGCTGCGCGCCGCTGCGCCAGGAGATGGCGGACGAGCGGCTGCGCGTCCGCGCCTACACGCGCGAGCACGGGATCGATCCGCCCGCGGTCCGCGACTGGACGCTGCCGGCGCGCTGATGCGCGTCCTCTGCGTCAACACCGGCTCGAGCAGCATCAAGCTCGCGCTGATCGGCCCGGACGACGCGCGGCTCGGCGAGCACGAGGCCGCCGCCCCCGGCACCGACGTCGACGCGGCGGCGCTCGGCGCCGCGCTCGCCGAGCTCGGGCCGGCGGACGCCGTCGCGCACCGGATCGTCCACGGCGGGCGGCGCACCGGCGCCGCGCGGCTCGACGCCGCGCTGGTCGCGGAGCTGGAGGGCCTGACGCCGCTCGCGCCGCTGCACCAGCCGAAGGCGCTCGCCGCGATCGCCGCGACCGAGCGGGCGCGGCCCGGGCTGCCCGCGGTCGCGTGCTTCGACACCGCGTTCCACGCCGGGCTCCCCGCCGCCGCCGCGACGTACGCGCTGCCGGCCGCGTGGCGCGAGCGGTTCGGCCTGCGCCGCTTCGGCTTCCACGGGCTCTCGCACGCCTACGCGTCGCGGCGCGCCGTCGAGCTGCTCGGCCTCGGCGAGGACGCGCGGCTCGTCACCTGCCACCTCGGCGCCGGCGCGTCGCTCGCCGCGATCGCCGGCGGCGCCTCGGTCGACACGACGATGGGCTTCACCCCGCTCGAGGGGATCGTCATGGCGACGCGCTCGGGCAGCGTCGACCCCGGCCTGGTGCTGCATCTCGTGCGCCAGGGGCTCGCGCCCGCCGACGTCCTCGACGGGCTCGAGCGCGAGTCCGGCCTGAAGGGCCTGGCGGGGACCGGGGACACGCGCGAGCTGCTCGCGCGCGACGACGACGACGCGCGGCTCGCGCTCGCCGTCTACGTCCACCGGCTCGCCGGCGCGGTCGCCGCGATGGCGGTCGCCGCGGGCGGGCTCGACGCGCTCGTGTTCACCGGCGGCGTCGGCGAGCACGCGCCCGCGATCCGCGCCGCCGCGGCCGGGCGGCTGGGGCTGCTCGGCGTCGCGCTCGATCGCCGGCGCGAACGAGCGCGCGGCCGGCGACGCCGAGATCGGCGCGCCCGGCGCGGCCGTGCGGAGCGTCGTCGTCGCCGCCCGCGAGGACGTCGAGATGGCGCGCCAGGCGCGCGCGGTGCTCGGCTGACGCCCGGGCTCAAGGTTGCATGCCGCCGGTACGATGGAATGGAGGTCGCGGCAGGCGACTGAGACCAAGGTGGGCCACGAGACGAGCATCACGGACGGCGCCGCGGCCACCGGTCGGCGGCTGGCACGGCACGGCGGCTGGCTGCCGGCGCTGCTGGCTGCCGCTCGTCCTCGCCTCGTGCGGCGGCTCCGGCGGCGGCGATGCCGCGAAGGTCGCCGCGACCACCGAGCCCGCGCAGGTCGACGTCGGCATCCGCTCGCCGGCGAACGGCGACGAGGTGAAGGCCTCCGAGACGGCCGGCGCGCGGATGATCGCGACCGTCGACGTCGAGGGGAGCGCGAAGCCGGGCGCCGAGCTGGTCCTCCAGAGCTCCTGCCAGGAGGCGGAGTGCCGCAAGCAGGTGACCGTCGGCGCGGACGGCAGCTTCGACTCGAAGGTGCCGATCTGGTCGACCGAGGGCGCCAACAGCGGCTACGTGATCGCCGGCGCGCAGGGCTCCGCGCCGGCCGACCGCGCGCGCGTGCTCGTCCTGCTCAAGCGGCCGAAGTCCGCCGGGCTGCCGCAGGCGTCGACGTCGCTCCCGGGCAAGAAGAGCAAGCCGAAGCGCTCGCACTCGGAGCCCGGCGGGTCGCTGCCGACCGAGTCCGAGCCGGCGACCGACGCCGCCGCCGAGGGCGATCCGCTGCCGGCCGCGCCCGAGACGCTCCCGGTGCCGGCGCCGATCCCCGCGCCGAAGGGCGGCGGGACCGGCACGCTCGTGATGATCGGCGACTCGCTCGCCGAGGGCACCGAGCCGTACCTCGGCGGGCTGCTCAACGGCTGGGACGTGACCACGGACGCCCGCGTCGGGCGCCCGCTGGCGGAGGGCATGAGCATCCTCGGCCGGACGAAGCTGCCCGGCGGCCCGGTCGTGCTCGCCTTCAGCCTGTTCACGAACGACTCGCCGCGCAACGTCCCGGCGCTCGACGCCGCCGTGCGCGCGAGCGTCAAGCGCGCCGGCTCGGGCTGCGCGATCTGGGCCACGATCGTGCGGCCGCCGCAGGGCGGCGTGAGCTACAAGGCGGCGAACCAGGACCTGCGCCGGCTCGAGCGCGACCCGTCGATCGGCGGCCGGCTGCTCGTCGTCCCGTGGGCCGAGACCGTCGCGGCGAACCCCGGCCTGGTCGGCTCGGACGGCGTGCACGCGACGCAGGTCGGCTACCAGACGCGCGCCTCGCTCTACGCGCAGGCGGTCAGCGCCTGCGGCGGCTGAGCCGCGATCCGCGCCCCGCCGGCGCGGACCGCGCAGCGCGCGCTACTTCGGGCAGGCGGTGATCTTCTTGGCGATCTCCCGTGCGCGGGCCTGATAGCCGACGGCGGTCACGTGGACGCCGTCGGGCCCGAGCCACTCCGGGTGGCGGGAGAGCAGGGCGCGCCAGCGGAAGACCCGCAGGTTCGGCCGCTCGCCGCCTCGGCCTTGAGGATCCGGTTGTAGCCCGCGTACGAGGCGCCGGCCACCGAGGGCCGCACGATCGTCGACCAGACGACGCACCGGTCCGGCCCGACCACCTTCATGATCGAGCGGACCGAGCTGCGGAACGAGCTCGTGTTGCGCGGGTCGTCGTTCGTGCCGAGGCTGACGAACACCACCCGGGCGAGCGAGCTGCCCTGGGCGCGGAGCACCGAGGCGCCCTCGAAGGCGTGCCGGCTGATGGTCGCCGAGGTGCGGATCGACCAGCCGGGCAGCGCGCCCGGGAAGTACGGCTGCGTGCCGACCGCGAGCGAGTCCCCGTTGACGAAGAGGCTGTGCGAAGCGCTCGCCATGGCGGGGGCCGCGGGCAGCGCGAGCAGGATCAGGGTCAGGGTGAGTATGCGCTTCATGGCCCATCGGTATACCGTGCCGCCATGTCGTCCCGTCTCGCTGCAGGGGCCGTTGCGCTCGCGGCCGCCTGCCTCCTGCTCCTCGTCGCACCGGCCGCCCAGGCCAAGTCGTGCAAGGTCGGCAACGACCGCTCCTACGGCACCACGTACGTGCTCAAGATCGGCGTGCAAGGGCGTCTCCTGCCGCTCGGGCAAGGCCCTGATCCGCGCGTTCCACGACTGCCGCCCCGGCAAGAAGGGGCGCTGCCCCCGCGTCTCCGGCTACCGCTGCACGGAGCGGCGCTTCAACGCGATCCCGACCTCGTACGACTCCGACGTGACCTGCACGAAGGGGTCGCGGAAGGTCACGCACCGGTACACCCAGTTCACCTGACCTCGAAGTCGCGCCGCAGCGCCTCGATCACCGCGTCGGCGGCGACCGCCGCGCCGCGGGCGTTGAGGTGGATGCCGTCGGGCTCGCGGACGAGCGCCCGGCGGCCGTCGACGTCCATCGCGTCGCGGTAGCGGAAGCCCGGGGTGAACAGGGCGGCCATGTCGAGCACGCGCGCCTGGGCCCGGTAGGGCTCGGCGGCGACGCCGATCGCCGCGTTGACGGCCCGGCTGATCCTGGCGCGTCCGGAGTCGCGCGGGGCCGGCACGGTCAGCCAGTAGACCCGCGCGCGGCCGCCCTGGCGGTAGGTCTCGATCATGCTGCGCGCCCGGAACGCCCACGCGGCGGCCCAGTCCGCGCCGCAGCAGCGGATCGGGCCGCCCGCGCCCGGCAGGTCGAAGCCCTCGTTGGCGCCGACGAACATCACGACCGCGTCGGGCGCGTCGCGTCGGGTCTGGCGCGCGGCGAGCTCGCCCCAGTCGGCGAGCCCCTCCTTCGACAGCCCGGTCCCGACGTGCGGGTCGCGGTCGACCTCGACCCCCTCCCCCACGAGCCGCCGCGCGAGCTCGGCGTCCAGCGGCATCGAGAGCGAGTCGCCGGTGACGAGCAGCTTGCCGAGCGGGCGCTTCGCCGGCGCCGCCTCGCCGAGCTGCGCCGGGTCGAACGACGACGACGGGACCGCGGGCACCCCGGCGCCCGCCGCCCCCGCGCGGCCGAACGCGCCGGCGCCGCCGCCCTGGTCGTCCTCGAGGAAGGCGAGCGCGTCGTCGGACGCCTCGTCGAACGGCAGCCGGTCGGCGACCCATCCGGCGGGCGCGCCCACCGCGCGCAGCACGTCGCGCTCGGCGCCCGGCTGCTGGTCCTGGCCCGCGTGCCGGATCGACGGTCCCTCGAACAGCACGAGCAGGAGCACGGCGAGCAGCACGACGATCACCGCGTCGCGCGCGGGCAGCCGGCGGCCGGCCGGTGGGTGGAGGGGTGACTCGGGCGGCTCGGGCATCAGAACTGGAAGTAGATGAACGGTGGCACCGCGCCGCCCGGGCACGGTCGCGCCGACGACGGCGATGACCGCCGCCAGGCCGGCGCCGAGCGCGGGCGCGGGCAGCTGGGCGAACCACAGCCGCACGCGCTCGAGCGGCGCCGGCGGCAGCAGCTGGAAGCCGATCACGCCGATCACGGCGGCGAGCACCGCGGGCGTGGCGACCGTCACCGGCCCGGGCTCGGCGAGCTGCCCGATGTACTGGCCGGCGAGCTCGAGGGTCCCGGCGCGGAACAGGATCCAGCCGAACGTGACGACGTTGAACACGATCAGCCAGCGCAGCCAGGCGGGCGCGTGCAGGTCGCGGCCGCGCAGCTGGTGCTCGATCACCAGGCAGGTCCCGTGCAGCGCGCCCCACAGCACGAAGCCCCAGGCGGCCCCGTGCCACAGCCCGCCGAGCACCATCGTGATCATCAGGTTGCGCGCGGTCTGCAGCTTCCCGCCGCGGTTGCCGCCCAGCGGGATGTAGAGGAAGTCGCGCAGGAAGCGGCTGAGCGTCATGTGCCAGCGGCGCCAGAAGTCGGAGAAGCTCAGCGCGCGGTACGGGCTGTTGAAGTTCTGCGGGAAGACGAACCCGAGCAGCAGCGCGACCCCGATCGCGATGTCCGTGTAGCCGGAGAAGTCGCAGTAGATCTGCGCCGCGTACGCGTACGCGGCCAGCGCGACGTCGGGCGCCGAGTAGGCCTGCGGGACCGCGAACACGTCGTCGACCACGTTGCGCGCCAGGAAGTCGGCGATCGCCACCTTCTTGACCAGCCCGAGCGCGATCAGCACGACGCCGGCGCCGACCGCGACGCGGCGCGGGTCGCGCGGGACGGCGAGCTGCGGGATGAACTCGCGCGCCCGCACGATCGGCCCCGCCACGACGTGCGGGAAGAACGAGAGGTAGAGCGCGAAGTCGATCGTCGAGGCCGGCGCGAGGTGGCCGCGCCGGACGTCGACGACGTAGGAGATCGCCTGGAAGGTGATGAAGCTGAGCCCGATCGGCAGCGCGAGCTCGAGCAGCGGCAGCGGCATCCCGAGCCCGACCGCGTCGAGCGAGCGGCCGATCTCCTCGGCGAAGAAGCCGTAGTACTTGAACAGCCCGAGCACGAGCAGGTCGACCGCGACGATCCCGCGTCATCACCCAGGTCTGCGCGCGCGGCGTGCGCGCCCGCGCGATCAGCACCGCGCCGAGCTGGTTGGCGAGCGTGACCGCCGCGAGCAGGACCGCCCAGCCGGCGCTCGCGGCGCCGTAGAAGACGTAGCTCGCGACGAGGAAGAACGGCTTCCAGACGCGCGGCCACGGCATCAGCACCCACGACAGGACGAGCACGACCGGGAAGAAGAAGGCGAACTCGAGCGACGGGAAGACCACGGCGGCCGCTCAGCGCACGATCCGCTCGCGGCGGAGGGTCCGGACGACGATCCGCGCGGCGGCGGCCGCGCCGGCCGACGACAGGTGGACGCCGTCGCGCTGGCGCACCCGGACGCTGCGGCCGCCGATCGTCATCGCGTCGCGGTAGCGCCAGCCCGGCGTGAAGTAGCGGTCGAGGCGGACGAGCCGCGCCGCCGCCGGCGCGTCCGCCGCCGCGCGGCGCAGCGCCGCGTTGACCGCCGGGAACGTCTGCCGGAAGAAGCTCCCGCGCGGCGCCGGCAGCGCGAGCCAGAGGACGCGACCGCGGCCGCCGCGCGCGTACGTGCGCATCATCGCGGCCGCGCGGCGCGCGTACTCGGCCACCCACGGTGCGCCGCAGCACGGCGCGGCGGCGCCGAACGGGAAGCCGTCGTTGGCGCCGAGGAACACGACCGTGACATCGGGGCGGACGCGGGCCGCCTGGCGGCGCGCGTGCGCCGCCCAGTCGAGCAGCGACGGCTTGGAGATGCCGGTGCTGATCCGCGGGTCGCTCGTCACGCGCACGCCGTCGTCGCGCAGCGTCGCGGCGGAGATAGTCGTCGAGCGGCTGGATCATCGAGTCCCCGGTCACGAGCAGGCGCTGCCGCCCGCCCGGCCGCGCGACGCGGACGCTGCGCGTCGCCCGCTGCCACGGCGTGCGCACGCGCAGCCGCCACTCCCCCGGCCGCTCGAGCCGCGGCCGCAGCGTGCCGGGCGCGCGCTCGCGGCAGCGCGGCGGGCCGCCGGGCGGGAGCACGCAGACCGTCGCGCGCAGGTCGCCGAGCCGCCAGCGGTCGCGGACGCGCAGCGCCACGCGGCGGCCGGGCCGCGCGCGCCGCGGGGCGTCGATCGCGAGCCGGTCGCGGCACGACGGCGTGCGGACCGCGGCGGCCGCCGTGGCGCCGTCCGCGGCGGTCGCGACGAGCTCGCGCGCGCGCCGGTCGCAGCGCCAGCGCGCCACCCGCGGCAGCCGGGTCACCGCCGCCGCCGCGGTCACGGTGGCCAGCGGGGCGCCGTCCTCGGTCGACGGTCACGACCGTGCCGGGCGCGGCGCGCAGCGTCGCGCCGATCCAGCCGCGCTCACGGGCGTCGGCGTTCAGCGCCAGCGGTGCCTGCGCGGGCGCCGGCGGCGCGCCCGCGGCAGCGAGCACGCCGGCGAGGCAGAGCGCGAACGCGAGCAAGCGGGTGTCGTCCCTGAGCGTCCGCACCGGTCCGGCGCCACCATAGCTCCGGAACGTCCGTCGTTTGCAGGGTCTGTGTGAAGTCGGGCGCGCGTGAGGCGTCCTCGCCCCGCACTACCCTGAAGGCGTTTCGTCCGAGCCGGGCCACTCCACGGTGTACTCCTCTCAGACCGCCACGGCCGCCGGCAGACCCCGCCGTCAGGAGCACCGCGGACTGCCGTACGTCGCCGCCCTCGATGGTGTCCGCGCGATCGCGGTCGGCGCGGTGCTGCTCTACCACGGCGGCGTGTCGATCGCGCCGGGCGGGTTCCTCGGCGTCGACATGTTCTTCGTGCTCAGCGGCTTCCTGATCACGTCGCTGCTGATCACCGAGCGCGCGGCCACCGGCAGCATCGACCTGTTCCAGTTCTGGCTCCGGCGCGCGCGCCGCCTGCTGCCGGCCGCGTTCCTGGTCATCGCCGTCACCGCGCTCGTGGCGGCGATCTTCCTGCCCGCGGACGCCGTGCGGACGCGCGGCGACGCGATCGCCTCGTTCTTCTACGTCAACAACTGGCACCAGGTCCTCTCGCAGCAGTCCTACTTCGAGACGTTCCAGCGCCCGTCGCTGCTGCAGCACCTGTGGTCGCTCGCGGTCGAGGAGCAGTTCTACCTGCTCTGGCCGCTCGCCCTCGGGCTTCTGCATGAGCAGGCTCGGGCGCGTGCGGACCGCGCAGCTCACGCTCGGGCTGGCGATCGTCTCGGCGCTCGCCATGGGGATCCTCTTCAACGCCGGCCAGGACCCCTCGCGCGTCTACTTCGGCACCGACACCCACGCGTCGGGGCTGCTGATCGGCGCGCTGCTCGCGTTCGTCTGGCCGCTCGGGCCGCTGCGCGGAACCCCGAACAAGAACGCCGCGATCGTGCTCGACATCGGCGCGCTCGCGGGGCTCGTGCTCGTCGTCGCGGCGATCACCGGCTGGGAGGACTACGAGCCGTGGGTCTACCGCGGCGGCATCTTCGTCTTCAACGTCGCGTGCGCGCTGCTGATCGCCGCGATCGTCCATCCCGCCGGCCGGATCCGCCGCGTGCTCGGGCTCGCGCCGTTCGTGTGGATCGGGCGGCGCAGCTACGGGATCTACCTGTGGCACTGGCCGATCATGGCCCTGACCCGTCCCGGGCTGGACCTCGAGTGGACCCGCTGGGTGCTCGTGCCGCTGCAGATCGGCGCCGCCGTCGGGATCGCGGCGCTGTCGTACAAGTACGTCGAGATGCCGATCCGCTCCGGCGAGGGCCGCAAGCGGATCGCCGCCTGGATGCGCCGCCGGCCGCCGCGCCGCCGGCTCGCGATCGCCGCGGCGACCGTCCTGGCCATCGCGCTGCCGGTCGCCTGGATCGGGAGCCTCGACGCCCCCGCGCAGGAGCGCGCGCTGACCAAGGTCCGGTCGACCGCCGCCGCCTCGGCGCCGGCCGGGAACGCCACGGCGGCGCAGCCGGCAGCGAGCCAGCGGCGAGACCCGGACGAGCAGCAGGCGAAGATCGACAAGAGCGAGACGCCGCTCGCGGTCGGCGCATCGGTGATGCTCGCCGCCCAGACCGCGCTCGGCCGCCACGCCACCGTCGACGCGGCCGTCGGCCGCCAGAGCGCCGACATCATCGGCCGGCTCGAGGCCTACAAGGCGTCGGGCCAGCTGCCGGACCGCGTGATCGTGCAGATGGGCGAGAACGGCCCGGTCTGGGGGTCGGACGTCAAGCGGCTGCGCGAGGTGCTCGCCGACGTGCCGGAGGTCCTGCTCGTCAACGTCCGCGTGCCGCGCAGCTGGGAGGACGAGGTCAACGGGATCCTCGAGGAGACGGTGGCCAACTGGCCGGAGGCGCACATCGTCGACTGGCACGACGCGAGCGTCGCCAAGCCCGGCCTGCTCTACGACGACGCCACGCACCCCAACCCGGACGGGCAGGAGGTCTACGCCAAGCTCGTCGAGCGCGCGCTGCGCGAGCACGGCTAGAGCAGCGCGAACCCGGCGCGCGCGAGGCGCAGCCACGCGGCGGGCGCGGCGGCGGGCCAGACGTGCAGGTCGCCCGCCTCGCGGTCGGCCTGCACGGAGGGTCCGCGGCCGGGCCGCGATGCGCGAGCACGCGCGCGCTACGAGGCGATCGCTGCGTTGCGTTGCGGCTGGACCCCGCTATGCGTTGCCGAGACGCAACGCAACGCATCCGGCGCGTCGGGCAGTCCGCGAGGAATTGCGTTGCGGCTTTGTCGCGCATACCGCGACAAAGCCGCAACAGAGCGTCGTGGAACCGGTTCCACGCGCCTCGCGGGACGGTGCCCGCGACCTCCCTCAATGCCGCCGTTCCCCGGCGCCCCAGCGCCTAAGGCTTCGCCTCAGCCGCGTAAGGCCGAAGTACCGGCGGACGCCCGATGTGGAACGGCCCGGCGTAGCCGATCATGGAGCCATGCTGATCACCGGGTATGGCCAGATGGACGCCGAGCACGCGTTCACGCGCGCCACGCGCGCCCGCCGGCGCGCCGCGCTGGCGCGCACGCTGCTGCGCCGCCGCCCCGGGTCGTGCGGGCGGCTCGCCGTGGTCGACGCGGCCTGCCGTGCCGCGGGCGTCCCGCGCGGCGCGAGCGAGATCCCGCTGGACGCGATCCGCGGGACGCTCGAGCCGAGCCGCGCCGCGCAGTTCGACAGCGAGTTCCGCCCGGCGGACGGCGTCACGCGGACGCGCTGGCAGCGGCTGTGGCTCGCGCGCCAGCGCGGCGCGGTGCTGCCGCCCGTCTCGGTCGTCGCGCTCGACGACGGCTACGCGCTGCGCGACGGGCATCACCGCGTCTCGGTCGCCCGCGCGCAGGGCGCGCTGACGATCGACGCGATCGTCGACGCGGACTAGAAGACCTCGAACGCCCACGGCGGGCGCTCGCCGAGGAACGCATGGCTCGTGGCGGCGAGCGCGCCGGGCGTCGCCTCCTCGACGCGGCCGGCGGCGCCGAGCGTCGCCAGCGGCGTCCCGCCGAGGTAGGCGGCGCCGAGCTCCAGCACGCCGAGCGCGAGGTCGGCGGGCGCGGTCGTGGGCTCGCAGGTCGCGCCGGTCGCGTCCGCCGCGAGCCGCCAGCGGCCCGCGTTCCACGGGCAGACGTCGTCGGCGACCTCGAGCACGACGTCGACCGGCGCGCGGTAGGTCCGCTGCGCGAGCGCCCGCGGGAGGTCGACGAGCCGCACGTAGAGCCCGTCGTCGAGCCGCATGGTGACGGCCCGCGCGTCGTACAGCATGTGCGGCAGCTCGAGATCCTCCGCGCCGCTCCACCACTTCACGCTGCGGGTGAGCGAGAGCTTGAGCAGGTGGTCCCACAGCACCGCGGCGGCGTCCGGGCCCGCGGCGTGCAGCTCGCGCAGCTCGACGATGTCGTCGGCGTGCCCGTCGATGTCGTGCTTGCGGATGGCGTAGGTCGCGTAGCCGCCGTCGCACACCAGGCCCCGCAGCCGTCCGGCGCCCTCGCGGTGGGCCTCGACGTCCATCAGGACCTCGCCCCAGGCTGTGGTCGTCGCGCTCGAGCATCCCGGGCCGGCGCGGCAGCGCGTCGTAGACCGCCCGCAGCTCCGGCAGCAGCGCCTTCGGATCGCCGCCGCGCGGCCGGTCGCTCGGGCGGGCGGCGCAGCTGCGCCTCGCGCGAGCGGACCGTCACCTCGGCCCAGCGTGTCGCGCTGCCGAAGCCCCAGCGGCCGTAGATCCCGGCCTCCGACGCCCAGAGCGCGCTGATCGCCTCGTCACCGCGCTCGCGCACCTCGTCGAGCAGCCCCCGCATCATCCCGTCGAGCAGCCCGCGGCGGCGGTGGACCGGATCGACGCCGACCGCGGTGACGCCGGCCATCGGGACCACCGCGCCCGGCACCGCGAGACGCAGCGTGAACAGGCCCGACGTCCCGACGATCGCGCCCTCGTAGGTCGTGACGCGCGTGCGCTCCGGCTCGATCCGCGCGGACCAGAGCGTGATCTCCTCGTCCTGCGGCTCGCCCTGGAACGCATCGATGAGGGCATCGATGAACGCCCGCGTCTCGGCGGGCTCGATCGCGCGCAGCTCGTACCCGGCCATGCCGGGAGTGTGACGGCAGCGCCCGGGTCGTGCTCAGACGCCCGCGGCGGCGGACAGCTTCGCCAGCGCGCCGCGAACCAGCCGCGACACGTGCATCTGGCTGCAGCCGATGCGCTCGCCGATCTCCGACTGCGTCAGGTCCTCGTGGAAGCGCAGCCGCAGGATCTCGCGCTCGCGGTCGTCGAGCCGGTCCATCAGCGACTGGGCGACGACCTTCTTCTCGACCCGCTCGTACCCGGGGTCGACGCCGCCCATCGTGTCGCCGAACGTGCCGTCGCCGTCGTCGCCGATCGTGCGCGGGCGGTCGAGCGAGGCGATGTCGCGGGCGTCCGAGGCCTGGAGCGCGTCGACGACGTCCTCGAGCGTCAGCCGGAGCCGGGTGGCGAGCTCGCCGGCGGTCGGCGGGCGACCGAGCTCCGAGCCCAGCTCGCGGTTCGCGGTCATCACCCGCTGGGCGCGCTCCTGCAGCTCGCGCGGCGGGCGCACGCCCCACGTGTGGTCGCGGAAGTGGCGCTGGACCTCGCCCGTCATCGTCGGCACGGCGTACGAGCTGAACGCGATCCCGCGCTCGGGCTCGTAGCGGTCGATCGCCTTCATCAGCCCGATCGCGGCGACCTGCACGAGGTCCTCCAGCGGCACGCGCGGCGACTCGTAGCGCCGGGCGATCGTGCGCGCGAGCGGCAGGTAGCTGCGGACCAGCTCCTCACGCAGCGACGGATCGCGCGTGCTGCAGAAGCGGTGGAACATGAGCGACTCACGGCGCCGGTCGCGGACCGGGCGCGCAGCGCCGCGGTGCGGTGCGGCATCCGTCATCTGTGTCATAGCCAAGACATGTAGTACCCCGATCAGGCCTCCGGCCAATCCTCTACGAACAGATCCAGCGCAAGCTCGCCCTCGCCGGCGCGGTAGGGCGCGAGGTCCGTGACGCCCGCCTCGGACAGCAGCTCGTCGTCGATGTAGGTCCCGCCGGAGGCCGCCGCGGGATCGCGCTCGAGCAGGATCCGGGCGGCGTCGGCCACGATCTCGGGCGTCCGGCTCATCGCCATCGCGCGATCGCCGCCGAGCAGGTTCTGCACCGCCGCCGTGGCGATCAGCGTCCGCGGCCAGAGGCAGTTGGCGGCGACGCCGTGCTCGCGCTCGTCCTCGGCCACGCCGAGCGTGAGCATCGTCATCGCCATCTTCGAGACGGTGTACGCGGCATGGCCCTTGAGCCAGCGCCGGTCGGTGCTGAGCGGCGGGCTGAGCGTGAGCACGTGCGCGTGGTCGGATGCGCGCAGGTGCGGCAGCGCCGCGCGGGTCAGCAGGAAGGTGCCGCGCGCGTTGATGTCCAGCATCAGGTCATAGCGCTTCGGCGCGAGGTCGGCGACCGGCGCGAGATTGATCGCCGAGGCGTTGTTGACGACGATGTCGACGCCGCCCCAGCGCTCGGCGGCGGCGGCCACGAACGCGTCGACCTGCGCGTCGTCGCGCACGTCGCCGACGACCGGCAGCGCCTCGCCGCCCGCCGCCTCGATCGCCTCTGCGGCGGTGTGGATCGTGCCGGGCAGGCGCGGGTGGGCGGTGTCGGTCTTGGCGAGCAGCGCGATCCGCGCCCCGGCGCGGGCGCAGGCGACGGCGATGGCGAGGCCGATGCCGCGACTGCCGCCGGACATCACGACGACGCGGCCGGAGAGCGGAGAGGACATGCGGCGGCACGCTATTGGCCCGCGCCGGGACGTGCGGCGGTCGCCCCGACAGGCGGCTAGGTTGTAGTCATGCCGACCGTCGAAGGCCTCGTCTTCGCCTACGCGCTGTATCCCGCTGCCGCCCGGCCGGCTGCCGTTCCGGCGCTGGCGCTGGGAGCTGTGGCACGGCGCGAACCTCGTCGCGGCCGGCTGGCGGCTCGCGCGCCCGGACGCCGGCCGTGCGCTGCGCGTCCACGCGTCCGAGTTCGGCCACCGGCTGTTCGGGCTGCCCGCGCCCGTGCGCGACCCGAAGGCCGGGCGCGGCGACCTGCGGCCCGGCAGCGCCGAGCGGCTGGCGATCGGCGCGATCAGCTGCACGCTCGTGCCGCGGGCCCTCGAGCGCACCGAGCCGCTCGCGACCGCGAGCTGAGCCGGTGATCGACCTCCGCTCCGACACCGTCACGCGCCCGACCGAGGCGATGCGCGCCGCGATCGCCGCGGCCGAGGTCGGCGACGACCAGTACGGCGAGGACCCGAGCGTCATCGCGCTGCAGGAGCGGGTCGCCGCCCTGCTCGGCAAGGAGGCGGCGCTGCTCGTCCCGACCGGGACGATGGCCAACCAGCTCGCGCTCAAGCTCTTCTGCCGCCCGGGCGACGACGTGATCGTCGGCGCCGAGAGCCACGCGGTGTGGCACGAGACCGGCGCGGCGGCGGCGATCGGCGGGATCCAGTTCACCGAGGTCGGGACGGACGGGCGCTTCACCGCCGACGCGTTCCTCGCCGCGCGCAACCCGCGCGACCATCTGCTGTACCCGCCGACGACGCTCGTCGAGGTCGAGGACACGCAGAACCGCAAGGGCGGGCTCGTGTGGGACCGCGCCGAGCTCGAGCGGATCGGCGCGGCCGCGCGCGAGCACGGCGTCGCGTCGTACCTCGACGGCGCCCGGCTGCTCAACGCGGCCGCGGCGCGCGGCGACGACCCGGCGGCGCTCGCCGCGCCGTTCGACCTCGTCTCGCTCGCGCTCTCCAAGGGGCTCGGCTGCCCCGTCGGCTCGGTGCTCGCGGGCACGCGCGACGACGTCGCCGCGCTCGTCCGCTACCGCCGGATGCTCGGCGGCGCGATGCGCCAGGCCGGCGTGCTGGCCGCCGCCGGGCTCCACGCGCTCGATCACCACGTCGACCGGCTCGCGCGAGGACCACGCGAACGCGCGCGTGATCGGCGAGCGGCTCGCCGCGCTCGACGGCGTCGACCTCGCGCTCGACGCGCTCGAGACGAACATCATCGTCTTCCACCTGCGCGAAGGCGCCCCGGACGCGCCGGCCGTCGTCGCCCGCGCCGCCGAGCGCGGCGTGCAGGTCATGGCCTTCGGCCCGCGCACGATCCGCGCGGTCACCCATCTGGACGTGTCGCGCGCGGACTGCGCGACGGCGGCGGAGGCGCTCGCGGAGGCGATCGCGTGAGCGAGCCGATCTACTTCGCCTCCGCGGCGGAGTTCGGAGCGTGGCTGGCGGAGCACCACGCGACCGCGACCGAGGTCTGGATCGGCTACTGGAAGAAGCACACCGGCAAGCCGAGCCTGGTCTGGTCGGACGCGGTCGACGAGGCGCTCTGCTTCGGCTGGATCGACGGAGTGCTGCGGCGCGTCGACGACGAGCGCCACATGCAGCGCTTCACGCCGCGCAAGCCGACGAGCAACTGGAGCGCGGTGAACGTCGCCAAGGTCGCGGCGCTGCGCGAGGCCGGGCGCATGCGGCTCGGCCGGCGAGGCGGCGTTCGCGCGCCGGCGGGCGGACCGCACCGGCGTCTACTCGTTCGAGCAGCCCGCCGACCCGCAGCTCGCGCCCGAGCAGCGTGCCCGGTTCGAGGCCGAGCCGGAGGCGTGGGCGTTCTTCCAGGCCCAGCCGCCCTCCTACCGGCGGCAGGCGAGCTGGTGGGTGATCAGCGCGAAGAAGCCGGAGACGCGCGCCCGCCGCCTGGCGCTGCTGATCTCCGACAGCGCCTCCGGCGAGCGGATCAAGCCGCTCAGGCCGCCGAAGCCGAAGGGCTGACCGCGCCGGGAGGCGTTTAGGAAAACCTTCGCCGCCGCTTAGCGGGCGCGCCGGGGAGCGTCCCCATCCTCGCCCGCCATGAACTCCACGAAACTCATCGGCATCACGGTCGCCTCCGCGTTCGCCTTCGGCGGCGGCGTCGCCGTGATCGGTGCAGTCGCAGACGACGGAAGCCAGACGCAGCTCCGATCTCCCGGCAGCACCTCCACGCAGCTCGTCTCCGACGACAGCACCGCCAAGGACGTCTACGAGGGCGCCCAGGACTCGGTCGCCTTCATCTCGTCCACGACCGCAGAGGGCCAGGCCACCGGCTCGGGCTTCGTCGTCGACGACAGCGGCCTGATCGTCACGAACGAGCACGTCATCGACGGCGCCCAGCAGGTGACGGTGAAGATCGGCACCGACGGCAAGGAGATCCCCGCCGAGATCGTCGGCGCGGACGCATCCCACGACCTCGCGCTGCTCAAGGTCGACGCCGACGGTCTCAAGGCCCTCCCGCTCGGTGATTCGAGCAAGGTCGAGGTCGGCGACAACACCTACGCGATCGGCAACCCCTACGGCCTCGACCACACGCTGACCACCGGCGTCGTCTCGGCCCTGAACCGCACGCTCCAGGCGCCCGACGGCTCCGAGCTCGGCGGCGCGATCCAGACCGACGCGGCGCTCAACCCCGGCAACTCCGGCGGCCCGCTGCTCGACGAGGACGGCCAGGTGATCGGCGTCAACGCGCAGATCGCGACCGGCGGCACCGAGGGCGGCGGCAACGTCGGCATCGGCTTCGCGATCCCGACCAGCACGGTCAAGCAGTTCATCAGCCAGGCCAAGGACGGGGAGTTCGCCCCGGACCAGCAGCAGCAGCAGCAGACCGATCCTTACGGGCAGGAGCAGCAGCAGGATCCGTACGGCCAGCAGGCCGACCCCTACGGCCAGGAGCAGGATCCGTACGGCCAGCAGGTCGATCCGTACGGCCAGCAGGCCGATCCCTACGGCCAGCAGCAGGACCCCTACGGCCAGCAGGTCGACCCCTACCAGCAGGCCGATCCGTACGGTCAGGAGCAGGATTCGCCGTACGTGTTCTAGCCGTACGCTGACCGGCATGGTCACCCTGCCGGCCGAGGGACGCGTCTTCACGCATCGCGACCGCGTGATGCTCGGCGACGTGTCCCCCAGCGGGCGGGCGCGGCTCGACGCGCTCGCCCGCTGGCTGCAGGACGCGGCCTACGACGACGCGCTCGACTCCGGCATCGACCAGGAGGGCGCGTGGATCGTGCGCCGGCTGGCGCTGCGCGTCCTGCGCTTCCCGCAGCTGCTCGACCCGATCGAGGTCGACACGTTCTGCAGCGGCACCGCCGCGCTGTGGGCGGAGCGCTCGAGCCTCGTCCGCAGCGGCGGCGAGCCGGTCGCGCACGCCGTCGCGGTCTGGGTGCACCTCGAGCCCGACGGCTCGCGCCCGCGCCCGCTGCCCGCCGGCTTCGACGCCGTCTACGGGCCGTCGGCGGGCGGCCGCCGCGTCCGCGCGCGGCTGCACCACCCGGCGGCGCCGCCGCCGGACGCCCCCGCCCGCCCGTGGCGCTTCCGCGGCGCCGACCTCGACCCCGCGGGCCACGTGAACAACGCCGTGTACTGGGCCGCCCTGGAGGAGGAGCTGGTGGCGGACGAGCCCGCCGGCGGGCTGGCGGCGGAGGTCGAGCACCGGGCCGCGGCGGGGACCGGCGAGGGGGCCGTCCTCCACGACGGCCCGATGCGCTGGATCACCGGCGCGGACGGCGCCGTGGCGGCGACGTTCAGGCTGGCAGCCTGACCGCGAGGTCCCCGAGCGGGGCGCCCCAGTCCTCGAGCGACGGCGGGGCCGCGATCCCGTAGCCGGCGCCGGCGGCCGACACGGCGCCGAGCAGCGCCCACTTGGCGAACGTGTCGGCGAAGCGCTCCTCGATCCGGTCGCAGTCGATCGCCGCCCCGCACGGGCCGCCGCGCGGGATCCCGGCGTCGAGCCGCTGGTTGAGCGCGCGCGGCACGAGCGCGAAGTCGACGACGTGGCCGAGCTCGTGCAGGACGACCGTCGGCCGGTCGTAGGCGTGCCGGCCGTCGAGCTGCGCGACGTTGAAGCTGACGTCGAAGCCGCGCTCGTCGCTCCGGGTGACGCCGAGCGGCGCGTCGGGGCCGGCGCTGAAGACGGAGAACCGCACGAGCCCGTCGACCTCGGCGATCAGGCGCGCAGCCTCGGGCCGCGCGGAGGCGAGCGCGGCGCGCACCCACGCGCGGTCCGCGGCCGGCACGTCGGCGGCGAACACCGGCCCGGCCGCGCGGGCCGCGCGCGGTGACGTCGACGGTGTCGCCGTCCGACGTCGTCAGCACGCCCGCCTGCGCCGTCCTGATGGCGCTTGACGCCGGGGACCACGACGGCGAGCGCGACCGCCCCCGCGAGGACGATGACCAGCATGCGCAGCGCCGGGCTCACCCACCCGTCATCGGCGGATCGCGGCGGCCGGTTGAGGGGTGGGCTACGATCGCGGCCGTGGGACGACGCGGCCGCAACCGACCGGCGACGAGCGCCGCTCCCGAGAAGACGCCGCGACTGCGGATGGGCTCGGAGAAGCCCGGCTCCGTCGTCAAGGGCCCGCCGATCACCGTGACCTGCGAGTGCGGCGAGCGCCACGACCTCTTCTACGGGGAGCGCTGGACCTGCCCGACGTGCGGGCGCGCCTACGACACCCACAACATCCCGGAGCACGAGTACGCCGAGATCCGCAGCCTGCAGCGGCGCTACCGCGCGGTGCCGATCGCGCTCGGCGTGGTCATCGCGACGCTCGCGCTCGTGTTCATCCTGACGGGCAACGTCGTCGGCGTCTTCTTCCTGATGCCGCTCGCGATCATCGCCTGGTTCGTCTTCATCCGCCCGACGCACCGGCGCCGCTACACGGAGGCGATCCGCAACCTGCCGCGCTGGGACCTGCGCGCCGAGGACGAGCTCACGCCGGCGGCTGGTGCAGGCCGAACGCCGAGCCCTGATCGTCCCGGCACCACTTGAAGCGTCCGTAGCGGGCGATCGACTCCGCGGTCTCCTCCTCGCCCTCGTGCATGACCTCGACGCTGCCCGCCGAGCTCGCGCAGGCGTGCCAGGGCCGCGTCCATGTCGTCGACGCGGAAGAACAGCCACGGGACCGCGCCCTTGTCGCCGCCGTGGAGCCCGCCCGGGATCCCCGCGGTGCCGATCTGGTGGCCTCCGCCCGTCGACGTCAACTCCCACCCGAACAGCGCGCCGTAGAACGCGCGCCCCCGCTCGGGGTCCTCCACGCCGATCTCGAAGAACGCCGGCTCGCCCGTCATCCCGCCTCCCTTGGTCGTTTCGGCCACCGTACGCGGCGCCCGCGGCGCCGGACTTGGAGAAATGGGCGCTAGCGCAGCGTGACCACCCGCGCGCCGCTGATCCAGTGCACGTGGGTGGCGCCGAAGCGGGTCATGACGTGCCCGCCGAGCGGGTGCGTGTGGCCGTGCAGGATGTGGCGCGGCCGGTGGCGCTCGACCCAGTCGCGCAGCCCCGCGAAGCCGACGTGGGCGGGATCGTCGGGGTCGTCGTTGATCCCGAGCGGCGGGCAGTGGCAGATCAGCACGTCGGCCGCCGGCAGCCGCTTCGCCAGCTTCGACGCCTCCTTCTGCGTGTAGTGGTGCGGCCCGCCCTTGCCGTACTTCACGCAGCCCTCGAAGCCCGCGAACGTCATCCCGCCGAGCGACGTGCGGCGCATGTGCAGGTCCTGCACGTCGATCTCGAGCAGCAGCTCCTCGGGATCGTGGTTGCCGTGGACGCCGATCCGCGGGATCGAGAACAGCCCGGCGAGCGATCCGATCCACGCCCGGTCGAGGTCGCCGAGGCAGACGACGGCATCGACGTGCATCTGCTCCGCCATCAGCGCGGGGTCGAGCGGCGGCGGCTTGTCCGCCAGGGCGAGGACGCGCACGTCGACAGAGCCTAGACGGCGGCGGGGCCGATGCAGGCCCCGCCGCCGAGCAGGCTCAGACGGGCGTCGGGGCGACCGCGAGCTCGGGGTGCTTCTCCTCCTCCTCGGGCGTCGCGGGCACCTCCTCGCGCCACTTGATCGGCTCCTTGTCCTGCACCACGTGGCGCACGACGTAGAGCACGAACGCGAGCAGCAGGACGAGCAGGCCCCAGCGGGTCTTGTCCCAGCCGTAGCCGTAGCCGTCGATGCCGAGGAAGCCGCCGGAGTAGATGAAGCCGCCGGCGATCAGGAACACGACGTTCGCGGTCAGCAGCACCGCCCCGAGCGGCACCCAGAGGCTCGAGAGATGCACCGGGCGCGGCCACTTCGGGCGGTCCTTGCGCAGGAGCAGGAAGCCCGACAGCGCCGCGCAGGTCGCGAACACGTAGCCGATGTTCGACACCGCGATGATCTCGATCGGGTTGTTGAAGAACGAGATGAGGATCAGGTTGAGCACCGCGTCCACGGTCATCGCGAGCGCAGGCACGCGGAACCGGTTGAGGTGCGCGAACTGCTTGATCGTCATGCCGTCCTTCGCGATCCCGTAGAGGGCTCTCGAGCCGTCCATGGTCGCCGTGTTCATCGACAAGGCGAGCCCCGCGACGACGCAGAAGATCATCACCCCCCCGAGGAAGTTCCCGACCAGCGCGTCGAACGCCTGCGTGTACCAGGCGATCAGCGTGGGATCGGCCGCGATCGCCTCGGTGCCCAGCGTCCCGCCCGCGCCGAGCGGGAGCAGGACGTACACGAGCGCCGAGAACAGCGCCGCGCTGCGCAGCGCGAGCCGCGTGTCGCGCTGGGAGTCGTGGTACTCGGGCGCGAACGTCGCGACCACCTCTATCCCGTACGACGACCAGCACATGAAGTACAGCCAGACGAGCGCGAGCGCGAGCCCCCCGTTGGCCCCGATCTCGAAGTTGATGTTCGAGCTCGACCAGTCGCCCGTGATGTACGGCAGGAACATGAGCACGAACGCGGGGATGCAGAGCAGCCCGCCGGTCACGTAGCCGAACCAGACGGCCGGCCGGACCCCGTAGACGTTGAACAGCCAGACGAGCAGGATGAGGACCATCCCGAGCACGACCGCGAGGTTGAGGTCGAAGCCACCGCCCGACGCGGACCACGTCGAGTCGGAGAACCACTCGGCCTGGATCAGCGTGCCGGCGACCAGCCCGTTGACGGCGAGCACGACCGACCACCCGATCCAGTAGCCGAACGTCGCGAGCGGGCCCACGAGCGTCGAGTACTTGCGCCAGGCCTCGTGCGCGTAGAGCGCCACGCCGCCGGACTTGCTCGGGAACATCGACGCCAGCTCCGCGTGGATGTTGTTCTGCAGCGCGCCCAGGCAGATCGAGATCGACCACAGCAGGAACGCCCCGCCGGTGCCCAGCGCCCCGATCGATCCACCGAGGCCCGCGATCAGGAAGGCCGGATTCGCGAGTGCGACGACGAAGCCGTCCCACCACGTCATCGCTTTGAGAAGTTGTCGCTCCTCAACCTGCGCCGATGCCATACCGCCTCCTCTGCGGTCGCGCCCCTACGACGGAGCGCCGTGGACAAATTGGACCAATGCTCTGGGCCGCGCGCTTTGTACCATTCGCCACGGACGTGGTCAATCCACCATGTGTGGACACGCGAGGCGCGCTGCGGTAGAACGGGGGGCGCGCGTCTGTACCAATTCGTCTACGACCGAGAGGTGCCTGCGATGCCGGAGAAGATGTGGGGCGCCGAGCCCTTCTGGGGTCTGAGCTATGACTGGGACCCCGACTGGGTCCTCACGGACCGCCAGAAGGAGCTGCGCGAGACCCTCATCGGCCTGTGTGAGCAGGAGATGCGCGCGAACGCGAAGCGCTCCGACGACGAGCTGCTCTACCCGCGGCGCAATCTGGAGCTGATGGGCGAGCACGGGTTCCTCGCGCTCACGGTGCCCGAGGAGTACGGCGGGCTGGGCGAGAACCACGTCGCTTTCTCGATGGTCTGCGAGACGATCGCCCGGTACGGGTGCGCGTCGACCGCGATGTGTTACGTGATGCACATGGCGGCGGTGCAGACGCTGATGCTGCGCCCGACGCCGGAGCTGGTCGAGAAGTACATCCGGCCGCTCAACAGCGGCAAGCTCGGGACCCTCTCCTACTCGGACCCCGAGACCGGCTCGCACTTCTGGTACCCGTTCTCCTCCAAGGCCGAGAAGTCGAACGGCGGCTACAAGGTCAACAAGAAGGCGTCCTGGACCACGTCCGGCGGCTTCGCCGACTTCTACGTCGTCCAGACCACGAGCCCCGACTTCTCGGGCTACGACGACCTCTCCGTGTTCGTCATCGACGGCGACGACGTCAAGGCCCAGCCGTCGCTGTGGGACGCGCTCGGCCTGCGCGGCAACCAGTCCGGCCCGATCCAGGTCGAGGACGTCGAGATCCCCGGCGAGCAGATCGTCGGCCCCGAGGGCGACGGCGCGACCTCGAACGACGAGGCGGTCGACCCGTGGTTCCTGATCGGCTCCTCGTCGGTCTGGAACGGCATCGCGCTCGGCGCGATCGACATCGCCGCCCGCCACACGACGCGCAAGCGCCACGTCGACGTCGGCATGCGCGTGGCGGACTACCCGACGATCCAGGACTACGTCGGCGAGGCCGTGATGGACACGAACGCCTGCCGGCTGTTCGTCCTCTCCGTCGCCCAGGCCTTCGACAAGGTCACCGACGACAACACCCGCAAGCTCGAGCCCGGCGAGACGGCGCGCGCCGACTTCCTGCACTGGGCCTGGCAGATCAAGTTCGAGGCGGCGAAGAACGTCGCCCACCACGTCGACAAGATGCTGCACGCCTGCGGCGGCTCCGGCTACAAGCGCGACATGGAGCTCGAGCGCTACGTCCGCGACGCCAAGGCCGGCTGGGTGATGGGCCCGACCAACGAGGTCCTGCGCCAGTTCGTCGGCAAGGCCGTGCTGCTCGGCTTCGACGCGCTCGACTACTGGAACCAGAGCTACAACCGCCGCGTGGTCGAGAACGAGGTCAAGAAGCTCGACGCCGCCGGCAAGCGCGAGCTCGCCGAGCAGCTGATCGCGCAGGCGGAGAAGGACGACGCGAACCAGCCCGCCGCGGCGCGGTAGGCGCCATGTTGCTCACGCCCGGCCTCAAGCCCGTCGACCTGTCGTTCGAGTCGTGGTGGGTGCGGCCGGGCGGGGCGACCCGCGTCCACGTCCGGCCCGACGACCGGCTGACGATCATCGACCCCGACGGCGGCCAGCTCGCCGAGCTGACCGTGCTGAGCGACGATCCGCTCGCGCTCGGGACGCCGCCCGACGCCCCGTCGTCGGTCCTGGCCGACCGCGGGCTCGCCGCCGAGGACGCCCGCGCGATCCGGCTCTTCGGGCCCGGCGGGCCGCCCGGCGCCCGCCAGGAGCTCGTCGCCCGCTCCGAGGCCGACGTGATCGTCGCCGCGCCCGGCGGGCGCGTGGTCGACGGCGACTGGCCGGCCTCCGCGCTCGTGGTCGAGCTGCAGCGCGCGGTGCCGCGGCCGCGCGAGGAGGTCGAGCTGCCGGCGCCGCTCGCCGAGCCGCGGCTCGACTTCCGCGTCGACAAGGCCTCCGCGCTCGCCTACGAGGTCCGCGAGGGCGAGTACATCCAGATCATCGACGTGGCCGGGCGCCAGTGCTCGGACTTCCTCGCCTTCCACTCCCACAAGCTGGACGCGGGGGTCGAGCGCGGGCTGGACCCGCAGGTGACGCGGACGCTGATGGGGACCGCGTACCCGACGGTCGGCCTGCACTCGAAGTACTACGACGCCGACATGGACCCGCTCTGCCAGGTCGTGCAGGACACGGTCGGGCGCCACGACTCGTTCGCGCTCGCCTGCACGGCGCGCTACTACGAGGACCTCGGCTACCCCGGCCACGTCAACTGCACGCGAGAACTTCAACCGCCAGGTCGCGCCCTACGGCGTCGCGGAGAAGAAGGGCTGGGCGGCGCTCAACTTCTTCTACAACACCTCGTTCGACCCGGACCTGGTGCTGCTCTCCGACGAGCCGTGGTCGCGCCCGGGCGACTTCGTGCTGCTGCGGGCGCTGTCGGACCTCGTCTGCGCCTCGTCGGCGTGCCCGGACGACATCGACCCGGCCAACGGCTGGGAGGTCACCGACATCCACGTCCGCGTCTACTCACCGGAGAACCGCTTCTCGATGGCCATCGCCCACCGCGTCACCCCGGAGGCCGAGCCCGTGCTGACCAAGGAGACGGCGTTCCACTCCCGCTGGTCGGCGCTGACCCGCAACGTGACCGAGTACCGCGGCTACTGGCTGCCGACCTGCTTCACGAACGAGGGCGCCGTCAGCGAGTACTGGGCCTGCCGCGAGAAGGCCGCCGTGATGGACCTCTCCCCCCTGCGCAAGTGGGAGATCCTCGGGCCCGACGCCGAGCGGCTCATGCAGACCGCGGTGACGCGCGACATCCGCCGGCTGGCGGACGGCCAGGTCGTCTACACGGCGATGTGCAACGAGACCGGCGGCATGGTCGACGACGCGACGGTGTTCCGGCTCGGGCAGGACAACTTCCGCTTCGTCGGCGGCGACGAGTACGACGGCGTGCACCTGCGCCAGCTCGCCGAGCGCGAGGACATGCGGGTGTGGATCAAGCCGACCACCGACGAGCTGCACAACCTCGCCGTCCAGGGGCCGCTCAGCCGCGACATCCTCAAGGAGATCGTCTGGTCGCCGCCCGCCCAGCCGCAGCTCGAGGAGCTGCGCTGGTTCCGCTTCCTGATCGGCCGGCTGCACGCCTACGACGGCGTCCCCGTGATCGTCTCGCGGACCGGCTACAGCGGCGAGCTCGGCTACGAGGTGTTCTGCCACCCGTCCGACGGCGAGGCGGTCTGGGACGCGATCATGACCGCCGGCAAGCCGCACGGCCTGAAGCCGCTCGGCCTCGACGCGCTCGACATGCTGCGGATCGAGTCCGGGCTGATCTTCGCCGGCTACGAGTTCGACGACCAGGTCGACCCGTTCGAGGCCGGGATCAGCTTCACGGTCGTGCTCGACACGGAGGACGACTTCGTCGGCAAGGAGGCGCTGATCGCGCGCAAGGAGCGCCCGCAGCGCACGCTCGTCGGGCTCGAGCTCGAGGGCAACGAGACCGCGGGCCACGGCGACTGCGTCCACGTCCCCGGTTCGCGCTCGCAGGTCGGCGTGATCACCTCCGGCACGCGCAGCCCCACGCTGCGCAAGAACATCGCGCTGTGCCGGATGGCCGTCCAGTACGCCGAGCAGGGCACGCAGGTCGAGGTCGGCAAGCTCGACGGGCACCAGAAGCGGATCCCGGCGACGGTGGTCCGCGTCCCGTTCTACGACCCGGAGAAGAAGCGCCCGCGGATGTAAAGGTCGTTCAGGAGGCCTGGCCGAGGCGCTCGTAGCGCCCGCCGTGGAACAGCAGCGGGGTGCCCTCCGAGTAGCGCGCGTACTCGACGCGGCCGAGGAACAGCGAGTGGTCGCCGCCCCAGTAGGAGCGGGTGACGCCGGCGACGAAGTGCGCGAGCGCGCCGCCGACGAGCGGCGTGTCGTGGACGACGTCGAAGCGCGGCTCCGCGCTCCCGGAGCCCGCCCGGCCGGCGAACCGGTCGGAGAGGTCGCTCTGCGTCTCGCAGAGGACGCTCACGCCGTACGTGCGGCCCTCGTGCAGCAGGCTGCACATCTTCGTCCGCCGGTCGACCGAGATCAGCACCAGCGGCGGCTCGAGCGAGACGGACATGAACGCGTTCGCGGTCATCCCGTGGACCTGGTCGGCCTCGCGCGTGGTGATGATCGTCACGCCGGTCGCGAACATCCCGAGCGTGCGCCGGAGCGCGATCCGCGGGTCGTCGCCGAGCTCCGCCGGCAGCTCGACCGCCTGCGGCGCCGGCACGTCGTCGAAGCTCGAGTCGCCGATCCCGTCGGGACCGGCCCACACCGCGTTCCCGCTGAGCGGCAGGTCGAATTCGTTCGGAGGGCTCTCCGGGCTCCCTGGCACGATTGGACAAATTGTTACATGCCGGGAGGCGACGGGTCCAGCGCGCACGGTCCGTAAGGTTCGCCGGGTGGCGGCGAGCGAGACGACGGTGAAGGCCGGGCGGCGGCGTCATCCGCATCTCCAACCCCGGCAAGCAGCTGTTCCCGGCCGACGGGATCACCAAGCTCGACCTCGCCGAGTACTACGTCGCGGTCGAGCCGGCGATGCGCCCGCACGTCGCAGACCGCCCGCTCAACGTCTGGCGCTGGAACGCGGGGATCGACAAGCCCGTCGTCGTCCAGCAGGAGATCCCCAAGGGCGTGCCGGACTGGGTCCGGCGCGTCGCGGTCGCGCGCCGGGGCAAGGGCGGCACCGTCACCCACGCCGTCGGCGGCGCGCAGGTGATCGTCGCGCTCGCCCAGTTCAACTGCGTCACGCCGCACATCTGGACCGCACGCGCCGACGCGACCGACCGGCCCGACCGGCTCGTGTTCGACCTCGACCCGCCCGACGAGGACGAGCGGTCGCACTTCCCCGCCATCCGCGCGGGCGCGCTCGAGCTGGGCGACCTGCTGCGGGAGCTGGGGCTGGTGCCGTTCGCGATGACGTCCGGCTCGCGCGGGATCCACGTCGTGGCGCCGCTGCGCCGGCGCGCCCACGCCGACGAGGCGCGCGCCACCGCGGGCACGATCGCCGAGCGCGTCGCCGAGCGGCGGCCGGACGAGCTCACCACCGCCTGGCGCAAGGAGAAGCGCGGCGGCCGCGTGCTGGTCGACGTGGCCCGCAACACGTACGCGCAGACGACGGTCGCCCCGTACGCCGTGCGGGCGATCCCGGGGGCGCCGGTCGCGACGCCGCTCGCCTGGGACGAGCTGGAGGACGACGACCTGCACCCGCGGCGCTGGACGCTCGCGAACGTCCCCGGACGGCTCGAGGAGCGCGGCTGCCCGTGGCGCGAGCTCGGCGGCGCCGCGCGGGCGCTGCCGCGGCTCTAGAGCGCGACCCGCACGTCCCAGAGGTCGGGGAAGAAGCGCCGGTCGACGGTCGAGCGCAGGTAGGGCACGCCGGGCGAGCCGCCGGTCCCGGGCCGCGAGCCGATCTCGCGCGCCGCCATCAGGGCGTGGTGGTGGCGCCAGCGCCCGATCCCCTCGTCGTGGTCCATCAGCAGCTCGGCGACCTCGTGCCAGGCGGCCCGCAGCGCGTCGGGGTGGTCGCGGTAGAGCTCGGCGAGCGCCGCCACGCGCGCGTCGCGATCCTCCGGCAGCTCCAGCCCGGCGCTGAACGCCTCGTAGAGCGACGCGCCCGGCGGCGGCTCTCACCGCTCGCTCGGGCCAGGTGTCGCGCGCGCCCGACATCCACTCGATCGCGCGGAACTGGCGCGACTGGAAGCCGGACGCGGGTGCGAGCGGGTCGCGGAACGCCAGGAACCCCTCCGGGCTCATCGTCTCGAGCACCTCGAGCTGGTCGAGCAGCAGCCGCTCGACCACGACGGTCCGCCGCAGGCACGGCGCGGCGGCCTGCGGCCGGCCCGCCGCGAGCGCGTCGCGCGCCGCGGTCAGCTCGTGCAGGATCAGCTTGAACCAGAGCTCGTAGGCCTGGTGGACGACGATGAACAGCAGCTCGTCGTGGGCGCCGGGCGTCAGCGGCCGCTGGAGCTCGAGCAGGTCGTCGATCAGCAGGTAGGACGCGTAGTCGGTGCCGCCGGACGCCGGGTGCGCCTCCGAGACCGCCTCCTCCTCCCCGTCCAGCGCGCGGTTCACGAGCGCGTCCGCGGCCGCGTTCTCCGCGCGCGGCACCGGCCGGATCGACCACCGGTCGAAGCGCTCCAGCGCCGCCAGCGCCGCGGCGTGCAGCGGCTTGAGGTCGGCGTTCTTGACCTTGTAGGAGCCGTCGACCTGGTGCGCGATCAGCTCGGAGTCGTTGATCACGTCGACCTCGGTGGCCCCCAGCGCCGCCGCGCGCTCGAGCCCGAGCAGCAGCCCGCGGTACTCGGCCACGTTGTTCGTGGCGGTGCCGATCCGCTCCGCGGCCTCGTCGAGCACCCGCCCGTCGGGCGCGGAGACGACCGCGGCGGCCGCGGCCGGTCCGGGATTGCCGCGGGCGCCGCCGTCCACATGGACGACGACCTGCACGGCGGCGAGTCTAGTTGCCGTTCGCGGCGGGGGCGATCGGCGGGAACTCGCCCGCCACGCGCGGGCGTCGCCGGTCGCGCACCTCGCGCAGCCCGCCGCCCGTCGACCCGGTCTCGCGCCGCTCGGACTTGCGCCGGTCGACGATCACCGTGACGTTCGGATCGTCCTCGTAATACCTGCTCAGACGCGGGTACAGCTCGTCGGCGAGGGGCTCGGGAACGACGCAGTAGATCACGCGGCCGATGGTACCCCAGCCCAGCCGCGCTGAACCTCGATCATCCGTCTAGGCGGAAGGGCTCAGGACGCGGCTTGGCCGGCCGCGAGATGCAGCGCGCCGCGCTCGTCGGCGGCCGCGTTGACGGCCTGCTCGTCGGCCTCCAGCTCGCTCAGCTCGGTGCCCTGGCCCTCGCGCCGGACGCCGCTGCCCTCGTCGGAGAGGTCGACCTCGAAGCGGTACCAGCTGAGCTCCCACATCACCGTGATCACGACCACGCTCGGCCGGTCGGCACGCGGGCGGACGGCGACCGCCGGCGGCCCGAGCGAGCGGGCCACGCCGCCGACCGTGCGGACGTGATCGGAGGCGTTGAAGACGTCGAGCGCGCGCTCCATCTTGAGCTCGGCGTTCGTCGGCACCGCGCGGACGCTGCGCGGCTGGCGCGGCGGCTCGGGCGCGGACTCGGGCTCGACCGGGCGCGCGGGCGGCTGTCGAAGTGCATGCCGTGCTCGGCGGCGTCCTGGGCGGCCTGCGCGTCGGCGACCTCGCGGGCGCGCTCGCGGCGGGCGCGGATCCGGTCGACGAGGCGCGTCCGGCCCTCGTGGCGCGTGCCGCGCAGCGACAGCTCGTCGGCGCCGCCCTCGCGGATCCAGCCCTCCTGCTGCGCCCGCGCGGTGCACAGCTCGCAGACCTGGCGGCGGGCGCCGCCGGCGAGGAACGGCTCCGCGCGCTCCCCGCGCAGCAGCGTCCGCCCGCAGACGTCGCAGGAGATGTCCTGCTGGTTCGTGCGGATGTCGCGGGTGCGGGCCACCGGGTCACGCAGGGTAACAACGGCCTCCGGGGCCGACGCCGAACGGCGCCGGCCCCGCTGCGGGCCGCGTCAGGCGTGGGCCGGCTCCTCGGCGGCCGCCTCGGCCACCTTCTGGGCCAGGTGCGCCGGGATCTCCTCGTAGCGGGCGAACTCCATCGTGAACTCGCCCTGGCCGCCGGTGATCGAGCGCAGGTCGGGCGCGTAGGCGAGCATCTCCGCCATCGGCACCTCGGCCTTGACCTCGGTCATCCCGCCGACCGCCTCGGTGCCGAGCGGGCGGCCGCGGCGCGAGGAGAGGTCGCCCATGACGTCGCCGACGTTGTCGTCCGGCACGCTCGCGGTGACGAGCATGATCGGCTCGAGCAGCACCGGCCGGCACTGCGAGAGCGCCTCCTTCATCGCGATCGAGCCGGCGAGCTTGAACGCCATCTCCGACGAGTCGACCGTGTGGTAGGAGCCGTCGTAGACCGTCACCCGCACGCCCTTGACCGGGAAGCCGGCGACCGCGCCCTGCTGCATCGCCTCGCGCACGCCCTTCTCGACCGCGGGGATGAAGCCGCCGGGGATCACGCCGCCCTTGATCGCGTTGACGAACTCGAACTCGCCGCCGGGGAGCGGCTCGACGTCGATGCGGCAGTCGCCGAACTGCCCGCGGCCGCCGGACTGCTTCTTGTGGCGCCCGTGCGCCTTCGCGGAGCCGCGGATCGTCTCCTGGTACGGGCACGCGCGGCGGCATCAGCTCGACCTCGGCGCCGAAGCGGGAGCGCAGCCGGTCGACGATCACCTCGACGTGGATCTGCGACAGCCCGGCGACGATCTGCTCGCCCGTCTGGTCGTCGCGGTGCAGGTCGATCGTCGGGTCCTCCTCCTGCAGCCGCCGCAGCGCGGTGAAGACCTTGTCCTCGTCGCCCTTGGCCTTCGGCTCGATGTGGAAGGCCATCACCGGGGCCGGGAGCTTGATCGCCGGCATGTGGATCGGCTGGTCGCGCGCCGCGAGCCAGTCGCCCGCCCGCGTCTCCTTGAGCTTGGCGACCGCCCCGATGTCGCCCGGCCCGAACGCGTCGGCCTGCTCGACGTCCTTGCCGCGCGGCTCGAGCAGCTGACCGATCCGCTCCTTGTTGTGGGTGCGGGTGTTCAGCACCTGCGTGTCGTGGGTCATCGTGCCCTGGTACACGCGGAAGAGGTTGATCCGGCCGGCGAACGGGTCGGCGCGGGTCTTGAAGACGTAGGCGAACATCTCGCCGTCCTCGATCGGCTCGAGCGTCATCTCCTCGACCTCGAGCGCACCGTGCTGGACCGGCGAAGGCAGGTCGTCGACGATCGCGTCGAGCAGCCGGTCGGAGCCCAGCCGCGTCGTGGCGACGCCGCAGGTGACCGGGAAGATGAGGCCGTGGTCGGTGCCGTCCTCGAGCGCCTGGACGATCTCCTCGTGCGAGATCTCCTCGCCCTCGAGGTAGCGCTCCATCAGCGCCTCGGAGTTCTCGGCGACCTCGTCCATCAGCTTCTCGCGGTACTCCTGGGCGAGGTCGGCCAGGTCGTCGGGGATCGGGATCTCGCGCCCGTGCTCGCCGCCGTCGTACTCGTAGGCCTTCATGTCGACGAGGTCGATCACGCCGCGGAGCTCGTGCTCCGAGCCGATCGGGATCTCCGTCGCCACCACGTGCGGGCCGAAGGCGGCCTTGAGCGAGTCCAGCGTGCGGAAGAAGTCGGCGCGCTCCCGGTCGAGCATGTTCACGTAGACGAGCCGGGCCACGCCCAGCTCGGCGGCCCGCTGCCACAGCCGCTGGGCGGAGACCTCGACGCCCATCACGCCGTTGATCACGAACACGGCCGACTCGCACACGCGCAGCGCGCCCAGGGCGTCGGCGACGAAGGAAGGCTCGCCGGGCGTGTCGATCAGGTTGACCTTGACGTCGCGCCACTCGAAGGAGGCCAGCGACGCGGAGATCGACATCCCGCGCGACTTCTCGTCCTCGTCGGCGTCCGAGACGGTCGTGCCGTCGGCGACCGTGCCCAGCCGGTTGACGGCGCCCGCCTCGAACAGGAGCGCCTCGTGCAGCGAGGTCTTGCCGCTCCCGCGATGACCGACGAGCGCCACGTTGCGGATCCTGCTGGCGGCATGGGGCATGCCTGTGCCTCCTTCGCTCGCAGCCCGCCTCCCTCGCGGCAGGCTTGTGCCGCGGGACACTAGCGCGCTGACGGGCGCCGCGTCAGTCGCGCAGGTTGTCGCCCTGCAGACGGCTCTTGAGCCGGAGGACGGCCTTCGTGTGGAGCTGCGAGATCCGCGACTCCGTGACGCCCAGGACCTCGCCGATCTCGCGCAGGGTCAGGTTCTCGTAGTAGTAGAGCGCGATCACCAGCTTCTCGCGCTCGGGCAGGGCCGCGATCGCGTCGGCGAGCCGGTCCTTGAGCTCCGACGCGGCCAGCAGCTGCTGCGGGTCGGGGGCGTCGGGGTCGTGCAGCGTGTCGAGCAGCGAGACCTGGTCGCCGGAGGAGTCCGACACCGCCCACAGCTCGTCCAGCGCGACCACGGTCGAGTTGGAGATCTTGACCAGCGACTCCTGGAACTCCTCGACCGAGAGGTTCAGCTCGGCGGCCATCTCCTCGTCGGTCGGCGTCCGGTGCAGCCGGTGCTCGAGCTTGCCGTGCGCGCGCTCGATCTCGCGCGCCCGGGCGCGCACCGAGCGCGGGACCCAGTCGAGCGCCCGCAGCTCGTCGATGATCGCGCCCTTGATCCGCGTGATCGCGTAGGTCTCGAACTTGATCTCGCGCTCGATGTCGAAGCGCTCGATCGCGTTGATCAGGCCGATCAGGCCGTACGAGATGAGGTCGGCCTCCTCGACGTGCGCGGGCAGGCCGGAGGACATCCGGCCGGCGACGTACTTGACCAGCGGCGAGTACGCGACGACCAGCTGCTCGCGCGCACGGTCGGACCCGGAGCCCTTGTAGGTCTTCCACAGGTCCTTCAGCTCGATCGCTTTGACGTTGGTCTCCACCGTGAAGCTCAGGCCCGGGGATGGCTGCGTTCGTACGCCGCACGCAGGCGGGCGGACTCTACCCGAGTGTAGACCTGGGTTGTCGATATCGAAGCGTGCCCGAGCAGCGCCTGGATCGCGCGCAGATCGGCGCCCCCCTCGAGCAGATGGGTCGCGAACGAGTGCCGCAGGGCGTGCGGGTGGACCGCGCCCTGGGTCGCGGCGTGGCGCGCCCACGTCCGCAGGCGGCGGCGGACGTCCGAGGTCGAGAGCCGCCGGCCGCTCTTGGAGAGGAACAGCGCGGGCTCCCCCGTGCCGGCCTCGAGCGCCGCGCGGCCGCGCTCCAGCCACCGGCCCAGCGCGGCCAGCGCGTGCTCGCCCACCGGCACGAAGCGGGTCTTGCCGCCCTTGCCCTCGACGCGGACCTGCTCGGCGTCGAACTCCAGCGAGCCGACGTCGAGGTTGACGAGCTCCTCCGCGCGCAGGCCGCACGCGTAGGCGAGCTCGAACAGCGCGCGATCGCGCAGCTCGAGCGGCGTCGAGGCCGGGATCCGGTCGAGCAGCAGCGACACGTCGGCGGGCTTGAGCGCGCGCGGGAGCCGCTGCGGCAGCTTCGGCGACGCGAGCAGCTCGGCGGGGTTGGCGGTGGCCACGCCGTGCTCGACCAGCACGCGGAACAGCGCGCGCAGCGCGGCGAGCTTGCGCGACACGGTGCGCGGGGCGAGCCCGCGCTCGGCCAGCTTCGCGGCGTAGCGGCGCAGCCACGGGTAGTCGACGTCGGCGGGGTCGAGCGCGTAGGTGGCGGCCCAGGCGGCGAACTCGCCGGCGTCCTTGCCGTAGACGGCGCGCGTGTTCTCCGCCGCGCCGCGGCGGCGCAGGTCCTGGTCGAGCAGGACGAGCGCGTCGCGCCAGGCGGCCGGCGCCGCGACGCCGCTACCCTCGCCCGCGATGGCCTCGTTCTTCATCGACATCGACACGGGTCAGGTCGCCACCCTGCGCCAGCTGGCGGAGGCCGGCATCGCGGACACGATCGATCCTCCGCCGCGCCCCTGGCACCCGATCCAGGGCACCCGCGACGCCACGACCATGTGGTACGCGGTGCTGCGGAAGCGGGAGCGCGGGGTCTTCATCGGCACGCTGGTGCTTCGCCACACCGATCACCATGCCTCCCTCCTGCAATCGGGCTGGCAGGAGGTCCCGATCGAGGAGATCGGGGTCTAGGCGATGTAGATCGGGGCGCCGACCGGGACCTGGTCGTAGAGCTCGATCACGTCCGGGATCAGCATCCGGATGCAGCCGTGCGAGGCGGCCGAGCCGATCGAGCCGCTGGCGTCGGTGCCGTGGATCCCGGCGCCGTCGAAGATGCCCATCCAGCGCGCCTTGAGCGGGTTCTCCGCCGTGCCGCCCGGCACCACGGTGCCCGCGAGGTCCCCGGCCCAGGCCGAGTTCGGCACGGTCCAGGCCGGGTTCACGGCCTTGTTCTGGATGTGGTAGAGCCCGGCGGGCGTCTCGAGCCCGATCTGACCGACCGCGATCCCGTAGGTCTTGACGAGCTTGAGGTCCTTGTAGACCGAGAGCTGGAAGGCCGACCGGTTGACCATCAGGACGACCGGATACTCCTTCGCGAGCTCGTCGGTGGTGACCTTGGGCTTGACGACGGCGGTGTGGGCCTGGACGGTCTTGTCCGCGTTGACCGCGAGCAGCGTCCTGCGCACCTGGCGGCGCAGCTTGACCGCCTGCAGCCGCTTGCCGTCCTTCGACGTCTGCGGCGTGAGGTCGCCCGCCTCGAGGTCGACCGACGCGTCGACGGCGTCCTCGTCGACCGACGCGCTCACGCGCTTGACGAGCTTGTTGACCGCGCGCTTGGAGTAGCTCACGTCGGCGGTCAGGGCGGCATTGACCTCCGCTCCGCGCAGCTCGCGCCACGTGCGCTCCAGCATGTTGCCGTCGCGCGAGCGCTCGAGCGCCGCGTCCACCGTGCTGTCGACGTTGACGGCGATCTTCGCCTGCCGCGGCGTCAGCCTGAAGCGCCCGTCGCCGGTCTTCACGATCACCGGCTTGTTCAGCGGGTCGACCAGCTCCGCCTTGAGCTTCGCCGAGGCCTGCGCGGGCGTCATGCCGCCCACGTCGATGCCGTCGACGGTCACGCCCTCGGCGATCTTGTCCTTGTGGGCGGAGTCGAAGGCGTAGACGGCACCGGCGGCGACGAGCACGACGACGGCCACGATGCCTGTGATGACAGCGATCCGGGTACGCATGGGGAGCCGCGTAGATGGTAGGAGGTCGCGCGGCGGTTGAGAACCCCTGCAATCGGGCTGGCGACGGCGGCTTCAGGAGCGGAGCGGTCACGCCGATGAAGGCAGGGCATGTCCCGCTTGCATCGCTCGTCGCTGCGCGCCCGGCCCTCCGGCCGGCGGCTCCCGATGCGGCTGGTCGCCGGGACGGCCGCGCTCGTCGTGGCGTGCTGCGGGTTCGCGGCGTACCGCTCGGTCGGGGCGGTCGGCGACGCGTACCGCTGGACCGGCGAGGCGGAGGCGGTGACCGTCGCACGGGTCTTCGCCCGCTCGCTCTCCGCGCGCGACCTGCGCGACCCCGCGCGGCTGACGGCGCGCCGGGCGCGTCTGAGCGGCGTCCACCCGGACCTGACCGCCGTGGCGATCGAGCCGGCCGGCGACAGCCATGAGGCGCGCTACGTCCGCGATGGCGAGCGGGCCGAGCTCTCCTTCCCGCTCGTCGACGCGCGCGGACGCGTCCGTGCCGTGCTGCGGCTCGGCTTCTCGCTCGACGCGCGCGCGAGCGCCATGGCCGCGGGCCGCCGCGAGGTGCTGCTCGCCGCCGGCGGGGCCGCGCTGCTGCTGCTGATCGGCATCCTCGCGCTCGTCCGCCACACGCTCGTGCGGCCTGTCGGGCGGCTCGCGGACGGCGCGTTCGCGCTCGCCACCGGCAAGTCCCCGCCCCCGGTCCCGGACGGGTGGCGCCGCAACGACGCCGTCGGCGTGCTCGCGGGCGCCCTCGACGCCGTGGGCGGGACGCAGCGCGCGCTCCAGACCAAGGTCGCGGGCATGGCGCTGACCGACCCGCTCACCGGCGTCCTCAACCACCGCGGGCTCCACGACGCCCTGCACGAGACGCTCGACGCCGCGCACCGGCGCGACCAGAAGGTGGCGGTGGTCGTGCTCGACATCGACGGCTTCGCGCGGCTCAACGACGCCTCCGGCCACGTGGCCGGCGACGAGGCGCTGCGGATCGGCGCCCGGATCATCCAGGGCGAGCTGCGGCCCGGCGACGTCTGCGGGCGGATCGGCGGCGACGAGTTCCTGCTCGCGCTCGCCGACACCGACGCATGGGGCGCCGAGCGCGTGGTCGAGCGGCTGCGCACCGCCGTCGCGTACGCGGCCGCGGGCGCGGTCGGCCGCGACGCGCTGACCTTCAGCGCCGGGATCGCGGAGTTCCCGCGCGACGCGCGCGACCAGACCGGCCTCATGCGGCTCGCCGAGGGCGCGCTGTACCGCGCCAAGCGCTCCGGCCGCAACCGCTGCGTCGTCTACTCCTCGTTCGTCGACGCCCCGCTCTCGCTCCAGGAGGAGGCCGAGCGCGCCCGCACCGCCGGCCTCGCCAACACCGTCTACGCGCTCGCCCGCGCGGTCGACCTCAAGGACGGCTACACGCACCAGCACTCCGCCCGGGTCGCCCAGTACGCCGCGGTGCTCGCCCGCGAGCTCGGGATGTCGGAGGAGGAGATCGACCAGATCCGGACCGCCGGGATCCTCCACGACGTCGGCAAGGTCGGCGTCGCCGACGCCGTGCTCCTGAAGCCGGCCCGGCTGACCGACGACGAGTTCCTCGAGATGCAGCGCCATTCCGCGCTCGGCCGCGACATCGTCGCCGGCGCGGGGATGCCCGAGATCGCCGACTGGGTGCTCTCGCTGCACGAGCGCTGGGACGGCCGCGGCTACCCCGACAAGCTCGAGGGCGAGGACATCCCGCTCGCGAGCCGGATCCTCGGCGTCGCGGACGCGTTCGAGGCGATGACCTCGTCGCGCCTGTACCGGCGCGGCATGGCGGTCGAGAAGGCGCTCGGCGAGCTGGAGCGCTCCGCCGGCAAGCAGTTCGACCCGGGCGTCGCCAACCTGATGGTCGAGCTGGTGCGGTCGGGCGCGATCCCGCTCGGCGAGATCGGCGTCCTCGACGTGACCCACTACGGGTCGGCGGCGAGCACCGAGTCGGCCGCGCCGCCGGAGGAGGAGGGCGAGCCGGTGCGCAACGTCCCGCGCGGGGCCAAGCGGGCGGGCCGGTCGCGGGACGCCGGCGCGCGCTCCCGGCGCTAGGTCAGCATCGGCTCCAGCCGCGCGGCGAGCTCGTCCCAGTCGTCGCCGCAGATCACGTCCTCGGTCTCGCACAGCTCGCGGTTCCACGGGTGGACGAGGGTGGCCGCGGCGATGCCGGCGTCGATCGCCGCCTCGAGGTTCTCGGGCGAGTCGTCGATCAGCAGCTCGATGCCGATCTCGCGGCAGCGGGCGACCTTGTCGTCGGAGCAGCAGAGCTCGTCGTAGGGCAGCCCGATCCGGTCCAGCCACGCCTGCGTGGCCTGCTCGCAGGCGGCGGCGCGGTGCGAGGTGACTGGATGAAGTGGCCGGCCTCGTGCCAGCGCCGGACGGTCTCGACCGCGCCGGGGTAGGGCTCGGCGGCGAGCACGCGGGCGTCGGTGTGGGTCTCCGCGACGACGGCCTGCACCTGCTCGGGCCGGAGCAGCGTGATCGTCCAGGTGACCTGCTCCTCGTACGGGAGCGCGATGCCGAACCGGCGCCGGCTGGCGTCGGAGAGCTGGTCCCAGTAGTGGTGCAGCGTCGAGTCGATGTCGATCGCGATCCGCATGGCGAGAGCCGTTGATACGGTAGCTCCGACGTGGCCACCGCACCGGTCCGACTGGCCGGCGCCTTCCGGACCGCGCTGCTGCGCGCGGGCGCCGATCCGACCTACGCCGACGGCGACGACGCCGCCTGGGTCGGCGTCGACTGGCGGTCGCTCCAGCGGACGCTGGAGATCGACGGCCGGCAGGTGAACGTGCTCGACACCGGCCCGCCCGCCGGTGCGCGCGGGCCGGGCCCCGCGCTGCTGTTCATCCACGGGTGGAGCTCGAACTGGCAGATCTTCCTGCTGAACATCGCGGCGTTCATGGACACCCACCGGGTGCTGTCGCTCGACCTGCCGGGGTTCGGCGCCTCCGCGATGCCGGCGGAGCCGATCTCGATCCGGCGCTACGCGCGGACGGTGGACGCGGTCTGCGACGCGCTCGGCGTCGAGCGCGTGGTGGCCGTCGGCAACTCGATGGGCGGGTTCATCGGCGCGGAGCTGGCGCTGTCGTTCGGGACGCGCGTCGACCGGCTCGTGCTGATCTCGGCCGCCGGCCTGTCGACGGGCGCGCTGCCGCGGCGCCCGATCCTCACCGCCGCGCAGCTCGTCGGGACGGGCAGCCGCCGCGCGACGTTCCTCCAGGGCCCGGTCGTGCGCCGGCCGCGGCTGCGCCGGGCGGCGATGCAGTGGGTGGTCCGCTACCCGGAGAAGCTGTCGGTCCCGCTGAGCGAGGAGCTCGTGCTCAGCTTCGCCAAGCCCGGCTTCGTCGACGCGCTGCGGGCGATCATGGACTACGACTACCGCGACCGGCTGCCGGAGATCGGGATCCCGGTGCTGATCGTCTGGGGCCGCCAGGACCTGCTCGTGCCGGTGTCCGACGCCGACGCCTACGCCGCGCTGATCGGCCCGAACGCGCGCGTGGTGGTCTTCGAGGACACGGGCCACGTGCCGATGCTCGAGCGCCCGTCGCGCTTCAACGAGCTGCTGCGCGGGTTCCTCGCGGGCGAGGACGCGCCCGAGGCCGGCGTGCCCGGGATCGCCCGCGCTACGGCTTCGTGACCGCGCCCTCCGAGGCGCTCGAGACGAGCTTCGCGTACTTCGCGAGCACGCCGTGCTCGAACGCGGGCGGCGGGCTCGTGTAGGCGGCGACGCGGCGGGCGATCTCGTCGTCGCCGAGATCGACGTCCATCCGGCGGCTGGCCACGTCGATCGTGATCGTGTCGCCGTCCCGGACGGCCGCGATCGGGCCGCCGGACAGCGCCTCGGGCGCGACGTGGCCGGCCATGAAGCCGCGGGTGGCGCCGGAGAAGCGGCCGTCGGTGAGCAGCGCGACCTCCTCCCCCAGGCCCTGGCCGACGAGCGCCGCGGTGACCGCCAGCATCTCGCGCATGCCGGGGCCGCCGGCGGGGCCCTCGTTGCGGATCACGACGACGTCGCCGGCCTTGATCCCGCCGGCGGTGACCTCGCGCATCGCGTCCTCCTCGCACTCGAACACGCGCGCGGGGCCGCTGTGGTGGACGCGCTCGTGGCCGGAGAGCTTCACGACCGAGCCCTCGGGCGCGAGGTTGCCGCGGAGGATCGCGAGGCCGCCGGTCTTCTTGACCGGGTCGTCGACCGGGCGCACGACCTCCTGGCCGGGGGTCTCCTGCGCCTCGCGGGCGTGCTGGCCGATCGTCTTGCCGGTGACGGTCGGCACGTCCTCGTGGAGCCGGCCCGCCTCCAGCAGCCGCTTCGCGACGACGCCGATGCCGCCCGCGTCGTAGAGGTCCTTGGCGAGGAACCGGCCGCCGGGCTTGAGGTCGCAGGTCGTCGGGACCTCGGCGGCGATGCGGTCGAAGTCGTCGATCTCGAGCGGGACGCCGGCCTCGCGCGCCAGCGCGAGCAGGTGGAGGACGCCGTTGGTCGAGCCGCCGCTGGTGGCGACCGCCGCGATCGCGTTCTCCAGGCCCTCGCGGGTGATGATGTCGCGCGGCTTGAGGCCGCGCTCCAGCACGTCCATGATCAGCGCGCCGGCCTCGGTCGCGACCCGGTTCTTCTCCTCGTAGGCCGCCGGCACCATCGCGCTGCCCATCGGCGACAGGCCGAGCACCTCGAAGGCCATGGCCATCGTGTTGGCGGTGAACTGGCCGCCGCAGGCGCCGACGCCGGGCGACGCCACCTCGACCAGCTCCTCGAGCTCCGCGTCGGTGATCTTGCCGGCGGCGCGGGCGCCGACGGCCTCGAACACCTCGAGGATCGACACGTCCGCGCCCTTGTAGTGGCCGGGCAGGATCGAGCCGCCGTAGAGCAGGATGCCGGGGACGTTGAGCCGCGCCAGCGCCATCGCGGCGCCGGGGATGGTCTTGTCGCAGGCGGTGAGGGCGACGATCCCGTCGAACAGGTGGCCGCGGGCGACGAGCTCGATCGAGTCGGCCACGACCTCGCGGCTGACGAGCGAGGTCTTCATCCCGCTCGTGCCCATCGTGATGCCGTCGGAGATCGCGACGGTGTTGAACTCCATCGGCGTCCCGCCGGCGGCGCGGATGCCCTCCTTGACCTTCGCCGCGAGCGCGCGCAGGCCGAAGTTGCAGGGCATCGTCTCGGTCCAGGTCGAGGCGACGCCGATGATCGGCTTCGAGAGCGCCTCGGCGTCGAAGCCGATGCCGTGGAGGTAGGCGCGGGCGGGCGCGCGCTCGACGCCCTCCGTCAGCGGGCGGGAGCGTTCCTTGAGGTCATGCGTGTTCTGGCCGTCCATTGCCGCGGGGACATTAGCCGCCGCGCGCCGCGGTCACGCCGCCGCGCGGCGTCCGCACCCGGCCCGCGCGTCGCCGCGCGGGTCAGCCGTCGGCCGGCTCGGCCTGGCGGGTCGAGCCCGAGCGGCTGGCGCGGGCGAGCCGCTCGCGCTCCCAGCGGCCGAGCCGCCAGAGGTCGCGCTCGATCTGGCGCGGGTCGTGCTGGCGGCCGGGGAGGTGCAGGTTGGCCTCGGCGATGATCCGGCGCTCGTCGCCCTTGAGCGCCATCCACTTCGCGAGGACGTCGTCGGAGTCGGGCAGCCGCTTGGAGCCGTAGGGCCGCGTCTCGTCCGGGAACTCGACGCAGTACTCGTTCAGCAGCCGGCCCGTCTGCGGCAGGTAGGCGAGGATCGGCTTGTGCGGATAGACGAGGTAGGCGTAGTCGATGCCGCGCAGCTCGCTCGGGCCGTCCGCCTGCGACTGGCCGCCCCACACGCGGAGGAAGCCGAGGTCGCGGTACATCGCCCACTCCTCCTCGTTCACGCACGACTTGAGGAGCTCGCGGGCGCGCTGCTCGGCGCGGCGCTCGCGGCCGGGGTCGTAGCCGGGCGGGTCCTGCGCCGCACGCGCGCGGCGCTCCTTGCGCAGCCGGCGCTCCTCGGAGCGGCGCTCGAGGTACGGCATCGAGATCTCCCACAGCAGCGCGAGGACCACGATCGCGGTGGCCGCCAGCGCGACGATCACCGCGCGCCCCCGGCCGCCCGCGGGAAGAAGATCACCCGGTCGGTGTCGCGCGGGATCTCGTCGAAGCCGCGCACCATCTCGGCCTCGCGGCGACCGCCGGTCGACGTGGTCGGCACCGCCGCCCACATGCCCTGGTCGAGCTGGCGGCGGAACTCCTCGATCAGCGCCTGCTCCTCCTCGGCGACTCCGGGGTCACCCTCGGCGATCAGCTGCTCGCCGAACCCAGGACGCATGCGCAGGAACTTCATCGCGGGCGACTATACCCGAGCCGTCCGGGCCTCATGGGAGGCTGGCGTGTCCGGCGTGGTCAGCCCCAGGACGTCGACGGGACCGGGGCCGGCGCCGATCCCGCGCAGGCCGTCGCGGACGGCCTCCGCGGCGAGCGCGCGCGCGGCCTGCGCGGCCTCCAGCGGGGTGTACCCGAGCGCGAGGTGGGCGGCGATCGACGAGCTGTGCGTGCAGCCCGAGCCGTGCGCCGCGCCGTCGGGGTGGCGCTCGCCGGCGATCAGGTGGACGGCGTCGCCGTCGAACAGCACGTCGGTGGCCTCCTCGCGATGGCCGCCGGTGATCACCACGACCTCCGGACCGAGCGCGTGGAGCGCCCGCGCGAGCGCCTCGACGTCCTCCGGCGCGCCCGGGCCGGCGAGGACCCGGGCCTCGGGCAGGTTGGGGGTGATCACGGTCGCGCGCGGCAGCAGCCGCTCGATCAGCGCGGCGCGGGCGGCGTCGTCGAGCAGCACCGCACCCGACTCGGAGACCATCACGGGGTCGATCACCACGGGCGTCCCGGGCGCCAGCAGGTCGAGCGCCTCGTCGACGGCGGCGACGATCTCCGCGGTGCCGAGCATGCCGATCTTGACCGCGTCGACGCCGATGTCGTCGGCGACCGCGCGCACCTGCTCGACGATGAACGCGCCGGGCACCGGGTGGACGCCGGTCACCCCCACGGTGTTCTGCGCGGTCAGCGCGGTGAGCGCCGTCATGCCGTGGACGCCGCAGCGCGCGAACGCCTTCAGATCCGCCTGGATCCCGGCGCCGCCGCCGGAGTCGGAGCCGGCGATCGAGAGCACGGCGGGCGACGCGGTTCGGCATGGACATCAGGGTAGTCCCGCCCCGTCGTCCCCGAGCGCCCGGACGTAGCGCCCGCCGAAGTCCCGCCGCACCAGTCCGCGGAGCTCCAGGTCGGTGAGGTCGCGCAGCACCTGCGCGCTCTCCGCGTCGCCGGGTGACGAGCTCCGCGAGGCTGCCGTGGCCGCGCTCGACCGCGTCGAGCAGCTGCCGGAGGCGCGGCTCGATCGGGACCGCCGGCGGGCGACGCCGGGCGCGCGCCGGGCGCTGTCGGGCCGCGCAGCTGGTCGAGCACGTCGCGGGTGCCGCGGACGACGCCCGCGCCGGCGGCGATCAGCCCGTTCGTGCCGGCGGAGAACCGCGACGTGATCGGCCCGGGCACGGCGAGCACCGGCCGGCCCACCTGCGCCGCGAAGTCGGCGGTCGTCAGCGAGCCGGACCGCTCGGCGGCCTCGACGACCACCGTCAGCGCCGCGAGCGCCGCGATGATCCGGTTGCGGGCGACGAAGCACCAGCGGAAGGCGGCGAACCCGGGCGGCAGCTCGGAGACGACGCACCCGCGCTCGACGAGCCGCGCGTACAGGCGACGCCGCGACGCGGGGTACGGGACGTCCGCCCCGCCGGCGAGGACGGCGACCGGCGCCGGCGGGTCCGGCGGCGTCGAGCGCGCCGACGTGCGCGGCCGAGTCGATGCCGAGCGCCATGCCGGAGACGACCGGGACGCCCGCGGCGGCGAGGCTCCGCCCCAGCGCGCGGGCGATCTCGATCCCGTACGGGGTGCCGCGGCGCGCACCGACGATCGCCACGGCGGCCTCGGCCGCGAGCGCCTCGGGCCGGCCGGCCACGTGCAGCACGGCCGGGGCGTCCGCGAGCTCGTGCAGGCCCGCCGGGTAGCCGTCGTCGCAGCGGCAGATCAGCGCCGAGCCCCGCCCGCTCGGCGCGGTCGCGGGCGCCGGCGGCCGAGAACGCGGCGTAGCCGCGCTCGGCGCAGCCGGTCGGGTCGAGCGCGAGCAGGTCCTCGTCGGGCAGCGCGAGCACCCCGGCGGGCGCCGAGCGCCGGCGCCACTCGATGTCGAGCCGCGGCGCGACCGCGGCGATCAGCTCGGTCCGGCGCAGGCACGCGTCGCAGGCGCTCATCGGCGTGCCGCCACGGCAGCCGCGCGCGGGTCAGGCGGCGAGGGTGTGGGCCGGGTCATCGATTCGCAGGGACGCCGCGCGGAGGATGTGGTCGGGGCCGACCGCGTCGTCGCCGTCGAGGTCGGCGATCGTCCTCGCGACGCGGAGGATGCGGCCGTGGCCGCGCGCGGACAGGCGGTTGCGGTCGTGGAGCTCGTAGAGGAGCCGCTGCGCGGCGGGCGTCGCGGCACCGGTCTGGCGCAGGAGCCGCGGCGTCAGCTGGGCGTTGCAGGTCAGCCCGGTGCCGGTCAGCCGGGCGCCCTGGCGCTCGCGCGCGCCGAGGATCCGCTCGCGGACGACGGCCGACGGCGGCGCGGCCTGCGTGCGCAGCGCCTCGGCCGACGGGCGGGCGACGCTGACGGAGACGTCGATCCGGTCGAGCAGCGGTCCGCTGAGCCGGCGGCGGTGGCGGACCAGGTCGGCGCCGCTGCAGCGGCAGCGCGGCTCCCCCATCCCGCAGGGGCAGGGGTTCGAGGCGGCGACGAGCGTCACGCGCGTCGGGAAGACGAGCACGCGCTGGGCGCGGACGATCGTCACGTGCCCGTCCTCGAGCGGCTGGCGCAGGGCCTCGATCGCGGGGCGGGCGAACTCGGAGAGCTCGTCGAGGAAGAGGACGCCGTGATGGGCGAGCGTGGCCTCGCCGGGCGACGGCAGCGAGCCGCCGCCGACGAGCCCGGACGCCGAGATCGTGTGGTGCGGCGAGCGGAACGGACGCTGCTCCACGAGGCCGCCGCCGTCGTGCAGGCCGGCGATCGAGTGCAGCCGGGTCACCTCGATCGCCTCCGGACCGGTGAGCGGCGGCAGCAGGCCGGGCAGCCGGCGCGCGAGCATCGTCTTGCCGGTGCCGGGCGGGCCGTGGAGGAACAGGTTGTGTCCCCCGGCCGCGGCGATCTCGAGCGCGGGGATCAGCCCGTTGTGGCCGCGGACGTCCGACAGGTCCGGCTGCTCGGGCTGCGGCTCGGCGTCGGGCTCCGGCACATGCTCGGGAAGCGGCGCGGGCTCGCGGTCGCCGCGCAGCACCTCGACGGTCTCCTGCAGATGCCCCACGCCGGTCACCTGGAGGCCGCCGACGAGCGCCGCCTCGCGCGCCCGGCTGCGCGGGACCAGCAGGCGCGGGAGCCCGTGGCGGCGCGCACCCTCCGCCATCGCGAGCGCGCCGCGGATCGCGCGCACGTCGCCGGTCAGCGAGAGCTCGCCGGCGATCGCGCAGCCGGCGAGCGCCTCGGTCGCGAGCTGGCTGCCGGCCGCGAGCAGCGCGATCGCGAGCGGGAGGTCGAAGGCCGGGCCGATCTTGCGGAGGTACGCCGGGGCGAGGTTGACCGTGATCCGGCCGTCGGGGAACACGAAGCCGGAGTTCGTGATCGCCGCGCGGACCCGCTCGCGCGCCTCGCGCACCGCCTTGTCGGCGAGCCCCACCACCGTGAAGCTCGGCAGGCCGCTGCCGCGGACGTCGGCCTCGACCCACACCCGCCGTGCCTGGACGCCGTCGAGCGTGAACGTGTCGACCCGCGCGAGGCCCATCAGAACGCGCCCTCGAGGTGATCGAGCCGGACGAGCCCGCCGCGCGCGTCGACGACGACGCCGATCGCGTCGAAGCGCAGGACCTCGAAGAACGGCCGCTCCGCGCGTGTCGCGGAGATAGGCGCCGGCCAGGCGGCGGACCTGGCTGCGCTTGTGCGCGTGCAGGTTGTCCCACGGCCGGTAGCGCCCGGCCCGGCAGGTCTTGACCTCGGCGAAGACGAGCGCGCGGTCGTCGAGCGCGATCAGGTCGATCTCCCCCAGCCGGGTGCGGTGGTTGCGCGCGACGATGCGCCAGCCGAGCCGTTCGACGTGCGCGGCGGCGAGGTCCTCGCCGAGCCGGCCGAGCGTTCTGCGCGCGTCGGAGGTCATGGGCGCGGACGCTAGGTGCGGCCGCGGAACGGATCAGCAGGCGGTGGTGACGAGTTCGTGCCGGATGTGTGCCGGGATCGTCACGCCGGCGACGCCAACGCAGCACGGAACGAGGGACGCCGCGCGACGGGCGCAGTTCGTGTCGTGGAGCGACCTCAACGCAGCACGGCACGTCGGACGCCCGCGGCGGGCGCAGTTCGTGTCGTAGAGCGACCTCAACGCAGCAGCAGCCGCGCGCCCCGCCGTGCTGCGTTGATGCACCCGCCGCCGCTAGAGCGCGAGCTGCTGGTACGCGATCGAGGCGAAGCTCATGCGATGCAGCGGCGAGACCCCGAGCCGCTCGATCGCCGCCCGGTGCTCCGGCGTGGAGTAGCCGACGTGCGCCGCGAACTCCCAGCCCGGATAGCGCTCCTCCATCCGCACCATGAACCGGTCGCGCGTGACCTTCGCCACCACCGAGGCCGCCGCGATCGCGGCGCTCGTCGCGTCGCCCCCGACCACCGGCCGCTGGTCGAACCCGGTCGGCGGCACCGGGAACCCGTCCGAGAGGCAGAGGCAGCCCTCGACGCCGACCCGGCGCAGCATGTCGCTCAAGCGCCGCGAGGTTCGTCTTGTGCAGCCCGCGCTCGTCGATGCCGCGCACGCAGCGCGAGGTCACCGCGATGGCGGTCGCCGCCCGCAGCACGCGCGGGTAGAGGTCCTCGCGCGCCTCGATCGAGTGCTGCTTCGAGTCGTTGAGCGCCGAGAGCGACCGCAGGTCGGACAGCGTCAGCTTCTCGTAGTCGAACAGGACCGCGGCGGCGACCAGCGGGCCGGCGAGGCAGCCGCGGCCGGCCTCGTCGGCGCCCGCCACGAAGCGCACGCCCAGCCCGCGGTCGTAGCGGAAGAGCCGCGACCCCGAGGAGCGCTTGCGCCGCCGCGCCCGGCGCGCCGCGCGGGAGCCCGGGCCGCGCGCCGGCGCCTCGGCGGCATCGGCCGCCACGACCGCGCCGGCCGCGACCGCCGGGTCGACAGAAGTGACCGGGGTGACGGGCACGGCCTCAGAGCTTGGCACGGCCGGGGCCAGCGCCGTCACACTCGCGGCGCTAGAGGAGCCCGATGCGCTTCGGAGGCCAGTAGGTGGCGAAGGCGTTGCCGATGATCCAGTCGCGCGGGACCGGTCCCCAGAAGCGGCTGTCGTCGGACGCGCCACGATTGTCGCCCATCATGAAGTAGTGATCGGCGGGAACCGTGATCGTCTTCGGGAAGTCGCAGTCGGAGCCCTGGCCGCACGGCCGGATGAACGGCTCCGACTGGCGCTTGCCGTTGAGGATGACGTGGCCGTCCTCGATCGAGAGCTTGTCCCCCGGGACCGCCACCACCCGCTTGACGAAGTTGACGTCGGCGCGGTCGGGCGTCGGCATGTCGCAGGCCGCGCCCGCGGCCGGCTGCTCCCCGCACTGGTCGCCGTTCTCGGCGCCGGCGGGCGGATGGAACACGACGATGTCGCCGACGGAGGGGTCGCCGAAGCGGTTGCCGATCCGGTTCACGAGGATCCGCTGGCCCTCGACCAGCGTCGGGACCATCGACGGCGACGGGATCCGGTACGGCTTGACGAGGAAGGCCTGGATGCCGAGCGCGAGCCCGAGGGCCACGGCGACGATCAGGATCAGCTCCAGCAGCGAACTGGACGCTGACGACTTCTTCTTCACGCTACTTGGCGGCGTCTGAGGGCTCATCGGCCTCGGGGGCCGGAGCATCCTCTGCGACCGCGACCGCCTCGTCGTCGCCGGTGGCGACGTCGGTGGCCTCGGCCTCGGCGAGCGCCTGCTCGTCGATCGCCTCGCCCGGAACCTCGGCGTCCGCCGCCGCCGCGGCCTCCGCCGCGTCGTCGTGCAGCAGACCCGCCTCGACCGCCTGCTCCGGCCCGGTGTAGCGGCGCTCGCGGACGCGGGCGCGCTTGCCGACCCGGCCGCGCAGGTAGTACAGCTTCGCGCGCCGGACGTCGCCCCGCGCCGCGACCTCGATCTTCTCGATCTTGGGCGAGTGCACGGGGAACGTGCGCTCCACGCCGACGCCGAAGGACTGCTTGCGGACCGTGAAGGTCTCGCGCACGCCCTCGCCCTGGCGCTTGATCACCACGCCCTCGAACACCTGGGTCCGGCGGCGCGTGCCCTCGATGACCTGGAAGTGGACGCGGACGCGGTCACCGGCCTGGAAGGCCGGGACGCGGCGGAGCTGCGCGCGCTCGAGGCTGTCGATGACGGTGCTCATGGTGAAGGGGACGCCGCAGGTGGGATCGCTTGCGACGACGGCGGATCAGGATAGCGACTCGCCGCGGGCGCGTGACTGCGCCGCCCGCCATTCGGCGATCCGGGCGTGGTGCCCGCTCAGCAGCACCTCGGGCACGTCCCAGCCGCGCCACGAGGCCGGGCGGGTGTAGTGCGGGTACTCCGGCGCGCCGCCGAGCGCCTCGCTGAACGACTCCTCGTACGCCGAGGACGCGTGCCCGAGCGCGCCCGGCAGCTTGCGCAGGACCGCGTCGCAGACGACCATCGCGGCGAGCTCGCCGCCGGCCACGACGTAGCGGCCGATCGACAGCGACTCGGTGCAGAAGTGGTCGACGATCCGCTCGTCGAAGCCCTCGTAGCGGCCGCACAGCAGCGTGAGCGACTCCTCCGCGGCGAGCTCCGAGACGACCGCGTCGTCGAGGATGCGGCCGCCGGGCGTGAGCGCGATCACGCGGCGGCTCGAGCGCACGCCGACCGGGTCCTCGCCGTAGCGCGCGCGGAGCGCCGCCTCGACGACGTCGACCCGCAGCACCATCCCGGCGCCGCCGCCGAACGGCGTGTCGTCGACCTGGCCCGCCTTCAGCGGCGTCGACGCGCGGTAGTCCACGCACTCGAGCGACGAGCCCAGCTCGAGGGCGTTGGCGACGTGGCGCTGCCCGCGGAACCAGTCGAACCAGGACGGGAACAGCGTGAAGACGTCGATCTGCACCCGCGCAGCGTACGGGCAGAGCGGAGGGCGGCCGCCGCGTGGCGACCGCCCGTCCGGGAGCTCAGCCGGTGAAGCGCGGCGCGAGCGTCTGCAGCGCGCAGCGCTGGAACGTCAGCACGTGGGTGCGCGGGCGCGTGCCCGAGCCGGCCTTGTAGGTCACGCGGGCGACGATGCGATGGCGGCCGAAGCCGATCGTCGCGGAGCGGACGGCGTACGAGCCTGCGCCGCGCGTCGTCTTGACGACGCGGCCGTCGAGGCGGAACACGACCTTCGCGATCCGGCGGCCGCTCACCTTCGCCTTGACCATGCGGCCGGCGCAGCCGGACGTGCCGCGCATGCGCGACCGGCCCGAGCGCACGGCCTTGGCCAGCACCTGGGTGGCGGGCGGCGTCACGACCGCCGGGGTCGAGGCCGGCGGGACGACGGCGGGCGGCGTGTCCGCGGGCGGCGTTGTCGGCCGGCGGGTCGTCAGCCGGCGGCGTATCGGCCGGCGGGTCGTCCGCGGGCGGGTTGTCGGCCGGCGGATCGTCCGCGGGCGGATCGTCCGCCGGCGGGTTGTGGTCGCACGGCGGATCGTGGTGCGGCGGGTTGTCGGCCGGCGGGTCGTCCGCGGGCGGGTCGTCCGCCGGCGGGTTGACATGGCCGTCCCAGCAGAAGCTCACGTGGCTGAGCCCGTAGTACTTCGAAGGACCGTTGAACGGCGTGTGCAGGCCGGTGTCGCCGGTCGCGCCGCCGGAGTACGCGTACACGTTCGCGTTCGGCCCGCCCTTGACGATCACCGCGTCGACCGGCGCGCTGGACGACCAGCCGACGAGCTTCCCGAACGTTCCGGAGCCGAGCGACAGGTCGATGCTCACGCCGCCGGCGCTCTTGGAGCCGGCGGTCGGGGGGTCGAACTTGAGCCCGTGCGCGTACCCGAGCGCGGAGCACGAGGGGTTGCCCTCGTGGTGGGCCGGATCGACCGTCGCGGCGCTCGCGGCGGCCGGCACGAGCAAGAGCGCGCCGGTGGCCACCAGGCCGGAGATTCGGATCGGGGTCATGGGCGAGTCACGTCCCGGCGGCCCCCGCCGTTACGCGATCGCCCGGAAGTGGACGAATCAACGATCGAGGAACGCGAGGTCGATGTCGATCCGGCGGCCCCGGATGTCGACCGACCGGATCGCGTCGCGGACCATCGGGACGAGCAGCTCGCCGCCGTCCGCGAGCACGACCTCGAGCGCCTCGCAGGACGGCAGCGGCAGCATCCGCCGCACCTCCCCCACCCGCCGCTCGCCGTCCACGACGGCGCAGCCCGCGAGCTCGTGCGCCCAGTACTCGCCCTCCTCCAGCGCCGGCGCGCGGTCGGCCGGCACGGAGAGCTGCGCGCCGCGCAGCCCCTCCGCCGCCTCGCGCCCCGCGAAGCCCTCGAGCCGGAAGATCGGCCGCTCGGGCGTCCCGGCGCGGCGCTCGATCCGCCGCGGGACCCCGTCGACCAGGATCTCGCTCAACCCCGCGAGCAGCCGCGCATCGGGCCGCGTCACGTGGAACGAGCCGTCGAGCCCGTGCGGGCGCCCGACCCGCCCGGCCTCCAGGCCGGTCATTCCACGATGTCGACGAGGACGCGGCGGTTGTCCTTCACCGCCGCGGCCTTGACCACGGTGCGCAGCGCCTGGGCGGTGCGGCCGCCGCGGCCGATCACCTGCCCGTAGTCGTCGTCGGCCACGGAGAGCTCGAGCACGAGCGTGCCGTCGTCCTCCTCGAACTCCTCGACGCGCACCTGCGCGGGCTCGTCCACGAGCGATCGCACGAGGTATTCGAGCAGCTCCCGCACGGGAGTCGGCCTAGCGGCCGGGGCGCTGGATGCCCTGGGTCTTGAGGAGCTTGGACACGGTCTCGGACGGCTGCGCGCCGCGATCGAGCCAGTGCCGGACGCGCTCCTCGTCCAGGACGATGGTGGAGGGGTCGGTCTGGGCGTTGTAGCGGCCGATCGTCTCGATGACGCGGCCGTCACGCGGGGACCGCCGGTCGGCGACGACGACGCGCCACACCGGGTCCTTCTTCCCGCCGACGCGGGTGAGTCTCATGCTGACGGACATTCGGCCGAGCAGTCTAGCGACTAGCGATTGCGCATCAGCTGGCCGAGATCGGGCATCTTCCCCGACTGCATGCCCTTCATGACCTTGCGCATCTCGCCGAACTGCTTGACGAGCTGGTTGACCTGCTGGACCGAGGTGCCCGAGCCCTTGGCGATCCGCAGCCGGCGCGAGCCCTTGATCAGCTCGGGGTGGCGCCGCTCGTAGGGCGTCATCGAGTGGATGATCGCCTCGATCCGGTCGAACTCCTTCTCGTCGACCTGGAGCTTGGAGAGCTGGTGGCCGGCGAGCCCGGGGATCATCCCCAGCAGCGAGGTGAGCGGGCCCATCTTGCGGATCCGCGTGAGCTGCTCGAGGAAGTCGTCGAGGCCGAACTGGTTCTTGCGCAGCTTCGCTCGAGCGCCTTGGCGTCGTCCTCCTCGATCGAGCGCTCGGCCTTCTCGATGAACGAGAGGACGTCGCCCATGCCGAGGATCCGCTGCGCCATCCGGTCGGGATGGAAGCGCTCGAAGTCGCCGAGCTTCTCGCCGGTCGAGGCGAACATGATCGGCTTGCCGGTGACCGCCTTGACCGACAGCGCGGCGCCGCCGCGGGCGTCGCCGTCGAGCTTGGAGAGGACGACGCCGTCGAACTGGGCGACCTCCGCGAACTGCTCGGCGACGTTGACGGCGTCCTGGCCGGTCATCGCGTCGACGACGAGCAGGACGACGTGCGGGCGCGTGACCTTGCGGATCCGGGCCAGCTCCTCCATCAGCGCCTGGTCGACGTGCAGCCGGCCCGAGGTGTCGATGATCAGGACGTCCTTGCCGTCGCGCTTGGCCTGGTCGACCGCCCAGGCGGCGATGTCGACGGGGTCGCGGTCGGTGCCCTGCTCGTAGACGGTCGCGCCGGCCTGGCCGCCGACCTTGATCAGCTGCTCGACCGCGGCGGGGCGGTAGACGTCGCAGGCGGCGACCGCGACCGACGAGCCGCGCTCCTCGCGCAGCCAGCGCGCGAGCTTCGCCGTGGCGGTGGTCTTGCCCGAGCCCTGGAGGCCGGCCATGAGGATGACCGTCGGCGGGCGCGGCGAGAACGTCAGCCCCGCCGACTGGCCGCCCATCAGGTCGGTCAGCTCCTCGTTGACGATCTTGACGACCTGCTGGCCCGGGTTGAGCTGGCGCGTGACCTCGACGCCCTCGGCCCGCTCGCGCACGCTCGCCGTGAACTGCTTGACGACCTTGAAGTTCACGTCGGCCTCGAGCAGCGCGAGGCGGATCTCGCGCATCGCGGCCTTGAGGTCGTCGTCGGTCAGCGCGCCGCGCTGGCGGACGCCGGCGAGCGTGCCCTGGAGCTTCTCGGCGAGCGAGTCGAACACGCCGGAGACGATAGACGGGCTACTCGTGCACGGACGTGCCGGGCGCCGGCGCGTCCGGGTCCGGCGGCGGTGGCGCCGGCGGGACCGGCGCGCCCATCCCGAGCTCGCCCGGCCGCGTCGCGCTCTTCGCGGCCTGCTCGGCCTCGCGCGCGGCGCGGGCGGCGGCCTCCGTGTCGGCCGCGGCGGCACGCGCCGCCTCGTCGGCACGCGCTGTCGCCCTCCTTCGCCCGCGGCTTGCGCGGCGGACTGCCGTCGTCGGGCGGCGGCGGCGGCGCCAGCGCGCCGCTGATGTGCCCGAGCGCCTGGGAGAAGTCCGACGGGATGACGAACACCTTGTTGGCGGAGCCCTGGGCCAGCGACGGCAGCATCTGCAGGTACTGGTACGAGAGCAGCATCTGGTCGGGCTGGCCCTCGTGGATCGCCTGGAACACCGTGTCGATCGCCTTGGACTCGCCCTCGGCCCGCAGGATCGCGGCCGTCCGGGCGCCCTCGGCCTTCAGCACCGCGGCCTGCTTCTCGCCCTCGGCGGTGAGGATCTGGGACTGCTTGGTGCCCTCGGCGGTGAGGATCGCGGCGCGGCGGTCGCGCTCGGCGCGCATCTGCTTCTCCATCGCCTCCTGGACCGTCCGCGGCGGCTCGACCGACTTGAGCTCGACGCGGTTGACGCGGATCCCCCACTTGCCGGTCGCCTCGTCGAGGACGACGCGCAGCTGCGAGTTGATGTTGTCGCGCGAGGTCAGCGTCTCCTCCAGCGTGAGGCCGCCGATCACGTTGCGCAGCGTGGTCACCGTGAGCTGCTCGATCGCCTGCAGCGGGTTGGCGATCTCGTAGGTCGCGGCCTTCGGGTCGGTGACGGTGAAGTAGATGACCGTGTCGATCCCGACGACGAGGTTGTCCTCGGTGATGACCGGCTGCGGCGGGAACGCCACCACCTGCTCGCGCAGGTCGATCAGCGGCTTGACGCGGTCGATGAACGGGACGATCAGGGCGAGCCCCGCGTCCAGCGTGCGCGAGTAGCGGCCCAGGCGCTCGACGATCCCCGCTCGCGCCTGGGGGACGATCTTGATCCCGGCGAACGCGATGAAGAGGACGAAGATCGCCACCACGATCAGGGCGATGGCTCCGGCGGTCATGACAGCCTCCCTCTCATTCGGACACGAGCGCCGTTGCGCCCCGGATCTCGATCACCTGCACCCGGGTGCCGGCCTCGAACGTCTCGTCGTCGTCGTATGCCCGCGCGGTCCACACCTCGCCGCCGAGTCGCACGCAGCCGACGCCCTCGCCGTTGGCGATCCGCTCGAGCACCGTCGCCTGCTCGCCCACGAGCGCCGCGGTGCCGGTGCGGATCGACGGCGGCAGCCGCCGGTGCGCCCGCGCGAGCGGTCGCAGGGCGAGCAGCAGCCCGACCGCGATGACGAGGAAGACGGCCAGTGCGGCGGCCGTGGGAGCCCCTGCGGCGCTGACCACCGCCGCGACGGCCGCGCCGCCCGCGAACGGCGCCAGGAAGAAGCCCAGCGTCAGGATCTCTCCGACGCCGAACACGACGGCCAGGATCAGCCAGAGGAGCCACTCTTCCACAGGTCTGATTCTACCCCGTGGCGACCCTCAGCCCAGCACGCCCTCCAGCTTGAGGATCCGCCGCAGGATGGCCAGCGACGACGGCGTAGGTCGAGTCCATCCCGTAGTAGCTCAGGCCGCGCGCGCCGAGCGTGCGCGCCTGCGTGTACGGCGTGTCGGAGGCGTAGTGGATGATCCCGAAGTCGATCGGGAGCTTGGAGAAGTTGACCGCCTCCCCGACCGGGTAGCGGTCGACGTCGGCGACCTCGTAGACCGCGTTGCAGTACGGGCCGGCCTCCATCTCGACGACCGTGAACGCCTCGCGGTAATAGAAGTCGAGGTACTCGCGGTTCTGGAGGAAGGTCGACTTGACCGTCACCGCGCGCTGGTTGTCGAGGCCCGAGCCGAACATCAGGTACGGCGCGATGTCGTCGACGGAGAACGCGTTGTCGAGCCAGTAGGTCGAGCCGGAGTGCTCGTCGTGGATGACCGAGGAGATCATCACGTCGCCGACGTCCGCGTTGAGCGTCGCCGCCTTGCCGAGCACGTAGACGCCGCGGAGCGTGTCGTGCGCCTCGGTGATCTCGCGCAGGATGTTGTAGGCGGCGAGGCCGAGCGGGTACTCGATGTTGACCACGACGGCGGGCGAGCGCGCGAGCTTCTCGGCGTCGACGTCGCCGAGCCGCGGGTCGAGCCAGGCCGGGTTGAGCCCGTCGAGGGCGATCACCTGGGCGGAGACGCGGAGCGCCGTGCGTGACGAGATGTGGCTGATGCCGGCCTCGCGCTCCTCGTCCGAGCGCGCCTCGCGCAGCTCGGACGGCTGCGCCTCGAAGAAGTCGCGGGCCGAGAAGTAGAGGAAGTTCTCCCACGAGCCGTCGGTGCGGCCGTCCCGGAACAGGGCGAGCTCGTCGCGCAGGTCCTGCGGCCCGCCGGACTCGACCCAGTCGGTCACCTCGTCCTCGCGCCGCCGCGCGGTGCCCGAGACCAGGTTGGCGAGCGAGTGCGGGTTGGAGGAGACGAAGTACATCGGCCGGTCGAGCAGCGCGCGCTCGGCCAGCGTCGCCCGCACCGGGCCCCACCAGTGGCGCGTCATCCGCGCGTAGCCGACCGAGGAGCCGCCGAGCATCCGGATGCGCAGGTTCAGCCGCCGCCGGGCGACCTCCGCCAGCCGATCCTCGGCCGCGTCGCCCCAGGCCTCGGAGAGCTGGATCCAGTCGTCCTCGGTCCCGCCGAGCGTGGCGGCGAACTCGGCCGGGTCGGGATCGCGGTCCATCGGGCGGCCAGTCCGCGGCGCGCAGCCGCAGCCGCAGCTTGTTCCACTCGATCTGGTAGGCGACGAGCGTCGGGACCAGGTCGTCGAGGTCGGACGCGCTCGCCAGCAGCACCGCCATCGTGCCCTGCCCGTCGTCGTACCAGCGCCGGCGCCGGGCGAGCGCCTCGAGCGGCTGCCACTCGTCGAGCGGGCCGATCCCGTTGCGGGTGAAGACCTCGACCTCCTGCCCCATGACGATCACGCGCGCGTTCGAGACCGCGTCGGGGAGCCGCCGGATCGCGTACAGGAACGCGCCGAGGTCGAGCTCCTCGGAGCCGGCCAGGACGTGCAGGCTCGAGCTCATCGAGCGGTGCGACGGCTCGAGCACCCGCAGCAGCGTCTCGCCGCTCGACCGCAGCAGGGTCGTGTAGGTGCGGTGGTAGAGCTCGACCTCGTCCGAGACCTGCTGCGCGGTGCGCGCGGCGAGGGCGCCGCCGGGCGGAGCGTTGGGGACGCGCAAGCGGGGGACGGCCATCAGGTGAGACTAGTGGCGCTCGTACGGGATGCCGTCGGCGGCCGGCGGGCGGGAGCGCCCGACGAGGCCGGCGACCGCGATCAGCGTCAGCACGTACGGGAGCGCCTGGAACAGCACCGCCGTGCTCGGCGAGAACACGGGCAGCCGCTGCGCGACCGCGCTCGAGAACCCGAACAGCATCGCCGCGGCGAGCGCGCCGCCGGGCTTCCACTTGCCGAAGATCACCGCGGCCAGCCCGATGAAGCCCTTGCCGAAGATCATGTTCTCGCTGAACGAGTGGACGAAGCCGATCGAGAGGAACACGCCGCCGAGCGCGGCGAACCCGCCCGAGGCGATGACCGCGAGGTAGCGGACGCGGATCGGCGAGATGCCCGCGGTGTCGGCGGCGAGCGGGTTCTCCCCCACGGAGCGCAGGCGCAGCCCGCGCGGCGTCCGGAACAGGAAGATCGAGAGCAGCGCGACCGAGATCAGCCCGACCCAGATCAGCAGGTTGAGCTGCTCGAGCGCCTCGCCGATGAACGGGATCCAGCCGATCGGCAGGTGCACGTCGGGGATCTCGGGCAGGTCGTCGGGCGTGCCCTCGGACCCGTAGATCTTCACGAACAGGAAGCCCGTTATGCCGACGCGCGAGGAAGTTGATCGCGGTGCCGGAGACGATCTGGTCGGCGCGCAGGCTCACCGCGAAGACCGCGTGCAGCAGGCCGGTCAGGCAGCCGGCGGCGAGGCCGATGAGGATGCCGCCCAGCCAGCTCGAGGTCACGTCCGCGCCCCACGCGCCGAAGAACGCGCCCATCAGCATCATGCCCTCGAGCCCGATGTTCACGACGCCCGAGCGCTCGGACGTCACGCCGCCGAGCGCGGCGAAGGTCAGCGGCGTCGCGTAGCGCAGCGCCGCGGCCAGCAGCGCCGACCAGACGACGACGCGCTCGAGGTTGGTGACGCCGGACTTGACCGCGCCGTAGGCGCCGAACGCCCCGCCGACCCCGGCCACGATCGCGCCCCAGCCGACGCGCTTCTCGCCCTCCCGCACGGCGGTGACGCCGAGCCCGACCGCGATCACCGCGAGCACGAGCGACGGGACGATCGTCCGCACGAGCAGCGGCGGCAGCACGATGTAGAACGCGATCAGGCCCAGCGCGACGCCGGCCCAGCCGAGCCAGGCGGCGCGCGAGACGCGCGCGAGCCGGGCCTTCAGGCGCGAGCCGGCCGGCGGCGCCGCGGTCTGCGTCGCCGCGCTCATCCGCCGCCGCTCATGACCTCGGGCTTGGGCATCGGCTTCGGCTTGCGTCTGAAGCGCCCGCGGGTGAGCACGGTGACCAGCACCGGCGCCGACACGAACAGCACGATCAGGCCCTGGATGATGTAGGTGAGGTTCGTCGCCAGCTCGGGCGCGAAGATCGTCGGGTCGAGGTTGCGCACGGACGTGCCGTTGAGCAGGGCGCCGAACAGCAGCGCGGCGATCACCGTCCCGCCCGCCGTGTTGCGGCCCGAGCAGCGCGACCGCGATCCCGAAGAAGCCGACCTGGGATATCTGGATGTCGTTCGTGGCGAGCCGGAACTGCCAGCCGAGCACGTCGAGCGCCCCCGCCAGGCCGGCGAGCACGCCGCAGACGAACATCACCTTGACGTAGTTGCGGCCCGCGCTGATGCCGCCGTACTCGGCCGCGTCGGGGTTGAAGCCGACCGCGCGGACCTCGTAGCCGGTGACCGAGCGGTTGAGCAGGATCCAGAACAGGATCGTCGCGAACAGCGCGATGAACAGGCCGATGTGCAGGCCCTGCAGCTCCGGGTCGCCCCAGAAGACGGGCAGCCGCGCGCCCTGGCACGACGTCGTTCGAGACCGGGATCGACTGCTGCGTCGGGTCGCTGTTCTGCAGCGGGCCGCCGAGCCCGAACAGGTACGAGCCGAGGTAGACCGCCGTCCAGTTGAGCATGATCGTCGAGATCACCTCGTTGGCGCCGGTGGTCGCCTTCAGCAGGCCGGCGATGCCCGCCCAGAGGCCGCCGATCAGGCAGCCCGCGGCGATCGCCAGGACGATGTGCAGCAGGCTCGACATGCCCTCGAACGACGAGCCGACCCAGACCGCGCCCATGCTGCCGACGAGGTACTGGCCCTGGCCGCCGATGTTGAACAGGCCGGCGCGGAACGCGAACGCGACCGCGAGCCCGGTGAGGATCAGCGGCGTGGTCAGGATCAGCGTCTGCTGCAGGTTCAGCGCCGCGAGCGTGCGGTCGTCGCCGGTCACCCACGGGAACAGCCAGTTCAGCCCCGAGCCGTCGAAGATCGCCTTGTAGGTGTCGATCGGGTTGGCGCCGGCGAGCGCGACGACGATCCCGCCGACGAAGAACGCGAACAGCGCCGTGATGACCGGGACGATGATCCCGCCGCCGCGCATGTAGCCCGACAGCCGCGAGGCGACGGTGACCGGCGCCTGCCCGCCCTCGTCGCCCGACCCCATCAGCGTCACGACGAGACCTGCCCGCCGAGCATCGCCACGCCGAGCTCCTCGTCCGAGGCGTCCGGCGACAGCTCGGCCACGATCCGCCCCTCGTAGATCACCAGCACGCGGTCGCTGAGCGAGCGGATCTCCTCCAGCTCCAGCGACACGAGCAGCACGCCGCGGCCGTCGTCGCGCTGCTCGAGCAGCCGCCGGTGGACGAACTCGATCGCGCCGACGTCGAGCCCGCGCGTCGGCTGCGCGGCGATCGTGACCTGTCGGCTCCTCGGCGAGCTCGCGCGCGATGACGACCTTCTGCTGGTTGCCGCCCGAGAGCGAGCTGGCCAGCGTCTCGGGCTCGCCGCCGCGGACGTCGTACTGCTCGAGCAGCGGCTCGGCCTGCTGCTCCATCCGCTTCGGCGAGAGCCAGCCGAAGCGGCTCAGCGGCGCGCGCCGGTACTCGCGCAGCGCGAGGTTCTCGGCGAGCGAGAACGGGAGCACGAGCCCGCGCCGGTGGCGGTCCTCGGCGATGTGGCCGACGCCGGCGGCGAGCGCGCCGCGCACGCCGCTGCCGGTGATGTCGCGCCCGCGCGACGCGGACGTGGCCGGCCTGCGCGGCGCGCAGCCCCGTGATCACCTCGACGAGCTCGGACTGGCCGTTGCCGTCGACGCCCGCGATGCCGACGATCTCGCCCGCGCGGACGCGGAGCGACAGCCCGCGCAGCGCGGGCAGCTCGCGGTCGTCGAGCGCCTCGAGGCCGTCGACCTCGAGCAGCGCGTCGCCCGCCTCGTGGGCGTCCTTCTCGACCCGGAAGAGCACGTCGCGGCCGACCATCAGCTTGGCCAGGCTGGCCTCGGTCGCGCCCTCGGTCGGGACGGTGTCGATCTTCTTGCCGCGCCGCAGCACGGTCACGCGGTCGGCGATCTCGAGCACCTCGCGCAGCTTGTGCGAGATGAAGATCACCGACACGCCCTCGGCGGTCAGCGCGCGCAGGACGCCGAACAGCTCCTCGATCTCCTGCGCGGTCAGGACCGCGGTCGGCTCGTCCAGGATCAGGATGTCGGCGCCGCGGTGCAGCACGCGCAGGATCTCGACCCGCTGCTGCTGACCGACGCCGATGTCCTCGACGTAGGCGCGCGGGTCGACGGAGAGGCCGAAGCGCTCGGACAGCTCGCGCACGCGCTGCTCGGCCGCGGACCGGTCGAGCATCGCGCCCTTGCGCGGCTCGGACGCCAGCACGACGTTCTCGGCGACCGTCATGACCGGGATCAGCATGAAGTGCTGGTGCACCATGCCGATCCGCAGGCCGATCGCCTCGCGCGGCGAGCCGATGTGCACCGGCTCGCCGCGGAGATGGACCTCGCCCTCGTCGGGCTGCAGCAGCCCGTAGAGGACGTTCATGAGCGTGGACTTCCCAGCCCCGTTCTCCCCGAGCAGGGCGTGCACCTCACCGCGACGCAGGTCGAAGTCGACGCTGTCGTTCGCGGTGAGGGCGCCGAAGCGCTTGGTGACGCCCTTCAGCTCGAGGGCGAGCGGGGTGGGCTGCCCGGTCAGGTGCCCTTGACCTCGGTCGGGATCTCGATCTCGCCGGCCTTGATCTTCTCGAGCTGCTCGTCGACCTGCGCCTTGTACTTCGCGCCCTGACGTCGTTCGTCTTGCCGAACCCGACGCCGTTCGACTTCGCGTCGAAGATCGTGTCGGTGGCGGCCTTGAACGACCCGTCCTGGACCTCCTTGACGGTCGTGAAGACGGCCTCGTCGATCTTCTTCAGCGCCGAGGTCATGATCTGGTCGCCCAGATAGGCCTGGTCGGCGTCGACGCCGATGCCCTGGACGCCCTTCTCCTTCGCCGCGTCGAGCGCGCCGAGACCGCACGCGCCGGCGACCTGGAAGACGACCTGCGAGCCCTCCGCGATCTGGTTGAGCGCCAGCTCCTTGCACTTCGCCTGGTCGACGAAGTCCTGCGAGTAGGCGTTCAGCGTCTTGATGTCCGGGTTCGCCGCCTTGGCGCCGGCCTGGAAGCCCGCGATGTAGCCGTCGACCGGCGGGATCTTCTGGCCGCCGACCGTGGAGACCACCTGGTCGCCGCCCTTGTCCTTGGTGTACAGGCCGGCCATGTAGCCGACGAGGTACCCCGCCTCGTTCTCCTTGAACAGGAGGCCCTCGAGGTTCTTCGGCTGCGACTTCATCGCCTGCTGCGAGGAGTCGATGATCGCGAAGTTCGTGTCCGGGAAGGCGTTGGCGACCTTCTCCATCGCCTCGGCCATGAGGAAGCCGACGCCGATCACGAGGTCGTACTGCTGCCGCGCCAGCGACGTCAGGTTCGGCACGTAGTCCGCGTTCGACTTCGACGTCACCGCGCGGATGTCGACGCCCAGCTCGGACTGCGCGCGCTTGAGGCCGTTGTACGCCGACTCGTTGAACGAGCGGTCGTTGAGGCCGCCGATGTCGGTGACCATCCCGACCTTGATCTTCTCGCCCGCATCCGCCGTGGCGGCCGGCTGGTTGTCAGAGCTCGAGCTCTCGCTGTCATCGTCGCCGCACGCGGCGACCGTGCCCATGCAGAGCGCCAGGACGGCGATCAGCAGGAGCCGCATCCACTTCGTATTCACGGAACGCAACCCTCCATTGGTCATGTTGTTCCACCCCACTCCAGATGCGCGCCAGACTAGTGCAACGCCCGGCAGCTCATTGCTGATTTCGCGCTAAGAGCGCGTTTCGGAGCGCCGCGGGGACGAAGGCCGCGCGGACGGCCGTCGCGGTGACCTCGCGCAGCGCAGCGTCGGCCAGCCCCCACTCGCGCCGGGCCACCTCGTACTCGCCGCCGATGGTCGCGCCCCAGTAGGGCGGGTCGTCCGAGCCGAGCGTGACCCGCACTCCCGCGTCGCGCAGCGCGGGGAACGGGTGCGCCGCGTAGCTGGGATAGGCGTCGAGGACGACGTTCGACGTCGGGCAGACCTCGAGCACGGTGCCGCGCTCGGCCAGCTCCGCGACGAGCGCCGGGTCCTCGATCGCGCGCACGCCGTGGCCGAGCCGCGTGACCGGGACCGGCAGCGCGAGCGCGCCGCGGACGGACTCCGGCCCGACCCACTCGCCGGCGTGGCAGGTGATCCCCAGCCCGGCGTCGTGCGCGATCGCGAAGGCGCGCCCGAACGGCCCGGGCGGGAACCCGGCCTCGTCGCCCGCCAGGCCGAACCCGGTCACGTACGGATGCGGCTGCTGCCGCCGCGGTGCGGGCGACCCACTCGGCGCGCTCGACGCCGAAGTTGCGCACCGCGGTGACGATCATCCGGCTCTCGATCCCGCTCGCCGCGCGCGCGTCGTCGATCCCCTGCGCGACGCCCGCGAGCATGTCGGCGTAGCCGAGCCCGGCCTGGTCCGCGTGGTCCGGCGAGACCGTGACCTCGACGTAGATCGCGCCCTCGGCGGCGCACGCCTGCAGGTACTCGAACGTGATGTCGCGGTAGTCCTCGGCGGTGCGGATGACCGTCACCGCGCGGTCGAACGTGCGCAGGAAGTCGAGGAAGTCGTGCCACACGTAGCGGTCGCCGTCGAGCGTGCCCGGCGGGATCGTGACGCCGTTGCGCCGCGCCAGCCGGCGGACGAGGTCCGGGCGTCGCGGTCGCCTCGAGGTGGACGTGGAGCTCGGCGAGCGCGACGCTCACGCCAGCGCCTCGGTGAGCGGCGGATGGCGCGGCCGGCTCGGAGTCCGACCGCGAAGGCGGCGCGGACCTGCGCGGCGGCGCGCTCGGCCGCCGCCGCGTCGCGCGCGTGCACGACCGCGAGCGGGCGGCCGCCCGGGCCGACCTCCTCCCCCAGCCCGGCGACGTCGACGAGCCCGACGGCGTGGTCGATCGGGTCGTCCTCGCGCCGGCGCCCGCCGCCCAGCTCGAGCACGGCGATGCCGAGGTCGCGGACCGCGATCGCGTGCACGCGCCCGGCGCTCGCGGGGGCGACCGCGAGCGCGTGCGGCGCCCGCGGGAGATGCCGGGCGGGATCGTCGAGCAGGTCGGCCGGGCCGCCCAGCGCGGCGCACATGCGCGCGAACCGCTCCGCCGCCGCGCCCGAGGCGAGCGCCTCGCCGGCCGCCGCCCGGCCGGCGTCCTCGTCGGGCGCGAGCCCGCCGAGCCGCAGCAGCGTGGCGGCCAGCGCGAGCGTGACCTCGACGAGCCGCGGCTCGGCCGCGCGCGGGTGGGTCAGCACCCCGAGCGCCTCCCCCACCTCGACCGCGTTCCCGGCCGTCCGGCCGAGGACCTGGTCCATGTCGGTGATCAGGGCGTCGCAGGCCAGCCCGGCGCCGCGCGCCACGCCGGTGATCGCGCGCGCCAGCTCGATGCTCGCCGCGCGGTCGGGCATGAACGCGCCGGAGCCGGCCTTGACGTCCATCACCAGCGCGTCGAGGCCGGCGGCGAGCTTCTTCGACAGGATCGAGGCGACGATCAGCGGGATCGACTCGACCGTGCCGGTGGCGTCGCGCAGCGCGTACAGGCGCCGGTCGGCGGGCGCCAGGTCGGGCGTCTGGCCGATGATCGCGCAGCCGGCCGCGGCGACCGCCGAGCGCAGCTCGGGCACGTCGGGCGCCGTCCGGTAGCCGGGGATGCTGTCGAGCTTGTCGAGCGTCCCGCCGGTGTGCCCGAGGCCGCGGCCGGAGATCATCGGCACGACCCCGCCGCACGCGGCGACGACCGGCGCGAGGATCAGCGACACCTTGTCGCCGACGCCGCCCGTCGAGTGCTTGTCGAGCACCGGGCCCGCATCCCAGTGGAGGACGGTGCCGGAGTCGCGCATGCCGAGCGTGAGCGCGACGCGCTCGTCCTCGGCGAGGTCGCGGAAGAAGATCGCCATCGCCAGCGCGGCGACCTGGCCGTCGGAGAGCCCCCCGCCGGCGATCCCCTCGACGAGGAAGGCGATCTCCTCCGCCGAGAGCGTTTCGCCGTCGCGCTTGCGCCGGATCAGCTCCTGCGGGATCACGGCAGGTCCCCGACGAAGCGCTCGATCAGCGGCCCGAGGCGCTCCGCGCCCTCCTTGGCCACGCGCAGCGTCTGCTCGTGGCTGAGCTCCTCGCCGCCCATCCCCTCCGCGAGGTTGGTGACCGCGGAGATCGCGGCGACGCGCAGGCCCGCGTGCCGCGCCGCGATCACCTCGGGGACCGTGCTCATCCCGACGAGGTCGGCGCCGAGCGTGCGGAAGGCGCGGATCTCCGCCGGGGTCTCGAAGCTCGGGCCGGCGACCGCGAGGTAGACGCCGTCGTGCAGCTCGCTGCCGAGCACGTCGGCGGCGGCGTGCAGGCGATCCCGCAGCTCCGGGTCGTACGCCTGCGCGAGGCTCGGGAAGCGCGGCCCGACGCTGTCGTCGTTCGGGCCGATGAGCGGGTTGAAGCCGAGCAGGTTGATGTGGTCGGACAGCGCGACGAGGCTGCCCGGCCCGACCTCGGGGCGCAGCGAGCCCGCCGCGTTGGTCAGCACGAGCAGCTCGGCGCCGAGCGCCTTGAGCGTCCGCACCGGCGTGGTGATCGCGCCGGCCTCGATCCGCTCGTAGACGTGCGAGCGGCCGGCGAAGATCGCCACGTCCTGCCCGCCGAGCCGGCCCGAGCACGAGCGCGCCGGCGTGGCCGGCGACGCTGCCGGGGCGGAAGCCGTCGAGGTCGGCGTAGGGGATCTCGATGCGGTCCTCGAGCCCGTCGGCCAGCGCGCCGAGCCCGGAGCCCAGCATCAGCCCGAGCCGCGGGCGGATCCCCGGCGCGCGCTCCGCGATCTCGTGCGCCGCCGCCGTCATCCGGCGAGGTGCTCCGGGCCGAACGAGAGCGGCAGCAGCTCGGCGAGCGACGTGGTGCGGCGGACGCGGTCGTCGTCGACGAGGTGGATCGGCGCGTCGAGCGGCGCGAACTCGCGCAGCCGCTGGCGGCAGCCGCCGCACGGCGTGCACAGCTCCTCGCTCGGCGCGGCCACCACGACCTCGGCGATCTGGCCGCCGCCGCCGGCCACGAGCGCGCCGATCGCCGACGCCTCCGCGCACTGCCCCTGCGGGTAGGCGGCGTTCTCGACGTTGGCACCCGCGAAGCGGCGGCCGTCGGTGGTGCGGAGGGCGGCTCCGACCGGGAAGTTCGAGTAGGGCGCGTAGGCGTGGCGGACGGCGTCGCGCGCCAGCGCCACCAGCTCGGGGTCCGGGACGCCCGACGAGCACCGCGTCGGCGTACGAGCCCTCGACCAGGGCCGCGTCGCGGATCCCGAGCGCGTCGCGGAGCCGCGCGACCTGGTCGTGCTCGCGCCGGAGGTCCGAGCCGGGCTCGGCGACCGCCTCCAGCTCGACGAACGTCCCCAGGCCCTCGACGGCGTCGAGGTGGATCCGGACGCTGCCCTCCCACAGCAGCAGCCGGCGCTCCTTGGCCACCACGGCGCGGATCCCGTCGCTCGCCGTGAGCGCCGCGCGCAGCCCCTCGGCGTCGTCGACCGCGACGAGCCGGTAGTCCGAGACGCGCTCGGCGGCGGTGTCCGGGCGCTCGTAGGCGATCAGCGTCGCCCCGCCGGGCTGCTCCTCGCGCAGCTTCAGCCGGCCGTGCCGGACCGCGAAGTAGGTGTCGCGCTGGCGCAGCACGCCGCGATCCTCGGCTCCCGCGGCGAGCGCGCGCTCGAGCGTCCGGGCCGGATCGGGGTCGATCGCCTTGAGCTCGACGTTGCGGCTCGGCTCCGTCACGGGCGCCCAGGCTATAGCGTCCCGCGCGATGAGCGAGGTCACCGTCGTCGACCACCCGCTGGTCGCCCGCCACCTGTCCGTCCTCCGCGACCGGGCGACGCCGTCGAGCGACTTCCGCCGCCGGCTGTCCGACATCTCGATGCTGCTGCTCTACGAGGCGCTGCGCGACCTGCGCGTGCGCGAGGACAGCATCGAGACGCCGCTCGAGACCACCGGCGGGATGCGCCTGGCCGACGAGATCGTCGTCGTGGCGATCCTGCGCGCGGGGCTCGGGATGACCGACGGCGCGCTGCGGCTGATCCCGGAGGCGCGGGTCGGCCACCTCGGGCTCTACCGCGACGAGGAGTCGCTCCAGCCGGTCGGCTACTACGAGTCGATCCCGCGCCACGCCGAGGACGCCGAGATCGTCGTCGCCGACCCGATGCTCGCCACCGGCGGCTCGGCCGTGAGCGCGCTCGAGCGGATCAAGAAGGACGTGCACGGGCGGCTGCGCTTCGTCTGCCTCGTCGCGGCGCCGGAAGGGCTCGCCGCGATGGCCGAGGCACATCCCGAGGTCCCGATCTGGTGCGCGGCGGTCGACCGCCAGCTCGACGAGCGGGGCTACATCCGCCCCGGGCTCGGCGACGCGGGCGACCGGATCTTCGGGACCGACTAGTACCGGCCCGCGGCGTACGCGCGGGCGAGGCGCCGATCAGCGCCTTGAAGTCGCGGATGAAGTGCGCCTGGTCGAAGTAGCCGAGCTCGAGCGCGGTCGCCGCCCAGTCGCCGTCGCGGCCCTCCGCGATCCGCTCGGCGGCCTCGTGCAGCCGGTAGCGCTGGAGCACCCACTTCGGGCTCACCCCGACGTAGCGGCGGAACAGCCGCTGGAGCGTGCGGACGGACATCCCGTGGCGCGCGGCGAGCTCGTCGACCCGGACCACCGCCGGGTCCTCGAGCATCGTGCGGACGATCGCGGCGAGCACGTCGAGGTTCGGGTCCGGCGGCGGCGTGCGCGCGCGCAGGAACGCCTCCATGACCGCGAACGGCGCGTCCGCCTCGGCGCGGACGGCGGCCGCGAGCTCGTCGCCGGCCGGGCCGAACACGGCGGTCAGCGGCAGCACCCGGTTCGTGAGCGTGTGGACGGAGCGCCCGAGCCACGGCTGGAACCCGCCGGGCCGGAACTTCACGCCGACCACCCGGCCGGCGCCGTCGATCGTGCGCCGGTCGCGCGCGGTGCGGATCCCGAACACCGCCGCGTGCTCGGCCTCGACGGCCAGGTTGACGGTCGGGTGGTTGAGCAGCTCCTGGGTGTACGGGGCGTCGAGCTCCCACTCGACCATCCACAGCCGCTCGACCCACGGCTCCAGCTCGGCGCGACGGCCACGCGCGCGAGAGCCGGTAGTGGCGACGCCCCTCCTGGGGGTTGAGGATCCCCTTCGTGCTGGCCGTCTCGCAACCGCTCCATCCGCGTGTCGCATTTTGACAATACGCGCGACCTGGGGCCGCGTAGCTTCGGGGTCATGACCAACGTGAAGCCGATTCCCGAGGGGTTCTCGACCGTGACCCCGAACCTCGTCGTCCAGGGCGGCGCCGAGGCGATCGAGTTCTACGAGCGCGCGTTCGGCGCGGAGGTCGTCGCGCGGCTCGAGGCCGGCGGCATGCTGATGCACGCGACGCTCAGGATCGGCGACGCCGTGATCACGCTGAGCGACGCGATGCCCGCGCACGGGCTCGTGGCGCCGGACGCCGACGCCGGCGTCTCCGTCTTCCTCACGCTCTACGTCGAGGACGCCGACGCCTGGCACCGGCGGGCGCTCGACGCCGGCGCGAGCGAGATCAACCCGGTCGCCGACCACGTCCACGGCGACCGCGCCGGCTCGCTGCGCGACCCGTTCGGCCACCGCTGGGCGACGGCGACGCACATCGAGGACGTCTCCCCCGCGGAGATCGAGCAGCGGTTCGCGGCGTCGGCGTGACGGCCGCCGCGGGGACGTTCGCGATCACGGCCTGGGACGCCGAGCCGCCCTACGACGCGCCGGCCGACGGCCCGCCGCTCGCGCGGATCACCGTCCGCAAGGCGTTCAGCGGGCCGCTGGAGGGCGCGAGCGAGGCGCAGCTGCTGGTCTGCGCCGAGGCCGGCTACCTGGCCAGCGAGCGCGTGCGCGGCACGCTCGACGGGCGGGCGGGGACGTTCGTCCTCCAGCACGGCGCCACGGGCGCGCCCGACGGCACGCCGTTCATGTTCGGGAACGTCGTGCCCGGCTCCGGCACCGGCGAGCTGGCGGGGCTGCGCGGCACCGTGCGGATGGAGCACGAGCGCTACACGCTGGACTACGAGCTGGGCTAGCGGCCGGCGAGGACCCGGACCGCCACGCGATCCGGGCTCTTCGCCGCGTTCGCGACCGCCGCGACCGCGACGCCGCCCTCGGCGAGGAAGCCGGTGAACGCGCGCGAGCCGCCGGTGCCGCCGTTGTGCCACCACATCCGGCCCGCGCGGCCCGCCGGGCTGCGCATCCAGCCCAAGCCCGGTCTGCAGCGGGCCGCGGCGCTTGCGCGGGGTGAGCGCGAGCGCGACCGCCGCGGCCATCGGCTCCGGCGGCGCCAGGCAGGCCAGCGACAGCGCGAGCGTCCCGGCCGCCGTGCCGCGCAGGCAGCCCGCGGGCGCGTAGGCGCCCATCGTCCACGGCGCGACCGGGCGGCCGCGGCGGTCGTGCGGGGTGGCGACCGGCGGCGCGCCGCGCGCCCACACCTCGCCGACGCCGAGCGGGCCGAGCACGCGCTCGTGGACGAGGTCCTCGTAGGGCGCGCCGAGCCGCGCGGCGAGCGCCTGGCCGAGCAGCGCCGCGCCGAAGTTGGAGTAGCGCCGCCGGCGGCCGCGCGGGCGGACCCGCTCGAGGTCGTGCAGCAGCTCGGGCAGCGTCGAGCGCGCGTACGGGTCGGCGCGGTGGCGGATCGCGTGGCGGCGCAGGTACCCGAGCGGCAGCCGCGGCAGCCCGGCGGTGTGCGTCGCCAGCTCCTGGAGCGTGATCGGGGCGCGCGGGCGCGCGCCGGGCAGGCACGCCGCGAGCGGCTCGTCGAGCGCGACCTCGCCGCGGACCGCCGCGTCGGCGAGCAGCAGGCCGGTGACCGCCTTGGTGATCGAGCCGAGCTCGAACACGGCGCCGGCGTCGACCGGGCCCGCGGTCACCGTCTCGATCTCGCCGCCGGCGCCGCGGCGCGTGAGGACGAGGCCGGCCGGCGGCTTCGCCGCGGCCCCGTCCGCCAGCGCCTGGAGCCCGGTCACGTCAGCAGCGCGCGGGCGAACTCGTCGGCGTCGAACGGGCGCAGGTCCTCGAGCTGCTCGCCGATCCCGATCAGCTTCACCGGGATGCCCAGCTCGTTGGCGATCGCGAGCGCGATGCCGCCCTTCGCGGTGCCGTCGAGCTTCGTCAGGACGATCCCGGTCACGCCGACGGCCTCGCCGAACAGCTTCGCCTGGCGGACCCCGTTCTGGCCGGTCGTGGCGTCGACGGTCATCAGCGTCTCGTGCGGCGCGTCGGGCATCTGCTTGGTGATCACGCGCCGGACCTTCTCCAGCTCGGCCATCAGCTCGCGCTGCGTGTGGAGCCGGCCGGCGGTGTCGACGATCACCACGTCGGCGCCGCGCTCGCGGCCGCGGGCGACCGCGTCGAACGCGACCGCCCCGGGGTCGGAGCCCTCCGGCCCCTTGACGACGTCGACGCCGGCGCGCTCGCCCCAGCGCTCGAGCTGCTCGACGGCGGCGGCGCGGTACGTGTCCGCGGCGCCGATCACCACGGTCAGGCCGAGCGTGTTGCGCAGGTGCCAGGCCAGCTTGCCGATGCTGGTCGTCTTGCCGGTCCCGTTGACGCCGACGACGAGGATCACCGCGGGCTCGTGCCGCAGGTCGATCGTCTCGTCGCCGGTGCGGGCGAGCTTGGCGAGGAGCTCGGCCAGCCGGCCGGTCAGCGCCTCGCCGCCGACGAGGTCGCCCTCCTCGGCCTCCTGCTCGAGCTGCGCGACGACCTGCGCGGTCGTGCGCGCGCCGACGTCGGCGTAGATCAGCGCCTCCTCGAGCCGCTCCCACGTCTCCTCGTCCAGGTCGCCCTCGAACAGCGTCGCCTGGACCTCCGCGCTGAGCGCCTCGCGCGTCTTGCGCATGTTCTCGCGCATGCGGCGGAAGAAGCCGCGGCTGCGCTCCTCGCGCTCCGGCTCGGGCTCCGTCGCGACGGGCGCCTGCCGGTCGGTCAGGAAGAGTTCGTCCCAGTCGCGCGCCACGGGGCGGGCAGGATAGGGCACGATGGTGGCCTATGGCCGTCGTCATCGCCCCACGCTTCAACGGTCCCCCGTCGTCGGGCCACGGCGGCTACTCCGCCGGCTGCGCCGCCGCGCAGCTCGACGCCCCCGCCGTCGAGGTCACGCTGCGCAAGCCGCCGCCGCTCGGCGTCCCGCTCTCGGTCGGCCGCGACGGCGAGACCGCCTCGCTCTACGACGGGCACGAGCTGATCGCGGAGGCGCGTCCGGTCGAGCTGACCGTGTCCGGTCCGGGTCCCGTCGGCTCCGGCGTCGCCGCCGCCGCGTCGGCGCGCTTCGAGTGGCAGGACGACCACCCGTTCCCGACCTGCTTCGGCTGCGGGCCGGACCGCGATCCCTCCGACGCGCTCTGCCTCTACACCGGCCCGGTCGGCGACGGGCGCTTCGCGGTGCCGTGGACGCCGCCGCACTGGAGCGGCGACGAGACCGTCGACCCGCTGTTCGTGTGGGCGGCGCTCGACTGTCCCAGCTCCGCGCCCGTGCACCCGACGATCACCGCCCCGATCGTGCTCGGGCGCTTCACCGTGGCGATCGAGGGCCCGGTCGAGGTCGGCGCGCCGCACGTGATCCAGAGCTGGCTCGAGGGGATCGAGGGGCGCAAGTACCAGACGGCGGTCGAGCTCTGGACGACGGGCGGCGAGCGCCGCGCGATCGCCCGCTCGGTCTGGATCGAGCTGGCCAAGCCGCTGTGAGCCGCGAGGTGCGCGTCGGCGCGGGCACCGACCCGATCGCCGGCGAGCTGATCGCGGCGATGGTGGCCGAGGTCGAGGCGATGTACGGCAGCGCCGTCGCGGCGCGGCCGGAGGACCTGTCGCCGCCCGGCGGCGCCTACGTGACGCTGTGGGAGGACGGGCGCGCGGTGGCCGGCGGCGGGCTGCTGCGGCTCGACGACGACACGTGCGAGATCAAGCGCATGTACGTCGTGCCGGAGGCGCGCGGCGGCGGTGCCGGGCGCGAGCTGCTCGAGGCGCTCGAGGCGCTCGGCCGCGAGCGCGGGTACACGCGGGTGCGGCTCGACACCGGCGCCAGGCAGCCGCGGGCGCAGCGGATCTACGAGCGCGCCGGATACCGGCCGATCCCCGACTACAACGACAACCCGCTCGCCGCCTACTGGGGCGAGAAGGCGCTCTAGCCGGCGTAGGCCAGCATCCAGCGGTGGGCGCCGCGCAGCGCGATCGCCGTACCGTCGCCGTGGCGCGCGGGCAGGCTCCAGCTGACGCGGTCGGTCGCCGGCTCGACGCGCAGCTCCAGCTGCCCCGGGCCGGGCGACCCGGCCGCCCGCCAGGCCGCGGCGCTCGCCGTGCAGGCGCGCAGCGCCCCCTCCCCGCCGTGCAGCGTGGTCGCCTCGATGTGATGGAACCGGGTGGCGAACGAGAACACGAGCAGCGAGGCGGGCATGACCTCGAGCGCGACCGTCCAGCCGGCGCGGCGCTCGCCGGGGTGCAGCAGGGTGATGAGCGGGTCGCCGTCCAGCCCGAGCCACAGCAGCGCGTCGAGGGCGGACTCGTCCTCGCCGAGCCCGAGCGGGTCGCCGGCGTCGCGGCCGGGCGTGGCCAGCAGCCGGTCGAGGCCGCCGCGGCCCTCGACGCCGAGGTCGGCGTCGGCGATCGCGGTGCCGCCGGCGCCGAGCGGCCAGCGCCACGGGCGCTCGGCGCCCGCGCCGCGCATCGGCAGGAACCCGCACGGGATCCCGCCGGCGCCGTGCAGCGCGGCGCCGTCGCGGCGCAGCGCCATCAGCAGCTCGATGCCGTTGAGCCGGAGCGGCGCGACGAGCATGCCGCCGTCCGCGAGCCCGTCGACGACCGCCGCCGGGAGCGACCAGCAGCCGGCGGTGAAGATCACGCGGTCGTACGGGCCGGGCGGCGGCGTGGCGCCGTCGCCGGCCACGACGCGGACGACGCCGGGGGCGGCCGCGTCGGCGGTCTCGACCCCCGCGTCGCGCAGGTTCGCCCGCGCGGCGGCGGCGACCACCGGCTGCAGCTCGACCGTCGTCACCGCCGCGCCGAGCTGCGCGAGCACCGCGGCGTTGTAGCCGGTGCCCGCGCCGACCTCGAGCACGCGGGCGCCGGGCCGCACGTCGAGCTGCTCGACCATCCGCGCCATCAGGCTCGGCTGCGTCGACGAGCTGGTCGGGACGCCGTCCTCGTCGTGGGTGACGATCGCGTCGTCGTCGTAGACGACGTCGAGCGGGACGCCGGGCAGGAAGACGTGGCGCGGGACGCGCGCGAAGGCGTCGAGGATCGGGGCCGGCGCGGCCGCCGCGCGTCGCAGCTTCGCGACGAACGCGGCGTGGCGCTCGGCCGCCTCGCTCATGCGGGCGGCGGATCGTCCTCGAGGCGCGCGAGCAGGTCCTCGGCCTCGGCGGCGGCGCCGTGCAGGATCGCCCGCTCGACGATCCCGCGGTTCGCGAGGGCGTCGATCGCCTCGGCGGCCTCGTGCTCCCCGAGCAGCCCCTCGTCGACGAGCGCGCGGACCACCGCGGCGGCGGCCGCCGTGCGCGGCTGCGGCGCGTCGTCCAGCGAGTCCCCGTGCAGGGTGCGGATCGCCTCGAGCAGCGCGGCGCCGCGCGCCGCCTCGGCGAGCTCGATCGCGGTCTCGGCGTCCGCCTTCGCCTGCAGCTCGGCGCCGACGATCATCATCACCTCGGGCGTGAGCATGCCCTGGGCGATCAGCAGGCCGTTCGCGGCGCGGATCCCCGACTGCAGCGCGCCGGCCCAGAGGTGCTCGACGAGCACCACCGCCGCGTGCTCGTCGGTGGGGATCTCGTCGGTCATCCTGCGCAGGTCCTCGATCGCGAAGCCGGCGGTGCGCGCGAACGTCTCCGGCGTCATGCCGTTGCCGTTGCCGTCGCCGTTGACCTCGGCGTGGCCGTTGAGGCCGAAGAGGTGGGCGACCGGGCGGTACTGCGAGCCGGCCTCCTCCCCGATCACCGGGTTGAGGTCGGTCTCGGTCATGGTCCCGTCGGGGTGGCGGGAGAGCATCCGCGCGTCCAGCACGCGGATCATCCCGCGGCCGCGCAGCGCGGCCATCTCGCGGGCGATCCGCCCGGTGAAGTGATCGAGGTCGGGGAAGCCGACCACCAGCAGCTGCAGGGGGCCGAAGCTCAGCTCGTCAGGCTCCATGGGCGCAGGCTACCTTGCGGGCGACGCGGGCTCAGGCTGCAGCGCGCGGGGGCGGCAGCCGGCGCGAGACGACCTTCGAGACGCCGTTGCCCGCCATCGAGACGCCGTAGAGGCAGTCGGCGGCCTCCATCGTGCGCTTCTGGTGGGTCACGACGATGAACTGCGCGCGATCCGAGAAGCGGCGCAGGAGGGTCAGGAAGCGGTCGATGTTGAGATCGTCGAGCGCGGCCTCGACCTCGTCGAGGATGTAGAACGGGCACGGCCGCGCGAGGAAGACCGCGAACAGGAACGCGAGCGCGGTCATCGACTTCTCGCCGCCGGACAGCAGCGTCAGCCGCTTCGTCGCCTTGCCGGCCGGGGTGATCTCGATCTCGACGCCCATCCCGTCCTCGGGCGCGGCGTCCTCCTCGGCCTCGGCGAGCGCCTCGTCCATCCGCTCCTCGGCCGCGGGCGCGTCCTCGTCGCTCTCCGCGCCGCCGAGCACGGGGCGCGGGCCGGCATCCTCGCGGACGAGCCGGAGGCGCCCGCGGCCGCCGGGGAACAGCTGCGCGGCGACCTCCTCGAAGTTCTTCGCCGCGGCCGTGAACGTCTCCTCGAACGCCTCGCGGATCCGCTGGTCGGTGTCGCGGATCAGGCCCTGGAGCTCGCGCAGGGCGGCCTCGAGGTCCTCGCGCCGCTGCTCGAGCTCCTCGACGTGCTCGATCGCCTCGGCGTACTCCTGCTGGGCGAGCGGGTTGACGGGGCCGAGCTGCTCGCGCCGGCGCGCCAGCCGCTCGATCCGCGCGGTCGAGGTCGGCCTTCTCCGCCTCGGGCAGCGGCTCCTCCGCGGGCTCGGGCTCGAGGCCGAGCCGGGACGGCGAGCCGGCCCAGCTCCGCCCGCGCCTCGGCGCCGGCGTCACGGGCCTGCTGCGCGCGGACCTCCTCGCGGGTGACCTCCTCGCCGGCCGCCTTGAGCTTCGTCTGGACCTCGGCCTCCTGCTGCGCGCACGCGCGCAGCTCCGCGGCGAGCTGCTCGCCCGCGTGGCGGTCGGCGACCAGCTCGGCGTCGAGCACCTCGACGCGGGCGCGGACCGCGCCCTGCGCCTCGGCGAGCGCGGCCGCGAGCCGCTCCGCCGCGGGCAGCAGCGCCTCGTCGCGCGCAAGCCGCTCGCGCTCGTGGGCGATGCGGCGGCTCGCGCTCCTCGCGCTCGCGCTCGGCGCGCTCGGCGAGGCGGCGCTCGGCGGCGAGCGCGGCGCCGATCTGGGCCCGGCGGGTGGCCAGCGGCCCCTCGTCGGGCGCCCGGCGGCGCTGCTCGATCAGGTGGACGGCGTGGCGCTCGGCCTCGCGCGCCTCGTCGCGCGCGCGGCCGGCGGCCCGGGCGAGGCGGTCGGCCTCGTCGCGCGCCGCGTCGGCGGCCTGGACCTCCTCGCTGCCCGCCTCGACGGCCGCCAGCGCGGCGTGCTCGGCCTGCGCCGCGCCCTCGACCTGCGCGACGAGCGCGTCGCGCCGGTTGCGCTCGGCGAGCACGCGGTCCTCGCCGCCGGCGGGGACCTGGCGCAGCTCGCGCGCGGCGGGCGACCAGACCCGGCCGTCGCGGGTCACCGCGACGCCGGTGAAGCCGTCCGCGATCGCCCCGAGGTCGTCGACGACCCAGACGCCGGCGAGCAGCGCGCCGGCGAGCCGGGCGGCGGGGCCGTCGCCGGTGCGGACGTGATCGGCGAGCCGCACCGCGCCGGGCGCGGGCGCCCGGCCGTCGTCGCGCGCGTCGTCGCCGGACGGCGCGACGAGCGCGGCGCCGCCGTCGCGGCCGGCGGCGTCGAGCAGCCGCGCGGCCTCGTCCCGGTCGGCGGCCACCGCGGCGCGCAGGCGCGGGCCGAGCGCAGCGGCGAGCGCCAGCTCGAAGCCCGGCTCGGCGCCCAGCGCGTCGGCCAGCGCGGGCGCGCCGCCCGGTGCGCCCGCCTGGGCGCGCAGGAACTGGTTGACCTTGGCGAGCTCGGCGCCGACGCGGGCGGCCTCGCGGCGGGCGGCCTCGGCGGCGCGCTCGAGCTCGCGCCGGGCGCCGCGGGCGGCCTCGGCGGCGGCGTCGGCGTCCCCGCGGGCGGCGGCGGTGCGGTCGGCCTCCTCGGCGAGCCGCGCGACGTCGGCCGCGGCCGCGTCGCGCCGGGCCTCCAGCTCCGCGACCTCCTGCGCGAGCCGCTCGGCGCGATCCTGCGCGAGCTGCTCGAGCTCCGCCTCCAGCCCGGCGACCCGCTCGGCGGCGCCCTCGTCGCCGGGGTCCTCCTCCGCCTCGGTCGTCAGCGACGCGAGCAGTCGCGCGGCGGCGGCCGGCGCGCTCGGACAGCGTCGTGACCGCCTGCCGCACGGCTTCGAGCCGCATCCCGATCCGCTCCTGCGCGGAGCGGGCGGCGTGGAAGCGGTTGCCGAGCGCCTCGCGCTCGTCGCTGCGGGCGGCGAGCGCGCGCTCGGCCGCCTCGCGCCGCTGCGCGACGGCGCGCAGCTCGGCCTCGGTCGCGCCGGCCGACGCGCGCGCCGCCGCGACGCGCGCCTCGGCGTCGGCCAGCGCCGCGGCGGCGGCGCGGGAGCCGTCGCGCGCGAGCGTCCAGCGCGCCTCGTCGGACTGGCGCGCGAGCCGCTCGTGCAGCTCGGCCGCCTCCGCCTGGCGCTTGAGCGGGCGCAGCCGCGTCCGCGCCTCGCGCTCGACGTCGAGCGCGCGGTCGAGGTTGTCCTGCGTGCGCTCGAGCTTCAGCTGCGCGCGCCGCCGCCGCTTGCGGTGCTTGCCGAGCCCGGCCGCCTCCTCGATCAGCAGCCGCCGGTCGCGCGGCTTCGAGGTCACGATCTCCGCCACCCGCCCCTGCGACACGATCGAGTGCATCTCCTTGCCGAGGCCCGTGTCGCTGAGCAGCTCGATCACGTCGCCGAGGCGGCAGCGGGCGCCGTTGATCCGGTACTCGCCCTCGCCGGCGCGGTTCAGCCGGCGCACGATCGACAGCTCGGACAGCGGCAGGTCGATCGCGCCGTCGCCGTTGTCGAGCACCACCTCGACCTCGGCCTCGGCGCGCGCCTGGACGCCGTGCGCGCCGGCGAAGATCACGTCCTGCATCGACTGGCCGCGGACCGCGACCGGCGACTGCTCGCCGAGCGCCCACAGCACCGCGTCGGTGACGTTCGACTTGCCCGACCCGTTCGGTCCGACGATCACGGACACGCCGGGCGCGAAGTCGAGCCTCGTGCGGTCCGGGAACGACTTGAAGCCCTTCAGGCTGATCGACCTCAGGTGCACGTCACGCCTCCACGTCGGCCGCGAGCGCGGCGGCGGCCGCCGCCTGCTCGGCCTCCTTCTTCGACCGCCCCGAGCCGCGCGCGACGCTGATCCCGGCCACCACCGCCGCCACCTCGAAGACCCGCTCGTGCGGCGGCCCCGTCTCCTCGGTGACCTCGTAGCTCACGACCGCCCCGCGCCGCGCGAGCTTCTCCTGCAGCGCGGACTTGAAGTCGGCCGGCCGTTCGAGCGCCTGCTCGATCTCCGGCGCGAACGCCTCGCGCACCGCCGTGGCCGTCGTCTCGAAGCCGTAGGCCAGGTAGCACGCGCCGATCACCGCCTCGATCACCGACGCGAGCACGCGCTCGGTCGAGACCAGCGCCTCGAGCGCCTGCGGCGCGACCTCCGCCGGCGCCGCCGCGCGGAGCCGCTCCGGCAGCCCGAGCCGCTCGGCGACGTCGCGGCACGAGCGCCCCGACACCGCCTGCGCGCGGATCTTCGTCAGCCGTCCCGCGCCGTAGGTGTCCGCGTCGAGCAGCGGGAACAGGTGCGTCGTGACCGACAGCCCCAGCACCGAATCGCCGAGCAGCGCGAGCCGCTCGTAGCTGTCGGCGCGGCGCTCCGTCCACGAGGCATGCGTGACCGCCTGCCGGGCGAGATCGTCCGGCAGCCCCTCCAGCAGGTCGTGGAGCGCCCGCAGGAGTCAGGGCCTCGGCTCGCGGGTCGCCACGTTCGCGAGCACGAAGTCCACGGCCTGTCCGACGGTCCTGATCCGCGCCGCCTCGTCGTCGGACATGCGCACGCCGTAGGTGTCCTCGAGCTCCTGCACCAGGCTGTAGAGGTCGAGCGAGTCCGCCTCGAGGTCCTCCTTGAAGCGCGTCCCCTCCTCCACCCGCGCCGGGTCGAGCTCGAGCTCGTCGGCCAGGTGGGCACGGACGTACGACAGGACCTCGTCTCGCGTCATGGATCGGGCACCGTAGCCGGTGGGGCGGACGGCCCCGGCATGCCCGTCAGCGTCTCGCCGGGCCGCCGCAGCGCGCCCGCGGCGGCCAGCCGGTCGTAGGTCTGGCCGACCACGTCGGCGCGCACGCCGCGCGCGGCGAGCTCGATCGCCCGCGCGATCCCGTTCGCGCCGAACGAGCCGTGCGGGACGACGCCCAGCCGCCGCAGGCCCAGCAGGAACGCGCCGCCCTGCGCCTCGGGGTCGATCGCGTCGCGCAGGCCGCGCAGCGACGGCCGCAGCAGGAACCCGCCGGCCTTCGCCCGCGCGCTGGCCGTCGCCGCGTCGCGGACCGCGCGCAGCAGCGTGTCGGCGGTCCCCTCCATCACCTTCAGGAAGACGTTGCCGGTGAAGCCGTCGGTGACGATCACGTCGGCCTCGCCGGTCCCGACCGCGAAGCCCTCGACGTTGCCGGCGAACGCGAGGCCGTGCGCCTCCGCCAGCAGGGCGTGCGCCGCCTGGACGTCCTCGGTCCCCTTCGTCGGCTCGGTCCCGTTGGAGAGCAGCGCCACGCGCGGGCGCGCGATCCCCATCACGGTCTCCATGAACGCCGCGCCCATGTGCGCGAACTGGACGAGGTGCTCGGGCCGGACCTCGACGTTGGCGCCGCAGTCGAGCAGCAGGAACGGCTTGCCCGGCACCGGCACGAGCACGGCCAGGGCCGGCCGGTGGATGCCGCGGCCGCGCTTGACGTGGAACAGCCCCGCGGCGAGCGCGGCGCCGGTCGACCCGCCGGAGACGAGCGCGTCGGCGCGCCCGTCCGCCACGGCGCGGACGGCCTGGACGATCGACGCGTCGCGCGTGGCGCGCACGGCGCGCGCGGGATCGGCCGCCTTGGCGATCGAGACCGGCGCGTCGACCACCTCGACCCCCGGGGCCGGCTCGATCTCGGCGGCCGGCCCGAACACGATCACGCGCAGGTCGCCGCCCGCGGCCGCGAGCGCGGCGCCGCGCGCGACCTCGGCGGGACCGGCGTCGGCGCCGAGGGCGTCGAGCGCGATCGTGAGCGGCTGCGCGTCAGCGGCCATCGCCCGCGCAGGCTAGTCGGTCGCCCAGCGGCGGTGGTACGGGCAACCGGCCGTCGCGGCCGGCGGGACCTAGTGGTCGTGGTCGTGATCGTGGTCGTGCACGTGCACGACCTCGCGCCCGGCGTACGACCCGCAGTTGCCGCAGACCCGGTGCGGGCGGCGCGGCTGGTGGCACGTCGGGCACAGGTTGACCGCGGGCGCGGAGATCTTGTGCGTCGAGCGGCGCTTGTTCGTGCGCGAGTGCGACTGCTTCTGCTTGGGGACGGCCATGGCGGCGGAGAAGGGTAGCGAACTCGGCACAGCATCAACGCAACACCGGGGCGCGCACGAGGGGCACCGAGTGCAGTTGGTGTCGCTATACGACCCGAACCGCGACCGGAAGCGGCCAGAACCGGGTCGTGCGGCGTTGGTGTCGCTCAGTCGAACCGGATCTCGGACAGCTTCGCCCAGCGCGGGTCCGGCTCGGCCTCGTGGCCGTGATCGGGCTCGTCGTTGAGGTTCGCGCCGCACTGCGCGCAGAGGCCCGCGCAGTCGGACCGGCAGGTGATCTGCGCCGGCAGCGCCAGCGCCAGCGCGTCGCGCGCCCACGCCGCGAGGTCGAGCTCGCCGTCGTCGTCCACGTAGGGCGAGGTCAGCTCCTCGTCGCGGCTCCCGGGCTGCTGGACCTCGAACGCGTCGACCGCGATCTCCGGCGTCGCGGGATCGAGGCAGCGCATGCAGGGCCCCTCGAGCTCGACCGCGAAGCGGAGCCGCAGCGCCCAGCCGTTGCCGGTGGTGCGCGAGACGTCGAGCCGGACGGGGATCAGCTCCGCCCCGGCGGCGTACTCCTGCCCGCCGAACGAGAACGGATCGATGCCCACGTGCAGCTCGAGCCTGCGGCCCTCGCCCGAGGTGAGCCCCAGGTGCGCGAGATCGAAGACATCCGTACGCTGAGGCATGCCTCCAGCATACGACCGCGATCAGGCGTCCCTGAGCTCCCGCTTGAGCACCTTGCCGGTCGAGGTCCGGGGCAGCTCGTCGAGGAACAGGACGTCGCGCGGGACCTTGTATCCGGCGAGGTTCTCCTTCACGTAGCGCTTGACCTCGTCGACGCTCACCTCGCGCCCCGCGCGCAGCACGACCACGGCCCGGAGGCGCTGCCCGAACTGCTCGTCCTCGACGCCGAACACGGCCGCCTCGACGATCGCGTCGTGGCCCGCGAGCAGGTCCTCGACCTCGCCCGGGAAGACGTTCTCCCCGCCCGAGACGATCATGTCGTCGTCGCGGCCGTCGACGAACAGCCGGCCGCCGTCGTCGAAGTGCCCGACGTCGCCGGAGGACAGCAGGCCGCCGATCGCGTCCTTGTTGCCGCCGCCCGTGTAGCCCTCGAACGCGAGCTCGTTGCCGACGAAGATCCGCCCGGTCGCCCCCTCGGGCGCCGGGTCGCCGTCGGCGTCGAACAGCTTCACCACGGTGCCGCGCGGCGGCCGGCCGGCGGTGCCGGGCGCGGCGCGCAGGTCCTCGGGGGTGGCGATCGTCGCCCACGCGACCTCGGTCGAGCCGTAGAGGTTGTAGAGGTTCTCGCCGAACCGGTCCATCCAGCCGTTCGAGATCGCGGGCGGGAGCGCCGAGCCCGAGACCGGGACGGCCTTGAGCGCCGAGAGGTCGTAGCGGCCGAGGATCTCGTCGTCGAGCTCGAGGATCCGCTGCAGCATCACCGGGACGACGATCAGTCGCCGTGCAGCGGTGGCGCGCGGTCAGCGACAGCGTCGCCTCCGGCTCGAACCTGCGCTTGAGCACGATCGTCGTCGTCAGGCCCATCGCGAGCGTGAAGTGCGCGAAGCCCCAGGAGTGGAACAGCGGCGCGGCGATCATCGTCCGCTCCCCCGCCTTGAGCGGGATCTGCTCGAGCAGCGCGGCGACCGGGTCGAGCGACTGCGGCTGGCGCCGGCTCGCGCCCTTCGGCTTGCCGGTCGTGCCCGAGGTCAGGATCAGCGCCTTGCCCTGCTCGGCCGGCGGGTCGAGGTCGGCGGTGTCGCCGCCGGCGACCAGGTCGTCGATCGTGCGGTCGGTCCGGTCGCCGTCCGGGCTCGTGCCAGGCGACGAAGCGCTTGCGGCCGGCGGTCGCGCCCTCGATCAGCTCCGCGAACTCCTCGTCGAAGATCACCGCGACCGGGTCCTCGCGCTCGCGCGACGTCGGTCAGCTGCGGGCCGGAGAAGGCGGTGTTGAGGAACAGCGCGTGCGCCCCGAGCTTGTTGACCGCGACGTAGGACTCGACCCAGCCGCGGTGGTTGCGGCACATGATCGCCACGCGGTCGCCCGCGCCGACGCCCTCGGCGCGCAGCGCGTGGGCGAGCGCGTTCGAGCGCTCGTGGACCTGCGCGAACGTCAGCGTCCCGGACTCGTCGATCAGCGCGAGGCGGTCGGGATGGCGCGATGCGGCGGCCTTGTAGCCGGCGGCCGGGGTGGCGCCCCAGCGGATCAGCGCGCGCAGGGCGTGGTAGAGCCGGTCGGGCCGTTGCGGGCGCAGGATCCCCGCGCTCGCGAGCGTCGCGACGGTCTGGGCCTTGCCGGCGATGAGGGCGGTGCTCGGGAGCTTCACGCGCGGAGAAGTGTGTCACCCCTTCGGCAGCGCGAGCCCGGACGGGACCGCGCCCGCCTCGATCAGCCGGTGGATGTCGGCCGCCCGGCGCGGGTTGAGGAACACGTGGCGCTGGCCGACCGACGGCTTCTCGGCGAGCAGCCCCGCGTCGAGCAGCGCCTCCCCGACGGCCTGCGCGAGCGCGCGGTCGTTGCCGGCGAAGCCGCGTGCGAGGTGCGTGAAGTCGGTGTGGTAGCCGCCCCACTTCCCCATGCCGTTGAGCCGCTGGAGGATCCGGCGGGCGACGCGCAGGGCCGGATCGGGATCGGCGTGCGGGGCCACGCGGCGGTCCGCGCCCGGCTCGAGCAGCGCGAGCACGGCGTCCTCGTGCTCCTCGACCGAGCGCTCGTCCGCGGGGCGGCCGCCGAGCCGCGCGACCGCCTCGGCGATCCGCAGCGGGTGCCCCGCGCCGATCGGCGCCCGCAGCGCGACCTCGGCGAGCACCGCGCCGGGGACCGCGTACGCCGCCGCGCGCAGCCGGTCGATCCCGCCCGCGTGATCGTCGAAGGCGAGCGGGACGAGCTCGTCGAGCGTGACCGCGTCGATCCGCGGCGCCGGCAGCGCGACGACGAGGAAGCCGTCGAGGTCGCCGGCGGTGACGCCGATCGCGCCGGCGTCGGCCGGCGCGCCGGGCTCGGCGAGGTCGCACATCGCGCCGAGGGCCGCCGCGACCACGAGCCATTCGCGCTCCGCGGCCTGCTCGGGGTCGGCCCGCAGCGCGGCGCGCGCCGGCGTGGCGGCGAGCAGCCGCTCGCCGTCGTGGCCGATCGCGACCTCGACCGGGGCGCCGTAGCCCGAGCGCTTGAGCCCGAGCTCCGCGCGGCCGTGGCGCAGCGCGGCCAGCAGCAGCGCGCGCAGCTGGGCGGTCGCGGCGGGCGGCGCGCCGGCCCCGCCGGCGTCCGCGAGCGCGACGGACAGGTCGCTCATCCGGTCGCGTCGATCGCGCCCTGGAACGCCGCGCGGGCGGGCTCGCCGCGGACGGCGAAGACGACGCGCTCCAGCCCCGAGCCGGCGCCGAGGTGGCGCCGCGCCTCCTCGACCTCGATCCGCGCGGCCTCGTCGAGCGGGAAGCCGCCGACGCCGGTCCCGAACGCGACGAGCGCGAGGCTGCGCGCGCCGAGCGCGTCCGCCCGCGCGAGCGTGGCGGCGGTCGCGCGGCGGATGATCTGCGCCGAGGTCGGGCCGCCGAGCTCCATCGTCGCGGCGTGGATGACCCAGCGCGCCGGCATCGCGCCGGCCGACGTCTCGACCGCCTCGCCGAGCCCGATCGGCGCCGCGGCGCGGGACTCCTCGTCGACCGCGGGACCGCCCGCGCGGGCGATCGCGGCCGCGACGCCGCCCCCGTGCAGCAGCCGCGTGTTCGCGGCGTTGGCGATCGCGTCGACCTCGAGCGCGGTGATGTCGGCGTCGAGCGCCTCGAGGGCGGCCATGGCGTCTACGGTACCGGCCATGACCGTGCGCAAGCGGGTGCGCGCCCACGGGCGCGTGCAGGGCGTCTTCTTCCGCGACTCGGTCCGGCGGGCGGCCCGGGAGGCCGGCGTGGCCGGCTGGGCGCGCAACCGCGGCGACGGCACGGTCGAGGTCGTGTTCGAGGGCCCGGAGGAGGCGGTCGAGCGGCTCGTCGCGCTGTGCCGCGCGGGACCCGGGCACGCCGACGTGACCGAGCTCGAGGTCGAGGACGAGCCGCCCGAGGGGCTGCAGGGCTTCGACGTCGGCTGACCGCGCCCGTTCCGTCGGAGCCCCTGCGTAGCGTTGACCGACGCCATGGAGGCCGCCACCCCGCTCCGAACCCCGCGCGTCAGCCTGCTCGGCGACACCGTCGTCGCCGACGCCCTCGCCGTGCGCGACCGCGTCGCGGTCGAGCTCGTCCGCGAGCGGCTCGCGGCGGGCGGCGATCCGGCCGAGCTGCTGACCGACGCGATCGAGATCGGCGCCCGCGTGCTCTCGCGCGAGCAGGCCGAGGTCAACGCCGACTTCGTCCGGACCGAGTTCGAGAAGGTCTCGCGCGAGGTCGAGGGCGCGTTCACCGAGAAGGCCAAGCTCGTCGCCGAGGTGCTCGGCAAGCACGTCGACGACGTCTTCGGGCCGGAGGACGGGAAGCTCGGCAAGGAGCTCGAGCGGCTGTTCGGGCCCGAGTCCGCGGGCGCCGTCCAGCACCAGCTGCGCGAGATCATGGCCGAGCAGTCCGCGCGGATGCGCGAGGACCTGCTCAAGCAGTTCTCGTCGGCCGACGCGCACAACCCGCTGGCCGACTTCAAGGCGGGCACGATGGCCGCCATGCGCCGCGCCGCCGAGCAGCAGGACACCAACCTCAAGGCGCTCAACGAGCAGATCGCGGCGCTCAAGGGCGAGGTCGTCAAGCTCCAGACCGAGCGCGACAAGCAGGCCGAGGTCGCCGCGGAGCACGCGCGCTCGACCGCGAAGGGCCGGCCCTACGAGGAGGCGGTGTTCGAGGCGGTCGACGCGATCGCGCGGGCGCGCGGCGACGACTGCGACGCGGTCGGCGACGTGCCCGGCACCGGCGGCCGCAAGGGCGACGTGATCGTCGGGATCGACGGCTGCGCCGGCCCGCCGCGCGCGCGGATCGTCTTCGAGGCGAAGAACGCCTACGTGCCGAAGAACAAGGCGCTCGCCGAGCTCGACGCGGCGATGGAGCAGCGCGACGCCGACTTCGGCGTCTGGGTCGTGCCGGCGGACGACCTGCTGCCCGGCCACGCCGCGCAGCTGCGCGAGGTCAACGGCGACAAGCTGTTCGTCGTCTTCGACCCCGACGACGGCTCGCGGCTCGCGCTCGAGGTCGCCTACTCGCTGGCGCGCGCCCGCACGCTGATGGCCGACGCCGGCGGGGACGGGCTCGACGCGGGCGGGCTGCGCACCGAGGTCGAGCGCGCGCTGGCCGCGATGGACGACGTCCGCCGGATCAAGTCGCAGCTCACGCAGGCGACGACCGGGATCGACGGCGCGCGGCGGATCCTCGAGGAGATGGCCGACCGCGTCCGCGGGCACCTCGTCCGCGTCGACGAGCTCGTGATCGCCGGGACCGGCGACGACCGGCCGCCGCAGGGCACGCTGGTCTAGATGTCCGCGACGGCGCGCCCCTGGGGCGTGCCCGGGCGGATGCTGGGCGCCGCACGGATCCCGAAGGGAATCCTGGATTTCGAGGGTCCGGGTGGCGATCCAGCGCCGATCCGGGTGCGCCACGCGAACTCGCGGATCACCATCTACGCGCGCGCGGCGCGCCAGGCGTCGCGCAGCTTGATCGTCCCGCCCATCCGCAGCACGGCGCCGCTGTAGATCCGCGCCGCGAGCGGGATCAGCAGCAGCGTCGCGCCGATCGTCACCGCGAACGCGCCGACGATCTCGACCGCGCTCGCCTCGCCGAGCGCGATCCGCGGCGGCATCGTCATCGGCGCGATCGGCGGGATGAACGACGAGACCTTGGCCAGCGTCCCGTCCGGGTCGCTCGACGACGCCGAACGAGACGAAGAAGCCGACCAGCAGCACGAGCGTGAGCGGCGTGATCACCGACTGCAGGTCCTCCTGGCGCGAGACGAGCGACGCCGCGCAGTCGCGAACGCGGCCGCGTAGAACGCGTAGCCGACCACGAACCAGACGAGCGCGAGCCCGGAGGCGACGAGGATGTCGCCGTCGACGTCGAGCGCGCCGCCGGCGGCGGCCACGGCCAGGCCGAGCACCGCGAGCAGCAGCAGCTGCCCGAGCCCGAGCAGGCCGAGGCCGAGGATCTTCCCCGCCAGCAGGTGCTTGGGCTTGAGCGTGGAGAGCAGCAGCTCGACGACGCGCGAGCTCTTCTCCTCCACGACGCCCATGGCCACGAAGTAGCCGATCCCGATCAGCTGGCCGTAGAGCAGCAGCACCGCGAAGAAGGCGAACCCGCCGCGCTCGTCGGCGTCCGCATCGACGGGCTCGGTCGTCACCACCCGCAGCGGCGGCGGCCGCAGCGCCGACTGCGCCTGCTGCGCGTCGAGCCCGGCGTCGCGCAGCGCGGCGGCGCTGCGGACCTCGGCGTTCGCGGCCTGGAGGATGTTCACCAGCTTGTCGTCGGGCTTGTCCTGCGCGGAGATCGTGCCGTCGCGCAGCGTCGCGTCGGCGTCCGAGGAGACGATCGTCACCTTGGCGTCGAACGCGTCCGCGCCGCGCACCGCCGCGTCGGCGACCGCGCGCGAGCCCGGGTCCCCGACGGCGATCTTGTAGCTGTCCTGGCCGCCGAAGCCGAGCAGGTTCGGCAGCAGCGCCACGCAGGCGATCACCGCCAGCGAGATCAGCGTCGAGTACAGGAACGACTTCTCGCGCAGCCGCACGGCGACCTCGCGCCGCGCGACCAGCCCGATCGGCCTCGCGCCCGCTCACGCCGCCACCACCTGCCGGAAGAGGTCCGCGAGCGTGGGCCGCTCGACGCTGAAGTGGGTCACGGTGCCGGCGGAGCGGGCCGCGTCGAGCACCGCGTCGGGATCTCCGCCCTCGAGCCGGACGAGCACCCCGCGGGCGCCGACCTCGGCGACCTCCGCGCCCGGCACGCCGGCGAGCCAGCGGCCGTCGCCGTCGCCCTCCACGACCACGCGGACCGACTCGACGTCGCTGCGACCGCGCTCGCGCAGCTCCTCGACCGAGCCGGACGCCACCAGCCGCCCGCCGTTGACGATCGCCACGTCCTCGCACAGCCGCTCGACGAGCTCGAGCTGGTGCGAGGAGAAGACCACCGGGACGCCCGCCGCGGCGCGCTCCCCGAGCACGCCGCTCATCACGTCGACGCCCGTCGGGTCGAGCCCCGAGAACGGCTCGTCGAGCACGAGGACGTCCGGGTCGTGGACGAGCGCGACGCCGAGCTGGACCCGCTGCTGGTTGCCGAGCGAGAGCGTCTCGACCTTGTCCGCCGCGCGCTCGCCGAGCCCGAGCCGCTCGATCCAGCGGTCCGCCGCCGTCCCCGCCTCGCCCGGCGCCATCCCGTGGAGCCGCGCGAAGTAGACGAGCTGCTCGCGGACGCGCATCTTCGGGTAGAGCCCGCGCTCCTCCGGCATGTAGCCGAAGCGCGCCCGCGTCGCCGTCGTCACCGGCCGGCCGCGCCAGCGCACGCTCCCGGCGTCCGGCTCGAGCACGCCGAGCACGATCCGCATGGCGGTCGTCTTGCCCGCGCCGTTGGGCCCGACGAAGCCGAGCGTCCGCCCCGGTTCGACGGTGAACGACAGATCGTCGAGCGCGACCACGTCACCGAAGCGGCGTGTCAGACCGTCCAGCTCGAGCATCCGTCCCTATGGGTCACCGCTCGGAAGGGTTCCCTAACCCGCGGCGCGATCCATCGTTCGTCGAGCCGCGCGCAAATTTGGCCGCGCCGAACCGTTCTGATGGGTGCCGGCCGTCCGGGGGGGCGGCCGGCAACTACCTCCGCTATCCGACCTCGGCCGGCTCGTCCTTGCCCTGGAGCCGCTCGCGGCCCCGCTGGACGGCGGCGATGAACTTCGAGAGGTTGACCTCGAGGGTGTTGAGGATCTCGTCGGCGTAGTCCTCCGCGCCGAGCCGGATCTCGCGCTCGCGGGCGCGGGCGTCCTCGATGATGTCCTCGGCGGCGCGCTCGGCCTGCTTGGTGACCTCCTGCTCGCTCACGAGCTGGGCCTGGCGGTCGCGCGCCTCCTTGACGATCCGCTCCGCCTCGCGCTTGGCCTCGGCGAGCATCTCCTGACGCTCCTTGACGATCCAGCGCGCCTGCTTGATCTCCTCGGGGATCGTGGCGCGCATCTGGTCGAGGATGTCGTAGATCTCCTCCTTGTCCACACGCACCTGGTCCGTCATCGGGACACCCTTGGCGTTGTGGACGAGATCGTCCAGCTTGTCGATGAGAACGAGGACGTCCATGTGGCTCCTGGCGCTGGTTTCGTCAGCGGGCGAGCGCTTCCTTCAAGCGCTCTGCGACTTCGTCGGGGACCAGGTCCGAGACGTCGCCGCCGAAGGTCGCGATCTCCTTGACTCCGCTTGAGGACAGGAAACTGTACTGCGGCGAGGCCATGAGGTAGACGGATTCGATGTCATCGGCCAGGTGGCGGTTGAGCTGGTTCATCTCCAGCTCGTACTCGAAGTCCGAGATCGCGCGCAGTCCTTTGACGATCGCCGTCGCACCCACACGCCGAGCGTAGTCGACGATCAGGATGTCGAACGTCTCCACCCGGACGTTCGGCAGATGGGCGGTCGCGTGCTCGATGAACCGGACCCGCTCGCTCGGCGTGGAACAGCACCCGGTCCTTGCGGACGGACGCGTTGACCACGGACACGATCAGCTCGTCGAAGATCTCGGCGGCGCGCGAGATGACGTCGACGTGGCCGTACGTGATCGGGTCGTAGGACCCGGGACAGACGGCGATGTGCTTCTGGTTGGGGTCAGGTGCCATGGATGCGGATCAGGGTGTCGCCGTAGCGTCGTTCGTCGGTGGTGGTCAGCGTCAGGTCGAGCGGCACGCGCCGGTCGGACTCCGACACGACGAGCGCCCCGCCCGCCAGCACCGGCGGGAGCAGCTCCGAGAGTGGGCCTCCCAGCGCGGCCGCCGCCCGGTAGGGCGGGTCGAGGAAGACGAGATCGTATTGGCGCGCGGCCGCCCGTGCGCTCCTGAGCCAGCGGAGCGCGTCCGCGCGGACCAGCTCGGCCTCGGCGCCGAGCGCCTCGACGTTCGCGCGCAGCGCCCGCTGGGCCGCCGGCGCGGACTCGACGAACGTGGCGCGCGCGGCGCCGCGCGAGAGCGCCTCGAGCCCGAGCGCGCCCGAGCCGGCGAACAGGTCGAGCACGGCGGCGCCCTCGACGCGGTCGCCCAGGATCGAGAACAGCGCCTCGCGGACGCGGTCGGCGGTCGGGCGCGTGGCCGCGCCCGCCGGCGCCTGCAGGCGGCGGCCGCCGTAGCGGCCCGCGATCACGCGCACGGGGCGGTCACGCGGGGATCGGGTCGAGCGCGTCCGCGCCGTAGGCGGCCTTGACCGCCCAGTCCAGCAGCGCGTGCTCGGGCTCGGCGAGCTCGGGGTCGGCCTCGAGCAGCGCGGTCGCGATCCGGCGCGCGCCGTCGAGCAGCTCCGCGTCCTCCGGCAGCCGCGCGACGCGGAACTGGGCCAGCCCGGACTGGCGCGTGCCGAGCATCTCCCCCTCGCCGCGCAGCTCGAGGTCGATCTCGGCGAGCTCGAAGCCGTCGCGGTGCGCCTCGAGCGCGCGCAGCCGCGGCGACTCCTGCGGGCCCGAACAGCACGCAGACCGACTCGTGCTCGCCGCGCCCGATCCGCCCGCGCAGCTGGTGCAGCTGGGAGATCCCGTAGCGCTCGGCGCCCTCGACGAGCATCACCGACGCGTTCGGGACGTCGATCCCGACCTCGATCACCGTGGTGGCGACGAGGACGTCGGCGCCGCCCGCCGCGAACGCCGCCATCGCCTCCTGCTTCTCGCGCGGCTTCATCTGCCCGTGCAGGAGGACCACGCGGAAGTCGCGCAGCTCGGTCGTGCGCAGCCGCTCGTACTCGGCGGTCGCGGCGCGGGCCTGGAGCGCCTCGGACTCGTCGACGAGCGGGCAGACGACGAACGCCTGCCGCCCCTTGGACAGCTCCTCGCGGATCCGCTCGTAGGCGCGCGAGCGCTCGCGCTCGGTCGAGGCGACGTGGGTCTGGATCGGCCGCCGGCCGGCCGGGAGGTGGCGCAGCACCGTGACGTCGAGGTCGCCGTAGGCGGTCAGCGCGAGCGTGCGCGGGATCGGCGTCGCCGTCATGTGGAGCACGTGCGGCGAGAGCCCGTCCGGCGCCTTGCGGTCGAGCGCGCGGCGCTGGTTGACCCCGAACCGGTGCTGCTCGTCGACGACCGCGACGGCGAGCCGGTCGAAGGCGACGCCGCCCTCGATCAGCGCGTGCGTCCCGACCAGCAGCTTGAGCTCGCCGGCCGCGAGCTTGCCGAGCAGGTCCGCGCGGCGCGCCGCGGGCGTCGAGCCGGTCAGCAGCGCGGCCTGCAGCAGCTCGCCGGGCATCAGCGTCTGGAGCGTCGCGAAGTGCTGCTCGGCGAGCGTCTCCGTCGGCGCCATCAGCGCCGCCTGGGCGCCGTGCTCGACCGCCCGCAGCATCGCGTAGAGCGCCACGACGGTCTTGCCCGAGCCCACCTCCCCCATCAGCAGCCGCTGCATCGGCCGCCCGCTCGCGAGGTCCTCGTCGATCGCGGCCATCGCCCGCCGCTGGTCGTCGGTCGGCGTGAACGGCAGCGACTCCGTCAGCCAGCGGGCGGTGAGCGACGGCGGCTCCTCGAGCGCCTCGGCGCGCGCGGCCTCGCGCCGCAGCGCGCGGCGCCGGAGCATCGCGAGCTGGAGCAGCAGGAGCTCCTCGAAGGCCAGCCGAGCCCGTCCCAGCTCACCGCCGCCGAAGTGCGCGGCGCCGAGCGCGGCCGCGCGGTCGGGCCAGCCGCCGGCGGCGCGGATCCGCGACGGCAGCGGCTCGACGACGTCGCGCAGCGCCGCGCGGTGGTCGTGCACCAGCGCCGCGATCTGGGTCGTCGAGAGGCCCTCGGTCGCCGGGTAGGTGGCGACGTCGCCCGTCGCTCCCACGAGCTCACCGGTCTCGGCGTGGAACTGGACGCGGAAGCGGTTGCGGCCCTGGTACTTGCCCTGGAGCATCAGCCGCGTGCCCGGCCGGTAGCGGCGCTCGAGCCACGGCTGGTTGAAGAACGTGACCTTCATGATCCCCGTCTGGTCGGCCACCGTGGCCTCGACGAGCGGCTTCATGCCGCGGCGGCGGACCGGGCGCGACGTGATCGAGCGCACCTCGACGGCGACCGTCGCGACCTCGTCCATCCCCAGCTCGGCGATCGTGCGCGCCTCCGAGCGGTCGCGCGGGAGGTGCTCGAGCAGGTCGCCGACGGTGTCGAGCCCGAGCCGCTCGGCGCCCTTGGCCGCGGGCGCCGGCTTGAGCTCGAGCGGCACGGCGAGGCGGCTGGGCCGTGGCAGCCGCGGGCCCTCCTCCGCGCGCAGCTCGTCGTCGCCGAGCGGCGCGGACGAGGCGAAGGCGAGCGGCGGCGTCGGCACCCGCCCCATGATGGCGGGCTACTCGGCGGCGATCAGGTACCAGTAGGCGGGCTGGCCGCCCCAGGAGAGCTCCAGCTCGACGCCGGCGGGCACGAGGGCGCTGACGACGTCGTCGTCCAGCGGCGCCTCCTCGCCGGCGATCAGCGTGAGCAGCTCCGCCTCGCGCCCGAGCTCGCCGAGCACCGCCTCGAGCGTCTCGGCCGGCTCGCCCCAGGCGACGATCCGCTCGTCGATGAAGCCGACGGCGTCGCCGCGGTGGAAGCGCGCGGGCCGGCCCTCGGCGTCGTCGCGCGCGGCCTCGGTGACGGCGCCGGTGCGGACCGGCTCGAGCGCGGTCAGCATCGCCGCCCCGTTGTCGCGTGCGCTGCGGCCGGAGTCGAGCGCGACCGCGGCCGCGAGCCCCGCCTGCTGGGAGCGCGTCGGCACCACGACGACCTTCTTGTCCGACAGCTCGGCGGCGCGCTCGGCCGCCATCAGGACGTTCGGCGAGTTCGGCAGCACGACGACCTCCTCGGCGGGCACGTCGTGGATGCCGGCCAGCAGCTCGTAGGTCGACGGGTTCAGCGTCGGGCCGCCCGGCAGCGGCGTGGCGCCGAGCGAGGTGAACAGCTCCTCCATCCCCCTGCCGGCCACGACCGCCACGACGCCGCACACCGCGGTCGGCTCGCTCAGGCGCTCCGTGCGCTGCTGGACCTGCTCGTGCATGTCGGCGACGTCGAGCCGCGAGACGGCGCCGGCGCCGTCGAACAGCGCGGTGGCGTGCCCGGGATGGTCCGTGTGGACGTGGACCTTGAGCGTCCGCGGGTCGCCCACCACGAGGACGGAGTCGCCGATCGCCTCGAGCCGCGCGATCCACGCGTTCGGGTCGAGGTCCTCGCCGGTGACGGCGAAGTTCGTGCAGTAGCGGTACGTGGAGGACTCGTGCTGCGGGTGCGTCACGCGGGCCGGCGCGTGATGGTCGAGCTCGGGCGCCTCGGCGCCGCGCAGCGCGGCGATGACGCCGGCGAAGATCACGGTCAGGCCGAAGCCGCCGGCGTCGACGACGCCCGCCTCGCGCAGCACCGGCAGCAGGTCGGGGCCGCGCCGGACGGACTGCTGGCCGGCGTCGAGCGCGCGCTCGAGCACCTCGGCGATCAGCAGGTCCTGGCGGTCGACCTCGTCCTGGCTGAGCCGCGGCTGGTCCATGTGCGGCAGCTCGAACGCGACGCGGTGGGCCATCTCGCGCACGACCGTGAGGATCGTCCCCTCGGCCGGCTCGCGGACGGAGTCGTAGGCGCGGTCGGCGGCGCGTGCCATCGCGGCGCCGATCAGGACCGGGTCGACCAGCTCGCCGGGCCGCGACGCCAGCTCCTCGGCCGCGCCGCGGATCAGCTGGGAGAGGATCACGCCGCTGTTGCCGCGCGCGCCGAGCAGCGCGGCGCGGGCCACGCCCTCGACGATCTCGTCGCGGTCGATCGCGTCGAGCTCGCCCTTCTCGGACAGGCGGTCGAGCTCGTCGAGCACGGCGCGCAGCGTCAGCGCCATGTTGTCCCCGGTGTCGCCGTCGGCGACCGGGAAGACGTTGAGGTCGTTGACCTCGTCGCGGCGTGCCTCCAGCTCCGCCAGCGATCGCTGGACGACGGCCCGGAACCGGACGAGGGACGGGTCGGCCAAGAGTGGCCGTCCGCCTAGGCCTTGGTGACCTTGCCCGCCTTCAGGCAGCGCGTGCAGACGTAGACGCGCTTGGGCGCGCCTGCCTCGGAGATGCGCACCTTCTGCAGGTTCGCGTCGAAGCGCCGCTTGGTGGCGACCATGGAGTGCGAGCGACTCTGGCCGAAGGCCGGGCGCTTGCCGCAGGAGTGACAGATACGGGCCATTGCGGCGCGAAAGGATAGCGGGACGGGCGGGTGGGTACGTTGGATGTGTGCCGCAGGCGACCGCCCGCATCACGCTCCCTCCGCGTTACCAGCTCGTCCGCCACATCGCCAACGGCGGCATGGCGAGCGTCTGGGAGGCGCACGACGAGCTGCTCGACCGCCCCGTCGCGATCAAGGTCCTCGCGGCCCATCTCGGCGAGGACGAGCGCGCGCGGCGCCGCTTCGCGCGCGAGGCGCGGACCGCCGGCGGGCTCTCGGGCCACCCGCACGTGGTCACCGTCTACGACGTCTCCGAGTACGAGGGCCGCGCGTTCATCGTCATGGAGCTGCTGCGCGGCGGGACGATCGCCGACCGGATCGCCTCCGGCCGCCCGATCGACCACGCGCAGGCACTCGCCTGGCTCGACGACGCGGCCGCGGCGCTCGACGCCGCGCACGAGGCCGGCATCGTCCACCGCGACGTCAAGCCGGCGAACATGCTGCTCGACGACCACGGGCGGTTGGCGATCGCCGACTTCGGGATCGCCCGGCTCGGGCTCGAGGACCAGATCACCCAGACCGGCCAGGTGCTCGGCACCGCCGCCTACCTCGCGCCGGAGCAGGCGACCGGCGAGCCGACGACCCCGGCCTCGGACCGCTACTCGCTCGCCGTCGTCGCCTTCGAGCTGCTGACCGGGACCAAGCCCTTCCGCGCCGAGGGCTTCGCCGCCCAGGCGCGGGCGCACGTCGACGAGCCGCCGCCGCCCGCGACGGTGCGGGCGCCCGACCTGCCGGACGCCGTCGACGCGGTGCTCGACCGCGGGCTCGCCAAGGCGCCGGAGGACCGCTGGCCGACCGCCGGCGCGATGGTCCGCGCGCTCGACGACGCGCTCGCCGCACCCGACGCCGGCCGCACCGCGCCGACCCGGGCGCTGCCCCCGGACGACGCCGCGGCGCGCCGGGCCGCGGCGGCGGCCGCGCCGCTCACGCGCCGCGCGGCGACCCGGCCGCACGACACGGCGGCGGATGCGCCCGCGCGCGGCCGGCGCGGCGGCGCCCCGCCGCCGGGCGCGCCGCCGCGCGAGCTCGGGCTCCGGCTCGCGCCGCGGCGCCTTCCTGGTCGTCGCGCTCGTCGCGCTGGTCGCCCTCTGCGGCGGCGCGGCCGCGCTGCTGCTCGGCGGCGGCGACGACGGCAGCGGCGGGCGCGAGCAGGCGCAGCGCGAGCCCGCCCGCACGGCGACGCCGGACGCGACGCGCACGAGAGAGCCGACGCCCGAGCCCACGAAGACCGCCGAGCCGACCGCGACGGCCACGCCGACCCCGACGCCGACGCCCACGCCGAGCCCGACTCCGGAGCCGACGGAGGAGCCGTCCACGGGCGGCGGCGGGTCCGGCAACGACCCGACCGCGCTCCAGCTGCGCGCCTTCGAGCTCAACAACAGCGGCGACGCGGGCCAGGCGCTCACCTTCGCGCGCAAGGCCGTCCGGCTCTGCGAGGGCTCCTCCGCGGTCGACCCCTGCGCCTACGCGCTGTTCGAGTACGCCCGCGCGTTGCGCCTGAGCGGCGATCCGCAGGGTGCGATCGCAGCGCTCCAGGAGCGGCAGCAGCGCTTCCCGGACAACCAGCCCGGCGCCGTCGCGCAGGAGCTCGCCCGCGCCCGCGCCGACGCCGGCTGAGCCCTTGGTAGCCTGACCGTCCTAAATCCGACTACCGCAGTAGGAGTTCATGGGACGACACACAGGACCGGTGGAGCGGCTCTCGCGGCGCGAGGGCGTCGAGCTCTTCCTGAAGGGCGAGCGCGCGCTGAACGGGAAGTCCGCTCTGGAGCGGCGCGGGCCGACGCCGCCCGGCCAGCACGGCAACGCGCGCCGGCGGCGACCGTCGGTGTACGCCGACCAGCTGCGCCAGAAGCAGCGGCTCAAGCGCTACTACGGCGTGCGCGAGCGTCAGCTGCGCCGCTACGTCCGCGAGGCCGCGCGACGCCGCGAGGGCCGGATGGGCGACCACCTGCTGACGCTGCTCGAGCGCCGGCTCGACAACGTCGTGTACCGGCTCGGCTTCGCCACGACGCGCGCCCAGGCCCGCCAGTTCGTGACCCACGGCCACGTCCTCGTCGACGGCCGCAAGGTCGACGTCCCGTCCTACACGCTCCGCCCCGGCCAGGACGTCGCGATCCGCGCCGGCAGCCCGATCATCCCGGCCGTCGAGGCCGCGCTCGACCTGTCCGGCGCGATGCCCGGCTGGCTCGAGGCCGACGTCGAGGCCCGCTCCGGACGCGTGCTGCGCGAGCCGGCGCGCGGCGAGATCCCGACGCCGGTCGAGGAGCAGCTGATCGTCGAGTACTTCGCCCGCCGCTGAGCGGCCGGGCCGGGCGTCAATCCCCCCGGTCGAGCTGCTCGCGCAGCGCGGCGAGCGCGAGCACGGCCTGTGCGGCGTGCTCGCCCTGGTCGCGCTTGCCGCCGCCGGTGCGCGCGATCGCCTGCTCCATCGTCTCGACGGTGAGGACGCCGAACGCGCACGGGACGCCCGTCCGCAGCTGGACGTCCTGGATCCCGCGCGCCGCCTCGGCGCAGACGTGGTCGTAGTGCGAGGTCTCGCCGCGGATCACCGCGCCGAGGCACGCCACGCCGTCGTAGCGGCCCGACTGCGCCAGGTAGGACGCCGCGAGCGGCAGCTCGAACGCGCCCGGCACGTCGAACACGTCCGCCACCCCGGCGCCCGCCGCGGCGAACGCGCGCTGCGCGCCGACGACCAGCCGCTCGGCCAGATCCTCGTAGAAGCGCCCGACGGCGATCGCGAAGCGGGCCTCGCTCACGTCTCGCGCCCGAGCTCGCGATCGCGCTCGGCCTCGGCGTGCAGCAGCTCCTCGTCGAGCGGGAGCGCCTGGTGGTGGATCGAATGGCCCATCCGGTCGCGCTTCGCGCGCAGGTACTGCTCGTTGTGCGGATTGGGCGCGTGCACGATCGGCACCTGCTCGGTGACCGACAGCCCGTAGCCCTCCAGCCCGCGGATCTTCTTCGGGTTGTTCGTGAGGATGCGGATGCTCGACAGGCCCAGATCGACGAGGATCTGCGCCCCGATGCCGTAGTCGCGCAGATCGACGGGGAGGCCGAGCTCGAGGTTCGCGTCGACGGTGTCGTAGCCCTGGTCCTGCAGGTTGTACGCGCGCAGCTTGTTCAGCAGCCCGATCCCGCGCCCCTCCTGGGCGAGGTAGAGCAGGACGCCGCGGCCCTCCTCCTCGATCATCGCGAGCGCCGACTCGAGCTGCTCGCCGCAGTCGCAGCGCAGCGAGTGGAAGACGTCGCCGGTCAGGCACTCGGAGTGCACGCGGACCAGCACGTCGTCGACGCCCGCCACCTCGCCCTTGACCATCGCGACGTGGTGCTTGTCGTCGACGAGCGAGCGGTAGCCGACCGCGTCGAAGTCGCCGAAGCCGGTCGGGAGGCGCGTGGCCACGACGCGCTCGACGAGCTGGTCGTGGCGGCGCCGGTAGGCGATCAGGTCGGCGACGGTGATCATCTTCAGCCCGTGGCGCGCGCAGTAGCCCTCGAGGTCGCGCACGCGGGCCATCGTCCCGTCGTCGTTCATGATCTCGCAGATCACGCCCGCCGGCGTGAGCCCGGCGAGCCGCGCGAGGTCGACGGCCGCCTCGGTCTGGCCCGTGCGCTCGAGCACGCCGCCGGGCTTCGCCTTCAGCGGGAACACGTGCCCGGGCTGGACGAGGTCGCGCGGCGACGCCGAGCCGTCGATGGCGACGGCGACGGTCCGCGCGCGGTCGGCGGCCGAGATGCCGGTGGTGACGCCGTCGCGCGCCTCGATCGAGACCGTGAACGCGGTCTCGAAGGCCGACTCGTTCTTCGCCGCCATCAGGTCGAGCCCGAGCTCGTCGCAGCGGTCGGGGGTCAGCGCGAGGCAGATCAGCCCGCGCCCCTCCCGCGCCATGAAGTTGATCGCCTCGGGGGTCGCGAACTCCGCCGCGATCGTGAGGTCGCCCTCGTTCTCGCGGTCCTCGTCGTCGCAGACGACGACCATCCGGCCCGGCGCGGATGTCCTCGATCGCCTCCTCGACGGGCGCGAACGGGCGCTCATCGGGCGACCAGCTTCTCGACGTACTTGGCGACCACGTCCACCTCCAGATTGACGGGCGCGCCCGGCGCGGCATTCCCCAGCGTGGTGCGCTCGAGCGTCTCGGGGATCAGCGACACGGAGAAGGCGCCGGCGTCGACGTCGACGACCGTCAGCGACACGCCGTTGACCGCGATCGAGCCCTTCTCGACCACGTAGCGCAGCAGCTCCGGCGGCGCCGCGATCGTCACGACCCGGGCGAAGCCGTCGGGCTCGACGGCGCGGACGGAGCCGAGCCCGTCGACGTGGCCCTGCACGATGTGGCCGCCGAGCCGGTCGGAGGCGCGCAGCGACAGCTCGAGGTTCACGTCGGAGCCCGCGCCGACCTCGCCGAGCGAGGACCGGCGCAGCGTCTCGTGCATCACCTCGGCGCTGAAGCCGTCGCCGGCGACCGCGGTCGCGGTCAGGCAGACGCCGTTGACGGCGACGGAGTCGCCCGCGGCGATCTCGCCGGCGAGCCGCGTCCGCACGCCGAGCGTCACGCCCTCGTCGCCGGCGTCGACGGCGGTCACCCTCCCGAGGTCCTGGACGAGCCCGGTGAACACGCTCACCACTCCCGCAGCCGCGCGGAGATCAGCACGTCGTCGGCGACCCGCTCGACGTCGAGCTCGAGCGCGCGGATCGCCTCGGCGATCCGCTCCACGCCCTCGCCCTCGAGCGGGTCGCGCGCGTTCGAGCCGCCGACCACGACCGGGGCCACGAACAGCCGGATCTCGTCGACCTCGCCGGCGTCGAGGAACGCGCCCGCGAGCCGCGGACCGCCCTCGAGCAGGATCGACGTGACGCCCGACTGGCCGAGCTGGTCGAGCGCGGAGCGCACGCGCGCCGGCTCGTTCTCGCCCGTGGCGACGATCACCTCGGCGCCCGCCGCCTCGAGCGCGTCGGTGGCGAGCCGCGAGGCGGCGCGGCCGACGACGACGATCAGCGGCAGCCCGGGCGCGCCGCGCACGAGCTGGGAGTCCAGCGGCAGCCGGCCCTCGGAGTCGAACACGACGCGGCGCGGCTGGCGCGGCTGCGCCGTCGATCCGGGCGGTGAGCTGCGGGTCGTCGGCGAGCGCGGTGCCGATCCCGACGACGACGGCGTCGCTCTCGGCGCGCCAGTGGTGCGACAGGAGCCGCGACGCCTCGCCGGAGATCCACTTGGAGTCGCCGGTCCGGGTGGCGACCTTGCCGTCGAGCGTCATCGCGGACTTGAAGCGGACGTGCGGGCGCCCGGTGCGGGCGTGCTTGCGGAAGGCCTGGTTGAGCAGCCGCGCGCGGACCGCCGGCTCGCCGTCGGCGACCACGACCTCGATCCCCTCGTCGCGCAGGATCCCGAGGCCGCGGCCGGAGGCCTTGTCGGTCGGGTCGTCGGAGGCGACGACGACGCGCGCGATCCCGGCCTCGACGATCGCGTCGGTGCACGGCGGGGTCTGCCCCTGGTGGCAGCACGGCTCGAGCGAGACGTACAGCGTCGCCCCGCGCGGGTCCTCGGTGCACGCGGCGAGCGCCTCGCGCTCGGCGTGCGGGCCGCCGTAGGCGGCGTGGAAGCCCTCCCCCAGCACCTGCCCGTCGCGGGCGACGACGGCGCCGACGAGCGGGTTCGGGCTCACCCGGCCGCGGCCCTCCACGGCGAGCGTGATGGCACGGGCGAGATGGGCGACGTCGGTCTCTGCGGACAGGGTCATGGCGGTCGACTACACGATACGGACGCCGCGTCAGGGCGAGGCTAGCGGCGCAGCCGCCAGCCGGTGGCGAGCGGAGCGAGACAGCGTGCGTAGGCGGTCCACGGCTTGCGCCGCGCGAGCCGCTCGAAGCCGGGCAGCACCTTGTTCGACCACCGCTTGCGCGCGGAGGTGCTCGGGTTGGAGTTCGTCGCCCGCGCCGCGCTCGGCTCGAAGTTGAACGTGTCGCCGATCAGCAGCACGCCCTGCGTCGGCCGCCGGCGCTGGCCGATCGACGCCTCGACCGCCTCCTTCGGCAGCCCGGTCTCGTAGCGGATGATCGGGATCGCGGAGTGCGTCGGGACGGTGATCGGGTGGCAGCCCTGCAGCGCGGGCACCGCGTTCGGCGCGTTCAGGATCCCCTTCAGCCCCTTGTGCTGCGCCTCGATGAACGTCGCCTGGTCGCGCGAGCTTCTGGTAGTCGCGGACGTAGTACGGCGCGCGCCAGGCCAGCACGAGCGCGGAGAAGATCGCGATCCCGATCGCGACCTTGCGCGCCGTCGGCTCTGCGATCAGCCGCCAGCCGCCGAGCGCGACCGCGACGCACAGGCTGAGCAGCAGCGACGGGATCGTCAGGTAGCGCGGGATCACCGACAGCCCGCCGGCGGCGATGATCAGGAAGGTCAGCAGCCCGAGCCCGCCGAGCGCGAGCGGCAGCAGCGCCCGGCGGCGCAGGATGTAGACCGCGACGAGCAGGCCGAGCCCGCCGATCCCGACCGTGACGATCCGGTCGTTGCCGCCGAGGAAGTTCGGGATCGAGCGGATCGCGTCGCCGACGCCGCGGTTGCGGCCGAACTCGCCGGACACCTCGCGCGTGGAGGTGAACGAGTAGAGCGGCTCGCCGGTGACGATCAGGTCGGCGAGGAGCCAGAGCACCGGGGCGGCGGCGACGAGCAGCGCGTAGCGGATCAGCAGCGGGCGCGGGGTGGTCGGGACGAGGTAGAGCCAGTAGACGCCGGCCAGCAGCCACGCCTCGGGCCGCAGCAGCCCGGCCAGCGCGAGCACGAGCAGCACCGGCCAGCCGCAGCGCGGCCGGCGCAGCTCGAGCAGGGCCGCGCCGAAGATCATCAGGTAGAAGGGCAGGTCGAACATCGCGCGCAGCGCCAGCAGCTGCATGTCGGTGCGCGTGACCATCACGGCGACCGCGAGCAGCGCGATCACGCGCCCGAGCAGCCGCTCGGTGAACACGAACGTCACGACGTAGAAGCCGAGCAGCCCGAACAGCGAGAGCAGGACGAGGATCCGGTCGCTCGCGGTCCCGAACGGCGCCATCACCCACGCGACCAGCGTCGAGAGCGGATGCGGCGTCGGCGTGCGGAAGACGTCGTAGTCCGGCAGGTGGCCGTTCGCCAGCTCCTTGCCCCAGACGAGCGTGTAGTAGGTGTCGTAGTTCGGATACGTCTGCCAGACGACGTACACGACGAGCACCACGAACACGCCGAGGCCGAGCAGCGCGTAGGTCAGGCGGTGGTCCAGCCGGCGGTTCGTGACGGGATCGCGGACCGGATCCGGCGCGGTACTGGGATCGGTCACGGACATCGGCGGCGGATCACCCTACCGCCGGCGTGCAGTCGCGCAGCCGATGGATCTCGACGACCGGGCCCGGCCGCTCGAAGTCGCGCGGGCGGTAGTTGAAGGAGCTGTCGTAGGAGAAGCCGGCGCCGTCCGATCCGGGCGTGAACGGCGAGAAGCGCACGGTCTCCTCGCTCGCCGCGTCGAGCGCCCGGTAGTAGTTGCGCGAGCTGCGCAGCCCCGCCTTCAGCCCGCGCTGCTTCTGCGTCGAGCCGACGATCACCCAGCAGAAGCCCTTGCGCCGGTAGCGCTCGATCTGGCGCACGCGCAGCCGCTTCTCGTAGGCCTGGAACGGGCGCGGGACCGGCCACAGCGGGCGCTGCAGCGCGTCCTGCCACGACGCCGGGACGAACGGCTCGACGACCAGCGGCGCCCCCGGCGGGACGTTCTCGCGGACCCAGCGCAGCGCCTCCGCGCGGGTGTCCTCGCGCCCGAGCACGACGTCGACGTGGATGCTCGCCAGCAGTCCCTGGACGCACAGCACCGCGGTGATGCCCGCCAGCGCCCAGCCGCGGTGGCGGCGCAGCAGGTCGGCGGCCGCGACCGCCGCGATCCCCGCCAGCACGCACAGCGCCGGGTAGATCGGCATCAGCCAGCGGCCGAAGAAGCGGCCCTGCGCGCCCATGTAGAGGTAGAAGCAGACCGGGAAGGCGACGAGCAGCAGCCCGATCCGCCAGTCGCGCCGGAGGATCACCACCGCGCCGGCCACCGCGGCGAGCAGCGGCGCCCAGCCCAGCCCCCAGGTCAGCGTGCCCAGGTAGTACAGCCAGCCGTACGTGTCGTCCTGGCCGAGCTTCGCGGTGTCGGCCTGCGCGCTCTGGCCGTTGATCTGCCCGCGCGCCTCCGACGGGTTGAGGATCACGAACGGGTTGAGGATCGCGAACACGACGAAGCAGGCGACGCCGGCGGCGACGACGCCGATCAGCGCGCGCCGCAGCTCCGCGCGGTCCTGCTGGACGCGCAGCGCGGCCGCGAGCAGGACGGTCAGCAGCATCGCCCCGGCCGTGTACTTGGTCGCCGTCGCCGCGCCGATCGCGCCGCCGGCGAGCAGCCAGTCCTCGATCCGGCCGGCGCGGTACGCGAACAGGCAGGCGACGAGGGCGAGCGTGACCGGCGCCAGCGTGACCACGTCGTTGAGCGCGTGCTTGGAGTAGAAGACCGGCAGGAAGGCGACCGCCATCACCGCCGCGGCGACGAGGCCGGCGCGGCGGTCGGCGTAGCGGGCGCCGGCCCAGTAGGTGAGGCCGACGACGAGCGTCCCGATCAGCGCGACGACGACGCGCGCGGTCAGGAACGCCGACGCCGCCCCGGCGTCGAAGCCGCCGCCGAACGGGAAGCCCGCGGTGTAGCGGACCTTGAACACGAGGTACAGCAGGTAGGTGAGCGCCGACGGGTTCTCGTAGTAGCCCGGGTCGAGGCCGTCGCTGAACATCCCGATCGCCTTCGGGACGAAGTGCTCCGCCTCGTCGGCGTTGTACGCGAACGGCAGGCCGTGGCGCAGGTGCCAGAGCCGCAGGGCGAGCGCGAGCACGAGGATCGCGCCGAGCCACAGCCCGGCGCTGCGCCGGCTCACTCCGTTCACGTCGCCTCCGCCCCGTAGCGCTGGCGGCAGTCGCGCAGCCGGTAGATCCGCGTCTCGGGCCCGGGCCGCTCGTAGGCGGGCGAGTAGTAGCTGTAGCTGAGGTCGAAGCTGAACGGCTGCGGGGACTCGTCCGCCCGGTACGGGCTGACCGCGAACAGCAGGTCGGACTCCCGCTCGAGCCGGCGGTAGTAGGCGAGCGCCCGCGGGTCGCCGGACTCCTCGGCGCGGCCGCGGATCAGCCCGAACGTCATCACCGTGCAGTAGCCGCGGCGGCGGTAGCGGTCGAGCAGCCCGGGGCTCAGCGTCCGGCCGTACTCGATGTGCTCCTCGCGCGTGTCGCGGATGAACTCGTTGACGAACTGGTCGTCGCGCGTGTTGCGCGGGCGACCGCCGATGATCCGGAACAGGTAGCGGTCCGGCACCGCGGGCTCGATCACCACCCGCAGGCCGCGGCGCGAGTGCTCGACGAGCCACTGGCGCGCGATCGCGCGCGTGTCGGTGTTGCCCAGCACCGCCATCGAGCGGGCGTCGGCGGCGAGCGGCTGCCACAGCAGCAGGGCGGCGCCGGCGCCGAGGATCCACCAGCGCCAGCGCGGGATCCGCTCGCGCACCCACGCCAGGCCGCGCATGCACGCGTAGCCGGCCAGCAGCGCGAGCGCCGGGTAGACCGGCAGCAGCCAGCGGCCGAAGAAGCGCGACTGGAAGCTCAGGTAGAGGAAGAGCGCGACCGGGAAGATCAGCAGGATCGCCAGCCGCGTGCGATCGCGCCGTGCGAGCAGCACCGCGCCGGCCAGCGCGGCGAGGCCGGCGGCGTAGCCGAAGCCCCAGCCGAGGCTGTCGAGGTAGTAGAGCGGGCCGCTGTCGCCCTGCTGGCCGAACTTGTCCTGGTTCCCGGCCAGCTCGGCCTGGCCGCGCAGCTGGTGCACCGCGGTGTCGAGGTCGAGGAAGAAGTACGGGTTGGTGACGAAGAACGTCAGCAGCGTCCCGGCGAGGAGCGCGGCGAGGCCGATCGCCGCCGCGCGCAGGTCGCGGCGCGCGGCGAAGGCCAGCACGATCGCCAAGCCCCGGCGCGAGCAGGACGAGCCCGGCCGTGTACTTGAAGCCGATCGCCAGGCCCGCGGCGAGCCCGGCGCCGAGGCACCAGCGCCACGACGCGCCCTCGGCGATCCGGATCGACCCGAGCAGGACGATCGCGACCGGGGCGAGCGTGCCGACGTCGGTCACCGCGAGGCGCGAGAACGCGACCGGCAGGAAGGCGAAGCAGAGCACCGCGGCGGCGACGAGGCCGCTCCGCCGGTCCCACAGCTGCCGGCCGACCCAGTAGATCGCCGCCACGCCGACGAGGCACAGCACCGCCGCGAGCCCGCGCGAGATCTCCCAGATCCAGGCGGCGCTCGCGTTGTAGCCGCTGATCACCTTCTCGCCGCCGCCGAACGGCAGCGCGATCACCCGGTAGGTGAGGTGCAGCAGGTAGGTGTAGGCGGACGGGTTCTGGAAGTAGCCCGGGTTCGCGTCGCGGAAGATCTCCACGGCGCGCTTGGTGAAGTGCGAGCCCTCGTCGACGTAGTAGACGTAGGGCAGCCCGTGGTCGTTGTGGAGCACGCGCAGGACGAGGCCGACGACCAGCATCAGGCCGAGCACGGCGAGTGCCGGGCCCTCGGCCCGCAGGCGGCGCATCACGGGGGCGATGGTAGCTTTGACACCCCCCGGAGCCATGAAGCTGATCATCCAGATCCCCTGCCTGAACGAGGAGGAGACGCTGCCCGTCACGGTGCGCGACCTCCCCCGCGACGTCGACGGCTTCGACGTCGTCGAGTGGCTCGTCATCGACGACGGGTCGACCGACCGCACCGTCGAGGTCGCCCGCGAGCTGGGCGTCGACCACATCGTCCGGCTGACGAACAACAAGGGGCTGGCGAACGGGTTCCAGGCCGGGCTCGACGCGGCGCTGAAGCTCGGCGCGGACGTGATCGTCAACACCGACGCCGACAACCAGTACGACGGCCGCGACATCCCCAAGCTCGTCGCGCCGATCGTGGCCGGCGACGCCGACATGGTCGTCGGCGACCGCCAGGTGATGACGATCGAGCACTTCTCGCCGGCCAAGAAGGCGCTCCAGCGGCTCGGCTCGTGGGTCGTCCGCCAGGCCTCGCAGACCGACATCCCGGACACCACCTCCGGCTTCCGCGCCTACAACCGCGAGGCGGCGCTGGCGCTGCAGGTCGTCTCGAAGTTCACCTACACGCTCGAGACGATCATCCAGGCGGGCAAGATGACCGTCGCGATCGACCACGTGCCGGTGCGGACGAACCCGAAGCTGCGCGAGTCGCGGCTGTTCCCGTCGATGTGGACCTACATCCGCCGCAACGGGGTCTCGATCTTCCGGATCTACTCGCTCTACGAGCCGCTCAAGGTGTTCATGACGGCGGCGCTGGTCCTCGGGCTCGCGGCGGCGATCGTGTGGGGCCGGTTCGTCTACTTCTACATCGACGGCTCCGGCGCGGGCCACGTCCAGTCGCTGATCCTCGGCGCGGTGCTGTTCAACGCCGCGACCGTGCTCGCGGCGCTCGGCGTGATCGGCGACCTGCTCTCCGGCCAGCGGATCACGCTGCAGCGGATCTTCGAGCGCGTCCGGCGCGTCGAGCTCGAGCTCGGCGTGCCGCCCTCGCACTACGAGCCGGGCGCGCCCGGGAGCGGGCGCGAGCCGACGACCGGGGCGAAGGCGGGCGGCCGCGGCGAGACCGAGGACCGCGAGGCGGTCAAGCTGTGAGCGCGACCGTCACGCGCGACGCCGAGGGCACGGTCACCGGCAACACCTACGACAAGTACGGCTCCCAGAACCCGGTCGTCCGGCGGCTGATGGCGACCTTCCAGCGCACGCTCGGGGAGCTGTTCGAGCGGGTCGACCCGGCGTCGGTGCTCGACGTCGGCTGCGGCGAGGCGATCCTCACCCACCAGTGGGCGGTCGCGCGGCCGGCGACGCGGGTCGTCGGCTTCGACCTCGAGGACCCGGTGCTGCGGGCCGAGTGGGAGCAGCGGACGGCGCCGAACCTCGAGTACCGCATCCTGCGCGCGCAGGAGCCGTTCCCGTTCGCGGACGGCGAGTTCGCGCTCGCGACGGCGATCGAGGTGCTCGAGCACGTGCCCGACCCCGAGCACACGGTGGCGGAGATGGCGCGCTGCGCCCGCGGCGGCCACCTGCTGGTCTCGGTCCCGCGCGAGCCGCTCTGGCGCGGGCTCAACATGGCGCGCGGCGCGTACCTGAAGGATCTCGGCAACACGCCCGGGCACGTGAACCACTGGTCCAAGCGCAGCTTCACCGAGCTGCTCTCGCGGCACGGGCAGGTCGTCGAAGCGACCTCGCCGTTCCCGTGGACCATGCTCCTGACCCGAACGTAACGTCGCCGAAGGCGAGCGCGAGGAACGAGTGGCTCGCCTGGCAGGCGAAACCTCAATCAGGAGGCGAAGCGGCTACGGCCGCGGCGCGAGCATCCTCTCGGTCGGCATCGCGACGACCGGGATCGTCACGTTCGCGTACTTCTCGGTCGCGTCGCACGTCCTGAGCGACGCCGAGTACACGTCGATCTCGCTGCTCTGGTCGGTGCTGTTCGTGACCGTGTCGGTGATCTACCGGCCGATCGAGCAGCTGCTCTCGCGCACGATCGCCGAGCGCCGCGCCCGCGGCCACGAGCACGACCACCCGCTGCGCACGCCGCTGCTGATCCAGGGCGGCTTCGCGCTCGCGTTCGCGATCGTCGCGCTCGCGCTGCGCGGGCCGATCCAGGACGGCCTGTTCGACGGCTCCGCGGCGCTGTACTGGATCCTCTTCGTCGCGGTCCTCGCCTACGCGGCGAGCTACTTCGCGCGCGGCTGGCTCGCCGGGCACCAGTGGTTCGGGCTCTACGGCGGGCTCGTCTTCCTCGAGGCGACGTCGCGGCTGATGTTCGCGCTCGCCGTGGCGGTCGGGCATCGCGAGCGGCCAGAACGCCGTCGCGATGGGCATGGCGGCGGCGCCGTTCGTGTCGCTCGTCGTGGTGCCGCTCGCGTTCGCGCGGCGGCCGCCGGCGTCCGGGGAGCGGCGCGCGCGCGACGACGACCTCGGGATGGCGCGCGGCGGGCGCTTCGCCGTCGCCGTGCTGCTGATCATGCTGTCCGAGCAGACGCTGCTCAACGGCGCCGTGATCACCACCGACCTGACCGCGGAGGACGCGGCCGTCGCGGGCTTCGTGTTCAACGTCCTGCTGATCGCACGGGCGCCGCTGCAGCTCTTCCAGGCCGTCCAGGGGTCGCTCCTCCCCCACCTCGCCGGGCTGGAGGCGAGCGCGGACCGCGCCGCGGCGCGGCGGGCGATCCGCGTCACCGTGCTGGCGATCGCCGGCTTCGCGGGCGCCGTGGCGATCGTGCTGCTCGCGATCGGGCCGTGGGTGATGGACGTCCTGTTCGACGACGGCGCGAGCTACGGCCGCTGGGGCCTGGCGCTCGTCGCGGTCGCCATGGGGCTGCACCTGACCGCCGGCACGCTGAACCAGTCGGCGCTCGCGCGCGACGAGGCCGGGCGGGCGGCCGCGGCATGGCTCGATCTGCGCCACGGCGTTCGTCATCTGGCTCGTCGTGCCGGTGGTCGACGACGCGCTGCTGCGGGCGGAGATCGGCTACCTCGGGGCCGCCGCGCTCCTTTGCGCACTCCTAACCGTTCTCTACCGCCGTTCGGATAAGGTCGTTCACATATGGCGTACACCCTCGAACACGACCCCGTCGACGCCGGGCACCTGATCACGGTCACCGGCGAGCTGGACCTCGCGGCCACCCCGGAGCTGTCGACGGTGCTCCTCATGGCCGCCCGGTCTCCCGGGCCCCTCGTGGTCCTCGACCTGGGCGCGGTCGAGTTCATCGACTCGACGGCGCTCGGCACGCTCCTCAAGGGCGGCCAGGAGGTCGAGGAGTCCGGCAAGGTCATGCGCGTGGTCTGCGCCGACGGGCCGGTCCGGCGGCTGCTCGAGCTGACGAACCTCACGAACCGCTTCCAGCTCTGCCCGACGCGCGACGAAGCGCTCTCGGCCGTCTGACGGACGTCCGGCTGGTCCCGCTCGGGCCGCGCCACCTCGGCGCGATGCGGGCGCTGCTCGACGATCCGGACCTGCGGCGGTTCACGCGCGTCCCCGACCCGCCGCCGGACGGCTTCGCCGAGGGCTGGCTCGCCCGCTACGAAGCCGCCGAGGGCTGCGCCGGCTTCGCCGCGGAGGACGCCGCGGGCGCGTTCCTGGGGCTCGCGCTCGCGGTCGCGATCGACGCCGAGGCCGGTGAGATCGAGCTCGGCTACATCGTCGCGCCGGAGGCCCGCGGCCGCGGCGTCGCCACGGCGCTGCTGCGCGCGCTCACCCGGTGGGCGTTCGACGCCGCCGCCGCCCTGCGCGTCGTGCTGCTGATCGACACGGAGAACACGGCGTCCTCACGCGTGGCCGCGCGCTGCGGCTACGTCCGCGAGGGCGTGATGCGCTCGGTCCACCTCAAGCAGGGCCGGCGGATCGATCAGGAGGTCTGGTCGCTCCTGCCGTCCGATCCAGCCAGTCGCTGATCGCCGCGGCGATCAGCCGCGCGGTCCTTCTTGAGCCCGTGGTCGCCGTCGACGACGGCGACCGTGCGGCCGGGCGCCTCCGGCGGCATCCCGAACGGGTCGCGCGCGCCCTGGACGACGAGCACCGGCACCGCGACCGCGTCGAGCTCCGCCAGCCGGGTCTTCTCCGGCCGCCCGGGCGGATGGACGGGGAACGCGAGGCAGAGGATCCCGATCGCGCCGGTCGCCTCCGCGGTCCGGCACGCGACGCGCGCGCCGGACGAGCGCCCGCCGCACAGCACGGGCACGTCGCCGCGGATCGCGTCCACGACCGCGGTCCAGGCGGCGTCGAGCTGGTGCGCCGGGGCGGGCGACCGCCGCCCGGCGACGCGGTAGGGCTGCTCGACGAGCGCGACGCCGATCCCGGCCGCGTTGGCGGCCTGCGTCGCGGTCACGAGGTCGGGCGCGGTCACGCCGCCGCCCGCCCCGTGACCGAGGATCAGCAGCGCCCGCGCGTCGTCCACCGGGTGCTCGTGCACCCGTGCCGGGCCGTGCGGGGTGTCGACCTCGCGGCTCACTCGGTGGTCACGGCGCGCAGGACGTCGACCTTCGAGGCCCGGCGCGCCGGCGGGATCGCCGCCAGCACGCCCGCGATCGCCGCCAGGATCGTCACCGCGATCAGCGTCACCACCGGGAACGTGAGCACGAACCCGTCGTCGGCCAGCGGCCGCGAGACGATGACCGCGAACACGACCCCGAGCACGAGGCCGAGGACGGCGCCGATCAGCGCGGTGATGACCGACTCCGCCCGGACCATCCGGCGGACCTGGCGGCGGCTCATGCCGACCGCCCGGAGCAGGCCGAGCTCGCGCGTCCGCTCGTGGACGGCGAGCGCGAGCGTGTTGACGATCCCGAGCAGCGCCACGATGACCGACAGCGCCAGCAGGCCGAACACGAGCCCGAGCAGCTGGTTGACCTGGTCGGCGGAGTCGTCCTTGAACTGGGTGAGCGTCTGGGCCTTGGCGACCGGGAAGTCGGCCAGCGCCTGCTTGGCGCCCGCCTCGAGCGTGTTCGCGCTCCCCTTGCCGGCGACGAGGATGAAGTTGTCGTCGGGCTGGTTCCAGTCCTTGCTCATCGACGCGTTGGTGACGACGATCTTGCCGAGCAGGTCGAGCTTGTTGTCGTAGGTCCCGACCAGCTCGTAGCCGACCCGCTTGCCGGTCGGCGTGGTCACCTGGATCGTGTCGCCGAGCTTGAAGCCGTGGCTCTTGGCCCAGGCGTCGTCGGCCAGCGTCTGGTCGTCGCGCAGCGTCCCGAACGCGTCAGCCGGGCCCTTGGCGATCTCGGGCGTGAAGACCGAGGTGATCGTCCGCGGGTCGATGCCGGAGGCGTTCTGCGACTCGCCGCCGCCCTTGATGTTCGCCTGGTCGAAGCGCATCGGCGAGACGACCTCGACGCCGGGCACGCCCTCGAGCCTCTTGGCGACCTCGGGCGAGACGGGCGAGAAGCCGTCCTCGTGGGTGACGATCAGCGAGGAGCGGCTGAGCTGGTCGTCGACGACCTTGTCGACCGAGCCGCTCAGCCCGGCGGCGAAGATCGCGGTGAAGACGACGAGCGCGAGCCCGATCATCAGCGCCGAGGCCGTGATCGCGGTGCGCTGCGGCTGGCGCTCGGCGTTCTCGCGCGCGAGCCGCCCGGAGATGCCCTGGAACCGCTCCAGCGGCGCGCCGATGAAGCGCGCGAGCGGGCGGACGAGCACCGGCGCGAGCAGCGCGACGCCGAGCATGATCACGACGACCCCGAGCCCGAGCAGCGCCGCCGCGCCCGAGCCCTCGGCGCCGAACAGCCCGACGAGCAGCGCGACGAGGCCGAGCGCGACGACCGCGAACGACGTGATCAGGCGGCGCCGGCTGACGCGCTTCGCGCCCGGCGTGGCCGCGTCGCGCATCGCCTCGACCGGCTCGACCTGCGTCGCGCGGCGCGCCGGCACGAAGCCGGAGACGAGCGTGGCGATCATGCCCACGGCGAGCGCGACGATGATCGTCCGCGCCTCGATCACGGTCCCGGTCGAGGGCAGGTCGATCCCCGCGGAGGAGAGCAGCCCGCGCAGCGCCGGCGCGATCAGGAGGCCGCCGAGGATGCCGACGACCGAGGCGAAGAAGCCGATCACGAGCGTCTCGACGACGACCGAGTTGAGCACCTGGCGGCGCGAGGCGCCGAGCGTCCGCAGCAGCGCGAACTCGCGCGAGCGCTGGGCGACGGTGACCGCGAACGTGTTGAAGATCAGGAAGCCGCCGACGAACACCGCGATCCCCGCGAACACGAGCAGCGCGATCGTCAGGAAGCCGAGCGAGTCGGTGATGTCGGCCGACGCCTTGTCGGCCTGCTCCTCGCCCGTCCGGACCTCGGCGCTCCCGCCCAGGGCCCGCGAGACCGCCGCCTTGAGCTGCTCCGGCGACGTGCCGTCCTGCGCGGCGACGGCGATCTCCGAGAGCTGCCCGGGCGTGGCGTTGATCCGCTGCACCTCGGACAGCGGCATCGACATGCTCTTGATCCCGAGCGAGCTCTGGTCGCCGAGCTTGGAGATGCCGACGAGGTCGTACTCCTTCGCGGGCGCCCGGCCGGCGATCTTGATCCGGTCGCCGACCTTGAAGCCCTCGTGGTCGGCGGTCGACTCGTCGAGCGTGACCTCGCCGACCTTGTCCGCGCGGTGGCCCTCGACGTAGGTCTGCGGGTCGAAGCGCTCCGCGTTGGTGGAGAAGACGATCGACGGCGGTCCGTTGCTGCTGATCGGCTCGCCGTCCTTGCCGAAGATCGTGACCTGCGTCTCGAGCCGCGGGTCGACGGCGGCCACGCCGGGCACCGCGCGGACCTTCTCGAGCGTGCCGGGCGGGAGCGGCTGGATCCGCCCGCCGAAGTCGCCCTCGACGGGCTGCTTGGCGGTGACGTCGACGTCGACGCCCTTCGAGACCTGCTTGAAGAGCTGGTCGAACGAGGCGTTGATCGTGTCGGTGAAGATGAACGTGCCGGCGACGAAGGCGACGCCGATCACCACGGCGAACCCGGTCAGCGCCGTGCGCAGCTTGCGGGCGAACAGCCCGCGGAGAGCCATCCGGGTCATCTACGCGACCTGCTTCATCAGGTCCAGCAGGGCGTCCGCGGACTCCGCGGGCCCGTCGTGCACGATCGCGCCGTCCTGCAGCATCACCACGCGGTCGGCGGTCGAGGCCGCGCCCGCGTCGTGCGTGACCATGATCACGGTCTGGCCGAAGTCGTCGACGGCGCGCCGGAGCAGCCCGAGCACCTCGCCCGCCGACTGCGAGTCGAGGTTGCCGGTCGGCTCGTCGGCGAACACGACCGCGGGCCGCGAGACCAGCGCGCGGGCGATCGCCACCCGCTGCTGCTGCCCGCCGGACAGCTCGGCGGGACGATGCGTGAGCCGGTCGCCCAGCCCGACCGCGTCGACGAGCGTGGCGAACCACTCGTCGTCGACCTTCGTGCCCGCGAGCATCAGCGGCAGCGTGATGTTCTCGTGCGCGGTCAGGACCGGGATCAGGTTGTAGGCCTGGAAGACGAAGCCGAGCTTGTCGCGCCGCAGCGCGGTCAGCCGCTTGTCGTCGAGGTTCGCGAGCTCCTGGCCGTCGACGACGACCGAGCCGGACGTCGGGCGGTCCAGCCCCGCGAGCAGATGCATGAGCGTCGACTTGCCGGAGCCCGAGGGCCCCATGATCGCCGTGAACCCGCCGGCGGGGAAGCCGATCGTGACGCCGCGCAGGGCGTGGACGGCCGCCTCACCCTCCCCGTAGGTTCGATGGAGGTCCGTCGTGGAGACGATCGTGTCAGTCGCAATCGCGGTCATACCCGACAGCATCCCGCCGTCCGCGGCGGCCGCAAAGGGGAGTTCCCCCCTCGCGCCGGTGCGGGCAGCCGCACCGGGCGGGTCAGGCGGCGCGCAGGTACGCGAGGACCGCGAGCACGCGCCGGTGGTCCTCCACGTCGGGCGTCAGGTCGAGCTTGGAGAAGATCGAGGTGACGTGCTTCTCGACCGCGCGCTCGGTCACGACCAGCGCCTCGGCGATCGCCGCGTTCGAGCGGCCCTCGGCCATCAGCCCGAGCACCTCGCGCTCCCGCGGGGTGATCGACTGCAGCGGGTCCTCGCGCCGGCGCCGGCCCAGCAGCAGCGCGACGACCTCCGGATCGAGGGCCGAGCCGCCGTTCGCGACGCGCCGGACGGCGTCCGTGAACGAGTCCACGTCGGCGACGCGGTCCTTGAGCAGGTAGCCGGTCGACTCCGTCGACTCGGACAGCAGCTCGAGCGCGTAGGCCTCCTCGACGTACTGGGAGAGGACGAGCACGCCCGTCCCCGGATACGTGGCGCGGATCTCGTGCGCCGCGCGCAGCCCCTCGTCGGTGTGGGTCGGCGGCATCCGGACGTCGACGACGGCGACGTCGGGCTTGTGGGAACCCACCTTGCGGAGCAGGTCCTCGGCGTCACCGGCCTGCGCGGCGACCTCGAAGCCGAACTCCTCGAGCAGGCGCGCGAGACCCTCGCGCAGGAGTACGGAGTCGTCGGCGATGACGACGCGGATCGGGTCGCTCATACGGGGATCGAAGCACGAAGCACGGTCCCCGCGCCCTGCGGTGACCGCAACTCGAGCGTTCCGTCGAGGGCGGAGACCCGGTCGGCGAGGCCTCGCAGCCCCGATCCACGGGTCGGATCGGCCCCGCCGACGCCGTCGTCGGCGACCTCCACGACGGCGTGTCCGTTCGTGCGCGAGATCGAGATCCGCGCCTGCGAGGCCCCGGCGTACTTGACGACGTTGGTGAGCGCCTCGGCGACCACGAAGTAGGCCGCGGCCTCGACGGCGGGCGGCAGCCGCTCGGTGGGCGTCTCCTCGACCTCGACGGGGACCGGCGAGCGCCCGGCCAGCGCGGCGAGCGCCGGCTCGAGGCCGCGGTCGGAGAGGACGGCGGGATGGATCCCGCGGGCCAGCTCGCGGAGCTCCTCGAGCGCCAGCGTCAGCTCCTCCTGGGCGCCGGCGATCATCGCCTCCGCCCCGTCGGGGTCCTTGCGCAGGCGGCTCTGGGCGACGCGCAGGGTGAGCGAGAGCGCGACGAGCCGCTGCTGGGCGCCGTCGTGCAGGTTGCGCTCGAGCCGCCGGCGCTCGGCGGTGCCCGCGGCGACGATCCGGGCGCGCGAGGCGCGCAGCTCCTCGACCCGCGCGCGCAGCTGCGCCTGCAGGCGCTCGTTCTCGATCGAGAGGCCGGCCGCGGCGGCGACCGAGCCGACGAGCTCCGGGTCCTCGCACAGCGAGCGGTCGTGGATCAGCGCGCCGACCGCGCGGCCCTCGCGCTCCACCCGGGTCACGGCCCGGGCGGGGTCGTCGTCGCCCGGGAGCACGGCGGGATGGCCGGCGGCGTCGACCCACTTGCGCGGCCGGTCGAGCCAGTAGACGACCTGCAGCGAGCGGTCGCCGAGCGCGGTCGAGAGCAGGTCGCGCAGGTCGCTCGGGTCCGGGCCGTCGCCGATCCGGTGCAGGAACTCGGTCACCGCGCCCGCCTGCAGGACGCGCGAGCGCAGCACCCCGAAGACGAAGCCGTAGGGCACGAGCGCGAACAGGAACAGGCCCAGGAGGTCGGTCGCGTCCGAGATCGCCTCCGGGCCGTCGACCGCCTCGGTCAGGAGCGCGCCGGCCAGCACGACGAGCAGGCCCGCGCCGGACCAGATCACCGGCGCCATCGCGCGGCGGCGGGCCTGCGGCGCGTCGCGGAAGCGCGCGAGCGTGACGAAGACGACGTAGCCGACGAGCACCACCGCGATCAGCGACGTGAGGACGTCGAAGATCGTGTAGAGCGTCCCGTTGTCCTCGATGAAGAGCACCGACTGCGGGCAGTTGTCGCAGTCGAGCCGCTCGGGGGTGGCGAACAGCAGCGACGGCAGCGGCCCGAGGACGGCGATCACGTAGCCCCCGATGACGACGTTGCGGAGCCGGTCCGAGCCGATCCGGCCGTCGGGGTAGGCGACGAGCATGTGGACGAAGACCGCGAAGTAGACGGCCGAGAGCAGGACGCCGATCGTGAACAGCCAGGCGGCGTCCGCGGCCGCCAGGCTGCTGAGGAAGAAGGCGAAGCCGACCGCGGTCATCAGCACGCCGAAGCGGTTGTCCGGCCGCCGCCACCAGGCGATCAGCCCGGCGCCGATCCACGACCAGCCGATGAACAGGCCCAGGATGCCCTGGAACGCGCGCGCGTCGATGTGGTCGGACGACAGGACGATCGCGAGGGCGACCAGTCCGACGACGACGCCTTCGATCGCGACGAGCCCGAGCGCGCGCCGCAGGCCGCTCACGGGGAGAGGAGCTCCTGCACGCGCTCTCCGGAGAGCTCGGCCTTGGGGACGAAGCCGCAGGCGCCCGAGCTGGTGACGAGCGGGCCGAAGTCGGCGGGATCGCGGCTCGAGGTCATGATCACGGTCGGGTGCTCCAGGTGCGACGTTATCCGCTCACAGACGTCGAAGCCGTCGATGTCCGGCAGCTGGACGTCGAGCAGGACGACCTGGGGCCGGAGCCGGCAGCACTCCTCGAGCGCCGAGGCCCCGTCGGCCGCCTCGCCGACGACGCTGAACCCGTCCGACTCGAGGACGACGCGCGCACTCGCCCGGAACGACGGGTGGTCGTCGACGATCAGGATCGTTGGCCCCATGGCTTCGGCTTCGATTGTGGACGCAAGCAGATAGCGCGCCCATACGGGTGGCCACACCCCCTTATGCCGCGATTGCGCGTGCGATCTCGAGGCATGCCTGCCTCGGATCGTTCGCGCCGAACACCGCGGATCCTGCGACGAACAGGGTCGCGCCCGCGCGCGCGCACGGCCCGGCCGTCCGGGCGTCGATCCCGCCGTCCACCTCCAGCACCGGCCCGTCGCCGAGCGTGGCCCGCAGCCGCTCGATCTTCGCGAGCGAGCCGGGCAGGAACTTCTGGCCGCCCCAGCCGGGGTTCACGGTCATGCAGAGGACCAGGTCGAGGTGCTCGATGAGCTCGTCGATCGCGCCCACCGGGGTGCCGGGGTTGAGCGCCAGGCCGGCCCGGCAGCCGGCGTCGCGGACCGCGTTGAGCGCGTAGTTCGCGTGCGGGGTCGCCTCGACGTGGACCGTGATCCCGTCGGCGCCCGCCTTGGCGAAGTTGGCGACCTGCTGCTCGGGCCGCTCGATCATGAGGTGGACGTCGATGAAGCCGCCGACGTCGTGGACCTGGCCCGCGAGCGCCTGCGACGACGGCCGGGCCCATGCTCAGCGGCGGGACGAAGTGGCCGTCCATGACGTCGACGTGGATCGTCCGCGCGCCGGCGTCGAGCACGGTGGCGACCTGCTCGGCGAGGCGGGCGAAGTCGGCGGCGAGGATCGAGGGGGCGACGCCGGCGGGCGCCGCCATCAGATCGGCTGGAGCATCGAGCTCCGGCAGTGGTTGCAGGTGTAGAGCGCGGTGCTCGACATGCGCACGATCGTCGAGTGCTCGCCGCAGTTCGGGCAGACCGAGGCGAGCTCGAAGCGGCGGAGGCAGTTCACGCAGCGGTAGCGGCCGGGCAGGTTCGTCGCCCGCAGCCAGGGCTCGTGGCACGCCGGGCAGACGTCGCCGAGGTCGACCTGGTCATCGCTCACGCCGGCTCCCGGCGGAGCCGCGCGATGAAGAACCCCTCGGTCCCGTCGCGGTGCGGGAGCGTCTGCAGGAAGCCTGGCACGCCCCCATGGTCCCACAGCGGGACGTCGTCGCGCAGGTCGTCGGCGCTGAAGTCCCTGCGCCCGGCGAGGAACGCCGCGCACGACGTCCTCGTTCTCGGCGGGCGAGATCGTGCAGGTGCTGTAGACCAGCGTGCCGCCCGGGCGGACGGCGTCGGCGCCGGCCGCGAGGATCGCCGCCTGCGTCTGCGCGAGCCGGCGCGGGGTGTCGGCGTCCTTGCGCCAGCGGGCGTCGGGGCGCGAGGCGAGCGTGCCGAGGTCCGAGCAGGGCGGGTCGACGAGCACGCGGTCGAACTCGCCGTCCTGCGGCTGCGGAGGCGTCCGCGGTCCGGACGGTGACGCAGGAGGCGCCCATCCGGCGTGCGGTGCGGCGCAGCGCCTCGGCGCGGCCCGGGTGGCGCTCGACGGCGACGACGGCGCCCGTGTCCTCCATCAGCGCCGCGAGGTGGGTCGTCTTGCCGCCGGGCGCGGCGCAGAGGTCGAGCACGCGCTCGCCCGGGCGCGGGCCGACGATGCGCGCGACCGTCATCGCGGCGCGCGACTGCGGCATGAAGCGGCCCGCGTGCCAGAGCGGGGAGTCGAAGGCGTCGAACGGCGCGTCGAGGAGGAGGCCCTCGGGCAGGCCCGGCGCGGGATGCGTGGGGAGCGGGAGCTCGGCCGCGAGGGCGGCCGCGTCGCCGCGCAGCGTGTTGGCGCGCAGCGCGGCCTCGGCGGGCTCGTTGTCGGCGGCCATGAGCGCGCGCGCGGCGTCGGGCCCGAGCGCGTCGAACCAGAGCGCGGCGATCCACTCGGGATGGGAGTGGCGCAGGGCGGCCTCGGCCGGCGTGGCCTCGGGGAGCGCCGCGACCGCCGCCGCGGCCTCGCGCGCGCCGCGCCGGAGGACGGCGTTGACGAGCTTCGCCCCGCCCGGCGAGGACGGCTTGACCAGCTCGACGGACTCGGTCACCGCCGCGTGGGCGGGCACGCGGTCCAGGTAGGCCAGTTGGTAGAGGCCGAGCCGGAGGGCGGCCCGGACGATCGGCTCCAGGCGGTCGGTCGGCCGGCCCGCGAACGCTCGATCAGGTGGTCGAGCGTGGCGCGGCGCTGGACCGTCGCCGTAGGCCAGGCGGGTGGCGAGCGCGCGCTCGCGCGGGTCCAGTTCGAGGCGCCCGGCTTCGCCGTGAAGCGCCCGATCCGCCCATGCTCCGTCCTCGAACACGCGGCGGATGACGGTCAGCGCACAGACCCTGGCCGCCGTCGGCGCGTTTCCGCTCATCGTCGGATGTAGCTTGCTCACGCGATCTACCGGTTTAATGTCTGGTCGAGATCCTCGGAAACTCGTCGATCGGCATCGAACAATCGTCCAGACCGCGTCCAGAGCTCTTCAGCCCGACAAGGATTCCGCCGATGGGCTGGTTGGATAGGGGATGAGCTCGAATGTCGGATCACCGCATCGGTAGTAGCAGCGCCACCGCGCAGGGGCGCACTTCGCACGCCCGCGACCTCAGGTTCGCGGGCGCGATCTCGGCTGGCCTGATCTCGGCGATCCTGGTCGGCGGCGCGCTGCTCGCGCCCGTGGCCGACTGGAACGGCCTCACCTCCTCGCGCCAGAAGGACGAGCAGCGAGCCCATCCAGCTCGCCAGCCCGCCGCCGCTCCGCGTCGGCGAACGGCACCGACGGCGCCGACCCGCACCGCCGCGTCGCGCGGCCTCGGCCGGCTCGGCCTCGGCGTCACCACGACCGGCGATCTCGGCTTCGACGTGACCTGCCGGTCGCCGGCACGCCCGGCGGCGGCGGGCGCCGGCCTCCCCGGCGGCGGCTCCGGCGGCGGCGGCGGCGACAACGGCGGCTCGGCCACCACGCGCTCCGGCGGGCCGGCGGCGACGCGGCGGCAACGTCGGCGACGCCGCCGATCCGGACTTCGCTCGGACAGCGACGGCGACGGCATCCCGGATCGCGCTTCAGGCGTACGATCTGCCGTCAACCCCGACGACGACGCGATGGCGACGGCATCTCCGACGGACGAGCTGAACTTCGCGGCGTACGACCTCCCAGCAGGTGACGAACGGCCGAAGGACGTCGACGCGACTCCGACCGCGATGGCGTGCGCAACGACATCGAGGTCAAGGCGGGCACCGACCCGACCGACCCGGACTCCGTGCAGCTCGACCCCGGACACTGGACACGGACAAGGACGGCATCACCGACGTCCTGGAGCAGCAGCTCGGCACCGATCGGCTCACGCCCGACAGCGACACCGACACCGACGGCGACGGCAGCTCGAACGCCGACCGAGCTCGCGGCCGGCACCGACCCCGGCGACGCGAACTCGTTCCCGGCGATCGCGCCCGACCCGACCGGCAACGGCGACAACCCGGACAACCCGCAGGGCCCGGGCAGCGACGACAACGGCACGACGAACCCCGGCCGCGTGCCGGACGACGACGGCGGCAACAGCGACGACGACGACGGCGGCGATCCGGGCACCCCGGGCGGCGACGACGGCGCGCAGCCGCCGACGACGGCGAACCCGGCCCCGGCCCCCGACAACCCGGCTCCCGCCAACCCGGCTCCGGCGCCCGACGACAACCCGGCTCCCGGCCAACCCGGCTCCGGCGCCCGACGACAACCCGGCTCCCGCCAACCCGGCTCCGGCCGCCGACGACAACCCGGCCCCGGCCAACCCGGCTCCGGCCGCCGACGACAACCCGGCCCCGCCAAGCCGGCCCGGCCGCCGACGACAACCCGGCTCCCGCCAACCCGCTCCGGCCGCCGACCCGGCGCCCGCCGCGGCTCCGGCTCCGGCTCCGGCCCCCGCGCCCGCCCCGGCGACGCCGCCCCCGCCGCCGCCGGCCCCGGTCCCCGCCGCTCCGGCGCCTGCCGCGGCTCCGGCGCCCGCGCCGGCTCCCGCTCCCGCGGCCGCCCCGGCTCCGGCCCCGGCGCCCGCCGCCGCGCCTCCGGCCACCCCGGCCGCGACGCCCACCGCGCAGTAGCCGCCGCGCCGCTCAGGCTGGGTCGGGCACGCAGCGCTCGAGCGCGCGCGTGAGGTCGCGCTCCAGCGTCGTCCCGCGCCAGCCGTCGTCGAGCTGCGGCAGGTGCGGCGCGAAGCGCGCGTCGCCGCTCAGCGCCGCCAGCAGGATCGTCGCCTCGAGCAGCGCGTGGCGCGACCAGACCGTCGGGCCGCGCTCGGCCTCCGCGAGCAGCGCGAGCGCGGGCTCGACCGCGCGCGGGTCGGCGCGCAGCGCCAGGCCGTGGACCGCCTCGATCCGCGTCTCCGGATCGGCGTCGTCGAGCCGCGCCACGAGCGCGTCGCGCAGCTCGGGCGAGTCCTGATCGGTGAGCGTCCCGAGCGCGAACGTCGCCCAGTCGCGGATCGCCGGCTCGCGGTCGCGCGAGAGCTCGACGAGCGCGGCGACGGCGGCCGGGTCGGTGCGGCCCGCGAGCGCGTCGACGACGCCGTCGCGGACCGCGGCGTCGGCGTGCCCGCGCAGTCCGAGCAGCACGCCCAGCCCCCAGGGGGCGCCGAGATGCCCCAGCGCCTCGGCGATCACCGCGAGCACGGCCGGATCGGACTCGACGGCGGCCATCCCCTCCAGCAGCGCCGCGGACGCCGCCGGCTGCGACCGCAGCGGCGCGCCGAGCTGCCCGGCGACGTAGGCGGCGACGCTGCGCGCGACGGGATCGGCGTCGTCCGCGAGCGAACGCAGCGCGTCGAGGACCTCCGGCGTCCCGCGCCAGCCCAGCGCGGCCAGCCCGGGCGCCCACTCCTCCGCCCCGGCCCACTCCGCGCGGGCGCGGTCGAGCAGCTCGTCGACGCTCAGCCCCGGCAACGTCGGGTCGAACCAGAAGTCGGTCAGCGCGGGATCCGGTCGTCCGCGCAGCCAGTCGCCCGCCGCCATCGGACGGCCGCCCGGCGGCCGGATCTCGGTCAGCTCGAGCGCCCCGCCGCGGCAGTCGAGCAGGAGCCGGTCGCCGTCGGTCCGCAGCCGCCCGCCGGCCGGCGCCAGCGTCGGCCCGTCGACCCGCGACGCCAGCACGCCGAGGAAGCTCCCGTCGGGCAGCGGGATCCGCGCGCCGATGTGCGGCCGCAGCGCGCGGACCGTCCGCTCCGCGGTCTCGGGCCGCCGGGTCGGGTCGAGCGAGCGGTCCGCGGCCTCGATCTTGTGCGCGTAGGTCACGCCCGCAGCGTCCTGCTCGACCCACGGCGGCCGCTCGTCGAGCGCCCGCACCAGCAGCCCGCCGGCGAGCTCCTGCAGCCGCGCGGCGAGCGTGCCGTAGTCGTCGTCCGGACCGATCGGGGTCGGCTTCCGCGAGGCACACCGGGCCGGAGTCCAGCCCCGCGGTCAGCCGCATGATCGACACGCCGGTCTCGGCGTCGCCGGCCATGATCGCCCGCTCGACCGGCGCCGCGCCGCGCCAGCGCGGCAGCAGCGAGGGGTGCACGTTGACGATCTCGTGGTCCGACAGCAGCGGCTCCTTGACCAGCACGCCGTAGGCGCAGACGACGAGCGCGCCCGGCTCCTCCGCCGCGATCCGCGCGAGCACGTCCGGCGCATGGAGGTCCTCGGGCTGGATCAGGTCGAGCCCGAGCGCCCGCGCGGTGTCGGCGACCGGCGGCGCCTGGAGCGCCCGCCCGCGGCCCTTCGGCCGGTCGGGACGCGTGACGACGAGCGACGGCCGGTGCGCGCTCGCGGCGAGCCGCTCGAGCACCGCGGCGGCGAACGGCGAGGTGCCGAGGTAGACGGTGCGCACCGGCAGGGTCAGGCGGCGGCGGGCGCGTTCGCCTCGCGCAGGGCGCGCATGGCCTGCTTGCGCTGGTCGCGCGACGTCCGGTCGAGGATCAGGACGCCGTCGAGGTGGTCCATCTCGTGCTGGATCACGCGCGCCTCGAGCCCCGACGCCTCGACCAGGATCGGCTCGCCGCGCTCGTCCTGGGCGCGGACGCGGACGTGGACCGGCCGTTCGACGTCGACGAGCACGCCGGGCAGGCTCAGGCAGCCCTCCTCCAGCGGCTCGCGCTCGTCGCTCGCCCACTCGAGGACCGGGTTGACGAGCGCGGCGACCGCCGCCTCGGCCTCGACGCGATAGACGAGCACGCGGTGCATGACGCCGACCTGCGTCGCCGCGAGGCCGATCCCGAGCGCGTCGTTCATGACCTGCCCCATCCGGCGGATCTCGTCGCGCAGCGCGTCGTCGAAGCGGTCGATCTCGAGCGCGCGGCTGCGCAGGACCGGGTCGCCGTGCTTGCGGACGAGCGTCAGCGCCGCGTCGCGGCGCGCGCGCGTCTCGGGATCCAGCGTCGGGGCGGGATCCTCCTCGGCGACCTCGGTGGGCTCTTCGGACATCGGAGGTGAGTTTATTGCGGGTCGACATCCACCGAGAAGGCCACCTCGCGATGCTCGCGCGCGTTCGCCGCGCGGTCGACGGCGACGCGGACCGCGGCGATCGCCGCCGCGCGGTCGTGGGCCTTGACCACGACCTGGGAGCGATGCCGCCCGCGGAGGCGGAAGAGCGGCGCCGGGCCGAGGACGGCCGCCCCGCGCGCGCCGGCCGCCGCGTCGGCGATCGCGCCCGCCGCCGCCCGCGGCGGGCCGGCGGACTCCGCCGAGCAGATCACGCGGATCAGGTCCGCGTACGGCGGATAGTCGAGCGCGCGCCGCCGCGCGAGCTCGCCGGTCACGAAGCCGCGCGTGTCGTGCCGCGCCGCCGCGGCGATCGCGGGCGCGTCGGGCGCCGTCGTCTGCACGAGCACGCGCCCGCCCAGCGGCCCGCGCCCCGCCCGCCCGGCGAGCTGGGCGATCAGCGCGAACGTCCGCTCCTCCGCGCGGAAGTCGGGGAACCGCAGCGTCGCGTCGGCATCGACGACGACCCCGAGCGTCACGTCCGGGAAGTCGTGCCCCTTGGCCACCATCTGCGTGCCGACGAGCAGCCCGGCGGGCGCGGCGGCGAACCGCGACAGCAGCGCGGGCACCGCGTCCTTCGCGGACGCCGTGTCCGCGTCGAGCCGGAACACCGGCACGTCGAGCGCCTCGACGAGCTCGGCCTCGAGCCGCTCGGTCCCCGCCCCGTAGCGCGCGACGGACGGCGAGCCGCACGCGTCGCAGCGCCCCGGGATCCGCTCCCGGTGGCCGCAGTGGTGGCAGGCGACGACGTCCTCGGCGCGATGCAGCACCAGCGCGACGTCGCACTGCGGGCACTCCCAGACCTTCCCGCACGTCCGGCAGGTGAGGAAGTTCGACCAGCCGCGCCGGTTGAGCAGCAGGATCGCCTTGCGCGCGCCCGTGAGCGCGAGCCGCGTCTCCGGATGCAGCGGATGCCGCGACCCGCGCATGTCGAGCACCTGCACCGGCGGCAGCGGCCGGCTGCCCGACGCGGCCCGGCAGCGTCAGGTGCGGCAGCCGCTCCCACGTCTCCGGCCGCGGCGTCGCCGAGCCGGCGAGGAAGGCGCCGCCCGCGCGCCGGATCCGCTCCTCGGCGACGTGGCGGGCGTCGTAGCGCGGATCGCCCTCGTGCTTGTAGGACGGGTCGTGCTCCTCGTCGACCACGATCAGCCCGAGATCGCGGACCGGGGCGAAGACGGCGGAGCGCGGGCCGACGGCGATCCGGGCCTCGCCCGTCCGCAGCCGCCGCCACTCGTCGTAGCGCTCGCCCTCGCCGAGCGCGGAGTGCAGCAGCGCCACGGTGTCGCCGAAGCGCGCGCGGAACCGCCCGACGGTCTGCGGCGTGAGCGCGATCTCGGGCACGAGCACGATCACGCCCCGCCCGCGCTCCAGCGCGGCCGCCGCCGCCCGGAGGTAGACCTCGGTCTTGCCCGAGCCGGTGACCCCGTGGAGCAGCTGCGCGCTGCCCTCCGCGACCGCGGCGACCGCGACGCGCTGCGCGTCGGTCAGCTCGACCTCCGCGTCGCCGTGCGCGACGGTCAGCGGCGACCGGCGCCGGTCGCGCGGCCCGATCGCGACGAGCCCGCGCGCCTCCAGCCGCCGCAGCGCGGACAGATCCCGGCCCGCGGCCCGCGGCAGCGCCGCGAGCAGCGCGCGCTGGTTCGCCGTCAGGCGCTCGCCGTCGAGCGGCGCCGCCGTCCGGCCGGCCCACAGCTCGGTCCGCGGCCGCCCGCGCGGCGGCAGCACGAGCGAGAGCGCCCGCGCCGGCGTCGAGCAGTACTCGTCCGCCATCCACAGCGCGAGCGCGACCAGCTCCTCGGGGACCGAGTCCGCGCGCACCTCGCGCGGGGTGACGAGCCGCTCGGCCGGCACCTCGGTGCGTGTCCGCCAGCCCGACCACCACGCCGTCGAGCGCCTGGCGCCCGAACGGGACCCGCACGACCGACCCGACGGCGACCGGCGCGTCGGGCAGCGCGTAGTCGAACGGCCCGGCGAGCCGCCGGGTCGTGGTGAGCGGTTCGACGCGCGCGATCACGGGCGGATGACGCTAGCCGCCGCCGCGGACACGGATAGGCTCGGACGATGCGGATCGTCGTCACGAGCGTCCTGGTCGACGACCAGGAGAAGGCGCTGCGCTTCTACACCGAGGTGCTCGGCTTCGAGATGAAGCACGACGTCCCGGTCGGCGCGGCGCGCTGGCTGACGGTGACCGCCCCCGGCGAGCCGGACGGCACCGAGCTGCTGCTCGAGCCCGACGGCCACCCCGCCGCGAAGCCGTTCAAGGCGGCGCTCGTCGCCGACGGCATCCCGTTCACGTCGTTCGCCGTCGACGACGTCACGGCGGAGGTCGAGCGGCTGCGCGCGCTGGGGGTGCGGATCGTCCAGGAGCCGGTCGAGCACGGCCCGGTCACGACCGCGGTGTTCGACGACACCTGCGGCAACCTGATCCAGATCGCCCAGCAGGCCGGCTGAGCCCGTGGACCGGATCCTCCACGGCGACAACCTGCCGCTGCTGCGCGCCGAGCCCGACGCGTCGGTCACGCTCGCCTACCTCGACCCGCCGTTCAACACGGGCCGCCGCCAGGCGCGCCGCACGCTCGCCACGGTCGCCGACCCCGGCGGCGACCGCACCGGGTTCGGCGGCCGCCGCTACGCCAGCCGCCTGCTCGAGACCAGCTCCTACCGCGACGCCTTCGACGACTACCTCGGGTTCCTCGCCCCGCGGCTCACGCGAGGTCCATCGCCTGCTCGCGCCGCACGGCACGCTCTACTTCCACATCGACTACCGCGAGGCGCACTACTGCAAGCTGCTGCTGGACGAGCTGTTCGGCCGCGCGTGCTTCCTCAACGAGCTGATCTGGGCCTACGACTACGGCGCCAAGCCGCGCAACCGCTGGCCGGCGAAGCACGACACGATCCTCGTCTACGTCAAGGACCCGGAGCGCTACCTGTTCGACGCCGACGCGGTCGACCGCGAGCCCTACATGGCGCCGGGCCTCGTCACGCCCGAGCAGCGCGAGCGCGGCAAGCGCCCGACCGACGTGATCTGGCACACGATCGTCTCCCCCACCGGCCGCGAGAAGACCGGGTACCCGACGCAGAAGCCCGAGGGCCTCGTCCGCCGCCTCGTCCAGGCCTCGAGCCGCCCGGGCGACCTCTGCCTCGACCCGTTCGCGGGCTCGGGCACGCTCGGCGCCGTCGCGGCCGCGCTCGGCCGCCGCTACCTGCTGATCGACTCCTCGTCCGAGGCGATCGCGGTCATGGAGCGCCGGCTCGGCGCTCAGGCCGCGGCCTGAAGATCCGACCAGAACGCGTGGTCGGCCTCGCCGAGCGGCGTCGACGGCGGCGCGCCGCCGTAGTACTCGCGGGCGATCGCGTTCCAGTCGGCCGCGGCGCGGACCTCGCCCAGCGTCGAGAGCACGAGCCCCTCCATCCGCCGCAGCAGCAGCGCCTGCGGGGGGATCGTCTGACGCCGCATCTGCTGGAAGTACGGCGAGCGCGGGCCGCCGGTGTCGTCGAGCAGCGCCGCGACCCAGGCCGGCGACATCCGCCGCACGCCCGGCTCGAGGTACCACGCGCCCATGCCCGCGACCTGGCCGAGCAGGTCCTCCGGCACGAAGGCGGACGGGTCCGGCAGGTAGCCGAGGTCGGCCAGCGCGGAGTGGACGCCCGCGGCGTCGCCGGCCTCGACCGCGACCGCGACCGCCGCCTCGCGCTCGATGTAGCCGCGCTCGAGCACGCGCATCAGGCCGAAGTCGAGGAAGCCGACGCGCCCGTCCTCCAGCAGCAGGTAGTTGCCCGGATGCGGGTCGCCGCAGACGCGGCCCAGGTGGTGGACGAGCCCGAAGTAGAAGCGGAAGACGATCTCGCCGAAGCGGTCGCGGGTCGCCTCGTCGCGCTGCTTGACCGCCTCGAAGCGGTCGCCGACGAGCAGGTCGGTGACCAGGACGCGCCGGCTGGAGAGGTCGGTGTGGACCTCGGGCACGTGCGCGAACGGGTGCCCGCGATGCGCGCGCGCCACCGCGCGCTGGTTCTGCGCCTCGAGCTCGTAGTCGAGCTCCTCGGCGATCCGCTCGCGCAGCTCGGCGTACACGGCCTTGACGTCGAGGCCGGGCGCGAGCCGCTTGACCAGCGGGAGCAGCAGGGTCAGGTTGCGCAGGTCGGTGTCGACCGCCTCGGCCACGCCGGGGTACTGCACCTTGACCGCCACCGGCTGCCCGTCGCGCGTCACGGCGCGATGGACCTGGCCGATCGAGGCCGCCGCGAACGCCTCCTCCTCGAACGAGGCGAAGACCGCCGACGGCTTCTCCCCCAGCTCGGAGCGCAGCAGCTTCTCGACCTGCTTGTAGGGCAGCGGCGGGACGTCGTCGCGCAGCGCCGCCAGCGTCTGCTTGAAGTTCTCGCGCTCGTCCTCGGGCAGCGCGGTGAAGTCGACGGTCGAGAGCACCTGGCCGACCTTCATCGCGGCGCCGCGCATCTGGCCGAGCTGCTCGACGAGCTCGCGCGCGAGCGCCGCGGCGCGCTCGCCGGTCGCCTCGTCCGCGCGCTCGGGCGAGCGGACGACGTTCGCGGCGCGCGTCCCGACCCAGCGGGCCGACTGCCCGGCGACGAGCCCGCCGAGACGGGCGGAGCGGGAGATCCGGGACGTGGGTGGCTTGCGCGGCTCGGGCATCGCTCCTGAGCGTACGGAGCAGCGCTCCCGGGCGACCATACGGCTACCCCGCGAACCTGCGAGGCTGCGCGCCGTGTTCCGCGCCTTCGGTCCCGGCCGCGTCAACCTGATCGGCGAGCACACGGACTACAACGGGGGCCTGGCGCTGCCGTTCGCGATCGACCGCGGCGTCACCGCCGAGGCGGAGGCGCGCGACGACGGGGAGATCGTCGCCGAGGCGCGCGACCTCGGCGAGCACGACCGCTTCGCCGCCGCGGATCCCGGCCGCGCGGACGGCTGGCGCGCGTTCGTGCGCGGCACCGTCGCCGAGCTGCGCGCGACCGGCGTCCCGCTGGAGGGCGCGCGGATCGCGTTCGGCGGCGACGTCCCCGCCGGCTCCGGGCTCTCCTCCTCCGCCGCGCTCGAGGCGGCGCTCTCGCTCGCGCTGCTCGCGGTCGCCGGCGCGCCCGAGCCCGACCGCGTCGAGCTGGCGAAGCTCTGCTCGCGGGTCGAGAACGACTGGGTCGGCGCGGAGACCGGGCTGCTCGACCAGCTCGCCTCGCTCTGCGGCCGCGACGGCGAGGCGATCCGGATCGACTTCGCCACGCTCGGCGTGACCCCCGTGCCGCTGCGACCTCGGCGACTGGCGGCTCGTCACGCTCGACTCCGGCGCCGAGCACGTCCACGCCGCCGGCGGCTACAACGAGCGCCGCGCCGAGTGCCGCGCGGCCTGCGAGGCGCTCGGCGATCGAGCAGCTCAGCGAGGCCGAGCCGGACGCGGCCGCCGCGCTTCCCGACCCGCTCGACGCGCCGCGCGCGCCACGTCCTGTCCGAGAACGCCCGCGTCGACGCGATGGTCGGCGCGCTGCGCGCCGGCGACCTGGAGGCGGCCGGCCGCCTGCTCGACGCCAGCCACGCGAGCCTGCGCGACGACTACGAGGCCAGCGTCCCGGCGGTCGAGGACACCGTGCGCGCGCTCAAGGACGCGGGCGCGGCGGGCGCCCGGATGGTCGGCGGCGGCTTCGGCGGGTCGGTGCTGGCGCTACTGCGGCCGGGGCTCGTCGCCCCGGTCGGCGCCCGGGACGTCCTGCCCGGGCCCCCCGCCGCCCTGCTCTGACTCCGACTCGGCCAGCTGCTCGCCGAGCGGGCGGGTGAACGCCCAGATGAGGAAGAACGCCGAGATCACCAGCATGCCGAGCCCGGTCCACAGGTTGATGTTGACGTCCGCGGCCTTGGCGATCTCCGCATCGCTGTCGGTGATGCCCAGGATGATCGAGGAGCACCCCCCAGACGCCGAACACCCCGCCGATGATGCGGCGCAGGTCGAACAGGTTGGCGGCCTGCGCGACGCTCGCGGCTCCCTCGCTCGCGGCAGTGCTCTCGGTTCGCTCGACCAGTGGATCGTCGGACATCGTTCGCTCCTACCAGAGAAGAATGGTCAGGATCGCAGCTCCGGCGAGCACCGAGAAGCCCATCAGCTTCGGCGACTGCCACCAGTGGTCCACGGGTGGCGCGCTGACGTTCGCCATGCCGTAGACCAGCCCCTGCAGCTCGGAGACGGGCTTGGGCGTGGTCACCAGCGTCACGATCACCGTCACGATCGCGTCGACCACGAACGCCGCCCCGGCGCCCCACATCGACTCGTCGAGGTCGGAGCCGAAGCTGATCCAGCCCGCCTTGTAGCCGATGAACAAGCCCGCCGCGGTGATCGTGCCCGCGATCAGGCCCCACAGGCCCGCCGCGGGCGTCATCCGCTTCCAGAACATGCCGATGATGAACGTGGCGAACAGCGGCGCGTTGAAGATCGAGAACAGCGCCTGCAGGTAGTTCATGAGGTTGTCGTACGTCGACGCGATCAGCGCGGTGCCGATCGAGACGAAGATGCCGACGATCGTCGCGATCCGGCCGAACCGCACGTACCACTCGTCCGGCTGGTCGCGCTTGAGGTACGGCTCGACGATGTCGGTGGTGACCACCGTGTTGAACGCGGACACGTTCGCCGCCACGCCGGCCATGAACGAGGCCATCAGGCCCGTGAGGGCTATCCCCAGCATGCCGTTCGGCAGGTAGTGGTCGACCAGCAGCGGGATCGCGTTGTTGTACTGCTTGTTCGCGTCCTCGCCGCCGAGACCGGGGATCACGACGAGCGCGATCATGCCCGGCAGGATCAGGATGAACGGCAGGAACAGCTTCGGGATCGCGCCGATCAGCGGCGTGCGCTGGGCGGCGGAGAAGTCCTTGGCCGAGAGCGCGCGCTGGACCTCGGCGAAGTTCGTCGTCCAGTAGCCGAAGGCGAGCACGAAGCCGAGGCCGAAGACGATCCCGATCCAGGTCGCGCCGATCGGGTTGGTCACGTCGCCCGGATTGGTGCCCTCGAGCGCGTGCAGGCCGGCCTCGCCGATCGGCGAGCCGCCGATCTTCTCCTTGAGCCCGTTCCAGCCGCCGACGTCGACGAGCCCGACGATCGTCAGCGGGAGCAGCGCCGCCACGATCACGAAGAACTGGAGCACCTCGTTGTAGATCGCCGACGAGAGGCCGCCGAGGCTGATGTAGCCGGCGACGATGAACGCGGCGACGATGATGCCGACGATGATCGGCCAGCCGAGCATGAGCTGGAGCACGAGCGCGAGCGCGTAGAGGTTCACGCCCGCGATCAGGATCGTGGCCAGCGCGAAGGTGATCGAGTTGAAGATGTGCGACGAGTTGTTGAAGCGCAGCCGCAGGTACTCCGGCACCGAGCGGACCTTGGAGCCGTAGTAGAACGGCATCATCACGAGCCCGAGGAAGACCATGGCCGGGATCGCGCCGATCCAGTAGTAGTTGACCGTCGCGACGCCGTACTGGGCGCCGTTGGCGGCCATGCCGAGCACCTCGATGGCGCCCAGGTTCGCCGAGATGAACGCGAGGCCGGTGATCCACGCCGGCAGCGAGCGGCCCGACAGGAAGTAGTCGAGCGAGGTGTGGACATAGCGCTTCGCCGCGAACCCGACGCCCAGCACGACCACGAAGTACGTGATCAGGATCGCGTAGTCGATGAAGTCTGTGTCCAGGCGGACGTCGGTCACGGTCTCTCCCCTCGGCTCCGGCCGGTCCCTACCCAGAAAGCGGCAGGGCGAAGCAGCCCCCGCGACATTCGTCGCGGGGGCGGGAGAACCCGCGCTACGCGTTGGCGGTGGCGCCCAGGCCGGCGGCGCTGCGGAGCGCGTCGGCCTTGTCGGTGCGCTCCCACGTGAAGTCGTGGTCGTCGCGCCCGAAGTGGCCGTAAGCGGCCGTCTTCTGGTAGATCGGACGGTGCAGCTTGAGGTACTCGCGGAACGCGCCCGGCCGGAGGTCGAAGTGCGCGTCGACGAGCTCGGCGATCTGCGCGCGGCCGATCTTCTCGGTCCCGAACGTCTCGACGTACACCGACACCGGGTGCGCGACGCCGATCGCGTAGGCGACCTGCACCTCGCAGCGGTCCGCCAGCCCGGCCGCGACGACGTTCTTGGCCACGTAGCGCGCCGCGTAGGCCGCGGAGCGGTCGACCTTGCTCGGGTCCTTGCCGCTGAACGCGCCGCCGCCGTGGCGGGCCATGCCGCCGTAGGTGTCGACGATGATCTTGCGGCCCGTCAGCCCGGCGTCGCCGACCGGCCCGCCGATCACGAACCGGCCCGTCGGGTTCACGAGGAAGTTCTTGCGCAGCTTGCGCGCGTCGTAGAGATCCTTCGGCAGCACCGGCTCGACGACGTGCTCCCACAGATCCTCGGGGATCAGCGACTCCGCGCCCTCCTTGTGCTGCGTGGAGATCAGCAGCTTCTCGATCTCGACCGGGCGCCCGTCGCGGTAGCGCACCGAGACCTGCGTCTTGCCGTCCGGCCGCAGGTACGGCACGACCTCGGCCTTGCGCACGTCGGCCAGCCGGTGCGCGAGCTTGTGCGCCAGCGAGATCGGCAACGGCATCAGCTCGTCGGTCTCGTTCGACGCGTACCCGAACATCATCCCCTGATCGCCCGCGCCGGCGATGTCGAGCCGATCGTCGTCGGTCGCCTCGACGCGCGTCTCATACGCCTGATCGACGCCCTGCGCGATGTCGGGCGACTGCTTGTCGATCGCGTTGATCACCGCGCACGAATCCGCGCTGAACCCCAGATCGGCGTCGTTGTAGCCGATCTTGCGGATCGTCTCGCGCGCGATGTCCTGGATGTCGACGTAGGTCTCGGTCGAGATCTCGCCCGACACCACCACCAGGCCGGTGTTCACGAGCGTCTCGCACGCCACGCGCCCGTACGGGTCATCGGTCAGCACGGCATCCAGGACGCCGTCGGAGATCTGGTCGGCGACCTTGTCCGGATGGCCCTCGGTGACGGACTCGGACGTGAAGAGGTACTCGTTGTCTGCGTACTGGCTCATGGGATCTGGAGGAACAGCTCCGCGGTCGTGTCGGATGGATGGGCGGGGTCTTGGGTGACGACGGCGCCCGCCGCGCGCACGCGACGCAGGTCGTCGCGGGCCGTTGCGAGGCCGGAGATCGCCGTCAGGCCGGTCTCCTCGCCGAGCGCGAGGAGCTGCCGGAGGTCGACGAAGACTAGCGAGTCGGCCTGATCCGGAACCTCGCCAATGGTCGCGTCGAAGGCGGGCGCGGCGGCCAGCGTGCCGCGCGGCGGGAGCAGCCCCGCGGGCGCGGTGGAGATGACGAGGCCGTCGGCGCTGACCGCGTAGCTCGGCGCCAGCTGGGGCGTCGCGCGCAGCGTGAAGGCGTCGAGGCCGCCGATCGTCGCCGGGCGGAAGCCGGGCACCGTTCCGGGCAGCGCGAGCCGGGCCGCGAGCGGCTGCTGCAGCCGCGCGAGCGCGGCGCCGGTGCGGCCCGCGTCCGCCGTGCGCGCCTTCAGCGTGACGACGGGCGCTCCGGCGGCCGTCCCCTCGGGATCCTCCGCGGGCCCGGTGACCGAGAGCGCGACCTCGCCGTCCAGCGGGGCCAGCAGGTCCTGGTCGGCGTCGATCTGGGCCTCGCGCCGCAGCAGCCGGCGGAGCTGCCCGACGACCCGCGTCGCGCCCAGCCGCTCGGCGAGCCCCGCCAGCCGCGCCGCGCTCTTCACGCCGAGGTACGCGGCCGCCCGCTCCGGGACGCGCTCGAGCAGCACCGGCTCGAACGCCGCGTCCTCCGGCGCGCCGCCCGACACCCGCGCGGTGACGCGCAGCCCGCCGTCCTCCCCGGTCAGCGCCGCGCCCGCCGCCTGCAGCCCCGGCCGGTCGAGCAGCCGCCCGAGCAGCCCGGCCGCGCCGGTCCGCGGCGCGAGCACCTCGCGCACGCCCGCGGCGCTGGCGTAGGCGGTCAGCGAGCGGCCGGCGGGCGCTCCCTCGAGCGCACGGCGGAACGGCGCCGCGTCGGCCAGCCGGTCCCCCTCCCCCTGCTCGCGGTCGATCGCCGCGCGCACCGCCGGCTCGGTCCCGACCGCCAGGAAGTCGCCGACGAAGGCGATCGCGGTCGTGCCCGCGACGAGCAGCTGGACGCCGCGGTACGCGCTCGCGCCGCTCAGGTTGCCGACGCGGGCGACGAGCGCCTCCGCGCGCGGCCGGTCGGCGACCGCGGCGAGCACGATCGAGTCGGCCGGCGAGACCGCCGCGTAGGCGAGCTCGCCGCCGAGCCACGGGCGGACGTCGCGCGCGACGTCGAGCGACTGCGGCGCCACCGCGGCGACGAGCTGGTCGCGCAGCCGCGTCAAGGGCGGCAGCGCGGCCGCGCGCGCCGCGAACCGCGCGTCGGCGGCGCGGCCGGGATCGGTGGAGACGTGGACGTAGGCCAGCGCGGAGGCCGGGACGAGGCGGGCGGCGGTGTCCGGCGGGGCGCCGTCGCCGCCGCGGGCGCAGACGAGGCCCCCGGCCAGGGCGAGCAGCGCCACGGCCGCCAGCGCCGCGAGCACGAGCGGGCGGCGCACCCAGGCGGGGGGCGCCGGGAGGTTCACGCCGCCCGGCGGCGCTGCTTGCGCTCGGCGAAGTCGATGATCACCGGGATCCCCTCGAGCGCGTAGCGCTCGCGCAGCCGGTTCTCGACGTAGTACGCGTAGTCGCGGGTGACCTTGTCGCGGTTGTTGACCTGGATCGAGAAGCGCGGCGGCGCCTGGCCGATCTGGGCGATGTAGAGCAGCTTCAGCCGGTGGCCCTGCTTCTGCGGCGGCGGGCGCGTGGCGACGACGTCGCCGAGGAAGCGGTTGAGCTCGGGCGTCGGGATCCGGTGGTGGAAGCGATCGGCGAGCGACAGCACCTCGACGAGGATCCGCTGCACGTGGCGGCCGGTCAACGCGGATGCGGTCATCACCTTCGGGCGCAGCCGCAGCTTGCGCTGCACGCGCGCGCGCTCGTGGTCGAGGTCGAAGTCGTCGCCGCTGGTCAGGTCCCACTTGTTGAGCACGAGCGCGGTCGCGCAGCCGGACTTCATCGCCAGGTCGGCGATCCGCATGTCCTGCGAGGTGACCCCGTCGTTCGCGTCGCAGACGACGAGCGCCACCTCGGCGCGCTCGGCCGCCCGCTGGGAGCGCAGGACGGTGTAGTACTCGACCGACTCCTGGACCTTCGCCTGGCGCCGGATCCCCGCCGTGTCGACGAGCCGGACCTGGCGGCCGTCGACGTCGAGCAGCGTGTCGATCGCGTCGCGCGTCGTGCCCGCCACGTCGGAGACGATCACCCGCTCGTGGCCGAGGAAGGAGTTCACCAGCGAGGACTTGCCGACGTTCGGGCGGCCGATGACCGCGAGCCGGACCGGCTCCTCGGCGTCCTCGTCGGGCTCCGGCTCGGGCGGCAGCAGCTCGACCAGCCGGTCGAGCAGGTCGCCGGTGCCGAGCCCCTGGGCGGCGGAGACCGCCATCGGCTCGCCGAGCCCGAGCGCGTGGAACTCGTGCGCGAGCGCGATGTCGCGCGGCGCGTCGATCTTGTTCGCGGCGAGGACGATCGGGACGTCCCCGCGGCGCAGGATGTCCGCGATCTCCTGGTCGCCGGGACGCACGCCGGCGCGCGCGTCGACGACGAACAGCGCGACCTCGGCGTCCGCGAGCGCCGCGCGCGCCTGGTCCTGGATCGAGACGGCGAGCGGGTCCTCGTCGTCGAGGTCGACGCCGCCGGTGTCGATCAGCGTGAACGCGCGCCCGTTCCACTCCGTCTCGAGCTCCTTGCGGTCGCGCGTGATCCCGGGCCGCTCGTGCACGACCGCCTCGCGCGACTGCGTGAGCCGGTTGACGAGCGACGACTTGCCGACGTTCGGGTAGCCGACGACCGCGATCTTCACGCCTCGACCTCCCGCTGCTCGACGACGAGCATGACGATCTGCTCGATCACCCCGTCGAGGTCCATGCCGGTGGTGTCGACCGGCACCGCGTCGGCGGCGGCGACGAGCGGCGAGTGCTCGCGCTCGCGGTCGCGCGCGTCGCGCTCGCGCTGCTCGGCGAGCACCGCGGCGAAGTCCGCGCCGAGCTCGTCGGCGCGGCGCCGCGCGCGCTCCTCCGGCGAGGCGGTGAGGAAGACCTTGACCGGCGCGTCCGGGCAGACGACCGTGCCGATGTCGCGCCCCTCCGCGACCCAGTCGCCGCCGTCGGCGAGCAGCTCGCGCTGCTTGGCCACGAGCGCCGTCCGCACCTGCGGGTCCGCGCTGACCTGCGAGGCGGCGGCCGACACCGGCGGGCGTGCGGATCGCGGCGGTGACGTCGCGCCCGTCGAGCAGCACGCGGTCGCCGAGCGCGATCGTGGCGTCGCGCGCCGCGGCGGCGGCGTCGGTCGCGCCCTCGCTGACGAGCAGCGCGACGCACCGGTACATCGCACCGGAGTCGAGGTAGGTGAAGCCCAGGCGCTCGGCCACGGCCCGGGCCACGGTGGACTTGCCGGCCCCTGCGGGACCGTCGATGGCGATGACCATGGCGCGTGGGAAGGCTAGCCGGTCAGGCGCGGCCAGATCGGCGGCGAAGCCCGGATAGCTGACCGCGGCGGCCTCCATCCCGGCGACCTCGACGCCGCTGCGGCTCGCCAGCCCGGCGACCGCGCCGAGCATCGCCAGCCGGTGGTCGCCGTGGGCCGCGATCGTGCCGCCCTCCAGCCCGCCGGTGCCGCGCACCGCGAAGCCGTCGGCCGTCGCCTCGATGTCGGCGCCGAGCCCGCGCAGGCCGTCGACCACGGTCGCGATCCGGTCGGACTCCTTGAGGCGCAGCTCCTGCGCGCCCTCGACGACCGTCTCGCCCTCGGCGAAGCAGCCCAGGAGCGCGACGAGCGGCAGCTCGTCGATCGCGAGCGGGACCTCGTCCGCGGTCACGCGTGTCGCGGTCAGCGGGCCGTGGGCGACCTCGAGCGTCGCGAGCGGCTCGGTGTCCGGCGCGGCGGTCGCGCGCGTCTCGAGCGCGCCGGTGAGCGCCGCGCCCATCCGCTCGAGGATGCGGAAGAACCCGACGCGGGTCCAGTTGCGCGGCCATCCCGGTCACGGTCAGCCGGGAGCCGGGGACGAGCGCGGCCGCCGCGACGTGGAAGGCGGCCGACGACGGGTCGCCCGGGACGTGGATCGCCTCGAGCGCGAACTCCGTGGGCGGCGTGACCGTGATCCGGTCGCCGTCACGGGTCAGGCCGGCGCCGGCGGCGGTCAGCAGCCGCTCGGTGTGGTCGCGGCTGGGCTCGGGCTCGACGACGGTGGTGGCGCCCGCGGCGAGCAGGCCCGCGAGCAGCACGCACGACTTGATCTGGGCGGAGGCGACCGGCAGCGCGTACTCGATCCCGTGCAGCGGCCGCCCGGAGATCGCGAGCGGCGTGAAGCGCCCCTCGCGCGCGTCGAGCTGCGCGCCCATCGCGGCCAGCGGCTGCGCGACCCGGTCGACCGGGCGGCGGCGGATGCTCGCGTCGCCGTCGAGCGTCCAGCGGCCGCCGTCCTGCCCGGCGAGCCAGCCCGGCAGCAGCCGCAGCAGCGTGCCGGCGTTGCCGACGTCGATCGCGGCGCCGTCCGCCGCGCCGCGCAGGCCCGGGCCGTCGATCACCAGCGCGCCGTCGCGCTCCTCCACCCGCGCGCCCAGCGCGCGGACCGCGTCGAGCGACGAGTGCGTGTCGGCCGAGGCGAGGTAGTTCGTGACGCGCACGGGCGCGGCGCTCATCGCCCCCAGCAGCGCGGCGCGATGCGAGATCGACTTGTCCGGCGGCGGCTCGAGCGTGCCGCGGACCGCGGGACCCGGCCCGAAGCGGGCGTTCATGCGCGCGACACCGGCAGCCCGAGGTCGGCCATCAGCGCCTCGGCCTGGGCGGCGCGCTCGGCGCCCGCGATCCAGAGGATGATGTAGCCCGAGGAGCGGTCCGGCGCGGGGTAGAGCGCCATGTCGGCGATGTTGATCGCCGCGCGCCCGAGCGCGAGCGCGACCTCGGCGACCACGCCGGGGCGGTTGGGCACCGAGACGCGCAGCTCGCAGACCTCGCCGCCGGCCAGGTCGCCCTCGAGCAGCCGCCGGCGGTCGTCGCGGGCGGCGTCGTTCCAGGCGCCGATCGCCGCGCCGTCGCCGTCGGCCAGCGTGGCGCGGAACGCCGTCAGGCGCGCGAGCGCGTCGTCGATCGAGTCGAGCAGCGCGTCGGCGTTCGCGAGGTAGATGTCGCGCCAGATCGCGGTGTTCGAGCCGGCGACGCGCGTGATGTCGCGGAAGCTCGGGCCGGTCGCGGGCAGCGGCTCGTCCTCCTCGGTCCGGGTCCGCGCCGCCTGGGCGACGAGCACGTTCGCGAGCACGTGCGGGAGGTGCGAGACGGTGGCCAGCATCCGGTCGTGCGTCTCGGCGTCGAGCGCGGCGGGGCGGGCGCCGAGCCCGGAGAGCAGCCGGTGCAGGCGCTCGTAGAGCGTCCCGCGCGTGCGCGGGGTCGGCGTCAGGTACCAGGTGGCGCCGTCGAACAGCCCGGCGCGGGCGTTGCGGACGCCCGCGCTCGCGGCGCCGGCGAGCGGGTGCCCGCCGATGAACCGCTCGTCGTCGGTCGCCTCGACGATCGTGCGCTTCGTCGAGCCGACGTCGGTGACGACGCAGTCGTCGCCCGCCGCGGCGACCGCGGCGCGGACCGCGGCCGGCAGCGCGCCGACGGGCGCGGCCACGAACGCGGCCTCGGCGCCGTCCAGCGCCTCGTCGGCCCCGGCGGCGGCGACGTCGACGGCCCCGACCTCGAGCGCGGCGTCGAGCGCGGCCGGCGACGGGTCGAACCCGACGACCTCCGCGCCCAGCCGCTCACGCGCGGCGAGCCCGACGGACCCGCCGATCAGGCCGACGCCGACGACCGCGATCCTCACGCAGGCTGGTTCGAGAGCACCTTGCCCGCCACGGCGGCGGCGCGCTCGACCTTCTCCGCGTATTCGGCGAACCCGTCGGCGCGCAGCTGCTGCGGGCCGTCGCAGATCGCCTCATCGGGCTCGGGGTGGACCTCGACGATGATCCCGTCGGCGCCCGCGGCGGCCGCGGCCAGCGACAGCGGCTCGACGAGCGAGCGGCGCCCGGCGGCGTGGCTCGGGTCGACGATCACCGGCAGGTGCGAGAGCTCCTTGAGCACCGGGACGGCGGTCAGGTCGAGCGTGAAGCGGTAGGCGGTCTCGAACGTGCGGATGCCGCGCTCGCACAGCAGCACGTTCGGGTTGCCCTCCTTGAGGATGTACTCGGCGGCCATCAGCAGCTCCTCGAGCGTCGCCGACAGCCCGCGCTTGAGCAGCACCGGGATGCCCGTGCGGCCGGCCTCGGCCAGCAGCGCGTAGTTCTGCATGTTGCGCGCGCCGAGCTGGATCACGTCGGCGACCTCGACGACCGCCTCGACGTCGCGGGCGTCCATCAGCTCGGTGACGATCGGCAGGCCGGTCTCCGCCTTCGCCTCGGCGAGCAGGCGCAGCCCCTCCTGCCCGAGGCCCTGGAAGCTGTAGGGCGAGGAGCGCGGCTTGTAGGCGCCGCCGCGGAACAGGCTCGCGCCGCCGGCCGACACGAGCCGGGCGGCGGTCAGCGTCTGGTCGCGCGACTCGACCGTGCACGGCCCGGCGATGAGCGAGAAGTGCTCGCCGCCGACCCGGCGGCCCTCGATCTCGATCACCGTGCGGTCGCCCGGCTTCAGCTGGGCCGACGAGAGCTTGAACGGCTTGAGGATCGGGACGACCTGCTCGACGCCGTCGTGGCCCTCGAGGCCGAGGCGGGCGACGTGCTCGCGGTCGCCGATGGCGCCGATCACCGTCACCTCCTCCCCGCGCGAGGGATGGGCACGAGCGCCGCAGGACTCGATCCGGGCGATGACGGCCGCCACCTGCTCCTCGGTGGCCGTCGGTTTCATCACGATCATCATGGCGTTCGGTTCTCCTAGGGGGTCTCAGACGATACGAAGGGCACAGCGGCGGGGATGGCGCTCGGCCCGTGGGCCCGATGTCGTGGACGGCCCGCAGGGGCCGGCCGAGCGCCTAGCTAAATCGCCAGGTGCGGTAGGAGAAGCCGTACGCATAGGGGCCGAAGGTCGCGGCGGGGATGCTGCCGGGGTGCTGGACTCGGTCGGCCATCGCGTTCGTACTCGCGAGGAGTTGTACCAGAGCCTCGGCGGGGTTGACCACGGTTGTTAGCGGATCTTCACCGCGCCTAGACTCGAGGGCCGTGGCCACGGCGGAGCAACCCAGCCCCGAGCAGCTCGCCCGGCGCGAGGCGGCGCTGGCGCGGGTGCGCAAGTACGGCGACCCCGTCCTGCGCGAGACCGCCCGGCCCGTGGCGGCCGTCGACGCCGTGATCCGCGACCAGATCGCGGAGATGCGCAGGCTGGTCGAGGACGCCGGCGAGGCGGGCCTCGCGGCGACGCAGCTCGGCGTCCTCAACCGCGTGTTCGTCTACCGCACCGACCCGGAGGGCCCGGTGCGCGCGCTCGTCAACCCCGAGGTGACGTGGGCGAGCAGCGGAGACCGAGGTGGCCGAGGAGGGCTGCCTCTCGATCCCGGGCGTGTGGATCGAGGTCGAGCGGCCGGCGCGCGTGACCGTGCGCGGGCTCGGCGAGGACGGCGAGGAGGTCGTGATCGAGGCGGAGATGCCCGAGGCGCGGGTCCTGCAGCACGAGCTCGACCACCTCGACGGCGTGCTCACGCTCGACCGGACGACGAAGCAGCAGCGCCGCGAGGCGCTCCGCGAGCTGCGCCGCCGCGGACGCTAGCCGCGCCGCGGCCGGCGGCGCCCGTAGTCGCCGAGGCCGCCCTCGAGCAGGTCGAACGCGTGCTCGGCCTGGGCGCGGACGCTGCGCGGGAGCGACGGCTTGAGGCCGCCGGCGACGATCCGTGACCGGGTGTGCGCGATCAGCGCCCGGTGGACGCCCATCAGCGCGTTCGCGGCCGCCGCGGGCCGGATGTCGCCCGGGGGCGCGGCGGTCTCCTCGGCGATCAGCGCGGCCAGCGACGCGGTGTAGCCCTCGAGGATCTGCGCCTCGCGCGCCTGCAGCGCCGGGCTGGAGACGATCATCCGCGTGAACGCGGTCAGCTGCTCGCGCGCGTCGGCGTCGTGGCGGCCGAGCAGGCCCCCCTGCGCGAGCAGGAAGCGGCGGAACGCCGCGAGCACCGACTCGCCCGCGGCGCGGTCGCGGATCGTCGCGAGCAGCTCCTCCTCGAACGTCCCGAGCCGCCAGTAGACGAGGTCCTCCTTCGTGGCGAAGTAGTTGAAGACCGTCTGCTCGGAGACCTCGGCCGCGCGCGCGACCTGGGCGACGGTCACGCGGTCGAACCCGTGCTCGGTGAACAGCTCGCGCGCCGCCTCGGCGATCTGCTCGCGCGTCCGCTGCTTCTTGCGCTCGCGCAGGCCCGACGTCATGTCGCGAACGTAGCAGACGATTCTGGGCTTGCTCAAATCTTCGAGTGACTCTATTCTTCTATGAACACCACGTTCTAGGAGGTCCTCATGGACGCGCCGACGACACTCGAACCCAAGTCCTTCCGCCTCGCCTTCGCGGGCCTCCTGCTCGCGATGCTGCTGGGCTCGCTCGACCAGACGATCGTCTCGACGGCGCTGCCGACGGTCGTGCGCGACCTGGGCGGGCTCGACCAGCTCTCCTGGGTCGTCACCGCGTATCTGCTCGGCGCCACCGTGTCGATGCCGCTCTGGGGCCGGGCGAGCGACGTCTACGGCCGCAAGCGGCTGTTCATCGCCGCGATCGTCGTCTTCCTCGCGGGCTCGGCGCTCAGCGGGCTGGCCGGCTCACTCGGCCAGCTGATCGCGTTCCGCGCCCTCCAGGGCCTCGGCGCCGGCGGGTTGATGACGCTCGCGATGGCGCTCGTCGCGGAGATCGTCCCGCCGCGCGAGCGCGGGCGCTACCAGGGCTACATCCAGATGATCTTCGTGACCGCGAGCGTGGCCGGGCCGCTGCTGGGCGGCCTGTTCACCGATCACGCCTCCTGGCGCTGGATCTTCTACGTCAACCTGCCGATCGGCGCCGTCGTGCTGGTCCTGGTCGCCGTCGCGCTGGACGTCCCGGCGCGCAAGGGCGAGGCGCGCGTCGACTACCTCGGCGCCGCGCTGCTGGGCGGCGCGCTGACCTGCCTGCTGCTGTTCACGACCTGGGGCGGCCAGGAGTACGCCTGGGACTCGGCCGAGATCGTCGGGCTCGCGATCGGCGCCGTGGCGCTCTTCGGCGCCTGGGTGGTCCAGCAGCGCCGGGCCGCGGAGCCGATCCTCCCGCTGCGGCTGTTCGGCAGCCCCGTGTTCACGATCGTCAGCGCGGCGCTGTTCTGCGCCACGCTCTCGCTGTTCGCCGTGATCGTCTTCATGCCGGTCTTCTTCCAGGTCGTGACCGGCGCGTCGGCCACCGGCTCGGGGCTGCTGCTCCTGCCGCTGCTGCTCGCCTCGACCGCGAGCACCCTGGTCGCCGGGCGCGTGATGTCGGCCACCGGGCGCTACAAGGCGTTCCCGGTCGCCGGGCTCGCGCTGATGGCGGTCGGCCTGCTGCTGCTGTCGCAGCTGGACGCCGGCAGCTCGCGCGCCACCGCGTCGCTGGTGCTGATCGTGTTCGGGCTCGGCTTCGGGATGGTCTCGCAGATCCTCACCGTCGCGCTGCAGAACGCCGTCGAGCGCCGTGACCTGGGCATCGCGACGGCCTCGGCGAACCTCGTCCGCTCGCTCGGCGGCTCGGTCGGCGTCGCGGTGTTCGGCGCGATCTTCGCCGGCCGGCTCGACCGGCAGCCCGGGCAGGTCGCCGGGCTCGACCCGGCCGCGATCGCCGACGCGCTGCAGCCGGTGTTCCTCGTCGCCGCGCCGTTCGCGCTGGCCGGCTTCCTGGTGGTGCTGCTGCTCCACGAGGCGCGGCCGGCCGCCGTGGCGGCGGGGCGGCGCGATGAGCGCGCTCTACGACTGGCTGCTGTTCGTGCACGTGCTCGCCGGCGCGATCTGGATCGGGGCGATCGTGCTGCTCACCGCGCTCGCGGGGCTGATCCTGCGGGCGCCGGAGCTGGCCGAGCCGTTCACCGGCGCGCTGCGTCGGCTCGGCCCGGTCGTCCTGGCCCCGCTCCCGGTGCTGGTGCTCGGCCTCGGGATCTGGATGGTCGCGGACAGCGACGCGTGGTCGCTCGGCCAGCTCTGGATCGTGCTGGCGCTGGTGCTGTTCGGGGCCGCGTTCGCGATCGGCGCCGCGCATCAGAGCCGCGCGGCGCTCGCCGCCGAGCGCGCCGCACGGCGCGGCGATCACGCGGAGGCGGCGCGGCGGCTGCGCGCCTGGGCCTGGGGCAGCGCGCTGATCGCGCTGCTGCTGGCCGCGGCGCTGTGGGACATGGTCTTCAAGCCCGGGCTCTAGCCGAGCAGCGCGCCGAGCGCGGCGAGGAACTTCCGGTTCTCCGCCTCGGTCCCCACGGTCACGCGGAGGGCGTTCTCGCGCCCGAGCGCGGAGCCGGAGCGGACGAGGACGCCGCGCTCGGACAGCGCCGCCACGAGCTCGCGGTCGCCGGGCTCCTCCGGCACGTCGAACCAGACGAAGTTGGCCATCGACTGCGCCGGCGCGATCCCGAGGCCGCGCAGGCCGTCCTCGAGCTCCATCCGCTCGGCGAGGTTGCGCTCGACCCGGCGGGTGATCTCGTCCTGGTGCTTGAGCGACTCGACCGCGGCGGCCTGGGCGGCGACGTTGCAGAAGAACGGCTGCCGCACCTGGTCGACCGCGATCCGGAAGTCCTCCGAGCCGCACAGCCCGTAGCCGACGCGCAGGCCGCACAGCCCGTAGACCTTGCTGAAGGTGCGCAGCAGGACGAGGTTCGGGTGCCGTGCGAGCAGGTCGATCGACTCGTCGGGGTCCTGGAGCAGGTTGAACTCGCAGTAGGCCTCGTCGAGGATCACCGCGACGTGGCGCGGGACCGCGCGGACGAACGCCGCGATCTCCTCGAGCGGGAGCGCGGTCGACGTCGGGTTGTTCGGGTTGCAGACGATCACGAGCCGCGTCGCGGCCGTGATCTCGCGCAGCATCGCGTCGAGGTCGTGGGTGTGGTCGTCGTCGACCGGGACCTCGATCGCGCGCGCGCCGGACGCGGCCGCGAGGTGCGGGTAGACGCTGAAGCTCGGCCACGCGTACACGACCTCGGCCCCCGGCTCGAGCAGCGCCTCGCCGGCGGCGAGCAGCACGTCGCACGAGCCGTTGCCGATCGCGATCCGGCTCGCGGGGACGCCGTGGCGGTCCGACAGCGCCGAGCGCAGCGCCGAGTTGCTCGGGTCGGGGTAGCGGTTGACGCCCGCCAGCGCGGCGTTGACGGCCTCGACGACCGCCGGGAGCGGCGTGAACGGCGTCTCGTTGGAGGCGAGCAGGGCGACGTCGCCGGCGAGCGCGTAGCCGTCGGCGGCGGGGTAGACGGGGATCCGGCGGATCCGCTCGGCGAACTCGATCGGCATGGCCGTTCGCAGCCTACTGGGCGCCGTGCAGGTCCTGGCGGAGCGCCGCGGTCTCCCCCAGGTACACGTGGACCGGCTCGTGACGGTCGTCCGCGTAGGCGTGGATCATCACGCGGATCACGCTCTGCATCGAGCCGGGGACCCCGATCTCCTGCGCGCACATGAGCGGCACGCGGCTCAGTCCCATGCGGCGCGCGGCGACGGCGGGGAACTCCGCGTCGAGGTCCGGGGTGAGCGTGAACAGGCAGCTCACCAGGTCGCCGGTCTCGAGCCCGTTGCGGCCGAGCAGCTCGTGCATCAGTGCCTCGGTCGCGTCGAGGATCGCGTCGGCCTCGTTGGCCGCCACCGTGTTCGCCCCGCGGAACGCGATCAGTCGCATCGGCGCGAGACTCTATCCGCGCGCCGCCGGGCGCCCGCGAGGCCGCGGCTTCGCCGCCGCGCGGCGCAGCGTCTCGACCTCGGCCGCGCTCAGACGGCGATGCCGGCCGAGCGGGAGGTCGCCCAGCCGGAGCGGCCCGAAGGCGACGCGCTCGAGCCGCACCACCCGGTGGCCGACCGCCTCGCACATGCGCCGGACCTGGCGCTTGCGCCCCTCGTGGATGGTCAGCTCGAGCCGGTTCGGCGTGAGCCGGCGGACCGTGGCCGGCGCCGTCATGCCGTCGTCGAGCTGCACCCCCTCGCGCAGCCGCCGCAGCGCCGGCTCGCGCAGCGGCGGGTTGCGCACCTCGGCGCGGTAGACGCGCGGGACCTCGAACGACGGGTGCGTGAGCCGGTGCGCGAGCTCGCCGTCGTTCGTGAGCAGGAGCAGGCCGGTGGTGTCGGCGTCGAGCCGGCCGACGGGGTAGAGCCGCTCGCGGCTCTCGATCAGCGACACGACGGTCGGGCGGCCCTGCGGGTCCTTCGCGGTGCTGACGTAGCCCGCCGGCTTGTTGAGCGCGAAGACGACGTGGCGGCGCTCGAGCGCGACGCCGCGGCCGTCGACCGCGATCGCGTCCGCCTCCCCGACGTCGCGGGCCGGATCGCGGACGACCTCGCCGCCCACCGTGACGCGGCCGGCGAACACGAGCTGCTCGGCGGCGCGGCGCGAGGCGACGCCGGCGTGGGCGAGATATTTCGCGAGCCGCATGGCGCTGCCACCATAGGGGCGTGGACCTCGCGCTGCTCGACACGACGCTGGCCGAGCTGGACCAGCCCGCCTTCCGCGCGCGGCAGGTCTGGCGCTGGACGGCCAACGGCGCCGCCGGCTACGACGCGATGACCGACCTCCCCGCGCCGCTGCGGACCGCGCTGGCCGAGCGCGTCCCGTACTCGACGCTCGAGCCCGTCAACGAGGCGCACGCGAAGGACGGGACGATCAAGGCGCTGTTCCGCACGCACGACGGGCGCCCCGTCGAGGCCGTGCTGATGCGCTACCGCGACGGGCGCCGCTCGGTCTGCGTCTCCTCGCAGTCGGGCTGCCCGCTCACCTGCACGTTCTGCGCCACCGGGACGATGAAGTTCGGCCGCAACCTGACCGCGAGCGAGATCCTCGACCAGGTCCTGCACTTCCGCCGCATCGAGCCGGTCGACCACCTGGTGTTCATGGGCATGGGCGAGCCGCTGATGAACACCGACCACGTGCTCGACGCCGCCCGCCGGCTGCCCGACGTCGGCATCACGCACCGCCGGACCGGCGTCTCGACGGTCGGCTGGGTGCCGGGGATCCGGCGGCTGACCGAGACCGACATGCCGCTGCGGCTCGCGCTCTCGCTGCACGCGCCCGACGACGCGCTGCGGTCGCAGATCATGCCGGTCAACGACCGCCACCCGATCGCCGACGTGCTCGCCGCGTGCGACGCGTTCTACGAGCGGCGGCGGCGGCAGGTGTTCATCGAGTACGTGATGCTCGCCGGGGTCAACGACCACTACGGCCACGCCGTCGCGCTCGCCGAGCTGCTCGACCCGCGCCGCTACAAGGTCAACCTGATCCCGTACAACCCGACCGGCGCCTACGACGGCTCCTCGCGCGGCGCGATCGACGCCTTCCGCGCCGCGCTGGAGGAGCACGGCCTGCGCGCGACGGTCCGGCTGACGCGCGGCCAGGACATCGACGCGGCCTGCGGTCAGCTCGCCGCGAAGGCCCTGGCCGCGGCGGGCTAGTCGAAGACCGCCGCGCGGCTGACGGACTCGAACCCGTCGAGGTCGGCGCGGCGGCGGTCGAGCTCGCCGCGGATCGCCTCCACCGCGTCCTCGCCGAGCGCGAGCCGGAGCGGCTCGGGCGCGTCGAGCGCGGCGAGGATCGCCGCGGCCGCCTTGGCCGGGTCGCCGGGCTGCTCGCCGTCCATGCTCGCCATGAACGCGCGCGTCGCGCCGACGGTGTCCTCGTACGCGTCGAGCTCCTGCGAGTGGTGCATCGAGGCGCCGGCGAACCCGGTGCGGAACGAGCCGGGCTCGGGGATCAGCACGCGGATCCCGTGCGGCGCGACCTCCGCGGCGAGCGCCTCGGTCAGGCCCTCGAGCGCGAACTTCGCGGCGCAGTAGGCGCCGAAGCCGGCGTACGCGAGCTGTCCGCCCATCGAGCTCATCTGGACGATCGCGCCGCTGCCGCGCTCGCGCATGTGCCGGATCACGGCCTGGGTGAGCGCGACCGGGCCGAAGAACATCGTCTCCATCAGCCCGCGCAGGTCGTCGAGGTCGATCTCCTCGACCGCGCCGACCGAGCCGTTGCCCGCGTTGTTGACGAGCACGTCGATGCGGCCGAAGCGATCGAGCGCCGCGGCGACCGCGGCGTCGATCTGGGCGGGGTCGGTGACGTCGAGCGCGACCGCGTGGACGCGATCGGGAGCGGTCGCGACGAGGTCGTCGAGCGTCTCGGGGCGGCGCGCGGTGGCGACGACGCGGTCGCCGTGGGCGAGCGCCGCCTCGGCGAGGTGGCGGCCGAAGCCGGAGGAGCTGCCGGTGATCAGCCACACGCGTTCTGGGGAGGTCATGCCGGCCAAGCTAGGCCGCGACCCGCGGAGCGGGAAGGACGCGTTGCCTGGGCGGTCACAGGCAACGCCTGTGACAGGATGGCCGTGTGACCCCCGACCTGCGGCAGCTGCGCTCGTTCGTCGCCGTCGCCGAGGCGGGCAGCTTCACGCGCGCGGCGGCCGGGCTGCACATCGCCCAGCAGTCGCTGTCGCAGCAGATGCGGACGCTGGAGCTCCAGCTCGGCGTGACGCTGTTCGAGCGCAGCGCCCGCGGGACCACGCTGACCGGCGTCGGCGAGGTGCTGCTGCGCGAGGCGCGGCCGATCCTGGCGCAGGCGGACCGGGCGGTCGAGGCGGTGCGCCGCGCGGCGCGCGGTGAGCAGGGCGAGCTGCGCGTCGGCTTCCTCTCGTCGGTCGCGAACTTCGTCATGCCGCCGCTCGTGCGCGCGTTCCGCGACCGCCACCCGGGGATCGCGCTGCACACCGAGGAGCTCGCGATCGCGACGCTCGTCGCCGGTCTGCGCGAGGGCCGGCTCGACGCCGCGCTGAGCCGGCCGCCGCTCGTCGACGACCTCGCCACGGAGCTGGTGCTGCACGAGCCGGTCGCGGCCGTGCTGCCCGACGGCCATCCGCTCGCGTCGCGCGAGACGCTGGCGCTGGCCGACCTGGCGGACGAGCCGTGGGTGCTGACGCCGCGCGCGTCGTGGCCGCCGTGGCACCGCCAGTACGACGCGGACTACGCCGCGGCCGGCTACCGCCCGCGGGTCGTGGCGCGCGGGACGACCCCGCAGCACCTGCTCGCGCTGGTCGCCGCCGGGCGTCGGGGTGACGCGGCTCACGCTGTCCTCGCGCAGCCTGCGCGACGGCGGTGTGACGTTCGTGCCGATCCCCGGCGACGAGGCGGCGCTGATGCTGGTCTGGCGCCCGGGCGCGCAGAACCCGGCGCTGCCCGCGCTGCGCGCGGTCGTGCGCGACCTCGCGCTCGACCCGCTCGCCGCCTAGGCGGCGGGCGCCCCGGAGCGTTCCTCGCCCGCCCGCAGCAGCCGGTCGCGCAGCGCGGTCTGGTCCTCCGGGCTCGGGTCCCACTGCGCGGGGTCGGGCAGGTCGTCGACCGTCTTGAGGCCGAACAGCTTCAGGAACAGCGGCGTCGTGCGGTACAGCACGGCGCCGAACTGCGACCGGCCGGCCTCCTCGATCAGCCCGCGCTCGGCGAGCGCGGACGCGGCCGACTCGGACGCCACGCCGCGGATCCGCGCGACCTCGGGCCGCGAGACCGGCTGCAGGTAGGCGACGATCGAGAGCGTCTCGGCCTGGGCGGGCGTCAGCCCCGGCGTGCGCGGGCGCGCCAGCAGCCGCCGCGCGTCCTCCTCCGCGTCGGGGTGCGAGGCGAGCGTCCAGCCGCCCGCCAGCTCGCGCAGGATCAGCCCGCGGCCCTCGAGCGCCACCGCCAGCGCGCGCAGGCCGGCGGCCACCTCGTCCTCGTCGACGCGCAGCGCATCGGCGAGCTCGTCGGGCGGGACCGGGTCGGAGGCGAGGAACAGCAGCGCCTCGATCCGCTGCTCGAGCGCGATCACGCGACCGCCTCCGCTGCGGCGGGCTGCTCGCCGGGCCGGACGGTGATCGGCCCGAACGCCTCGTCCTGCTCCCAGTCGGCCTCGCCGCGCTTGTAGAGCTCGAGCAGCGCGAACACGGTGACGGCGACCGTCATCCGGTCCTCGCCGCGCACGGCCTCGTCGAACGAGAAGCTGCCGCGCCGCAGCAGGCCGCGCAACACGCCGAGCCGCGCCGACAGCGCGACGCGCGGCGACGCGATGTGGCGCGACGTCGATCGGCGGCGGCGTGCGCAGCAGGCCGCCGAGCGCCTGGCCCAGCACGGCCGGGTCGTAGGCCTGCTCGGCGTGCTCGAGCGGCGCGCGGCGCAGCTCGGGCGGGAGCGCGGCCGCGCGGTAGAGCACGGCCTGCTCGGCCTCGCGGAGCGCCGCCAGGTGGCCGCCGGCGCCGCGGAAGCGCGCGTAGGCGAGCATCCGCTCGAGCAGCTCCTCGGCCGCCTCGGCGGGCACCAGCTCGTCGAGCTCCTCGATCTCCTCGCCGGGCAGCATCAGCCGCGACTTGAGCTCGAGCAGCGCGGCGATCAGGACGAGGAACTCGGTCGCGGACTCGAGGTCGAGCTCGTCGCGCTCCTCGAGGTGGTCGAGGTAGGCGAGCACGATCTCGGCCAGCTCGACCTCCAGCAGGTCGAGCTCCTCGCGCAGGATCAGCGACAGCAGCAGGTCGAACGGCCCCGCGAAGACGTCGAGGTCCAGCTCGAGACGAGCAAGGCTGGTGGCGGAGCCACCAGCCGGTGACGAACGCAGTGAGGCAGCTGTCGTGGGAGCCACGCGCCTCGCAGGGTAGGGATCTGCGCGGCGGATCAGCGGAGGCTCGGCCGCCGGGCCGGCCCGACGCCCATCGCCGCGCGGACGTCCGCGACGGTCGCCGACGCGATCGCGCGCGCCTTCTCGGCGCCCGCCTCGAGCGCGTCCTCGAGCGCCTCCTCGTCCGGGCGCAGCTCGTCGTAGCGCTCGCGCACCGGCGCCAGCCAGGCGGCGACCTCGTCGCCGACCGCGGTCTTGAGGTCGCCGTAGCGCAGACCGGCGAAGTCGGCCTCGACCGCCCCGGCCGCACGCCGCGCACGGTGGCGAGGATCTCGATCAGGTTGGTCACGCCCGGCTTGTCGGGCGCGCGGACGACCTCGCTGCCCGAGTCGGTGACCGCGCGGCGGAACTTCTTCGCGATCACGGCCGGGTCGTCGAGCACGAGCACCGTGCCCTGCTCGCTGCCGCCGGTCGTCGACATCTTGCGCTCGGGCTCCTGCAGGTCGCGCACGCGCGCGCCGACCTCCGGGATCCGGTGCTCGGGCACGACCAGCGTCTCGCCGAAGCGCTCGTTGAAGCGGCGCGCGACGTCGCGCATCAGCTCGAGGTGCTCGCGCTGGTCCTCCCCCACCGGCACCTCGTGCGCGCGGTAGGCGAGCACGTCGGCGGCCTGCAGGACCGGGTAGAGCAGCAGCCCCGCGGAGACGAGCTGGCGCTGCGCGACCGACTTGTCGCGGAACTGGTGCATCCGGTTGAGCTCGCCGATCGACGTCACCGAGGTCAGCAGCCAGCACAGCTCCGCGTGCTCCTGGACGTCGCCCTGGCGGAAGAGGATGCAGCGCTCGGGGTCGAGCCCGGCGGCCATCAGGATCGCGGTCGTGTCGTAGACCCGCTCGCGCAGCGTCGCCGGGTCGTACTCGACGGTCGTCGCGTGCAGGTCGACGATGCAGTAGATCGACGGGTCGGCGCGGTCCTGGCCCTCCACGTACTGGCGGATCGCCCCGATGTAGTTGCCGAGGTGCTTGCGCCCGGTGGGCTGGATGCCGGAGAAGATGACCATGCCGACGGCGAGGATATCCCGGTCGGCAGAATGCGACGCCGTGGACGCGCCCATCCTCGGCCGCCGCGCGCTCAACCGCGCGCTGCTCGCCCGCCAGCACCTGCTGGAGCGCGTCCGGCGCGGCGCGTGGTCGACGATCGAGCACCTCGTCGCGATGCAGGCGCAGGAGCCGCCGTCGCCGCACATCGGGCTCTGGACCCGGCTCGAGGACTTCGACCCGGCCGAGCTCGACGGGCTCCACACCGACCGCACCGTGGTGCGCGGCTGGCTCATGCGCCACACGCTCCACGTCGCCGCCGCCGACGACTACGTCGCGCTGCGCGGGCTGTTCGCCCCGGTCGGCCGGCGCGCGCTGCTCGGCCAGTTCCGGCGCGACCTGGAGGGGATCGACCTCGACGAGCTGTGCGACCGCGCACGCGCGCTGGTCGAGGCCGAGCCGCTCGGCCTCGCCGCGATCGGCAAGGCGCTGGCCGAGCGCTGGCCGGGGCCCGACCCGCGCGTGCTCGGGTTCGCCGCCGGCTACCTGCTGCCGCTGGTGCAGATCCCGCCGCGCGGGCTGTGGGGCGACCGCCGTCGGCCGCGCCTGACCACGTCCGACGCCTTCCTCGGGCTGGCGCCGGAAGCAGACGCGAACCCCGAGCCGCTCGCCTTCCGCTACCTCGCCGCGTTCGGCCCCGCGACGCCGGCCGACTTCCGCGCCTGGTCGGGCATGACCGGCGCGGCCGAGCTGTTCGCGCGGATCGCGCCGCGGCTGCGCCGCTTCCGCGACGAGCAGGGCCGCGAGCTGTTCGACGTCCCCGGCACGCCGCTGCCCGATCCGGAGACGCCCGCGCCGGTCCGCTTCCTGCCGGTGTTCGACAACGCGATCCTCGCCCACGACGACCGCGCGCGGATCCTCGCCGACGGCTACCCGCCGCGGATCGCCGACGAGCCGACGCTGCTCGTCGACGGCTTCGCGGTCGCCACCTGGCGGCTCGCGGACGGGCGCGTCGAGGTCCGGCCGTTCGCGCCGATCGACCCGCGCCACGACGGCCGCGATCGCCGCCGAGGGCGAGCGGCTCGCGCGGTTCCTGGCTACAGCGGCTGGCGGATGACCGGGCGCTTCGCCGCGCCGGCCTCGTCGAGCCGCCGCACCGGCGTCGTGTGCGGCGCGGTCAGCGCGGTCTCCGGATCCTCGGCGGCCTCGGCGAGGATCTCGCCGATCGCGTCGGCGAACGCGTCGAGGGTCTCGCGCGTCTCGGTCTCGGTCGGCTCGATCAGCAGCGCCTCGTCGACCAGCAGCGGGAAGTAGACCGTCGGCGGGTGGAAGCCGAAGTCGAGCAGCCGCTTGGCGAGGTCGAGCGTCCGGATCCCGAGCGCCTTCTTCATCGGCCCGCCGGTGAGCACGAACTCGTGCATGCAGGTCCGCTCGTACGCGGGCGGGAGGTGCTCCCCGGCCGTCTCGGCGAGCCGCGCCATCAGGTAGTTCGCGTTCAGCACCGCGGTCTCGGACGCCTCCTGCAGCCCGTCGGCGCCGAGCGAGAGGATGTAGGCGTAGGAGCGCACGAAGACGCCGAAGTTGCCCTGGAACCCGCGCAGGCGGCCGATCGACTTCGGGCGGTCGTCGTCGAGGTCGAACGCCGGGCCGGCGCCGTTGCCGGACTCGCGCCGGACGACCTGCGGGCTCGGGCAGGTACGGCTCGATCCGGTCGGAGACGGCGATCGGGCCGGCGCCCGGGCCGCCGCCGCCGTGCGGCTGCGTGAACGTCTTGTGCAGGTTGAAGTGGACGATGTCGAAGCCCATGTCGCCGGGCCGCGCGTAGCCCATCACCGCGTTCAGGTTCGCGCCGTCGTAGTAGAGCGTCGCGCCCATGTCGTGGACGACGTGGGCGATCTCCTCGATCGCGGGGTCGAACAGCCCGAGCGTGTTCGGGTTGGTCAGCATCAGGCAGGCGACGTCGTCGCCGGCCTTCGCCTTGAGGTCGTCGACGTCGACGCCGCCCTGGTCGTTCGTGCCGACCTTGACCACCTCGTAGCCGGCCATCGTCACCGTCGCCGGGTTGGTGCCGTGGGCGGTGTCGGGGGTCAGGACCTTCGTCCGCGGCTCGCCGCGGTCGGCGTGGTAGGCGCGGGTGAGCAGGACGCCCGCCAGCTCGCCGTGGGACCCGGCGCTCGGCTGGAGCGAGACGTGCGGCAGGCCGGCGATCTCCGCCAGCGCGGACTGCAGCTCCCACATCAGCCGCAGCGCGCCCTGGGCGCGGCGCGGGTGCTGGAGCGGATGCAGGCGGGCGTGCCCGGGCAGCGCGGCGACCCGCTCGTGCAGCTTCGGGTTGTGCTTCATCGTGCACGAGCCGAGCGGGTAGAAGCCGGTGTCGAGGTCGAAGTTGCGCTTCGAGAGCCGGTTGAAGTGGCGGACGATCTCCGGCTCGGCGATCTCCGGCAGCTGCGGCGGCTCGGTGCGGCGGAAGCGGTCGGGCAGCAGGCCGTCGCGCTCGGGCACGTCGAGCGCGGGCGCGACGAACGCGCGCCGGCCGGACTGGGAGCGCTCGAAGATCGTCCGCGCGCGGTCGCGCTGCTGCGGGGTCTCGAGCTTCATGCGTGCACCGCCTCGCGCACGGCGGCGCCGATCGCGGCCGCCAGCCGGTCGATGTCGGCCTTCGTGCGCTGCTCGGTGATCGCCACGAGCAGGCCGTCGGCGTGCTCGGGGTAGTCGCGGCCGAGCGCGTAGCCCGGGTTGATCCCCTCCGCCGCGCAGTGCTCGATCACCGCGTCGACGTCCGCGTCCAGCCGGACCGCGAACTCGCGCACGACCGGCTGCTCGTGCAGCGGCTCGACGCCGTCGATCGCGCACAGCGCGTCGCGCGCGTACGCGGTGCGCTGCAGCAGCAGCTCGCCGAGCTCGACCAGGCCGGCGCGGCCGAGCCAGCTCAGGTAGGCGATCCCCGCGAGCGCGTTGAGCGTCTGCGCGGTGGTGATGTTGTGGGTCGCCTTCTCGCGCCGGATGTGCTGCTCGCGCGTCTGCAGCGTGAGGACGAACCCGCGGCGGCCGTCGGCGTCGGTCGTCTCGCCCGAGATCCGGCCCGGCATCCGGCGCAGGTACTCCTCGCGCGCGGTGAAGAAGCCGAACGACGGCCCGCCGTAGTCGAGCCGGTTGCCGAGCGGCTGGCCCTCCCCCACGGCGATGTCGACGCCGAAGTCGCCGGGCGGGCGCAGGATGCCGAGCGGGATCGCGTCGCACTGGACGACGACCAGCGCGCCCGCCTCCTTCGCGGGGGCGACGAGCGCCTCGAGGTCCTCGACGGCGCCGAGGAAGTTCGGGTACTGCAGGAAGACGGCGCAGACGTCGTCGGAGACGGCCTCGGCGAGCGCGGCCGCATCGGTCACGCCGCCGGTGAGCGGGAGCTCCTCGATCGTCGTCCCCCACCCCGCGCTCGTGGCCGCGAGCGCGCCGCGCGAGTGCGGATGCAGTCCGCGCGAGACCAGGAAGCGGCTGCGGCGGTTGAGCTGGCGGGCGAGCCAGCCGGCCGAGGCGACGGCCGACGGCCCCTCGTACAGCGTGGCGTTCGAGACGGGCAGGCCGGTCAGCTCCGACATCGCCGTCTGGTACTCGAACATGACCTGGAGCGTCCCCTGCGAGACCTCCGGCTGGTACGGCGTGTACGGCGTCAGGAACTCCGACCGCGCGAGCAGCGAGTCGATCAGCGACGGCACGTAGTGGTCGTACATCCCGGCGCCGAGGAACGTGACCTCGTCCTCGGCGGAGACGTTCTGCGCGGCGAGGTCGCGCAGGTAGCCGTACACCTCCTGCTCCGGCCGGCCCGGCGGCAGGTCGATCGGGCGCCCGAGCCGGACGCCCTCCGGCACGTCGGCGAACAGCTCCTCGATCGAGCCGGCGCCGACCGCGGCGAGCATCGCCCGCCGGTCGTCGTCGGTGGCGGAGGTGTAGCGCGACACCTACGCCAGCGACCCCTCGTAGGCGGCGGCGTCCAGCAGCGAGTCGAGCTCGGACGGGTCCGAGAGCGGACCTTGACCATCCAGCCGCCCTGGTAGGGGTCCTCGTTGATCGCCTCGGGGCCCGACGACAGCGCCCTCGTTGACCTCGACGATCTCCCCGGACAGCGGCGCGATCACGTCCGAGACGGCCTTCACGGACTCGACCTCGGCGTACGGCTCGCCCTTCGTCACGGTCTTGCCCACGGCCGGCGGGTCGAAGAAGACCACCTCGCCGAGCTGGTCCTGGGCGTACCAGGTGATGCCGAACGTCGCGACGTCGCCCTCGATGCGGGCCCAGTCGTGCTCCTCGTGGTAGGAGAGGTCGGACGGGTAGCTGGCGTCGGCCAATTCAGCGCTCCTCGGGGATCAGTGGCTTCTTGCGGACCTCGGCGTCGCGGACCCGGCCGCGGACGTCGATCTCGAACGGGGTGCCCGGCTCGGTGCGGTCGGCCGGCAGGTAGGCGAGGCCGATGCCGTAGCCGAGCGTCGGCGACAGCGTCCCGGACGTCACCACGCCGCCGCCGACCACCGGGTTGCCCTGGCGGGCGATGCCCGGGCCGGTGATCGCGAACGGGACGAGCCGCTCGGCCGTGCCCTCCGCGCGGTCGCGCGCGACGCGCTCGTGCCCGATGAAGCCCGTCGCCTCCTTGCACGCCCAGCCGAGGCCGGCCTCGATCGGGCCGCGGTCCTCGGACAGGTCGTTGCCGTAGAGGTGGAAGCAGGCCTCGGTGCGCAGGGTGTCGCGCGCGCCCAGGCCCGCGGGCTCGGCGCCGCCCGCGACCACGGCGTCCCAGACCGCGGGCGCGTGCGCGGGCGCGACCAGCAGCTCGACGCCGTCCTCCCCCGTGTAGCCGGTGCCGGCGACGAGCACGCCGGGCGCGCCGGCGACCGTCAGCTCGGCGGTGTGGAAGCGCGCGGGCAGCTCGCCCTCGGCCAGCGCGGCGACCAGTGCGCGGGCCTGCGGTCCCTGGACCGCCAGCATCGCGAGGTCGTCGAGACGGTCGATCACGGCCGCGTCGGCGCCCGTCGCGTGCGCCTCGAACCAGGCCAGGTCGCGCGCGTGGTTGGCGGCGTTGGTGACGGTCAGAAAGCGATCCGGACCGAGCCGGTAGGTGAAGAGGTCGTCGAGCACGCCGCCGTCCTCGTTGCAGAGCAGCGCGTACTGCGCGCCGCCCTCCGCGAGCTTGGTCACGTCGTTGCTGACGAGTCGCTGGAGCAGGGCCTCGGCGCCCGGGCCACGGGTCTCGATCTGCGCCCATGTGGCTGACGTCGAAGACGCCCGCGCGCTCGCGCACGGCGGTGTGCTCGGCACGGATCCCGGCCGGGTACTGGACGGGCATCTCCCAGCCGGCGAAGGGGACGAGGCGCGCGCCCGCGGCCACGTGCCGGTCGTGCAACGGCGTCCGCCTGAGGGTGTCCGTGTCCGCCGCCATCGGGACGTCCCGACCCTAGCAAGGGGTCCGGGCGCGAACAGGCCCCGTGCGTGTGCCTCCGCGCCGCGCACATGCAACGTGCAACGACGGTCCCGACACCCGCTTCGCGGCGTCCTCGATCGAGACCTGGCCGTAGCGGGCATTCGGCGATCAGCTCGCCGGCGGCGTCGGGGATCTGGTCGCGCCGCTGGCCCGGGCTCGAGGCGGCTGAGCGTCGCCGGGCTCATAAGCGGTCCCTAAGCCTTGTTGGCGGTCGGTCAACAGCTTGTTATCCTGTCGCCAACAAGCGTAGCCGCGCACCACCGGTCGCACCGTCGATCGGCCGCGTGCCAGCCGCCGCGCGTCCGTCGAGGACGCGGGGCGAGTGGCCAGAGGCCACGGAGCAGTCCCGATCAAGGAGACCCCCCATGAAGCGCCGCATCATCGTCGCCGACGCCGACGCCGACGCGCGGGCGACCACGCAGGGCAACACCGTCGGCAAGTGGACCTCGCAGATCACGCACAACGGCTGGGGGGTCCAGGACCAGAAGGGCGAGAAGCAGGGCCGCAGCGACGCCGTCCAGGCCGTCCACCCCCTCGACGGCACGGGCCGGGACGGCGAGAGGCATGAAACGTCTGATCCTCGTCGGACTGGTCACGCTCGGGATGCTCGTCGCCCCGACCGCGGCCAACGCCTCCTCGGGCTACACCGGCTGCAGCACCGGGGCGGGCGCCTACACCTACACGCGCGGCGGCTACGAGGTCGCGTTCAGCCGCTACCAGGGCCGCGGCATGGCGTGCTCATCCGTGCGCTACGTCATCAACAAGTGGCTACGGCCCAAGGTCGCACGCCAGTACAGCTGGCCGCGCGTCGCCGCTCCGTTCTACGACGGCTGGGTGCGCTGGCACTGCTGGAAGCTGAGCCGCCCCACCGTGCAGTGCGACGAGTTCACGTCGAACACGTCGCTCCGCTTCGCCGCCCGGGTCTACTGATGATCGTCCGGAACACGCGGCACCGGCCCACGCGCGACACGGGCACCGGCCAACGGTCCCGAGGGTGATCGGCTGATGGCGCACATGGACGACGTCACCCGCGAGGCGCTCGACCGGGTCCGTGGACCACGTTCGCGATCGGCAACCTCCGAATGCCCACGGGCAACGGCCGCACCGGCGGTAGCAAGAGACCCACCGACTCCGCCCGGGCGCACTTCATGGTGCTCGATCCGGTCGAGGGCGGCCACGGCCGCGGCCGGGTCATCAAGACCCAGGATGGCTCGGGCGTCACGCGCGCCGCGCAGGTCGAGAAGGGACGCCGGCCATGAGCTACCGCGCCGACAAGTGCTGCCAGCTCAAGATCATTACGCCGAGTGGAGCTGGCGAGGTCCGCGCCCACGAGGATCGTGGTGACGGGACGGCGCAGTGCGCGGTCGGAACGCAATACCCGGACCCGACCGACTGGGACACCTTCGGCCCCGAGGCGGTGGACTGCCTGCTTTGCGCCCAGGTAAGGACCGCGTCAGACGAGCGGATCGTCCGGAGGGTCAGGGGTCGGGCTGTCCTCGACCCGGGTATCGCGATGTCGCTGGACGAGCGGATCGCTCGGATTCGGGCGAGGCGAGCGGCATGATGGCGATCTGGCTGATCCCCGCCGGCGTCGCGGTGCTCGGAACGCTGGTGGTCGGGTGGTGGCGGTCCGGGCCGCGAGACGACGAGGTCCGCGCATGAGTCTGGACACGGTTTGGTTCGTCGAGCCGGTGCCGGTCCGGATCGGTATCGACACGGGCATGGTGAACGGCTACGACCCCTCGACGCATCAGATCGTGGTCGAGTCGGACAACGGCGTCGCTCAGCGCTACGAGTTGCGCCGGTTCAGCGCCCCGTTCCGGGAGCGCGTGTACCTCGCGCTCGCGCTCAGCCGCAGCCAGTTCGGCAACCCCGTCCGGAAGGGGACGTGAAGCGATGAAGCGCGTCCTCATGCACCGCGAGATCGCCGCCGCCTAGCCCGAGCTCATCGGTACCCGTGAGGCCCGCCCCCGTACGGGCCTTTCGCGGGTGCCTCTCAGGCGGCGCGCGGCGCGGACCCGACCCGGCTAGCGGAGGAAGGGCGGGATGTCGATGTCGTCGTCGGAGATCTCGAGCGAGGACCGGCGGCGCTCGTCGATCCGCGGCGTGCGGTCGACCGGGCCGCGCTCGGCGCGCTCGGAGCGGCCGAACGGCGAGAAGCCGCCGCCGTCCGCGCGCTTGTCGAAGCCGGTGGCGATCAGCGTGACGCGGATCTCGTCGCCCATCGCCTCGTCGATCACCGCGCCGAAGATGATGTTCGCGTTCGAGTCGGCCGCGGAGTGGATGATCTCGGCCGCCTCGTTGACCTCGAACAGCCCGAGGTCCTTGCCGCCCGTGATGTTCAGCAGGATCCCGGTGGCGCCCTCGACCGACTCCTCGAGCAGCGGCGAGGAGATCGCCGCCTTGGCGGCCTCGGCCGCGCGCGACTCGCCCGTCGAGGTGCCGATGCCCATCAGGGCGGAGCCGGCGTCGTGCATGATCGTGCGCACGTCGGCGAAGTCGAGGTTGATCAGGCCGGGGATCGTGATCAGGTCGGTGATGCCCTGGACGCCCTGGCGGAGGACGTTGTCGGCCTCGCGGAACGCGTCGAGGATGCTCGTACGGCGCTCGACGATCGAGAGCAGTCGCTCGTTCGGGATCACGATCAGCGTGTCGACCATCTCGCGGAGGCGCTCGATGCCCTCCTGCGACTGGCGCGCGCGCTGGGCGCCCTCGAAGCCGAACGGCCGCGTGACGACGCCGACGGTCAGCGCGCCGATCTCGTTCTTGGCGATCTCGGCGATGACGGGCGCGGCGCCCGTGCCGGTGCCGCCGCCCTCGCCCGCGGTGACGAAGACCATGTCGGCGCCCTTGAGCGCCTCCTTGATGTCGTCGCGCGACTCCGCGGCGGCGCCCTGGCCGACCTGCGGGTTGGCGCCGGCGCCCAGGCCCTTGGTGAGCTGGTGGCCGATGTTCAGCTTGATGTCGGCGTCCGTCATCTGGAGCGCCTGGGCGTCGGTGTTGCAGGCGATGAACTCCACGCCGGAGAGGCCCGCGTCGATCATGCGGTTCACGGCATTGGTGCCTCCGCCGCCGACGCCGACGACCTTGATCACTGCGAGATAGCTGCCTGCTTCCATGAGTTTCTGTCCGGACCTCGAGTTAGAGTCGAGCGTTTTCACGCACACGACATGGGCGCGGATTCCTGCACGTTACGGGGATTTCCTTCCCGATGTCAAAACGGGTCAACCTCGGCAAGATCTCGTGCAGTCCGCCAAAGTCTCGACCACGGGTCGAGAGTTGGGTCATTCTCACCCTATGGTTGAGGCTCTGATGGTAGGACCTGCGGGGTGGCGGTCGCCTCGGGCGTGATCGGCCCCGACGCCGCCGGCGGCGACGAGCTTCGGCACGCGCAGGTCGAGGTAGGTGGCGCCGGCCGCCGACTGCTCCCCGAGCACGCGCGCCGCGGCGGTCCACTTCGTCCGCGCCGCGTCGCCGCCCCCGAAGATCAGCTCGGGCCCGTCGCGCAGGTCGAGCGCGACGCCATCGTCCCCCCACCACAGCTTCTCGGCGCGGGCGCGCAGCTCGGCGGGGGCGGCGGCGGCGACGGCGAGCGCGGCGAGCGCGTGCTTGTCCTGCACCCGGCCGTCGGCGAGCGGGGCCTTGTTGACGATCGTCGGGAGGTCGTCCGCGCGGACGCCGGTGAGGACGAGCCCGGAGCCGGTGGCCGGGACGCGGCTGCCGCCGGTCTCGACGGTGGCGACCGGCGCGTGCTCGATCACCTCGATCCGCAGGTCGTGCGGGAAGTCGGGGCGGATCCGCAGGTCGGCGACGGAGGTGAACGGCTTGGCCGCGTCGCGGAGCGCCTGCGCGTCGACGTGCAGGGTGCTCATGCCGTCGGCGACCGAGGTCAGGGCGTCGCGCACCTGCTTCGGACTCCGAGCTCGTGCTGCCGGTGATCGAGACCTGCTCGACCTTGGCGAACGAGGAGTCGCGGAACCACAGGCCGCCGAGGCCGAGCCCGATGAGCGCGCAGGCCAGACCGGCGAGCACGCGCCAAGGGAGCCGTGGGAGCCGGTCCATCCCTGTGGATGTTCGCCGCCGGGGCGGCGGCTCCTACCCGGCGGCGAGCTCCCGGCCGAGGGTGTCGACGTCGCCGGCGCCGAGCGTGAGCACGAGGTCGCCGTCGCGCAGCCGCGGGCGCAGGTAGGACTCGGCGGCGGGGATGCCCGGCATCCAGACCACCGGCTTGCCCGCGGCCGCGTCGGCGGCGGCCTCGGCGACCAGCAGGCCGGTGACCCCGGGCCAGTCCTCGGCGCGCTCCCGCGCGGCGTAGATGCCGAGCACCACGATCTCGTCCGCCGCCGCGAGCGCGGCGCCGAACTCGGTCGCCTGGTGGGCGGTGCGGCTGTAGAGGTGGGGCTGGAAGACGGCGATCACCCGGCGCGGCCGGAGCGTGCGGGCGGCGGCGAGCGTCGCGGCGACCTCGGTCGGGTGGTGGGCGTAGTCGTCGACGATCCGCGCACCGGCGGCGCTGGTGCCCGAGCACCTCGAAGCGCCGCCCCGCGCCCTCGAAGTCGCGCAGCGCCGCGGCGGCCTGGGCCAGGTCGGCGCCGGCGAGCCGCGCCGCGGTCAGCGCGGCCGCGGCGTTGCGGGCGTTGTGGGCGCCGGGGACGCTCAGCTCGACGGTCACGCCGTCGAGCGTGAAGCGCGACCCGCCCGCGGTCAGCTCGGGGTCGGCGTCGAACGGGACGACCGGCAGGCCGGGCGGCGCCAGCGCGAGCAGCTCCGGGCGGTCCCAGACGACCGCGGCCCGGTCGGCGAGCGCCAGGAACGCGCGGAAGGTGTCGTCGACGTCGCGCTGCGAGGCGTAGGTCGTGTGGTGGTCGAGCTCGGCGTTGGTCAGCACCGCGATCCCGGGCGCGAGCTTGAGCAGCGAGCGGTCGGACTCGTCCGCCTCCACGACGAGCCACTCCCCCGCCCCCCAGCCCGCGTTGAACCCGGTCGAGCGGACGGCGCCGCCGACGAGGTAGCCGGGGTCCATCCCGCAGCCGCGGAGCGCGTGGACGAGCATGCTCGACGTGGTCGTCTTGCCGTGCGTGCCGGTGACGGCGATCGTCGGGCGCAGGCGGGTGAGCTCGCCGAGCAGGTCCGCGCGGTGCAGCTCGGGCGCGCCGGTGCCGCGCTCCGGGTTGTCGGCGGGGATCGCGCTCGAGACCACGACCTCCGCACCGGCGGGGACGTTGGACGCGGCGTGGCCGACGGCGGGCTCGATCCCGGCGGCGCGGAGCGTGGCGCCGTACGGCGAGCCGGGCGCGCGGTCCGACCCGGTGACGCTCGCGCCCAGCGCGTGGGCGACCAGCGCCAGGCCGCTCATCCCGGCGCCGCCGATCCCGACGAAGTGCAGCTGCCGGCCTGTCCAGGTATCGCTCACGCGCCCGGCAGCCTAGCCGCCGTTTCGCGGCGGGCCGGAAGCGGGCAGAATCCGCGCGGTGGCGGCCGACCGGATCGACCGCGTCGCGCGCGAGGCGTTCGGCTTCGACGCGCTGCGCCCAGGACAGCGCGAGGGCATCGAGGCCGTGCTCGAGGGCCGCGACACGCTCGTCGTCATGTCGACCGGATCGGGCAAGTCGGCGATCTACCAGATCGCGGGGCTGCTGCTGCCGGGCGCGACGGTCGTGATCTCACCGCTGCTGGCGCTCCAGCGCGAGCAGGTCGGCGACCTGCGCGCGCACGCGGCGGGCGGCGCGGCCGCGATCAGCTCCGCCGTCGGCCGGTCGGAGCGCGCCGAGGCGCTGGCCGAGCTGGCCGAGGACGCGCTGGAGTTCGTCTTCCTCGCCCCCGAGCAGCTCGCGAAGCCGGACCTGCTCGACGAGCTGGCGATCGCCGGGCCGTCGCTGATCGTCGTCGACGAGGCGCACTGCATCTCCGAGTGGGGGCACGACTTCCGGCCCGACTACCTGCGGCTCGGCGCGGTGGTCGAGGCGCTCGGGCGGCCGACCGTGCTCGCCCTCACCGCGACGGCGGCGCCGCCGGTCCGGGACGAGATCGTCGCGCGGCTCGGGCTGCGCGACGCGCTGGTGCTGACCCGCGGGTTCGACCGGCCGGAGATCCGGCTCTGCGTCGAGCGCCACCAGGCCGAGGACCGCAAGCTGCGGGCGCTGCGCGAGCACGTGGCGGCCGCCGAGCCGCCGGGGATCGTCTACGTCGCCACGCGGCGCGGCGCCGAGGAGCTGGCCGCGGCGCTGTGCGACGACGGGCTGCGCGCGGCCGCGTACCACGCGGGGATGCGGCGCCACGACCGCGAGGACGCGCAGACGCGCTTCATGGACGACGACCTCGACGTGATCGTGGCGACGACGGCGTTCGGGATGGGCGTCGACAAGCCGAACGTCCGCTGGGTCGTGCACGCGGAGATCTCCGAGTCGCTCGACAGCTACTACCAGGAGATCGGGCGCGCCGGCCGCGACGGGCAGCCGGCGTCGGCGACGCTCTTCTACCGCCCCGAGGACATCGGGCTGCGGCGCTTCTTCTCCGGCGGCCAGGTCGACCTCGCCGAGATCGCGGCCGTGCTGGACGCGGTCGGCGACACCCCGGTCGAGACGTCCGCGCTGCAGGCCGCGACCGGGCTGGGCGAGACGCGGCTGGCCGTGGCGCTCTCGCGGCTGGAGGAGGCGGGCGCGATCGAGCAGCGCGCGAGCGGCGAGATCGCGCCGGCCGACGACGCGCCGCCGCCCAAGGCCGCGATCGAGGCCGCCGCGGCGGCGGAGGAGCGGCGGCACGAGTTCGACCGCTCGCGCGTCGACATGGTGCGCGCGTACGCGGAGACCACGGGCTGCCGGCGCGCGTTCGTCCTCTCGTACTTCGGCGAGCCGTTCGAGCCGCCGTGCGGGAACTGCGACAACTGCCTCGCCGGGCGGGTCACGGTGCTGCCCGCCGAGCTGCCGTTCGCGGTCGGCGCGCGCGTCGTGCACGACGAGTGGGGCGAGGGCGTCGTCCAGCGCTACGAGGAGGACGCGCTCGTCGTGCTGTTCGACGAGGCCGGGTACCGGACGCTCGCGCTCGACGTGGTGCTCGCGCGCTCGCTGCTCCGGGCGGCGTGAGCTACCAGATGCCGCCTGCTCTGCAGCGGCCGCGCTCCGGGACGGAGCAGGTCCGCTCGTCCAGGCCGACCGCCTTGCGCCGCAGCGTGAAGTCGGTGCCGGAGTTCGACGTCTCGGTGATCTCGTAGCTGTCGTCGGTGCCGCTGACGGTCAGGCCCGGCGACGCCTGGGAGAGCGTCGGCTCGATCGCCACGAGCTCCGCCTTGGTGGCGGCGTAGTCGTCGTGGTCGGTGTGGTACGTCGCGAGCGCCGTGGCGACGGTGCGGATCGTCGCCTGCGCCTTCAGGTCCTGCGCCTTCGTCCGCTGGTTGGTGAAGATGGGCAGCGCGACCATCGCGAGGATCGCGATGATGAGGATCACGACCAGCAGCTCGACCAGGGTGAAGCCGCGGTTGTCTGAGAGAGCGAGGCGTCCGTGCATGGGCTCTGGGATCAGACAACGGCGCACTCGCGCCCGAACTTGAGCGATCGGCGCCGACTGGACGAATGGGGTCGTGACCCTAGGCGACCGGTCCGCGCGCCGACTCCAGCACGGCGCGGGCGACGTCGCGGGCGGCGTCCGGCCGGGCCAGCCGGGTCGCCGCGGCGGCCATCGCACGCAGGCGTGCGTCGTCGAGCAGGATCGCGTCGACGGCGGCGCGCAGGCCGTCCGGCGTGAGCGTCGGCGTCGGCGATCACGGTGGCCGCGCCGCCCTGCTCCATCCAGCGCGCGTTGGCGGTCTGGTGGTCCGCGGTGGCGTGCGGATACGGGATCAGGACCGCCGGGAGGCCGTACTGGGCGAGCTCGAAGATCGAGCCGCCGGCGCGGGCGACGGCGAGGTCGGCGGCGGCGAGCGCCCGGCCGAACGGGGTGAGGTAGTCGCGCAGGTCGTAGTGCGGGCCGGGCGCGGTCAGGTCGGGGAAGTCGCGACGGCCGGCGATGTGGAGGACGCGATAGGGCGCAGCCCTGAACGCGGCGACGGCGGCGTGCGTTGATGCTGCGCGCGCCGAGCGAGCCGCCGAACACCAGCACGCACCGCTCCGCGGGGTCGATGCCGAGGGCCGCGCGCGCCTCGTCGCGCTCGGCGACGCGTGGCGGGACGGGCCGGCCCGTGACGAGATAGCGGTCGCCGTCGCGGCCGCGGATCGGGAACGCGAGGCAGACGCGCGCGGCGCGGGCGGCGAGCAGCCGGTTGCTGAGGCCCATGTGCGAGTCGGCCTCGGTGAGGACGAGCGGGATCCGCTGCGCGACCGCCGCGGCGCCGACCGGCCCGGCGACGTAGCCGCCGCCGCCGAGGACCGCGTCCGCCTTCCGCCGGCGCAGGATCGCGCGGGCGTCCTTCAGCGCGAGCGCCGCCTTGCCGATGGCGCGGGCGGCCTTCAGCGGGTTGCTGCGCGAGATCCCCTCGACCCGGATCGGGTCGAGCGGGTAGCCGGCGGCCGGCACGAGCTCCGCCTCGGCGCGCTGGCCGCCGACGAAGCTGACCTCCGCGCCCTCAGCCCGCAGCGCGTCGGCCACCGCGATGGCCGGCACGACGTGGCCGGCCGTCCCGCCGGCCGCGATCACGATCCGCGGTGCGCTCACTCGTCTCCCTCCTCGGCGTGCGCGGCTTGACCGCCCGCAGGTGCGCGGAGCCGCCGCTCGCGACGTTGAGCAGCAGGCCCATGGCGAGCAGCAGCGTGATCAGCGAGGTCGAGCCCGACGAGATGAACGGGAGCGGCACGCCGGTCAGCGGCGCCAGGCCCAGGACGGTGTAGATGTTGAGCAGCGCCTGGCACAGGATCAGCGACGTCAGGCCGGTCGCGAGCAGCTTCGCGTAGGCGCCCTTCGCGGCCTTCGCGGTGCGCAGCCCGGCGTACCCGATCATGCCGTAGAGGGCGAGCAGGCCGCAGATCCCCGCCAGGCCCAGCTCCTCGCCGATCACCGCGAGGATGAAGTCCGTGTGCGCCTCGGGCAGGTAGAAGATCTTCTGGACCGACTGGCCGGGCCCGACGCCGAACAACCCGCCCGACCCGATCGCGATCTGGCCCTGGACGGACTGGAACCCGATCGTCCCCGCGTGGTCCCACGGGTTCAGGAACGCGGTCAGGCGATCGCGCCGGTACGGCTCGAACAGCGCGAACATGATGATCAGGAAGGCGACGCCGCCGGCGATCAGCCCGAGCTGGCGCATCGGGATGCCCGCGGCGACGAGCATCGCGGCGAGCGTGAAGCCGATCACCAGCGCCGTGCCGAGGTCCGGCTGGGCGGCGATCAGCAGCACCGCGCACCCGCCGGGCAGGAAGATCGGGCCGGCGATCCGGCGCAGGTTGGGCCGGATCTTGGGCTTGGCGGAGAGGACCGCGGCCGCGTGCAGCACGAGCGCGAGCTTCATCAGCTCCGCCGGCTGGAACGTCAGCGGGCCGGCGCCGAGCCAGCGCTTCGCGCCGTTGACGGTGACGCCGAAGCCGGGCAGCAGGACGAGGACGAGCAGGACGAACGAGCCCATCAGCAGCACCGGGGTGATGCGGCGGACGTGCTCGAGCCCGTAGCGGGCGAGCAGCTGCATCAGCGCGAGCCCGACGGCGCCGTAGGCGAGGTACTTGACGAGGTAGGCCGTCCCGTCGCCCTGGCCCTCGAGCAGCGTGCGCGCGGAGGACGCCGAGTAGACCATCACGGCGCCGCCGGCCAGGAGGCAGAAGGTCGCGGTGAGGAGCAGGCGGTGCTCGAGCGGCTGCTGCCGGGACTTGGCCATCAGGCCTGGATTCGACAGCACGGTTCGGACGCCTCCCGCCCGTTCGTGCAGCCGACGGGCCGTCGTCGGCGGGCTCGCTCAGGGCGCGAGCCGCGTGACCCGCCAGCGGTCGCCGTCGCGCACGAGCGAGATCCGCTCGTGCAGGGCGTCCGCCGCCGCCGACCAGTACTCGATCGCGTCCGGGCGGACCCGGATCGCGCCCCAGTCGGGCGGGCAGGGGATCGGCGCGTCGCCGATCTCGTCGCGCACCGCGGCGAGCCGCCGCCGCAGCGGTCCGAGGTCCTCGATCGGCTCGCCCTGGCGCGAGACGAGCGCCTGGAGCTGGTGCGGCCGGTCGCGGAGCGCGAAGAACGTCTCGGCGAGCGCCCGCTCGGCCGGCTCGGCCCGGCCGGCGACCTGCACCTGGCGGCCGAGCGACGGCCAGTGCAGGACGAGCGCGACGTGCGGGCGCTCGTCCAGCTCGCGCGCCTTGCGCGTCCACAGGGCCGTGGTGAAGACGAGCGCGTCGTCCTCGACGCGGCGCAGCGAGACGATCCGCGCCGACGGGCGGCCGTCCGCGCCCGCCGTGGCGAGCGCGACCGCGTCGTGCTCGGGCAGCCCGGCCGCCCGCGCCTCGGCGAGCCAGGCGGCGAGCGTCGCGAGCGGCGGCGTGTCGTCCACGGGCGCTACTCCAGCGGGAGCGCCGGCTCGGACGCCGTCCGTGGTCCGCGGATCCGGCGGTCGGCCTCGGCGATCGGGACGTCGTTGATGCTCGCCTCGCGCCGGCGCATGTATCCCTCCGCGTCGAACTCCCATTGCTCGTTGCCGTAGCTGCGCCACCACTGCCCGGACGCATCCCGGCTCTCGTACTGGAATCGCACCGCGATCCGGTCGGCGGTGAAGGCCCACAGGTCCTTGCGCAGGACGTAGTCGCGCTCGCGCTCCCACTTGCGCCGGAGGAATCGACGATCGCCGGGCGGCCGCTCAGGAACTCGTCGCGGTTGCGCCAGCGCGAGTCCTCGGTGTAGGCGGCGGCGACGCGCTCGGGGTCGCGGGTGTTCCAGGCATCCTCGGCCGCCTGGACCTTCTGGCGCGCGGTCTCCTCGGTGAACGGCGGGACGGGCGGTCGCATCCGCGCAGGATCACACACCCGCGCCGCCGTGCGGCGACGCCGCGAGCGCGAGGAACTCCTGGCGGGTGCGGGCGTCGTCGCGGATCGCGCCGTGCAGCGCGGAGGTGACCGTGCTGGAGCCGAGCTTCTGGACGCCGCGCAGCGACATGCAGAGATGCTCGGCCTCGAGCACGACGCCGACGCCGCGCGGGGCGAGCTCGTCCTGCAGCCAGTCGGCGATCTGGACCGTCATGCGCTCCTGGATCTGCAGGTCGCGGGCGAACAGCTCGACGACGCGGCCGAGCTTGCTCAAGCCGATGATCCGGTCGGCCGGCAGGTAGCCGACGTGCGCGACGCCGTGGAACGGCAGCAGGTGGTGCATGCAGAGCGAGTGGAACGGGATCGCTCGCGCGACGATCAGCGCCGTCGTAGCCGTCCTCGTTGGGGAAGCTGGTCGGCGCGAAGGGCTGCGGCGTGAGCAGCTCCGCGAAGGCGGCGGCGACGCGCCGCGGCGTGTCGCGCATGCCCTCGGCCTCGACGTCGGCGCCGAGCGCCCGCAGGAGGTCGTGCGCGGCGCGGCGGGCGGCGGCGTGGTCGATCCGCCGTGCCGGCGGGGCGTCGGTCGGGAGCGGGTGCAGTGCGGTCATGCCGACATCTGCGTCGGGATCGGGCGTCGTCTTACGTAAGGTTCCGGCCGGAGCGGTCGCCAACCGGGGTGATGCGCTCCGCCGAGATCTGCGAGCAGCCCGTCGTGCCTGCCGTGAGCCACGTCCCGCCCCGCCCGGAGCCGCGCGGCCCCGACGCCGAGTCGCGGGCATGGGTGCAGGCGCTGTCCGGCAGCGGAGCGCGGCGCGACGAGGCGGTCGCGGCGCTCCACGCCCAGCTGCTGCGCGCGGCGCGCTTCGAGGTCGCACGCCGCGGCGGCGCGCGCAGCGGGGAGCTCGACGACCTCGCGACGCAGGCGGCCGACGACGCCCTGGTGGCGATCCTGCGCAAGCTGCCGAGCTATCGCGGCGACAGCCGCTTCACGACGTGGGCGTACAAGTTCGCGCTGCTGGAGGCGGCGGTCCGCGTGCGGCGGCGCGCCTGGCAGGACCGCGAGATCCCGCTCGAGGAGGAGGGGCTGGCGCGGCTCGCCGCTGCACGCGGCGCCCCGGACCTCGACGCCGAGACCGCCGAGCTGCTCGCCGCGATCGCGACCGGGATCGGCCTGCTGACCCCGCGCCAGCGGACCGTGCTGGTCGCGATCACGCTCGACGGCGTGCCGATCGACGTGCTCGCCGAGCGGCTGGCGGTCACGCGCGGCGCGCTGTACAAGACGCTGCACGACGCCCGGCGCAGCCTGCGGGCGCGGCTCGCGCTCGACGGGCTCGCGCCCGGACGGGAAGGAGGAGGACCGTGAACGCCCGGAACCCCGTGTCGCTCGTCGCCCTGCTCGGGCCCGGCGAGCCCGAGCTGAGCTGCGAGGAGTGCTTCGAGCTGCTCGACCGCTACGTCGAGCTCGGCGCCGACGCCGACGCCGCGATCCCCGGCATGCGGCCGCACCTGCGCGGCTGCCCCGCCTGCCACGAGGACCACGAGGACCTGGTGGCCTACCTGAGGATGGAGGACGCATGACGCCGCAGCAGACGTTCGTGATCGCCGGGGCGAGCCTCGCCGGCGCCAAGGCCGCCGAGACGCTGCGCGAGCGCGGCTTCGAGGGGCGCGTGGTGCTGGTCGGCGCCGAGACGGAGCGGCCCTACGAGCGGCCGCCGCTCTCCAAGGACTACCTGCGCGGCGAGCTCGAGCGCGAGCGGATCCACGTCCACCCCGAGGGCTTCTACGCCGAGCACGACATCGAGCTGCTGCTGGGGCGCACGGCGGTGCGCCTCGACCCGGCGGACCGCCGGCTCGAGCTCGACGACGGCGAGGCGCTGCGCTACGACCGGCTCCTGCTCGCCACCGGCGCCGAGCCGCGGCGGCTGCCGATCCCCGGCGCGGAGCTCGACGGCGTGCACCTGCTGCGCGACGTCGACGACTGCGACGCGCTGCGCGCGCGGCTCGATCGCGGCGGCGCGGTCGTGGTCGTCGGCGCGGGCTGGATCGGCTCGGAGTTCGCCGCCTCGGCGCGCCAGCGCGGCCTGGACGTGACCGTGGTGGAGCCGGCGGCGCTCCCGCTCGTGCGCGTGCTCGGCGACGAGCTCGGGGCGATCTACCGCGACATCCATGCCGACCACGGCGTGCGGATGCTGCTCGGCACCGGCGTCGAGGCGTTCGAGGGCGCAGGCCGCGTCGAGCGGGTGCGCACCAGCGGCGGCGACACGATCGACTGCGACTTCGCCGTCGTCGGCGTCGGGGTGCAGCCCCGGACCCAGCTCGCCGCCGACGCCGGGCTCGACGTCGACGACGGCGTGATCACCGACGCGCGGCTCGAGTCCTCGGCGCCCGGCGTCTTCGCGGCCGGCGACGTCGCACGCGCGGCGCATCCGTTCTACGACACGCGGATCCGGGTCGAGCACTGGGCCAACGCACTCGAGCAGGGCCCCGCCGCCGCACGCGCGATGATCGGCGACGGACGCGCCCTACGACCGGCTGCCGTACTTCTTCTCCGACCAGTACGACGTCGGGATGGAGTACCGCGGCTACGCCACCGAGTGGGACCGCGTCGTCTTCCGCGGTGACCCCGCGAGCCGCGAGTTCATCGCCTTCTGGCTGCGCGGGGACACGCTGCTCGCGGGCATGAACGTCGGCGTGTGGGACGTCGGCGACGACATCGAGGCGCTGCTCCGCGCCCGGACCGCGGTCGACGATGCGCGGCTGGCCGACCCCGACGTGCCGCTCGCCGCGCTCGTTCGCGGAGGGATCCGGGCGACCCGCGCAGGCGGGCTGCGCCGTCGCGCATGGCGCGCGCGCCGCTCGCCCGGCCAGGCCTCAGGCGCGCGCCGCGAGCGCCTTGAACTCGTCGCCGCGCTCGTTGAACGAGCGGTACTGGTCGTAGGAGGCGCAGGCGGGCGACAGCAGCACGACCTCGCCCGGCGCGGCGGCCGCCCGCGCGGCGGCCACGGCGTGGTGGAGGTCGCCGCAGCGGTGGGCGGGGACGCCGGTGTCGGCCAGCGCGGCGGTCGAGCCGCTCCTCCTCCTCGCCGATCAGGTACGCGGCGCGACAGCGCTCCGCGACCGCCGCGGCGAGCGGCGCGTAGTCCTCCTGCTTGCCGCGGCCGCCGAGGATCACGTGGACGCCGCGCGCGAACGACCGGATCCCGACCACGGCCGAGGCGACGTTGGTCGCCTTCGAGTCGTCGACGTAGAGGACGTCGCCGACGCGGGCGACCTCCTCGAGCCGGTGCTCGACGCCCGCGAAGCCGGCCAGCGCCGCACGGACCGCGGCGGGGTCGATGCCGCGGGCGAGCGTCACCGCCGCGGCGGCCATCGCGTTCTCGACGTTGTGGGCGCCGCGCAGCCGGATGTCGGCGGTGTCCATCAGCGGCTCGCCGCGCCAGACGAGCCGCCCGGCGTCGAGCGTGATGTCGGCCACGGCGGGGCCCGGCGCGCCCCGGCGTCGGCCGGCGCGGCCATCGGCGACGCGAACGTCACGCGCGCCGCGCGACCGGGCGGCGCGAATCCGGCCGGCACCACGGCGATCGCGTCCGGCGACTGGGCGGCGAAGATCCGCAGCTTCGCGTCGCGGTACGCCTCGAAGCTGCCGTGGCGGTCGAGGTGGTCCGGGGCGAGGTTGAGCAGCACGGCGGCGTCCGGCGCGAACTCGAGCGTGTCCTCGAGCTGGAACGACGAGGCCTCGAGCACGATCACCGCCGCGTCGTCGAGCGTGCCGGGCAGCGTCGTCAGCGCCGTGCCGACGTTCCCCGCCACGGCGACGGGCACGCCCGCCTCGCGGTGGATCTGGCCGATCAGCTCCGTCGTCGTCGTCTTCCCGTTCGAGCCGGTGATCGCGATCACCGGGTTCGGCAGCAGCCGCCACCCGAGCTCGAGCTCGCCGAGCACGACCACCCCGCGCTCGCGCGCCGCGCGGACGACCGCGGCCTCCTGCGGCACGCCGGGGCTCTTGATCAGCGTCTTGACGCCCGCGAGCAGGTCGACCCCGTCGGTCTCGGCGTGGACGCGGACGCCGGCGCGCTCGAGCTCCCCGGCCGCGCTCGCGTCGACCGCGCCGCCGTCGGTCCCGGTGACCTCCTCGCCGCGGGCCTGCAGCGCGAGCGCGGCCGCCCGCCCGGAGCGGGCGAGGCCGACGACGAGGTACGGGCCGGGCGGGAGCGGCGGGCGCATGCGCCGACCATTCAAGCGGCCGCGGCCGACGCCGCCCGCGCCGGCGCCGGCCGCGGCGGTCGTCGCAGCGACCGCGGCGGACGCCTCGGCGCGGCCCGGCGCCGCACGTCAGGTGGCGTCGGAGCACGTGGTCTCCGCCGCCGGTGGCTCGGTCGCCGGGACGCCGGCGCGCCGGCGGCGGCCGGCTCGGCCTCGGGCGGGCGGAGCCGCCGCGCCGGGTCGGCGCGGCCGCGCTCGAACTCCAGGCCCTCGGCCTCGAGCCGGCGGCGCACCTCGGCCGGGTCGCCGAGCGCGGTGGCGCCGACCGTGCCGTCGGACTTCAGGACGCGATGGGCGCCCGGCGGGGACTCGCGCAGGAAGCGCTGGTTCAGCGTGCGCGCGTGGCGGTCGGTGCCGCCGCACGCGGCGGCGACGTCGCCGTAGCTCATCCAGGAGCCGGCGGGGATCGAGGCGAGGACCTCGGACAGGTGATCGGAGGCGATGGCGGACATGCGGGCGACGCTAGGGCCGGGAGTCCCGCGGGTGACCGGATGGCACGGAATCGGCACACATTCGGTGCAGATCCGGCGCGGAGAGGGAGCGAAGTCGTCGCTAGGTGAGCGACTGCTGGTACAGGGTGAAGCCGATCGCGCTGCACACCGCGGCCACGATCCAGAAGCGCAGGATGATCTTCGTCTCCGACCACGCCTTGAGCTCGAAGTGATGGTGGATCGGCGCCATGAGGAACACGCGCTTGCGGAAGAGCTGGAACGAGAAGACCTGGATCAGGACCGAGAGCGCCTCGATCACGAAGATGCCGCCCATCACGATCAGCAGCACCTCGGTCTTCGTCATCACGGCGAGCGCGGCGACCGCCCCGCCGAGGCCGAGCGACCCCGTGTCGCCCATGAAGATCGACGCCGGGAACGAGTTGAACCAGAGGAACCCGACGCAGGCGCCGACGAGGCACGCGGCGACGAGCGCGAGATCGGTCTGGCGGGTCGTGAACGTGATCCCGATGTAGGCCAGCAGCACGATCGCGCAGCAGCCCGCGGCGAGCCCGTCGAGCCCGTCGGTGAGGTTCACCGCCGAGGTCGTCCCGGCCAGCACGAGGTAGATCAGGACGGGATAGAAGTAGCCGAGGTCGATCGTGGCGTCGATCACGCGCAGGTTCAGCGTGTCCGGCAGGTCGGCCCAGCGCGTCGCGATCAGCCACAGCCCGACCGCGATCCCGAACGTGATCAGCAGCTTCCAGCGACCCTGCAGCCCGAGCGAGCGCTTCTTGACCAGCTTCATGTAGTCGTCGACGAAGCCCAGCGCGGCGCACGCCAGCGCCACGCCGATCACGCCGACCGACCGCGCGTCGAGCTCGGTGAGCAGCAGGAACGGCACCGAGATCGCGGTGAAGATGATGATCCCGCCCATCGTCGGCGTCCCCGCCTTCGCGCGGTGCTCCTGCGGGCCCTCCTCGCGGATCTGCTGGCCGAACTCGCGCGCGTGGAGGAACTCGATGAACTTGGGCGAGAGGAAGATGCAGATGAGCAGCGAGGCGGTGCCCCCGATCAGGACCTCGCCCATCAGCCGCCCGCTCCGGTCCGCTCGGCCGAGAGCGCCTCGGCCACGACCTCGAGCCCGACGCCGCGCGAGCCCTTGACGAGCACGACGTCACCCGCGGCGACGACCTCGTCGGCGAGCGCCGCCGCCGCGGCCGCGTCGGCGACCGCATGCGCCTCGCCGGCGCCGAACGTCTCCAGCATCGCGGCCGCGCGCGGCCCGACCGCGATCAGCACGTCGACGCCCGCATCCCGCGCGTGGTCGCCGACGGCGCGGTGGTGCGCGGCCTCCTCCGGCCCGAGCTCGAGCATGTCGCCGAGCACCGCGACGCGTCGTCCGGCGGGCTCCTGCGTGGCGAGATCATCCAGTGCGGCGCGCATCGACAGCGGGTTGGCGTTGTAGCAGTCGTTGACGACGGTGGCGCCGCGCGCCAGCACGACGCGCTCGCCGCGCAGCGCCCCGAAGGCGACGTCGACGTGGCCGTGCGGCGTCACCCCGACGGCCCGCGCGGCGGCCACCGCGGCGAGCGTGTTCGTCAGGTTGTGGCGCGAGGCGAACGGCAGCTCGAGCTCGATCCGCTCGTCGCCGGCGAGCACCGTGGTCGCAGCCCTCCTGGGCGAACCGGACGTCGCCGCCCGGCCCGAAGGTCACGACCTCGAGCGCGTCGCGCAGGTAGGGGTCGAGCAGCCGCTCGCCGGCGGGCACCACGGCGACGCCGCCGTCCCGCATCCCCACCAGCAGCTCCGCCTTCGCACGCGCGACGCCCTCGAGCGAGCCCATCTGCTCGAGGTGGACGGGCCCGACGTTGGTGATCACGCCGACGTCCGGCTCGCAGATCGCCGTCAGCTCGGCGATCTGGCCGAAGCCGCGCATCGCGAGCTCGAGCACGAGGACCTCGGTGCCGGCGGGCGCGGCGAGCAGCTCGAGCGGGAGCCCGATCTCCGTGTTGAAGTTGGCGCGTGAGGCGGCGACCGTGCGCTGCGGGGCGATCAGGGCCGCGATCAGGTCCTTCGTCGACGTCTTCCCGACGGAGCCGGTGACGCCGATCACCTGCGCGCCGAGCGCCCGGCGCCAGCCGCGGGCCAGGCCGCCCAGCGCCGCGACGGGGTCGTCGGCGGCGAGGACCGCCCCGCCGTCGAGCGTCCGCGCCCACGCGGGCGTCGCCAGCACGCCCCACGCGCCCGCCGCGAGCGCGTCGGCCGCGAAGCGCCCCCCGTCGACCCGCTCGCCCGGGATCGCGACGAACAGGTCGCCGGGCGCGATCGACGCGCGAGTCGATGACCACGCGCGACGGACCGCCGTCGCCGTCGCGCAGCAGGTCGGCGCCGGCCGCGCCGGCGACCCGCTCGGCGTTCCAGTCCCTCACGCGCGCGCCACCGCCCGCAACGCGTCGCGCGCCACCGCGACGTCGTCGAAGGGCTCCTTGCGGCCGCCGGCGAACTCCTGCCCCTGCTCGTGGCCCTTGCCGGCGATGACGACGACGTCGCCCGGCGCGGCGTCCGCGATCGCCGCGCCGATCGCCTCCCGCCGGTCGACGACTTGTTTCACGTGAAACGAGCCCGACGGGACGCCGGCGATGATCGCCGCGACGATCGCCTCGGGATCCTCCGAGCGGGGGTTGTCCGAGGTGACGATCACCGCGTCCGCCATCCGTGCCGCGATCTCGCCCATGACGGGACGTTTCGCCGTGTCGCGGTCGCCGCCTGCCCCGAACACCACGACGACGCGCCCGGTCGCGACCTCGCGCGCCGACGCGAGCACCTTCTCGAGCGCCCCCGGCTTGTGCGCGTAGTCGACCAGCACCGCGAAGTCCTGGCCCTCGTCGACCGCCTGGACGCGCCCCGGCACGGGCCGCGCGTCCGCGAGCGCCTCCGCCATCCCGTCGAGCGACAGCCCGAGCGGCGCGCAGCACGCCATCGCGACGAGCGCGTTGGCGGCGTTGAAGCGTCCGCGCAGCGGCAGCTCGACGTCCGCCGTCCCCAGCGGGGAGCGGACGGTGAACGACGTCCCGTCGAGCCGCGCGCGCAGGCCCAGCCGACCGACCAGTCCGCCGCGCCGTCGATCGAGACGCCGACGGCACCGGGCATCGGAGGCGGCGAGCCGGCGCCCCCACTCGTCGTCGACGACCACGACCGGGACGCCGACGTCGAACTCGCGGAACAGCCGCTCCTTGGCGGCGAAGTAGCTCTCCATGTCGGGGTGGAAGTCGAGGTGGTCCTGGCTGAGGTTCGTGAACGCCGCGACGGCGAAGCGGACGCCGTCGACCCGCCGCAGCTCGAGCGCGTGCGAGGAGACCTCCATCGCGCACGCCGCGTCGCCCGCGTCGAGCATCGCCCGGAACGTGGCCTGGAGGTCGATCGCCTCGGGGGTCGTCCGCACGGCCGGGCGCTCCTCCCCGCCGACGACCGACGTCACGCCGCCGAGCAGACCGCACGGCCGGCCGGCCGACTCGAGCAGCTGGCGGACGAGGTGGGTCGTGGTCGTCTTCCCGCTGGTGCCGGTGATCCCGACGACCGGGAGCGTCGCCGTCGGATCGCCGTGGAAGCGGGCCGCGGCGCGGGCCATCGCGGCGCGGACGTCGGCCACCTCGACCTCCGGCACGCCGAGCCCGAGCGGCCGCGTGACGACGAGCGCCGCCGCCCCCCGCGCCACCGCGTCGGGGGCGAAGTCGTGACCGTCCCGGGTGAACCCGGGGACGCAGAAGAACAGGCTCCCCGGCCGCACCGCCCGGTTGTCGTACGCCAGGGCGGTGACGTCGACCGCGGGCCCGTCGCCGAGCAGATCGCGCACCGTCATGCGAGCCGACAGGCTATCCGGGGCGTCAGACTGCGAGCGCCCGCGCGACGATCGCCGCGCCGTCGACGCCCGCCGGGAGCGTGCCGAACACGCGCCCGCGCGCGTCGCCGAGCCGCCCGGCGCAGAAGGCGTCCGCCACCGCCGGCGGCGCGAAGCGGACGAGCAGCGAGCCCTGGAACGCGAGCGCGAGGTCCTCGACGGCGCGGCGGGCGCTCCACTGCGCGTCGTCGCTCGCGAGCGGCGTCAGCGCCGCGGGCAGCGCGTCCAGGTGCGCGTCGAGCCGGGCGTCGGCGCCGCGCCCGCGCTCGCACTCGGCCAGGAACGCCGGCAGGCCCTCCGGCTCGCGGGCGAGCGCGCGCAGGACGTCGAGCGAGATCACGTTGCCCGAGCCCTCCCAGATGCCGTTGAGCGGCGCGTCGCGCAGCAGCTGCGGCATCGGCGACTCCTCGACGTAGCCGTTCCCGCCGAGGCACTCGAGCGCCTCGGCGGCGTGCATCGTCGCCCGCTTGCAGATCCAGTACTTCATCACCGCGGTGCCGAAGCGGCGGAAGGCGCGGTCGTCCTCGTCGTAGGCGCGCGCGAGCCGCAGCGCGGACGCCGTGGCCGCCTCCGACTCCACCGTCAGGTCGGCGAGCACGTTGATCATCAGCGGCTGCTCGGCCAGCAGCGCGCCGAACGCGCTGCGATGGCGCGCGTGGTGGACGGCCTCCGCGACCCCGCGGCGCATCCCCGCCGCGCTGCCGATCACGCAGTCGAGCCGGGTGTGGGTGACCATCTCGATGATCGTCGCCACGCCGCGGCCCTCCTCGCCGAGGAGCCGCGCCGGCGCGCCGCGGAACTCGACCTCGCTCGAGGCCAGCGAGCGGGTGCCCAGCTTGTCCTTGAGCCGCTGGAGCTCGAAGCCCGGCCCGCGCTCGACGACGAAGCACGACAGCCCGCCGGGCGCCTGGGCCAGGACGAGGAACACCGCGCCCATCGGGTGCGAGCAGAACCACTTGTGACCGGTCAGCTCGTAGCCGCCGTCGCCGGCGGGCTCCGCGCGGGTCGTGCCGGCGCGGACGTCCGAGCCGCCCTGCTTCTCGGTCATCGCCATCCCGCAGAGCGCGCCGCGCTCGTAGTCGGGGAGCGTCAGCCGCGGCTCCCACTCCGCGGCGAGGTCGGGGTCGACGCGCAGCGCCGGGATCGCCGAGTACGTCATCGAGACCGGGCACATCACCCCGGCGTTCGCCTGCGTCCACAGCAGCTCCAGCGCGGCGCGGGCGACGTGCGCGCCGGCGCGCGGGTCGCGCCACGGCAGCGCGTGGATCTCGCGCTCGACCGCGCCGCGCAGGAGCCAGTGCCAGCTCGGGTCGTAGTCGACGCGGTCGACGCGGTGGCCGTAGCGGTCGTGGGTGACCAGCCGCGGGGTGTTGCGCTCGGCGCGCCGGCCGTGCTCCTGCGCCTCGGCCGAGCCGGCCACCGCGCCCGTGTCGCGGACGCGGTCGATCGCCCACTCGGCGCCTTCGCGGACGAGTCCCTCGCGGAGCGCCACGTCGGCGTCGAACAGGTTGACGTCCTCGAACGGCGGGGGCTGGTTGAGGACCTCGTGGGTGGTGTGGTCGGTGAGGCGCATCGATGCGGTTTCGCCTGCCAGGGCGGCGCTGGTTCCTCGCTGCCGCCTTTCGGCGACGATACACGCACCGTGGACGAGGCCCTGCCCGATCGTGATCTCGGCCGGCTGGTCGGCGGGCGTCAACGCGTACATGACCGTGTTCCTGCTCGGCCTGTTCGGGCGCCTCGGCCTCGGCGACGTCCCGGACGGGCTCGAGGACACCTGGGTGATGGTCGCGGCGGGCGGGCTCTACGCGGTCGAGTTCGTCACCGACAAGATCCCCTACGTCGACCACGTGTGGGACTCGATCCACACGGTGATCCGGCCGACGATCGCCGCCGCGCTCGGCGTCCTGCTCAACGGCGACGCGACCGGCCTGGAGGACGCGCTCGCCGCCGTCGGGTCGAGCACGACCGCGCTGGCGAGCCATGGCGTCAAGGCCGGACTGCGGATGGCGGTCAACCTGTCGCCGGACCCCGTCACGACGGCGACCGCGAGCCTCACCGAGGACCTCTGCGTCGGGCTGGTGATCGCGCTCGTCGTCACCCATCCGTGGGCGGCGCTCGCCGTGTCGATGACCTTCCTGGCCATCGGCCTGACGCTGATCAGCTACCTCTGGAGGCGGATCCGGGCTAGCCGGGCCCGATCCGCAGGTTCGTCAGCGCGAAGGACGTGATGTCCTTGAACGCCGGCCCCGCGACGGTGCCGCCGTAGATGTCGCCCTTCGGCTCGTCGACCATCACCGCGACGAGCAGCCGCGGCTTGCGGGCCGGGGCGAAGCCGACGAACGACGCGACGAACTTGTCCTTCGAGTAGCCGCCGTTCTCGTCGGGCTTCTCCGCCGTGCCGGTCTTGCCGCCGAGCTCGTAGCCGTCGATCGCTGCGCCGGTCGCGGTGCCGCCCGGGCCGAGGACGCCCTCGAGCATCGTCCGCACCTGCGACGCCGTCTTCTCCGAGATCACGCGGTGCCCGGCCGGGACCGGCTGCTTCTGGCCGCCGACCGAGTCGACGATGTGCGGCGCGCGGAGGATCCCGCCGTTGGCGATCGCCGAGTAGCCGGCCGCCATCTGCATCGGCGTGACCGCGAGGCCCTGGCCCATCGCCATGTTGCCGGCGGTCGAGCCCGAGTAGTCGGCGTAGTCGAGCAGGATGCCCGCCTCCTCGCCGGGCAGGTCGACGCCGGTCGGCTTGCCGAAGCCGAACTTCCGCACCCACTGGTCGAAGCGGCGCGCGCCGAGCGTGCGCCCGATCAGCGCGGCGCCGACGTTCGAGGAGACCTTGAGGATGCCCGCGACGGACAGCGTCTCCCACCCGCGCGCGTGCGAGTCGGTGATCGTGCGGTCGGAGACCTGGAGGACCGGCGGGAGGTTGAACGGCGTGTCCGGGCGTGACCTTGCCGTCCTCGAGCGCGCCGGCGACGGTGAACGCCTTGAACGTCGAGCCCGGCTCGTAGGTGGCGCCGGTCGCGCGGTTCATCATCGCGTAGTCCGGCGCCTCGTAGAGCCGGTTGGCGTTGACCCGCGGCCAGTTCGCGAGCGCCAGGATCGACCCGTCGTTGGGGTCCATGACGAGCGCGGTCGCCCCCTTGGGCTGCCACTCCTCGCCGACCTTGTCCAGGACCTCCTCGGTGTGGTCCTGGATGTTCGCGTCGAGCGTCAGCCGCAGCTGCTCGCCGGGGACCGTCCGCTTGACCTCGCGCAACTCGATCGTGTCGCCGAGCGCATCGCGGACGAGCCGCCGCTCGCCGTCCTGACCGCGCAGCTGCCGGTCGAACTTGTACTCGAGCCCGGACAGGCCGTGGCCCTCCGTCCCGACGTTGCCGAGCAGCTGCGACGCCATCCAGTCGCGCGGGTAGTCGCGGCTGTACTCGGGGATGAACTGGAGCCCCTCGATGCCGAGGTCCTGGACGCGCTGCGCGCGCCGGGCGGGGACGCCGTGCGCCACGTAGACGAAGCCGGTGTCGCGGCGGGCGAGCTGCTTGAGGATCCCCTCCTCCGGCTTGCGCAGCACCGTCGCGAGCTTCGCGGCCGCCGCGGCGGGATCCTTGATCAGGTACGGGGTCGCGGCGATCGTCTGCGCCGGCTGGGAGACGGCCAGCTCGGTGCCGTTGACGTCGGTGATCGTCCCGCGCCGGGCGGGGACGACGATGTCGGCCTTCTGCTGGGTCGCCGCGGCGCTCTTGAGCGAGTCGGCCTTGACGACGCCGAGCCAGCCGGCACGCGCGCCGGCGAGCACGATCATGCCGAGGAAGACCGCGAAGAGCAGGCCGATGCGCCGTTCGACCAGCCCCACGGCTAACCCTGCGCGGCGACCACGCCACCGGCCGCCGGGGCGGACGTCGTCGTGGGGGTCTGTGGCGTGACCGTCTGCGTGGGCGCGGTGGTCGTGACCGGGGCGGTGGTCGGCGCCGGCGTCGCCACCGGGGCGACCGGCGTGGTGGTCGTCGTCGCCGCGGGAGTCGTCGCCGTCGGGGTCGTCGCCGACGGCGTGGCGGCGACCGTCGGCGCGATCATCGACCCGGGCACGATCCCGTTGTTGGCCAGCAGCGCGGCGGCCTCCTCCGACGGCGGCTCCATGCGGGAGACGGCGCGGTCGGCGTCGTTCGGGCCCGCCTGCAGGTAGCCGACGTCGCCGGCGGCGGGCATGAGCATCCCGAGCGCCTCGGCTCCGGTCTGGATCCGGTCGGTCGCCGTCAGCTTGGTGATCGACTCCTCGAGCGCGGCGTTCTGGCGCTCGAGCGTCGTCGTCGTCTCGACCGCGCGCGAGATGCCGGAGTTCAGCTTGAGCAGCGAGACCTGCATCGTCACGACGCCGAGCAGGGCGATGCCGAGCGCCCAGATCCACAGGCGCGAGCGCAGCAGCCGGTCGATCGACGCGGTGGTCGGGCAGCGCGCGGACGCGGGCGAAGAACCCGGTCGTCCCGCGGCGCGGGAGCCCGACGGGGCCCGCGGGCGCCGGCACGAGCCGGCGCTGGACGGGCCCGGACACGCGCCGGGGCGCGCTGCGGGGCGTGCGAGCGGCCGTGGATCCGGCGGTGCGACCGTGCCGGTGATGCGGGCGTCATGCGCGCACCTCCTCCTCCGTGAGCTTGCGGGCTGCCCGCAGGCGGGCGGACTTCGAGCGCGGGTTGTCGGCGACCTCGCCCGGCGTCGGCGCGACGGAGCGCCGGAACACGAGCTCGGCCTGCGGGACGCGCCCGCAGCCGCAGACCGGCAGGTCGGGCGGGCAGATGCAGCCGCGCGTGCGGTCGGCGAGGAAGCGCTTGACGCGCCGGTCCTCGAGCGAGTGGAACGAGATCGCGGCGAGCCGGCCGCCGACGCGCAGCAGGTCCCACGCGAGCGGGAGCGCCTCGTCGAGCTGGGACGAGCTCGTCGTTGACGGCGATCCGGATCGCCTGGAAGGTCCGCTTCGCCGGATGCCCGCCGGCGAACCGGGCGGGGGCGGGGATCGCGGCGGTGATCGCGTCGACCAGCTCGAACGTGGTGGCGATCTCGGCGCCGGTGCGGCGGCGGGCGATCTCCTTCGCGATCCGGTCCGCGTAGCGCTCCTCGCCGTAGTCGCGCAGCAGGCGGCCGAGCCGGCGCGGCTCCCACGTGTTGACGATCTCGGCCGCGGTGAGCGGCTGCGACGGGTCCATCCGCATGTCGAGCGGCGCGTCGTAGGCGTAGGAGAAGCCGCGCTCGCGCGTGTCGACCTGCATCGAGGACATGCCGAGGTCGAGGTAGACCATGTCCGCCTGCAGGCCCTCGTCGAGCAGCGCGCGCAGCCCGGAGACGAAGTCCGCGCGGACGAGCCGCGTGCGGCAGTGCGCCTCGGCGGCGAGCTCGGCGAACGTCGCCTCGGCGAGCGGGTCGCGGTCGATCCCCACGAGCAGGCCGGAGGGCCCGAGGCGCCCCGCGACCAGCCGCGCATGGCCGGCCGCGCCGAGCGTGCAGTCGACGGCGACCTGGCCGGGGCGCGGGTCGAGCGCCTCGATCAGCTCGCCGGCGAGAACCGGGACGTGGGTCTTGGGCATGTCAAGCAGGATGGCCAAGTGATGCGGTGAGGTCAGGCGCGCGCTGCGCGAGGTCGGCGTCGTAGGACTCCCAGGCGGTCCGGTTCCAGAGCTCGAGACACGGGCCCGCTCCAGCGACGACCACCTCGCGGCCGCTGATCCCGGCGGCGTCGAGGAAGCGCGCGGGGAGCATGATCCGGCCCGCGCCGTCGAGCTCGACCTCCATCGCGTTCGCGTAGAAGAAGCGCGACAGCTCGCGCGCATGGGCGGACAGCGGGTTCAGGCCGGCGAGCGCCTGCGAGGTCATCGCCGTGTACGTCTCCTCCGGGAAGACGCTCAAGCAGGGGTCGGCACCCTTGACGAGGAAGACCTTGCCTGCGAGCGCCGAACGGAACTTCGACGGCACCGTGAGCCGGTTCTTCGCGTCGAGCGTGTGGTCGAACGTTCCGTGGAAAGCCAAGGCGCATTGCCGATCGGGAGCTGATGCGGCGGGATGAGTCGAACCGAGGTGGCGGAGTGGGAGGAGCCCCGCCACCCCGGTCCGGCTGTGCGAGAGGGTTGTACTCCACTTTCTCCCACTCTGCAACACCTTTGTCGTCATTCGTCCCACATTCCTTGAGCGATCCGGGAATCCGGGCGCGAAAGTGGCGCGTTTGCAGCGGTCTTGCCGGTGGGCGGACGTGGGGCGCCGGGCGGCCACGACCGCACGATCGGGTGCAGATCGGTCATCTGCAGCGGGTCTTGCGTCCCTCCGGGGGTCCCCCTACGCTTCGTCGTCCCTTCCGCCGATGGACGTGGAAGGGGTTCGGCAAGGGACTTCGAAGGGACTCGATCCGCATGACTCGCGCCATCGCGCTGCCGCTCATCTGCGCCGTCGCGGCACTCGCCGCCGCCGGGTGCGGCGAATCCGCCGGCGCCGGCGGCGACGCCGACCCGGCCGCCCTCGTGCCGGCCTCCGCGCCGATCTACGCCGAGGCCGCCGTCCAGCCGACCGGGGAGCGGCGCGAGGATGCGCTCGCCGCCGCGGGCAAGCTCCTGCGCACCGGCGACCCCGCCGGGAAGCTGCGCCAGCTGATCGACGACGGGCTCGCGGAGAACGGCGGTGGGTTGACGTGGGAGAAGGACTTCGCGCCGTGGCTCGGTGAGGACGCGGGCGTCTGGGCGAGCAACCTCGAGGCGCCGGAGCCGAGCTGGGCGGTCATCGTGGCGACCAAGGACGCCGGCGCCGCGGAGACGGCGCTCGGCCGCTTCCGCGAGGACGACCCGGACGCCACCTACACGGACCGCTCCTACGACGGCGTCGACTACGCGGTGGACTCCGAGCGGGTCGCGAACGGCGTGATCGACGACTTCGTGGTGATCGGGACCGAGGACGCGTTCAAGCGCACCGCGGACATGCGCGACGACGGCGCGAGGCCTGGCCGACGCGGACCGCTACAAGGACGCGGTGGGCGACCTCGACGACGAGAGCCTCGGCCACTACTACATGGATCTGCGGCCGGTGTTCGAGGCCGCGCTCAAGCAGGACCCGGCCACCGCCGCGCAGCTCGAGCAGTTCAGGTCGGCGCTCCCGTTCGACCGGCTCGGGCCGATCACCGGCGCGTTCGAGGCCGACGGGGAGGGCATGTCGCTCGACACCGTGCTGACCGGCGTGCCGGAGGGGCCGTTCCGCGATCTCGCGAAGCTGTGGTCCGGGTCGGAGGCCGAGCTGCTCGCCGGCCTGCCCGGCGACGCGTGGGGCGCGATGGCCGTTCCCGGGCTCGGCAAGGCGGCGGAGTCGACGCTCAACTCGTTCGCCGGCGCGATCGGCGGCGCGGCCGTCGCCGGGCAGGTCAAGCAGGCGACCGGGCTCGACCTCTCGCAGGACATCTTCTCGTGGGTCGGCGACGTCGGCGGCTTCGTCCGCGGCGCGGACGAGGCCTCGCTCGACGGCGCGCTCGTCATCGAGGCGACGGACGACGCCAAGGCCGAGGCGGCGTTCGGCAAGCTGATCGGGCTGATCGGCAAGCAGTCCGGCGTGGCGCCGCGGCCGGTGAAGGTCGACGGCGCGGACGCGGCGTTCGCCCTGCCCGCGACCGGCGCCGACAAGCCGATCGTGATGGCGCGCGGCGAGGGCCGCGTGGTCGTCGGCTACGGCGACGCGGCGACGACCGCCGCCCTGGAGGGCGACGGCGGGCTCGGCGACTCCGAGGTCTACGGCGACGCGAAGGACGTGCTCGGCGACGACGTGTCGCCGTCCTTCCTGCTCTCGATGCCGGCGGTGATCACGCTCGTCGACGCGATGGGCGAGACCGACGCCGACTTCGAGGAGGCGCGGCCCTACCTCGAGACGCTCGGCTCGATCGCCTCGGGCGGGAAGGCCGACGGCGACCGCATCGAGTCGCGGGTCGCGGTCTCGCTGAAGTAGCTAGAGCGAGGCGCCGGTCAGCGCCGGCACGAGCGCGGCCGCCACGAGCAGCAGCACCGACGGGACGAGCAGGAGCGCGACGACGAGCTGGATCTTCGGCCCGGCGCGCGCCGCCTGCTCGGCCGCGCGGCGGGCGCGCAGCGCCCGCGCCTCCTCCGCGAGCGCTGCCAGTGCGCGGGCGGGTGGCGCGCCGAGCCGGTCGGCGCGCCGCAGCGCGGCGGTCAGCGCCGGGATCCCGGCGGCGGGGCAGCGGCGCTCGAGCCGCGCCAGCGCGGTCTCGGCGGGCACCCCGAGCGCGACGCGGCGCGCGGCGGCGCCGAGCTCCGTCGCGAGCACGCCGGGATGGCGCCGCCCGACCTCGGCGAGCGCGCGCCAGGGTCCGAGCCCGGCGCCGAGCGCGACCCGGAGCAGGTCGAGCACGTCGGCCGCCTCCGCCTCGACGATGCGCATGCGCCGCTGCGCGCGGGCGCGCAGCCAGACGTCGGGCGCCAGGAATCCGGCGAGCGGCGCGGCGGCGAGCAGCGCCGGCCCGAGCCGCCCGGGCGCGGCGGGGGCGAGCGCGAGGGCGGCGAGCGCGCCGGCGGGGATCGCGGCCAGCTTGACCAGCATCACCTCCCCCACGCCGGCGCGGAGCCCGGCGGCGTCGATGCGGTCGGCCAGCCCGGCCGCCGCCGCGGCGCCCGGCGGCCGCGCGGCGGACGAGCGACCGCGCGCCACGGGCGACCCGGCCGCGCGCCCGGCGCCGGCGCGGCAGGGTCGCGAGCTCGGCGATGCCGCCGGCGGCGCACAGCCCGGCGGCGGCCGCGAGCAGCACCGCGCGGGTCATCGCCCGCCGCGCGGCCGGCGCGGTCGCCGCGCGGCCGCGGCGCGAAGTCCGCCGGCGGCGGCGCGGGGTCCGGCGGTGTCGGCGGCGCAGCGCGGTGCGGGGCGCGGCACGCCGCACGGGCACCGGCCGGTCGCCCGCGGCGCGGTGGCCGGACCGCACGACGGGCGTCTCACGGCGTGCTCCGGGCGAGCCGTCGCACGCACGCGAGCGCGACGAGCTGGAGCAGGACGCCGAGACCCGCGAGCCAGGCCGAGAGCGGGTTCCCGGCGAGCGTGGCCAGGAACCCCGGGGCGGCGAGCTCCGCGAGGCAGGCGGCCGCCGCGGGCAGGCCGAGCACCAGCCACGCGGTGAAGCGCGCCTGCGCGGTCGCCGCGCGCGCGTCGCGCTCCGCCCGTTCGGCCGCCTCGCCCGAGACGGCGAGCTCGCGCAGCAGCGCGGCGAGGTCGCCGCCCGCGTCGCGCTGGAGCAGCACCGCGGCGGTCAGCGTGTCCCACGCGTGCGAGCCGGCGCGCCCGCGCAGGCGCACCAGCACCGCCTCGGTCGGCTCGCCGAGCGCGAGCGCCCGAGCCGCGGTGCGGAGCTCGTGGCCGGCGGCGCCCTCCGCGCCGGCGGCGGCGTCGGCGATCGCCGCGCGGATCGAGCGGCCCGCGCCGAGCGCGTCGGCCATCGTCCGCGCGCACGACGGCGCCGCGCGCTGCAGCTCGGCGCGCCAGCGGCGGCGGCGCGCGCGGATCACGCCGACGAGCGCGAGCGGCCCCGCGAGCGCGGCGAGCAGCCCGGGCGCCGGGCCCGGCGACCAGCCAGCCGGCGACGAGCAGCGCGCACGCGGCGACGATCCGCAGCCGGCGCTGCTCGGGCGCGGTCGGGGTCCGGCCCTCCCGGCCCACGCGGGCGAGCGGCTCGAGCACCCGCGCGGCCGCGGCCGCGACGCGGGTCCGCTCGATCGCCGCGAGCGCCTCCCACGCGCCGGCGACGCCGGCGGCGGCGGCCGCGCCGGCGAGCCAGACCGCCTGGCTCATCGCCCGGCGGCCGCGAGCCGGCCCGCCTTGGTGTCCCCGAGCGGAGGGCGCCACGACGGCCGCCCGGCGCGCAGCGCGTACAGCTCGCGCACGCCGGGCCCGCCGGCGATGCGGACGACCTCCGCCACCTCGACGATCCGCCGCTGCCCGTCGGGCGCGCGCTCCTGCCGGACGATCAGGTCGATCGCGTCCGCGACCTGGTCGCGGATCGCGGCGAGCGGCAGGCCGACGTCGGCCATCAGCGCCAGCGTCTCGAGCCGGCGCAGCGCCTCGGCGCCGCTGCCGGCGTGGATCGTGCAGAGCGAGCCCGCGTGGCCGGTGCTGAGCGCGACGAGCAGGTCGAGCGCCTCCGGCCCGCGGACCTCGCCGACGATCAGCCGGTCGGGCCGCATCCGCAGCGCGTTCCGCACGAGCCGCCGGATCGTCACCTCGCCGCGTCCCTCGACGTTCGGCGGGCGCGCCTCGAGCCGCACGACGTGCGGGAGCCCGATCCGGAGCTCGGCGGCGTCCTCGATCGTCACCACGCGCTCCGCGGGATCGACGAACGCCGCGAGCGCGCCCAGCGTCGTCGTCTTGCCCGAGCCGGTGCCGCCGCAGACGAGCACCGTGCAGCGCGCGGCGACGGCGCGGCCGAGGAAGTCGAGCAGCGCCGGCGTGACCGTCCCGTGCGCGACGAGGTCCTCGGGCGCGAACCCGCGCGGGCGGAAGCGGCGGATCGTCAGCAACGGGCCGTCGAGCGCGAGCGGCGGGAGGACGACGTTCACCCGCGAGCCGTCCGGCAGCCGTGCGTCGCACAGCGGCTCGGCCTCGTCGGCGCGGCGGCCGAGCGGCGCGAGGATCCGCTCGATCACGTGGCGCAGGTCGGCCTCGGCGCCGAAGCGGACGCTCGTCCGCTCGAGCCGGCCGCCGCGCTCGACCCAGACCGGTCCCGTGCCGCAGACCATCAGCTCGTCGACCGCCGGATCGCGCAGGAGCGGCTCGAGCGGCCCGAGCCCGACCGCGCGCTCGGCGACCCGCGCGGCGAGCGCGGCACGCGTCGGCGGATCGAGCACCGCCGCCTCGCGCTCGACGAGCGCGGCGATGCGCGCCGCGGGGTCGTCGCCTTCGCCGGGCTCGCCGGCGCGCTCGACGAGCCGCTCGCGCAGCGCGCCGGCCAGCGTGTCGAGGGCGTCTGCGGGCGGGTCCATGCCTCGTCTAGCCGCCCGGCGCCGAAGTTCGCCCCCGGGGCGGATGCCACCATCTCGGCGTGCGCCGCACCGCCGTCGCCCTGCTCGCCGCCGCGCTGCTCGCCGGCTGCGGGTCGTCGTCCGACCCGGCGCCGCGCGCGCAGCCCGAGCGCACGCCCACGGCGACCCCGACGCCCCGCAGCCGGCGACCGTCGAGCGGGCGCACTGCGCGCCCGACGCCGCCAACTGCGCGGCCGTGACCGGGCGGGTCGTCTATGTCGAGGGCGTCGACCCCGACGGCGACGGCGACGCGCACTACATCCTCGCCGGCGGCGACGTGACCGCGCCGGGGATCAGCATCGTCGACGTCGGCGTCGACCTGCGGCCGGCGCGGCTCCCCCGCCTCGGCGACCTCGTCAGCGCGGCCGGCCCGGTCTACCCCGGCTCGCACGGCCAGAAGCAGATCGAGGCCGTCGAGGTGCACCACCAGCGCGACTGACCGTCAGCGCAGCTGCGGCCCGACGGCGATCTCGCCCGTGCGGCCGCGATCGCCGACGGCGCGCGGGAGCAGCCGGACCTCGCGCGCGAACGACTGCGCGGCGGCGAGGTAGACCGCCTGCTCGACCGACACGCGCAGCGTCGCGGCGACGCGGTCGGCGCCGTCGTCGGCGGTGTCCGGCGCCCGCCGCGCGGCGAGCACCTCGACGTCCTCGAGCGCGAGCTGCGTGCCGGCGGCGGCACCCGGCTCGCCGTCGCGCGTGACCAGGACGTCGACCCGCGCACCCGGGACGACGAGGTCGGGCGCGCCGAGGCCGACGATCTCCGCCGCCCGCTCCCCCTTCCTCACCGGCGGGCCGCTCACGCCGGCGTCGATCTCGAGCTGCGCCGTGCCGAGGTAGCCGCCGCGCGGGACGGGCGCGGCGAGCCGCTGACCGATGAGCTCGGCGGGGAGCCCGGCGGCGCCGACCGGCGCGTAGCGGCGCGGCACCCGGCGCAGCGCCAGGTCGCCGGCGGTCAGCCGGCGGCCGGCGGCGAGGTCGCCGCTCGCGACGACGACCTGGAGCACCGGTCCGAGCTGCTCGCGCAGCGCGGACTCGCGGCGCGCGACGTCGGACGCGGCGAGCCCGCCGAGCAGGAGCGCCAGGCCGAGCAGCACGGCCGCGCGCCGGCGGCGACTCACCGGCGGGCCGGTACGACGTTCGCCCGCGGGAGCTCGAGCGCGACGCACGCGCCGGAGCTGACCGGCGCCGTCAGCAGCCGCCCGCCGTGGCGCCGCACCGCGCGCGCGGCGATCGCCAGGCCGTGCCCGCGCCGGGCGGCGTGCAGCCCGTCGCCCGTCAGCGCGGCGATCGGCGCGGGCAGGCCCGGACCGTGGTCGCGGACCTCGATCCGCACCCGTCCACCCGCCGGGTGCACGCGGATCCGCACCGGTCCGGCGCCGTGCTCGAGCGCGTTCAGGACGAGGTTGCCGACCGCCTGGGTGAGCCGCAGCCGGTCCGCGCGGACGAGCACGCGCGCCGCGCGATCGTCGACGATCAGCTCGGTGGCGAACGCGCACGCCAGCGGGCGCCAGGCGTCGACCGCCTCGGCGAGCAGCGCGCCGACGTCGACGGCCTCGGCGCGGTCGGGCGCGCGCCGCCCGCGCGGCGCGGCGTCGAGGTCGGCGAGCGCGAGCCCCGCGCGGCGCAGCTCGAGCTCGACGGCGGCGACGCGCCGGCGGCCCGCCGCGTCGGAGACCACGCCGTGGAGGCCGAGCAGCGCGGCGCCGAGCGGACCGCGCAGCTCGTGCGCGGCCTGGGCGACGAGCGCGAGCCGCCGCGCCGTGGACGCGCGCAGGCCGGCGGCGACCCCGAGCGCGGCGAGCGCGGCGGCCCAGCCGGCGACGGCCAGCGCGGCGGTCACGCCGGCTCCCCCATCGCGGCGGCGGTCGCGCCGGCGGCGTCCTCGCCGACCTCGCCGTCGATCAGGCGGTACCCGACGCCCCAGACGTTGATCACGAACCGGTCGCCGGCCAGCGCGAGCTTGCGCCGGAGACGGCACGCATGGCTGTCCAGGGTCCGGGTCGCGCCGAGCGCGCGGAAGCCCCAGACGTCGCGGAGCAGCTCGGACTTCGTGTAGACCCGCGTCGGCTCGGCGGCGAGCCGGCGGAGCAGCGCGAACTCCTTGGCGGACAGGTCGACGCGCGCGCCGCGCACCCGCACCTCGCGCGCGACCGGGTCGAGCGACAGCTCGCCGACGCGCAGCCGCCCGTCGACGCGCCGCTCGCGGGCGCGGCGCAGCAGCGCCGCGATCCGGAGCCGCAGCTCGCCGTAGGAGAACGGCTTCGTGACGAAGTCGTCGGCCCCGCGCTCGAAGCCGCGCACCCGGTCGGTCTCGCCCGTCCGGCCGGACACGACGACCAGCGGGAGCCGCGCGTCGATCCGCGACCCGGGCCCGCCGCCCTCGCGGACCCGGCGCAGCAGCTCCAGGCCCGGACCCGTCCGGGAGGCCGATGTCGACCACCGCGAGGTCGACCGGGTGCAGCTCGAGCGTCCGCAGCGCCGCGGCGAGCTCGGCCGCGAGCAGCACCTCGTACCCGTCGGCGGTCAGGTTGTCGGCGAGGAACGCGCGCGTCGGCGCGCTGTCCTCGACGATCAGGATCACGGCGCGCTCGCTCATGCCCGACCATAGGGATCGGGCGGGGAAGTTCGCCCCGGCGGCTAGGCGGTGGCGGCGAGGATCGTGTCGAGCAGCCCGGGGAACCGGGCGTCGAGGTCCTCGCGGCGCAGCGAGTTCAGCCGCGAGGTGCCCCGCTGGCGCTGCTCGATCACGCCCGCCTCGCGCAGCACCTTGAAGTGATGCGTGCAGGTCGACTTGGTCACCGGCAGCTCGAAGCTGCCGCACGACCGGCCTTCGCCGGCGGCGAGCCCGCTGACGATCCGCAGGCGGACCGGGTCGCTGAGCGCGTGCAGGACGTCCGCAAGCTCGAGCTCCTCGCGGGCGGGGTGGGGAATCGTGGTCGGGGTCGCGGTGGTCATCTCGGATATCAATAGTACGACGTTCATCGAACTTCTGCTAAGGTTCGACGTCAATCGTACAAGACCCCTCCCCAGGAGTACGAATGCAGGAGAGCAAGATCACCGCAGTCCGCACGGCGAACGACCGCCTCGCCACCCGGCGGCGCGCCAAGCGCGGCCTCGTCGCGGGCTACATCCACGAGATCTCGGGCCGCCACGCGGCCGACGCCGCGACCGCTGCCGGCCACCGATCGGCGCCCGATCAAGGCGACGTAGCGGATGCGCGTCGGCGTCATCGGCAGCGGGAGGATCGGCGGGACGGTGGCGGCGCTCCTCGCCGCCGCCGGCCACGACGTCCGGATCGCGAACTCGCGCGGGCCGGCGAGCCTGCGCGACCTCGCTGCCGAGCGCCTCACGACCGGCCACGATCGAGGCGGCCGCGGCGCACGGCGAGGTCGTGGTCGTCGCGACGCCGCTCACCGCCTACGACGCGCTCCCGCGGGACGCCCTCGCCGGCACCGTCGTCGTCGACGCCGGCAACTACTACCCGAGCCGCGACGGCCAGATCGCCGCGCTCGACGACGACACGCACCACCTCCACCGAATGGCTCGCCGCCAAGCTCCCCGGCGCGCGCGTCGTCAAGGCGTTCAACACCGTCCACTGGGAGGTCCTGCGCGACAAGGGCGACGCCGACGCCGGCGACGACCGGCTCGTGGTGCTCGTCGCGGGCGACGACGCGGACGCCAAGCAGCAGGTCGAGCGCCTGATCGAGGACATCGGCTTCGCGCCCCGTCGACCAGGGCGGGCTCGCCGACGGCGGACGGCTCCAGCAGCCCGGCGCCGAGCGCTACGGGAAGGTGCTCACGCTCCGCGAGGCGCGTGGCCGACATCACCGTCGTGAAAGATCGGCTGCACGACCCCCCTCACGGGCAGGATCCGCGCTTAGTATGCAGACGCCGCGGGCGGCCCCACGTCTGCGGCCCGCGCTTGCAATGGACCATCCCACCCGCCGAGGAAACTACGACTCCGGACAGGACTACGTCCTGGAGTACGGTGACCTGCGCTTCACCTTCAACGAGCGCGACTTCTCCGAGCGCGTGGAGCAGGCGGCGCTGCGGCTGGGCTTCGTCGGCGGGCGGCTCGACAGCACCGAGCTCGAGGACCTCGTCAACCTGACCGTCAACGGCGAGGTCCAGGACCCGGCCTCGCACCTCGGCGAGCACGTCAACGACTGCTGGCCCGAGCTGGTCGGCCCCGCCGAGCGCTCGCTCGTGCACTGGCTGCGCCGGCTCGTCTTCCGCTCCGCCTGGCTCGACCAGCGCGTGAAGGAGGGCGAGCTGGAGATCGCGTTCGACGAGGTCACGCACTCGTTCGGCTACATCCAGCCGGAGCGCGAGGACGAGCCGATCGAGCTGTCGCCCGAGCCCAACTGGGGCCGGGTCGCCTACACCCGGCCCTAGTCCCGGCTACTCCGCAGCGGCCTCGACGCGCGCCTTGGCGATCGCCTCGGCGCCCTTCTCGCCCACCAGCGCGTCCGCGCGCAGCGTGCCGCTGCCCGGCAGGTCGAGGGCGGGGAAGCGGCCCAGCGCGGTCAGCTGGCCGTCGAGCGCGACGACCGTCGACTCGCCGCCGAACGGCGCCGGCGCGGTCGCGATCACGGTCAGGGAGCCGCCGTCGGCGATGTTGCGCGCGGCGGCGAGCGCCTTGCGGGCGGCGTGCGGCGGGACGTACTCGAGCGTGTCGACGACCACGACGGCGTCGCCCCCGCGGGCGGCCACGCGGCGGCCCTGCTCGACCGCCTGCTCGACGGCCTGCGCCTGCGCGTCCGGCGAGGCGGCGAACGTCTGCGCGGCGGCCGGCGCGGGCGCCGTCCAGTCGGCGATCTCCTCCGGGCGGACCCCGGCGAGCACGACGAGCACCTCGAGGCCCTCGCGGCCCGACAGCGCCGCGGCGATCCCGCGCGCGAGCTCGGACTTGCCGGAGCGCGGCGTGCCGGCGATCACGACGCGCGAGCCCTTGCCGAACGGCGTCAGCCACTCGACCGCCTTGAGCGTCACGTCCTCGGAGTCGAGCGCGAGCCGCTCGGCCGGCCACGCGGCCGGCAGGTCCTCGAACTTCGTGCCCTCGGCGACCTCGTCGGCGGGCTTGCCGTTGATCGTGTCGACGCGGACGAGCGACGGGAACCGCTCCGAGCGGCGCGGCGCGCGCACCGGGCCGGCGATCCGGTCGCCGCTCACGAGCTCGCAGCGCTTGACCTGCGCGGCGGACACGTAGACGTCGTCGTCGGTCGTCTCCGGCGGGTTGAGGCGGATGAACGCCGAGCCGTTGCCGAGCAGCTCGACGACGCCCTCGGCGACGCGGTCCTCGGCCTCGCCGCGCGGCTCCTCGCGCTCCTCGTCGCGGCGGCCGCGCCCGCGGCCCCCGCGGCGGCCGCGGCGGCCGCGCGTGGACGCGTCCTCGTCGGTCGCGCCCTCCTCGGCCTCCTCCTCGCTCTCGACCTCGGGGTCGGGCTTGGCGCGGCGGCTGCGGCGCGGCTTCGGCTCCTCGGCGGCGGGAGCCTCGGGCGCCTCGGCGGCCTCGGGCGCGCGTCGGGCGCGTCGTCGCCGTCGGACTGGCTGGCGATGATCGCGTCGATCAGCTCGGCCTTGCGCAGGCGGCGGAAGCCGTCGACGCCGAGCTCGTTGGCGATCAGGTGGAGGTCTGCGAGCGGGCTCTGCTCGAGCGCGTCGCGGTCAAGGACGGAGGTCATGCGGGACTCCTTCGGTCTGTCGGATGGCAGCCCGGCCGCGTTGTGCGCAGCGGCCGGCAACGTCACCCAGGGTAGCCGCCGGGCCGCACGGAAGGCGGCAGCACCCCGTCGGGGTAGCGCTCCGGCGTCAGCCCGGCGTCGGGCTCGAGCTCGCGCGCGCCGTCGAGCACGGCCCGCACGGCGAGGAAGTCGGACGCCGCGGCGACGTCGTGCAGCCGCAGCACGTGCGCGCCCGCGCCGGCCGCCCAGCCGACCGCGGCGAGCGTCGCCGGGCCGCGCTCGCGCGGGCCGCGCCCGGTGATCGCGCCGAGGAAGTCCTTGCGCGACAGCGCGAGCAGCAGCGGGCGGCCGAGGTCGTGCAGGACGTCCAGCCGCCGCAGCACCGCGACCGTCTGCGCCGGCGTCTTGGCGAAGTCGGGGCCGGGGTCGAGCAGGAGCTGCTCCGGGTGGACGCCGGCCGCCTCCGCGCGGGCGACCGCGTCGGCGAGCCCGGCGCGGACGTCGGCCACCACGTCGTCGTAGTGGGCGGGATCGAGCAGCGTCCCCTTCGGCGGGACGCGCGTGTGCATCAGCACGAGCGCGGCGCCGGTCCCGGCGCAGAGCTCCGCCAGCCGCGGGTCGCGGAGGCAGGAGACGTCGTTGACGATCTGCGCGCCCGCCGCGATCGCCGCCTCGGCGACCTCGGGCTTGTAGGTGTCGACCGAGACGAGCACGTCGAGCTCGCGGGCGACCGCCTCGACGATCGGCACCACGCGCGCGATCTCCTCCCGATCGCCACGGGTTCGAGCCCGCCGCGCGCGGTCTCGCCGCCGATGTCGACGATCCGCGCGCCGGCGGCGGCGAGCGCGTGCGCACGGGCGATCTGCGCCGCGGTGCCGGGGAGCTCGCCGGCGTCGGAGAACGAGTCCGGCGAGGCGTTGACGATGCCCATCAGCAGCGGCTCGCCGCCGAGCCGCATGCGCCGGCCGCCGGCGCGCGGATCCGGTCCGGGGCGTTCAGTGGTCCGTCCCGTGACGGGCGGCGCGCGAGGGCGTGCGGCGGCGCCGCCAGGCAAGGACGCAGACCCGCAGGAATGCCCCGGCATTTCAAGTGGTCGAGCGCGCATGGCGGTGACGACGTGCGCCTCGCGGGTCGAGCGGCGCCCGCTCGGGCGCGGGCTTCTCCCCCTTGGCCGCGCCGAGGTGGAGCAGCCCGAGCACCGCCTCGCCGTCCGGGATCCCGCACGCGGCGCGGCCCTCCGCGGAGCGGAGCACGCCGGGCGTGCGCCAGTAGCCGCCGAGCCCGCGGTCGTGCGCGGCGAGCAGGACGATGTAGCAGGCGGCCGCCGCGGCGTCGCGGTTCTCCTCGTTCTCGACCGGGTCGCCGTCCTGGACGGCCGAGGCGGCGACGAGCGTGGGTGCGCGGTCGAGCTTCGCGGCCGCCTCCGGGCCGGCCGCCGCCTTGAGCCGCGCGAGCGCCTCCGGACCGAGCACGCGGAACCGCCACGGGTTGGTCAGGTTGTGGTTCGGCGCCCAGCGCGCGAGCTCGAACAGGGCGTCCAGCGTCGCCCGGTCGACGGGCGCCGGATCGTAGGCCTTGTGGGTGCGGCGGGAGCGGATCAGCTCGGGGAGGTCCACGCCGATTAACCGTATCCTCCGCCCCGTGCCCGAGGGTCATGTCGCCGAGCTCTGGCGCTGGCCCGTGAAGTCGATGGCCGGCGAGCGCGTCGGGGCGCTGCGGGTCGACGACCGCGGCGCGGGCGGCGACCGCACGCACGCGGTCCTGCACGAGCACAAGGGCGAGTGGCGGCCGCTCACCGCGCGCGAGTCGCCGCGGCTGCTGGCGTGGCGCGCGGGCTACGCGGAGGACGGCGCGACGCTCGACCCGGCCGCGCCGCCGCTCGCGCGGCTCACCGCGCCCGACGGCCGCGCCGCCGGCTGGGACGACGCCGGGCTGGCCGAGACGCTCGGCGAGGACCTCGGCCGCCCCGTGCGGCTGCGCCGCGACCCCGCCGGGATCCAGGACCTCGGCCGCAGCCTGCTGATCACCGTCGAGGCGACCCGGATCGCGCTGGGCGCCGAGCTCGGCACCGAGCTCGACCTGCGCCGCTTCCGCCCCAACGTCCACCTCGTGCTGGACAGCGAGCCATGGGCCGAGCACGGCTGGGAGGGCGGGCGGCTGGAGTTCGCCGGCGGCGTCGTCGCCGACCTCCTGCACCCGTGCGAGCGCTGCGCGATCCCCACCCGCGACCCCGCCACCCAGCGCAAGTGGCCGCTGCTGCTGCGCCACCTCGCACGCGAGCACGACACGCTGTTCGGGATCAACGCGCGCGTGACCACGCCGGGGCGGATCGCGGACGGCGAGGCCGTCCGGCTGGCGCGCTGACGCTTCAGGAACGCGGCGCGCGCGCCGATACCGGGCTCACCCCTGCTCCCCACTGGAGGACCGAGCTGTGCTGCGCATCGACGAGACGTCCAACACCCTGATGGCCCCGCAGGCCGGCGGCCTCGTCACCGAGGGCAACCCCGGTCGCGACGAGCTGCACACGCTGCTCGGCGGCTCCTGGGAGGCCTTCGCCGCCGAGCTCGGGCATCCGAGCCTGCGCCTGGTGGCCCGCGAGCCCTCCCCCGGCGTCGACCTGCTCGCGTTCGACGAGCAGGCCGGCCGCACCGTCGTCGTCCAGGTGACGAACGACGTCGACTTCAACGAGGTCGGCCGCGCGCTCGCCGCCGCCGCGACCGTCGCGAGCTGGGACGCCGCGGCGCTCGCCGCCGTCCACGAGTCGCTGTCGGCCGCCGTGCCGGGCGACTCGCCCCAGGTCGTGCTGATCGCCGGCGGCTTCGACGCCGCCACGGTCGCCACCGTCGAGTGGCTCGCCCGCCGCCACGGCGTCGAGGTGAGCTGCTTCGTGGTCGCGTTCCTGCGCTTCGGCGCCGAGCGCCTGCTCACGGTCCGCCGCGAGTTCCCGCCGCGCGCGGTCAACGCGCCCGATCCGATGGCCGAGGTCCAGCAGCTGCTGGGCGACGACGTGCCCTCGGTCGGCGTCGTCACGATGGCGCCGGTGGACGGCGGCAGCACGCCGCCGCCCGCGGCCTAGCCGCTCATCGCCTGATCCACACGGGCGGCGACGGCGCGATCGTCGTGCCGCCGTCGCCCGTCGCGGTCACCTCGAAGCGCAGGTAGCGCCCCTTGTCCTCGCGCTCCACGTGGTACGTGGTGCTCGTCGCGCCGCGGATCGGCGCGCACGAGGACAGCGCGGTCGTCCAGCAGCGCAGCCAGCGGTAGCGGAACGTCTTCGCGTCGCGCCACACGCCGCGCAGCCCGACCAGCCAGTGGCGGTCGCCGCCGATCGACGGCGCGACCACGGCGGTCGGCGCCGGCGGCGGCGGCGCGCCCACCCGCAGCGTCACGACCGGCGGGTCGTGGTCGGAGACGTGGTGGCCGTCGGTGGGGTCGGGCCGCTCGTAGTAGTCGTTGTCGAAGTGCGCGTACGCGAACCCGCGCACGCGGTCGAGCAGCCCGTCGCTGACGAACATGTGGTCGAGCGTCTGCAGGCGGCCGTTGAACTGGAACGAGTAGCGCTCCTGCGCGGGCGCGAGGCCCCAGAGCGGGTTCAGCGTCTCCCCCAGCGTCGTCGGCGCGCCCTCGTCCTCGAAGTCGTTCAGGTCGCCGGCCACGAGCACCTGGCCGCCGGCCGCCTCGACCTCCGCGGCCGCGCCGGCCACGAACTCCGCCTGGGCGACGCGGCAGTCCGAGTTGGTGCCGGACTTCGACGCGAAGTGGTTCGAGAAGACGGTCAGCTTCACTCCGTTGCGCTCGACGTCGATCGAGAGCGGCGGCCGGTCGAACAGCCGCCCGGGGATGTCCGAGCAGGTGCTGGCGACGTCCTCGGTCTGCGCCTTGCCCCACTGGCGCAGGTTCGACGCGGTCACGGTGTCCTTCACCAGGAACCCGACGTCGATCCCGCGCTCGTCGTTGCCCTCGCGCAGGTACGCGGTGTAGCCGCCGAGCTCCGCGGCGACGTCCTGCAGGATCGCCAGCTCGTCGACCTCCTGGACCGCGACGACGTCGGGCCGCTCGAGCAGCCGGTCGATCGCGTCGGCGATCCGGTCGCGCTTCTCCGCGTAGTCGGCGTCGGTGACGATGCCGCCGTCGAGCTCGGCGCCCGGGCCGAAGAAGTTCTCGACGTTGAACGAGGCGATCCGCAGCTCGTCGGGGGCCGACGGCGACAGGGCGTCGTACGGATAGGCGGGGCCGGGCGTCCGGTCGACCGCGGGGACGACGTCCGGCTGGGTGACCACGCGGTAGTTCGAGAAGTCGTAGGACATCGGCCCGACGAGGTCGCTGACGTGGTCGAACAGATCGGCGTGGATCGTCGTCGTCGACCCGTCCGGGTCGAGGTACGGGACCGGCGGGTTGCCCGCCCCGGCGTCCGAGTCGGCGGCGATCAGGTCCTGCGCGGCGTCCGTGCGGAAGACGCGGTCCTGCTCCGGGCCGAGCGTCAGGAACAGCTCGCCGAACTTGTTCGTGCCGCCGGAGTTCGCGGTCGCCTCGGCGACGCGGACCCGCATCCCCTCGAAGCGCTCGTAGTACGAGCGGCCGCCCGCGCCGTCGGTCTGCGCCTTGGCGAGCGCCGGGTCGAGCGTCACCGGCGCCGGCTCGGTCGCCGGCCCGCGGGCGTCGATCGCCGCCGCGTTCCCGTTCGTGTCGAGGATCGTCTGGTTGAACTTCTCGCGCACGACGCCGGTGACGCGCACGCGGGTGCCGATCGGGAAGTCCGCGATCATGTCCGGGTCGAGGATCTCGGCGACGAAGATGCCGTCCGAGGTGGCGTCGTCGCCGTCGCCCGCGTCCTGGACGTAGAGGCCGCGATCCTCGGGGAACAGCCCCGAGGTCGACTGGCCGATCTCGTCGTCGTGGCCGGTGACGACGCCCTCGATGCGGCGCGTCTGGCCGGTCAGCGGGCTCGCGTAGCCGCTGCCCTGGATCGCGCCGATCGGGGTCGCGTCGAACGCGGCGACGGTGATCGTCAGCGTGCACGTGCCGGTCTCGCCGTCGGCGCCCGTCGCGGTCAGCGTGGTCGCGTACGTCCCGGCCGGGACCGCCGCGCCGACCGTCACGGTGCCGGTGGCCGGCTGCCCGTCGGCGGCGGACGGCGCCACGCCGGTCAGGGCGATGCCGGGCACGGCGCCGGTGAGCGCCAGCCCGGTCACGCGGCCGTCGGGGTCGGTGGCGGAGACCGCGCGGGTGGCCGGGTCGCCGGCGACGACCGCGAGCGGGCCGCCGCAGGCGGCGACCGGCGGCTGCGGGCCGGTGCACGGCACCGCCGGCGACGCCGAGTTGCGCGGCGCGGGCGCCGCGCGCGCGAAGTCGGCGGCGTTGTCGTCGGTGTCCTGGCAGCCGCCGTCGGCGCGGTAGCCGGCGTTCTGGGCGTCGAGCGCGGGGATCGGCGCCGGCGCCCTCGAAGTCGTCCGCGGTGCCGTAGCCCGCGAAGTCGCGCACCTGCGGCAGTGCGGAGCAGTCGGTCCCGCAGGCGGTCAGCGGCGTGGTGCTCGTGACCAGCGCGACCTTGCCGTTCGTCGCGCTCATGAGGATGCCGCCCGTGGCGTCGGGCGTGGGCAGCGGCGTCCCGGTCGTGCCCCCCGAGAGCGCGATCAGATAGTGCCCGCCGGACGGGATCGATCCGCTGAGATCGACCTTGTTCGTCCATGACGTGCCGGCCGCCGAGGCGTACTGGATCGACCATCCGTCCACCGCGGCCGCATTCCGGTCCGCGATTGAACAGCTCGACGTAGTCGTTGGCAGCGAGCGCGCCGCTGTTGCCGCCCGCACCATAAATCTGGCTGATTACGACGTCAGGCGACGCGGCAGCAGCGGGAGCGGCGAAGATGAGCGTCGCGAGCAGCGCGACGACGGGGGGTCGGAGTCTCCGCATCGGCGGGACCCTAGCCTGAGGTCCGGAGGTTCCCTATAGGGCCTGGACCTCGGATGTGATGTCGGCCACCGAGCCCTTGGCGTCGCCGAACAGCATCGAGGTCTTCTCGTCGTAGAACAGCGGGTTGTCGATCCCGGCGAAGCCGGAGGCCATCGAGCGCTTGAGCACGACGACGCTGCTCGCCTTGTCGACGTCGAGGATCGGCATCCCGTAGATCGGCGAGTCGGCGACGTTGCGCGCCGCCGGATTGGTGACGTCGTTGGCGCCGATGATCAGGGCGACGTCCGTGCGCGCGAACTCGCCGTTGATGTCGTCCATCTCCTTGAGCTTGTCGTAGGGGACGTCGGCCTCGGCGAGCAGGACGTTCATGTGGCCGGGCATCCGGCCGGCGACCGGGTGGATCGCGTAGAGGACCTCCACCCCGCGCCGCTCGAGCTCGGCCGCGAGGTCGGCGACGGCGCGCTGCGCCTGGGCGACGGCCATGCCGTAGCCGGGCACGACGACGACGAGCCGCGCGTACGAGAGCTGGATCGCGACGTCGGCGGCGCTGGTCGAGCGGACCGTGCGGTCGACGTCGTCGTCGCCCGCGCGGCGGCGCCGGCGACCGCGCCGAAGCCGCCGAAGAACACGTTGCCGACCGAGCGGTTCATCGCGTCGGCCATCTGCTTCGTGAGGATCGAGCCGGACGCGCCGACGAGCATGCCGGCGACGATCAGCGCGGTGTTGTCGAGCGCGATGCCCGCCGCGGCGGCGCTGAGGCCGGTGAACGCGTTCAGGGTCGAGATGACGACCGGCATGTCGGCGCCGCCGATCGGCAGCACCGCGGTGATGCCGAGCAGGCCGGCGGCGATCAGCAGCAGCCAGAACAGGAGCTGCGCGTCGGCGCCCGCGATGATGATCACCGCGAGCGCGGCCACGACCAGCGTCAGGACCGAGTTGACGATCGTGAGCTGCCGCACGGGGAACCGGCGCTTGGTCCAGGGCAGCTCCTGGAGCTTCGAGAAGGCGACGTTCGAGCCCCAGAACGAGATCGAGCCGATGATCGCCGCGAGCACGATCGGGATCAGCGCCTCGAGCTCGATGTCGGACTCCGAGCGGAACTCGACGAGCGAGATCAGGGCCACCGCGCCGCCGCCGACGCCGTTGAACAGCGCCACCATCTGCGGCATCGCGGTCATCTTCACGCCGCGCGCCGCGGGGACGCCGATCAGCGTGCCGATCACCACGCCGACGACGATCAGGAGCCAGTCGCCGATCCGCGGGTCGATCAGCGTCCCGATCAGCGCGATCGCCATGCCGGCCGCGGCGATCAGGTTGCCGCGGACCGCCGTGCGCGGGCCGCGGACCATGTGCAGGCCCACGATGAACAGCGAGAACCCGACGATGTAGAGGAGGTTGACCCAGTCGAGCCGGCTCACTCGCCTTCGCGCTCCTTCGGGCGGGCTTGCGTTCCGCCTCGCTATCGCTCGTCGGCTTCGCCGGCCTCGTCTTGAACATCCCGAGCATCCGGTCGGTGACGAGGAAGCCGCCGACGACGTTGATCGTGCCGAAGGCGATCGCGATCACCAGCAGCAGCTCGTTCAGGAAGCCGTCGGCCGGCCCGATGACGAGGATCGCGCCGAGCAGCACGATCCCGTGGATCGCGTTCGTCGCCGACATCAGCGGCGTGTGCAACGTGTTCGGCACCTTCGAGATGACCTCGAAGCCGACGAAGGCGGCGAGCACGAGGATCGCCAGCTCGGTCAGGAGATCCATCTACGCCTCCGCGGCGCGCTTCGCGCCCTCGTGGACGATCTCGCCGCCGCGCGTGATGACCGCGCCGGCGATGATCGGGTCGTCGAAGTCGAGCGCCAGCGCGCCCTCCTCGCCGGTCATCAGCTCGAGCAGCGAGGCGACGTTGCGCGCGTAGAGCTGCGACGCGTGCTCGGCCATGCTCGGACGGCAGGTTGAGCGGCGAGACGATCGTCACGCCCTTGTCGGTCACGTAGGTCTCGCCCGGGTGGGTCAGCTCGCAGTTGCCGCCCGCCTCGCCGGCGAGGTCGACGATCACGCTGCCGTGCTTCATCGCGTTCGCGGCGTCGGCGGTGATCAGCTTCGGCGCCGGGCGGCCGGGGACGAGCGCCGTGGTGATGACGACGTCCGAGCGGCCGATCTGGGCGGCCAGCGCCTCGCGCTGGGCCTGCTGCTCCTCCTCGGTCAGCTCGCGCGCGTAGCCGCCGGCCGCCTCGGCGTCCGCGCTGCCCTCGACCTCGAGGAACTTCGCGCCGAGCGACTGGACCTGCTCCTTGACGGCGGCGCGGACGTCGAACGCGGTCACCACCGCCCCGAGCCGGCGGGCCGTGGCGATCGCCTGCAGCCCGGCGACGCCGGCGCCGAGGACGAGCACCTGCGCGGGCGGGATCGTCCCCGCCGCGGTCATCAGCATCGGGAAGAAGCGGCCCTGCTCCTGCGCGGCGATCAGCACGGCGCGGTAGCCCGAGACCGTCGCCTGCGAGGAGAGCGCGTCCATCGACTGCGCGCGGCTGATGCGCGGGATCGCCTCCATCGCGAACGCGGTGGCGCCCGTCCGCGCGACGGCCTGGTTGCCCGCGCCGTTGGTCAGCGGGGCGAGGAAGCCGACGAGGACGCTGTCGGTCCCGAGCGCGGCGATCTCGCCGTCCTGCGGCGGCGCGACCTTCGCCACCACGTCGGCCTGCCAGGCGCCGTCGCCGAGCGTCGCGCCGGCGTCCGCGAACAGCGCGTCGGGGATCCCGGCCGCGGCGCCCGCGCCGGGCTCGACCACGACCTCGTGGCCCTGGCCGACCAGCTTGCGCACGACGTCGGGCACGAGCGCGACCCGCCGCTCGCCCTCCACCGTCTCCTTCGGGACCCCGATCCGCACGAGCGCGGGAACCTATCCCAGGGCGCGGCCGGTGTGCGCCGGATCCGCGGCTCAGGGCAGCAGGCTCCGGGTGACGATCGCGGCCAGCACGCCCGCGGTCCGCGCGCTGCGCGGCGTCGCGGCCGGCAGCGCGACGGCGACGGCCGCCAGCGGGGTGAGCCGCGGCGCGGCCGGCGGCGGCACCGCCACGGCGGCGGGCGCGGAGACCGGCTCGGCCGCGGCGGCGGCCCGCGGCGTCGCCGCCGGGGTGGCCGCCGGCGCGGGCGTCGCGGCGGGCGCGGTCGCTGCCGCCGCGCGGCGGGCGCGCGGCGCCGGCGCGATCGGCAGCGCCTTCCCCGCGAGCGCCATCAGCGCCTGCGCGGTGACCCAGACCGGGGTCTGGGCGCTGGTGCGCGAGTAGCGGATCGCGCCGTCCGGGCCGACGAGCGACCGCAGGTACGCGATCGGGCTGCGCGAGCCGCGGCGACGCACGCGGGACGGGTTGCGGCCCGCGGCGACCAGCCCCTGGACCGCCCACGCCGTCGACTGCGCGTTGCTCGGACCGCCCTGGAGCGAGAAGCCGCCGTCGGCGTTCTGGTGGCGGACGAGCCAGCGCGCCGCCCGGCGCGCGACCCGCGAGCCGCGGCGGCCCGCCGCGGCGAGCGCCTGCAGGGCGGCGCCGGTGTCGTCGGCGCCCGACGGCCCGCCCTTCCCGGCGAAGTTGAAGCCGCCGTCGCGGTTGGCCTGGCCGGCGATGTACGTCGCGCCCGCGCTTCACCGCCGGGTCGCCCGTGCCGCGGCCGGCCGCGCGCAGCGCGAGCACCGCGAACGCCGTCGTGTTCACGAGCCCGGCGAACGACCCGTTCCCCTCCTGCTCGCGCGCGAGCTCCCCGACGAGGTCGCGGCCGCCGAGCCGCCCCGCGGGCAGGCCGGCGGCGTGCAGGGCGAGGATCGTCCGCGAGCGCTCGCCGAGGTCGCCGCGCAGCCTCGGCGGCGTTCGCGGTCATGTAGTCGATCACGCTGTTGGAGCCGTGGGCGACGTCGCGCGGGTTCCTCCCCGCGGCCGCGAGCCCGAGCGCGGCCCAGCCCGTGTGCATCTGGGTCGAGCCGGCGCGCGGCGCGGGCCCGAAGCCGCCGTCGGCGTTCTGGACGCGCTCGAGGTAGCGGATCGGGGCCTTGGGGACGGCGGCGTCGGCGCGCGGCGGCTGGGCGGCGACACGACGAGCGCGAGCAGCGCCACGACCAGCGCGGCCGGCGCCGGATGCCACGTGACCTCGAAGCGCGTCCGGAAGCGCTGCAGGGCGCGCACGAGCGCCGGCCCGAAGGCGAGGCAGAACAGCAGGCTGCCGAGCGCGTGCGCGACGTCGAACGCGAACGAGCCCGCGACGTAGAACCACAGCTTCGCGAGCGAGTGGTCGCCCGAGAACGTGATCCACAGCGACAGGTTCTGGACCGCGCCGTAGACGAGGCTCGCGCCCGCGCACGCGAGCGCCAGCGGGACGCGGCCGAGCTCACGGCCCCAGACGCGCGCGAGCCCGGCGCCGATCAGCCCGGCGATCCCCCAGCCGGCCATCTGCCACGGCGTCCACGGGCCCTGCCCGAAGAACAGGTTCGAGGCGAGCGCGGCGACCGCGCCGACCATGAACCCCGGCGCGCCGCCGAGCACGTAGCCGGTGAGCAGCACGATGTCGGTCGTCGGCTTGACGTTCGGGATCGGGGCGAACGCGATCCGGCCCAGCGCGGCGAGCGCGGCGAGCGTCGCCACCAGCGCGAGCACGCGCGCGCTCGGGTGGCTGCGCTCGTACCAGGCGAAGCCGATCGCCAGCGCGCAGCCGAGCAGCAGGAACGAGGCGAGGATCCAGCTCATGCGGGCACCCCCTCCCGCCGCAGCAGCGCGGCGCCGTCCTCGGGGAGGAGCGCGGCGCCGCCCAGGATCCGCGCCGTCTGCGTCGCGAAGTACCAGCCGCCGGCGAGCACCTCCGCGGTCGGCGCGTCGGCGACCGGCCGGCCGTCGCCGAGCAGCACGGTCCGCGTCGCGGCGGCGGCGGCGAACTCGGCGTCGTGCGTGGCGACGATCACCGCGCTGCCCCGCTCCGCGAGGTCGCGGACGAGCGCGACGAGCGTGTCCTTGTGGCCGCGGTCCATGCCGCGGGTCGGCTCGTCCAGCGCGACGACCGCCGGCCGCTCGCCGTGCAGGACGATCGCGAGCGCGAGGCGCTGGCGCTCGCCGCCCGACAGATCGCGCGGGTGGCGGTCCGCGAGCTCCGCGAGCCCGGCGGCCTCGAGCGCCTCCGCCGGCAGCTCGTCGCCGACGCGGTCGTGCAGCGCGTAGTCGCCGGGGTTCTGCATCAGCAGCGCGACGCGCTCGGCGCGGACCGTGCCGCGGGTCGGGGCGAGCAGCCCGGCGGCGACGCGCAGGAGCGTCGACTTGCCGGCGCCGTTGCGGCCCATCAGCGCCACGCGCTCGCCGGGCGCGACCGCCAGGTCGACGCCGCGGAGCACCGTCGCCCCGCCCCGGTGCTCGAACCAGACGTTCGCGAACGACACCGCCGCCGCGGGGCGGTCGCGCCGGCGCCGGCGGCGCGGCGGCGGCTCGCTCTCCGCGAGCGGGGGCGCCTCGAAGCCGCCGAGCGCGCGCCGGGCGTCCTTCACCGACACCGGCGGCGGCGTCCGGCCGGCGAGCGCGAACAGCCGCGCGCCGGGCGTCTGCAGGTCGGGCGCGTGCTCGCCCGCCCAGACGAGGAAGCCGCGCGGGTCGGCGTCGCACGCGATCGCGCCGTCGCGCAGCGCCACGACGCGGTCGGCCGCGCCGAGGCAGCGCTCCAGCCGGTGCTCGGCGAGCACGACCGCCGTCCCCCACTCCTCGTTGATCCGGCGCAGCACCCCGAGCAGCTCGTCGCCGGCGACCGGGTCGAGCTGCGAGGTCGGCTCGTCCAGCAGCGCGACGCGCGGGCGCCCGGCGAGCGCGGCGCCGAGCGCGACCCGCTGCAGCTCCCCGCCGGAGAGCTCGTGCGTCGCGCGGTCGAGGATCCCGGCGATGCCGAGCGCGAGCGCCGCCTCCTCCACCCCGCGCGCGACCGCGGCGGGCGCCAGGCCGCGGTTCTCGAGCGGGAACGCCAGCTCGGCGCGGACCGTCCCCATGACGACCTGGGTCTCGGGGTCCTGGAACAGCGTCCCGGCCACCGCGGCGAGCGCCGCCGGGTCGTGCGTGCGCGAGTCCAGCCCGCCGACCTCCAGCCGGCCGCTGAACTCGCCGCCGTGGAAGTGCGGCACGAGCCCGCAGGCGGCGCGCAGCAGCGTCGACTTGCCCGAGCCGCTCGCGCCCGCGAGGACGACGAACTCGCCGGGAGCGACGTCGAGGTCGACGTCGCGCAGCGACGGGCGCGCGGGCGCCGGGGTAGCGATAGCTGACGCGATCGAGCCGCAGCGCGCTCATCGGCCGATCCCCCGGCGGTCGGCGAACGGCAGCAGCGCGCACACGGCGAGGACCGCGCAGAGCCCGAGCTGCGCGGCGCCGACCGGCGCGCTGAACGTCGGGTAGGCCGAGAAGTCCTGCACGCCGGCGAGGTGCGCGGCGAGCGCGACGGCCGCCAGCGCGATCGCGCTCGCGCGTGAACGCGATGTCGTGGCGCGACCACGGCCGGCCGCCGCCGCGCGGCGCGCGCCGGGCGGCGCCGTAGCCGCGCACCTCGAGCGTGGCGGCGACGTCGACCGCGCGGTCGAGCGCGCCCGCGGCGACGGCGCGGACGATCGCCCGCCGCGGGGCGGGCTCCCCCGCGATGCAGCGCTGCGCCTCGTGGAGCCGGCGGGCGTCGCGGCCGAGCACCGGGACCATCCGGGTCGCGAGCGCCGCCGTCAGCGCGGAGCGGAAGGAGATCCGGCGGAACGCGCGCAGCAGCTCGTCCGGGTCGACCGCGGCCGAGTGCAGCGCGAAGCAGCCGACGATGACCAGCGCGCGCAGCGCGAGCACGCCGCCGTAGGCGGTCGCCTCCGCGGTGATGTCGAGCTGGCCGAGCACGGGCACCGTCCCCAGCCGCGCGATCACGGTGAGGCCGTCGCGGACGACGAGCGGGTTGACGAGCCCGATGAGCAGCGCGAACGGGAGCGAGATCGCGAGCGCCAGCAGCACCCGGCGGCCGACCCGCGCGGCGGCGGCCGCCGCGACGATCGTGGCCAGCAGCGCGACCAGCACGAGCGGGTGCTCGAACGAGAGCGCGACGAGGGCCAGCACGACGCACCAGAGCGAGGCCACCGCGCCGCGCGCGGCGTGCAGCGGGCTCGCCCGGCGCAGGTAGGTCACGGGTTCTCCACCGGCGTCTGGATCGGGAGCCCGACCGGCCGGCCGTCCTCGACGGCGATCGCGAAGTGATCGGCGAGCGTGTCCTCCTGCAGCTGGGCGGCGGCCGCGGCGACGCCCGCGACGTCGGTGCCGGTGATCACCCAGGCGGGCGCCTCGCCGGCGAGCCGCGTGGCGGCGATCATCCCGCCGCCCGGCCCGAGCGTCCGCACGGTCTTGCCCTCGGGGTCGAGCAGCGCGATCGAGCGCCCGTCCGGCGCGGGCTTCGCGTAGACGCCGGAGACGCGCGGGCCCTCCTCGATCCGGCGTACCGCGGCGTCGCGGCGCAGCTCCGCCCACGGCCCGACCTTGATCCGCAGCACGCCCTCGCCGCCGAAGCCCGCCACGGCGGAGCGGCCCGACTTGATGCCCTCGTCCGCGAGCCGGTCGGCGACCTCGTCGCAGACCTTCGCGGCGTCGTCGGCGCAGTCGACCCGCACCGGCAGCCGCTTGCCGTCGACGCCGGACTCGAACGGCTCCGGGAAGGCGCCGACGACCGCGCGGACGTCCTGCGACGCGCTCCAGTCGTGGTGGTCCCACCAGATCCGGTCGCCGGCCGCGACCTTGTGCGCGGCGGCGCCGTCGTCGGCGAGGATCCCGTTCACGTAGTAGAACCAGTCGACGGGCCGGCCGTTCGCGCGCCCGCCGGCGATCCCGTTGATCTCCTGGACGAAGCCGCCGCCGTAGCGGGTGTCGACGTCGAAGCCGCGCTGGAGCATCCGCATCACCGTCTCGCCGCCGGGGATCGGGTCGACGCTGCCCGTGCCGAGCTCGCGCGCGCCGAAGTCGCGCGTGACCGTCACCGTCGCGCCGCCGTCCTGGCTGTCGCCGGCGCCGAGGCCGCAGCCCGCGGCCGTCGTGGCTCCGAGGACGAGCAGGAGCAGCAGCGCGCGGCGCATCAGCCGACCGTCACCGTCTGCGGGAAGGCCGGGACGAGCCCGCCCTTGCTCGCGGTGAGCCGGTGCCGGCCCGCGGGCGCGTCCAGCATCGCCGCGCCGTCGGCGCCGGTGGTCGCGGTGGCGCCGCCGAGCCGGACCGTCGCGCCCGCCACCGGCTTGCCGCGGCCGCGCTCGTCGTAGCCGCGGACGATCACGTGGACCGAGCCGGCGGCGGCGTGCGCGGTCGTCGCGAGCGTGCGCTGGCAGGCGTCGCGGCGGTCCTTGACGCACCAGAACCAGAGCACGCGCTGGCCGGCGCGCAGCGTCCGGCCGGTGCCGAACGACCCGCCGGGGTCGGCCGCCCCGGCGCTGCCGGAGCGGTTGCCGACCTTGTAGACCCAGCCGTCGCGGCCGCGCGCGGCGTCGGGCCCGATCCGCTGCACGTAGAGCGAGCCGGCGTCGCGCGCGCGGCGCGAGCACGACCCGTAGTCACGGACGGCGAACGGCACCCCCGCGCCCGCGAGGACGGACAGCGGCGTCGCCTTGCCGAGCGCGCAGCGGCGCCCGTCCACCGTCGCGCTGCGCGCCTTCAGCGCCACCTTGTGCGCGGGGACCAGCACGTCGCGCTTGCCGACCACCATCACGTCGACCGAGGCGGCGGACGCCGGGGCGGCGAGCACCGCCCCGGCCAGCAGCGCGAGCAGCAACGGCTTCATCGCACCCGGATCCTCTCCCGCGTCGCGCCGTCGTTGCCGGCCTTGTCGATCGCCACCACGCGGATGGTGTAGCGCCCGGTGCCGAGCCGCTTGGGCAGCAGGTACGACCAGTCGGCCCGATCGCCGATCTTGAACGACTTCCAGCCGCCGCAGCGGTGGCGCACGAACCGCTCGCGGCCGCCGGCGAACGTCCAGCAGCGGTCGCCCTTGCGGCGGGTGATCGCGAGCCGGACCGACTTGATGCCGGACGGGTCGGCCGACACGGTCCCGCGGAGCTCGCGCGGGCCGCGCCCGTGCGCGTACCGCTTCTTCAGGCCGGCGATCGTCGCCGTCGGCGCGGTCGTGTCCTTCGTGGCCGGCAGCGCGTGCCGGGCGCACCGGGCACGTTCGAGCCGCACGCGCCGTCGGAGCCGGTCGTGACGCACGCCGTCTCCGTCGCGGACCGCACCGAGCCGGCCCTGGTCGCCACAACGGACTCGGGCCCCGATCCGGCGACGGTGATGGCGGCGGTGCCGTTCGCGCCGGTCGTGGCCTTCACCCCGCCGAACGCGACGGTCGCCCCCGCGGCCGGCGCCGCGCCGATCGCCGTCGAGCTGCTCGACCTTGACCGTCACGGTCGCGCCGGGCGCGGCTTTGGCGGGGACGCCGGTCAGCCGCAAGGGCAGACCTGGAAGTGCATGCCGCCGTCCCGCAGTCGGAGTAGAACAGCAGCGAGTCGCCGTTCTGGACCGGCACGCCGCAGACACCGCTCGGCGCGTATCCGTCGTTGACCCAGAACGACCAGTAACGGTCGCCCCCGATCGGGTGTGACTCGCCGAGGAGGCCGTCCAACGAATAGCTCGAGAACATGGCGTCATACACGCCCTGCCAGTTGCCGCCGGTCGCGACGTTCACCGCGTCGAGCGCGCTGTTCCCCGGGCACGTCGGGCTGCCGGGCTTGCCGACCGGTTGCCCGGTCGTGGTCACCACCGTCCGCGGCAGCAGCGTCTGCGCGTCGCCTTCTATCCGCACCGACACCGTCGCCGCGTACGCGGGCGCGGCGAGCACCGCCGCCACCACCAATCCGGCGAGCGTGCCGGGAACGATCTTCCGCATGAGCCAACCCCTTTTCCGCGAGGGCCTTCGTCTTGGCGTCGGTCGGAGGCAGGTCTCCTGGCTCCCGGGCCGACCCGCTCGCGCCTTCCCGGACCGCACCGCGGTCCAGTGGCTCAGATGCGAGGGGCTTCCCCGGTCACAGTGGCGGGTCCGCGCCGGACTTGCACCGGCTTCCCGAACCACCGACCCTGAACAGCGGCGGATGTTACCGTCCCGGACAGGCGATGACCGTCAATCTCACCCGCATCTACACCCGGCTCGGGGACGACGGCGAGACCCACCTCGGCGACATGAGCCGCGTGCCGAAGACGCATCCGCGGATCGAGGCCTACGGGACGGTCGACGAGCTCAACGCGCAGCTCGGCGTCGCGCTCACGATCCCGGCGCTGCCCGAGCGCATCGCCGGCTTCCTGCGCCGCGTCCAGAACGACCTCTTCGACGTCGGCGCCGACATCTCGGTCCCGCACGGCGGCGACCGCGAGCGGCTGCGGCTGGCCGCCGAGCAGACCGCATGGCTGGAGTCCGCCTGCGACGAGGTCAACGCCGAGCTGGAGCCGCTGAAGTCGTTCGTGCTCCCGGGCGGGAGCCCGGCCGCGGCGCAGCTCCACGTCTGCCGGACCGTGTGCCGCCGCGCCGAGCGGCGCACCATCGACTGCGGAGACGAGGTCAACCGCGAATGCGTCCGCTACCTGAACCGCCTCTCGGACCTGCTCTTCATCCTCGCGCGCGCCGCGAACGAGGGCGACGAGCCGCTCTGGGAGCCGGGCCGCTACCGCTAGCGGCGGCGGCGGTTGAGCCGCACGCGGACCTCGTCCACCTCGCGCGGCGTCGCGCTCAGCTGCCAGCCGCGCGGGTGCAGCACCCACGGCCCGCCGGGCTCGCGCAGGACGACGCAGGTCCGCTCGCCCGCGCGCGTCGTGCCCAGCGGCGCCGCGCTGAGCGGCCAGTCGCCGTAGCCGTCGCCGAGCCGCTCGATCGTGCGCAGGACGTCGCGGTGCCGGACGCCGCGCGCGAGCAGCTCGCCGACGATCGCCGCCTCGAGCGCGTCCTCGACGCCGTAGACGTAGGGGTCGCCGGTCGAGATCGACGCGCGGATGTAGCCCCAGCGCGCCCACTGCCCGATCGCCGTGCCGCTGACCCCCGCGAGCTCGCCCACCTCGCCGGCGAGCAGCCGTCCGTGCGCGTGGATCGTGGCGGCCATCGGAGAAAGGTAAGCCGCGCGGAGGCATCCGCGCACGTCCGCCGTCCGTATACCCCGGCGGGATGAACACGCGCGCGCTCAGCCTGGCGGTGGTGGCCCTCGCGATCGCGGGCTGCGGTGGCGGGGGCGGCGACAAGGCCGCCTCGACGCCCGCGCCGACGACACCGCCGGAGCACTCGGCCGCCACGCCGGAGCCCGAGGTCGACGCGGCGGACCTCGCCGTGGTCCGGGCGTGGGCGGACACGCTGCGGCGCGGCGACGTCGCCGGCGCGTCGGAGAAGTTCGCGCTCCCGAGCCTCGTCTCCAACGGCACGTCGCCGATCAGGCTCCGCACGCGCGAGCAGGTCCGGTTCTTCAACCGCACGCTCCCCTGCGGCGCGAAGGTGATGGACGCCGAGGTGGCGCCGCACCGGTTCATGATCGTGACCTTCACGCTGACCGAGCGCCCCGGCAAGGGCAGCTGCGGCACGGGCGCGGGGCAGACCGCGCGGACGGCGTTCCGCGTCCGCGACGGCCTGATCACCGACTGGCTCCGCGTCCCCGACGAGGCCGCAGCAGCCGTCGGACGCGCAGGCCGCCTAGTCCTCGTCGTAGGGCCCGGTCCAGACCGCGAACACCGCTCCCTGCGGGTCGCCGAGGACGGCGATCCGGCCCGCGAGGACGTCGAACGGCTCCTGGTGGACCTGCCCGCCGAGGCCGCCGACCTCGCGCGCGAGCGCGTCGACGTCACGCGTGGCCGAAGTACGGCATCCAGTTCGGCGGGGTCGAGCCGGCCTGCTCCGGCGGCAGCGGCATGATCCCGCCGTTCGGCCGGCCGCCGTTGCGGATCACGCGGTAGCCCCGGCCGCCCTCGACCTCCTCGAACTCCCAGCCGAACAGGCCCGCGTAGAAGGTGCACGGCCGCGTCGGCGTCGGCGGTGACGAGGTCGGTCCAGGTCATCGCGCCCGGCTCGTTGACGACGCCCGCGCCGGGGTTCTCCCCCGCCTGCCACAGGCAGAGCGTCGCGCCGGCCGGGTCGGTGAAGACGGCGGAGCGGCCCGCGGTCATCACGTCGAACGGCTCCGCGACGATCGTCGCGCCGAGCTCGCCGGCGCGCGCGGCCGCGGCGTCCACGTCGTCGACGGTGACGTAGCAGTTCCAGTGCGGCGGCTGGTCGCTCGTGAACAGCGCCGCCGCGCTGCGGCCGTCGAGCTGGGCCATCGAATAGACCATGTCCGGGCCGACCGGCCGGTCGTCGTACGTCCAGCCGAAGACCGCCGTGTAGAACGGCTTGGCGGCCTCGCCGTCGCTCGTGGCGAGCTCCGCCCAGGAGAAGGTGCCGGCGGGGTAGCTGCTGCGGTCGGTCATCGTCCGAGCGTACCCCAGCGTCCTCCTCGGGGATGACCCGCCGGCGCCGGCAGGAGGACGCAGGTTCGTCCTCGCGGCGCGCCCAGATCGTCCGCGCGCGCCGACGACGGCCGACGCCGCGGCCGGGAGTCTCTCCTCACCGCAAACGCAACCGCAAGGACGCTCCCCATGGCCTACACCGGACAGATCATCCAGAACCCCGTCTCCGGCGAGACGATCGAGTTCCTCCAGACCTCCGCCGACACCGGCGGGGAGCTGCTCGAGTTCGAGCTCACGCTGACGCCCGACGGCCATGTGCCCGGCGCGCACGTGCACCCCGAGCAGGAGGAGCGCTTCCACGTGCTCGAGGGCGAGATGACGTTCCGCCTCGGCGCCCGCAAGATCGTCGCCGGCCCCGGCGAGACCGTGATCGTCCCCGCCGGCCGCATGCACCGCTTCGCGAACCGCAGCGGCGCGCCGGTCAAGGCGCGCGTCGAGGTCTCCCCGGCGCTCGACATGGAGGTCCTGCTGGAGACGACGACCGAGCTGGCGCTCGAGGGCAACGTGACCCGCAAGGGGATGCCGCGCCCGCTGCACCTGGCGCTGTTCGTGCGCCGCTTCCGGCGCGAGGTGCGCGCCCCGTTCCCGCCCGCGCCGATCGTGCGCGCGCTGCTCGCCCCGCTGGCGGCGATCGCCGCGAGCCGCGGCCACGCCGAGCGCTACGCGCTCGACCCGCACGCTCCCCAGCCGCTCCCGGCCTGAGCCCCGCGCCGTCCGGCGTCGCGCAGCTCTCCGCGCGGCGCCGGGCGCCGGCTCAGCGGCGGTAGATGCGGTTCTGAGTCGTTCTGCCGCTTCTCGCCCAGCGCGCCGAAGATCGCCACGGCGATCAGCCCGGTGACGATCGCCGGGAAGACCACGAACCACACGAGGACGTACACGATCGTGGTCTCGAGCGCCGGGCTCATCGCGAAGAGCAGCATGGGCGGAATCCTACCCGCCGGGCCGGTTCTCGCGCGCCCGGTGCCGGGGTAGCCTTCTCCGGGGATGCGCCGTCCGCTGCCGATCGCGCTGGGATGCGCCGCGGTGGCGGCGCTGATCTACGTGCTCGCGCTCCACACGACCGCCGGCGGCCACGTGGACGCCGCCGTGCTCGACGCCTTCGCCCGCCTGCGCAGCCCCTGGCTGGACGCGCTCGCGCTCGACCTGGTGCGCTTCCTCGACCCGGCGCCGTTCGTGCTGCTCGCCGCTGCGCTGGCGGCGATCGCGCTCGCCCGCGGGATGCCGCGCCACGCGCTCGTGGCCGCCGGCGTGCTCGGCGGCGCGGCGCTCACCTCGCAGCTGCTCAAGCCGCTGCTCGCGAGCCCGCGGCCGTGGGACACCCCGGCGGCGTCGGAGATCGGCTTCGGCTCGTGGCCGAGCGGTCACACCACCGCGGCGGTGGCGCTCGCCCTCTGCGTCGTGCTGATCGTGCCGCGCCGCCCGGTGTACGTCGCGGCCGCCGGCTTCGCGCTCGCCGTCCCCTGCGCGCTGGTGCTGCTCGGGTCGCACTGGCCCAGCGACGTCCTCGGCGGCGTCTGCGTGGCCGGACTGTGGTTCGCGCTGGGCGTCGCGGTGCTGCCGCGCGTCCCGGTGCCGCGGGTGTCCCCGCGCGCCGTGGTCGCGCTCGTGCTCGCGGGCGCGGCCGCGGTGCTGCTCGCCGCCGCCGCCCGGCCGGGGACCGCGGCCGAGTTCGTGCAGGAGCACACGACGATCGCCGCCGCGGCGGGCCTGCTCGCGGTCGCCTGTGCTGGTGCTCGTGGCCGGCGCGCGCGTCGCCCGCC
>CAVRTO010000015.1:0-33972 GCA_963724145.1 uncultured Solirubrobacteraceae bacterium
CAGCGCCGTCCGCGCTCCTGCAGGCCGTGGAAGCCGCCCTGGAAGAAGATGAGCGGCTCCCCGGTCGACGCGAGGTGAAGGTCGTCGACGCGCCCGATGACGATCCAATGGTCGCCGCCCGGATGCTCGCCGACGATCTCGCACTCGAGCGACGCGAGCGCGTGGGTGAGCAGCGGAGCGCCGCCACGGCCGGGAGTCCACGCGACGCCCGCGAAGCGGTCGGATCCCGGCGCCGCCGCCCGCGCGACGAATGCCTCGAGGTCCCGCCCCAGGACGTTCACGGCGAAGCGTCCGGCGCGCCGCATCCGCGACCACGTGACAGAACTGCGCGATGGGCAGAACAGGATCAGCGGCGGCTCGACCGATACGGACGTGAGCGAGTTGACGATGAGGCCGGTCGGCTCATCCTCGGGCGCCGCCGTGACCAGTGCCACGCCGGTCGCGAACCGGCCGAGCGCGTCGCGGAACTCGCGCGTGTCCGGCACCGCCTCGCGAGCGATCGAGACCGCGACCGACATGTCAGTGCAGCGTCGCCGGTTGCCCGAGCGCGACGCGCCCGAGGTAGTCGTACGCGCGGTTGGCACCGAGCGGATGCATGAACGAGCCTGCTCTGACGTCGCGGTACGCGCGTGCCAGCGGGCTGCCGTTCAGGTAGCCGGCACCCCCCGAGAGGCCGAGCGCGCGGTCGACGATGCGACCGGCGGCCTCGTTCACGAACGCCTTCGCCGTCTGCGCCTCGGCGAACAACGCGGTGAGCTCCTCGTCCGTGCCGTCGGACGCCGGATTGGCGGTGCGGTGCTCGTCGATGAGCGAGGCCGCGCGGGACAGCGCCCCCCGCGCGGCGACGAGATCGAGGGCGCTGTCGGCCACCTGCATCCGCTGTCGTGCATCGCCGTCGATGCGCCCGGCGATGCCGCGACGTGCGATGGCGTCGGCCGACTCGGCGATCCCCAGCGACGCCGAGGCGTGGAACAAGCCCGCGAGCAGGTTCCGCTCGATGTACGGCATCGGATCGCCGGCGATGAAGCCGCCGCGGATGTCCGACGCCGACAGCGCAACGCCCTCGAAGGAGACGGAGTTGCTCCCGGACGCCCGCATCCCCAGCGCATCCCAGTCGTCGTGGATGACGACACCCGGCGCGTCGGTGGGGACCATCGCGTACGCGTACCGCTCGACGCCCTCGGCATCGCCGTAGGTCACCGCCACGTAGAGCGTGGTCGCGGCCGGCGACATCGTGCAGAAGAGCTTGTGGCCGTCGATCCGCCAACCCGAGCCGGTGCGGGTGGCGACCGTCGCCGGGCGGGTGAGGTCCTGTCCGGGCTCGCTGATCGCCGCGGCGAGCACGACGCCGTCGCGTGCGATCTGCGCGAGCGATGCGGCGAAGGCGCGCCCGCGGCGGTCCTGTCCGGCGGCCACCGCGACCTGGCGCCGGCGCTCCATGTTGGCCACCGCGATCAGATGCATGTTCACGCCGATCGCGACGGACGCGTCGCCCCGCGCAAGGCGACTCGATGCGACGACGAGGTCGTGCGCGGAGCAGACGCCGAGCCCGCCGATGTCGACGGGGACGGGCGCCGCGAAGTAGTGGGCGGCCTTGAGCGCGTCGATCGCCTCGAACGGGAAGGTCCCGTCGCGATCGTGCCGTGGGGCGTCCGCGGCCAGCGTCTCGGAGAGCCGCTCGGCGGTCGCCACGAGGCGGCCGCCGGCGTCGGTGCGAGCTGCGAGCTCGATCGGCATGCTCGCCTCAGCGGGTCTCGACGCGCATCGCGATCGGCACGCCGTTGGTGACGATGTCGTAGACGGCCGAGCGCTCGCGGGCCCGTTCCACGACCTCTCGCAGCTTCTCCTCCGGCGCGTCGCCCGTCACGCGGAAGGCGACGTCGATGTGCTCGAACCCGTTGCGCGGCTCCGGGTCGATCCCGAACGCCCCACGCGCGTCGAGGTCGCCCGTGAGCTCCGACTCGACCGAGGTGAGCCGCACGTTGCGGGCGGCCGCGACATAGACGATCGACGTCGTGAGGCAGGCCGCGAGCGAGTGCAGCAGGAACTCGACCGGGTTCGGTCCTGTGTCCTTGCCGAGCAGGACCTCGGGCTCGCCTGCGTCGAGGGCGAACGCCTCGGTGCGGCTCGTGTTCTCCTCGCCGGCCCCGTAGAAGCCCTGGATCGTCGAGCGATTGTGGGCGCCCTCGATCCAGCGGTTGGACACGCGAAACTGGAACTGCGCGAGCGCGGGCTGCTCCGTGATCAGGTCCAGCGTCCCGTACATCTGCTCCGTGTTGACGCCGTTGCGGACGGACGTCGTGTCGATGCTCATGGCTCGACTCCTCGACTCGGGGCCGGCAGCGCGGACGAGCGGGGCGCTAGTCGACGATCTCGATCAGCGCGACGATGTCGTCGCGCTGCAGCTTGTCGGCGAGTTGCGGGTGGTCGCTGCGGAGGTGCGCGAACGTGAGCTCGACGACCTCATGCTCGGTCTCGCCGCGGACGATCTCGCCGCACTCGCATGTGATCTGCCTGGCCATGGTGTGGTTGGTGGAGCCGATTGTTGGCCGCGGGGCTTTCACGTATGTTGCAGCAAAGGTTGGAGGGACTTGGAGCGCCCGGCGCACACCTATGTCCAACTCTGCGGGCAGTTCGTGGTGGAACTCCGCGCGTCTCGTGTCGAGCAGCGGTTCCCGAGCCGTCAGGGCCGCACGCTCTTCGCGTACCTCGTGCTCCACAGGACCCGCGCGGTCGGCCGCGACGAGCTGACCGAGGCGATCTGGGGCGACGCGGCTCCGAGGAACCACGCCCAGGCGCTCACCGTGCTGCTCTCGAAGCTCCGCGCGGCCGTCGGCTCGGACGTCCTCGCGGGACGCGGGACCGTGCGTCTCGCCCTCGAGCCCGGTGCACGAGTCGACGTCGAGCAGGCATTGGCCGCCGTGCACCGAGCTGAATCCGCGGTCGTGCAACACGATTGGGTGCGCGCCTGGAGCGCCGCGCTGTGCGCTCAGTACGTCGCCGGCCGGCCGTTGCTGCCGGGCCAGGACGACCTTCCGTGGCTCGACGGATGGCGACGCCGGCTCGACGACACGCTCGAGAAGGCACTGGAGACGTACGTCGCCGCCTGCTTGGGGCTCGGTGGCACCGAGCTGGCCGGCGCCGAGCGGGCCGCACGACGCCTCCTCGAGCACAACCCACTTCGCGAGACCGCCTACGGCATGCTGATGCAGACACTTGCCGCACGCGGTCAGGTGCCGGAGGCGCTCCACGTCTACGAGCGAGCCTGCACCGTCCTGCGCACGGAGCTCGGCATCCCGCCCGGACCCGCGCTCGCGCGCCTTCACACGCGCCTGCTCGAAGGACGAGAGACCTTCGCGGGCGGGGAATGAGCGCCGCCGTCGGAGGGTCGCGTTCAGACGCCGCTCATTGCCCGGCCGACGCCTTGAGTCCAGCACGGACGCGGCGGGTCAACTCGCTCAGCTCACGGTTGAAGCGCTCGGGCTCCTCCAGGTGCGGTGCGTGACCGACGTCCTCGTACCAGGAGGCGCCGGCGGTGGGGCAGGTGGCGAGGACGTGCTCGGCCATCGCCGGGAGCACGACCGAGTCCTCCCGGCCCTGCGTGACGAGCAGCGGCACCGTCAGGGAGCGCAGCACGTCGTCCGAGTCGATCTCGCGGGCGGCGAGGTTGGCGCGGATCGTCGCCGGCACGACGACGTTCCAGCACATCGCGGTCTCGAGATCATCGTCCGGGAGCGGCTTCGCGAGGCACGTCCTGACGAACGAGCGCATGGCCCGGATGTTGGTCGGGAGGTCGTCTGCGGTGGCGTCGACGAAGTGGTCGAGGAAGCCGGGGCCGATCAGCGTGCCGAACGAAGACTCGCCCAGCTTGACCGTGCCCTCGACGAGGTTGATCGCAGCGACGCGATCCTGACCGTACGCGCGCACGTAGTCGCAGATGACGAAGGCGCCGTAGGACCAGCCCACGAGCACCGTCCGGTCGAGCTCCAGCCGGTCGAGGATCGCCGCCACGTCGTCGGCCCACAGCTTTGCGTCGGCGTAGTGCTCGGCCTCGAGCGGCGCCGAGGACATGCCGTGACCGCGGAGGTCGTAGGCCACCAGCCGGAACTCGTCGGCGAGCGCGCTCTCGTACTGCTTGACCCAGCACAGGTGGTTCTGCGACCAGCCGTGGATGAACACGATCGGCGGACCGTCCGGGTTGCCCCACTCGCGCACATGCAGGAGCAGGCCTCCGCCGCCCTCGACCGTGTGGATCTTCATCCGCCATGCCTTCGTCTGCTCGTGTCGGGCGACCGTCGCCATGTTCCCGCTCCTCGTGTTCGTGGACTTGCTGCGATCGTCGCCGCGGACGAGCCGGAGCGCATCGGGCAGAGCGCTTTATCTTTGGCCCAGCGCAGCCCTATCCTCGGCCTGCGACGTGCCCGCGACCGCTTCACAGGCGGGGGAGGCGGCGCGATACTGGCCGAGATGGAGGCTCATGCCTCCGAGCCCTTCGTCGGACGTGCGCGCGAGCTCGCGGAGCTCGATCGCGCGCTCGAGGCAGCGCATGACGGGTCCGGGCTGACCGTCCTCATCGCGGGGGAGGCGGGCATCGGCAAGACGCGACTCGCCTCCGAGCTCGCCGGGCGCGCCCGTGCCGCGGGCTTCGACGTCCTGCTCGGGCGGTCGATCGACCTCGTGGGCACGGAGCTGCCGTTCCAGCCGTTCGTCGAGGCGCTCCGCCCGCTGGGAGAGGTTCGCCGGATCGCCAGGCCGCCCGCGGGCTCGCAGTTGCGGATCTTCGAGGAGACGCTCGCGCTGCTCACCGATCGTGCGACCGACGCACCCGTTCTCCTCGTGCTCGAGGACCTGCACTGGGCGGACACGTCGACGCTCGACCTGCTCGTGTTCCTGACCCACAACCTTCACGACCGGCAGGTTCTCCTGCTCGCGACATATCGCGCCGACGACGCGCCCTCGGCCGCGCGGATGCGCCGATTCGCCGACGGCGTCCGGCGCTCGGGGGAGGCGATCCGGCTCGAGCTCGGGCCGCTCGCTCGCGACGACCTGGTGGCGTTGCTCGAGGCCCGCGCGGACGCTCCGGTGCCGGCGGTGGTCACCGACTCGATCGCCGCCCGCTCCGAAGGCAATCCCTTCTTCGCCGAGGAGCTCCTCGCCGTTGCCGACCGGACCGGTGAACTACCGAGCGGCCTGCGCGACCTGCTGCTCGAACGCGTCGCCCGGCTCGATCCCGCGACGCGCAGCCTCGTGCGCCTGGCCGCGGCCGCCGGACGCGACGTGCCTTACTCGCTGCTCCGCGCCGCGGCGGCGCTCCCGGAGCACGACGTGCGCGAATCCCTGCGCCAGGCTGTCGAGCACGGCGTGCTCATCTCGGACCAGGCGACCGGCAGCTTTCGTCTCCGCCACGCGCTCCTGGCAGAAGCGATCTACTCGACAGTCCTGCCCGGCGAGCGGGAGGAACTGCACGCACGCCTCGCCCAGGAGCTCGCACGCAGCGGAGCTGCGTCGCCGGCGGAGCTCGCGCCCCATTGGGCGGCGGCGGGCCGCAGCTCGAAGGCGCTCGCCGCATCGGTTGACGCGGCACGGCAAGCGGAGGCGGTCTTCGGCCTCAATGAGGCTCACGCGCATCTCGAACGGGCGCTCGCGCTGTGGCCCGCCGTACCGGACGCGGCCGAGCTCGTCGGAATCGACCTCGCCGAGATGTGCGCCTGGACGGCCGAGCTGGCCGGGCTCGTCGGTGCCGCCAGTCGCGCGGTCGAGCTCGCCCGGCGAGCGATCGAGCTCGTCGGCGCGCAAGATCCGCGCCGCGCGGCGCTGCTCCACGTGACCCTCGGCGAGTACCTCCTCGACATCGGCAGCGAAGGCGGTTGCTCGCCGCGTTCGAGCGCGCCGTCGAGCTCGCGCCGGCGGAGCCGCCCTCGCCGGAGCGCGCGTATGCGCTGGGGTCACTCGCGGGAGGATTGATGGTGGCCTGGCGCCATGCGGAGTCTCTGCCGATTGCGGGGCAGGCGCTCACCCTCGCTCGACGTATCGGCGCACGCGAGGCAGAGGTCCGAGCGCTCACGGTGCTCGGCGGCGACCTCGCCTACCTCGGCCGCGGCGACGAGGGTCTCGCCCATTTCCGTCAGGCCCTGCAGCTCGCCGAGGAGATCGGCGATCGCATGGGGCTGGAACGCGCGTACGCCAATCACACCGACGCGTTGGCGATGCTGGGCCGGCCCCGCGAGTCGGCACGGCTGGCGAAGGCAGGGCTGGAGGCGATACGCCGGTACGGGATCGAGAGCGCGCTGCTCGTCGCGAACCAGATCGAGGCGCTGCTCGCGATCGGGGACTGGGACGAGGCCGAGAGGCTCAGCGCCGCGGCGCTGCGCCGCGACACCTCGAGCTTCCCGTACTGGCTCCTCACCCTCCGCGCCGATGTCGAGATCGGCCGCGGCGAGCTCGACGCCGCGCGAGCGCACCTCGAGGCGGCGAGCGCGACCCTGCGCGAGGATCGCGTGCACGGCCTCTACGACTGCTACCTCGCAGACCTCGCCATCGCGGAGCGCCGCTATACGGACGCGGACGCGGCCATCCGGGAGAGTCTGCCTCGAGCACGGCATCGCGAGACTGCGCAGATCCGCATCCAGCTCTGCGCCAAGGGACTCCGTGCACAAGCGGAGCTGGCCGCGCTCGCCCGCGCCCGTCAGGACGCCGACGCGCTCGGAGACTGGCTCGGCCGCGCGCGCAAGCTGCTGACCGTGGCGCGGCGCGCTGCGGCGGAGGCCGCGACGATCACGCCCAACGCCGACGGCTGGCGCGCGCTGGCCGAGGCGGAGTACGAGCGCGCCCGTGGTACGCCGCGGCCCGCGACATGGTCGCACGCGGCGGCGACCTGGGAACGCCTCGAGCGTGCGCCGATCGCTGCCTACTGTCGCTGGCGCCAGGCCGAGGCGCTGGTCGCCGCCGGCGCCTCCCGAGTCGAGGCAAGCGTGCCGCTCCGGCAGGCGCACGCGGTCGCAACTCGGATCGGGGCGAAGCCGTTGGCCCACGAGATCGAGCGGCTCGCCGAACGTGCGCGGCTCGATCTCACGCCGCCCGACGGAGGATCGACGGACGGCAAGCAGGACCTGGAGAGGATCCTCGGCGTGACGCCGCGCGAGGCGGAGGTGCTGAGGCTCGTCGCCCGCGGCTACACCAACCGTGAGATCGCGGAGACGCTCGTCATCAGCGTCAAGACGGCCGGCGTCCACGTCTCCAACATCCTCCACAAGCTCGACGCGCCCAGCCGGGTCGAGGCGGCCGCGATCGCGCATCGAGTCAGCCCGGATTAGGCCCAGACCTCCGCGATCCAGACCGCACGCCTGAAATCGTGGCGTCCCCGGTTCGAGTCCGGGTCTCGCCACTCGGCTCCGCGGCGTCGGCGCGAACGCCTTGTAGTGTCGGCAGATGTCGCATCCGGACCCTGCCGCTCCTCCTGACCTCCGGCCGATCGAGCCGGGCGAGGTCTGGGAGAACCCGGTGACACTGGAGCGGGCCGTGATCGTCGAGCTGCCGTGGCTGAACGACGAGGGCCGCGTCGTCGCCGACCTGACGGCGCTGCCCGGCGCGCGCGTCGCCGGTGAGCACCTTCATCCCGCGCTGCATGAGCGCTTCTCCGTCCGGGGAGGCGAGCTGACGATGCTGCGCGACGGGCAGCGGTCGGTGCTGCGAGCCGGTGAGGAGGCCCACATCGAGCCGGGCGTCTGGCATGACTGGTGGAACGCGGGCGACGTGGACGCGATCGTGCGCGTGGAGATCACGCCGGGTGAGCGATTCGCCCACATGATCGAGACGCTGTTCGGGCTCGCCCGCGAAGGACACGTGAACAAGCGCGGGATGCCGGATCCGCTGCAGCTGGCGCTCTTCGCGACCGAGTTCTCCGACGTCGCCGTGTTCCGCAAGCCACCGGCCGCCGTTCAGCGCGTGCTGTTCGGTGCGCTCGCGCCGATCGCACGCCGCCGCGGCTACCGGGCGACCTACCCGAGCATGTCGAGAACGACCTTCGCTCCCCGCCGGCCTCGCGACGCGAGGCCTGCCCCGGACTGAGCGCGGGGTTACGAGACGACCTTGAGCGCGCCTGCGAGGGCGCGCGTCGCGATCCCGCGGGCCATGTTGCCGGTGCCGATGATGGTGATCTGCACACGTAAGAACCTCCGGGCCCGCCGACGCCAACCGACTACGAGCTGCCCGCGCTCCAGCAGGCGGCGCAATGCCGGACAACACGAGAGGTGTCTCATGGCAGTCACGTCACCCCCAGCCGACGGCACCGCCACGCAGAACGCGACCCGCGCCACGGCCGGGACCGACTGGCGCGACCCGCGCTACCAGGCCTTCGCGCTGATGCGGCTGGCGTTCACGGTCGCGCCGATCGCCTTCGGACTCGACAAGTTCTTCAACGTGATGGTCCAGTGGCCCGACTACCTCGCCCCGTGGATCAACGACATCGCACCCGGGACAGGGCAGGAGTTCATGTACTTCGTCGGCGTCACCGAGATCCTCGCCGGCGTCATCGTCGCGCTCAAGCCCCGCTACGGCGCCTACGTGGTCGCCGCTTGGCTCGGCGGGATCATCTTCAACCTGCTCACCTACTCCGGCTTCTACGACATCGCCCTGCGCGACTTCGGGCTGATGCTCGGCGCACTGACCCTCGCGCGGCTCGCGTCGGTCTACGACCCGCCGCTCAAGCTCGGCCGCCGTACGTAGTCTGCGGCGCATGGGCTTCCGTTCCGTCCGCATCTCCGAGATCGACCCGCTCGACATCGCCGGCGTCCACTGGCTCCCGCTCCGTCACACGCTCGGCGTGCGGGCCTTCGGCACCAACGCCTACCGCGGCGACGCGGGCGAGCAGGTGATCGAGGAGCACACGGAGGAGGGCGCCGGCCACGAGGAGCTCTACGTCGTCCTGCAGGGCCACGCGCGCTTCACCCTCGACGGCGAGGACCTCGACGCGCCCGCCGGCACCGTGGTCTTCCTGCCCGACCCGCCGACGCTCCGCGTCGCCGTGGCCGAGGAGGACGGCACGGTCGTGCTCGCGGTCGGCGCCAAGGCGGGCGAGGCGTACGAGGCGTCGACGTGGGAGGCGTGCTTCCTCGACGCGGCGGCCTTCGCGGCGCGCGGCGAGTACGCCGCGGCCGAGGCGGTCCTGCGCGAGGGCCTCGAGGCGCATCCCGGCGACGGCGACATCCTCTACGAGATCGCCCGCGTGTACGCGCGGTCCGGACGGCCCGAGGAGGCGATCGCGCAGCTCGAGGCGGCCCTCGCCGCGTCGCCGCGCTCGCGCAGGTGGGCGGCGGAGGACGAGGACCTCGCCTCCCTGCGCGACCGGCCGGACTGGCCGCTCTGACGGTTGTCGCGTGGTCGTGCCGGGCGTCACGACGCGTTCGTCCGGGGTCGGGCCACGGGGAGGAGCCGACGAGCGCCTAGTGCGGTGGCGTCGCCTGCTCTGCATCAGCGCGTGGTTGAGCATCGTATGGTCGTCGTCCTCGCGGGCGACGGCGACGACCTTGTTCCAGGCGCCCGGATGGGCGACCCGCTCGTTGTAGATCTGGGTCCGGAAGTGCTCGGCGTACACCGCGGGCAGCTTGTCGCCGATCCCGTACATGCGGCGCCCTCCGTCGCTGCCGCGGATGACAGCGACCAGTTCGCGCGTGGCCTCGAAGTCGTCGGCGGCGACGAACTCGACGAGCGGCTGTTGCGGCGAGCCGCCGCTGAGGAACGCGACGACGTACTTGCGGTCCCGGCCCCATGCGTTCTCGCGGATCGTCTCGCCGAGTCCGATCTGCACGGCACCTTCGATGCGCGTCGTGCCGATGAACACGCGGTACGGGGAGTAGCGGTCAAGCCGTTTCGGCCACCGATACGACTCGCCTTCCCGCTCGCGCAGAAGCCGCCAATCCTCGGGTAGGTCCGACGACATCACGCGGACAGGGCCGCGGGGCCGGGCGGGGGGCCCGTCGGCGCCGGCATGCCTGATGATCGGGCTGGCGAAGCCCGCCTCGGAGAGCTTGGCCAGGAGCGGGCCGAGTTCGCGATCGGGTACGTGCTCGAGGGTGACGGAAAAGGGACACATCGGCCCAGCTACAAGCATAACGTAGGAAAACGTAGCCCGTAAGCGAACGTTGTGGTGGAGCCTGCTAGGGTCAGTGCAAGCGCTCAGGCCTTCTACCGACGTCGACGAACCTGCGGGTTTCTCGACTGTCCCTCTCGGGCCGAGCGCGCCAGGAGGACTCAACCGAGACCTCCACCCTGCAGAAACGGGCACCCATGAACAGCACCATTCGGCGCTACGAGTCGATCGATCAGAGCCGCAAGAGCGAGCTCGTCAAGAAGGTCGACGAGAGCCTCCTCCCGACGCTGAGCGAGCTCCCCGGCTTCAACGGCTACTCCCTCATCGACGCCGGCGATGGCGTCATGACCTCCGTCAGCTTCTTCGACACCGCCGCACAGGCCGACGAGTCGAATCGCATCGCCGCCGGCTGGCTGCGCGAGCAGAAGCTCGAGCAGGCGCTCCCGAACGCGCCGAAGATCACCAGCGGCGACCTCGTCGTCCACAAGACGCGCGAGTTCGTACAGGCCTGACCGTCTCGAAGCCGTTCAGCCGTACAGAGAGGGCCCGCATACGCGGGCCCTCTCGCGTTTCGAGCCGACGCGTTCGAAGTCGGCGCCCGGCCTGTCGCCTGCTCGGCGCCGCGCTGGTCCGGTCTGTCCAAATCCTCTCGCGGGCGGCGACGTACTCATGAGGGCCGCGCGTAAGGTGCGGCGACGATCACGACCGTCGGAGGCGCGATGTCCCAGTACATGCTGCTGGTGTATGAGGAGGAGGTCGACCCGGCCGACCAGGCCGAGCGCGAGAAGCTGACGCCGATCCTGCTGGAGATGCACGCCGGCCTGCGCGAGGCCGGGCTGCTGGGGAGCGTCCGGCGCCTGTATTCGACGGAGAGCGCGACGTCGGTCCGCATCCGCGACGGCCAGACCGAGATCACCGACGGCCCGTTCGCGGTGACCAAGGAGGTCCTGGCCGGCTACTACCTGCTGGAGTGCGCCGACCTCGACGAGGCGCTCAAGCAGGCGGCGCGGATGCCGATGGCGCGCTGGGGGACGGTCGAGGTGCGCCCGGTGATGCCGGCCGAGGAGTGGTTGAACGTGGCGCGCGAGGCCGGCGCCGACGTGTCGGACGAGGACGTGAGAAACCTGGCGTGAGCGGCGGCGTGGAGCCGGCCGACGCGGTCTCCGCCGCGATCGCGCGCGCGTTTCGCGACGAGCGGGCGATCGTGCTGGCCACCCTGATCCGGCAGGCCGGGAACTTCCAGCTCGCCGAGGACGCGGTGCAGGACGCGTTCGAGGCGGCGGTCACGGTGTGGCGGCGCGACGGGGTCCCGGCCAACCCGGGGGCGTGGATCACGACGGCCGCGCGGCGGCGGGCGATCGATCGCCTGCGCAGGGAGCGGTCGGTGACCGATCGCGCCGAGCGACTGGCCGAGCTGACGCGCCTGGACGCACAGCACGAGGAGCCATCCATGGACGACGAGAGCATGATCGTCGACGACCGGCTGCGGCTGATCTTCACGTGCTGCCATCCCGCGCTGGAGCTGCCGGCGCGCGTGGCGCTCACGCTGCGGGCGCTCGGGGGCATGACCACGGGCGAGATCGCGCGCGCGTTCCTGGTCGCGGAGCCGACCATGGGGAAGCGGATCGTGCGCGCGAAGCGCAAGATCGCGGACGCGCACATCCCCTACCGGGTGCCGGACGACGAGGAGCTGCCCGACCGCGTGCGCGGCGTGCTCCGGGTGGTGTACCTGATCTTCAACGAGGGCTACGCGGCCACCGAGGGCGATCGCCTCGTCCGCGGGGAGCTGTGCGACGAGGCGATCCGCCTCGGCGAGCTGCTGGACCGGCTGATGCCCGACGACGCCGAGGTACGGGGGCTGCTGGCGTTGATGCTGCTGCACGACGCGCGCCGCGCCGCGCGCGTCGATCCGAGCGGCCGCTACGTCGCGCTCGACGCGCAGGACCGGTCGCGCTGGGATCAGGACCGGATCCGCGAGGGGCTCGCGAAGCTGGAGCGCGCCGTGCGCCTGCGGCGTCCCGGGGAGTACCAGCTGCAGGCCGCGATCACGGCGCTGCAGATCCAGGCGCCGAGCGCCGAGGCCACCGACTGGGCGGAGATCGCCGAGCTGTACGGCGCGCTCGCCAGGCTCACCCCGTCGCCGGTGGTCGAGCTCAACCGCGCGGTCGCCGTCGGGTTCGCGTCCGGTCCGGTCGCCGGCCTGGAGCTGCTCGAGCCGCTGCTCGGCGATCCCGCGCTCGAGCGCTACCAGCCGCTGCACGCGGCGCACGCCGAGCTGCTCAACCGCGCGGGCGATGCCGAGGGCGCCGCGCGCGCGTGGCGGCGTGCGATCCCGCTCACCGCCAACGCGGTCGAGCGCGCCGAGCTCGAGCGGCGTCTGAGCGCGCTGCGCTGACGGATCTCGGCGGCCTGTCCAAACCGGGCTTCCTGCTGCGACGTCTTGTTGAGGCCCTTCCACGGCCTCGACTCCGTCCATCACCCGAAGGGAGCCGACCATGATCGATCTCGCCGTCATCACCGCCGCACTCGCGCAGCAGCGCGTCTCCGCCCAGTTCGCCCGCGCGGCACGCAGCGGGACCCGGAAGTGATGCGCCCGACACCACCCGACCCCCGGCGCTGGAAGGCGCTCGCGCTGCTGTGCACCGCCTTCTTCATGGTCATCCTCGATTCCGCGATCGTGGTCGTGGCGCTGCCCTCGATCGACGCGGACCTGGCGTTCTCGGCCGGGGACCTGCAGTGGGTGCTGAGCGCCTACCTGCTCAGCTTCGGCGGTCTGCTCCTGCTCGGCGGGCGCGCCGCCGACCTGCTGGGGCGGCGCCGGATGTTCATCGCCGGCGCCGCCCTGTTCGCGCTGGCCTCGCTCGGCGCCGGACTGTCGGGCACGAGCGGGGCGCTGCTCGCCGCGCGCGCCGTGCAGGGCGTGGCGGCGGCGATCATGACGCCGACCGCGCTGTCGATCGTGATGACCACCTTCCCGGAGGGCGCCGAGCGCAACAAGGCGCTCGGGATCTGGGGCTCGACGGGCGCCATCGGCGGGACCGCGGCGTGGCTCGTGGGCGGCCCGATCACCGACGGCCTCGGCTGGGAGTGGATCTTCTTCATCAACGTGCCCGTCGCCGGCGCGGTGGCCGCGCTGAGCCCGGTGCTCCTGCGCGAGAGCCGCGGAGCGGCCGGGCAGCGGCGCTTCGACCTCCCGGGCGCGGTGACGATCACGGCCGCGCTGGTGGCGCTGGTCTACGCGGTCGTCGAGGCCCCGGAGGCCGGCTGGGCGAGCGCCCGGACGCTGGGCCTGCTGGGGCTCGCGGCCGTGCTGACCGCGGCCTTCGCCCGCATCGAGTCGCGCTCCGTCGCCCCGCTGGCGCCGCTTGGCGTGTTCCGGTCGCGGTCGCTGGTGGGCGGCAACCTCGTGCTCTTCGCGCTGGGGACGATGGCGTTCGGCGTGCCGTTCATCCTCACGCAGTACGCCCAGGAGGTCCTCGGCTGGTCGCCGATCCAGTTCGGGCTGGCCTCGGTCGTCATGCCGCTCACGGCGGTGATCGGAACCGCCACCGCGCAGGCGCTGGCCACCAGGGGCGGCGTGCGGCGGGTCGCGGTCGTGGCCATGGCGCTCACCGGCGTCGGCAGCCTGCTGCTGACCCAGGTGTCGGTCGGCGGCAGCTACCTCGGCGATCTCTTCTTCGCCCTGCTGTTCCTCGGCCCGGGCGTCGGCGCCGCCTATGTCGCGGGCTCGATCGCCTCGCTGACGGGCGTGGCCGAGACCGACGCCGGGCTGGCCTCGGGGCTCAACAACGCGTCGTTCCAGATCGGCGGTGCGGTGGGCGTGGCGATCCTGTCCACGGTCGCCGTGTCCGCGCGCGCACGGCGCCGACCCGCTCGTGGCGCTCACCGACGGCTACCGGTCCGCCTTCGCCGTCGCGATCGCCGTCGCCGCGCTCGGTGCGGCGGCCGCGACCGCGTTGCTCGGCCGGCGCCGCGAGCCCGCGCCCGCTGCCGACGCCGCGCGGGCCGCCGCGTAGCCGAACCGAACCAAGAGAGAAGGAGGAACGTCATGCAGCTCGAGAACATGCCGCCGGTCGTGTCGCCCCAGGAGTGGCAGGCCGCGTGGGAGCAGATGCTGGTGAAGGAGAAGGAGCAGACCCGCGCCCGCGACGCGCTCGCCGCCGAGCGGCGCCGGATGCCGCGGATGGCCGTGGACAAGCCGTACGCCTTCGAGGGCCCGGACGGACCGGCGAGCCTGCTCGACCTGTTCGCCGGGCGCCGGCAGCTGATCGTCTACCGGTTCTTCTTCGAGCCGGGCGTGGCCGACTGGCCCGAGGGCGGCTGCCGTGGCTGCTCCGTGGTCGCCGGCGATCAGGTCAGTCACCTCGCCCATCTGAACGCCCGCGACACGACCCTCGTGTTCGTCTCGCGCGCACCGCAGCCGGACATCGAGCGCTGGAAGGCGCGGATGGGCTGGGAGCAGATCCCGTGGTACACGCTCACCGACGACTTCGACGCCGACTTCGGCGTCGACGAGCTGCACGGCACCAACGCCTTCTTCCACGACGGCGAGCGGATCTTCCGCACCTACTTCATCCACGAGCGCGGCGACGAGGCGCTGGGCAGCACCTGGGCCTACCTCGACATGACCGCGCTCGGCCGCCAGGAGGCGTGGGAGGACTCCCCCGACGGCTACCCGCAGACCCCGCGCGGCGACGCGGGGCCGGCCCCCGGGCACGGGAACTGGGGCCCGTACCTGTGGTGGAACCTGCACGACGAGTACGACGCTCCGGCGTGACGCCGTTCGCGCGACAGCCGAACCGATCCCCGCCGCCGCGCGTACCGCGTTGCGAGGTCGCCCCAGAGCCATGCCGTACCCAGCCGAGGCATAGGACGTGCTCCACGACGCGCAGGCGTTCTGGCTCCGCGCGCCCGGGCACGGGGAGATCCGGCCGGTCGCGCTGCCCGAGCCGGGGCCGGGCGACGTCGTGGTCCGCACGCTGCGGTCCGGCGTCAGCCGCGGCACCGAGACGCTCGTGTTCCGCGGCGGCGTGCCGCGGAGCCAGCACGCCGCGATGCGCGCGCCGTTCCAGGAAGGGGACTTCCCGGCGCCGGTCAAGTACGGCTACCTGAACGTCGGCGCGGTCGAGCACGGGCCGCCGGGGCTGCACGGCCGCACGGTCTTCTGCCTGTACCCGCACCAGACCGCGTACGTGGTGCCGGCCGGCGCCGTCGTCCTCGTGCCCGACGACGTGCCGCCCGCGCGCGCCGTGCTCGCCGGCACCGTGGAGACCGCCGTCAACGCCCTCTGGGACGCGGCTCCGCTGATCGGCGACCGCGTCGCCGTCGTCGGCGCCGGGATGGTCGGCTGCTGCGTCGCCCGCCTGCTCGCCCGGTTCCCGGGGGTCGAGGTCGCGCTCGTCGACGTGGACGCGTCCCGGGCGGAGATCGCGGCCGCGCTCGGCGCCGGCTTCGCGCACCCGGACGACGCGGCCGGCGGGTGCGACCTGGTCGTGCACGCGAGCGCCACCGCGGCGGGGCTCCAGCGCTCGCTCGACCTGCTCGCCCCGGAGGGCACGGTGCTCGAGCTCAGCTGGTACGGCGACGCCGAGGTGCGGCTCTCGCTCGGCGGCGCGTTCCATGCGGGGCGCCTCCGGCTCCACGCCAGCCAGGTCGGGACGGTGTCCCCGGCCCGGAGCGCACGGCGCACGTCGGCCGACCGGCTGGCGCTCGCGCTCGACCTGCTGCGCGACCCCGCGTTCGACGTCCTCGCGACCGGCGAGTCGCGCTTCGACGAGCTGCCCGGCGTCATGGCGCGCCTGCGCCGCCGGGAGCCTGCCCGCGCTCTGCCACGGCATCACCTACGACGGGGCGTGACGCGTGTTCAGCGTGACGGTCCGCGACCACATGCTGATCGCCCACAGCCTGCGCGGCGAGGTGTTCGGGCCCGCGCAGCGCCTGCACGGCGCGACCTACGTCGTCGACGCGACCTTCCGCCGCGCGACGCTCGACGCCGACGGCATCGTGGTCGACATCGGCCGCGCGGCGGAGGCGCTGCGCGCCGTGGTGGGCGAGCTCGGCTACCGCAACCTCGACGACGAGGCGGACCTCGCGGGCGTGAACACCACCACCGAGGCGCTCGCCCGGGTCGTCGCGGACCGGCTCGCCGACCGCGTCCGGGACGGCGCCCTCGGCGACGGCCTCGACGGACTGGTGGTCACGCTGCACGAGTCCCACGTCGCGTGGGCGAGCTACGAGCGGCCGCTGTGACGGAGGTCCACGTCATCGTCCCGGAGGGGATCGACGACCCGGCGCGGCCGAGCGGCGGGAACACGTACGACCGCCGGGTCTGCCGGGAGCTCGCCGCGCTCGGCTGGGCGGTGCGCGAGCAGCGACGGCGCCGGCGCGGCCACGCCGCCCTCGCGCGCGCCGTCCGGCGGATCCCGGACGGGGCCGTGGTGCTGCTCGACGGGCTGATCGCATGCGCCGCCCCCGAGGCGCTCGTGCCGCACGCGCGCCGCCTCCGGCAGGTCGTGCTCGTCCACATGCCGCTCGGCCACCGCCCGCCGGACGACGAGGCCGGCGCGGTCCGGGCGCGCGAGCGCGAGGTCCTCACGGCGGCCGCCGCCGTCGTCACGACCAGCGCATGGACCCGGCGCCGGCTGGAGGAGCTGTACGCGCTCCCGGCCGACCGGGTGCACGTCGCCCGGCCCGGCGTCGACGCCGCACGCGCCGCGCCGGGGACGGCGGCCGGCGACGCGCTGCTGTGCGTCGCGGCGGTGACGCCCGACAAGGGGCACGACGTGCTGCTCGACGGGCTCGCGACCGCGGCCGACCTGTCCTGGCGCTGCGCCTGCATCGGCAGCCTGGTCCGCGACCCGGCGTTCGCCGCCGGCGTGCGGCGCCGCGCGCAGGACAACGGGCTGGACGACCGGGTGCGCTTCCCGGGACCGCGCACCGGCCCGGACCTCGACCGCGCGTACGCCGCCGCGGACCTGCTCGTGCTCGCCTCGCGCGCCGAGACGTACGGCATGGTCGTCACCGAGGCCCTGGCCCGCGGCGTGCCGGTCCTCGCCGCCGAGGTCGGCGGGGTGACCGAGGCGCTCGGGCACGGCCGCGGACGGGACGCGACCGGGGCTGCTGGTCCCGCCCGGCGACCCGGCGGCCCTCGGCGCGGCGCTGCGGGCGTGGCTCGGCGACGCGGACCTGCGCGGGCGCCTGCGCCGGGCCGCCCGGGAGCGGCGCGCGTCGCTGCGGCGGTGGGCGGCCACCACGTCCGACCTCGCCGGCGTGCTCGCGGGAGCGGCGCGATGAGCGCGGTGGGCGTCCGGGTCAGCCCTGAGTGGCTCGCCCTGCGCGAGCCGGCCGACGCGGCGGCGCGCTCGGCCGAGCTCGCCGGGCGCCTCGCGCGGCACCTCCCCGCCGCCGGGCCGCTCGTGATCCACGACCTCGGCGGCGGCAGCGGCGCGATGGGCCGGTGGCTCGCGCCGCGGCTTCCCGCGGCCGCAGCACTGGGTGCTGCACGACCGCGACGCGGACCTGCTGGAGCGCGCCGTCGCCGCGCCCCCGCGTGCGGCCGCGGTCACCGTCGAGGCGAGGCACTCCGACGTCACCGACCTGCCGCCCGGCGAGCTCGCCGACGCGAGCCTCGTGGTCGCCTCGGCGCTGCTCGACCTGCTGACCGCGGACGAGCTGGCGAGGATGCTCGCCGCCTGCAGCGGACGCCCCATGCTGCTCGCGCTGACCGTGGTGGGCCGCGTCGAGCATGCGCCCGGCGGACGCGCTGGACGCGCGCGTGGCCGCCGCGTTCGACGCCCACCAGCGCCGTGGCCGCCGGCTCGGCCCGGACGCCGTCGCGGCCGCCGTCGACGCGCTCCGCGGGACGGGCGCCGAGCTCCTCGTCCGGCCGAGCCCGTGGCGCCTCGACGCGGCGCACGCCGACCTGGCGGCCGAATGGCTCGGCGGGTGGATCGAGGCCGCCTGCGAGCAGGAGCCCGCGCTGACCGCCGACGCCGTCGCCTACCGGGACCGGCGCCTCGCGCAGGCGGCGGCCGGAGCGCTCGCCGTCACCGTCGACCATGCCGACCTGCTGGTGCTGCCGTGACGCAGCCGCCGGACCGCGTGGCGGTGGGCCCGCGTCGCGGCCGCGGGCGCGACGCTCGCGATCCTGGTCTGGCGCCTCGGGACCGGCCCGTTCATCGACGGCCTGCACGCGGTCGACGGCGGGGCGCTGGCGGCCGCGTCCGGCCTCGCCGTGCTGACCACCGTGTGCTGCGCCTGGCGGTGGAGGATCGTGGCGCGCGGCCTCGGCGTCGAGCTGCGGCCGGCCACGGCGGTCGCCGCGTACTACCGCTCGCTCTTCCTCAACGTCACGCTGCCCGGCGGCGTGGTGGGCGACATCCACCGCGGGATCAGCCACGGGCGCGACACGAGCGACGTCGTCCGCGGGCTGCGTGCCGTGGCGCTGGAGCGCTCGGCCGGGCAGGTCGTGCAGATCGTCCTCACCGTCGCGGTGCTCCTCGTCGTGCCGTCGCCGGTGCGGGCGGCGATGCCGCTCGTCGCGGTCGCCCTCCTCGCGGCCGCCGCCGGCGTCGCGCTGGCGGCGCGCCGGCAGCCCGCGGCCCGGTCGCGCTGGGCGCGGCTGCGCGGCGCCGTGGCCCGCGATCTGCGCGACGGCCTGCTCGCGCGCGCGGGCGTGGCCGGCGATCGCGCTCACGTCGGCGCTGGTCGTCGCGGGCCACGTGGCCACGTTCCTGATCGCGGCGCGGACCGCGGGGACGACCGCGCCGCCGTCCCAGATGCTGCCGCTGGCGCTGCTCGTGCTGCTGGCCGGTGCGCTGCCCAACCTCGGCGGCTGGGGCCCGCGCGAGGGCGTGACGGCCTGGGCGTTCGCCGCCGCCGGCCTGGGCGCGTCCAGCGGCGTCGCCACCGCGGTCGTCTACGGCGTCATGGTGTTCGTCGCCAGCCTGCCGGGCGCCGCCGTGCTCGTGGCGGCCTGGCTCCGGCGCAGCCGCCCGCGCGCCGCGGCGCCCGCACCCGGCCGGGCTCGGGGTCGGAGCCGCGGATGCCTGACCGCCCGTACACCACGCTGAGCTGCAGCGTGTCGCTCGACGGGTACCTCGGCGACCGCACGCCGCGCCTCGCGCTGTCCAACGCGGCCGACTTCGACCGCGTCGACGAGGTGCGCGCCTCGTGCGACGCGATCCTGGTCGGCGCGGTCACCGTGCGCACCGACAACCCGCGGCTGCTCGTGCGCTCGCCCGCCCGCCGCGAGGAGCGCACGGCCCGCGGGCTGCCGTCGTCCCCGATGAAGATCACCGTGAGCGAGCGCGTGGACCTCAACGCGGACTCGAACTTCTTCACCGCGGGTGAGGCCGAGAAGCTCATCTACACCTCGACCGGGCGCGTGCGCGACGCGCGCAGGCGGCTCGGGCCGGTGGCGACGATCGTCGACGGCGGCCGGCGCGTGCGGATGCGCCGGATCGCCGACGACCTCGCCGACCGCGGCGTGGGGCGGCTCATGGTCGAGGGCGGCGGCGTCGTGCACACCCAGTTCCTGGCCGACGACCTCGTCGACGAGCTGCAGCTCGTCGTGGCGCCCTTCTTCATCGGCGACTCGAGCGCCCCGCGCTTCGTGACCGACGGGCGCTTCCCGTGGCACGCGGGACGCCGTGCGACGCTCGCCGAGGTGCGCCAGCTCGGCGACGTGGTGCTGCTGCGCTACGCGCTCTCGCCCCGGTTCGAGGACGCATGAGCGCCGTACGCGGGCGCGTCAGCCGGCTGGGCCCGGTGGCCGGGCTGATCGCCCAGCTGCTGCTCCTGGCGGTCCTGGTGGGGTTCGCCGGGCTCGGCCCGCTGGGCGAGGTCGTCGGCGTCCTCTCCGCCGTGACGATGGCGGCGGCGCTCGCACGCGGCCTCGCGCACCGTGAGCGGCTGGGGCCGGCGTCGTGGGTGACGCTCGCCAGGGCCACGCTCGCCGTCGGCGTCGCCGCGCTGGCCGCGGACTCGCTCGTCCGCGCCACGCCGGTCGCGCTGCTCGTGACGTTCGCCGCCGTCGCGCTCGCGCTGGACGCGGCCGACGGATGGGTGGCGCGGCGCACCGGGACCGCGACCGCGCTGGGGGCGCGCTTCGACGGCGAGGTCGACGCGTTCCTGATCCTCGCCCTCAGCGTCTACGTCGCCCCCGCATGCGGTGCGTGGGTGCTCGCGATCGGGCTGGCGCGCTACGTGTTCCTCGCCGGCGAGTGGCTGCTGCCGTGGATGCGCCCGCCGGTGCCGCCGCGGCGCTGGCGCAAGCTCGTCGCGGCGACGCAGGGGATCGTGCTGACCGTCGCGGCCGCCGGGGTCCTGCCCCTGGCGCTCGCGCAGGCGCTCCTGGTCGTCGCGCTCGCCCTGCTCGCGGCGTCGGTCGGTCAGTGCGTCTGGTGGCTGTGGCAGCCACCGGCACGCCGTACCCGACCAGCCGCCGGCGGGTGACGCCGGGCCGTCCCGGCGCGGGCCGCTGCGCACCGGCCTCGCCGTGGCGCTCACGGTCGCTCGCCCTGCTGCTCGTCTGGACGGCGCTCGTCGCGCCGAACGAGCCGAGCCGCCTGACCGCGGGCGCGTTCGCGCGGCTCCCGCTCGAGCTCCTCGTCGTCGTCGCCCTGGCCGCCCTGCTGCCCGCCACCCCGCGCCGCGTGCTGGCCGTGCTCGCCGGCGCGGTGCTGAGCGTCGTCGTCGCTCGTGAAGGTCCTGGACATCGGCTTCTTCACGGCGTTCGACCGGCCGTTCAAGCCCGTCGACGACTCGAGCTACGCGGGGATCGGCATCGAGACGCTGCGCGACGCGATCGGCAGGTCGAGCGCGGACCTCGCCGTCGCGGTCGTCGGCGTGCTCGCCGTCGCGCTCCTCGCCGTCCCGGTGCTCGCGCTGCTGCGCGTGACGCGGGTCGCGGCCGGCCACCGCGGCTGGGCGCTCCGCGACGGCGGCGGTGCTGTGCGTGGTCTGGGCGGGGCTCCGGATCGCCGGCGCGCCCGTTGCCTCGGTGAGCGCCGCCGCCCTGGCCGTCGACGAGGTGCACGCGGTGCGGACCGGGCTCCAGGAGCGCGCGGCGCTCGCCCGCGCGATCGCGCACGACCGCTTCCGCGCCACGCCCGGCGACCGGCTGCTGACCGGGCTGCGCGGCAAGGACGTCCTGCTCGTGTTCGTCGAGAGCTACGGGCGGGTCGCCGTCCAGGACTCGTCGTTCTCGCCCCAGGTCGACGCCGTGCTCGACCGGGGCGCCGCGCAGCTGCGGTCCGCCGGCTTCGCGTCGCGCAGCGCGTTCCTCACCTCGCCGACGTTCGGCGGCCTCAGCTGGCTGGCGCACTCCACCCTGCAGTCCGGGGTCCGGATCGACGGGCAGCGGGGCTACGACCAGCTCGTCGCTCACGATCGCCTCACCCTCACCAGGGCGTTCAAGCGCGCGGGCTGGCGCGCGGTCGGCGTCATGCCCGCGAACCACCGGGCGTGGCCGGAGGGATCGTCCTTCTACCGCTACGACCAGATCTACGATCGCCGCAACCTCGGCTACCGCGGCCCGGACTTCGGCCTGCCGCCGATGCCCGACCAGTACACGTTCCTGGCCCTGCAGCGGCGCGAGCTCGCCAAGCGTCCCCGGCCGCCGCTCTTCGCCGAGGTCGACCTCATCTCGAGCCACGCGCCGTGGACGCGCATCCCCCGGCTGATCCCCTGGGACGACGTCGGCGACGGCTCGGTCTTCGACCACGTCCCGGCGGAGGAGTCCACGCAGGCCTCGCTGTTCGGCGACGCCGACCGCGCCCGCGCCGCCTACGGGCATTCGATCGAGTACTCGCTGCGCACGCTCTTCTCGTTCGTGCAGCGCTATGGCGACGACGACCTCGTGCTCGTCGTCCTGGGCGACCATCAGCCCGCGACGGTCGTGACCGGCCACGGCGCCAGCCACGACGTGCCGATCTCGGTCATAGCCCACGACCCGAAGGTGATCGACCGGATCGGCGGCTGGGGCTGGCAGCGCGGCATGCTGCCGGCTCCCCAGGCGCCGGTCTGGCCGATGGCGGCGTTCCGCGACCGCTTCCTCACCGCGTTCGGCCCGTCGCGATGAGGCAGGACGACCGCACGCCGTTCGAGCACGCCCTGCATCGCGCCCGCGCGTCGGCGTACGCCCCCGGCGAGTTCGTCGGGCAGGAGGGGTTCATGACCGCCGGCGAGATCCGGGCGCTGGCGGCGCGGGCCGGCATCGGCCCCGGGATCGCGGTGCTGGACGTCGGGTGCGGCATCGGCGGGCCCGGGGCGGTTCCTCACGCGCGAGCTGGGCTGCGGCTACCTGGGCGTGGACTTCAGCGCGAGCGCCGTCGCCATCGCCCGCGAGCAGGCGGGCGACCTGCCGTGCCGCTTCGCGATCGCGCACGCCCCGCCGCTGCCCTCCGGCTCGTTCGACGTCGTGCTCCTGCTCGAGGCGATGCTCGCCGTCGAGGACCGGGACGCGCTCGTGCGCGCGATCGCCGCGGCGCTCGCGCCCGGCGGGCGCTTCGCCTTCACGCTCGAGGAGGGGCCGCCGCTCACGCAGGCCGAGCGGGCGGCGATGCCCGACCCCGACACGGTCTGGCTGACCCCGCTCGACGAGCTGGCCACGTCGCTGGCGCGGGCCGGGCTCGTGGTCACATGGCAGGAGGACCACAGCCGCGCGCATCGCGCGACGGCGCAGGCGCTGGCGGACGCGTACGCCGCGGACGCCGCGGACATCACCGCGCAGATCGGCGGCCGGGCGCTGGACGACCTGCTCGCCGCCCACCGGCTGTGGGTCGAGTGGCTGGACGCGGGGCGGGTCCGGAAGCTGGCGCTGGTGGCGGAGCGGGGCGGGCGTTCAGAGGTCGAGCGTCAGCTCGGAGCCGGGCCGGGTGCAGCACATGAGGAGCCGGTCGTCGGGCGGCGGCTCCAACGGCTCGATGTGGTAGCCGACGTCGCCGGCGAGCAGGCCGCTCTCGCAGTTGTGGCAGACCCCGTTGCGGCAGCCGAAGCCGACCGGCACGTCGCAGGCCTCGGCGAAGTCGAGCAGGCTGGGGTAGCGGGCATCCCACGGCACGGTGAGGCTGCTGCGGGAGAAGGTGACGACCGGGCCGTCGCCGGCGGGGCCGTCCGGGGCGTGGGGCGCCCGGTCGCCGGCCTTGACGATGCCGGAGCTGTAGGTGGGGACGGCGCCGAAGATCTCGGTGGAGATCCGCTCCGGCGCCACGCCGCGGGCGGCGAGCGCGGCGCCGACCGCCCGCATGAACTCCTCCGGTCCGCAGATGTAGTGGTCGGCGTCCGCGGGGACGCCCAGCCGGTCGAGGGCGGCGGCGTCGAGCCGGCCTGAGAGGTCGTGGTCGGTGCCGGGCGGGTCCCCGTCGGCGGGCCGGCTGTACGCGACGACGCGGTGACCGCCGGGCAGCGCGGCGAGGAGCGCGTCGACCTCGGCCGCGAAGGCGTGCTCGTCGTGGTTGCGCGCGCCGTGCAGCCACCAGACCGGGCGCGTGGTCCGCTCCGCCACCAGCGCGTGGAGCATCGCGAGGACCGGCGTGGCGCCGACGCCGGCGCTGATGAGCACGACGGGCCGTTCCCCCTCCCGCAGGACGAAGTCGCCGCGCGGCGCGGCGACCTCCAGGGTGTCGCCGACCTTCACGGCGTCGTGCAGGTAGCGGCTCGCGGCGCCCTCGCGCTTGACGCTGATCCGGTACCCGTGGTCGTCGGGGACCGTCGACAGCGAGTAGCTGCGGGTCAACGCGGGCGCGCCGCCGTCCGGTCGCACCCGCAGCGTGAGGTACTGGCCGGGCGCCGCGGCGGGTGTCGCGGCGCCGTCGTCGTCCGGCACCAGCACGAACGAGCTGATGCTCGCGCTCTCGCGGCGGATCCCGGCGACGCGGAGCGACCGGAAGCCGCGCCAGGCGGGCGTCGCGGGCGTGCCGCGATCGCCCTCGGCCAGGAGCTCGCGGAAGCTTCCCTGCCAGCCCTCGCTCAGCGCCGGGACGCGCAGCGCGCGCTCGAGCAGCGCGCGCGGCTTGTCGGGGAGGTACAGCAGCGCATCGACCTGCGCCACCGTCAGCCGCTCCGGCCCGTCGGCGACCTTGACGATCTCCTCGCCGGCCTCGACCGACCCCTCCTCGAGCACGCGGAGGTAGAAGCCCGGGCGGTGGTGCGCGACGAGCAGCGACGGCATCGCGGGCTCGCCCATGCGGATGCCGACGCGATAGCACGTGACGCGTGGCTGGGTCACCTCGAACAGCGCCTCGCCGATGCGATAGCGGTCGCCGATGCACACCTCGTCGTCCGCGAGGCCCTCGACGGTGAAGTTCTCGCCGAACTGCCCGTGGGTGAAGTCGTCGCGTCCGAGCTCCCGCTCCCAGTAGCGATACGAGTCGATCTGGTAGACGAAGACCGCACGGTGCTCCCCACCGTGCGCGAGCCGGTCCGCCTGGTCGTCGCCGTCGATGTTGACCCGGCGCACCATGCGCGGCCCCTCGACCCGTTCCTTCCAGATCGCCGTCCGGACGGTCTTGCCCTCCCACTCGACCTCCCGTGGCAGACCGACGTTGATCGACAGCAAGCGGGCCATGGGAGAGATGCGTACCACGCCGGTGCCATGATCGTCGAGATGACTGCGGGCGACGGACTGATCGGGGCGCTCCACAGCGCGGGCCCGGACCCGGCGCTCGCCGCGAAGCTCGCGCTGTTCGGGCGCTTCGTCGGGTCGTGGGATCTCGACTGGAGCGGGCGCGACGCCGCGGGGCGACCGCTGAGCGCGCGCGGGGAGCTGCACTTCGGCTGGGTGCTCGGCGGGCGCGCGATCCAGGACATCTGGATCGTCCCCGGCCGCGGTCAGCCCGGCGAGGGCGAGCCGCCGCACGCGTTCCACGGCTCGACGCTCCGCTTCTACGACCCGGCCATCGACGCCTGGCGCTCGACCTGGATCGAGCCGGTGAACGGGCGCGTCCGCCGCTTCATCGGACGGCCGGACGGCGACGACATCGTGCTGCTCAGCAGCGAGGACCTGCCGCAGTTCCGCTGGCGCTTCTCGGAGATCCGCGCCGACGCGTTCCGCTGGAGCGCGGAGAGCTCGGACGACGGCGCCGTCTGGACGCCGGACGACGAGATGCGCGCGACGCGGGCCGATCGGTAGAACTCCGCGCAACCGGACGGGGAGGGACGGATGGCGGACCGACTGCGCGTGTTGCTGGAGGGCGGGGCGTTCTTCGAGAGCCCGCGCTGGCACGAGGGCCGCTGGTGGGTGTCGGACTTCTACCGCCGCACGGTCTCGACGGTCGACGCCGCCGGCCGCGAGGAGCCGGTGCTGGAGGTCGAGGGTCAGCCCTCGGGCCTCGGATGGATGCCGGACGGCTCGCTGCTCGTCGTCTCGATGCGCGACCACCGGATCCTGCGCCGGACGGGCGGACGGCGCCGTCGCCGAGCACGCCGACCTGAGCGCGTACTGCGGCGGGCACCTCAACGACATGGTCGTCGACGCCGCCGGCCGCGCGTACGCCGGCAACTTCGGCTTCGACCTGATGGCCGGCGCCGACCCCGCGACGGCCGCGCTCGTCCGCGTGGACCCGGACGGGACCGCGACGGTCGTGGCGGAGGACATGCTGTTCCCCAACGGCTCCGTCATCACGCCCGACGGCCGCACGCTGCTCGTCGGCGAGACCGCCGGCGCCCGCTACACCGCGTTCACGCTCGGCGCGGACGGCACGCTGACCGACCGCCGCGTGTGGGCCCAGGTCGCGCCCGAGCCGGAGATCGGCACGCTGGCCGAGACGCTCGGGCGGCTGAGGTTCGGCCCCGACGGCTGCGCGCTCGACGCCGCCGGGCGGATCTGGGCCGCCGACGAGGTCGGCGCGCGCTGCGCGCTGGTCGCCGAGGGCGGGGCGATCGTCGACGAGATCGCCGCGCCCGAGGGCCTCAACATCTTCGCCTGCATGCTCGGCGGCGACGACGGCCGCACGCTCCTGATGTGCGCCGCGCCCGACTTCGCCGAGCACAACCGCAGCGCGGCGCGCGAGGCGGTGCTGCTCACGACGACCGTCGAGGTGCCGCACGCCGGGCTGCCGTGAGTCGCGTCAGCGCGGCGCGGCGAGGATCGGCGCCCAGCGGCTGCGGTGCTCGGAGAAGAACCGGTGGCGCGCCGGCGAACGGCTCAGGTCGCCGCGACCGGCTCGCCGGCCGGCTCCGGCCCCCAGGTCTTCATCCGCCGCCGCAGGTCGACGTACGCGATCAGCCCCGGCAGCGCCGGCAGGTAGGTCGAGATCACCTGGTAGGTGACGACCGCGAGCAGCGCGAGCCCGGCGTCGACGCCGGAGGCGGCGAACGCGCCGAGCATCCCGCCCTCGGTGCCGCCGACGCCGCCGGGCAGCGGGAGCAGGTTCCCGAGCGAGCCGAGGAAGTAGCAGAGGACGATCGTCCCGACCGCGGGCGCCTCGCCGAACGCGTGGAACGTGGCCCACAGCACCGCGACGTCGAACGCCCACCAGACGAGCGGCCAGATGAGGATGCTCGGGCGGTGGTGGATGATCGAGATCGAGAGCCGCGCCGCGTTGCCGGCCACCCCCGGCACCGTCGCGAGCCGCGTCGCGATCCGCCCGCGGCGGCCCGACTGCTTCGCCATCGCCGCGACGCGGCGCTCGACGTCGCCCGGGATCTTGAGCATCAGCAGGACCAGCGCAACGACGACCCCGCCGACCGCGACCGCGACCCAGCCGAGCGCGGCCGGCACGTCGGGCAGCACGCCGGTGACGACGACCAGTCCGCCGACCAGCAGCGCGCCCATGTAGACCGAGTAGAGGATCGCCATGAACGCCGCGAGCCGCCGCGCCGTGGCCCGGGCGCCCATCCCCGCCCGGTGCAGCACCCAGGCCGTGAACGCGATCCCGCCCGCCCCGCCGGCGGAGAACACCCGCGTCGCGACGACGCCCGCCAGCGTCAGCTCGAGCGAGGCCGTCCAGTTCAGCCGCGGCGCCACCGGCCGGTAGAGCTCGCGGGTCAGCACGACGTACCCGCCGAACGAGATCGCCTCGAGCGAGACCGCGAGCGCGAGCCACCACGGGTCCCCGCGCTCGACCCGGTCGAGCAGCTCCTCGAGGTCGTCCGCGTGCGAGATCCCCAGCCCGACGAGCACGATCACGACCGCGCCGATGACCGCGCCGCGCACGATCTGCTTGTGCGAGCGCGCGACCGGCAGCCACGCGTCGCGGCGCACGACCAGCACGCTCGCGATCAACACGCCCGCCGCGATCAGCGCGATCAGGACGATCGTATGCTCGGACGGCATCAGCCCACGTGACGCTGGAGCCACAGCTCGAGCAGCCCGAGCTGCCACAGCGTCGAGCCGTCCAGATTCGTCCGGTGCGCGTTCGGATCCGCGAGCATCGCCTCGACGGCGTCGTGCCGGAAGAGGCCGCGCGCCCGCGCCTCCGGTGCGAGCAGCGCGTCCCGCACCATGCCCAGCACCGGCTCCTCGAGATGGGTGAGGGCGGGGACCGGGAAGTACCCCTTCCGGCGATCGATCACCGCGTCGGGCACGTGCCCGCGGGCGGCCCGCTTGAGCACGCCCTTGCCGCCGTCGGCGAGCTTGAGCTCCGGCGGGCACGCCGCGGCGAGCTCGACGAGCTCGTGGTCGAGGAACGGCGTCCGCGCCTCGAGCGCGTGGGCCATCGTCATGTTGTCGACGCGCTTGACCGGGTCGTCGACCAGCATCACCTCGGAATCGAGCCGCAGCGCCCGGTCGACCGGCGTGGCGGCGCCGGCGCGGGTGAACCACCCCTCCGCGAAGGCGCGCGAGACGTCGCCGCCCGGCAGCGCCTCGGGCGTCACGAGCTCGCGCACGCCCGCGTCGTCGCGGTCGAAGAACTCCGCCGCGTAGGTGTCGAGCCCGCTGCCGGGGGCGTCCAGCATCGGCGGGTACCAGCTGTAGCCGCCGAGCACCTCGTCCGCGCCCTGTCCCGACTGGACGACCTTGCGGTCGCGCCGCACCGCCTGTGACAGCAGCCAGAACGCCACGCAGTCGTGCGAGACCATCGGCTCGGCCATCGCCGCGACGGCGTGCGGGAGGGCGTCGACGAGCTCGTCGGTGCCGACGCGGATCTGGCGGTGGTCGGTCTCGAACATCGCGGCGACCGCGTCGGAGTACTCGAACTCGTCGCCCCCGCGCCCGCCGACGTCGGGGAAGCCGATCGAGAACGTGGCCAGGCCGCGCTGCCCCTCCTCGGCGAGCAGCGCGACGATCAGGCTCGAGTCGAGCCCGCCCGACAGCAGCACCCCGACCGGGACGTCGGCCACCATCCGGCGCCGGACCGCGACGCGCAGCGCCTCGAGCAGCGCGTCCTGCCAGTCCTCCGCCGGCCAGTCCGGGTGCGCCCGCTCGAACGGCGGGTCCCAGTAGGTGCGCTGGGCGCGCGCGCCGTCGCGCTCGACCGTCAGGATCGTCGCCGGCGGGAGCTTGCGGACGCCGGCGAGGATCGTCCGCGGGGCCGGCACGACCGAGTGCCAGCTCAGGTAGTGGTGCAGCGCGACCGGGTCGACGCTCGTGTCGACGCCGCCGGCCGCCACCAGCGCGGGCAGCGTCGACGCGGCGCGCAGCCCGCCGCCGGGCAGCTCGGCGAGGTAGAGCGGCTTGATCCCCAGCCGGTCGCGGACGAGCACCGTGCGGCCGCTGCGGTCGTCGTGCAGGCAGAAGGCGAACATCCCGGCCAGCCGGTCGAGCATCCCCTCGCCCCAGACGCGCCAGCCCTTGAGCAGCACCTCGGTGTCGGCGTGGGAGGCGAACACCTGCCCGGCGCGCTCGAGCTCGGCCCGCAGCTCACGATGGTTGTAGATGCAGCCGTTGAAGACGATATGGAGCTCGTCGTCGTGCATCGGCTGGGCGCCGGCCGCGGAGAGGTCGATGATCGCCAGCCGGCGATGGACGAGCGCGACGCCGTCGCCGCCCCAGATCCCGTCGCCGTCCGGCCCGCGCGGCGCCAGCGCCGCGTGCATCCGCGCGAGCGCGTCGCGGTCCGGCGCGCCGCCCGGGCGCAGCTCGGCGCCGAAGCCGCACACGGCTCAGACGACCGCCACGTCGGCGCGCGCCCGGCCCGCGGCCACGAGCGCGCGGAACAGGGCTGCGTCGCGGTCGAGCGACTCCGCGTGCCACTGGACGCCGAGCACGAGCCGCTCGCCGTCGCCCTCGATCGCCTCGATCGACCCGCCCGGCGCCCATGCGACGGCGTGCAGCCCGGCGCCGAGGCGATCGACCGCCTGGTGGTGGAAGGAGTTGACCTGCTGCTCCGTCGCGCCGCGGACGCCGGCCAGCCGCGAGTGCGGCGCGATCTGGACGGTGTGCGTCGTCACCCAGCCCGGGTCGGTCTGGCGATGGCCCGGAAGGTGCTGATGAAGGCTGCCGCCGCGCGCGACGTTGAGCGCCTGGGCGCCGCGGCAGATGCCCAGGATCGGCAGTCCGGCGGCATCCGCGCAGCGCGCGACCTCGAGCTCGAACGCGTCGAGGCCGGGCTCCGTCGGGCCGAGGTGCGGGTCGCGCGCCGCCCCGTAGGCGGACGGGTCGAGATCCGGCCCGCCGGACAGGCAGACGCCCGCGAGCGGCGCGACGAGCGCGGGGATCAGGCCGGCATCGACGGGCGGCAGCACGACCGGCACGGCGCCGGCGCGCTCGAGCGCGCGCACGTACGGCATCCCGAGCGCGAGCTCATGCTGCGGCGGCTCGCCCTCGGGGAGCGGGTCGGTGCGCTCCGCGCGCCGGATCTCGGATGTCGTCACGCCGATCAGCGGCGGGCGGCCCGTCGCAGCTGCCATCAGTGCGTCGCTCTCTCCGTTCTGCAGGGGAAACGCGGACGAGACAGGGTGGCAGATCGTCCGGCAGCGCCCGCGCGCCGCGGTTCGGCCGGGACCGAAGCGCGCTGCCCCTACGGTGTGCCCCGATGATCGCCGCACGACACGCGGGCGCCACCGCCGCCGGGATCACCGTGGTGCTCTGGGCCTCGGCCTTCGTGGGGATCCGGGCCGCCGGGGACGAGCTGGGCCCCGGTCCGCTGACGCTCGCGCGCGTCGGCGTGGCGGCGCTCGTGCTGGGGGCGTTCGTCGCGGTGCGCGGCGACGCGCTGCCGCCGCGCCGCGACGTCCCGCGGCTCGTGTTCTGCGGCGTGCTCTGGCTCGGCGCGTACAACGTCCTGCTCAACGCGGCCGAGCAGCGGATCGACGCCGGCACCGCGGCGATGCTGATCAGCGTCGGCCCGGTGATCCTCGCGGCGCTGGCCGGCGTGCTGCTGGGCGAGGGCTATCCGCGCGCCCTCGTGCTCGGCTGCGGGATCGCGCTCTGCGGGGCGGTCGTGATCGGGCTCGCGACGTCCGAGGGCGACGGGTCGGGCGGCCTCGGCGCCGCGCTCTGCATCGCCGCGGCAGCCGCGTACGCCGGCGGCGTGATCGCGCAGAAGCCGCTGCTCGAGCGGACGTCGGCGCTCCAGATCACGTTCCTCGCCTGCGCCACCGGGGCGGCGGCCTGCCTCCCGTTCGGGCCGGCGCTGGTCCGCGAGGCGGGCGACGCGTCCGCCGGCGCGCTGCTGTGGACGCTCTACCTCGGCGTGGTCCCGACCGCGATCGGGTTCACCACGTGGGCGTTCGCGCTCAAGCGGACGAGCGCCGGGCGCCTGGGGGCGACGACCTACGCCGTCCCGCCGATCGCGATCCTGCTCGGCTGGGTCCTGCTCGGCGAGACGCCGCCCGCGCTCGCGCTGGCCGGCGGGCTGCTCTGCCTGGCCGGCGTCGCGGTCGCCCGCGGCGTGCGCGTCCGGCGCCGCGCCGTGCCCGCCTAGACAGCCGCCGCCGCGCGTGGCACCGTCTGCGGATGCCAGCACCCCGCCGTCTCCTCGCGCTCCTGCTCGCCGCCGCCGCGTTCGGCCTCGCCGCCTGCGGCGACTCCGACAGCGGCGACGCCCAGAAGTCCGTCGACGACCTGCAGCAGAAGCAGACCGACCTGCAGAACAAGGCCGACGACCTCGCGGACAAGGTGCAGGACGGCAAGCAGTCGGCGGCGGACGCTGCGAACGAGATCCAGCGGCAGGCGGACCAGCTCGGCGCCGAGGGGCGCGACAAGGCCGAGCAGGCGCTCAAGGACCTGAAGAAGCAGGTCCCGGCCGGCGCCAAGGACGACGTCCAGAAGGCGATCGACCAGCTCAGCGGCCGCTAGCCCGCCGCGAGCAGCTCCTCGACCTCGGCGCGGAGCCGGGCGAGCGCGCCGGCCGCCGCGGCGCCGTCGCCGTCGACGATGACCTCGAGGTACGCCTTGAGCTTCGGCTCGGTCCCGCTCGGGCGGATCACGACGCGCGCGCCGTCGGCGTGGATGACCAGCACGTCGGACGGCGGGAGCCGGACCCCGTCGCGCAGGTCCTCGATCGCCACGACCTCGCGACCGAGCAGCGCGCCCGGCGGGTGGGCGCGGACGCCGTCCATGATCGCCCGCATCCGCGCGAGGCCGTCCGCGCCCTCGAGCACGAGCGTGACCGGCTCGGTGGCGTGGCGGCCGAAGCGCTCGGCGATCGCGTCGAGGCGCTGCTCGAGCGTCCGGCCGCGCGCGCGTTCGGCGGCGGCGAGCTGCGCCATCACGAGCGCCGCCGAGATCCCGTCCTTGTCGCGCACGACGCCCGAGACGGCGTAGCCGAGCGCCTCCTCGTAGCCGAGCAGCAGCTCGCGCTCGGGCTGCTCGGCGGCGGCGCGCATGATCCACTTGAACCCCGTCAGCGTCTCGGCGAACCCCGCCCCCGCCGCGGCCGCCATGCGGCCGAGCAGCGACGACGACGCGACGGTGGTCACGAGCAGCTCGCGGCGGTGGTGCTGGGTGTGCTCGAGCAGGAAGTCGGCCAGCAGCGCGCCGGTCTCGTCCCCGTGCAGCCGGCGCCAGCCGCCGCCGGCCGCGGGGATCGCGACCGCGAGCCGGTCGGCATCCGGGTCGTTGGCGAGCACGATGTCGGCCGCCTCGCGCTCCGCCGCGGCGAGCGCGCGGTCGAGCACGCCGCCCTCCTCCGGGTTGGGGCGCGGCGCGGTCGGGAAGTCCGGATCCGGCTCGGCCTGCTCGGCGACCACGTGCGGCGGCGCGAACCCGGCCCGCGCGAACGCGCGCAGCGCGAGGTCGCGGCCGACGCCGTGGAGCGGCGTGTAGACGATCCGCAGGTCGCGCTCGCGCGTGTGCGGCAGGTGGCGGCAGGATCGCCTTGAGGTAGTGCTCCGCGACCTCGTCGCCGAGCCGCTCGCCGCCGTCGCCGAGCGGGACGCCCGCGAACGGGCCGACCGCGTCGATCGCCGCGGCGATCCGCTCGTCGGCCGGCGGCGTGATCTGCGCGCCGTCGCCGAGGTAGACCTTGTAGCCGTTGTCCTGCGCCGGGTTGTGGCTGGCGGTGACCATCACGCCGGCGGCGCAGTGCAGCTTGCGCACGGCGAAGGCGAGCAGCGGCGTCGGCGCGCGCGGCGGGAGCCGCAGCGTGCGCAGGCCGGCGCCCGAGCAGACGGCGGCGGCCTCGGCCGCGAAGCGCTCGGACCCGTGGCGGGCGTCGTGCCCGATGACGATCCCGGCCTGCGCCGCGCCGTCGACCGCATCGAGCAGGTACGCGGCGAGGCCCGCGCTCGCGCGCCGGACCGTGGCCACGTTCATCCGCGTGGGGCCCGCGCCGAGCCGGCCGCGCAGGCCCGCCGTGCCGAAGCGCAGGCCACCGGCGAAGCGCGCCGCGAGCTCGTCCGCCGCGCCGGCGTCCAGCAGCGCGCGGAGCTCGGCCTGCGCCTCCGGGTCCGGGTCGTCGGCGATCCAGCGCTCGACCCGCTCCGTCAGCGCCGGCTCCGCCACGTCAGCGCGAACGCGTAGGTCACGCCGGTCAGGCGCTCGGAGACCTCCCACAGCCGGCGCGCCGTCTCCGGGTCGTTCGCGCGCCCGCTCATCGAGACGAGCGCGGGGCTGCCGCGCCACTCGCCGGGCCCGTCCGGCCCGACGTAGCTCCCGCCCGGCAGGCCGGCGACGGTGGCCGCGTAGAGCGCCGGCAGCGCGCCCTGCTCCGCGTCCTGGGCGATCACGCGGTTGAGCACCGCCATCACCGCCCGGTCGATCGCGGGCGGCGCCGCCGACTGCAGGTTGGTCGCGGTGTAGCCGGGGTGCGCGGCGACGCTGACGAGCGGCAGGCCGGCCGCGCGGGCGCGGCGGTCGAGCTCGCGCATGAACAGCAGGTTGGCGAGCTTGGACTGGCCGTAGGCGCGTCCAGCGGAAGTAGCGCCGCTCGCCCTGGAGGTCGTCGAAGTCGATCCTGCCCATCCGGTGGACGATGCTGGACAGCGACACCACGCGCGGCGCGTCGCCCGCGCGCAGCCGGTCGAGCAGCAGCCCGGTGAGCGCGAAGTGGCCGAGGTGGTTCGTGCCGAGCTGCAGCTCGAAGCCGTCCTTCGTCGTGCCGCGCGGCGGGGCCATCAGCCCGGCGTTGTTGACCAGCAGGTCGACCGGCTCGGTCCGCGCGCCGGCGAACGCGCGCACGGACGCGAGGTCGGCGAGGTCGAGCGGCGGCGAGCGTCACGTCGGCGTCCGGCGCCGCGGCGCGGACCTCGCGCGAGCGCCGCCTCGCCCTTCGCGGCGTTGCGGCAGGCGAGCACGACGGCGGCGCCGTGACGCGCGAGCTCGCGCGCGGCGACCAGGCCGAGGCCGCTGTTGGCGCCGGTGACGATCGCGCGCCGGCCGGCCTGGTCGGGGATGTCTTCAGCGGTCCAGGCCATCTCCGGCGACGGTACCCCATCAGCGTTGCTGAACGCGCCTGCAAGCGATCGGACTGGAGCGACGCGCGCCGGCCTGCTGTGATGCCCGGATGCCCGCCTCCGGCATGTCAGCGCGCGCCTGGACGCTGTTCGCCGCCGTGTCG
>CAVRTO010000016.1:0-274960 GCA_963724145.1 uncultured Solirubrobacteraceae bacterium
GACCGCGGCGTGGGGCGGCTCATGGTCGAGGGCGGCGGCGTCGTGCACACCCAGTTCCTGGCCGACGACCTCGTCGACGAGCTGCAGCTCGTCGTGGCGCCCTTCTTCATCGGCGACTCGAGCGCCCCGCGCTTCGTGACCGACGGGCGCTTCCCGTGGCACGCGGGACGCCGCGCGACGCTCGCCGAGGTGCGCCAGCTCGGCGACGTGGTGCTGCTGCGCTACGCGCTCTCGCCCCGGTTCGAGGACGCATGAGCGCCGTACGAGGGCGCGTCAGCCGGCTGGGCCCGGTGGCCGGGCTGATCGCCCAGCTGCTGCTCCTGGCGGTCCTGGTGGGATTCGCCGGGCTCAGCCCGCTGGGCGAGGTCGTCGGCGTCCTCTGCGCCGTGACCATGGCGGCGGCGCTCGCACGCGGCCTTGCGCACCGTGAGCGGCTGGGGCCGGCGTCCTGGGTGACGCTCGCCAGGGCCACGCTCGCCGTCGGCGTCGCCGCGCTGGCCGCGGACTCGCTCGTCCGCGCCACGCCGGTCGCGCTGCTCGTGACGTTCGCCGCCGTCGCGCTCGCGCTGGACGCGGCCGACGGATGGGTGGCGCGGCGCACCGGGACCGCGACCGCGCTGGGGGCGCGCTTCGACGGCGAGGTCGACGCGTTCCTGATCCTCGCCCTCAGCGTCTACGTCGCCCCCGCATGCGGTGCGTGGGTGCTCGCGATCGGACTTGCGCGCTACGTGTTCCTCGCCGGCGAGTGGCTGCTGCCCTGGATGCGCCCGCCGGTGCCGCCGCGGCGCTGGCGCAAGCTCGTCGCGGCGACGCAGGGGATCGTGCTGACCGTCGCGGCCGCCGGGGTCCTGCCCCTGGCGCTCGCGCAGGCGCTCCTGGCGATCGCGCTCGCCCTGCTCGCGGCGTCGGTCGGTCAGTGCGTCTGGTGGCTGTGGCGCCACCGGCACGCCGTGCCCGACGCGCTGCCGGCGGGAGACGCCGGGCCGTCCCGGCGCGGGCCGCTGCGCACCGGCCTCGCCGTGGCGCTCACGGTCCTCGCCCTGCTGCTCGTCTGGACGGCCCTGGTCGCCCCGAACGAGCCGAGCCGCCTCACGCCCGGGGCCTTCGTGCGGCTCCCGCTCGAGCTCCTCGTCGTCGTCGCCCTGGCCGCCCTGCTGCCCGCCACCCCGCGCCGCGTGCTGGCCGTGCTCGCCGGCGCGGTGCTGAGCGTCCTCGTGCTCGTGAAGGTCCTCGACATCGGCTTCTTCACGGCGTTCGACCGGCCGTTCAAGCCCGTCGACGACTCGACCTACGCGGGGATCGGCGTCGAGACGCTGCGCGACGCGATCGGCGGGTCGAGCGCGGACGTCGTCGTCGCGGTCGTGGTCGTGCTCGCCGTCGCGCTCCTCGCCCTCCCCGTCCTCGCGCTGCTGCGCGTGACGCGGGTCGCGGCCGGCCACCGCGGCTGGGCGCTCCGCGCGGCGGCGGCGCTGTGCGTGGTCTGGGCGGCGCTCCGGATCGCCGGCGCGCCGGTCGCCTCGGTGAGCGCCGCCGCCCTGGCCGTCGACGAGGTGCAGGCGGTTCAGACCGGACTGCAGGAGCGCGCGGCGCTCGCCCGCGCGATCGCCCACGACCGCTTCCGCGCCACGCCCGGGAACCGGCTGCTGACCGGGCTGCGCGGCAAGGACGTCCTGCTCGTGTTCGTCGAGAGCTACGGGCGGGTCGCGGTCCAGGACTCGTCGTTCTCGCCCCAGGTCGACGCCGTGCTCGACCGCGGCACCGCGCAGCTGCGGGACGCCGGCTACTCGTCGCGCAGCGCCTTCCTCACCTCGCCGACGTTCGGCGGCCTCAGCTGGCTGGCGCACTCCACCCTGCAGTCGGGGGTCCGGATCGACGGCCAGCGGGGCTACGACCAGCTCGTCGCGCACGATCGGCTCACCCTCACCAGCGCGTTCAAGCGCGCGGGGTGGCGCGCGGTCGGCGCCATGCCCGCGAACCACCGGGCGTGGCCGGAGGGATCGTCCTTCTATCGCTACGACCAGATCTACGATCGCCGCAACCTCGGCTACCGCGGCCCGGACTTCGGCCTGCCGCCGATGCCCGACCAGTACACGTTCCTGGCGCTGCAGCGGCGCGAGCTCGCCAAGCGGCCCCGGCCGCCGCTCTTCGCGGAGGTCGACCTCATCTCGAGCCACGCGCCGTGGACGCGCATCCCCCGGCTGATCGGATGGGACGACGTCGGCGACGGCTCGGTCTTCGACCACGTCCCGGCGGAGGAGTCCACGCAGGCGTCGCTGTTCGGCGACGCCGACCGGGCGCGCGCCGCGTACGGGCATTCGATCGAGTACTCGCTGCGCACGCTGTTCTCGTTCGTGCGGCGCTACGGCGACGACAAGCTCGTGCTCGTCGTCCTGGGCGACCATCAGCCCGCGACGCTCGTCACCGGCCACGGCGCCAGCCACGACGTGCCGATCTCGGTCATCGCCCACGATCCGAAGGTGATCGACCGGATCGCCGGCTGGGACTGGCAGGACGGGATGCTGCCGGACCCGCAGGCGCCGGTCTGGCCGATGGCGGCGTTCCGTGACCGCTTCCTCACCGCGTTCGGCCCGTCGCGATGAGGCAGGACGACCGCACGCCGTTCGAGCAGGCCCTGCAGCGCGCCCGCGCGTCGGCGTACGCCCCCGGCGAGTTCGTCGGGCAGGAGGGCTTCATGACCGCCGGCGAGATCCGGGACCTCGCGGCGCGGGCCGGCGTGGGCCCCGGGGTCGGGGTGCTCGACCTGGGGTGCGGCATCGCCGGGCCCGGGCGGCTCCTCACGCGGGAGCTGGGCTGCGCCTACCTGGGCGTGGACTTCAGCGCGAGCGCCGTCGCGATCGCCCGCGAGCAGGCGGGCGACCTGCCCTGCCGCTTCGCGATCGCGCACGCGCCGCCGCTGCCGTGCGGCTCGTTCGACGTCGTGCTCCTGCTCGAGGCGATGCTCGCCGTCGAGGACAAGGACGCGCTGGTCGCGAGCGATCGGCGCGGCGCTCCGGCCGGGCGGGCGCTTCGCCTTCACGCTCGAGGAGGGGCCGCCGCTCACGACGGCGGAGCGGGCGGCGATGCCCGACCCCGACACGGTCTGGCTCACCCCGCTCGACGCGCTGGCCGCGTCGCTGGAGCGGGCCGGGCTCGTCGTCACGTGGCAGGAGGACCACAGCCGCGCGCATCGCGCGACCGCGCAGGCGCTGGTGCGCGCGTACGCCGCGGACGCCGCGGAGATCACCGCGCAGATCGGCCGCCGGGCGCTGGCCGAGCTGCTCGCGGCCCATCGGCTGTGGGTCGAGTGGCTGGACGCGGGGCGGGTCAGGAAGCTCGCGCTGGTGGCGGAGCGGGCGTAGCCGCTCAGAGGTCGAGCGTCAGCTCCGAGCCGGGCCGGGTGCAGCAGACGAGGATCCGGCCGGCGGGCGGCGGCTCCAGCGGTTCGATGTGGTAGTCGACGTCGCCCGCGAGCAGGCTGCTCTCGCAGTTGTGGCAGACCCCGTTGCGGCAGCCGAAGCCGACCGGCACGTCGCAGGCCTCGGCGAAGTCGAGCAGGCTTGGGTAGCGGGCGTCCCACGCGACGGCGAGGCTGCTGCGGGAGAAGGTCACGACCGGCCCGTCGCCCGGGGGACCGTCCGGGGCGTGCGGCGCCCGGTCGCCGGCCTTGACGATGCCGGAGCTGTAGGTGGGGACGGCGCCGAAGACCTCGGTGGCGATCCGCTCGGGCGCCACGCCCCGGGCGGCGAGCGCGGCGCCGATCGCCCGCATGAAGGCCTCGGGCCCGCAGATGTAGTGGTCGGCGTCCGTCGGGACGCCCAGCCGGTCGAGCGCCGCGCCGTCGAGCCGGCCGGAGAGGTCGTTGCCGGCGCCACCGTCCGGCCGGCTGTAGGCGACGACGCGGTGGGCGCCGGGGAGCGTGGCGAGCAGCGCGTCGACCTCGGCCGCGAAGGCGTGCTCGTCGCGGTTGCGCGCGCCGTGGAGCCACCACACCTCACGCGCGCTCCGCTCGGTCACGAGCGCGTGGAGCATCGCGAGGACCGGCGTGGCGCCGACGCCGGCGCTGATGAGCACGACGGGGCCCGCCCCGTCCCGCAGGACGAAGTCGCCGCGCGGCGCGGCGACCTCGAGCACGTCCCCGACCTTCACGCGGTCGTGCAGATACCGGCTCGCGGCGCCCTCGCGCTTGACGCTGATCCGGTACCCGTGGTCGTCGGGCACGGTCGACAGCGAGTAGCTGCGGGTCAGCGCGGGAGCGCCGTCGTCCGGCCGCACCCGCAGCGTGAGGTACTGCCCGGGCGCCGCGGCGGGCGTCGCGGCGTCGTCGTCGGCCGGCACGAGCAGGAACGAGCTGATGCCGGCGCTCTCGCGGCGGATCCCGGCGACGCGGAGCGACCGGAAGCCGCTCCAGGCGGGCGCGGCGCGATCGCCCTTGGCGAGGAGCTCGCGGAAGCTCCCCTGCCAGCCTTCGCTCAGCGCCGGCACCCGCAGCGCGCGCTCGAGCAGCGCGCGCGGCTTGTCGGGGAGGTACAGCAGCGCATCGACCTGCGCCACCGTCAGCCGCTCCGGCCCGTCGGCGACCTTGACGATCTCCGCGCCGGCCTCCACCGGCCCCTCCTCGAGCACGCGGAGGTAGAAGCCCGGGCGGTGGTGCGCGACGAGCAGCGACGGCATCGCGGGCTCGTCCATCCGGATCCCGACGCGATAGCACGTGACGCGTGGCTGGGTGACCTCGAACAGCGCCTGGCCGATGCGATAGCGGTCGCCGATGCACACCTCGTCGTCGGCGAGCCCGTCGACGGTGAAGTTCTCGCCGAACTGGCCGGGCGTGAAGTCGTCGCGTCCGAGCTCCCGCTCCCAGTAGCGGTAGGAGTCGATCTGGTAGACGAAGACGGCGCGGTGCTCCCCGCCGTGCGCGAGCCGGTCCGCCTGGTCGTCGCCGTCGATGTTGACCCGGCGCACCATGCGCGGCCCCTCGACCCGTTCCTTCCAGATCGCCGTCCGGACGGTCTTGCCCTCCCACTCGACCTCCCGGGGAGTCCGACGTTGACCGACAGCAGGCGCGCCATCGGAGATGCGTACCACGCGGGTGGCATGATCGTCGAGATGACCGCGGGCGACGGACTGATCGAGGCGCTGCACACCGCCGGCCCGGACCCGGCGCTCGCCGCGAAGCTCGCGCTGTTCGGCCGCTTCGTCGGGTCGTGGGACCTCGACTGGAGCGGGCGCGACGCCGCGGGGCGACCGCTGAGCGCGCGCGGGGAGCTGCACTTCGGCTGGGTGCTCGGCGGGCGCGCGATCCAGGACATCTGGATCGTCCCCGGCCGCGGGCAGCCCGGCGAGGGCGAGCCGCCGCACGCGTTCCACGGCTCGACGCTCCGCTTCTACGACCCGGCCATCGACGCCTGGCGCTCGACCTGGATCGAGCCGGTCAACGGGCGCGTCCGGCGCTTCATCGGACGGCCGGACGGCGACGACATCGTGCTGCTCAGCAGCGAGGACGCGCCGCAGTTCCGCTGGCGCTTCTCGGAGATCGGCGCCGACGCGTTCCGCTGGAGCGCGGAGCACTCGGACGACGGCGTGGTCTGGATGCCGGACGACGCGATGCGCGCCACCCGCCGGGCATGAGCTAGAACTCCGCGCAACCGGACGGGGAGGGACCGATGGCGGACCGACTGCGCGTGTTGCTGGAGGGCGGGGCGTTCTTCGAGAGCCCGCGCTGGCACGAGGGCCGCTGGTGGGTGTCGGACTTCTACCGCCACACGGTCTCGACGGTCGACGCGAGCGGTCGCGAGGAGCCGGTGCTGGAGGTCGAGGGCCAGCCGTCGGGGCTCGGGTGGATGCCGGACGGCTCGCTGCTCGTCGTCTCGATGCGCGACCACCGGATCCTGCGCCGGTCGGCGGACGGCGCCGTCGCCGAGCACGCCGACCTGAGCGCGTACTGCGGCGGGCACCTCAACGACATGGTCGTCGACGCCGCCGGCCGCGCCTACGCCGGCAACTTCGGCTTCGACCTGATGGCCGGCGCCGACCCGGCGACGGCCGCGCTCGTCCGCGTGGACCCGGACGGCACCGCCGCGGTCGTGGCCGAGGACATGCTGTTCCCCAACGGCTCGGTGATCACGCCCGACGGCCGCACGCTGCTCGTGGGCGAGACCGCCGGCGCCCGCTACACCGCGTTCACGCTCGGCGCGGACGGCGCGCTGACCGACCGCCGCGTGTGGGCCCAGGTCGCGCCCGAGCCGGAGATCGGCACGCTCGCCGAGACGCTCGGGCGGCTGCGCTTCGGCCCCGACGGCTGCACGCTCGACGCCTCCGGGCGGATCTGGGCCGCCGACGAGGTCGGCGCGCGCTGCGCGCTGGTCGCGGAGGGCGGGGAGATCGTCGACGAGATCGCCGCGCCCGAGGGCCTCAACATCTTCGCCTGCATGCTCGGGGGCGACGACGGCCGGACGCTCCTGATGTGCGCCGCGCCCGACTTCGCCGAGCACAACCGCAGCGCGGCGCGCGAGGCGGTGCTGCTCACCACGACCGTCGAGGTCCCGCACGCGGGACTGCCGTGAGCCGCGCGGGTGATCGGGTCGGCGCGTCGGCCGCTCGACCGCGGTCGATCGCCGCTCAGGTCGCGCGCGACCGGCTCCTCGGCCGGCTCCGGCCCCCAGGTCTTCATCCGCCGCCGCAGGTCGAGGTACGCGATCAGCCCCGGCAGCGCCGGCAGGTAGGTCGAGATCACCTGGTAGGTGACGACCGCGAGCAGCGCGAGCCCGGCGTCGACGCCGGAGGCGGCGAACGCGCCGAGCATCCCGCCCTCGGTGCCGCCGACGCCGCCCGGCAGCGGGAGCAGGTTGCCGAGCGAGCCGAGGAAGTAGCAGAGGACGATCGTGCCGATCGCGGGCGCCTCGCCGAACGCGTGGAACGTGGCCCACAGCACGGCGACGTCGAACGCCCACCAGACGAGCGGCCAGATGAGGATGCTCGGGCGGTGGTGGATGATCGAGATCGAGAGCCGGGCCGCGTTGCCGGCCACCCCCGGCACGGTCGCGAGCCGTGTCGCGATCCGCCCGCGGCGGCCCGACTCCTTCGCCATCGCCGCGACGCGGCGCTCGACGTCGCGCGGGATCTCGAGCATCAGCAGGACCAGCGCCACGACGATCCCGCCGACCGCGACCGCGACCCAGCCGAGCGCGGCGGGCACGTCGGGCAGCACGCCGGTGACGACGACCAGCCCGCCGACGAGCAGCGCCGCCATGTAGACCGAGTAGAGGATCGCCATGAACGCCGCGAGCCGCCGCGCCGTCGCGCGCGCCCCCATCCCCGCCCGGTGCAGCACCCAGGCGGTGAACGCGATCCCGCCCGCCCCGCCGGCGGAGAACACCCGTGTCGCGACCACCCCCGCCAGCGTCAGCTCGAGCGAGGCCGTCCAGTTCAGCAGCGGCGCCACCGGCCGGTAGAGCTCGCGGGTCAGCACGACGTAGCCGCCGAACGAGACCGCCTCGAGCGCGACCGCGAGCGCGAGCCACCACGGGTCCCCGCCCTCGACCCGCTCGAGCAGCTCCTCGAGGTCGTCCGCGTGCGAGATCCCCAGCGCGACGAGGACGATCACGATCGCGCCGATGACCGCGCCGCGCACGAGCTGCTTGTGCGAGCGCGCGACCGGCAGCCACGCGTCGCGCCGGACGACCAGCACGCTCGCGATCAGCACGCCCGCCGCGATCAGCGCGATCAGGACGATCGTATGCTCGGACGGCATCAGCCCACGTGGCGCTGGAGCCACAGCTCGAGCAGCCCGAGCTGCCACAGCGTCGAGCCGTCGAGGTTCGTCCGGTGCGCGTTCGGATCCGCGAGCATCGCCTCGACGGCGTCGTGCCGGAACAGGCCGCGCGCACGCGCCTCGGGCGCGAGCAGCGCGTCGCGCACCATGCCCAGCACCGGCTCCTCGAGATGGGTGAGGGCGGGCACCGGGAAGTAGCCCTTCTTGCGGTCGATCACCGCGTCGGGCACGTGCCCGCGGGCGGCCCGCTTGAGCACGCCCTTGCCGCCGTCGGCGAGCTTGAGCTCCGGCGGGCAGGCCGCGGCGAGCTCGACGAGCTCGTGGTCGAGGAACGGGGTCCGCGCCTCGAGCGCGTGGGCCATCGTCATGTTGTCGACGCGCTTGACCGGGTCGTCGACCAGCATCACCTCGGAGTCGAGCCGCAGCGCGCGGTCGACCGGCGTGGCCGCCCCGGCGCGCGTGAACCAGCCGTCCGCGAACGCGTGCGAGACGTCGTCGCCCGGCAGCGCCTCGGGCGCCACCAGCTCGCGCACGCCCGCGTCGTCGCGGTCGAAGAACTCCGCCGCGTAGGTGTCGAGCCCGCTGCCCGGGGCGTCCAGCATCGGCGGGTACCAGCTGTAGCCGCCGAGCACCTCGTCCGCGCCCTGGCCCGACTGGACGACCTTGCGGTCGCGCCGCACCGCCTGCGACAGCAGCCAGAACGCGACGCAGTCGTGCGAGACCATCGGCTCGGCCATCGCCGCGATCGCCTGCGGGAGCGCGTCGACGAGCTCGTCCGTGCCGACGCGGATCTGGCGGTGGTCGGTCTCGAACATGCGCGGCGACGGCGTCGGAGTACTCGAACTCGTCGCCCTCGCGCCCGCCCGCGTCGGGGAAGCCGATCGAGAACGTGGCCAGGCCGCGCTGGCCCTCCTCGGCGAGCAGCGCGACGATCAGGCTCGAGTCGAGCCCGCCCGACAGCAGCACCCCGACCGGGACGTCGGCCACCATCCGGCGCCGCACCGCGACGCGCAGCGCCTCGAGCAGCGCGTCCTGCCAGTCCTCCGCCGACCAGTCCGGGTGCGCCCGCTCGAACGGCGGGTCCCAGTAGGTGCGCTGGGCGCGGGTGCCGTCGCGCTCGACGGTCAGGATCGTCGCCGGCGGGAGCTTGCGGACGCCGGCGAGGATCGTCCGCGGCGCCGGCACGACCGAGTGCCAGCTCAGGTAGTGGTGCAGCGCGACCGGGTCGACGCTCGTGTCGACGCCGCCGGACGCGACGAGCGCGGGGAGCGTCGACGCCGCGCGCAGCCCGCCGCCGGGCAGCTCGGCGAGGTAGAGCGGCTTGATCCCCAGCCGGTCGCGGACGAGCACCGTGCGGCCGCTGCGGTCGTCGTGCAGGCAGAAGGCGAACATCCCGGCCAGCCGGTCGAGCATCCCCTCGCCCCAGACGCGCCAGCCCTTGAGCAGCACCTCGGTGTCGGCGTGGGAGGCGAACACCTGCCCGGCGCGCTCGAGCTCGGCCCGCAGCTCACGATGGTTGTAGATGCAGCCGTTGAAGACGATATGGAGCTCGTCGTCGTGCATCGGCTGGGCGCCGGCCGCGGAGAGGTCGATGATCGCCAGCCGGCGATGGGCGAGCGCGACGCCGTCGCCGCTCCACAGCCCGTCGCCGTCCGGCCCGCGCGGCGCGAGCGCCGCGTGCATCCGCGCGAGCGCGTCGCGGTCCGGCGCGCCGCCCGGGCGCAGCTCGGCGCCGAAGCCGCACACGGCTCAGACGACCGCCACGTCGGCGCGCGCCTGGCTCGCGGCCACGAGCGCGCGGAACAGGGCTGCGTCGCGGTCGAGCGACTCCGCGTGCCACTGGACGCCGAGCACGAGCCGCTCGCCGTCGCCCTCGATCGCCTCGATCGACCCGCCCGGCGCCCACGCGACGGCGTGCAGCCCGGCGCCGAGGCGATCGACCGCCTGGTGGTGGAAGGAGTTGACCTGCTGCTCCGTCGCGCCGCGGATGCCGGCCAGCCGCGAGTGCGGCGCGATCTCGACGGTGTGCGTCGTCACCCAGCCCGGGTCGGTCTGGCGATGGTCCGGAAGGTGCTGATGGAGGCTGCCGCCGCGCGCGACGTTGAGCGCCTGGGCGCCGCGGCAGATGCCCAGGATCGGCAGTCCGGCGGCATCCGCGCAGCGCGCGACCTCGAGCTCGAACGCGTCGAGGCCGGGCTCCGTCGGGCCGAGGTGCGGGTCGCGCGCCGCCCCGTAGGCGGACGGGTCGAGATCCGGCCCGCCGGACAGGCAGACGCCCGCGAGCGGCGCGACGAGCGCGGGGATCAGGCCGGCATCGACGGGCGGCAGCACCACCGGCACGGCGCCGGCGCGCTCGAGCGCGCGCACGTACGGCATGCCGAGCGCGAGCTCGTGCTGCGGCGGTTCGCCCTCGGGGAGCGGGTCGGTGCGCTCCGCGCGCCGGATCTCGGATGTCGTCACGCCGATCAGCGGCGGGCGGCCCGTCGCAGCTGCCATCAGTGCGTCGCTCTCTCCGTTCTGCAGGGGAATCGCGGACGAGACAGGGTGGCAGATCGTCCGGCAGCGCCCGCGCGCGGCGGTTCGGCCGGGACCGAAGCGCGCTGCCCCTACGGTGTGCCCCGATGATCGCCGCACGACACGCGGGCGCCACCGCCGCCGGCATCACGGTGGTGCTCTGGGCCTCGGCCTTCGTGGGGATCCGGGCCGCCGGCGACGAGCTCGGGCCCGGTCCGCTGACGCTCGCGCGCGTCGGTGTGGCGGCGCTCGTGCTGGGGGCGTTCGTCGCGGTGCGCGGCGACGCGCTGCCCCCGCGCCGCGACGTCCCGCGGCTCGTGTTCTGCGGCGTGCTCTGGCTCGGCGCGTACAACGTCCTGCTCAACGCGGCCGAGCAGCGGATCGACGCCGGCACCGCGGCGATGCTGATCAGCGTCGGCCCGGTGATCCTCGCGGCGCTGGCCGGCGTGCTGCTGGGCGAGGGCTATCCGCGCGCCCTCGTGCTCGGCTGCGGGATCGCGCTCTGCGGGGCGGTCGTGATCGGGCTCGCGACGTCCGAGGGCGACGGGTCGGGCGGCCTCGGCGCCGCGCTCTGCATCGCCGCGGCGGCCGCGTACGCCGGCGGCGTGATCGCGCAGAAGCCGCTGCTCGAGCGGACGTCGGCGCTCCAGATCACGTTCCTCGCCTGCGCCACCGGGGCGGCCGCCTGCCTCCCGTTCGGGCCGGCGCTGGTCCGCGAGGCGGGCGACGCGTCCGCCGGCGCGCTGCTGTGGACGCTCTACCTCGGCGTGGTCCCGACCGCGATCGGGTTCACCACGTGGGCGTTCGCGCTCAAGCGGACGAGCGCCGGGCGCCTCGGGGCGACGACCTACGCCGTCCCGCCGATCGCGATCCTGCTCGGCTGGGTCCTGCTCGGCGAGACGCCGCCCGCGCTCGCGCTGGCCGGCGGGCTGCTCTGCCTGGCCGGCGTCGCGGTCGCCCGCGGCGTGCGCGTCCGGCGCCGCGCCGTGCCCGCCTAGACAGCCGCCGCCGCGCGTGGCGACGGTCTGCGGATGCCAGCACCCCGCCGTCTCCTCGCGCTCCTGCTCGCCGCCGCCGCGTTCGGCCTCGCCGCCTGCGGCGACTCCGACAGCGGCGACGCCCAGAAGTCCGTCGACGACCTGCAGCAGAAGCAGACCGACCTGCAGAACAAGGCCGACGACCTCGCGGACAAGGTCCAGGACGGCAAGCAGTCGGCGGCGGACGCCGCGAACGAGATCCAGCAGCAGGCGGACCAGCTCGGCGCCGAGGGGCGCGACAAGGCCGAGCAGGCGCTCAAGGACCTGAAGGAGCAGGTCCCGGCCGGCGCCAAGGACGACGTCCAGAAGGCGATCGACCAGCTCGGCGGCCGCTAGCCCGCCGCGAGCAGCTGCCTCGACCTCGGTGCGGAGCCGGGCGAGCGCGCCGGCCGCCGCGGCGCGGTCGCCGTCGACGATGACCTCGAGGTACGCCTTGAGCTTCGGCTCGGTCCCGCTCGGGCGGATGACGACGCGCGCGCCGTCGGCGTGGATGACCAGCACGTCGGACGGCGGGAGCCGGACGCCGTCGCGCAGGTCCTCGATCGCCACGACCTCGTTCCCGAGCAGCGCGCCCGGCGGGTGGGCGCGGACGCCGTCCATGATCGCCCGCATCCGCTCGAGGCCGTCCGCGCCCTCGAGCACGAGCGTGACCGGCTCGGTGGCGTGGCGGCCGAAGCGCTCGGCGATCGCGTCGAGGCGCTGCTCGAGCGTCCGGCCGCGCGCCCGCTCCGCGGCGGCGAGCTGCGCCATCACGAGCGCCGCCGAGATCCCGTCCTTGTCGCGCACGACGCCCGAGACGGCGTAGCCGAGCGCCTCCTCGTAGCCGAGCAGCAGCTCGCGCTCGGGCTGCTCGGCGGCCGCGCGCATGATCCACTTGAACCCGGTCAGCGTCTCGGCGAACCCGGCCCCCTCCGCGGCGGCCATGCGGCCGAGCAGCGACGACGACGCGACCGTCGTCACGAGCAGCTCGCGGCGGTGGTGCGCCGTGTGCTCGAGCAGGAAGTCGGCCAGCAGCGCGCCGGTCTCGTCCCCGTGCAGCCGGCGCCAGCCGCCGCCCGCCGCGGGGATCGCGACCGCGAGGCGGTCCGCATCCGGGTCGTTGGCGAGCACGATGTCGGCCGCCTCGCGCTCCGCCGCGGCGAGCGCGAGGTCGAGCACGCCGGCCTCCTCCGGGTTGGGGCGCGGGGCGGTCGGGAAGTCCGGGATCCGGCTCGGCCTGCTCGGCGACGACGTGCGGCGGCGCGAAGCCGGCCCACGCGAACGCGCGCAGGGCGAGGTCGCGGCCGACGCCGTGGAGCGGCGTGTAGACGATCCGCAGGTCGCGCTCGTGCGTGTGCGGCAGGTGCCGGCAGATCGCCTTGAGGTAGTGCTCGGCGACCTCGTCGCCGAGCACCTCGCCGCCGTCGCCGAGCGGGACGTCCGCGAGCGGGCCGACCGCGTCGATCGCCGCGGCGATGCGCTCGTCGGCCGGCGGGGTGATCTGCGCGCCGTCGCCGAGGTAGACCTTGTAGCCGTTGTCCTGCGCCGGGTTGTGGCTCGCGGTGACCATCACCCCCGCGGCGCAGTGCAGCTTGCGCACGGCGAAGGCGAGCAGCGGCGTCGGCGAGCGCGGCGGGAGCCGCAGGGTGCGCAGGCCGGCGCCCGAGCAGACCGCGGCGGCCTCGGCCGCGAAGCGCTCGGACCCGTGGCGGGCGTCGTGGCCGATGACGATCCCGGCGTGCGCCGCACCGTCGACCGCGTCCAGCAGGTACGCGGCGAGCCCGGCGCTCGCGCGCCGGACCGTGGCCACGTTCATCCGCGTCGGCCCGGCGCCGAGCCGCCCGCGCAGCCCCGCCGTGCCGAAGCTCAGGCCGCCGGCGAAGCGCGCCGCGAGCTCGTCCGCCGCGCCGGCGTCCAGCAGCGCGCGGAGCTCGGCCTGCGCCTCCGGGTCCGGGTCGTCGGCGATCCAGCGCTCGACCCGCTCCGTCAGCCCCGGCTCCGCCACGTCAGCCGAACGCGTAGGTCACGCCGGTCAGGCGCTCGGAGACCTCCCACAGCCGGCGCGCCGTCTCCGGGTCGTTCGCGCGCCCGCTCATCGAGACGAGCGCGGGGCTGCCGCGCCACTCGCCGGGCCCGTCCGGCCCGACGTAGCTGCCGCCCGGCAGGCCGGCGACCGTGGCCGCGTAGAGCGCCGGCAGCGCGCCGCGCTCCGCGTCCTGCGCGATCACGCGGTTGAGCACCGCCATCACCGCGCGGTCGATCGCGGGCGGCGCCGCCGACTGCAGGTTGGTCGCGGTGTAGCCGGGGTGCGCGGCGACGCTGGCGAGCGGCAGGCCGGCGGCGCGGGCGCGGCGGTCGAGCTCGCGCATGAACAGCAGGTTCGCGAGCTTGGACTGGCCGTACGCGGTCCAGCGGAAGTAGCGCCGCTCGCCCTGGAGGTCGTCGAAGTCGATCTTGCCCATCCGGTGGGCGTTGCTGGACAGCGACACCACGCGCGGCGCGTCGCCCGCGAGCAGGCGGTCGAGCAGCAGCCCGGTGAGCGCGAAGTGCCCGAGGTGGTTCGTGCCGAGCTGCAGCTCGAAGCCGTCCTTCGTCGTGCTGCGCGGCGGGGCCATCAGGCCGGCGTTGTTGACCAGCAGGTCGATCGGCTCGGTCCGCGCGCCGGCGAACGCGCGCACGGACGCGAGGTCGGCGAGGTCGAGGGCGGCGAGCGTCACGTCGGCGTCCGGCGCCGCGGCGCGGACCTCCGCCAGCGCCGCCTCGCCCTTCGCGGCGTTGCGGCAGGCGAGCACGACGGCGGCACCGTGACGCGCGAGCTCGCGCGCGGCGATCAGGCCGATGCCGCTGTTGGCGCCGGTGACGATCGCGCGGCGCCCGGCCTGGTCGGGGATGTCTTCGGCGGTCCAGGCCATCTCCGGCGACCGTACCCCATCAGCGCTGCTGAACGCGCATGCAAGCGATCGGACTGGAGCGACGCGCGCCGGCCTGCTGTGATGCCCGGATGCCCGCCTCCGGCATGTCAGCGCGCGCCTGGACGCTGTTCGCCGCCGTGTCGGTGCTGTGGGGCATCCCGTACCTGTTCATCAAGCTCGCGGTCGAGGACCTCTCGCCGGTGATGGTGGCGTGGAGCCGGATCCTCGTCGCGTTCGCCGTCCTGCTGCCGTACGCGATCCACAAGGGCGCGCTGCGCGGCCTCGGGAAGCACTGGCGCGCGCTGCTGATCTACTCGACGGTCGAGATCGTGCTGCCGTGGCCGCTGATCGGCTTCGGCGAGCAGCGGGTCTCCTCCGGGCTCGCCGCGATCCTGATCGCGGCGGTGCCGCTCGTCGTCGCGCTGATGGCGCTGCGCGTCGACGCGGAGGAGCGCGCCGAGGGCTCGCGGCTCGTGGGCCTCGTGATCGGCTTCGCCGGCGTGGTCGTGCTGCTCGGCCTCGACGTCGCCGGCCGGCCGGGCGAGCTGCTCGGGGCGCTCGCGATCCTGCTCGCGGCGGTCGGCTACGCGGCCGGGCCGATGATCATCAAGCAGAAGCTGCGCTCGCTCGACCCGCTCGGCCCGGTCACCGCCTCGATGGGCATCTCCGGGCTCGTGCTGACCGTGCCCGCGCTCGCCTCCGCGCCCGCGTCGGTGCCGTCGGGCCAGACCCTGCTGTCGATCCTCGTGCTCGGCCTGTTCTGCAGCGCGCTCGCCTTCCTCTGCTTCTTCGCGCTGATCCAGGACGTCGGCCCCGGCCGCGCCACGGTCATCACCTACGTGAACCCCGTCGTCGCCGTCGCGCTCGGCGTGACGCTGCTCGGCGAGGGGCTCGGTCCCACCGCCGTCGCCGGCCTGCTGCTGATCCTCGCCGGCTCGTGGCTCTCCACCGGCGGCCGGCTCCCGCCCGGCCTGATGATCGGGGCCCGCGGTCGGGCGGCGGCGCGTCGCCCCGCCCGCCCCGACGCGCGCCGGAGGTGCGCGCGGCGCTGCTTCCATAGGAGGCATGCGCCTGACGCGACGCGAGGCGCTGGCGGGGCCGGCGCCGCCTGGCTGGCCCTGCGCGCGGGCGGGGCGAGCGCGATGCCGCCCGCGCCCCCGCTGGCGGAGCGGATGGGGCGCGGGATCGACCTCACGCCGCAGGGCACGCGCTTCCCGGGCTCGCCGCAGGACTACACGGTCCTGCGCGCCCAGCCGTGGGCGGCACCGCTGCTCGACCGGATGACGCACGTGCGGCTGTGGATCGACTGGACGTTCGTGCAGCCGCGCGGCGACCTGGCGATCGACGACCCCGCCAACCCCGGGCTGCCGTACCTCGCCTCGCTCGACGCGCAGGTCGACGCGGCGACCGCGGACGGGCTCCAGGTGATCCTGCTGCCGTGGCGCTATCCGCGCTGGGTCAACCACAACGCGGAGCGCGACGGCACGCGCTCGCCGGAGTGGCGGCTGCCCGACGAGGGGCACGGCCCGTTCAGCCACTGGGCGCGCTGGGTCGACGCGCTGTGGGACCGCTACGCGGGCCGGATCGCGTACTTCGAGGTCATCAACGAGCCGAACCTCCAGATGTGGCCGCAGAAGGACATCGCCGAGCGCGTCTCGTTCATGATGGCCACGGTCGACGGGATCGCCCGCGCGCACGACCGCGCCGCCGTCTGCCTCGGCCCCTCGATCTCCGACGCCGAGTCCGACCGGCCGTGGCGGATCACCGAGCGGCGGCCGTTCGTCGAGACGCTGCTGCCGGCGCTGAAGCGGCGCGGCTTCGAGGGCGGCGACCACTGGATCTGGGCGTTCCACAACTACAACGACTGCGAGCTCGGCGGCGACCGCGTCGGCGACATGCGCGCGCAGCTCGCGGGCCGCTGGAACGGCCGCCGCGCCGACGACGGCGGCCCGCTCGTCTACGCGACCGAGGGCGGGATCCGGCTCAGCGGCGTGCAAGCGCCGCTACGGCCGCGAGTTCGGGCCGCAGCGGACGCGCGCGCTGCAGGCGGTGATGCTCGGCGAGGCGGTCCGGCGCTACGCGCGCTCGCCGGGCGTCGGCCTCTTCACGCAGTACACCGTGCAGGCCGACCCCGACTACGACTGCGGGCTGCTCGAGCCGGACGGCGCGATGCGGCCCGCGTTCGCCGCCTACATCAACGCCTGACGTCGATGAAGCGCAGCAGCCGGTCGCCGATCTGCACCTCGTCGCCGTTGTGCAGCGGCGCCTGGCTCACGCGGCGGCCGTTGACGTAGACGCCGTTGCGGCTGCGGTCGTCGGCGATGATGGCGTCGCCGTCGCGTTCGAGCACCATCGCGTGGCGCCGGGACACGGTGTTGTCGTCGAGCACGATGTCGGCGGAGGTGCGCCGGCCGATCCGGGTGAGGCCGGCGAGCGGCAGGACGACGACGGAGTCGCCGTCGGGGATGGCGAAGTACCGCCCGGGCGCGAGCCGCCAGACGGCGGCTGCGGCCATGCGTACCCGATGCAGCAGCGCACCGGGGCGCATGACGGCGGTCGAGGCGTCGAGCTCCGTGGGGGAGGACGCCTGGAGGGTGAGGGCAGTCATGGCCCCTGGGAGGTTCCCGGTCGAATCCAAGCGCCGCCTAAGGACTTGCTCCGGATCCCTGGGGCACGTGCCGGTAGAACACCCGCCATGCTCCTGCCGCTTGCCGCCACCGCGGCGGCCGCCATCGCCGGCTGCCCGGCCTTCCCGTTCTCGACCGACCAGCGCGTCGACCGGCTGCCGGTCGCGCCCGACTCCGCGGCGATCGTCCGCTCGATCGGGATCGGCGGCGCGATCAAGGCCGACTTCGGCTCGGGCCTCTGGGAGGGCGGGCCGATCGGGATCCCCTACGACGTCGTCGGGCGGCGCACGCCCGCGCTCGCGCGTGCGCTTCGACTACGCCGGCGAGTCCGACCGCGTGCGCTACCCGATCCCCCGCGGCGTGCACGTCGAGGGCGGGGCGGACGCCGACGGCGACCGCCACGCGCTCCTGCTGGACCGCTCGCGCTGCCGGCTCTACGAGCTGTTCGCGCTGCGCCGCGAGGGCGACGGCTGGCACGCCGGCTCCGGCGCGACCTGGAACCTGCGCCGGCCGCGGCTGCGGCCCTCCGGCTGGACGAGCGCCGACGCCGCGGGACTGCCGATCCTGCCGCTGCTCGCGCGCTACCCCGAGGTCCGCCGCGGCCGGATCCGGCACGCGCTGCGGATGACCGTGTCGCAGACGCGCCGCGCGTTCGCCTGGCCGGCGCGGCACTTCGCCTCCGACGCCGGCGACCCGGCGCTCCCCCGGATGGGCGAGCGGCTGCGGCTGCGCGCCGTCGGTCGACATCTCCGGCCTGCCGCGCCAGGCGCGCGTGGTCGCGCGCGCCATGCGGGAGTACGGGCTGATCGTGGCCGACAACGGCTCGGACTGGTTCGTGTCCGGCGCCCCGAGCGCGGGCTGGGACAACGACCAGCTGCGCGCGCTCGGCACGCTGCGCGGGAGCGACTTCGAGGTCGTGCGGGTCAGTCGACCTGCACGCGGCCGCCGCTGACCGTCAGCCGGCGGCGCCCGGCCAGCAGCTCCAGCAGCTCGTCCCCGACGAGCTCGCGGCGCCAGCCGCGCAGCGTGCGGACGTCGGGCTCCGGCCGCCCGCGGCGGGCGGCGACGACGATCGGCGCGAGGTCGGCGCGCGCGGCGATCAGCTCGTAGGCCAGGCCCGCCTCCTGCGCGCGGATCCGCACCAGCGACTCCGCGAGCGCGATCGTCGGGCCGTCGACCGCGTCGGTGGTGAGCCGCTCGCCCTCCTCGAGCGTGATCGGCTCCGCGGCGCGGCCGCGCTCGAGCGCGGCGATGATGTCCTTGCCGCGGCGGCGCACGACGTCGGGCCCCGCGCCGCGGATCTGCCCGAGCTCGCGCGGGCTGCGCGGGCCGCGCTTGGCCAGCTCGACGAGCGTCGGGTCGCGGACCACGCTGCCGACCGGGACGGTCCTCCGCCGCGGCGGTGCGCTCGCGCCACGCGGCCAGCTCGCGCGCCATCGCGCGCTCGCGCGGGCCGAGGCCGGAGACGCGCGGCAGCCGCCGCCAGGTCTCCTCCGGGTCGCGCTCGTCGGTCGCCTCGGCGATCGCGACGCACTCCTCGCGCGCCCACTCCAGCCGCCCGCGCTCGCGCAGCCGCCGCTGCAGCTCGTCGGCCAGCGGCAGCAGGTGCTCGACGTCCTCCTCGGCGTAGCGGAGCTGCTCGGGCGTGAGCGGGCGGGCGTCCCAGCGGGTGAACGAGGCCGACTTCGCGACGCGGATCCGGAGCACGTCGTGGAGGAGCCCGGTGTAGCCGGCCTGCGCGGAGAAGCCGGCGAAGCCCGCCGCGATCTGCGTGTCGAAGACGTTCGTGAACGTGGTCTGCCAGGCGCGGCGGAGGATCGCGACGTCCTGCCGCCCGGCGTGGAGGACGATCTCCACGGCCGGGTCGGCGAGGACCGCGGCGAGCGGCGCGGGGTCGCCCATCTCCGCGAGCGGGTCGAGCACCACGACCTCCTCGCCGACGCAGACCTGGATCAGGCACAGGAGCGGCCGGTAGCGGCCCTCGGGCATGAACTCGGTGTCGATCCCGAGCCGCCCGAGCTCCCGGGCACGCGCCGCGAGACGCTCGATGTCGGTCGCGACGGTGTCCATGGAGCCGCGATCGTACCCGCGGCGCGCCCCCGGGGCGTTTACGCGGCGACCGGCGCGGCGCCCACTTCCGCCGGATCGGCCTGCCGCGCGCGGCCCGGGACGAGCAGCGCGACCAGCCCGCCGAGCAGCAGCGTGGCGGCGCCGACCCACAGCGCGGGGATCAGCCCGTCGACGACCGACTGCGGCGTCGCGTAGCTCCCGGCGCCGGCGAACACGGCCGCGAGGACCGCGACGCCGAGCACGCCGCCGAGCTCGCGGATCGCGTTGTTGGCGCCCGACGCCTGGCCGGCCTCCTCCGGGCGCACGGCCCCGAGCACCGCGTTGGCGGCGGGGGCGAACACGAGCGCCATGCCGGTCCCGCCCATGACGAACGCGGGGACGAGGACGCCGTAGGCGACGTCGGTCGCGGTCACGACCGCCAGCCAGCCGAGCGCGATCGCCTGGAGGAACAGGCCGGTCGCCATCAGCGGCCGCGAGCCGAGCCGGTCGGACAGCACGCCGGCGATCGGGGCGACGAGCATCGGCATGCCGGTCCAGGGCAGCGTCCGCAGGCCGGCCTCGAGCGGCGAGTAGCCCTGGACGGCCTGGAAGAACTGGGCGAGCAGGAAGATCGCCCCGAACATCCCGAACGTCATCGCGAAGCTGACGCCGTTCGTGGCCGAGAACGCGCGCTGCCGGAAGAACCGCATCGGCAGCATCGGCGCGGGCGTGCGCAGCTCCCAGGCGATGAACGCGGCGAGCAGGATCGCGCCGGCGGCGATCGGCCCGACGACCTCGAGCGCGCCCCAGCCGGCCTCGTTGCCGCGCACGACGCCGAACACGACGCCGAACAGGCCGAGCGAGCCGAGCGCGAGGCCGGTCAGGTCGAGCCGGCTCGCCGGGCCGCGCGTCTCGTCCAGCCGGCGGAGCGCGAGCGGGGCGAGGACGAGCCCGATCGGGACGTTGAGCCAGAAGATCCAGTGCCACGAGATGCCCTCGATCACGAGCGCCGCCGACGAGCGGGCCGAGCGCGACGCCGAGGCCGCTGATGCCCGACCAGATGCCGAGCGCGGGGCCGCGCTTCTCCGGCGCGGTCGCGGTCGAGAGGATCGTGAGGCTGAGCGGCGCGACGATCGCGGCGCCGAGTCCCTGGATCGCGCGGGCGGCGATCAGCGCGCCGGTGCTCGGGGCGAGCGCGGCGGCGGCGGACGCCAGCGTGAAGATGCCGAGGCCGACGATGAACATCCGCCGGCGGCCGAAGCGGTCGCCGAGCGCCGCGCCGGTGAGCAGGAAGACCGCGAACGCGAGCGTGTACGCGTTGACGGTCCACTCGAGCGCCTCGAGCGAGGCGCCGAGATCCTCGCGGATGCTGACCAGCGCGGTGCTGACCACCAGGTTGTCGAGGCTGACCATGAAGATCGCGATCGCCGTGATCGCGAGCGTCCAGCGTGGGAGGCGTTGCATCGCGGAAGTCCTTTGTGAGTCGCCACTACCTTGCACGATTGGAGGAAGGTAGTACTCACTCACTTCGTCGTCAAGTGCGGCTGCCCACACCACGCCGACATGGCGCGGAGGCACGCGGTGGACCGCCGGCGCGGGGCGCTAGCGGATGAGGACCGGCGTCCCGATCGAGACGCGACCGAACAGGTCGATCACGTCCGGGACGCTCATGCGGATGCAGCCGTGCGAGGCCTGGCTGCCGATCGTCCACGGCTGGCCGGTCCCGTGGATGCCGACCGACCCGGCGACGCCCATCCAGCGCGCCTTGAGCGGGTTGTCGATCGCACCGCCCGCGACCTGCTGCCCGGCCATCTCCCCCGCCCACGGCGAGTTCGGCGCGGTCCAGGTCGGGTCGACCTGCTTGGACTGGATCGCGAACAGGCCGGTCGGCGTCGGGTACGCCGGCATGCCGACCGCGACGCCGTAGCTCTTGGAGAACCGGAGGTTGCGATACAGCCGCAGCTGGAAGCTCGAGCGCGAGATCGTGATGATCGTCGGATACGCCCGCTTGAGCTCGCGGGTGCGGACCCGCGGGGTCGTGGTGACGAGCTTGCCCACGACCGCGCGCGGCAGCGTCGGGTCGGCGAGGATCCTCTGGGCCGCCTCGACGATCGGCCGCACCTTGAGCGCCTTGCCCTTGCGGCCGGGGCGCTTGTAGATGTGCGTGACGGTGATGCGGACGCGCGCGTCGCGCGCCGCCCGGCCCACCTTCGCGCCGACGCCGCGCACGAAGCGCCAGAGCGGCTTGCGCGAGTAGCGGACCGACGGCGTGGCCGAGGCCGGCGGCAGCGTCCCGTCGGCGGCGGCCGGCGCATGCTGGCCGGCGTAGAGCGCGCGGAGCGCCGACTTGCCGGGGCGCAGCTTGTAGCCGAGCGCCGACGGCTTGAGCGTGAACCGCCGCCCGCCCGCGACGATCGCGATGCCGCGGCTCGCCACCGGGGCGAGCTCGGCCGCGAGCTTCGCCTTCGCCTGGGCGACCGTGAGGTTGCCGACGTCGACGCCCGACACGGTCACGCCCGCGCGGATCCGCTCGGCGGGCGCCGGGGGCGTCTGCGCGCCGGCGGAGGCGGCCGCCGCGAGGGCCGCGACGACGGTCAGCAGGGCGAGGGCGACGGCGCGGCGCATGGGCTCGTCAGGGTAGCCGCGCCCGCGTCGCGGCGGTGTCCCTGCACGAACGCGTTCAGGCGGCCGCACGGCGCGGCGCGCGCCGTCGCACGCGGCGGGCCCGCGAGGAACTCGTCGAGCAGCGGCCAGGTGGTCGTCCGCGCCGCGCGCCCGGTCAGCACGCCGAGGTGCCCGCCCGGCGCGGTCTCGAGCCGGACCGACGGCGCCTGCGGCAGCAGGTCGCCCACGTGGTGGCAGGCGGCGACCGGCGCGATCCCGTCGCCCTGGCCCGCGATCGCGAGCACCGGGACGCGCACGCCGGCGAGGTCGAGCACGCGCGGGCCGAGCTCGAGCCGGCCCTCCGCGAGGTCGTTGGTGCGGAAGAACCGGTGGTAGAGCTGGCCGAAGCTCCGCCCCGGATACGCCGTCATGTCGCCCATGAACGCGTCGACCGCCTCGATCTGCGCCAGCAGCTCGCGGTCGTCGGCGTGGCTGAGGATCGTCCACGGCTTCATCACGTACTTGTCGATCCCCGCGAGCTGGTAGACGCGCTGCACGATCGGCCCGGGCGCGCCGCCGAGCACGCGGTAGAGCTGGGTCACGAGCTGCCCGCGGGTCACGGCGTCGATCGGCCGCAGCGGCGCGAGCAGCGGCACCTGGCGGAAGTCGAACGGGCTCGCGACGAGCGCGAGCGAGGCGACCGGCAGGCCGGCGTCCGCGCAGACCGCGAGCGCGGCGAGGATCCCCCCGAGGCACCAGCCGACGAGCTGGACGGGACCGCCGGCGTCGTGCGCGACGGCGCGGACGGCGCCCGGCACGACGTCGTCGATCCAGTGCTCGAGCCCGAGCGAGCGGTCGCCGAAGTGGACCGTCCCGTAGTCGACGACGTAGGTCGCCTGCCCGCGCCGCAGGAGGTGCTCGGCGAGCGAGCAGCCGCGGCGCAGGTCGAAGCACGTGGCCGGCGCGGCGAGCGGGGGGACGAGCAGGACCGGCGGCGACGCGGCCCGCCGGTCGCCGGCCGGGAGGAAGCGGTGGACGCGGCGCTGCGGCCCCTCGTCGATCAGCGCGGCCGGCATCCGCCGCAGGTCGGCGAGGCCGCCGCCGAGCGTGGCGTCGTAGAGGTTGACCGCCGCGGCGGCGGGCGAGGGAACGCGGAGACCGAGCATCGTGTGGACGCAGATGATGGCGGGGTACCCTCGGCGCGTGGCCGGCGTCTTCCATCGCGAGCTGCCGCCGGGGCTCTGGGACCGGCTCAAGCTCGACCCGCTGCGCTCCCCGGAGCACATCGCGCTCGCCGCCGCGCGGCAGTTCGGGCCGCAGGCGCGCAACTGGGCGGCGGACAAGCGCTCGAACTACTCGGTCACGCCCGTGAAGCTGGCCAAGATGGCGAAGAAGCGCCACGCGACGCTCGCGCGGCTGGAGGGCGCGGCGACCGGCGTCGGCGGCTTCGTGACGCTCCTCCCCGACCTCGCCGCGGTCGCCTGGATCCAGTCGCGGCTGATCTTCTACATCGCCGCCGCCTACGGCTTCGACCCCGAGGACCGCATGCGCCCGGCCGAGGCGCTGGTGATCTTCGACTTCTACAAGGACCCGATGACCGCGCGGCGCGCGCTCGACGGCGTCGGCTCGACGATCGCCGCCGCCTACGTCGGCTCGGTGCTCGAGCGCGACGAGGTGCTCGGGCTGCGGCTCGCGCGGCTCGTCGGGGTGCGCGGCGCGCGCCACCTCGCGGGCCGGATGATCCCCGGCGCCGCGATCGCCTTCAACTCGATCGGCAACGAGCGGCGGACGCGCGCGATCGCCGACCGGGCGATCAGGTTCTACGGCGGCTAGGGCCCGCCGTAGACCGGGATCGCGGCGCCGCTGGTCGGCGCCGAGGCGTCGCTGCAGAGGAAGCGGATCACGTCCGCGATCTCGCCCGGCGGCGTCAGCGACGAGTGCTGCGAGGGCGGCATCGCCTCGCGGTTCGACGGCGTGTCGATCATCGACGGGAGGACGGCGTTGCAGCGGATCCCGTCGCCCGAGTGCTCGCGCGCGACGACCTGCGTGAACGCGATCACCGCGGCCTTCGAGGCGCAGTAGCCGGAGGCGCCCGCGAACGGGAACAGCGCCGCGCGCGAGGAGACGCACACGATCGCGCCGCCGTCCGCCTCGATCAGCGCGGGCAGCGCGGCCTGCGTGACGAGGTAGGTCGGGCGCAGGTTGAGCGCGAACTGCGCCTCGAAGTCGGCGAGCGGCGTCGTCGCCACCGGCTGGTCGGAGGCGAAGCCGCCGACGAGGTTGACCACCGCCCGCAGCGGCGCGTCCTCGCGCTCCGCGGCGCTGCGGACGGCACGCTCGACGTCGCCCACGTCGGTCAGGTCGGCCTCGATCGTCTCCGCGCCGTCGAGCGGGACGGGGTTCGCGTCGGGCACCACCACCCGCCAGCCGTCGGCCGCGAACGCGGCCACGACGGCGCGCCCGAGCCCGCCGCTGCCGCCCGTGATCAGCGCGGTGCGATCCATGCGCGGATCATCCCACCGATCCCGTCCGGGCGCGGCCCTACCTTCAGGTGCCCATGGTCGTGCGCCACCTCACCGACGGGCAGGAGATCGACGGGGTCCTGCTCGTGCGCGGCCGCTCGCTGCGGCGGCGCGAGGACGGCAGCGCCTACCTGCTGCTCAGCCTCGGCGACCGCACGGGCACCGTCGCCGGCGTGCTGCAGGGCGACGCCGAGTGCTGCACGGCGGGCGCCGCGGTGCGCGTCACCGGCCGCTACGAGATCGACGCGCGCTACGGCGCGCAGATCGCGCTGAGCGCGGTGGCGCCGGCCGACGAGGTCGACCACGACGCGCTGCTCGACGGCCCGCCGCGCGCGGCCGGCCAGATGGAGGACGACCTGCGCGACCTCGTCGCCACGATCCAGGACCCGCACCTGCGCGACCTGCTCGACGCGGTGCTCGGCCCGGCGTCCGAGACCTGGCCGCGGTTCCGCGACGCGCCGGCCGCCAAGCGCTACCACCAGGCCTACCGGCACGGGCTGCTCGAGCACTCGCTGACCGTCGCGCAGTCGGTGTCGGCGATCGCGGCGACGTTCCCGGGCATCGACCGCGACGTCGCGGTGACCGGCGCCCTGCTGCACGACATCGGCAAGCTCGACGCCTACACCGCCGACCCGCTGGCGATCGACCTGACCGACGCCGGCAAGCTCCAGGGCGAGATCGCGCTCGGCTACTTCCGCGTCCGCCGCCTGATCGAGGACCTGCCCGGCTTCCCGCCGCACCTGGCCGAGTCGGTGCTCCACATCATCCTCAGCCACCACGGCGCGCTCGAGCACGGCTCGCCGGTCGTCCCGTGCACGCGCGAGGCGACGCTCGTCCACATGATCGACAACCTCGGCGGCCGGCTCGGCTCGTTCGACCGGCTCGAGAAGGCGCTCCCCGACGGCTCGCGCTGGTCGGGCTACGACCGCGCGCTGGGCGGCGGGGCGTTCTTCGCCACGTCCGCGGCCGCGTAGCCACAAAGACGCAAACAGCGGAGATCGCGCGCGGGGACGCGCCCGGGCGCGCCATGCCGGGCGCGGTGGCGGTCTAAGGTGGGCCTTCGTGGCGAAGGACACCGAGAAGCTGATCAGGCAGCTGTCGCTGATCGCGTACCTCATGGCCGAACGGCGGCCCGTGACCGCGACCGAGATCCGGCGCGACGTCGAGGGCTACTCCGACATGACCGAGGACGCGTTCGCGCGGCGGTTCTACGCCGACCGCGCGGAGCTCGACTCGCTCGGCATCCACCTGACCGTCGACCGGCCGGCCGACGGCTTCTCCGAGCAGGAGAACTACTCGCTGGCGCCGGAGGCGTTCTTCCTCCCGTCGGTCGCCTTCACCGACGCCGAGCTCGCCGCGCTGCAGACCGCGCTGTCGCTGCTCGACGGCGAGTTCGCCTACGCCGAGCCGCTGCGGCTCGCGCTCCAGCAGCTGACCTGGGGCCGCCCGAGCCCGCTCGGCTCGCCGGCGCAGCGCGCGATCGGCCTCGGCATCACCGGCTCGGCCGGCGGCGCCGAGCTCTCCGCCCGGCTCGCCAAGGTCGACACCGCGATCTACCGCCGCAAGCGGATCGAGTTCGAGTACTTCACGATGCAGACCGGCGCCACCGCGCTGCGCAAGGTCGACCCGTACGAGCTGCTGTTCGAGGGCGGCCAGTTCTACCTCGTCGGCCACTCGCACGAGCGCGGCGACATCCGCGTCTTCCGGCTCAGCCGGATCCAGGGCAAGGTCGCGTACGCCACGAAGGCGGAGCACGACTTCCAGCGCCCGGACGACTTCGACCCGCGGCGCTACGCGAACCGGATCCCGTGGCAGCTCGGCGAGGAGCGCGGCACCGCCGAGATCTGGGTCTCCGACCGGATCGCCTGGCACGTCGAGCGCAACTTCGGCCGCTACGGCGAGCTCGTCCCGGCCGACGACGGCGGCTCGATCTTCCGCACGCCGTACGCGATCGCGCGGCTCGTGCTCGCGTGGGCGATCGGCTACGAGACGCACGTCGCGCGTGCTCGGTCCGCCCGAGCTGGAGGAGGAGCTGCACCGGCGCCTGGACCGGGTCGCCGAGCTGCATCGCGGCGAGCCGTTCACGACCGTCGAGGCGGGCCGCCCGCCGGCCCCGCCCGTCGGCACCGGCGGCCAACGGCGACGGCGGCCGCCAGCGCGACGCCGCCGGCATCCGGCCCGAGCGCTTCGCCCGCCTGGTCACGCTCGCCTCCGTCCTGATCGAGGCCGGCCGCGCGGGCCAGCGGCTCGACGCCGCCGCGTTGTGCGAGCGGCTGCAGATGTCCCAGCAGGAGCTGCGCGAGGACGTCGGCCTGCTCAACGTCGTCAACTTCGGCGGCGGGGCGTACGTGCTCTACGCCGAGGTGCTCGCCTCCGGCGAGGTCGAGGTCGACCCGGAGCCCTACTCGGACACGTTCGACCGGCCGGCGCGGCTGCTGCCGATCGAGGCGCGCGCGCTGCTCGCGGCGATCGAGCTGCTCGGCGTCCACCTCTCCGAGCACCTGCTCAGCGCGCGCGAGAAGCTCGAGCGCGCGCTCGGCGACATCGCCAAGGAGGGGCTGCTGGTCTCGAACGCGCGCACCGACGACGCGATCGCGCGCCAGGTCGGCGAGGCGATCGAGGGCAGCCGGCTGATCGAGCTCGAGTACTACGCCGAGAACGAGGACGCGTTCTCGACCCGGCGCGCCGAGCCGTACGCGCTGATCAACAGCCGCGAGGGCTGGTACGTCCGCGCGCTCGACCCGGCGAAGGACGAGATGCGCAGCTTCCGGCTCGACCGGATCAAGCGCGTCGACGTGCTCGACGAGACCTACGAGCGCCGCGCCGACCTCGAGACGATCGCCGACGTCGAGGGCTGGCAGCGGACCGGCGAGGTCGAGGGCTCGCGCGTCGCGCACGTGTGGATCTCGCCCGAGCACGCGCGCTGGGTCGCCGAGGAGCGCAGCGTCCTGGCCGAGCTCGACGACGGCTCGATCATCGTCGAGTGGGCGTTCAAGGGGACGCGCTACCTCGTCAAGCAGATCCTCAAGGAGGCCGGCGACGCCGCGGTGCTCGAGCCCGCGGACGTGCGCGACGAGGTGCTCGCCGCCGTCGAGCGGCTTCTGGCACCCTCCCCGCGGTGAGCCGCCGCGACCAGATCGTGATGAGCGACGCCGAGGCGGCGTCGTTCCTGGAGGAGCGCGGACCGTCACCTGCGCGACGATCGCGCGCGACGGGCGGCCGCACCTGATGCCGCTCTGGTACGTCGTCAGGGAAGCAGCGGCTTCGCCGGCGGGCACACGCGAGCAGCTGTGGTCGTGGACCTACGCGAAGTCGCAGAAGGTCCGCAACCTCGAGCGCGACCCGCGCTGCACGCTGCAGGTCGAGGCGGGGACCGACTACGCCGAGCTGCGCGGGCTGATGCTCGACTGCACGGCCGTCATCCACCGCGAGCTCGGCGGACGTGTCCGGCGTCGGCGCGGAGCTCGCCGGCCGCTACGGCGGCGCGGACCTCAGCCCCGAGCTGGAGGCCGCGATGCGCAAGCCAGGCGGCCAAGCGCGTCGCGCTGCAGTTCGTCGAGGAGCGGCGCGTGACCTGGGACCACCGGAAGCTCGGAGGCACGTATTGAAGGGGATCATCCTCGCCGGCGGGTCGGGCACGCGGCTCTACCCGATCACGCAGGGCATCTCGAAGCAGATCATGCCGGTCTACGACAAGCCGATGATCTACTACCCCCTGGCCACGCTGATGATGGCCGGGATCAGCGAGATCCTGATCATCACCACGCCGGAGGACCAGGACCAGTTCCGGCGCCTGCTCGGCGACGGGTCGCAGTTCGGCTGCCGCTTCGACGTACACCGCGCAGGAGACGCCGCGCGGGCTCGCCGACGCGTTCATCCTCGGCGCCGAGTTCATCGGCGACGACGCCGTGGCGATGATCCTCGGCGACAACATCTTCTACGGCTACGGCCTCGGCGCGCAGCTCAAGGAGCTGACCGATCCGGACGGCGGCGCGGTGTTCGCCTACCACGTGGCCGACCCCGAGCGCTACGGCGTCGTCGAGTTCGACGACCACCGGCACGCGGTCTCGATCGAGGAGAAGCCGGAGCGGCCGAAGTCCAACTACGCCGTCGTCGGGCTGTACTTCTACGACAACGACGTCGTCGAGATCGCCCGCGCGGTCAGGCCGTCGCCGCGCGGCGAGATCGAGATCACCGACGTCAACCGCGAGTACCTGCGGCGCGGCAAGCTGCGCGTCGGCGTGCTCGACCGCGGCACCGCGTGGCTCGACACCGGGACGTTCAACTCGCTGATGCAGGCCGCCGAGTTCGTGCGGGTGATCGAGGAGCGCCAGGGGCTGCGGATCGGGTCGCCCGAGGAGATCGCCTGGCGCGAGGGCTTCATCTCCGACGCCGAGCTGCGGGCGCTCGCCGAGCCGCTCGTCAAGAGCGGATACGGCGAGTACCTGCTCGGGCTGCTCGACGGGTGAACGGCCTGGTCGTCGTCACCGACCTCGACGGGACCCTGTGGCCCGTCGACCTCGTCGTGCGCCCGGGCGTGCGCTCCGCGGTGGCGGCGCTCGCGGACGCGGGCGTCCCGGTCCTGGTCGCGACCGCGCGACGCGTGCGCGGCGCGCACGACCTGCTGCGCGAGAACGGGCTGTGGCTGCCGGTCGTCGGCCTCAACGGCGCGCTCGGCGAGTCGGTCGACGGCACGCGCTTCCACGACGCGCGCTTCTCGCCCCACGACGCGTTGACGGCGCTGCGCGCGTTCACCGACCACGGGCTCGCGCCGTGCCTCTACGTCGACGAGCCCGAGATCGACGTGCTGCTCCCGCCGCTGCCGTCGACGAACCCCGGGCACGTGGACTACCTGGCGCCCGTGTCGCGGACCGTCGACGACCTCGAGGCGGAGGTCCGCTCGCGCGCGCTCTACGGGTTCAGCGTGCTCGGCCGTCCGCCGGAGGAGCTCACCGGGACGGTCGAGGCGCTCGACGACGCCGGCATCCCGTACGACTTCGCCCCCGAGCCGCAGTGGCCCGGCTGGAGCGTGAACGCGATGCCCGCGGGGGTCTCGAAGTGGGCGGGCGTGCTCGCCTTCTGCGCCACGGCCGGCGTGTCGCCCGACGGTGTCGTCGCGGTCGGCGACGGCACGAACGACCTCGAGATGCTCGACGCCGCGGCGCGGCCGCTCGTCGTCAGCGGGTCGCGCGCGGCGGACCGGCTGCCGGGCGCCGAGCGGATCGCGCCGCCCGAGCACGAGGGCTGGGCGGCTATCCCGGGACTGCTCGGAGTCTGAGCGCGTCGAGCACGTGGCGGAGGCCCGGCAGCACCGCGTCCGCCGCGGTCAGCTCGGCCGGCGCGTGCGTCGTCGCCACCGCCCAGACCGTCATCCCGGCGGCGCGGCCGGCGGCGACGCCGCTCGGCGCGTCCTCCAGCACCAGGCACGCGGCCGGGTCGAGGCCGAGCCGCTCGGCGGCCAGCAGGTAGGAGTCGGGCGCGGGCTTCCCGGCCGCGACCTGGTCGGCGGTGACGAGGACGTCGGGGACGGGCAGGCCCGCCGCGCGCAGGCGCGCGTCGGCCAGCGGGGCGAGGCACGACGTCGCGATCGCGACCACCGGCAGGGCGAGCACCTCCGCCGCGCCGGGCAGGGCGTCGACGCCGGCGGTGTCGCCGACCTCCGCGTCGAGCAGGAACGCGGTCTCGGCCTCCAGCCGGTCGGCGGCGACGTGCTCCGCGATCACGTCGCCGGCGGGCCGGCCGTGGTTGGCGGCCTGCAGCGCGGCGCCGTCGAGGCCGTGGCGCTCGCCCCAGCGCGCCCAGGCGCGGCTCGTGGCGGCCATCGAGTCGACCAGGACCCCGTCGAGGTCGGAGATGACCGCGGCGTAGCTCATGGCACCGGCACCGATTCGCGCGTTTCGGACCGGGCGCTCGACCCTCGGCCCGCCGGCGGCGCGGCGCGCCAGCGCGAACACGACGACCGCGCCGAGGATCAGCAGCGAGAGCGCCCAGGGCAGCGTGATCTGGTCGGCGAGGAAGCCGATGATCGGCGGCCCGGCGAGGAACCCGAGCGAGCCCATCGAGGAGACCGCGGCGATCCCGGGCCCGGGCGGCGTGTCGGGCCGGCTGCCCGCGGCGCTGAACATCAGCGGGACGCCGTTCGCGACGCCGAGGCCGACGAGGAACAGGCCGATCAGCGCCGCGGCCGGATGGCCGATCAGCAGCATCGCGCCGAGCGGGATCCCGGTCAGCAGCGCGCCCCAGCGCAGCAGGGCGACGGGGCCGATGCGGCGGTTGATCGCGTCGCCGGCGACGCGGCCGACGGTCATGCCGGCGGTGAAGAACGAGTAGGCGAGCGCGGCGAGCGCGGCGCTCGCGCCGAGGTCCTGGCGCAGGTAGAGGCCGCCCCAGTCCGCCATCGCGCCCTCCGTGACCATGACGAGCAGGCAGAGGATCGCGATCAGCAGGACGCCGCGCGACGGCAGCGTGAAGCCGGGCGTGTCGTCGCCTTCCGCGGCGGAGCCGTGGCCGATCCGCGAGGCGGTGACGTAGAGGAGCGTCAGCAGCAGCGCGCTCGCGATCGCCACCGTGATCCGCGGGTCGACCCCGAGCGCGGTCATCCCCGCGGAGAACGCCGCGCCCGCCATCCCGCCGAACGCCCAGCCGGCGTGGAGCGACGACATGATCGGGCGCTCGAGGTCGTGCTCGACCTTGACGCCGTGGCTGTTCATCGAGACGTCCATCGTGGCGGACGATGCGCCGAGCACGAACAGCCCGAGCATCACGAGCACGGGTGCGGGCGCCAGCACGGGCAGGTTGATCGCCAGCGCGCAGGCGATGCCGCCGACCCAGACGATCCGCTCCGAGCCGTGGCGGACGATCGCCTGGCCGGCGATCGGGAACGCGAGGATGACCGCGATCGCCATGCCGGTGATCACGAGCCCCATCGCGCTCTTGGAGAGGTCGAAGCGCTCCTGGATCCACGGGATCTGCGCGACCCACGTGCCGATCGCGGCGCCGTTGACGACGAACACGCCGGTGGTCGCCCAGCGCGGGGTCATGCGCGCGTCACCGCGGCGCCGGCCGCGCGGTAGGGATCGAGCAGGTCGTCCGGGGCGCCGGCCTCGGCGACGACGTGGGTGAGCTCCTCGACCGGCGCGACGACGTAGGGGCTGGCGGCGCGGAGCTTGTCGGAGGTGGCGAGGACGATCACGTCCGCGGAGGCTTTCACCATCGCGCGCTTGACCTGCGCCTCGTCGAGGCCGTCGGTCGACAGGCCGGCGTCCGGATGCAGCGCGCAGACGCCGAGCACGACCGCGTCGGCGCGGACGGAGCGGATGAAGTCGATCGCCCCCGCGCCGAGCGTCACCTGCGCGTCCTTGTCGAGCCGGCCGCCGATCATCACGACGTCGGCGGTCGGGTGGTCGGCGAGCGCGGCGGCGATCGGCGGCGAGTTGGTGAGGATCGTCCGCGCAGGCTCGGGCGGCAGCCGGCGGGCGAGCTCGAGGTTGGTCGTCGACCCGTCGAGCAGGACGACCCTGGCGTCGCCGAGCACGCGGACGCCGGCGGCGGCGAGCTCGGCCTTGGCGTCCGAGGCGGTCTCGCGGCGGTGCGCGAAGCTCCCGGGCTGCGGCGCGGGCGGGAGCGCGCCACCGTGGACGCGCTGGACGAGGCCCTGCGCGGCGAGCTCGCGCAGGTCGCGGCGGACGGTGTCCTCCGAGACGCCCAGCTCGGCGACGAGGCGCGCCGCGACGACCTTTCCGTCGCGGGCGAGCGCGGCGAGGATCGCCTGGCGCCGTTCGGCGGAGAGGAGCTGTGCGGGTTCCTGCACGATCCTGCATGCTACTGCATGGTTCTGGTCCGCATGCGTACATCTGCACGGAGCCTCAAGCCGCGTCGCCGCGCGTGTCGCCGTCGCTCCTGGATCTGTAGCCTCGTGACAATGACCACGACCGGTCACCCCTACGAGGCGGTGCCGCCGGAGGCGGCCGCGGCGCTCCGGCCCGCGCTGCCGGGGCTGGCCGAGGAGATGATCGTCGCGATCGCGCGCGAGGTGCCCGCGTACGCGCGGGCGCTCGAGGGCGAGTTCGGGCAGGCCGTGCGGATCGGCGTCGAGGTCGCGCTCAACCGCTTCCTCGACCTGCTCGCCGCGCCCGACCCCGACGCGGCGCGCGCGCGCCGCACCTACGTCGAGCTGGGGCGCGGGGAGTTCCAGGCGGGCCGCAGCCTCGACGCGCTGCTCGCCGCCTACCGCGTCGGCGCCCGCCTCGCCTGGCGGCGCTTCGTCGAGGCGGGCGTCGCCGGCGGCCTCGATCCCGACGCGATCTACGCGCTCGGGGGCGCGATCTTCGCCTACATCGACGAGCTCTCCGCCGAGTCGGCCGAGGGCTATGCGGAGGAGCAGACCGCCGCGGCCGGCGAGCACGAGCGCCGCCGCCGCCGGCTGGTGCGGCTCCTCGCCCAGGACCCGCCCGCCGGGCAGGAGGCCGTCCGGACCGCCGCGACGGCCGCCCGCTGGCGGCTGCCGCGCGGCGGCGTCGCCGCGCTCGTCGCCGCGACCGCCGGCGAGGGCGAGGCCGGGGAGGCGCTGCTGGACTCGATCGCCGCGCGGCTCGCGCGCCGGCTCGGCGAGGGCGCGATCGGCGCCGAGGCGGACGGCGCCGCGCTCGTCTTCATCCCCGACCCGGACGCGCCCGCGCGCCGGCGCCGGATCGAGCGCGCGATCGAGGACGAGCCCACCGCGCTCGGGCCGACCGTCGAGTGGCCGCACGCGGTCGCGTCGGCGCGCCGTGCCGCGGACGCGCACCGGCTCGCCGTCGTGGGCCGGCTGGGCGACACCGGGCCCGCTCGTCGTCGCCGACGACCATCTCGCGCAGCTCCTGCTCGCCGCCGATCCGGACGTCGCCGCCGACCTCGCCCGGAGCCGGCTCGCGCCGCTCGGCGAGCTGGCCGAGGGCCCGCGCGCGCGGCTGACCGAGACGCTCGCCGCGTGGCTCGACCGGCCCGGCCAGGTCCAGGCCGTCGCGGCGACGCTGGGCGTCCACCCGCAGACCGTCCGCTACCGCGTCCGCCAGCTCCGCGAGCTGTTCGGCGAGCGACTCGAGGATCCGGACGCGAGGTTCGAGCTCGCTCTTGCGTTACGTCTCGGATGACCGCACGCTGCTACAGATACGCCCGATGCGCCTGCTCCTGACCGGCGCGGCGGGAATGCTCGGCCACGACGTCGCCGCCGCCGCCGCGCGCGCCGGCCACGACGTCACCCCGCTGTCGCGGCAGGACCTCGACGTCCGCGACGCCCACGCGACCCGCGTGGCGATCGCCGCCGCACGGCCCCACGCCGTGATCAACTGCGCCGCCTGGACCGACGTCGACGGCGCGGAGGCGAGCGAGGCCGCCGCGACCGAGCTCAACGGCGCCGCGGCCGGCCATGTCGCCACCGCCGCGCAGCAGGCCGGCGCCTTCGTCGTCCAGGTCTCGACCGACTACGTCTTCGACGGCACCGCGAGCGCGCCCTACACGGAGTCGGCGGCGACGGCGCCGCAGAGCGCCTACGGCCGGTCCAAGCTCGCCGGGGAGCATGCGGTCGCCACCGCGGCGCCCGGCGCGCACGCGATCGTCCGGACCGCCTGGCTGTTCGGCGCCGAACGGCGGCAACTTCGTCGCCACGATGCTGCGGCTCGCGCGGGAGCGCGACGAGCTCAACGTCGTCGACGACCAGATCGGCTGCCCCACGTTCACCGGGCACCTCGCGCAGGCGCTGGTCCGGATCGCCGAGGAGCGCCTCGACGGGCTGCGCCACGTCGCCGGCGCCGGCGCGTGCTCGTGGTACGACCTCGCGGCCGCGACGTTCGCGGCGACCGGCAGCGACGTCGCCCTGACGCGCGGCCGGACCGCCGATCTCGCCCGGCCCGCGCCGCGCCCCGCCTTCTCCGTCCTGCGCTCCGAGCGCCCGGACACCCCCGTCCTCCCGCCATGGGAGGACGGCCTGCACGCCTACCTCGAACTGGGAGTCCCCACACCATGAAGCTGCTCGTGTGCGGCGGGGCCGGCTTCATCGGCTCGAACTTCGTCCGCCAGCGCGTCACCGAACACGGCGACGCCGTCACCGTCCTCGACAAGCTCACCTACGCCGGCCGCGAGGAGAACCTCGCCGACCTGCGCGACCGCGACGGCTTCGCGTTCGTCCACGCGGGGATCGAGGACGCCGCCGCGGTCGCCGACGCGATCGCCGGCGCCGACGCCGTCGTCAACTTCGCCGCCGAGACGCACGTCGACCGCTCGATCGCCGAGCCGGACGCGTTCATCACCACGCACGCGCTCGGCACCTTCGTCCTGCTCGAGGCCGCGCGCGAGCGCGGCGTCCGCTACGTCCAGGTGTCGACGGACGAGGTCTACGGCTCGATCGAGACCGGCTCGTTCACCGAGCAGTCGCCGCTCCAGCCGTCCTCGCCCTACAGCGCGACGAAGGCCGGCGCCGACCTGCTCGTCGCCTCCTACCACCACACGTACGGGCTCGAGGCGCTGATCTGCCGCGGCTCGAACAACTACGGGCCCTACCAGTACCCCGAGAAGCTGATCCCGCTGATGATCCTCAACGCGCTCCACGGCGACCCGCTGCCGGTCTACGGCGACGGCCAGCAGGTGCGCAACTGGATCTTCGTCGAGGACTTCGCGCGCGGCATCGGCCACGTGCTCGAGCACGGCGCGGCCGGCGAGACGTACAACGTCGGCGGTCCCGACGAGGCGGTCAACCTCGACGTCGTCAAGCGGATCATCGCCCTCACGGGCGCCTCGGACGACCTGATCGAGTACGTCACCGACCGCCCCGGCCACGACCGCCGCTACTCGCTCGGCAGCGAGAAGGTGCGCGCGCTGGGCTGGGAGGCGCAGGTGCGGTTCGACGAGGGGCTCGACCGCACGGTCAGCTGGTACCGCGACAACCCGTCGTGGTGGGAGACGATCCGCTCGGGCGACTACCGCGCGTACTACGAGCGCCAGTACGGGCGCGCGCTCGGCGACTAGCGCGCGGAGCGTCAGGAGCCGAGGCTGGTGATGCGCCAGTCCTGACCCGAGCGCTCGAACTCGAACGTCCGCACCGCGTCCTCGTCGCCGCCGATCCGGCCCTGGACGCGGGCGGTCGCGCTCGTGCCGTCGACGGTGACCGACTCGACCGAGAGGTCGTTGTCGTCGGCGTCCTTGAGCGCGTCGTCGAGCTGCTGCGCGCAGGTCGAGCCGCCGGCCGCCATCTGGTCGGCCAGGCTCTTGGCGAGCACGTCGGTGCAGATCTTGCTCCCGTCGCCGGTCCCGGCGGCGGAGCTGAGGTCGCCGACGACGTCGGCGACGTCCTTCTGGGCGCCCTCGAAGTCGCCCGACGACGAGTTCGACGCCGTGCAGCCGGCGGCGAGCAGGGCGGCGAGGACGAGCGGGAGGGCGACGAGCGTGCGGCGCATCTGCGCCCAGAGGGTAGTGACCCGGTTACGATCGCGGCGCGATGCACGAGACGGGGACCGCACCGCGGGGACGGCACTCGCCGCCGCTCGAGGTCCGCCAGGACCGCCAGCGCCGGCGGCTCTTCGCGGCCGCCGCGGCGGTGTTCGCGCGGATGGGCTACGCGGACGCCACGGCCGAGGCGATCGCCCGCGACGCCGGCATGTCGAAGGCGACGTTCTACGAGCACTTCGACAACAAGGAGGACTGCATCATCGCGCTCCACGACGCCGCCACGAAGGCGGTGCTCGCGGCGATGCGGCGGACCGGCGCGGAGTACGCCGGCCCGGACGCCGCGGGCCGCGTCCGCGCCGTCATCCAGACCTTCCTCGAGGTGCTCGCGGCGTTCCCCGACGAGGCGCAGACGCTGCTCGTGGAGATCGTCGGCGCCGGCCCGCGCGCGCTGGAGCGGCGCGACCACGTCGTCGCCGAGTACGCGGCGTACGTCGTCGCGGTCAACCGCGAGGACGCCGAGCGCTACGGCGCGCCGCGACTCGTGTCGGAGCGCGACGCGTTCGCGATCGTCGGCGCCGTGACGGAGCTCGCCTCGCGCCAGATCCGGACGGGCGAGCCGGAGGACATCCGCGATCTCGAGCCGGTCGTCGAGCGGCTCGTGGCCGGCCTGCTGCACGCCGGCGCGGCAACGCCGCCAGTGAGCCTCGACGCGCTCGCCGCCGAGATCCACGCCTGCCGCCGCTGCCCGCGCCTGGTCGAGTGGCGCGAGCGGGTCGCGCGCGAGAAGCGCGCCGCGTTCCGCGACCAGGAGTACTGGGGCCGGCCCGTCGACGGGTTCGGCGATCCCGCCGCGCGCGTGCTGCTGCTCGGGCTCGCGCCCGCCGCGCACGGCGCCAACCGCACCGGCCGGATGTTCACCGGCGACCGCAGCGGCGACTTCCTCTACGCCGCGCTGCACCGCACCGGGTTCGCGAACCAGCCGACGTCGTCGCATCGCGGCGACGGGCTCGAGCTGCGCGGACTGCCGGATCACGGCCGCGGTCCGCTGCGCGCCGCCCGCCAACAAGCCGCTGCCGAGCGAGCGCGACAACTGCGCCGCGTGGCTGGAGGCGGAGCTCGCGCTGCTGCCGCGCGTCCGCGTCATCGTCTGCCTCGGCGCCTTCGGCTGGGAGGCGGCCTGCCGCCGGCTCGGGCTGCGTCCGCGGCCGCGCTTCGGGCACGGCGCCGAGTTCGACGCCGGCGGCGTGACGCTGCTCGGCTGCTTCCACCCGAGCCAGCAGAACACGTTCACCGGCAAGCTGACGCCGGCGATGATCGACGCGGTGCTCGAGCGCGCGCGGGCGCTCGCGGATCAGGCGCGCAGCGCGTCGAGCACGAGCGCGGCGTAGCGCCGCCACTCGGCGGGGTCGTCGACCCCGTCGGCGGCGAGCATCCGCGTCGTCCCGAGCCACAGCACGCGCAGCTCGGCGGGCGTGGCGTCGGCCCGCATCCGGCCCTCGGCCTGCGCGCGCGCCATCAGCTCCCCGATCGCGCCCCACATCCGCCGGCGCGCCTCGGCGAGCAGGTCGGCGGCGATGCCGGCGTGCAGCGCGCTCGCGAGGCTGCGGTCGCCGCAGTGCTCCGACGCCTTCTCGGACAGCAGCGTGTGGAGCGCGTCCCACGCGTCCTTGTCGGCGAGCAGCTCGCGCGCGCGGCGCTCGTACTCGTCGATCCGGTCGTTGACGACCGCGGCGACGAGGTGCTCCTTCGTCGGGAACGAGCGGTAGACCGTCGCCTTGCCGACGCCGGCGCGGGCCGCGACCTCGGGCACGCTCGCCTCGATCCCGCGCTCGGCGAACACCTCCGCGGCCGCGGCGATCACGCGCTCGCGGTTGCGGACCGCGTCCGCGCGCTTGGGCAGGGTGCCGGCGGTCATCGCTCGACGAGCACCTCGGGCTCGCGCTTCGGCGTGCGGGCGCGGATCGCCTGGTGCTCGCCGCGCGGGATCACCACGGCGATGCAGGCGGCCAGGGCGGCGACGGCGGCGCTGACACGAGGAACGCGGCGGTGAAGCCGTCGTCCGTCGGGACCGCGCTGCCGGCGATCGCGCTGCCGGCGAGGATGGCGGCGCAGACCTGCGAGCCGATCGCCGCGCCGACCGAGCGCGCGAGCGTGTTGATCCCCGTCGCCTCGCCGGTCTGGCTCGGCGGGACCGCCTCGACGATCAGGTTCGCCATCGCCGCGAAGGCCAGCCCGATGCCGGTCGACATCACGAACGCCCACAGGACCACGGTCGCCTCCGAGCCGTGATCGAGACCGAGGCCGACGAGCCCCGCGCTGGTCGTCGCGGCGCCCATGGCGAGCGGCAGCTTGGAGCCGAAGCGCGTGCCCAGCGCGCCCGAGATCGGCCCGGCGAACAGCATCACCAGCGCGCCCGGCAGCAGCAGCAGCCCGGCGCCGGTGGCGCCCAGCCCGAAGCCGAAGCCGGTGGACTCGGGCAGCTCGGCGAGCTGCGGGATCAGCAGGAACGAGCCGAACATGCCGAAGCCGACGAGCAGCGTCGCGATGTTCGTCATGAGCACCGGCGGCTCCAGCAGCGTCGGGATGTCGGCGAGCGGCTGCTCGGTCCGGCGCTCGACCGCGACCCAGACCGCGAGGACGGCGAGCCCGGCGGCGATCAGCCCGAGCGTGCGCGACGCGCCCCAGCCCCAGTCGTTGGCGCGCGAGATCGCGAACAGCGGCAGCACGAGCCCCACGCCGAGCAGCACGGCCCCGCGGATGTCGATCCGGCCGGGCTTGCGCTCGGGCGACTCCGGCACCCAGACGTGGGTCGCGACGGCGGCGAGGGCGGCGGTGATCGTGCCGAGCCAGAAGATCCAGTGGTAGGAGAGGTGGTCGGCGATGAGGCCGCCGGCGACGAGGCCCGCGCCGCCGCCGATGCCGAAGATCGCGGAGATCAGGCCGATGCTCGACGCGACGCGCTCGCGCGGGAACTCGTCGCGGATGATCCCGAAGCAGAGCGGGAAGATGCCGCCGCCCAGGCCCTGCAGCGCACGGCCGACCACGACGAGCTCGAGCGAGCGGCCGAGCGCGGCGACCGTCGAGCCGGCGCCGAACAGCAGCAGCGAGATGACGAGCATCCGGCGCTTGCCGAACATGTCGCCGAGCCGGCCGGCGACCGGCGTGGCGACGGCGGCGGCCAGCAGGTACGCGGTGAGCACCCAGGCGATCCCGCTCGCGTCGGTCCCGAGCTTGGTCGTGAGCTCGCCGAGCGCGGGGATGAGCATCGTCTGCGCCAGCGAGTACGCCAGCGCGGCGCCGCCGAGGATGAGCAGGCTCCGCATCGGGTGCGGACGGTCGACGTGGGGACTCAAGAAGGGCTCCAGGGACGAAACGGACTGGGGAGTCCGGAAAAGCTAGCACGGATCCGGACCCTGGGGTCCGGATCGGGTTCGAACCCGGCTCGTCGCATTCGCTTTGCATTGCAAAGCGATTTGCGGTACGGTGACTTTGCATCGCAAAGCGAAGGGAGGCGGGCAGTGGAACGTCAGGACGCAGAGCGCACCATCCTCGAGGTCGAGCAGGTCCGCCGCGACACCCGGCACGCCCTCAACCCGGTCTGGTTCGGGAACCTCGCCTTCGGGGCTGTTCTTCGCTCGGCACCGCGGTCCTCGGCTTCGCCGGCGCCGGGGCGGAGGTGACCTCGCTCTACTGGCTGCTGGCCGGCGCGCTCACCATCGGCATCGTCGCCCGGTACTACGCGCGGCACGAGCGCGCGCTCGGCGCCCAGAGCCCGGTCCTGGACGGCTCGACCGCGGTCCTGCTCGCGATGTTCGCCGGCATCCTCGCGGCCAACCTCCTCACCGACGGCCTCGCGAGCGCGGTCGTGCCGCTCTACGTGGCAGCGCTGGGCATCGTCGTGCTCGGGCTGGTGCTGCGCGACACGATCGAGGTCGCGGCGGGCGTCAACGCCGCGCTGTGGGCGACGGTCGTCGCCGCCGTCGATCCCGGCGAGCCCGGGCTGTGGAGCAACCTCGGCATCGCGGTCATCCTGATCTGCGCCGGGCTCGCCGGCCGGAGGTGGGCGTGACCCACCCGGCCCAGCGGCTCGACGACACCGTCCACCAGCGCGTGCGGCTGGGGATCCTGGCGGTGCTGAGCGAGGCGAGCCGCGCCGACTTCGGGTTCCTGCGCGACACGCTCGGCCTGACCGACGGCAACCTCTCGCGCCACATCGCCGTGCTCGAGCAGGCCGGCCTGGTCGCGGTCGAGAAGGGCTTCGAGGGCAAGCGCACGCGCACCTGGGTGCAGGCGACGAAGGCGGGCCGGACCGCGCTGCACGACGAGCTCGCGGCGCTGCGCGAGCTGCTGGCGCGCGTCGACGGCTGAGGTACGGCCAGCACGATGGGCAGGCGGCCGCCCGGGAATACCCTGGAAGGATGCCGCTCGAAGCCTTCACGCCGCAGGTGCGCGAGTGGTTCGGGCGGGCGTTCGCCGAGCGCCGACCGCGGCGCAGTCGCAGGCGTGGCCGGCGATCGCCACCGGCGCGCACACGCTGATCTCCGCGCCGACCGGCTCGGGCAAGACGCTCGCCGCCTTCCTGTGGGCGCTCGACCGGCTCGTCGCCGAGCCCAGCGATCGATCGCACGCGCCTCGTCTACGTCTCGCCGCTCAAGGCGCTCTCCTACGACGTGGAGAAGAACCTGCGCGCGCCGCTGCGCGGGATCGGCGCCGACGTCAAGGTCGGCATCCGCACCGGCGACACGCCGCAGAAGGAGCGGCGCGACATGGTCCGGCACCCGCCGGACATCCTGATCACGACGCCCGAGTCGCTCTACCTGATGCTCACGAGCCAGGCGCGGGAGATCTTCGACGGCGCCGAGCAGGTGATCGTCGACGAGATCCACGCGGTCGCGCAGACCAAGCGCGGCGCCCATCTCGCGCTCACCCTCGAACGGCTCGCCGAGGCGGCCGGCACCGACCTCCAGCGGATCGGGCTGAGCGCGACGCAGAACCCGCTCGAGGAGGTCGGCCGCTTCCTGGTCGGCCCGCAGCGGACGTGCACGATCGTCGACACCGGCACGCGCAAGCCGCTCGACCTGAAGATCCACGTCCCGGTCGAGTCGATGGTCGAGCCGGAGCAGAAGGACGTCGACCTCGACCCGTTCGCCGGCCAGGAGGCGACCCGCAAGTCGATCTGGCCCGCGATCTACCCCGAGCTGCTGCAAGCGAGGTGCGCGCGCACCGGTCGACGATCATCTTCGTCAACAACCGGCGCGCGGCGGAGCGGCTCGCGCTGCGGTTGAACGAGCTCGCCGAGGAGCCGATCGCCCGCGCGCACCACGGCTCGCTGGCGCGCGAGGAGCGGCTCGTCGTCGAGGAGCAGCTGAAGGCCGGCGAGCTGCCGTGCCTCGTCGCCACGTCGTCGCTCGAGCTCGGCATCGACATGGGCGCCGTCGACCTCGTCCTGCAGGTCGAGTCGCCGAAGTCGGTCACCGCCGGGCTGCAGCGGATCGGCCGCTCCGGCCACGGCGTCGGCGACACCGCCAAGGGCCGCATCTTCCCCAAGTTCCGCGCCGACCTGCTCGAGTGCGCGGTCGTCGCGAAGCGCATGCGCGAGGGGCTGATCGAGACGACCGTCGTCCCGCGCAACCCGCTCGACGTGCTCGCGCAGCAGATCGTGGCGATCGCCGCCTCGTCGGAGGACCCCGTGAGCGTCGACGCCTGTCTACGCGCTCGTCACCCGCACGCACTCGTTCGCCGAGCTCGGCCGCCAGCAGCTCGAGAACGTGCTCGACATGCTCGACGGCCGCTACCCGTCGGAGGAGTTCGGCGAGCTGCGGGCGCGGATCGTCTGGGATCGCGTCGCGGGCACGATCCGCGCGCGCAAGGGCGCCCGGGCGCTCGCGATCACGAACGCCGGGACGATCCCCGACCGCGGGCTGTTCTCCGTCAACCTGCCCGACGGCCGCCGGGTCGGCGAGCTCGACGAGGAGATGGTCTACGAGGCCCGGCCGGGCCAGGTGTTCCTGCTCGGCGCGTCGAGCTGGCGGATCGAGGACATCACCCGCGACCGCGTCGTGGTCACGCCCGCGCCGGGCGTCCCGGGCGCGGTCCCGTTCTGGAAGGGCGACGGCGTCGGGCGGCCGCGCGAGCTCGGCGAGGCGATCGGCGCGTTCAGCCGCTGGGCGGTCGAGCAGGACCCCGACGAGCTGACCGACCACTACGACCTCGACCCGCTCGCCGCGCAGAACCTCGTCGCCTTCCTGCGCGAGCAGCAGGACGCGACGCGCGTCGTCCCGTCCGACCGCGCGATCGTCGTCGAGCGCTTCCGCGACGAGATCGGCGACTGGCGGCTGTGCGTCCTCTCGCCCTACGGCGGGCGCGTCCACGCCGCGTGGGGGCTCGCGCTGAGCGCCCGGATCCGCGACGAGTACGGGCTGGAGTCGGACGCGATCTGGTCCGACGACGGGATCATCGTCCATCTCCCCGACGCCGACGAGCCGCCCGGCGCCGAGCTCGTCCTGCTCGATCCCGACGAGCTCGAGGACATCGTCGTCGGCGAGCTGGGCGGGAGCGCGCTGTTCGGCGCGCGCTTCCGCGAGAACGCCGGCCGGGCGCTGCTGATCCCGCGCGCCTATCCCGGCCGCCGCACCCCGCTCTGGCAGCAGCGGCTGAAGTCGCAGACGCTGCTCGAGGTCGCGAAGCGCTACGGCCAGTTCCCGATCGTGCTCGAGACCTACCGCGAGTGCCTGCGCGACGTGCTCGACGTCCCCGGCCTGCGGGACCTGCTGCGCAAGCTGCACGCGCGCGAGCTCAGCGTCGTCGAGGTCGAGACGCCGACCGCCTCGCCGTTCGCCTCGTCGCTGCTGTTCGACTACGTCGCGACCTACATGTACGAGGGCGACACGCCGAACGCGGAGCGCCGCGCGGCCGCGCTCGCCCTCGACCGCGACCTGCTGCGCGAGCTGCTCGGCCAGGAGGAGCTGCGCGACCTGATCGACCCGGGCGCGCTGGAGACCGTCGAGGCGGACCTGCAGCGGCTGTCCGAGCGCACGCGGGCGGACTCGGCCGACGCGCTCCACGACGTGCTGCGCCGGGTCGGCGACCTCACGCGCGACGAGCTCGTCCAGCGGGCCGTGCCCGGCGCGGACCTCGAGACCTGGCTCGACGCGCTCGGCGCCGAGCGGCGCGCGATCGTCCTGCGCGTCGGCGGCGAGGAGCGCTGGGTCGCCGGCGAGGACGCCGGCCTGTACCGCGACGCGCTCGGCGCCGTCCCGCCCGGCGGGCTGCCCGAGGTGTTCGTCGCCGACGTGCCGGACGCGATGGAGCGGCTGACGCGCCGCTGGGCGCGCACGCACGGCCCGTTCGAGGGCCGCGTCCTGCGCGACCGCTACGGGCTCGACCTGACGCCGGTGCTGGCCGGGCTGGAGCGCGCGGGCGAGCTCGTCCGCGGCGAGCTGCGGCCGGGCGGGACCGAGCGCGAGTGGTGCGACCCCGAGGTCCTGCGGCGGCTGCGCCGCGCCTCGCTCGCCGCGCTGCGGGCGGAGATCGAGCCGGCCGACCAGCGCGCGCTCGCCCGCTTCCTGCCGAGCTGGCAGGGCGTCGACCGCCACCCGCCGACCGGCGCGGGGATCGACCGCCTGCGCGAGGTGCTCGTCCCGCTCCAGGGGCTCGCGCTGCCGGTCGAGGTGTGGGAGCGCGACGTGCTGCCGCGCCGCACCGGCGCGTACTCGCCGGGCTGGCTCGACCAGCTGTGCGCGTCGGGCGAGGTCGTCTGGGTCGGCGCCGGGCCGCTCGGCCGCCGGACCGGCAAGGTCGCCCTCTACTTCCGCGACGACGCGGCGGTGCTCGGCCCGCCGGCGGGCGCGCGCGGCGACAGCGCCGAGCAGTTCGCCGAGCGCGCGCACGACGCGATCCGCACGCGCCTGCGCCAGGGCGCCTGCTTCTTCACCGACCTGCTCGTCGACGTCCCCGGCATCGCCAGCGAGGAGCTGCAGACCGCGCTGTGGGACCTCGTCTGGGCCGGCGAGGTGACCAACGACGCCTACGCGCCGCTGCGGTCGCCGCGCGCCCTGTCGGCCGGCTGGGGCCAGCAGGCGCGGGCCGAGCGCGCCGCCCGCCGGCGCCGCTTCGGCGCGCGCCGGGCCGGCTCGCAGCCGCAGGTGCAGGGCCGCTGGTCGCTGACCGCGCCGCTGTTCGCGGGCGGCTCCGACGATCCGTCCGGCCGCCGCCGCGCGCAGGCCGAGCTCCTGCTCGAGCGCTACGGGATCGTCACCCGCGAGCACGTCCTCGCCGAGGGGATCCCCGGCGGCTTCTCGTCGCTCTACGACTCGTTCGGCGCGCTCGAGACGCTCGGGGTCTGCCAGCGCGGCTACTTCGTCGAGGGCCTCGGCGGCGCGCAGTTCGCGCTGCCGGGCGCGGCGGAGCGCCTCCGCGCGCAGCGCGACGACGACGCCGCGCCGCCGGTCGTGCTCGCCGCCACCGATCCCGCCCAGCCCTACGGCGGCGCGTTGAAGTGGCCGCCGCGCGACGGCCGCTCCCCCTCGCGCGTGGCGGGCGCCTACGTCGTGCTGGCCGGCGCCGAGCCGGTGCTCGCCGTCGAGCGCGGCGGCAAGGGCCTGGTCGTCCTCGTCGAGGAGGACGACGCGCGGCTCGGGCCTGCGGCCGAGGCGCTGGCGGCGGCCGTCGAGCGCGGCCGGATCCGCAAGCTCGGGATCGAGAAGGTCAACGGCGAGCCGGTGATCGGGACGCCGTGGGAGGAGCGCCTGCTCGGGCTGGGGTTCCGTGCGGGGCCGCGCAAGCTCACCATCGGCGCCTAGGGACGTCAACTGCGGGCATTGAAGGGGAGCGCGGAGTGCCGCGGCCTGCTGCGTTGCGTCCCACTCCGCGGAGCGAGAGTCAAGCCGCAACGCAACGCTCCGTTGCGGCTTTGGTCGCGGTATGCGCCACATAGCCGCAACGCAGCCGGCCGCGGCGGTCCGTGCTCCCTTCAATGCCCGCAGTTGACGTACCCTGGCGCGGCATGCTCGCCCCGCCGCCGCGACCCTCGCCCTCCTCGGAGGAGGCGCCGACGACCCCGCGTACACGTTCGCGCGCGACCTCGCCCTCGCCGGCGCGCGCCCCGCGGCCGGCGCGGCCGAGCGGCGCGCGCAGCGCCAGGTCGCCGCCGCGTTCGACCAGGCGGGCCTGACCGTCGTCCGCGACCCCGTTCACCGTCCCCGGCAAGGGCACGTCGCGCAACGTGATCGGCGCGCTCGAGACGCCCGCCGACTGCCTCTGGATCCTCATGGCGCACGCCGACACCGTCCCGCCCGCCCCCGGCGCGGAGGACAACGCGTCCGGCGTCGGCACGCTCGTCGCGCCTCGCTCCCGGCCTCGCCGCCCTGCGTCCGCGCTGCGACGTCTGGCTGGTCGCCACCGGCGCGGAGGAGCGGATCTACACCGGGCAGCCCGACCACCTGGGCGCGAGCGCGCTGGTCCGCCGCGTCCGCGCGCGCCGGCCCGGCGACCTGACGTGGGCGCTGTCGCTCGACGAGGTCGGCCGCGGTCGCGCGATGGACCTGCGCTCGCCGCGCAAGCGCCGCTTCGAGCGCCGCGTGCTCGCCGCGGCCGCCGGCACCGGGCTGCGCGTGCGCTGGCTCGCCGACAGCGGCACCGGCAACTCCGACCACCGCGAGTTCGGCCTCGCCGGCTACACGGCCGCCAAGCTGGGCGTCGTCGACAACCCGCGCCGCCACACCGCGGCCGACGTCGCGCGCAACCTGCAGAACGGGACCTTCCCGCGCGTGCGCAGGCTGGTCGAGCAGCTGCTTCAGACCTGAGCGGACCGCGCGCGCAGCCACGTCTCGAGCGCGGCCGGCGGCAGCGGGTGCGAGAGGTGGAAGCCCTGCGCCTCGTGGCAGTGCAGCTCGCGCAGCGAGTCGAGCACGTCCGCGCCCTCGACGCCCTCGGCGACGACCTCGAGCCCGAGCGAGCGCGCGAGGTCGATCGTCGAGCGCACGATCAGCATGTCGTTGACGTCGCCGACGATCCCCGCCACGAACACGCGGTCGATCTTCACCTCGTCGAGCGGCAGCCGCTTGAGGTACGCGAGCGACGAGTGGCCGGTGCCGAAGTCGTCGAGCGAGAGCCGCACGCCGAGCGCCCGCAGCCGCCGCAGCACCTCGTGCGCGCGGCGCGGGTCCGCCATCACCGTGTGCTCGGACAGCTCGCAGGTGAGCCGCTCGCCGGGGACCTCCCAGTGCGCGAGCCGCTCGGCCACCATGTCCGGCAGCGCGGCGTCGAGGATGTTGGCCGCCGCCGAGGTTGATCGCGATCGGGACCTCGATCCCGGCGTCCTGCCAGGCGCGGGCCTGCCGCAGCGCCGCGTCGACCACCCAGCGCGTGAGGTCGCCCATCAGCCCCGTCCGCTCGGCGAGCGGGAGGAACTCGGCCGGCGGGAGCAGCCCGTGCTGCGGGTGCTCCCAGCGCACGAGCGCCTCGACCCCGGTCACGCTGCCGTCCTCGACCGCGACCTTCGGCTGGTAGTGGAGGACGAGCTCGTCGGCCTCGAGCGCATGCCGCAGCTCGCCGACCCGCTGCAGCCGGTCGGGCGAGTAGGGATCGCGCGCCGCGTCGTAGACGCGCACGCTCGCGTGCTCGCGCTTGGCCTCGTACATCGCGACGTCCGCGCGCTGGACGAGCGTGGTGACGTCGGTCCCGTGCTCCGGGCAGAGCGCGACGCCGATGCTCGCGCCGAGCTGGACGGTGACGCCGCGGACGACGAACGGGCGCTCGAGCGCGCCGGTGAGCCGCAGCGCGAGCTCGACGGCCGCGCCGCGGTCGGGCAGCCCGCGGAGCAGCACCGCGAACTCGTCGCCGCCGAGCCGCGCGAGCATGTCGCCGCGCCGCAGCGCGCCGCGCAGCCGCTCGGCGACGTCGCGCAGGAGCCGGTCGCCGTGGTCGTGGCCGAGCGTGTCGTTGACCTCCTTGAACCGGTCGAGGTCGATCAGCAGCAGGCCGACCGTCCCGCCGCGCAGCCGCACCCGCGCGGTCGCCCGGCGGACGCGGCGATACAGCGCGGTCCGGTTCGGCAGTCCGGTGAGCGTGTCGTGCTGGGCCTGGTGGCGCAGGCGGCGCGAGATCCGGTTGACGAGCACGAAGAGGAGGAGGAACAGGATCCCGAGGCCGACGGCCAGCAGCACGTAGACCGCGCGCGTGTCCGCCTTCACCGCGGCGGCGGTCGGCCCGTAGTCGAGGTAGAGCTCGGTGACGCCGTCGACCGGGAGCCCGCCCGGCAGCCGCAGCGGGACGTAGACCTCGAGCGACGCGCCGGCGTCCGCGCCGCGGTCATCGTGCTCGCGCTCGACGTCGGAGACCAGGGCGCCGGAGAACGCGCTCAGGAAGCCCTGCCCGCGCTCGATGTCGCCGATCCGCGCGGGATCGTCGGAGTGGGCGGTGACGCCGTCCGGGCCGTACACGTTGGCGTGGCGGACGCCGATCCCGGCGTCCTCGATCGCGGCCAGCGCCGCGTCCAGCGCCTGCCGCCTTGGCCGGCGGCAGCGGCGCGTCGAGGTCCGCGGCGGTCACGTTCGGGGCGACGGCGAGGCTCGCGTAGGTGCGCGCGAGCTGCTCGGCGCCGCGCAGCGCGCGATCCTCGATCCGGCCCTGCAGGACCATGCCGATCCCAGAGCGCCAGCACGACCATCGCCAGCCCGCTCAGGGCGCAGAAGGTGCCGACGAGGGAGCTGCGGGGAGCCATCACCGCTTCATCGGCCGAACCGGCCTCCGGATTGAGGTGCGTACCCTCAGGATCAGTGCCCGAGGGCGACACGATCCACTACGCCGCGAACCGGATCCGCCCGGTCCTGGCGGGGCATGTCCCGGACGCGATCCTCACCCCCCATCCGCGGCTCGCCGGCTCGCGCTGGGGGGAGCGCCTGGCCGAGCGCGCGGTGACCGCCGTCGACGCCCACGGCAAGCACCTGTTCATCCGCTTCGAGGGCGACCTCGCGATCCACTCGCACCTGCGCATGACCGGCTCCTGGCGGGTGCGGGACAGCGGCCGCGCGCGCCCGGGCAGCACCTGGCTCGTCCTGCGCCGCGGCGAGCGCGAGGTGCTGCAGCTGCGCGGGCCGGTGCTCGAGCTGATGACGACGGGACGGACGCGCTTCGACCAGCGCCTGGCGGCGCTCGGCCCGGACATCCTCGCCCCCGAGCTCGACGAGGCGCGGTTCCTGCGCCGGCTGCGCGAGGACGACCCGACGCGCCCGATCGGCGACGCGCTGATCGACCAGCGCACGATCGCCGGGATCGGCAACCTGTGGAAGGTGGAGGGCTGCTTCGAGGCGCGGATCGACCCCTGGCGCCCCGCCGGACGGGTGTCGGACGAGGAGGCGCTCGCCATCGTCCACGCCGTCCGCCCGCGGATGCAGCAGTCCGCGCTCGACGGCCGCCAGGACCGCCACCGGCGGATCTACGGGACCGCCGGGCGCCCCTGCCCGCGCTGCGGCACGCCGATCCGCTCGCGCGGGCAGTGGGACGACAACCGCACGACCTACTGGTGCCCGTCGTGCCAGGCGTGACCCTGCGCGTCGGCCACAAGGGCGCCGGCCACATCGCGCCGGGCAACACGATCCCGTCGTTCGACGCCGCGGTCGAGCACGGCGTCGACATGATCGAGTTCGACGTCCTGCCGGAGGACCACCGGGCGCCGGAGACGAGCACGCTGCTGCTCGCGCACGACTACTCCCACGCGGCGCCGCTCACGCTCGAGCAGGGGCTCGCCCACCTCACCGGCGCGCGGTTCGCGGGCGTCGAGCTCGACGTCGACCTCAAGCTGCCGGGCTACGAGCGGCGCGTGGTCGAGGCGCTCCGCGCCCACGGGCTGATCGAGCGGACGCTGATCTCGACGCTCTACATGCGCAGCCTGGTCGTGCTGCGCGAGCTCGAGCCGCGACTGCGGCTCGGCTGGTCGGTCCCGCGCGTGTCGCGCGACTACACGACCTCGAAGCTGACGCTCCTGCCCGCGTACGCGTGGCTCCTGCTGGCGCGGCGGCGACTGCCGGGGATCGCGGCGGGCCACGTCCGCGCGGGCCGCGCCGACGCCCTGATGGCGCACTGGCGGCTGGTGACGCCGGCGCTGCTGCGCGCGCTGCGCGAGGCGGGCGGCGACCTCTACGTGTGGACCGTCGACGACCGCGACCAGATCCGGCGCCTGGAGGCACTCGGCGTGACCGGCGTGATCACGAACGACCCGCGGCTGTTCGACGCCGGCTAGGCGATCTCGCACATGGCGGCGCTGAAGTCGCTCGGGTCGGCGCCGGCCGTGTCCGGGTGATCCGCGGTGGTGGTCGCCTTGGCGCGGGCGATCACCTTGCCGCCGCGCCGCCACTGGAACTGGACCACGCCGCGGAGCGACGTGCGCCCCGCCGCTGCTCCGGCGGCTCGAACCGGAAGCTCCAGCCCGCGTCGTGCGCGCCCTTCCGGCCTGACGCCACCCGGACCCAGCCCGAGTCGGTGAGCGGGCCCGACTCGAGCACGCTTCCAGGGTCCCGTGCCGCGCCGGAACTGGACGCGGAAGCGCATGTACATCGCGGTCTTGCGCGCCATCCCGTGCATCGAGCCGCGGATCCCCATCTCGTTGGGATGCTCGAGCGTGTCGCAGACGTTGACCGTCGCCCACGTCTCCGGCGGCTCCGCGGGCGTGCGGGCGCCCGCGGCGGGGGCGGCCGCGGCGAGGGCGAGGACGGCGATGAGCAGCACGTGGCGCATGTGCGTCCCTGAACAGTCGAGACGGCCCGCGGTTGCGGACATTGGTGTGATGGATCGCTCGAACGCCCGTAGTACACGAGTGACCAGCACGTTGACCGCCCCACCACCCCCACGGACGTCCGGCCCGCCGCTGGACTTCGAGGCGCTCTACCGGGCGGCGCGCGACGACGTCTTCGCCTACGTGGCGACGCTGCTGCGCGATCGCGCGGCGGCCGAGGACGTCACGGCCGCCGCGTTCGAGCGCGCCTACCGCCGGCAGCGCACCTACAAGGCCGGCCGCGGCACGCCGCGCGCGTGGCTGTTCGGCATCGCGCGCAACGCCGCGCTCGACGAGCTGCGCCGGCGGCAGCGCAGCGCCGCGCTGGCCGCCGAGCCGGCCGACCTCGAGGCCCAGGCGCCGGAGGACGGCGCCGAGACGGGCCCTGCGCCGCGCCGCCGTCCGGGCGGCGCTGGCGACGCTCGAGCCGCGCGAGCGCGAGCTGGTCGCGCTCAAGTTCCACGCGGGGCTGGACAACGCGGAGATCGCCGCCGTGCTCGGCGTCAGCGTCTCCAACGCCGGCAGCAAGCTGCACCGCGCCATGACCAAGCTCCGGGAGGCCGTCGAGCATGCCTGATCTCAGCCCCGTGGCCGAGCGCGAGCTCGCCGCCGTCGACGACGCGCTCGCGGGCCGCCGCGTCGATCCCGACCTCGCCGACCTGGCCGAGCTCGCGCTGCTGCTGCGCGACGACCGGCCCGAGCCCGCTCCGGCCTTCACGCAGGAGCTCGACCGCCGCGCGCGCCTCGGCTTTCCCGCCGGGGGGTCGCGCGGCGGCCGCCGTTGGATCTCGTGGCGCCCGAAGTGGCACGGCTGGCTGGCGCCCGCGCTGGGCTTCGCCGCGGCCGCGGTGGTGTTCGTCGCGCTCGTGAGCTCGGCTGCCGTCCGGGAGCGACCGACAGCGGCGGCGCGATCGGGCGGCTGAGCGAACGAGCAGCCTCGACAGCGGCGCCGCCGCGCCGCGCGCCGAGAGCGCGCAGAGCGGCGCCGGCGGCGCGGCCGCAGGCGCGCCGGCGACAGCGCCGCGGAGCCCTCGACGACGCTGGCGAGCCCGGTCCCGCCCCCGGCGGGCGACGGATCGCCGCGCTCGGACGGCCGCGACCGGCGCAAGGTCGAGCGCTCCGCCTCGCTCACGCTGGCGACGAAGCCCGGCGACGTCGACGCGGTGAGCGCCCGGATCCAGGACGTCACCCGGCGCCAGGGCGGGTTCGTGGCGTCGTCGTCGGTCAGCTCGCAGCAGGGCGGCGACTTCGAGCTGCGGATCCCGACCCGCAACCTCGACGCCGCGATGGCCGCGCTCTCGCGGCTCGGCGCGGTGCGCGACCGCCAGCAGCGCTCGGAGGACATCACGGCGCAGTCCGTCTCCGCCCGCAGCCGGCTCAAGGACGCGCGCACCGAGCGCAAGAGCCTGCTGGACCAGCTCGCCGACGCGGACACCGTCACCGAGGCCGGCGCGATCCGCGCGCGGCTGCGGCTCGTGTCGAACGAGATCGAGGTCGCCAAGGCCGCGGTCCGGCGCGTCGACAACCGCGCGAACTTCGCCACGGTGTCGGTCGCGCTGGTCGCCGACTCGGGACGCGGGCGCCGCGGCGGCCACCGAGCGACGACGGCTGGACCCCCGGCGACGCGGCGCGCGACGCGCTCCGCGTGCTCGAGGTCGCCGCGGGCGTCGCGGTGATCGCGCTGGCCGTCGCGCTCCCGCTCGCGCTGGTCGCGATCCTCGCCGGGCTGGCCCTCCGGACCGGCCGCCGGCGCCGGCGCGACCACGCGCTCGACGCCCTCTGAGCGGCGGCCGCCGCGCGACGGGACGGATCCCCGTCGCGCGGCGGCCGTGTGGTATGCCTGCCGGATGCCGGCCCGCGTCGAGGACACCGCCGCGCTCCTCGCGCAGGTCCCCGCCTTCGGCGAGCTCGGCCCCGCGGAGCTCGGCGCCGTGGCCGCGGTGGCCGTGCCCCGGAGCTTCGCCGCCGGCGAGGCCGTGTTCCGCGAGGGCGACGCCTCGAGCACCTGCTACATCGTCCGCAGCGGCCACGCGCGGGCGATCCGCGAGCACCTCGACGGCCGCCAGCTGACGCTCGCGACGTTCGGCCCCGGCGAGATCTTCGGGGAGCTGGCGATGTTCGACGACGAGCTCCGCTCCGCGACCGTCGAGGCGATCGACGAGCTCGAGGCGCTCGCGATCCTCGGCCACGACATGCGGCGGCTGATGCGCGAGCACTCCGAGATCGCGGTCAAGCTGGCGGTGGCGCTCGTGCGCCGCCTGCGCGACACGAACGACCGGCTCGCGCGGCAGTCGTTCCAGACCGTCCAGAGCCGCGTCGCGGCGGTGCTCGGCCAGCTCGTCGAGCAGGCGCAGCATGAGGGCGCGGCAGCGGCCGGACGTCACGATCACGACGACGCAGGCCGACCTCGCGAAGCTCGCCGGCTCCTCGCGCGAGTCGGCCAGCCGCTTCCTGGCCGTGCTCGAGCGGGCGGGGGTCATCTCGCAGGGCCGCGGCCGCCTGACCGTCCACGATCCCGCCGCGCTCCAGGGCTATGTCTACTGAGCGCGAGGTGTCCTACGGCGGGGTCGTCGTCCGCGGCGACGAGATGATCGTCATCGTCCCGCGCGGGCGCCGGCGCGTGCTCGGGCTGCCGAAGGGCGGGCCGATGGAGGGCGAGACGCCGGAGCAGACCGCCGCGCGCGAGGTGCGCGAGGAGACGGGGATCACCGCACGCGTGCGGGAGCGGCTCGGGCAGGTCGACTACACCTACCGGCGCGGCGGCCGCAACATCGCCAAGACCGTCCACTTCTACCTCTGCCTGTTCGAGGCGGGAGACACCGCCGACCACGATCACGAGGTCGACGACGCGCGCTGGATGCCGCTGCGCGAGGCGCGCCGCAGGCTGAGCTACCCCGGCGAGCGCGCGATGGTCGAGCGGGCGTTGTCGGTGCTCCGCCCAAACGGATAGGGTGCCGCGCGATGCAGGTCCTCAACTTCTACTCCACCGTCTTCGCGGACCAGATGAAGCGGGGCCGCAAGACCGCCACCATCCGGCTCGGCGACAAGCGGCACAAGTACCGCAAGAACCAGGTCGTGCTCGTGACGGTCGGCTACCAGTACTCGCCGCGCGAGAAGCTCTTCCACGCGGTCATCGACAACGTCGAGGTCAAGCGGGTCAAGGAGCTCTCCCCGCGCGACATCGAGCACGACAACCCCGAGTTCCGCCGCACCGAGGAGATCGTCAACTTCATGGAGCAGATCTACGGGCGCGAGATCTCGCTCGAGGACACCGTGACCGTCGTGCGCTTCTCCCAGATCGTCGAGAACCCGCCGGACCTGCAGGACCGCCTGCGCGGCGTCGGCGGCGCTCAGAACTGAGGCGGGGAGCTGTCGCCCTCCCAGGCGGGAGCGGGCGGCGGCGGGGTGTAGGTCTTCTGCGGCGTGCGCCGGTGCGTCGGCGTCGCGGCCACCGTCCACGCGCACGTCAGCAGCACGAGCGAGGCGGCGAGCGCGAGCAGGCCGCCGTGGCGCAGCTCGGACACCCGCTGCCCGTCGGGGCCTCGCGATCAGCTCGACCGCGATCAGGCCGACCGTCCCGAGCGCGGTGAGGCGCGCGATGCCGGACGCGAACTACTGCAGCGCGGGCACCAGCGCGACGAGCATCAGCACGGCGGTGAGCACGGCCAGGCCGGCGATCGCCTGACCGCCGCTCCCGATCGCGTCCCAGCCGCTCGTCCCCTCCGGCTCGAGCAGCGCGCGCCCGATGCCGCCGAACATGTCCTCCATGTCCGCGCCGGTGGCGGGCAGCGGCGTTCCGTACCATGGGCGGCCGAGGGCCGCGACGATCCCGCACGCAGCGGCGATCGCGACGAGGATGTTGCTGCGGACCCCGATCGTTCGCATCGTGCGCACTTCATCGGCACGAACGCGCGCGGAGTCGAGCAGGTCTGGACCCCATACCGGGTATTGGCACTCCTGTGAAGAGAGTGCCAAGAACCCCTTGACGATCCGCCGAGCCGTCGTATCATCTTCGCGCAGTGGTTGGCACTCTCGACAGTCGAGTGCCAAAGCAAGCCAACGGAGGTTCATCTCAATGAAGCTCAAGCCCCTCGGCGATCGCCTGATCGTCAAGGCGGTCGAGGAGGAGGAGACGACCGCTTCCGGCATCGTCCTCCCCGACACCGCGAAGGAGAAGCCCCAGAAGGGCAAGGTCCTCGCCGTCGGCGACGGCAAGCTCGACGACAACGGCCAGCGGGTCCCGCTGGACGTCAGCGAGGGTGACGAGGTCCTGTACTCCAAGTACGGCGGCACCGAGATCAAGATCGACGGTGAGGATCTCCTCGTCCTGCGTGAGAGTGACGTCCTGGCCAAGGTCCAGGGCTAGAAAGAGGATCAGACACACATGGCACACAAGGAACTGAAGTACGACGTCGACGCGCGCAAGGCACTCGAGCAGGGTGTCGACGCCGTCGCGAACGCGGTCAAGGTGACGCTCGGCCCGAAGGGCCGCTACGTCGTCCTCGACAAGAAGTTCGGCGCTCCCACGATCACGAACGACGGCGTCACCATCGCCCGTGAGATCGAGGTCGAGGACGTCTTCCAGAACCAGGGCGCCCAGCTGGTGCGCGAGGTCGCGACGGCGACGAACGACGTCGCCGGCGACGGCACCACCACCGCCACCGTCCTCGCCCAGGCGATCGTCCGCCAGGGCCTCAAGAACGTCGCGGCCGGCGCCAACCCGCTCGGCCTGAAGCGCGGCATCGAGGTCGCCGTCAACCAGGTCGTCGAGCACATCGGCAACCAGTCGAAGGAGATCGCCGGCAAGGATCAGATCGCCCGCGTGGCGACGATCTCCGCCGGTGACGAGGAGATCGGCGACGTGATCGCCGACGCCATCGAGAAGGTCGGCAAGGACGGCGTCGTGAACGTCGAGGAGGGCCAGACGTTCGGCATGGACCTCGAGTTCACCGAGGGCATGCAGTTCGACAAGGGCTACATCTCGCCGTACATGGTCACCGACCAGGAGCGGATGGAGGCGACCCTCGAGGATCCCTACATCCTCATCGCCAACCAGAAGATCGGCTCGGTCCGCGATCTCCTCCCGGTGCTCGAGCAGGTCATCCAGGGCGGCAAGTCGCTGCTGATCATCGCCGAGGACGTCGAGGGCGAGGCCCTCGCCACCCTCGTGGTGAACAAGCTCCGCGGCACGTTCACCGGCGTCGCCGTCAAGGCGCCGGGCTTCGGTGACCGCCGCAAGCGGATGCTCGAGGACATCGCCATCCTCTCGGGCGGCGAGGTCATCACCGAGGAGATGGGCCTCAAGCTCGAGAACACGCAGCTCTCGCAGCTCGGCCGCGCGCGTCGCGTGGTCGTCGCCAAGGACACGACCACGATCGTGGACGGCAACGGCGACGGCGACGCCATCAAGGGCCGCATCAACCAGATCAAGACGGAGGTCGAGAACACCGACTCCGACTTCGACCGCGAGAAGCTCCAGGAGCGCCTCGCGAAGCTGTCGGGCGGCGTCGCCGTCGTGAAGGTCGGCGCGGCCACCGAGACGGAGATGAAGGAGAAGAAGCACCGCGTCGAGGACGCGCTGCAGGCCACCCGCGCGGCCCTCGAGGAGGGCATCGTGCCGGGCGGCGGCGTCGCGCTGCTCGAGGCGTCCGCGGCCATCAACCTCGACGCCGTCGAGGACGAGGACGAGAAGACGGGCGCCAAGATCGTGCTCCGCGCGCTCGAGGAGCCGCTCCGTCAGATCGCCGAGAACGCCGGCCTCGAGGGCTCGGTCGTCGTGAACGACGTCCGCAAGGGCAAGGCGGGCCACGGCCTCAACGCCGCGACCGGCGAGTACGTCGACCTCGTGTCGGCGGGCGTCATCGACCCGGCCATGGTCACCCGCTCGGCGCTGCAGAACGCGGCGTCGATCGCCAAGAACATCCTCACCACCGAGGCCATCGTGGCCGAGGTGCCCGAGAAGGATGGCGGCGGCGGTGGCGGCATGCCCGACATGGGCGGCATGGGCGGCATGATGTAAGGAGGCATTCGCCTCTGCAGGACCTGCGAAGGGCCCGGCGCGAGCCGGGCCCTTCGTCGTTCCGGGATCCGAACCGTCCGCCACGACGCTGCGTAGGACGTCGCGAGCACATCCACGACGGGGAGGTCCGGCATGCGCGGACTACGGGTGAAGCTGGCGATCGGGGTGGCCGTCCTCGGGGCGGTGGTCGTCGCCGCGGCGGCGACGGCGGGCGATCACGCCCGCCTGGACACGCGGCTGAGCGGCTACGAGGAGGTGCCGGCGATCTCCACCGATGCCGGCGGCACGTTCCGCGCGGCGATCCTGCGCGGCGGGGACGCGATCGCGTACGAGCTGCGCTACGACGACCTCACGGGCGCGGTGCGACAGGCGCACATCCACCTCGGGCAGCGCGGCGTGAACGGCGGGATCACCGCGTTCCTGTGCTCCAACCTCGGCAACGGACCGGCGGGCACCCAGGCCTGCCCGCCGCCGCCGGCGCGGATCACGGGCACGATCACGGCCGACCAGGTGGTCGGGCTCCCGGCCCAGGGCATCGACGCGCGCGAGCTCGACGAGCTGGTGGACGCGCTGCGCGCGGGCGTGGCCTACGCGAACGTCCACTCGGAGACGTTCCAGAACGGCGAGATCCGCGGGCAGATCGGCGGCGACCGCCGCTGACCGCGGTGCGGGGGCCCGGCGCGCGCCGGGCCCCCGCCTCCGCTCACGGCACCTGGTACATCACGACCGGGACGCCGGTGCGCTGCAGCTCGGACGCGAGCGTCCGCGTCCACGGCAGCTCGTCGCCGGCCTTGCCGCCCGGGTTCGGGATCGTGAACGAGGCGCGCCCGCGCGTCCGGACCACCCGGCCCGACAGGCCCTGGCGCTCCAGCACCGCCGCCGCGGCCCGCTCGCCCGACGCCTTCACGACGAGGCGGACCGGGTCGTGCGGCGCCGCCACCGCCTTCGCGGCGGCGCGGGCCGCGATCGCGGGCTCGCTCGCCGCGTCCTCGAACGACGCGGGCGTCGCGCCGAGGAGCGCGTTGCGGAGGATCCGCGCCGTCCCGTCGGTGAACGCGCGGAAGTTCGGCTCGAAGCCGAACGCCACCGTGCGCCCGTCGCCGACCGGCTCGTCGACGACCGCCGCGCTGCCGCTCAGCGCCTCCGCGCCGTCGGCGTAGCCCGAGACGAAGAAGTCGCGGGTGGAGGCCGACGGGAACCGGACCGGCGCCGCGGCGCCGTTCGCCCGCATCACGTAGCGCGAGTCGTAGAACGCGTACGCGGAGCGCCCGACCCCGTCGGCCAGCGGGCTCCGCCGCGCGACGGTCGTGCGGATCATCGCGCCCGGCGAGGAGATCCCGCTCTCCTCCGCGCTCTCGAACGTCGCCGAGGAGACGCCGACGCCGGAGGCCAGGACCGCGCCGTCGAGCCAGCCGACGTAGCGGCCGCCGTCCTCGACCCAGGTCCGGATCGCGGCCTGGCCCTCGGGGCCGAGGTCGCCGAGGCCGTACGGATCCTCGGGGAAGTCCGGGTCGATCGTGGCGTAGCCGTCGGGGACGACGAGCACGTCGGCGTCGTCGAGCGCGCCGGCCTTGATGTCCTCCGCGCTCACGTCGGTGTACTCGAGCCCCCAGCGGTCGAGCAGGTAGTGCAGCCAGCCGGCGGACTCGATCCCGCGCGTGAACTGCGGCGACATCGAGTACAGCGCGATCCGCGGGGCGTCCGCGGGCGCGTCCGGCACGCCCGGGTCGGCCTGCGCGGGCACGGGGGCCGAGCGCAGATCGGCGAGCCGCCGCCCCGAGTAGCCGCCCGCGACGTTGAACAGGAGCGGCTGGCTCCAGGCCGTGACGTCGTAGAAGTACGGGAACGGCACGTAGGTGTCCTCGTTGAGCATCGCCTGGACCCAGTGCTTCTTCGCCTGGTCCATCTCGACCACGTAGGTGCCGGCCGGCAGCACCTCGTGGCGCGCCGGGCGGCCGTACGGCGTGTAGTCGCCGACCGGCAGCGGCTTCGTCAGCCGCCGCACCCGCACGTCCATCCGCTGGAGCCGGCGGACGAGCGCCTGCGTCTCGCGCGCCTTGGCCGGGTCGTCGGCGCGGATGAAGTAGTGGCGCACCTTGATGTCGGGCACGGGCTGCTGGACCTCGTTGTCCGGCTGCACGACCTCGTTCGGCTCGAGCTCGCCGGCGCGGCCCTGGCGCTCCGCCTCGACCCAGCCGTCGTGCCAGCCGGTGAGGATCTCCTGCTTGTTGAGCGCGGCCTGGCTGAGCGAGTTCCACTGCGTGAGGTACTGCTGGAGCACCCGCGCCGACGCGGCGTCGCCGTTCGACTTCTCGTACGTCATGCCGGCGGCGCCGAAGCCGTCGCGGGCACCGTGTCGCCGTAGCCCTGGTAGAAGAGGTCGTAGATGGCGTAGTTGAAGTACGGGAGCCCGCGCGCGTCGAACAGCGCCTGGTTGGCCGCGCCGTAGAGGTCGTTGATCCAGATGACCGCCTGGTCGGTCGTCTCGTGGTAGATCGGGTCGGCGTTGGGCGGGAAGAAGTAGTTGTTGCGTGCCGCCCATCTCGTGCGCGTCGATGAACAGCACCGGCGGGTAGCGGCGGAGCATCTCGAGCTTGCCGTCGGTCTCCGGCTGCGTGCGCGCGAACCAGTCGCGGTTCATGTCGAAGCCGTAGGCGTTGCGGCGGGTGTCGAGCTCGCGGCCGTCCGGGTTCTGCGTCGGCAGGAGGACGACGAGGGCCTCGTCGAGGATCTGCTTCGCCGCGCAGTCCGAGCGGTCGGCCAGCTCCCACAGCACGCGCAGCGACGCGTCGGTGCCGCTCTCCTCGCCGCCGTGGACGTTGCCGGCGATCCACAGGATCGCGGGATCGCGGCGCGCGATCGCCGCCGCGTCGCGCGGCCGGGTCGACGGATCCATGAGCTGCGCGGCCGAGGCGCGCACGCGCGCGAGGCCGGACGTCGTCATCCGGTTCGGGTCGCCGACGATCGCGTAGCGCAGGTCGCGGCCCTGGACCGACTTCGCCAGCGAGCCGGAGACGACCCGCTGCGACGCGGCGTCGACCGCGGCGACGTAGGCGTCGGACTCGGCGGTGGTCACGTCGCGGTCGCCGAGGTTGATCCCGATCACCTGCTGCGGCGTCGGCACCTGGCCGCGGAACGTCGCCGGCCCGAACGGGTCGCACGGCGGCGGCGCGGCAACGGCCGGACCGGCCCCCGCGAGCAGCGCCCCTGCGCCGATCGCGAGCACGAGCATCAAACGCTTCATCCTGCCTCCCAGGAGATGAAGTTGGCTGTACTACGCGGGATCGTATCCGCGCGTGTCAGCGCACGTCGGCGAGCGGGCGCGGCGGCGGCCCGACGTACTTCGCCGACGGCCGGATCAGCCGGCCCTCGCGCTTCTGCTCCAGGATGTGCGCCGACCAGCCCGCCACGCGCGCGCAGCTGAACATGCTGGTGAACAGGTCGGCGGGCACGGCGGCGTGGTCGAGCACGACCGCCGACCAGAACTCGACGTTGGTCGCGAGCACGCGGTCGGGCTTGCGCGCCTTGAGCTCGGCCAGCGCGGCCGCCTCGAGCGCCTCGGCGACCTCGTAGCGGTGCGAGCCGATCTCCTTGCTCGTCCGCCGCAACACCCGCGCACGCGGGTCCTCGGCGCGGTAGACGCGGTGGCCGAAGCCCATCAGCCGGTCGCCGCGGTCCAGCAGCGCCTTCACGTAGCGCTCGGCGTCGCCCTCGCGCTCGACGTCGTCGAGCATCTTCAGCACGCGGCTCGGCGCACCGCCGTGCAGCGGGCCGGAGAGCGCGCCGACGCCGGCCGACAGCGCCGCGGCGACGTCGGCGCCGGTCGACGCGACGACGCGGACGGTGAACGTCGACGCGTTCATGCCGTGCTCGGCGGCGGAGTTCCAGTAGGCGTCGATCGCCTTGACGTGGGCGGGGTCGGCCTCGCCGCGCCAGCGGATCAGGAAGCGCTCGGGGATCGAGGTCGCCTTGTCGACCTCGCTCTGGGGGACGGGCGGGCGACCGGTGCCGCGCGCGGACTGCGCGACGAACGAGAGCGCCATCACGGACGCGCGCGCCAGGTTGTCGCGCGCCTCGGCGTCCTCGATGTCGATCAGCGCCCTGAAGCCCCACTCCGGGCCGAGCATCGCCAGCGCGGACTGGACGTCGACGCGCGGGTCGCCGGAGCGCACCGCGAGCGGATGCGGCTCGGCGGGCGGCAGCCCCGGCTCGAGCGTCCCGTCGACCAGCAGCCCCCAGACCTGCTCGAAGGGCACCTGACCCACGAGCTCCTCGAGGTCGACGCCGCGGTAGCGCAGGGCGCCGCCCTCGCGGTCGGGCTCTGCGATCTCGGTGGCGAAGGCGACGACGCCCTCGAGGCCGGAGTGGACTTCGCTCATCTCCTGAGCCTACGGCCGGGCCGCCGCCTGCGCGCCGGACGGAATGGTTAGTGTGCTGACTTCATGGATGCGCTCGCCTTCCTGCCTGCGCCCGAGGTCGCCGCGCGGGTCCGGGACGGCTCCGTCTCGGCCCGCGAGGTGGTCGAGGCCAGTATCCGGCGGATCGAGGCGCTCGACCCGCAGCTCGGCGCGTTCATCGAGCTCGACGCGGAACGGGCGCTGGCGGAGGCGGACGCGATCGCCGCGGGCGACCCGCGGGCGTTCGCCGGCGTGCCGATCGCCGTGAAGGCCAACACGCCCGTCGCCGGCCTGTGCATGAACCTCGGGTCGCGGTTCCTGTCGCAGCACCGGCCGACGCACAGCGCCTACCTCGTGCGGCGGTTGCGCGACGCCGGGTTCGTCGTGCTGGGCACGACGAACCTGCCCGAGTTCGGGATCCTGCCGACGACCGAGCCGCGCCACACCGGGCCGACCCGCAATCCGTGGGACACCACGCGGACGCCCGGCGGCTCCTCCGGCGGCTCGGCGGCGGCGGTCGCGGCGGGCCTCGTCCCGGTCGCGCACGGCAACGACGGCGGCGGCTCGCTGCGGATCCCCGCCGCCTGCTGCGGCCTCGTCGGCATGAAGCCGAGCCGCGGCCGGATCTCGCGCGGCCCGGACCGCGGCGACTCCTACCTCGTCGCGGACGGCGTGCTGACGCGCACCGTGACCGAGACGGCGCTGCTGCTGGACGTGCTGTCCGGCTACGAGGCCGGCGACGCGACCTGGGCCCCGAAGCCCGCCGAGCCCTACACGCTCGCGATGCGGCGCGACCCGGGACGGCTCCGCGTCGCGATGACGCTCGAGAACGCGGTCGGGGCGGACGTCGACCCGGAGGTGGTGCGCGGGCTGCACGACGTGGCCGACGCCCTGACCTCGCTCGGGCACGAGGTCGTCGAGGACGCCCCCGCCCTGCCCGGCCCGGACTCGCTCGACATCTTCCTCGACGTCTTCGGCCCGATGGTCGCGGTCGGGATCGGCTACGGCGAGACGCTCGCCGGGCGGCCGCCGACCGAGGACGAGATCGAGCCGCTGTCGCGCGCGGTGCTCGAGCACGCCCGGACCCTCTCCTCCACCGCCTACCTGACCGCGGTCGCGCAGCTGCAGCTGCTCGCGCGCCACACGGTCGCGTTCTTCGCCGACTACGACCTGCTGCTGACCCCGGTCCTCGCCACCCGGCCGCTGCCGATCGGCGAGCTGCACGGCTGCGGCGAGCACCCGCTGGACGACCTGCGGCGCTCCGGCCTCTTCGCGCCCTTCACGGCGCTGTTCAACGTCACCGGCCAGCCCGCGCTGTCGCTGCCGGCGGGCTTCGGGGAGGACGGGCTGCCGAGCGCCGTGCAGCTCGTCGGGCACCCGCTGGCGGAGGAGACGCTGCTGCAGGTCGCGGCCCAGCTCGAGGCCGCCCGGCCCTGGGCCGGACGACGCCCGGCGATGGCCGACGGGGCCTGATGCACCCCGGCGGCACAACGATCTAGTATCCCGTCCCTCCTGCCGTTCACCGACACGAGAGACTGAAGACATGGCCTACGTCATCGCAGAGCCCTGCATCGGCACCAAGGACAACTCGTGCGTCGAGGTCTGCCCCGTCGACTGCATCCACCCGACGCCCGACGAGCCGGACTACGACAAGGTCGAGCAGCTCTACATCGATCCCGACGAGTGCATCGACTGCGACGCATGCGTCGAGGCCTGCCCGGTCGACGCGTGCTTCGCCGAGGACCAGGTCCCGGACGAGTGGGCCGAGTTCACGGCCCGCAACGCCGCCTACTTCGCCGGGAGATAGTGCTCCGCGGGTCATCCTGACCGCGGTCTGACGGCGAGCCGGACATCCGATGTCCGGGCTTGACCGGGCTTCGCCCTCCTGGGCGGCCGCCTAACCGGCCATCGGGAGGCTCATCCCGGCCGGCTGCGGCGCCGCGGCCGGGGCAGGGGCCTGCAGCACGGGCAGCTCGATCGGGGAGAGCGCGATGATCCCGCGCGCCGCCTGGCGGATCGCCTGCGCGGCCGGGTCGTCCGGATCGGTGACGAGCAGCGGCAGCCCGCTGTCGGCGCCCTCGCGGAGCGGCATCGTCAGCGGCACCTTGCCGAGCAGCGGGACCTCGATCTCGTCCGCGAGCAGCTGGCCGCCGCCCTCGCCGAAGATCTGGAACCGCTCGCCGCCCGGCGTGGTGAACCCGGACATGTTCTCGATCACGCCCGCGATCTCGAGCTTGACCTTGTCGGCCATCTGCGCGGAGCGGCGGGCGACCTTCTGCGCCGTCGGCTGCGGGGTGGTGACGATGATGAACTTCGCCTGCGGGAGCAGCCCCGCGAGCGTCATCGAGACGTCGCCGGTCCCGGGCGGGAGGTCGATCAGCAGGTGGTCGAGCTCGCCCCACGCGACGTCCTCGAGGAACTGCGTGAGCGCCTTGTGGAGCATCGGGCCGCGCCACACGACGGCCTCGTCCTCGTCGAGGAAGAAGCCGATCGACATGACCTTCAGGCCGTGCGCCTCGAGCGGGAGGATCTTGCGGTCCGCGGAGACCTGGGGGCGCTGCGCGCCGAGGCCGAGCATGCGCGGGATCGAGTAGCCCCAGACGTCGGCGTCGAGGACGCCGACCTTCTTGCCCTCGGCCGCGAGCGCCACGGCGAGGTTGACGGTCAGCGAGGACTTGCCGACCCCGCCCTTGCCGGAGCCGATGCAGAGGACGTCGGCGACCTGGGCGAGCGCGCCCTCGGGCAGCCCGCCCGGGCGGCCGAGCTTGCGCTGCAGGCCGGCCTTCTCCTGGTCGGACAGCACGTCGAAGCCGACGTTCGCGCGCGTCACCCCGGCGACGCCCTGCACGGCGTCGGTGACGGCGGTCTGGAAGTGGTTCTTGATCGGGCAGCCGGGGGTCGTGAGCGAGACGGTGACGTCGACGATCCCGCCGTCCTTGATCTCGATCGATCGGACCATCTCGAGCTCGACGATGTCGCGCCGGAGCTCGGGATCGATCACGACCTTCAGCGCCTCGAGGATCTGCTCTCTCGTGGGCATGGGCTCCATTGTCGCAGGCCGGGTCGCGTCGGGAAGGACACCCCCGCCGCGCCCGGGGGCGCGGCGGGAAGGCCTTAAGCACCACCGCCGTGCCCGAGGGCACGGCGGCGGCTGAGGGAGGAGAGGGTGCTGCATTCGCCGGCGAGATATGAGGCCGGCGAACCTCACCCGTGCCGCGCCGCTCTCCGTCGGCGGGCCGGGGGAAGCTGGTGGTCGCGCTAGGCGATCGCGGAGACGCGCTCCTTCGCGGACCCGAACACGTGCCCGAACTCGCGCTCGACGCGCGTCCGGTTGCTCTTGACGAGCTTCTCGGCGTCACGGCGGCGGCCCTTCAGCTCGCGCTCGAGGCGGGTGCGCGCCTTCTTGACGTCGCGCTGCGCGTGCTTGCGGGCGGTCGTGCCACGGCGCTCGAACTTCGAGATCGAGACCTCGGGCTTCGTGGCGAGGTCGCGGATGTCGCTGACCAGGGCGACCGCGCGGTCACGGGCCTCGAGCGTGGCGCCGACGCTGACGAGCGCGGCGCGCTCGGCGATGCCGCGGCCGTAGTCGGCCGTGCTCTTCGCGGCGCGGACCTGGGCCTCGGCGGCCTCGCTGGTCTCGTTGGCGGCGATCGTGCGGTTGCGCTTGACGGTCGACTTCGACGGCGCCGAGGTCGACTTGGCGCGCGTCGAGGACGTCCGCTTGCGAGCGGTTGCCGGCTTGCGCGTCGTGGACCGCGTGGCGGTCGAGCGCTTCGGCGTGGTCGCCTCGGTCGTGCTCGTGGAAGTGGTGGTGGTGTTGGTCGGCTCTGCCATGTGGTGGTCCCCCTCGGGAGCGGTTCAGTGTATCGAAGTTAGAACTAACAAGCTTCAGTCGTTCTCGTCGAACACATGTTTGTAAACCGCGCCCACCCCCTTGTTACACGGCCTTCGGGATCTCGCGTGAACACGTTGTAAACCAACGTGAACTTTGTGACATCCGGAACGCGCGTTCGTCCTGTGCCCACAGTGTGGCGGACGGCGGTGAGATGCGCTCCGACCGGCGGGCGGAACTGTGTCCGACCGGCGGTCGGTACCCGTGGACTCCTGCGACGAGCCGCGGCTCAGGCCGCGGCGGCCTCGGTGCGCTCGAGCCACCCGGCGGGGTCGTCGAGCTCGGCGAGCGTCGGCATCTGGAGCGGGTTCTGCCACACCCGGTTGAGGCCGTCGATCCCGGCGCGGGCGACGACGCCGTCGCAGAAGCGCTTGCCCTGCTCGTACTGGCGCAGCTTCATGTCCATGCCGATCACGCGCTCGAGCAGCCGCAGCAGGCCGGTGCGGTCGGCGCGCCGCCGCTCGAGCGCCGCGCGCAACGAGCCCAGGTCCTCGATCACGTCGGCGCCGACGGCGTCCATGACGTGCTCCGCGTAGCCCTCGAGCACGGCCATGAAGGCCTGCACGCCGTCGAGCTGCGCGCGCCGCTCCGGCCCGAGCACGGCGGCCGCGAGGCCGTCCTCGCGCACGGTGTCGACGAGGCCCTTGAGGTCGTCGAGGCCGGGGACGCCGGCGAACAGCTGGCCCGGGTCGACGGTGAGCGCGCCGGTCAGATCGCGCACCATGCCGGCCAGGTGCGGCCGCAGCCACGGCACGCCGCCGAACTGCAGCGCGTGCGTGATCTCGTGCAGCGCGACCCAGCGCAGCAGGCGGTCGGCGTCGGCGTCGAGCTGCGTCGCCGCGTGGCCGAGGTTCGGCGCCACGAACAACAGCCGCGCCGGCGCGTCGGGGTCGAGCACCGGGAACTCGTACTGGCCCATGACGCGCCCGGCCAGGAAGCCGGAGATCGCGCCGGCCTGGAGGCCGAGCACCGCGCCCGCCGCGGCGCCGGCGACACCGCCCAGCGGCCCCGCGCCCTCAGCCGCCTTCGCGGCAGCCGGTTCGAGCACGCCGCGGATCGAGGCGAGGTTCGCGTCGATCCACGTCTTGCGGTCGATCGACTCGGCGACCGGCAGCACCCCCGCGGACGGCACGAGCCCGGTGTAGGCGCTGACGAGCGCCTCGGCCTCGTCCGCCGGGCGCACCAGCGCCTGGAACGGCTCGGGGTCGCCCGCGGGCTGGAGTCCGGCGACCCCTTCGGCGACCTTGGCTGCGAGGTTCCAATCGACCATCCACCCAGGATGGCAGGCCGACCTCAGCGGCTGATCAGCGCAGCGGCACGCGCGCCAGCTCCGCGAGGCCCTCCGCGGAGCGCGCCGCGACGATCGGGGCGACCGCCGTCAGCACGTCGAGCGGGGCGTCGAGCGGCGTCGCGCAGCCGATGAACGCGACGTGCCCGCCCGCCTCGCGCACGATCAGCTGGCCGGCGGCGACGTCGACCGCGCGCGAGCGGCGCAGCGTGACCATCCCGTCCAGCCGCCCCGCCGCGACCTGGCAGAGCGACACGGCGATCGCCCCGATCGCGCGCAGCCGGTGCGCGACGTCGGCGAGCGCGTCGCCCGCCTCGGCGACCCAGCGCGGGTCGGCGGACTCGACCCCGAGCAGCTCCAGCCGGCCGCGCACCCGCTGCTCCGGCAGCCCCGGATCCAGCGGCTCGCCGTTGCGGCGGGCGCCGCCGCCGCGCTCGGCGACCCACTCCTCGCCGGCGCCGAAGTCGTGCACGAACGCGAACCGCACGTCGGCCATCGTCGGCCCGTCGGCGACGGCGATCGAGAGCGCGTAGTGCGGCAGCCCGCGCTTGGCGTTGCGCGAGCCGTCGAGCGGGTCGATGACCACGCGCACGGGTCCGCCGCCGAAGTCGACCTGCCCGCGCTCCTCGCTGACCGCGGCGAAGCGGTGGCCGTCGGCATGCAGCGCGTCCAGCCGGCGGAACACGGCCGCCTCGGCCGCCGCGTCGATCTCCAGGGTGCGGTCGCCGCCCTCCCCGCGGGTGCCGGTCTCGCGCTCGCGCTCGACGGTCGTGGGCGCGGCGGCGAGCACCTCCTGCAGCTCCCGCGCGGCGGCGCGCGCCGCGCCCAGCCAGTCCGGTGCGGCCACGCTCACCGGCCGTATCCTACGAAGGTGCCCGCGACCACGGCCCAGCTCGAGGCGATCACGCACGCGGGCGGCCCGCTGCTGATCCTCGCGGGCGCCGGGACGGGCAAGACGCGGACGCTCGTCGAGCGCTTCGCCTGGCTCGTCGAGCAGGGGACGCCCGCGGACGCGATCCTCGTCCTGACCGACACGCCCGCCCCGGCCGACGCGCTGCGCGCGCAGGTCGAGGAGCGGCTGGGCGCCTGGGCGCGCTTCGAGGAGCTGTCGGTGACCACGCTGCAGGCGTTCTGCGCGCGGCTGCTGCGCGAGGAGGCGCTCGAGGCGGGCGTCGATCCGTTCGTCACGCCGGTGACGGCGGCCGACCGGCTGGCGCTGCTGCTGGAGCGGATCGACGAGCTGCCGCTCGCCTCGCACGACCTGCGCGGCAACCCGAGCGCCGTGCTCGGCTCGATCGTCCAGCGGATCGACCGGCTCAAGGACGAGCTGGTGACCGCCGCGGACTACGCCGCCTGGGCCGCCACGCTGCCGGAGGACGGCGAGACCGCGCGGGTGCGCGCGGTGCGCGAGCGCGAGTTCGCCGCCATCTACGCCGCCCACGACCGGCTGCTGGCGGAGGGCGGGACGCTCGACGCCGGCGACCTCGTCCTCCACGCGTTCCGGCTCCTGCGCGGCAAGCCGGACATCCGGGCACGGCTCGCGGCGCGCTTCCACCACGTCCTCGTCGACGAGTTCCAGGACACGAACTTCGCCCAGAACCTGCTGCTGCGGCTGCTCGTCACCGACCACGGCAACCTCTGCGTCGCGGCCGACGACGACGCGGCGATCACGCGCTTCCGCGGCGCGTCGACGAAGAACATCGTCGACTTCCGCGCCGAGTGGCCGGAGGCGCGCGTGGTGCGCCTGACCGAGAGCCGGCGCTCCGGCGGCCGCATCCTCACCGCGGCCGCCGCGGTGGTGGCGCCCGATCCGGGACGGATCGAGAAGCGGCTGGAGGCGCCGGAGGGCACGCCGCCCGGCGAGGTGGCGTTCTGGCGCTGCGCGAACGAGCGGGCGCAGGCGCAGGCGGTCGCCGCGGACGTCGAGCGGCTCGTGTCGCGCGACGGGGTCGCCCCGGAGGACGTCTGCGTGCTCGTCCGCTCGGTCAAGGGCGAGGGCCAGGCCGTCGCGGCGGCGCTGGAGGAGCGCGCGGTCCCGTACCGGCTCGTCGGGCGCGGCCGCCTTCTTCCAGCGCGCGGAGGTCCGCGACCTGCTCGCCTGGCTGCGGCTGCTCGCCGACCCCGGCGACGCCGGCGCCGTGGTCCGCGCGCTCGCCCGCCCGCCGATCGAGCTGCGCGCGATCGACCTCGCGCGCTGCACGCAGATCGCCCGCCGGCGCAAGCTCGACATGGTCGCGGCGCTCGGCGCGGCGCTGGAGTCGCCCCAGATCCCGCCCGAGGCGCGCGAGCGGATCTCCGCGTTCCTGAAGATGTACCGCGCGGCGGCGGGCGCGATCGACTCGACGCGGCCGGACCTCTACGTCCACCGGCTGATCGAGCGGCTCGGCCTGCGCCGCCAGCTCCTGTTCGCCGCCTCGACCGAGGTCGCCGAGCGGCTCGTCAACCTCGCCCGCTTCGCCGAGCTCGCGGCCGACTACCTGCGCCGCTCGCCGCAGGCCACGGCGCGCGAGTTCGCCCGCGCGATCGCCGCGGTGGCCGACGCCGGCCTGCGCGAGGAGGAGGCGGTCGCCGGGGAGCGGCCGCGCGGCGTCCAGGTCATGGCGATGCACGCGGCGCGCGGGCTCGAGTTCGACCACGTCTACGTGCTCGGGCTGATGGCCGCGCGGATGCCCGGCCCGCGCCGCCGCACGCTGGAGCCGATCCCCGACGCGCTGATCAAGGAGACGCTGCCGCCGGACACGAAGGCCGCGCACGTCGACGCGATGCGGCGGCTGCTGCACGTGGCGATGACCCGCGCGCGGCGGCGGCTCGTGCTCGCGTACCCGGCGACGACCGAGCGCGGCGCGGTCCAGCCGCCGTCGCCGTTCGCCGAGGAGGCGCGCGCGGCGCTCGGCGCCGAGTGGGAGGCGCGCGAGGAGGAGCTGTTCGGGCCGGCGGAGACGCTCCAGTCGACGTTCCGGCTCCTGCGCGACGAGCTGCTGACCACCGTCCAGCAGGTCGGGGGCCGGCTCGGCGAGCTGCGCTTCGACACCGACCTCGACGTCTCGCACGCGGTCGTGCGCTACCTCGAGGTGCTCAAGCTCTCCGCGCTGATGGAGCGCACCCGGGACGGCGGGCTGACCGTCGAGGAGGCGCTGCCGGAGATCAACGCGCGGCTGCTGCAGGCCGCGACGGCCGAGCAGCGCGACATCTTCGAGACCTCGGCGCTCGACGAGTACCTGCTCGACGCCGAGCGCGACGAGGCGCTGCGGGCGCGGGCGGTCGCCCAGCGCGCCGAGCCGTCGCTCGAGCAGTTCCTGCCCAAGCGCGGCGACGGGCTCGTGCTGTCGGCGAGCGACATCGAGACCTACCGGACCTGCCCGCTCAAGTACAAGTTCGCGCGCGTGTTCCGGATCCCGTCGGAGCCGACGCTCAACCAGCGCTTCGGGATCCTCGTCCACCAGGTGCTCGAGCGCTTCCACGGCGGCGGCGCGGCGACCGGCTCGCTGCCCGAGCTGCTCGGTCTGCTGGAGGCCGGCTGGCGGCGGGGCGGCTTCGGCGACTCCGAGGAGGAGCGCCAGCTGCGCGGCAAGGCGACGGCCGCGCTGCTGCGCTACCACGAGCGCTTCCAGGACGAGGACGCCGAGCCGGTCTGGTTCGAGCGCGCGTTCGCGTTCCGGATGGGTCCGCACCTGCTGCGCGGGCGGGTCGACCGCGTCGACAAGCTGCCCGACGGCGGCTACGAGCTGATCGACTACAAGACCGGCCGGCCGAAGTCGGCGACGCAGCTGCGCGAGGACGTCCAGCTCTCGCTCTACGCGGTCGGCGCGCGCGAGTCCTGGCAGCTCGAGGCCGCCCACCAGGCCTACTACTACGTGCTCGACGACGAGAAGGTCCCGGTCGAGCGCTCCGACGAGGACCGCGACTGGATCACCGACACGGTGTTCACGGTCGCCGACGGGATCCTCGGGCAGGGCTTCGAGCCGACGCCGTCGTGGTCGGCGTGCTCGATGTGCGACTACCGGATCGCGTGTCCGGCAGCGGAGAAGTAGCTCAGGTCGGCGGGTTGCCGCGCTGGCGCAGGAAGCGCTGGAACTCGCGCGCGAGGACGTCGCCCGACGGCAGCTGCGAGGGGTCGGGGCGGCCCTCCTCCTCGTCCGCGGTCCGCTCGAGCTTCTCGACGAAGGCCTGGACGTCGGGGTCCATCTCGACCGCGCGCGACACCTGGCGCTCGTACTCGCCGGCCGCGTCCTCGAGCTCGGCGGCGTCGACCGTGATCCCGATCAGCGACTCGAGCCGGCGCAGGATCGCCAGCGAGCCCTTCGGGTTCGGCACCACCGCGACGTAGTGCGGCACGGCGGCCCAGAGCGACGCGCTCGGCATGCCGGCGTCCGCGCAGGCCTCGTGCAGCACGCCGACGATCCCGGTCGGGCCCTCGTAGGTCGGCGGCTCGAGCCCGAGCCGCTCGACCAGCGCGTCGTCGCTCGCGAACGCGCTCACGTTGACCGGGCGCGAGTGCGGGACGTCGGCCAGCAGCGCGCCCATCGTCACGACCATCTGCACGCCGAGCGCCTCGGCGAGCTCGATCACCGTCGCGCAGAACGTGCGCCAGCGGTAGGCGGGCTCCGGGCCGCTGAGCAGGACCAGGTCGCGCGGCGCGCGCGGGATCCGCAGCTCGTGGACCTCGATGTCCGGCCACTCGATCGTGCGGTGCTGCCCCTCGGCGATCCGCACGGTCGGCCGCGTCGCCTGGAAGTCGACGAACTCCTCCGGGTCGATCACCGCGAAGCGGCTCGCGCCGAGGCCGGACCCGAGGAACGAGAGCGCCGACGTCGCCGACTCCCCGGCGTCGTTCCAGCCCTTGAAGGCACACACGAGCGCGGGGGCGCGAAGCCCGTCCGGACGGCGTTCCCAGAGCAGCGGCTGCATCGCGTTGCACGGTAGCGGACCCGTCCGCCCGGCCCACCATCATCGAACGGGTGCCCACCGCCGAGCTCAGCGCGCTGCGGGCCGGCGACCTGGTCGACGGCGTCTTCGCCTGCACGCGCAAGGACCGGCTGATCGCGCGCACCGGCACGCCGTACCTCGCGCTCGAGCTGCGCGACCGCACGAGCGCGCTGCCCGCGCGCGTGTTCCGCGACGCCGACCTGCTCGGCGGCCGCTTCGACCGCGGCGACCTCGTCCGCGTCCAGGGCCAGGTCGAGCGCTTCCGCGAGGAGCTGCAGATCGACGTGCGGGCGATCGAGCGCGCGGACGGCGCCGACCCCGCGGCGTTCCTGCCCGTCGCCTACCGCAACCTCGACGAGCTCGACGGCTTCCTCGAGCACCTCGCGCGCGAGGTCCACGAGCCCGGGCTACGCGGCGCTGCTCGAGGGCCTGCTCGCGGACGCCGGGCTGCGCGCCGCGTGGCGCCGCGCGCCGTGCACGCGCGCCGGCCACCACGCGTACCTCGGCGGGCTGCTGGAGCACACCGTCGCGGTCGCGACGCTGGCGCAGGAGACCTGCGTCCTGCACCCGCGGCTCAACTCCGACCTGCTGATCTGCGCCGCGCTCGTCCACGACCTCGGCAAGACGCGCGAGTTCGCCTACGGGGCGGAGATCGGGCTCACCGAGGAGGGGCGGCTGCTCGGCCACGTCGCGCTCGGGCACGCAGCTGCTCGAGCCGCGGCTGCGCGACCTCGCGCCCGAGCGGCGCGTCGCGCTGCTGCACTGCGTGCTCACCCATCACGGCGCGCAGGCCGCGCCCGGCGGGCGCTTCGGCTCGCCGGAGGCGCTCGCGCTCTACCGCCTGAACGCGCTCGACGCGACCGTCAAGGGCGCGCTCGAGCACGGGCTGCCGTAGCCGCGCACTCACGCACTCCGCAGTTCGCCGACGCGGATGCCGCGCGAGTTGACGATCGGCGCGGCGACGAGCTCGTCCGGGACGTGCGCGTCCAGCCCCAGCTCGGCGCGGGCGAGCGCGATGCCGGCCGGCGCGACCGCGCGGAGGCTGCCGTCGCGCACCTTCAGCGCCAGCCCGCGCCCGTCGCCGAGGCCGACCGCGAGCACGCCCTCGGCGCCGATCTTCGCCACGAGCCCGTCCTCGGCGCGCATCAGCTCGGTGTCGATCGCGCCCTCGTAGGCGACGAGCTCCGGGTGCGCGCGCATCGCGCCCGCGCAGCGGTCGCCGGCCGCGCCGAGCCCGCCGCCGGCCAGCGCGCCGAACGCGCGGGCGAGCCCGGCGAGCGGGAGCGCGAACGTCCGCATCCCGCAGCCGTCGGTGGCCTCCTCGGTCGCCGACTCGACGCCGCACGCCGCGGCGACGGTGTCGCGCATCGCGCCCTGGAGCGGATGTCCGGCGCGGAAGTAGCCGTCCAGCGGCCAGCCCTCGTGCAGGCAGCGGGCGAGCCCGAACGCGTGCTTGCCCGAGCAGTTGTGGCGGATCCGCGACGGCCGCACGTCCTCGGCCGCCCGCGGGTCGCGCGGCAGCTCCGGCCCGCAGGCGAGCGCCTCCTCGCGCAGGCCGCAGGCCTCGAGCACCTCGCCGACGGCCGCGACGTGGTCCGGGGAGCCGCCGTGCGACGCGCACGCCATCGCCAGGTGGCGCGTCCCGAGCCGGAAGCGCTCGACGACGCCGGCGCGGACGCTCCCCAGCGCCTGCAGCGGCTTGACCGCCGAGCGCGCGAAGACCGGCAGCTCCGGGTTGTCGCCGCGGATCGCCCCGTCGGGGTGCGTGACGCACCAGGCGACGCGGTGCTCGGACTCGACCGCCCCGCCCCTGACCGCGACGACCCGCGTCAGGAGTCCCGCTCCAGCCAGCGCGCCCGGCTCTCCTCGATCAGCTGCAGCGCGAGCTCGCGCTCGTACCAGCCGTCGACGACCACCTCCTTGCCCTCCGGCTGCTTGTAGATCGAGAAGAAGTGCTCGATCTCGCTCTGCAGCTGGTCGGGCAGGTCGGACAGCTCGCGCAGCCCGCTCCAGTTGGGGTCGGAGTGCGGGACGCAGAGGATCTTGTCGTCCTGCCCCTTGTCGTCGCTCATCCGGAAGACGGCGATCGCGGTGACCGGGATCAGGCAGCCGGAGAACGTCGGCTCGGAGACGCAGACCATCGCGTCGAGCGGGTCGCCGTCCTCCCCGAGCGTGTCGGTGATGAAGCCGTAGTCGGTCGGGTAGACGACCGACGAGAACAGGAACCGGTCGAGCTTGATGCCGCCGAGCGCCTCGTCCCACTCGTACTTGTTGCGCGACCCCTTCGGGATCTCGACGAGGCAATGGAGGGGTTCGTCCATGCCGTGCGAACGATAGTGAGCGACATGCTCAAGGGATTCCGCGAGTTCGTCATGCGGGGCAACGTGATCGACCTCGCGATCGCCGTGGTCATCGGCGCGGCGTTCGGCGCCGTCGTGACCGCGTTCTCCACCGACTTCATCGGCGGGCTGATCGGCGCGGCCGGCGGCACGCCCGACTTCGGCGACGCCGGCGTCAGCGTCAACGGCTCGAAGATCGTCTTCGGCTCGACGATCACCGCGCTGATCAACCTGCTGATCGTCGCCGCCGTCATCTACTTCGTGATCGTCCTGCCGCTGACGAAGCTCGCCGCGCTGCGCGGCGTCGGCGACGAGACGGAGTCGCCGGCGCCGTCCGACGAGACGAAGCTGCTGACCGAGATCCGCGACCTGCTGGCCGCGGACCGCGCCTAGCGGGGGCTGGTCTCGCCCTCGGGCAGCAGGCCGTCGCGCCCGACGTAGCCGTCGGCGCCGCCGATGCAGACGTAGACGGCGTCCGCGTCGGGCGACTCGTTGCGCAGCGAGCGGACCGTCGACGGGTCGACGCGGACGAAGTCGCCGGGCCCGAGCGAGAGACCCGTCGTCGCCGAAGCTGAACGCGATCCGGCCCTGCGTGGACGAAGTAGAGCTCCTCCTGGCGCTCGTGGAGGTGGCGCCCGCGTCGCGTAGCCGGGCGGCATCACGATCGCGTTGACGCCGAACGCGGACACGCCGAGCTCCTTGCGCACCTTGCGGAAGCCCCGGACCCTCGCCCATCGCGTCGATCCCGCCCGCGGCCCAGCCATCGCCCGTCGTGATCTCCGTCATGCGCGCGATACTACGTCGCCGATGGCCGCCGACGCGACGCTGGAGCAGTTCCTGGAGCCCGTGCGGCGCGACCCGTCCCGCTCCGCGATCCTGCTGGACGTGGACGGCGTGCTCGCGCCGATCGTCGCGCAGCCCGACGACGCCCACATGCCCGAGACGACCCGGCGCCCGCTGATCGAGGTGGCGCGCCGCTACGGCACCGTCGCGTGCGTGTCGGGCCGGCGCGCCTCCGACGCGCGCCGGATCGTCGCGCTCGGCTCGATCGCCTACCTCGGCAACCACGGCTCGGAGGTCCTGCGGCCCGGCGCCACGGGCCCCGAGCTCGATCGCGAGCTGCAGGCGTGGACGCGCCGGATCCAGGGCTTCATGGCCGACGCCTTCGGCGAGGAGCTCAAGCGCCTGCGCGTCCGGCTCGAGGACAAGGAGGCGATCGCCGCCCTGCACTGGCGCGGCGTCCCCGACGAGGAGGGCGCGGAGGACGCGGTCCGCGCGGTCGCCGAGCGCGCCGAGGCGTCCGGATACAAGACCCACTGGGGCCGCAAGGTGCTCGAGATCCGGCCGCCGGTGCGGATCGACAAGGGCGCGGGGATCGTCGCGCTGCTGCGCGACCGGGACCTCGCCGCGGCGCTCTACGTCGGCGACGACCTGACCGACGTCGACGCGTTCAAGGGGCTGGCCGAGCTCGTCGACCGCGGCACGCTCGGGCAGGCGCTCAAGGTCGGGGTGCGCTCGGACGAGGGGCCGCCGGAGCTCGAGCAGGAGGCGGACGTCATGGTCGACGGCACCGACGGCGTGCGCGAGCTGCTGCGCACGCTGCTGGTCTGACCGCCCGGTGCGGTTCGTCGACTTCCTCAAGGCCACGGTGCTGCTCAGCGCGGGATCGGCGACGCTGCTCGCGGCGCTCACGGTCGCCAACGCGGCCGGCGACCCGACGACGTCGCTGATGGAGATCGCCGTCGGCTGGTGGATCGTGGCCGCGCTGGTCGGCGCGTGGATCGGGCGCCGCAACGCCGCGTCGCCGCCGATCGCGCGGCTGCTCGCCGACGCGCGGATGCAGATGTCGCTGCCCGAGCTGCGGCCGGGGATCACGCTGCTCAACCGGCTCTGGCCGCTGCTCTTCTCGACGCTCGGCGCCGCGATCGCCGGGATCTTCTTCCCGCAGGTGGCCGCGGTGGCCGCGGGGTTCGCGATCATCTGGGCGCTCGCCTGGCGGCGGCAGGACAGCGCGGTGACCGCGATCGAGGACCGCGACGGCTTCCGCTTCTACGTCGACCGCACGCCGCCGCTCTCCCCGATCCGGCTGATCCGGACGCCGGGGCTGATGCGCGGGTGAGCGACGTCCTGATCGTCGCGCTCGGCGGCACCGCGGGGCTCCGGGCGTCCGACGACGCGCTGGCGGGGTCGCTGCGGCGGGCGGGCGCGACGGTGGCGGTGGCGCGGGTGGGGACCGCGCGGGAGGTGCGGACGTTCGCGCTGACCGACCTCGCCTGGGCGGTGCCCGCGCGGCGCGCGGCGCAGGCCGCGCTCGCGCGGGAGCGGCCGCGCGCGCTCGTCTACGCGACGACGACGGCGGCGCTGCTGTGGCCGGAGCCCGGCGCGATCCGGTTCGACTCGCCCGCCGCCGCGAACCGCCCCGGGCGCCACGGGATCTGGCAGCGGCCGGTCGAGCGGCGCCGCTTCGCGGCGGCGCCGCTGCTGCTGCCGACGAGCGAGCCGGCGCTCGCCGCGGCGCCCGCGCCGCACGGCCCGGCGGTCGTCGTCCCGATCCCGGTGGCGCCGTCGGGCGCGGCCGGCGAGCGCGACCTGGCCGCGGTCGCCTACGGCGCGAACCCGGAGAAGAAGGGCCTCGACCGCGTGCTCGCGGCGTGGCGCTCGGCACGGCGCGAGGGCGAGACGCTCGTCGTCGCGGGGCTCGCCGGGCGGGACGAGCCCGGCGTCCGCTACGCGGGCATGGTCGCGCCGGCGGAGTACCGGGCGCTGCTGCGGCGCGCGCGGCTGTTCGTGGCGGCGCCGCGCTGGGAGGACCACGGCCTCGCGCAGCTCGAGGCGCTCGCCGACGGCTGCGTGCTGGTCACGAACGCCGGACCGGGGCCGTACGCCGCGCTGCCGCTGGCGCGGGAGCTCGATCCGCGGCTGGTGGGCGACGGGCTGGCCGCGGCGATCCGGACCGCGCTCGACGACCCGGCGCCCGGGTACGCGGAGCGCGCGGCGGCGCTGCTGGCGCCGTTCGCGCCGGGCGCGGTCGACGCGCGTGGTGGCCGAGCGCGTGGTGCCGGCGTTGCTGGGGTCCTGAACTGCGGCATTGAGGGAGGGTGCGGGGTGCCGCGGCGGGCTCCGTTGCGGCTGACTCCCGGTATGCGGTAGTCAGCCGCAACGGAGCAGCGTGGAAGCGCTTCCACACGGGCTCCGTTGCGGCTTTGGTCGCGCATACCGCGACAAAGGCGCAACGCAACGGACGACCGGGCGGCCGACCTCGGTCCCTCCCCTTCAATGCCCGCAGTTCGTCCCGCCTACAACGCCCGCAGCAGCGCGGTCGTGACCGCCGCGATCGCCACGACCACGATCACCGAGGCGCCACGCCACGCGGCGATCCCGGAGAGCGCGACGCCGACGGTGTCCGCCCCGACCGCCCAGTGGCGGCCGTCGGCCAGCGCCTGCGTGACCACGAGCGCGGCGAACAGCGCCGGCGCCATCATCGCCACGACGCCGGAGAACCAGAGCGGCAACTCGCGGCCGCCGAGCGCGACCGGGCCGGTCGCCTTGATGCCCGCGGTGATCACCGCGCAGGCGAGCACGAGCGTCAGCGTGGTGCTGGTGCTCATCGCCGGATCAGCCCGACCAGCGACGCGAGCGAGGCGACCAGGACCGGCACGCCGGCCGGGGTGATCGGCACGAGCACGAACGCGATCAGCCCGCCGAGCGCGGCGACGCCGAGCGCGCGGCCGCCGCGGATCTCCACGATCATCAGCGCGAGGAAGAACGCGGGGTAGATCGCGTCGATCCCGAGCGCCTTCGGGTCGCCGATCGCCGAGCCGCCGAACACGCCGACGATCGTCCCGATCTGCCAGCCGACGAACTGGATCGCGCTCGAGCCGAACATGATGTGGCGGTCGAAGCCGCCCTCGCCGTCGGAGGCGAGCGCCCACGACGCGTCGACGAGCGGCTGGCCCTGGGCCGCGCGCTTGACCGGGCCGCCGGGCAGCGACGGGCCGATCGCGATCCCCATCGGCAGGAAGCGCGAGTTCATCAGCGTCGCCGCGCCGATCGCCGAGGCGAGCCCGCCGCCGGCGCCGAGGATCGTCAGCGCCGCGATCTGGGCGGAGCCGGCGAACACGATCAGCGACATCAGGATCGCGCCCCAGGCCGGCATCCCCACGTCGTGCGCGAGCACGCCGAACGACATCGCCAGCAGCCCGCCGGCCAGCCCGAACGGCGCGCCGACCCGCACCCCGTACCGGAACGCGGCTCGCGCGCCGCGGCGCGCGGTCCTCCACCGGGCTGTCGACGCTCATGCGGCGGCGCGGCTGCGCTTCCGCAGCTTGTCCAGCTCCGCCCAGGGGCGCGTGTTGGCGACCTGGTCCGGCGTGAGCCAGGCCCGCCGCGCCGTCGCGACGCCGTACGGCATCAGCCCGAGGTTGCGCACCGAGTGCGCATCGGAGTCGAGCACGATCAGCACCCCGGCCGCGGCCGCCGCGCGCGCGTTGAGCTCGTTCAGGTCGCGCCGGTCGGGGGCGGCGTTGATCTCGAGCATCGTGTGCGTCCGCGCGGCCGCCTCGATGACCTGCTCCATGTCGATCGCGTACGGCGCGCGCGTCTCGATCTTGCGCCCGGTCGGGTGGCCGATCACGTCGACGAGCGGATGCTCGATCGCGGCGACCATCCGCGCGGTCATGTCCTGCTCGCTCATGTTGAACGAGGTGTGCGCGGAGGCGACGACCCAGTCGAGCTGCTCGAGCAGCTCGTCGTCGTAGTCGAGCGAGCCGTCCGGGAGGATGTTCGTCTCGGTCCCGATCAGCAGGTCGAAGCCGTCGAGCCCGGCGTCGAGCGCGCGGATCCGCTCGATCTGCTCGCGCAGCTGGTCGGGCGTGACGTGGTTGCCGAACCCGTGCGTGGCGGAGTGGTCGGTGATCGCGAGGTACTCGTAGCCGCGCTCGCGCGCCCCGGCGGCCATCGCCTCGACGTCCTGGCGGCCGTCCGACATGGTCGTGTGCGAGTGCAGGTCGCCGCGCAGGTCGTCGAGCGTCACCAGCTCGGGCAGGCTCCCGGCGGCCGCCGCCTCGAGCTCGCCGCGGCCCTCGCGCAGCTCGGGCGGGATCCACGCCATGCCGAGCCGCTCGTAGACGGCCTCCTCGGTCGGGCAGCGCAGCGTCTCGCCCGTCGCGTCGTCGAGGATCCCGTACTCGGACACGTGCAGCCCGCGCCGGACCGCGGCCTCGCGCATCTGCACGTTGTGGTTCTTCGACCCGGTGAAGTGCTGCAGGACGTTGCCGAACTGGTCGGGCGCGACGATCTTCAGGTCGACCTTCATCCCCGAGTGCAGCGTGACCCGCGCGCCGGCCTCGCCGGACTGGTCGACCGAGTCGACGAGCGGATGGCCGGTCAGCGTCCCGACCAGCGCCTGCGCGTCGTCGGTCGTGGCGACGATGTCGAGGTCCTTGACGGCGTCGGCCTTGCGGCGGAGCGACCCGGCGGCCTCGACCTCGTGCGCGCCGGGCGCGGCGCGCAGCGCGTCGACGAGCTGCTCGGCGACCGGCTCGGCGCGCGACAGCAGCCAGCGCGGCTGCGGCGTCCCGTCGTGCCCGGCGGCCAGCGTCTCGAGCAGCTTCTCCTCCGCCTTGGCGCCGAACCCGCGCAGGCTGCGCAGCTGCTGCGACTCGGCCGCGGCGCGGAGCTTGTCGAGCGAGTCGATCCCGAGCTCGTCGTAGAGCCGGCGGGCGCGCTTGGGGCCGAACCCCGGCAGGTGCATCATCGCGATGACGCCGCTCGGGAACTGCGAGCGCAGCTTGACCGACTGGGTCATGTCGCCCGTCTCGATCAGCGTCTGGAGCTTCGTCTCCAGCGTCTTGCCGATGCCCGGCAGCTCGGTGACCTTGCCGTCGCGTGTGAGCTGCTCGACCGAGACCGAGGATTCGCGCACGGTCTTGGCGGCGGTGCGGTAGGCGAGGACGCGGTAGGAGACGGCGCCGTCGAGCTCGTAGAGGTCGGCGAGCTCCTCGAAGGCGGCAGCAATCTGGGCGTTGGTCACGGTGTCCCTAGCCTACGGGGTATGCGCCTGCGTCTCGCGCTGCTCACCGCGCTCCTGGCCCTCGCGCCCGCGGGTCCCGCACTCGCCGCCGCGGGGGGCGGCAGCTCGGGCTTCGGCGGGGGCGGCGGAGGCGGAGGCGGCGGTCGGCGGTGGCGGAGGCGGCGGCTTCGGCGGCGGCGGCGCGGGGACCGGCAGCCCGGTCTTCATCCTCGTGATCTTCGCCGTCGTCCTGATCGTGTTCGTGCTCGGCGCGTTCCGCGCCTGGCGGGTCCGCAAGCGGCGCGCCGAGCGGGTGCGCCAGGTCGAGCTCGCCTCGGCCGTCGCCGCCGACGACGACCCGGCGTTCGCCGCCGACGCCGTCCGCGCCGGCGCGCGCGAGCTGTACCTGGAGATCCAGCGCGCGTGGGACGCGCGCGACCTCGACCGGCTCGCGCAGCTCGCCGGGCCGGACCTGCTCGAGGAGTGGCGGCGGCGGCTCGACGACTACGCGCGCCGCGGCTGGCACAACCGCGTCGAGGTGCTCGGCGAGCCGCAGATCCAGTACGTCGGGCTCGTCAACCGCGCCGCCGACGCCGACGACCGCGTCGTGGTCTGCATCACGAGCACGCTGCGCGACTACGTGGCGACGCGCGGCGGCGGCGTGATGTACCGCGACGGCGCCCGCAGCGACACGGTCAGCTCGATGGAGTGGTGGACGCTGGCCAAGGCCGGCGACGGCTGGCGGCTCGAGTCGATCGAGCAGTCCGTCGAGGGGATGCACAACGTCGAGAGCGAGATCGTCACCACGCCGTGGGACGACGAGCGGCGGCTGCGCGAGGACGCGGTCGCCGAGCGCGCGACGGCGGACGCCGCGCCCGCCGGCTTCGCGGTGGCCGAGCTCGCCGACCTCGACTTCGACGGCACGGCGCGCGCGGCGGCGCTCGATCTCGCGCTCGCCGACGGGCGCTTCGACCCCGACCTGATCGAGGCGTCGGTCCGGCGCGCGGTCGACGCGTGGGCGCAGGCGGTCGACGGCGACGACGCGGCCCTGGAGGCGGCGGCGCGGCCGGACGCGCTCGCGCAGCTGCTGCACCCGGGCGACGCGAGCCGGCAGACGCGGCTCGTCGTCCGCGGCCCGCGGATCGACGCGGTCCGGATCGCCGACCTCGACGCCGGCGCGCAGCCGCCGTCGATCGCCGTCGAGCTCGACGTGACCGGCCGCCGCTACGTCGAGGACCGCGACACGGCCGCGGTGCTGTCGGGCAGCCGCTCGGCCGAGCGCAGCTTCACCGAGCACTGGACGCTCGCGCTCGACGGCACGGGCGACTGGCCGTGGCGGATCGCCGCCACCGGCGTGCCCGCGGGCTGAAGTCCGCGCCGCGATCTGCCGATCCCATCCGGGTGATGCGCTCCGAGGAGCTCGCCCTCGTCCGCGGCTGGGCGGACACGCAGGACACGCTGCGGCGCTGGCGCGCGCGGCCGCTCGCCGCCGTCGGCCCGTGGGTGCTCGGCAGCCTCGGCGTCGCCGCGCTGCTGCTGACCGCCACCTGGGTCGTGGCGCTCCTGAGCGTCCCGGACCCGCTCGTCTGGGCCCACGCCGGCCGGGGCGGCTGGGGCGACTTCGGCTTCATCCTCTACCGCAACGGGCTCGTCCTGGCGCTCCACGCGCTGGCCTGCGTCGCCGGCTTCATGGCCGGCTCGGCGCTGCCGGTCGTGGCCGAGGGCTACCGCGGCTGGTGGCGCGCCGTGCACGACCACGTCGGCCGCGCCGCGATGGTGTTCGTGGGCGCCGCGACGCTGTTCTCGCTCACCACCCAGGCCTACGGGCTCGGGCTCCAGGCGTCCTCGCTCGCCGACGCGAACGGCGTCTCGCCCGGCCTGCTGCTGGTCACCCTGCTCCCGCACGCGGTGCCCGAGCTGTGCGCGCTGTTCCTGCCGCTGGCCGCCTGGATGCTGGCCGCGCGGCGTCAGGCCTGGAACGAGCTGCTGGCCGCGACGTTCGTGACCACGGCCATCGCGGTACCCGTCCTGATAGCCGCCGCCGCGGTCGAGGTGTGGGTGTCGCCGCACCTCCTATACTTTCTGAAGTAAGCCCGCGACAAGGAGCGACATGGCCGGCGTCAACGAGGTCACCGATACGAACTTCCAGGCGGAGGTCATCGAGTCCGACCAGCCTGTGCTGGTGGACTTCTGGGCCCCGTGGTGCGGCCCGTGCCGCATGGTCGCCCCGATCGTCGAGGAGATCGCCGGCGAGCGGCCCGAGCTGAAGGTCGTCAAGCTCAACACCGACGAGAACATCCAGACCGCCTCGGAGTACCAGATCATGGCCATCCCGACGCTGCTGCTGTTCCGCGACGGTCAGGTCGCGAAGCGCATCCAGGGCGCGATGCCCAAGAAGCGCCTCGAGGCCGAGATCGAGCCCGCGCTGGCCTAGGCGCGGCTCAGGGCGATCAGCAGCGGGCGGCCTTCGATCGTCGCCTCGGTCGCGTCGCCGTCCGCGTCGAAGGCGACGCTCACCGCCAGCGTCTCCTGCGCGAGGTAGTCCTCGTGCTCGCGGGCGGCGGCGAGCAGCTCGGCGTCGCCGCCGAGCGCGAGCTCGATCCGGTCCTCGACCTGGAGGCCGCCGGCCTTGCGCGCGTTCTGGATCGCGTGCACGACCTCGCGCGCGAGACCCTCGCGCCGCAGCTCGTCGTCGAGCTCGAGCTCGAGCGCCACCGCGTGCGAGCCCTCGCGCTCGAGCTGGTAGCCCTCGAGCGGCTGCATGGCGAGCAGCAGGTCGTCCGCGCCGAGCTCGTGGTCCTTGCCGTCGATCGCGATCCCGACGTGCCCGCCGTCGCGCAGCGCGTCCGCGACGTGCCCCGGCTCGAGCGCGGCCACGGCCGCCGCGACCTGCGGCATCTGCTTGCCGAAGCGCGGCCCGAGCGTGCGGTAGTTCGGCTTCACGTCGTATGAGCCCAGCTCGCCCGCCTCGGCGACGAAGCGCAGCTCCTTGACGTTGAGCTCCTCGCGCACGATCCCGGCGAGCCGCTCGATCGCCGCCCGCTCGTCGCCCGAGGCGACGACCACGGCGGCGCGCAGCGGCTGGCGCACCTTCATGCCCGACCGCGCGGCCAGCCCGAGCCGGACCGTCTCGCGCGCGATCGCGCATCGCCTCCTCGAGCGCCACGTCGCGCTCGCCGGGCTCAGGGAAGTCGGCCAGGTGGACGCTGTCGAGCGACCCGTCGAGGTTCTCGAAGATCGCGTCGGCGATGAACGGGCAGAACGGGGCGAGCAGCTTGCTGACCTCGACCAGGCAGGTCTTCAGCGTGCCGAACGCGGCGGGGTCGCCGTCCCAGAAGCGCCGCCGCGAGCGCCGCACGTACCAGTTCGAGAGCTCGTCGACGAACGCCGCGATCGCCTGGCCGGCGCGCGTCGCGTCGTAGTCCTCCATCCGCTCGCGGACCTCGGCGATCGTCGCGTTCAGCCGCGAGATCGCCCAGCGGTCGAGGTCGGTCTCGGGCGCGCCCGGCGCGGTGATCTCGTTCGCGTTCGCGTAGAGGACGTAGAAGCCGTACGTGTTCCAGAGCTGGAGCAGGAACTGGCGCACGGACTCGCCGACCGTCTCGGTCGAGAACAGGTAGCCGTCCCACGGCTGCTTCGAGGTCAGGTAGTACCAGCGGAACGCGTCGGCCCCGTGGCGCTGGATGACCTCCCAGGGCACGACGATGTTGCCGAGCGACTTCGACATCTTCTTGCCCTGCGGGTCGGCGATGTGGCCGAGGCAGAGCACGGTGCGGTAGGGCGAGCGGTCGAACAGCAGCGTCGAGATCGCGATCAGCGAGTAGAACCAGCCGCGGGTCTGGTCGATCGCCTCGCAGATGTAGTCGGCCGGGAAGGTGTCGCGGAACAGGTCCTCGTTCTCGAACGGGGCGTGGCGCTGCGCGAACGGCATCGAGCCGGAGTCGAACCAGACGTCGATGACCTCCGGGACGCGGCGCATCTCGGCGCCGCACTCGGCGCACGCCCACGTGTGCTCGTCGACGTACGGCCGGTGCGGGTCGGGCAGCGGCTTGCCCGAGCGCTCCTCGACCTCCGCGAACGAGCCGACCGCCTCGACGTGGCCGTTCTCGCAGCGCCAGACCGGCAGCGGCGTGCCCCAGTAGCGCTCGCGCGAGATCGCCCAGTCGACGTTGTTCTCGAGCCACTTGCCGAAGCGCCCGTGCTTGATGTGCGGCGGGTGCCAGGTGACGGTCTCGTTGGCGGCGAGCAGGCGGTCGCGCATCGCCGAGGTGCGGATGTACCAGGACGGCTTGGCGTAGTAGAGGAGCGGCGTCCCGCAGCGCCAGCAGTGCGGGTAGGCGTGCAGCAGCGTCTCCGCCCGCAGCAGCCGGCCGCGCTCGCGCAGGTCCTCGATCAGGTCGGCGTCGGCGTCCTTGACCCAGCGCCCGGCGTACGGGCCGATGCGCTCGTCGTAGGTGCCGTCGAGCCGGACGGGGTTGACGACGCTCAGGCCCTGCTCGGCCCCGAGCCGGTAGTCCTCCTCGCCGAACGCGATCGCGGTGTGGACGATGCCGGTGCCGTCCTCGGCGCTGACGAAGTCGGCGGGGAGCACCGTGTGGCCCTTGTCGCCGTAGGCCTCGGCCGGGATGAACGGGAACGGCGGCTCGTAGCCGGCGCCGACCATGTCGGCGCCGCTGAACCGGTCCGCGATCACGGCGCCGTCGCCGAGCACCCGCTCGACGAGCGCCTCGGCGAGCACCTCGCCGGAGGTCGTGCGCACGTAGGTCAGCCCGGGGTCGACGGCGACCGCCGCGTTCGAGACGAGCGTCCACGGCGTCGTCGTCCAGACGAGCAGCTCGTCGCCCTCGCGCAGCACGCCGGCGGGCCTCGAGACCGGGAAGCGGACGAAGACGGACGGGTCCTCGTCGTCCTGGTAGCCCTGCGCGACCTCGTGCGAGGAGAGCGCGGTGCCGCAGCGCGCGCAGTACGGGACCACCTTGTGGCCCTCGTAGAGCAGGTCGCGGTCCCACATCGTCTTCAGCGCCCACCAGACCGACTCCACGTAGCTCGGGTCGAGCGTGTAGTAGGCGTCGTCGAGGTCGACCCAGTAGCCGATCCGCTCCGTCAGCGCGCGCCAGTCCTCGAGGTGCTCGAGCACCGCCTCGCGGCACTTGGCGTTGAACTCCGCCACGCCGTAGCGCTCGATGTCCTCCTTGGTGTTGAACCCGAGCTTCTGCTCGACCGCGATCTCGACCGGCAGCCCGTGCGTGTCCCAGCCGGCCTTCCGCTCCACGTAGTGGCCGGTCATCGTCTTGAAGCGCGGGAAGACGTCCTTGAACACCCGCGCGAGCACGTGGTGCGAGCCCGGCAGCCCGTTCGCGGTCGGCGGCCCCTCGTAGAAGACGAACGGCGGCCCGCCCTCGCGGTTGCGCACCGAGGCCCGGAACACGTCGCGCTCGCGCCAGCGCGCGAGGACCTGCTCCTCCAGCGCGGGGAAGGAGACGGTCGGCGGCAGCGGCTCGTGGACGGGACTCATGGGCGGAGCGGGGATGATAGGTGCCATGACCCGCGCGCTGGTCGCGGTCGGCGCACTGCTGACCACCGCCTTCATCGTCCTCGGCCTCGTGGTCTTCCTGACCCGCTCGGAGGACCGCGTGGCGGCCGACAACGTGCTCGCCGAGAACCTCACGCGGGCGATCCAGGTCAGCGACACCGACGGGCGGCGGGACCGTCGACCTGCGGCGGGTCGCGCCGTTCCGCTGGGACCGCGTCCTCGTCGTCCAGCCGGGCACCGCGCGCGACGACATCTCCGCCGAGCTGGGCAGCGAGTACAAGGGGATGCTGCCGTTCGGCAGCACCGGCGAGGTGTTCGTCTTCGCCCGCGGGAAGACGATCGCGCGGATCGCCGACTACCGCGGGCGGGGCACGTTCTCGGGGTTCGAGCGACCCCTCGACGTGCTCCCGCGCGCGGACGCCGTGCTCGACGTCGACGAGCTGGTGATCTCGCCGGCTAGCCGATGATGCGCTGGATGTAGAACCGGCCCTTGCCGTTGCGGTTGAACTGCGCGGTCTGGACGTTCAGGGTCCACGCCGAGGGCAGCCGCCCGAGGTGCAGGATCCGTCCGAGGGCCTGCTCCTCGCCGTTGCACGAGCCGCGCAGGACGTAGAGCCGGTACGCGCCGGCGCGGATCCGCAGCCCGGCGATCGTCGTCGTCGCGTCGATGCTGAACGGCGCGCCGCCGCAGCGCCGGCCGTTCGGGAAGTTCCCGCCCCCGCCGCCGCTCGGGCCCGTCGCCGCTTGACGCGGAAGTTGACCGTGCGGCTGCGCGTGAAGCGGCCGGTCTGGCTGTTGAGGCGCCACGGGCCGCGGCAGGACGCCGTCGAAGTCCTGGAGGAAGCGCGTGAAGAGCCGTCGACGCCGACGCGCAGCTCAGGCCCTTGACGGTGATCGTGTACGGGCCCGGCGGGCAGCGAGAGCGCGCCGATGCTGTCGTCGTGCAGGACCTGGAACGTGCTCGGGCAGAGGCCGCCGCCGCCGCCACCGCCGCCGCCGCCGCCGCCGGTGAAGGCGATCGTGAACGCGCGCCCGCCGGAGCCCACGAAGGCGCCGGTCGCCACGTCGTAGACCCACGAGCCGGGCAGGACCCCGTCGAAGTCCTCGAGGAAGCGCGTGAGCAGCGACGACGCGGTCGCGCAGCTCAGCACGGACGGGTTCTGGACCGTGATCGTGTAGGCGCCCGCCTTGAGCGAGAGCGTCCCGATCGTGTCGTTGTGCAGGACCTGGAACGTGCCCGGACACGCCGCCGGCGGTGTCACCGTCTGCGCTTGCGCCGCTGGGGCGCACGCCAGGACGGCGGCGGCGGTGATCAACAGGCAGGTGAGACGGCGCATCGGGCTCCTCCGTGGCATCCATGGCGCCCGTGGCGGCGCCGCGCCGTTATCCCTACCACGTCCGGCGCGCCGCGTGTCGGGAGATCGGTCAGCGATTCTGCCGCCGCGCGCGGCGCTGGGCCTTCGTCTTGGCCCGCGCCTTGGCCTTCGCCTGCTGCGCGTGCCGGTGCGGGCCCTGGTCGCGCTGGCCCGGCTCCGTCCGCGCCTCCTCCGGCAGCGAAGTGCGCGCGTCGCGCGTGATCACGTAGCCGATGACCACGAACAGGACCACGAGCCCGGCGCCGATCAGGTAGAGCAGCGTGCGGTCGGTCTGCTCCTGCGCCTCGACGGAGGGCGGGGGCGTCGGGGTGGCGGTCTCCTCCGGCGCCGGACTGGGGCAGCGGGCCGAACGCGCCGCTCCCGCCCTGCCCCTGCCCCTGCCCCGTCTGCGCAGCGGCGACCGGCGCGGCGAGCGCGAAGCCGAGGACACAGACGATCAGCGCGAGGCGGCGCATGGCGGCAGAGAGGGTAGCCCTCACGCGCGCAGCGCGCCGGTGACCGCCCAGCGCTCGGACGCGAAGCGCGCGCCGCAGGTCGCGAGCCGCACGACGATCAGCGCCGCGAGCCCGCTCCACACGCCGACGATCCCCCAGCCCCGATCGAGCGCGAGCAGCGCGATCGGGATGTACACCGCGACCGAGAAGAGCATCCCCCACATCAGGAAGCGCGTGTCGCCCGCGCCGATCAGGATCCCGTCGAGCGCGAAGACCGCGCCGTTGAGCGGCATCAGCGCGGCGAACAGCCACCAGATCTCGTGCGCGCTGCGCGACCACCGCGTCGTCGCCGGTGAACAGGTGCGGGATGGCGTCGCCGAGCGCGAGCAGGACGACGCCGAACGCCGCGCCCAGCGCGACCGACCAGAGGATCATCCGGAGCGCCGCCGCACGGGCGCCCGCGGCGTCGCCGGCCCCCAGCATCCGCCCGACGAGGACCTGCGCCGCGATCGCCAGCGCGTCGAGCAGCAGCGCCAGGAAGATGAAGAGCTGGAACGCGATCTGGTGCGCGCCGAGCGACGCGGAGCCGACCCGCGCGAGCACCGCCGAGGCGACGAGGAACGACGCGAGCAGCGCGGTCGTCCGGACGGCGATCTCCCAGCCCACGCGCATGAGCGCGCGCATGCGCGCGAGATCGGGACGCTGCCAGCCGGCGCGGTAGGCGACCGCGAAGAACGCGGCGCCCATCCCGAGCTGCGCGATCACCGTGCCCCAGGCCGAGCCGGCGAGCCCCCAGCCGAAGCCGTAGACGAAGAGCAGCTCCAGCACGACGTTGACGCTGTGCGCGACGACGAGGATCACGAGCGGCGTCTTGAGGTCCCCGATCCCGCGCAGGTAGCCCTGGCCGGCGCTCGCGAGCATGAACGCCGGCGCGCCGAGCGCCGAGATCCGCAGGTAGGTGACCGCGCCGTCGAGCACCTCGCCCTCGGCGCCCATCAGCCGCGCGACCGGCTCGGCGAGCCCCGCGATCAGCGCGATCAGGGCGACGCCGATGCCGAGCGAGAGCCACTGCGCCTGCGCGCCGACGTGCGCGTGCCTCGCTTCGCTCGTCACCTTCTCGCGCCGTGGAGCCGCGCCACCTGCGCGGTCGTCCCGTAGGTGAGGAAGTTGAAGACGGTGAACGCCGTCGAGAGCACCGCCGCCGCGATCGCCAGCGAGGCGAGCTGCGGCGTCCCGAGATGGCCGACGATCGCGGTGTCGACGAGCACGTAGAGCGGCTCGGCGGCGAGCGCGCCGAGCGCCGGGACCGCGAGCGCCAGGATCTGCCGGTCGTAGGGCGAGCGCCGGAGCACGCCCGCTGACTCTACGATCGGCGCTGACGTGAAGCTGCGCCTCTACCACCACCACGACGGCGCGCGGATCGCCTATCGCGAGATCGGCACCGGCCCGCCCGCTCGCGCTGCTGCACTCGGCCGGCCTCTCGCACCGCGAGTGGGAGCCGATCGCCGACGAGCTCTCCGACCGCTTCCGGCTCGTGCTGCCCGACCTGCCGCTCCACGGCGACTCGGAGGACAGCGCGCGCCACCCGTACACGCCGCAGTGGCTCGCCGAGGTCGTGTCCGGCTTCCTCGCCGACACGTGCGGCCCGCGCCCGCTCGTCGGCGGGCACGACACCGGCGCCCAGATCGTCCTCCGCGCCGTGCTCGAGCAGGGCCTGGCGCCGGGCCGGCTCGTCCTGATGTCGTCGTGCCTGCACCAGCCGGCGGTGCGGCTGGACCGCGGGGTCCGCGCCGCCGCCGCGGTCGCCGCCGTGCCCGGGCTCGACCGCGCCGCGTCGCACGTCGCGCGGATGGCGTTCCGCCCGTCGAAGGGGCCGTCGCTGTCGGCCACCGGCAACCCCGCCGCGCGCGACCTCGTCCGCCACGCGACGATGGACCTCGGCGGCAACGCCGGCCGGATGCGCGCCTGGAGCCGGGCGATCCGGCGCTGGCCGCGCGAGCAGCCCGAGCTCGCCGAGGCGTACCCGCGGATCGCGGTCCCGGTGCTCCTGCTGTGGGCCGACGAGGACCCGATGCACCCGCTCGCGATCGCCGAGGAGGCACGCGACCTGATCGCCGACGCGATGCTCCGCGTGCTGCCCGGGACCGGCTTCCTGCTCGCCTACGACGATCCGGTCGGCCTGGCGCGCGAGCTCGCGGCGTTCTGCCTGTGACGTGGCGCGCCGGCGCGCTACCGTGACCGCGCATGGACGACGCCTTGCGCCTTCCGTCGTGCTCGATCGGCCGTGCGATGGAGATCCTCGGGGAACGCTGGACGCTGCTGATCCTGCGTGAGTGCTTCTACGGCGTGCGCCGCTTCTCGGTGATGCAGCGCAACCTCGGGATCGCCCGCAACATCCTCTCGGCGCGGCTGCAGCTGCTGGTCCGCACCGGGATCCTCGAGCGCCGCCGCTACCAGGACGAGCCGGAGCGGTTCGAGTACCGGCTGACCGACAAGGGCCTCGGGCTCTATCCCGCCGTCGTGGCGATCATGCGCTGGGGCGACGAGCACCTGCGCGACGACGAGGCCCCGATCGCCCTGCGCCACTCCTGCGGTCACGTCGCCGACCCGGTGATGGTCTGCGCGCACTGCCGCGAGGAGCTCGACCCGCACGACGTGACGCCCGAGCCAGTGGACCTCCCGGCGCTCTCCGGGCGCTAGCGTAGTCCTGCGGACCGAGACCGGAGGCAGAGCCATGAGCGTGCAGGACACGACCGACCAGCTGTGGGGCGGAGAGACGACCAAGGCGGTGGCGAACTTCCCCGTCTCGGGCGAGCGCGTGCCCGTGGCGGTCGTGCGGCAGCTCGGCCGGATCAAGGGCGCGGCGGCGCGCGTCAACGGCGAGCTCGGCCTGCTCGACGAGGCGGTCGCCGCGCGGATCGCGGCCGCCGCGGACGAGATCGTCGCCGGCGACCACGACGCCCAGTTCCCGATCGACGTCTTCCAGACCGGCTCCGGCACCTCGACGAACATGAACGCCAACGAGGTCATCGCGACGCTCGCGGGCGACGAGGCGCACGCGAACGACCACGTGAACATGGGCCAGTCGTCGAACGACGTCTTCCCCTCCGCCGTCCACCTCGCCGCGCTCGAGGAGACCACGAACCGGCTGCTGCCCGCGCTCGCGCGGCTCGAGGCCTCGCTCGCCGCCAAGGCCGAGGCGTTCAAGGACATCGTGAAGTCCGGCCGCACGCACCTGATGGACGCGGTCCCGGTCACGCTCGGCCAGGAGTTCGCGGGCTACGCGGCGCAGATCCGGCTCGGCCGCCGGCGCGTCGAGAACGCGCTCCCGCAGGTCGCCCAGATCCCGCTCGGCGGGACCGCGACCGGGACCGGGCTGAACACGCACCCGGAGTTCGCCGAGCGCGTCCGGGCGATCCTCTCCGAGGGCCTCGGCTTCGACGTCCGCGCGCCGGAGGACCCGTTCGAGGCGCAGGCCAACCGCGACGCGCTGGTCGAGCTGTCGGGCGCGCTCAAGGTCGTCGCCGTGTCGCTGACGAAGATCGCCAACGACCTCGCGCTGATGGGCTCGGGCCCGCGCGCCGGCATCGGCGAGCTGTTCCTCCCGGAGCTGCAGAAGGGCTCCTCGATCATGCCCGGCAAGGTCAACCCGGTGATGCCGGAGGTCGTGCTCCAGGTCAGCGCGCAGGTGATCGGGAACGACACCGCGATCACCGTCGGCGGCCTCCAGGGCCAGTTCGAGCTGAACGTGCGGATCCCGCTGATCGCGCGCAACCTGCTGCAGTCGATCGCGCTGCTGTCCTCGGCGAGCGAGCTGTTCGCGGAGAAGTGCGTCGACGGCATCGAGGCGAACCTGGCCGGCTGCGCGGCCTCGGCCGAGGGGACGCTCGCCGTCGCGACGGCGCTCAACCCGTACATCGGCTACGACAAGGCCGCCGAGATCGTCAAGGACGCGTCGTCCAGCGGCCGCACGCTGCGCGAGGTCGCGCGCGAGCACGGCGTCGACGAGGCGACGCTCGACAAGGCGCTCGACCTGCGCAAGATCGCCGCCGGCTCCTCCGCATGAGGGGCCGGCCCGCCGTGCGGTGACGGCGGTCACCGCCGCGCCCGCCACCGGCGCGGGCGCCGCTGATCGCGTTCGCCGGCGCGCTGACGATCGCGTTCTCGGCGATCCTCGTCCACCAGGCCGACGTCCATCCCGCGACCGCCGCGGTCTACCGCTGCGCGTACGCGCTGCCGCTGCTCGGGCTGCTCGCATGGCGCGAGCGGCGGCGCTTCGGACCGCGGGCGCCGGGCCAGCAGCGGCTCGCGATGGCCGCCGGCCTGTTCTTCGCGGTCGACCTCATCTGCTGGCACCAGGCGATCGCGGACGTCGGCGCCGGGCTGGCGACGGTGCTCGGCAACCTCCAGGTCGTCGTCGTGCCGTTCGCGGCGTGGGCCGTGCTGGGCGAGCGGCCGGGACGGCGGATCCTCGCCGCCCTGCCGCTGACGCTGATCGGCGTCGTGCTGATCTCGGGCGCGCTGGAGGACGGCGCCTACGGCGCGCACCCGCTGCGCGGCGTCGTGTTCGGCGCGCTCACCGGCCTCTCGTACGCCGGCTTCATCCTCGTGCTGCGGCACGGCAACGAGGACCTGCGGCGGCCCGGCCGGGCCGCTGTTCGACGCGACCTGGGTGTCGGCGTCGCCGCGCTCGCGGTCGCGATCGTGCTCGGCGTCGACGACCTCGCCCCCGCGTGGCCGTCCGCCGCCTGGCTGATCACGCTCGCGCTGTCGTCGCAGGTGCTCGGCTGGATGCTGATCAGCGTCTCGCTGCCGCGCCTGCCCGCGGCGCTGACGTCGATGATCCTCACGATCCAGCCGGTCGGCTCGGTCGTGCTCGGGCATCGTGCTGCTGCGGGAGGATCCGACCGTGCTGCAGCTGGCGGGCGCGGCCTGCATCCTCGCCGGGCTCGTCTCGATCGCCGCCCGGCGGCGCTGACGCGTCGCGCGGGGCGCGCCACCCGCCACCGGCGGCGCGCCGCTGCGCGATCGCGGGTCAGACGCCCGCGGTGACCCCAAGCTCCTGGCGCGCGAGCTCGGCGCCGGCGAGCCGCGCCGCGACCTTCTGCATCGCGATGTCGCGCGCGAAGTCGGGCGAGCCGTGCTTCGGCTTCACGTCGCGGCTGAACGGCGAGAAGCCGCAGTCGTCGGTTGCGCCGAGGCGGTCGACCGGGATGTGCTTCGACGCCGTGAGCAGCTCGTCGCGGACCTGCTCGGGCGTCTCGACCTCCGGGTCGAGCGGATTGATGACGCCCATGAAGCAGACCTGCGGGACGCCGTTCGCGTCCGCGCGGCTGTACTGGCCGCAGAGCTCGTAGACGTGCTCGCGGTCGGCCTCGCTGGAGCACTGGATCAGGAAGTAGCCCGCGTTGAGCTGGAACATCTTGCTCAGCAGCTTCTCGTACGGCACGTCCATCGAGTGCACGGAGTCGCAGTCGCCGCCGGGGCAGGTGTGGACGCCGAGGTTGACCCGCTCCTCGGCCGAGAAGCGGTCGATGACGCGGTTGTTGAGGTCGATGAAGTCCTGCAGCATGTCGGCCCCGGTCCACGGGTTGCGCGCGTCGTTCTTGTTCGCGAGGCGCCCCTCGGTGAAGTCGATCGAGACCCGCACCGCGCCCGCCTCGAAGCACTGGCGGATGTCCTTCTCGCACTCGTCGCAGAGGTCGTCGAGGAACTCGTCGCGCGAGTAGCCGGGGATCTCGCCCTCGAGCGGGTGCAGCAGCATCAGCATCGACGGGGCGATGACCGCCTGCTTGACCGGGTGGGTGGCGATCGCCCGGTTCTTCTCGACGAACTCGGACGCGAACGTCTTGTAGCGGAACGGCCCTCCGGTCAGCCGCGGGAGCTGCCGGTGGTGACCGTCGTCGAAGATCGCGAAGTACTGGCCGTCGCCCGCGAGGTTGTCGGCCAGCCCGGTGCCCGCCAGCGTGTCGGTGATCGGGTAGGTGGCGAAGCTCGACTCGCGCTGCTCCCCGTCGGTGACGATCGGCTCGCCGGCCTCCTCCAGCCGGCGGATCGAGTCCTCGGCCGCGACGTCCTGCTCGGCCTTCAGGTCGTCCCACGAGATCCTGCCCTCGTCGTAGTCGGCGTAGGCCTCCTGCAGCCGCATCGGGCGCGGCAGCGAGCCGACGAGCTCGGTGGGGATCGACATGCGTGCTCCTCTCGACGAGACCGACTGGTCTCCCTCGCCTTCGCACCCTAAGGTGGGGGACGCGCGCATGTCAACCCCGACGACACGTCAGGACGCACCCGCCCGCGACCGGATCCTCGACGCGGCCTACGACCTGTTCTCGCGCCGCGGGATCCGCGGCGTCGGGATCGACGCGGTGATCGAGCAGTCGGGCGTCGCGCGGATGACGCTCTACCGCCACTTCAGCTCGAAGGAGCAGCTCGCGCTCGCCTACCTGGAGCGGCGCGAGCAGGAGTGGACGCGCAACTGGCTGCAGGCCGAGGTCGAGCGGCGCGCGGACGACGGCGCCGGCCGCCTGCTCGCGATCTTCGACGTGTTCGACGCCTGGTTCCGGGAGGACGACTTCGAGGGCTGCGCGTTCATCCACGTCCTGCTCGAGACCGCCGATGACGCGCGACGCGGTCCACGTCGGCCTCGACCGCCAGCCTGGCCCGGATCCGGGACTTCCTGGGCGGGCTCGCGCGCGACGCCGGCGCGCCGGATCCCGACGACCTCGCGCGCAAGTGGCACATCCTGATGAAGGGCTCGATCATCTCCGCCGGCGAGGGCGACGCCGACGCCGCGCGCCGCGCGCAGGCGATCGGCCGGCTGCTGCTCGACGCCGAGCTGCCCGCCGCCTGAGCCGGGCTCGTCCGCCGCCTCAGCGCGGCTCGTCGTAGGCGGCGACGAGGCGCTTCGGCGCGACGAGCCGCCAGGCGTCCTCGAGCAGCTCCCCGAGCTGGCCGCGGTCGACCGCGGCCAGCCGGACGAGCACGTAGGCGTAGCCGTCGTAGTGCGGCGTGGTGAAGAAGACGTCCGGCTGCCCGCGCAGGAGCGCGTCCTTGTCCTCGAGGTCGAGCACCTTGACGACCAGCGTCTCGCCGTCCTCCTTCATGCGGCAGAACGACTTCTTGCGCACGCGCAGGCACGGCGTCCGGAACCAGGTGCCCTCCTCGACCTCCGGGAGCTCGCGGCCGAGCGCGAGCACGTCGTCCCAGGCCGGCATGGCCGGAGCCTACGTCAGAGCCGCCGCGCGGTGAGCGCGAGCAGCGCGGTCGAGACGATCACCGGCACGAGCGCCGTGCGCAGCGACGTCGCGTCGGCGAGCGCGCCGGTGAACGGCGGCCCGAGCACGAACGCGCCGTAGCCGACCGCGGTCACCAGCGACACGGCGGCGCCCGCGCGCGCCGGGTCCGAGCGGCCGGCGACCGACAGCGCCGTCGGGACGACCGGCGACAGGCTGATGCCGACGAGCAGCAGCCCGGCGGCGGCCGGCCCGGGGGAGCGGGCGAGGACGATGACCAGCATCCCGGCCGCCGCGCCCGCGCCGGCGAGCGTGATCAGGTTGCGCTCGCCGAGCCGGCCCAGCGCGGCCGACGACACCAGCCGCCCGGCCAGCGACGCGCCGTGGAACAGCGCGAGCCCGACGCCGGTGAGCAGCGCGCCGGCGCCGAGCAGGTCGCGCAGGTAGAGCGCGACGTAGCCCTCGATCGCGCCGTCGCCGAAGAAGCACAGCGTGATCAGCGTGACCGCCACCAGCACGCCCGGCGCGCGCAGGAGCGAGCCGCGCGGGCGGCGGCCGGGCGCGGCCGGCGCGGCGGCGACGTGCGGCGAGCTCGCGCTCGTCGCCGATCGCGACGCCCACCGGCGCGCCGTCGCCGACGTGCGCCGGGAGCGGGCCGGCGGCGGCGACCACGGCGAGCGCGAGCAGCGCGACCGCGCCGCACGCGTACAGCGCGCCGGCCGAGGCGCCGGCGGCGAGCGCCGCGCCGGTGGCCAGCGCGGCGGCGGCCGCCGCGCCGCTGAATCCCGCGTGGAGCCGGATCATCACGCGGATCCGGTGCTCGCGCTCGACGTCAGCGCCGACCGTGTTGGCGCTGAGGTCGAGCAGCCCGTTGGCGAGGCCGTAGAGGACGATCGTGGGCAGCAGCGCCCAGCGCGCCTCGACGAGCGCGAGCAGCAGCAGCGCGACGCCCATCCCGGCGGCGCCGAGGCAGGCGAGCGGGCGGCGGCCGACGCGGTCGATGACCGTGCCGGCGAGGCTCAGCGAGAGGATCGACGTGCCCGCGAGCACGCCGAGCAGCACGCCGAGCTCGCCCGGCGAGAGCGAGCGCGAGGCGACGAGCTCGGGCACGAGCACGGCCCACAGCCCGACCTGGAGGCCGAGGCCGGCGAACAGCGACGTGGCGGTCCGGACATGGGCCCGGCGGTGATGCGACATGGAGGCTCCTGGGAGGTGGCGGTCGACGGGGACCGCGCCGTCCGCGCAGGCGGGATTCTGCGGCTACGCGAAGCGGCGCGCGGGCTGGGACGTCCGCGCGCCGGTGACATCCCCGGCTCCGAGCACCTCTGGCTCCATGCCGGACCAGCGTAGCCGTCAGGGATGCCGCTTCAAGCCGCGCACGACGCCGTCGACCGCCTTGTGCGGCGCCCGCACGGCGAGCCCGACCAGGTCGAGGTCGTCGCTCGCGACCGCGCGCACCGCCGCGCGGTTGTCGTCGTCGTGCCCGGTGGCGAAGAGATCCGCCGTGTAGATCGCGAACCGCAGCTCGCGCGTCACCGCGCGCTCGTAGACCGTCCGCAGCTTCCCGGCCGGGGCCGCGAACACGAGCACCGGCTGGACCAGCATCGGCAGGTACGCGCGGCCCGAGGCGTCCTCGTAGTCCGGCCCGACGACGCCCTCGCCCGCGCCGGCCACCACGCCGCTCATCAGGAACGCGCAGACGTTGATCCGCTGCCACGCCGCGAGGTCGTCGCGGACCACCACCGCGACCTTGGTGTCGAAGTCGGTCACCGCCATCGCAGCGGATCCAAGCTCAGACGCGCGACGCGCGTCTTGCACGATCTTGCGTACGCGCCGGGGGCGACGCCGACCGCGCGCTTGAACGTGCGCGTGAAGTGCGGCTGGTCGCTGAAGCCGCACTCCAGCGCGACCGATGCGACGGGCTCGCCGGCCGCGAGCAGCGCGCGCGCCCGCGCGATCCGGCGGTCGAGCTGGTACGCGTGCGGCGGCAGGCCGACCTGCGCGCGGAACGTCCGCGCGAGCTCGAACCGGCTCAGCCCCGCGTGCGCCGCCAGCTCGGCGAGCGGGACGCGGACCGCCCAGCGCTCGTCGAGGTACGCACGCGCGCGCCGGACCGCCGCATGCTCGGGGCGCGTCCGGGGCGCCCGCGGCCCGGGCCGCAGGTGCGGGCGCAGGGCGTCGACCGCGGCGAGCACGGCGCCGTCGACGGCGAGCCCGGGCGGCTCGGACGCGAGCGCGTCGTGCGCGGCGCCGAGGGCCCGCCACAGCCGCGCGTCGCGGAACACGACCCAGCGCGCGCCGCCGGGCGGCGCGCCGCCCTCCTCCGCCCACGCGCCGAAGACGCCCGGGTCGAGATACAGCACCTTGTACGCCCAGCCGCCCGGGACCGCCGGCGCCCCGGTGTGGACGGACTCCGGCTCGAGCAGGAACAGGTCGCCGTCGCCGGCCCGCTGCGCGGTGTCGTCGAGCGCGAACGCCGCGGCCCCGCGGACCACCATCGCGAGCGTCCACGTCGGGTGCGAGTGGGGCCGGTACCGGTGGGTGATGAAGCTCGCGTGCAGCGCCTCGACGCCGTCCAGCCCGGCGGGGCGGAGGTACGTGGCCCGCTCAGGGCGCGAGGCGCTCGGCGCGCCAGCCGTCATCCTCGCGACGGTACAGGACGCGCTCGTGCAGCCGGTTCGGCCGGCCCTGCCAGAACTCGATCGCGTCCGGTCGCAGCAGGTAGCCGCCCCAGTGCGGCGGTCGCGGGACCATGCCGGGGTAGCGCTCCCCCATCTCGACGACGCGCGCCTCCAGCGCCTCGTAGGAGGCGAGCGGGCGGCTCTGGTCGGACGCCCACGCGCCGATCTGGCTGCCGTGCTCGCGCGACGCGAAGTACGCGTCGGACTCCGCCTCCGGCAGGACCTCGATCGCCCCCTCGAGGCGGATCTGGCGCTGGAGCGCCTGCCAGTGGACCGCGATCGCCGCGAACGGGTTCGCGGTCAGCTCGCGCCCCTTGCGGCTCTCGCGGTTCGTGTAGAACGCGACCCCGCGGTCGTCGAGCCCGCGCACGAGCACCATCCGCACCGACGGGCGCCCGTCCGGCGTCGCGGTCGCGAGCGCGGCGGCCTCCGGCTCGGCCACGCCCTCGGCGCGCGCGAGCGCGAACCAGTCGCGGACTTGTGCCAGGGGCTTGAGGTCGCCCGCCCGGGCATCCGGCCCGTGCCCTGATGACGAGGTCGCCATCCGGGCGACCTAGAGGGCCATCGCGATGTACTTGGTCTCCAGGTACTCCTCGATGCCCTCCTTGCCGCCCTCGCGGCCGAAGCCGGAGGACTTGACGCCGCCGAACGGCGCCGCGGCGTTGGAGACCATCCCCTGGTTGAGCCCGATCATGCCGGTCTGGAGCTTCTCGCAGACGCGGAACGCGCGCTTGAGGTCCGACGTGTAGACGTAGGAGACGAGCCCGTACTCGGTGTCGTTGGCGGCGGCGATCGCGGCGTCCTCGTCGTCGAACGAGATCACCGGGCGCGACGGGGCCGAAGATCTCCTCGCGCATCAGCTCGGCGTCCGCGCCGACGCCCGCCAGCACGGTCGGCTCGTAGAAGTAGCCGGCGCCGTCGCGCGCGGTCCCGCCGACGACCGCCTGCGCGCCCTTGCCGAGCGCGTCCGAGACCAGCTCGGCGACCTTGTCGCGCTGCGTCGCGTCGATCAGCGGCCCGACCTTGACGTCGTCCTCGGTCCCGCGCCCGACCTTCATGGCGCCGAGCTTGCCGGCCAGCTTGGTCGCGAACTCGTCCTCGACCGCGCCGGCGACGTGGAAGCGGTTCGCCGCCGTGCACGCCTCGCCCATGTTGCGCATCTTCGCGATCACCGCGCCCTCGACGGCGGCGTCGACGTCGGCGTCCGGGAAGACGATGAACGGCGCGTTGCCGCCGAGCTCCATCGACGTCCGCAGCAGGCCCTCGGCGGACTGCTCGACGAGCATCTTCCCGACCGCGGTCGAGCCGGTGAAGGTGAGCTTGCGCAGCCGCGGGTCGGAGATGATCGGCTTCGAGACGTCGCTCGACCTCGACGAGGTGAGCACGTTGAGGACGCCGTCCGGCAGCCCGGCCTCCTCGAGGATCTTCGCCAGCGCGAGCATCGACAGCGGCGTCTGCTGCGCGGGCTTGATCACCATCGTGCAGCCCGCGGCGATCGCCGGGCCGATCTTGCGCGTGCCCATCGCCATCGGGAAGTTCCACGGCGTGATCGCGTAGCAGGGCCCGACCGGCTGGCGCATGGTGATCAGCCGGCCCTGGCCGTTCGGCGCGGTCGCGAACCGGCCCTCGATCCGCACCGCCTCCTCCGCGAACCAGCGCAGGAACTCCGACGCGTAGGTGACCTCGGCCTTCGACTCGGCGACCGGCTTGCCCATCTCGAGCGTCATGACGAGCGCGAGCTCGTCCGCGCGCGCCGTGATCGCCTCGAACGCGCGCCGCAGGATCTCCCCGCGCTCGCGCGGCGGGTGCGCGGCCCACTCGTCCTGGACGGCGACGCAGGCGTCGAGCGCCGCCTTGGCGTCGTCCGGCGTGGCGTCGGCGACCTGCGCGATCGACTCGCCGGTGGCCGGGTCCTCGACGCTGAAGCTCGCGCCCGCGTCGCGCCACTCACCGCCGATCAGCAGCTGCGTGGGGACCGAGTCGAGGGCGGCCTGCTCCTGGGATGCGGTGATGCTCATGCGGCGACGGTCTCCGTTCCGAGTTCGTGTGAGATGGCGACGTCCACCGAGTAGTCGATCGGCAGCACGATCAGCGACGGGACGTCGAGGTCGAGCGCGCGGCGCAGGGTGGGGCCGAAGTCCTCGACCCCCTCGATCCGCCACGCGGGCATCCCGAACGCGTCCGCGAGCTTGACGAAGTCCGGGTTGCCGAAGTCGGTGCCGAAGTGGCGGCCGAAGCGCTTGTCCTGCTTCCACACGATCGACCCGTACTGGCGGTTCTCCCAGATCACGTTGACGATCGGCGTCTTCAGCCTCACCGCGGTCTCCAGCTCCTGCACGTTCATCAGGAAGCCGCCGTCGCCGTTGACGGTGACGACCTTGCGCTGCGGGTGGACGAGCTTGGCCGCGATCGCGGTCGGCAGCGCGATCCCCATCCCGGCGAGGCCGTTGGCGATGAACACCGTCTCGGGCTCGTGGGCGGGGAACATGCGCGCGATCCACAGCTTGTGCAGGCCGACGTCGGAGATCAGCATGTCGCGCGGCCCGAGCGCCTGGCGGATCTCCCACAGCGCCCGCGGCGGCTGCATCGGGAAGGCGTCGTCGTCGCGGCCGGCCTCGAAGCGGCCGAGGACGATGTCGTCGAGCCGCGACGAGCGGACCGCCCACGACGAGTCGCGCAGCTCCTCGACCAGCCGGGAGAGGATGTGGAAGATGTCGCCGACGAGGTCGATCTCCGTCATGAAGTGCTCGTCGACCTCGGCCGCGACCGTGTCGATGCAGACGATCGCCTTGTCGCGATCCGGGTTCCAGTTCTTCGGCGCGTGCTCGACGAGGTCGTAGCCGACCGTGATGACGACGTCGGCGTCCTCGAAGCCCGCCAGCGCGTAGTCGCGCGACTGGAGCCCGACCGTGCCCAGCGCGTGCTCGTCGTGGAAGTCGAGCGAGCCCTTGCCCATGAACGTCTCGGCGACGCCGATGCCCGTCGAGCGCGCGAACTCGCGCAGCGCGGACGCGGCCCCGGCGCGCGCGACGCCGTTGCCCGCCAGGACGATCGGGTTGCTCGCCGAGCGGATGATCGCGGCCGCCTCGAGCAGCTCGCGCGAGGCGGGCTCGGGACGCCGGATCCCGACCTGCGAGGGCAGCGGCTCGGCCTCGACCGAGCTCGCGAGGACGTCCTCGGGCAGCTCGATGTGCGTCGGCCCCGGCTTCTGCGCCTGCGCGACCTTGAACGCCTTGCGGACCACCTCGGGGATGACGCGCGCCGAGTTCAGCCGCACGTTCCACTTCGTGATCGGCTTGAACATCGAGACGACGTCGATGTGCTGGTGGGACTCCTTGTGCATCCGCTCGAGGTCCGCCTGGCCGGTCAGCGCGACCAGCGGCGAGCGGTCGAGCAGCGCGTCGGCGACCGCGGTGGTGAGGTTGGTCGCGCCCGGGCCGAGCGTGCCGAGGCAGACCCCGGCGCGGCGGGTCAGCCGCCCGTACATGTCGGCCATGTACGCCCCGCCCTGCTCGTGGCGGACGGGGATGAAGGTGATCGAGGACTCGTCGAGCGACGCGTTGAGGTCGAGCGTCTCCTCGCCGGGGATGCCGAACACGTGCCGCACGCCCTCGGCCTCGAGGCACTCGACGAACAGATCCGACGCCTTGCGCTCCGTCACGACTCCCTTTCTCGACGCAACTTCCGGACGACCGCGGTGTCGGGCAACCTTAGGGAACCGATTCCGCCTGCCGTCGAACCGGTTTCCCCGCTCTCCATGACTCGCAACCTCAGCATCCTGCTCGCCCTCCTCGCCGTCGCGATCTGCGCCGCGGCGCCCGCCGAAGCGGCCAAGCGCTTCACGATCCGCGGCGCCGGCTTCGGCCACGGCGTCGGCATGAGCCAGTACGGCGCGCTGGGCTACGCCGAGCACGGCTGGACCTACAAGCAGATCCTCGGCCACTACTACACGGACACGGCCATCGGCGTGCTGAAGGCGCCGCGGACCGTGCGGGTGCTGATCCAGTCGACGCGCGGCGCGGCGTCGTTCCGGGGCGCGAGCGCCGCCGCCGGCCGCAAGCTGTCGCCGGCGAAGACCTACTCGGTCCGCGGCCGCGCCGGCGGCCAGGTCCAGCTCGTCACGCGGCGCGGCAAGCCGATCGTCACCGCGCCCGCGCCCCTGCGCGTCACCGGGCCGGGCCCGATCACCGTGCTCGGCGCGTCCGGCTACCTGCGCAACAACGGCAGCTACCGCGGCGCGCTCGAGTTCCGGCCGGGGTCGCTGGGCGGCGTCAACGTGATCAACGCGCTCGACGTCGACGACTACGTGCGCGGCGTGATCCCGCTCGAGGTCTCCGCCACGTGGCCGGCCGAGGCGCTGAAGGCGCAGGCCGTCGCCGCGCGCACCTACGCGCTGACGACGAACAAGGACGGCGACGGCTTCGACCACTACGCGAACACGAGCTCGCAGGTCTACGGCGGCGTCGCCGCCGAGCAGGCGACGTCCAACGCCGCGGCCGCCGCGACCAAGGGCCAGCTCGTGACCTACCAGGGCGAGCCGGTCGCGACCTACTTCTTCTCGACCTCCGGCGGGCGCACCGAGGACGTCGAGAAGAGCGGCCTGGGCACCGAGCCGCTGCCGTGGCTCCGCTCCGTCGAGGACAAGTACGACAGCGTCTCGCCGCGCCACCGCTGGGGCCCGATCCGGCTGAGCATGGCCTCCGCGGGCGCGAAGCTGCGCGGGCTGTACCGCGGCCGCTTCCGCGGCGTCAAGGTGCTCACCCGCGGCAGCTCGCCCCGGATCGTCGCCGCCAACGTCGTCGGCACGGCCGGGAGGTCGCGCGTCAACGGGCCGACGCTGCGCGCCCGGCTCGGGCTGTTCGACAGCTGGGCGTTCTTCACCTCGATCAGCACCGGCAAGGCGCCGCCGCCGCTGCCGGCGAAGACGCCGGCGCCGGTCGTCGCGCGCGTGCCCGACATCGCGGGCCTCAGCGGCCGCGTGTTCCCGGCCCGGGCGGGCGCGGCGGTCAAGGTCCAGCGCCGGCTCGCCGGCCGCTGGGTCACGGTCGGCACCGCGGAGACCCGCCGCGGCGGCCGCTACCACGCGGGCGTGCCCGCCGCCGGGCTCTACCGGATCGTCTTCCGCGGCGACGCCGGCCCGGGCGTCCGCGCCGGCTAGCCGGCCGTGTAGACCCGCGCGAGCGTCTCGGCGACGCAGACCGGCTTGTCGCCGCCCTCGCGCTCGAACGTCACCTCGACGGTCATCTGCGCCCCGCCGGGGATGTCCTGCAGGTCCTTGAGCTTCGCGTGCATGCGGACGCGGCTGCCGACCGGCAGCGGCGCCGGGAAGCGGACGCGGTTGAGCCCGTAGTTGACGGCGAAGGCGAAGCCCTCGAGCGCGAACGTCTGCTCCATGAACATCGGCGCGAGCGAGAGCGTGTAGTAGCCGTGCGCGATCGTGCCGCCGAACGGCGTCTCCTTCGCGCGCTCGACGTCGACGTGGATCCACTGGTGGTCGCCGGTCACGTCGGCGAAGTCGTTGATCGCCGACTGGGTGACCTCGTGCCACCCGGAGGTGCCGAGCTCGTCGCCCTCCGCCCGCCTGAGCTCATCGAGACCGCTGATCGTCCGCATGGCCGCGGACCCTATCCTGCGCGGACATGCCGCAGCCCCTGTTGCTCGCCGACACCCCGCACCTGCTCTACCGCGCGTTCTTCGCGCTGCCGGACTCGATCACCGACGGGGAGGGCCGCGCGGTCAACGCGCTGCTCGGCTCCGTCAACCAGCTCCTCTACTGCGTGGACAAGTACGCGCCGCGCGCGGTGATCTGCTGCTTCGGCCAGGAGGCGGCGCACTACCGCACCGAGCTCTACCCGCCCTACCACGCCCACCGCCCGCCGATGCCCGACCCGCTCGCCGACCAGTGGGAGCGCGCGCCCGCGCTGTACGAGGCGCTCGGCTGGACCGTGACCGCGTCGGACACGCTCGAGGCCGACGACCTGATGGGCGCCTACGCGAAGGCGGAGGTCGCCGCCGGCGGCACCGCCCAGATCCTCACCGGCGACCGCGACATGTTCCAGTGCGCCGGGCCGGGCGTGACCGTCCTGCTCCAGCGCGCCCGCCAGGAGGGGCCGGACGAGATGGGCGCCGCCGAGGTCGAGGAGCGCTACGGCGTCCCGCCCGCCGCCGTGCCGGACTTCATCGCGCTGCGCGGCGACCCGTCGGACGGGCTGCCCGGCGCGAAGGGGATCGGCGAGAAGACCGCGGCGGAGCTGCTCAAGCGCCACGGCACGCTCGAGGCCGCGATCGCCGGCGCGGTGCGCGAGAAGCCGTCGGTGCGGCGCGCGCTGATCGAGCAGGCGGACGAGCTGCGCGCGTTCCGCGAGATCGCGACGCTCCAGGACGCCGACGTCGAGCGGCCGCCGGACCGCGCCACCGACCGGGCGGGCGGCGCCGAGGCGGCGCGGGCGCTCGGGATGAACCGGCTGGCCGACCGCCTGGAGGGCGGCGCCTAGGGCGTGAACTTGACGGTGATCACGTCGCCGTCGGCCATCACGTAGTCGCGGCCCTCGAGCCGCAGCGTCCCGCGGTCGCGCGCACCGGCGTAGCCGCCCGCGTCGACGAGCGCCTCCCAGCCGATCACCTCGGCGCGGACGAAGCCCTTCTGGATGTCCGAGTGGATCTGGCCCGCGGCGTGCCACGCGGACAGCCCGCGGCGCAGGTGCCAGCTCTGCGCGGGCTTGTCCTCGCCCGCGGTGAAGAAGGCGATCAGGTCGAGCAGCCCGAAGGCGCCGCGGACCACGCGGTCCAGCCCGGTCTCGCCGATCCCGAGCTCCTCGCGCATGACGGCGGCGTCGTCGTCGTCGAGCTCGGACAGCTCGGCCTCGATGCGCGAGGAGATGGCGACCGCGGCGGCGCCGACGGCGGCCGCGTGGTCGGCGACGACCGACGGCACGGCGTCGTCGCCCTCGTCGACGTTGGCGACGTACAGGACCGGCTTGCCGGTGAGCGGCGAGAGGTTGCGCAGCGCGTCCGGCGCCGCGTCCGGCACCGGGACCGTGCGGGCCGGCTCGCCCTTCTGGAGCGCGTCGATGACCGCGGCCAGCCACGCCTCCTCGGCGACCGCCGCGCGGTCGCCCGAGCGCGCCTCGCGCACGACGCGCACGTGCCGGCGCTCGGCCTGCTCGAGGTCGGCGAAGATCAGCTCGGTCTCGATCGTCTCCATGTCGCGCGCCGGGTCGACGGCGCCGTCGGGATGGATGACGTTCGCGTCGCCGTGGCAGCGGACGACGTGCAGCAGCGCGTCGGTCTCGCGGATGTTGGCCAGGAACTGGTTGCCGAGCCCCTCGCCCTTGTGCGCGCCCGCGACGAGCCCGGCGATGTCGTGGAAGTCGATCGTGTCGGGCACGACGTTCGAGGCGCGCACCGTCCGCGCCACCGCGTCGAGCCGCGCGTCGCCGACCGGCACGACCGCCACGTTCGGCTCGATCGTGGTGAACGGGTAGTTGGCGGCCTCCGCCCCGGCGCGCGTCAGCGCGTTGAACAGCGACGACTTGCCGGCGTTCGGCATCCCGACGATCCCGACCTTCATCGCCCGAGGCTCCCCAGCACGGTGCCGAGCACGGCGCCGGCCGCGACGTCGGACGGGTAGTGGACGCCGAGGTAGAGCCGCGAGGCGCCCATCGCCACCGCCGCCGCGTAGAGCGCGGGCGCGGGCAGCAGCGGCCCGAACGCGCGCGCCGCCGCGAAGCTGGACGTCGCGTGCGACGACGGGAACGAGAGGCCGGTCGGCGTGGCCATCAGGTGCGGGAGGTCCTCCACCGCCGGGCGGCGGCGGCCGATCGCGAGCTTGATCGAGGTCGACACGCAGTAGGCGCCGCCGACCGTCGCCGTCGCCCGCGCCCAGCGCCCGCGGCGCGCGCCGTCGATCGCGATCCCCGCGGTGCCGACCGCGAGCCACGCCGCGGCGTGCTCGCCGAGGCGCGAGTAGGAGCGCACGGCGCGGACGGTCTCCGGCGTGCGCGCGACGCCGCGCACGCGCCGGTAGAGCGCGAGGTCGAGCGCGTTGACGCGGACCCGGAGGCTCGGCAACTCAGAAGCCGACGCGGTGCTCGTCGGACTCGACGCGCAGGTACACGACCTGGCTGAGATCGAGCACCACGGCGCCGTCGGCGGCCTCGACCTCGCGCCAGCCGCCGCCGTTGTTCAAGGCCGTCCGGAGGTCCTTGAGGCCCTCGTCGGAGACACGCAGGGAGAGCACCTGCCCGCCCTGGAAGCCGATCGCCGCTCGTCGCACGTTCATCGTCCGTGCAGCGTAGCTGGCTCGACGAGCTCGGTGAGGACCGAGCCGCTCGCGGCGGGGTGCAGGAAGGCGACGCGCGAGCCGCGGATGCCGAACCGCGGCTGCTCGTCGATCAGCCGCACGCCCTGCTCGCGCAGCGCCGCCAGCGTCGCGTCGATGTCGGTCACCTGGTAGGCGACGTGGTGCAGCCCGGGCCCGCGGCGGGCGAGGAACTTCCCCACGGGCGTGTCGTCCGCGAGCGGCGACGAGCAGCTCGACGTGGTTCTCGCCGACGTCGAGCAGCACCGCCTCGACGCCCTGCTCGGCTGACGACCTCGCGGTGCACCACCGGCATCCCGTACGTCGCCTCGTGCAGCGCGATCGCCGCGTCGAGGTCGGTCACGGCGATGCCGATGTGGTCGATCCGGGAGAAGAGTGCTCCGCGGGTCATCCGGACCGCGTTCCGATAGCGAAGTCGGGCATCGTGCCCGAGCTTATTCGAGCCGAGGGTACGCTCCGGGCGTGCGCGTTGCGCTGATCGCGAACCGGGACTCGGGGGGCGGGCTCGAGACCGGGCCGCTCGTCGCCGCCATGGAGCGGCACGGCGCGGAGGTCGCCGAGTTCGCGCTCGGGGACCGCGAGCAGGTCGCGGGCGTCGACCGCGTCGTCGTCGCGGGCGGCGACGGCTCGATCGCCTGCGTCGCCGAGGTCGCGGGGCGGCTCGGCGTCCCGCTCGGCGTGATCCCGGTGGGCACCGCGAACGACTACGCGCGTGCGACCGGCCTGCCGCGCGACCGCGTCGCGGCCGCGGAGCTCGCCGTCCGCGGGACCGAGCTGCGCCGCTACGAGCTCGGCCGCCTCGGCGACGGCCATCCGTTCGTCAACGTCGCCAGCGCCGGGCTCGCCTCGGTCGCGGCGCGCCGCGCCGACCCGCTCAAGCCGCGGCTCGGCCCGCTCGCCTACGCCGCCGGCGCCGCTCCACGCGGCCGTCGCGGCGGCGCCGCTGCGGTGCACGGTGCGCGCGGACGACGCCACGGTGTTCGACGGCGAGGCGTGGCAGGTCATCGTGGCGGTCACCGGCGCGTTCGGCGGCGGCTCGGGCGTCGGCGCCGCCGACCCGTCCGACGGCGTCCTCGACGTCACCGTCATCCCCGCCGGCTCGCGGATCGGGCTCGCCCGCCGCGCCTGGGGGCTCACCCGCCACACGATCGCCGAGCAGCGCGGCGTCGAGCATCACCGCGGGCACGTGCTCGCGCTCGACGTGCCGGACGGCACGGAGTACAACGCCGACGGCGAGATCCGCTCCGGCGGGCTGGAGCGGATGACGGCGGAGGCGGACGCCTACGCGCTCGTCGCCGGCGGCTGACCCGGGTCGGCGGCGACGACCCGCAGGCCGCCGGCGCCGCGCCGGAAGCGCGGCGTCCCGACCATGATCCGGTCGATGTCGCCGCGCTCGAGCACCTCGTTGCGGAGCAGCGCCCCGGCCAGCTCGTCGAGCTGCTCGCGGTGCTCGGACAGCAGCCGGGCGGCCGCCCGGCGCGCCTCGTCGGCGAGGTGCTGCTGCTCCTCGTCGCGCAGCTCGCGCGTGCGGTCGGAGACCTCCCCGCCGTGGGCGGAGATCTTGCGCGAGGTGATCGAGGTCCCCATCGCGTAGTCGTGGATCATCGCCCGCGAGATCTCGGCCACCCGGTGCAGGTCGTTGGCCGCGCCGGTGGTGACCGCGCCGAACACGAGCTCCTCCGCCACGCGGCCGGCGAGCAGCACGGTCATGTGGTCGATCAGCTCCTCGCGGGTCTTGAGGTAGCGGTCCTCCTCCGGCAGGTTGAGCGTGTAGCCCAGCGCGCTGCCGCGCGGCACGATCGAGATCTTGTGGACGCGGTCGACGCCGGGCAGCAGCTCGGCGCAGAGCGCGTGGCCGGCCTCGTGCCAGGCGACGACGCGGCGCTCGTGCTCGGTCAGCGTGCGGCGGGACTGCATGCCGGCCACGACGCGCTCGACGGCGGCGTCGAAGTCCGTGTGGAGCAGCTCGCTGCGGTGCGCGCGGGCGGCGAAGATCGCGGCCTCGTTGCAGATGTTGGCCAGGTCGGCGCCGGCGAGGCCGGAGGTCTGGCGGGCCAGCGTGGCTCAGGTCGACGTCCTCGCCGAGCGGCTTGTTGCGCGCGTGCACGCGCAGGATCGCCTCGCGGCCGCCGACGTCGGGCGGCGAGACGAGGATCTGGCGGTCGAAGCGGCCGGGGCGCAGCAGCGCCGGGTCGAGCTTCTCGAGCAGGTTCGAGGCGGCGATCACGACGAGGTCGCCGGTCGTGTCGAACCCGTCCATCTCCACGAGCAGCTGGTTGAGCGTCTGCTCGCGCTCCGAGTTCTGGTCGGAGCCGCGGCGCGCGCCGACGGCGTCGAGCTCGTCGATGAAGATGATCGCCGGGCGGTGCTCGCGCGCCTCGGCGAACAGGCGCCGGATCCGCGCGGCGCCGAGGCCGGCGAACATCTCGACGAACGAGGCCGCCGACTGGCTGAAGAACTGCGCGCCGGACTCGTGCGCGACCGCCTTGGCGAGCAGCGTCTTGCCGGTGCCGGGCGGCCCGTGCAGCATGATCCCCTTCGGCACCTGCGCGCCCGAGCGCGGCGAACCGCTTGGGGTCGCGCAGGAACTCGACCACCTCGCTCAGCTCCGCCTTCGCCTCGTCGCAGCCGGCGACGTCGGCCCAGGCGATCGAGGACGCGGACTGCGGCTTGATCTGCTGCGGCTTCGTCCGCGGCATCAGCTTGAGCGTCCGCCAGATGAAGAACACCAGCAGGCCCATGAAGATGATCGGGGCCCAGGTGATGATCCAGTTCTCGACCTGGTACCAGGCGAGCGCGACGAGCGGCATTGCGACCAGTATGCCCCGCTGAGCGCCGTCCGAGCTAGGGTCCAGACCCCATATGTTCGTCCAGGCCGCGCTCACGGCGTCGCTGTTCCTGGCGCCCCAGCCCGACGTCCTGCTCGTCACCGAGGCGCGCGGCTACGTGCACGACTCGATCCCCGCGGCGCGCGCCGCGATCCGCGCGCTGGAGCCGGAGATCGACGTCCGCGAGGTCCGCGGCGCGGGCCTGACCGCCGCCGCGCTCCGCTCCGCCGACGCCGTCGTGTTCGCCAACAGCAACGGCGAGCTGCCGGTCGACCGCCCCGCGCTGCGCCGGTTCGTCCGCCGCGGCGGCGGGCTGGCGGGCTTCCACTCGGCGAGCGGGATGTTCGACGACTGGCCGGGCTGGGAGGCGCTGCTGGGCGGGCGCTTCGACCACCACGGGACGCCCGGCGCGGTCGAGCGCGTGCGCGTGCGCGCCCATCCGGCGACGCGCGGCGTCCCGGCGCGCTTCTCGCTGCCGGAGGAGTTCTACGTCCACCAGCCGGGCGTGGAGCGGCGCACCCGCGTGCTCGCGCGCTGGGGCGCGGCGCGGCGCCCGCTCGTCTGGGTCCGCACGCCGGGCCGCGGGCGCGTCTTCTACGACGCGCTCGGGCACTTCACGGCGACCTGGAGCGACCCGCGCCAGCGCGCGCTCGTCCGCTCCGGGCTGCGCTGGGTGCTGCGGCTGGAGCTAGGCCGCGGCGGCCTGCTCGGCGCGCAGGATCTCCGCCAGCGCGGCGCGGCCGACCTCGAGCTGGCGCTCGTCCGGCTCGCGCGTCCCGACCAGCCGCTGGATCTCGAAGCCCGGGCGCTTGAGCGCCTTCGCGAGCGCCGTGCCGCTGTTGCGCTCGCACCACGCGAACACCTCGACCGCGACGGCGGAGGAGGCGAGCGCGACGCCGGCGTTGGCGACCGGGCCGGGGTTGGCCGTCGCGCGCCGCAGCAGCAGCGTGCCGGCGAGGTTCGAGACGAGCATCGGGGCGACGAGGTGCGAGCCGCAGCGCTCGTGCTCCTTCGTCGCGTCGCGGGCGTCCTCGTCGCCGTCCTCGTACGCGCCGATCGCCTTGTGCTCGACCCCGTGGTAGGCGGCGAGCTCGCCGCCGCGCAGGGCGAACAGCGCGGGCATGAACGAGACGACGGCCGCGGCCGCCTCCCCGCCCGCGCCGCGCACGCGGCGCTTGAGCAGGCTGCCGCCGAGCGTCGCCCCCGCTGCGACCGCGATCACGCCGGGGTCCTGGAACGGGAGCCGCGCCTCGGGCAGCCCGCGCTTGACGAGCGGGATCACCGCCATCGCCTCCGCGAGCCGCGCGACGCCGCGCACGCCCGGGATCGGGTCCGCGGCGCGCAGCCGCGGCTTGCGGCCCGAGGCGGCCTTGATCGTCGCCGTCGTCGGTGCGCACGGCCGCGGCCCAGCTCGTCGGGCCGTGCACCAGCAGGCCGTTGCGGAGCGCCATCCCGCCCAGCCGCAGCTTCTCGCCCGCGGGCGGATCGTCGGGCGCGGCGGACAATGGGGTCTCGCTCATGTCAGCAGCCTCCTGGGGAGCTCGGCGAAGAACTCGGTCGCGAAGCCGAGGTCGCGCACGTCGAGGCGCTCGTCGGCGGAGTGCATCAGCGGCCACGACTCGTAGAGCGTCTGGTGGCGCTGGGGGAAGAAGCCGTAGGCGACGCAGTCGGGGAACGCGGCGCGGAACCAGCGGCAGTCGGTGAAGGCCGGGAGCACGACCGGGACGGTCTCGCCGGCGGGATCGGCCGCGCCGACCCAGTCCGCGATCGCGTCCATCAGCGGCGAGGCGACCGGCGAGCGGTTGCCGACCACGGCCTCGGTCCAGTCGAGCTCGAGCCCGTCCTCGGCGTCGCCGAGCAGCTCGTGCGCGCGGCGCTGCGCGACCTCGTCGCCGAGCCCGGGCGGGAGCCGGCAGTCGACGGCGAACTCGGCGCGCGCCGGGATCACGTTGATCTTCTCGCCCGCCGAGATGAGCGTGGGCGCGAAGGTGGCGCCGAGCGTCGGCTCGAGCATCGCGGCGAGCCGCGGCTCGACGGCGCGCATGCGGTCGACGGCCCCCGCGGGGTCGTCCGGGTCCTCGCCGATCGCGCGCAGGAACGCGCGCGGCTCCTCGACGACGTCGAACTCCGCGCGGGTCGCGCCGATCCGCTCGAGCGCGGGGAGCAGCTTGAGCAGCGCGTTGTCGGCGAGCGCCGGGACCGAGGCGTGGCCGGCGCGTCCGCGCGCGCGGACGCGGAACCGGAACGTGCCCTTCTCGGCGCAGCAGACCCCGTAGAGCCGGCGGTCGCCGTAGGGCATGACCGCCCCGGCGCCCTCGTTGAGGAGCCAGTCGACGCGGGCGACCTCCGGCCGCTGCTCCGTCAGCCACTGCGCGCCGAGCCGCCCGCCGGTCTCCTCGTCGACGACCGAGATCAGCTTGACCTCGCCGCGCGGCGGGCGCCAGCCCTGGCGCGCGAGGTGCGCGAGCGCGACCGCCTCGGCGGCCGTCTGGGACTTCATGTCGATCGCGCCACGGCCCCAGATCACCCCGTCGTGCACGTCGCCGGACCACGGGTCGTGCTGCCAGTCGCCGGCGTCGGCGAGCACCGTGTCGACGTGCGAGAGGTAGCCGAGGACGGGGCCGTCGGCGTCGCCGCGCAGCCGCGCCACGAGGTTCGGGCGGTCGGGCGCCTCGTCGGGCGTGTGCAGCTCGCACTCCAGGCCGGCGTCCTCGAGGTACGCCTTGAGCCACTCCTGGCATGCGCGCTCCGCGCCGGGCGGGTTGACCGTGTCGAAGCGGATGAGCCGCGAGAGGACATCGGTCGCCTCGGCCTGGAGATCCATGGCAGGAGACGGTAGCCGCATCACGGCAGCGGGCCGCCGGCGAGCGCCACGGCGAGGCCCGCCAGCGCACCGCCCGCGAGCGCCCAGAGCGGCGCGCGGCCGAGCAGCAGCACCAGCGCGGCCGCGACGAGCACCGCGCCCTGCCACCACTCGGCGAGCGCGGCCACCAGCGGCACCGCGGCGCCGAGGATCGCGCCGACCGCGGCCGGGCCGGCGCCGTCGAGGAACGCGCGGGCGGCCTGGTTGCCGCGCAACCGCCCGAAGCGGGCGCCGCCGAGGCCGACCGCGAGGAACGACGGCGCGAACGCGATCGCGCTGGCGAGCAGCGCCCCGCCGAGGCCGGACGCGGCCCAGCCGACCAGCGCGACCGTGTGCGTGACCGGACCCGGCGTGAGCTGCCCGAAGGCGACCGCGTTGAGGAACTCGGCCTGGGTCATCCAGCCGTGCCGGTCGACCGCGTCCTCCTGCATCAGCGGGATGATCACGAAGCCGCCGCCGAACGACAGCGCGCCGACCTTGAACGCGGTCCAGGCGAGGCCCGTGAGCGTCGCGGCCTGGGCGAGGGCGACCGGCCAGGCGTGCAGCGCGGCGCGGCCGCGCCGGCGCCAGGCGAGCTCGAGCAGCCCGGCGGCGACGAGCACGAGCACGACGAGCGCGCCGGCCAGCACGACCGCCGCGAAGCCGGCCGCGAGGTAGAGCGGCGCGCGGACGTCGCGCCGCCCGGCGAGCGAGCTGCGGCCGAGCGCGAGCCCGGCCTGCGCGACGACCGCGATCGCCGCCGCGCCGGCGCCCGCGCCGACGCCGACGATCCACGCCGGCGGCGCCTCGCCGAGCGCGACCGCGGCGATCGCCAGCACGATCAGCAGGCCGGGGAGGATGAACGCGAGCCCGCCGGCGAACGCGCCCGGCAGCCCGGCGACCCGCTGCGCGGTGTAGATCGCCATCTGCGTCGAGCCCGGCCCGGGCAGCAGCTGGCACGCGGCGTTGGCGTCCTCGAACTCGCGCGCCTCGATCCAGCCGCGGCGCTCGACGGTCAGCTCGCGCAGGAGCGCGACGTGCGCGGGCGGGCCGCCGAAGCCGATCAGCCCGATGCGGCCCCATTCGCGCACGACCGTTCCGAGCGGCACCCGCATCGGGCGCGACGCTATCGAGCGCGATACTGCAGGCGTGGACACGCTGTTCGAGCCGGAGCAGGAGCCGGAGCGCGACGAGCCGCGGGCGGAGCCGCCGCCGGTCAGCGGGCCGCTCGCGGCGCGGATGCGGCCGCGCTCGCTCGACGACTTCGTCGGCCAGGAGCACCTGCTCGGCGAGGGCTCGGCGCTGCGCACGGCGATCGAGTCCGGGCACCCGCACTCGATGGTGCTCTACGGCCCGCCGGGCACCGGCAAGACGACGCTCGCGCGGATGACCGCCGAGCACGCCGACGCCGCCTTCGAGGAGCTCTCGGCCGTCAACGCCGGGCGGCCGGAGGTCCGCGAGGTGATCGCGCGGGCGCGCCAGCGCCGCGACGCGGGGCGCGCGACGATCTTCTTCCTCGACGAGATCCACCGCTTCAACAAGGCGCAGCAGGACGCGCTGCTGCCCGCCGTCGAGGAGGGGCTGGTCACGCTCATCGGGGCGACGACCGAGAACCCGTACTTCGAGGTCAACTCCGCGCTGCTCTCGCGCGCCCAGATCTACGAGCTGCACGCGCTTGGAGCCGGCGGACGTCGAGGGGCTGCTGCGGCGCGCGCTCGACGACGGCGAGTGCGGCGACACGCCGGTCGACGACGAGGCGATCGCCTTCCTCGCCGCGCGCTCGGGCGGCGACGCGCGGTCGGCGCTCAACGCGCTCGAGCTCGCGTGCGAGACCGCGGCGCGCGGGCGACGGCGGGGCGGTCACGGTCGCCGACGCCGAGGACGCGATGCAGCGCAAGGCGGTCCTCTACGACAAGGCCGGCGACCAGCACTACGACTACATCTCGGCCTGGATCAAGGCGACGCGCGGCTCGGACCCCGACGCGTCGCTCTACTACCTCGCGGCGATGCTCGAGGGCGGCGAGGACGCGCGCTTCATCGCCCGGCGGATGGTCATCCTCGCCTCCGAGGACGTCGGCAACGCCGACCCGCAGGCGCTGCTGATCGCGACCGCGACCGCCGACGCCGTCGAGCACGTCGGCCTGCCCGAGGCGACGCACGCGCTCGCGCAGTGCGCCGTCTACCTCGCGCTGGCGCCGAAGTCGAACGCCTCCTACGTCGCGCTCGGCCAGCGCCCGCCGGCACATCGCCGATCACGGCGCCGCACCGCCGCCGGGCGCGCTGCGCAACGCCGCGATCCCGGCGATGCGGCGGATGGGCCGCGGGGTCGGCTACGAGTACCCGCACGACGAGCCCGGCCACGTCAACGACCAGGAGCACATGCCGGACGGGCTCGAGGACCTCCGCTTCTACGCGCCCGACGACGCCGAGGCCGCGATGGCCGAGCGGCTCGCCGCGATCCGGCGCGCCCGCGGCCGGGAGCCGTGAGCGCCCGCTACGACCGGATCGGCCGCTCGTACGACGCGACGCGCGGAGAGGACCCGCGGATCGCGGCGCAGATCTGGGCCGCGCTGGGCGACGCGGAGACGGTGCTCAACGTCGGCGCGGGGACCGGGCACTACGAGCCGCGCGACCGCGCCGTCACCGCCGTCGAGCCGTCGCCGGTGATGCGCGCGCAGCGGCCGCCGGGGTCGGCGCCGGTGGTCGACGCGGTCGCCGGGGCGCTGCCGTTCGCCGACGGCGCGTTCGACGCGGCGATGGCGATCCTCTCCGACCACCACTGGCCCGACCACGACGCCGGTCTGCGCGAGCTGCGCCGGGTGGCGCGCCGCGCCGTCCTGCTGCAGTGGGACAGCAGCGGCCGCGAGGCGTTCTGGCTCGCCCGCGACTACATGCCGCGCTGGGCGCTCGACGTGCCGCCGCTGCGCGAGGCGATGGCCGCGCTCGGGCCCGCCCGGTTCGAGGTGGTCCCGATCCCGCACGACTGCCGCGACGGGTTCCTGATGGCGTACTGGCGCCGGCCGGAGGCGTACCTCGACCCGGTCGTGCGGGCGAACATCTCGGTCTTCGCGCTGATGCCCGACGACGAGGAGCAGGCGCTGGTGGAGGCGCTGCGCGCCGACCTCGAGAGCGGCGCCTGGCAGGCGCGCAACGCGGCGATCCTCGCGGCCGGGTCGCTCGACCTGGGCTACCGGCTCGTCGTCGCGGGATGAGGGTCGCCGAGCTGCGCCGGCGGCGCGCCGCGGCGCAGCTGCTCGTGCCGGGGGAGCGCGACGCGGCGGACGTCGTGCGGCGGCTGCTCGCCGTCCAGGCGCAGGACCCGCGCGCCGCGCGGGTCGCGCTGCGCGCCCGCGGCGCGGAGCGGGTGGACGAGTCCGCGCTGGTGACGACGTGGCTGCTGCGCGGGACGCTCCACCTCGTCGCCGTCGAGGACCTCGGCTGGCTGCACGCGCTGACCGGCGCGCTCGTGCGCCCGCAGACGGAGCGCCGGCTGGCCGAGCTGGGCGTGGCGCCGGCGCGGGCGCTGCGCGTGATCGAGCGGGCGCTCGCCGACGGCCCGCTGGCGCGCGCCGACCTCGCGGACCGGCTCCGCGCCGCGGGCCTCGCCGCCGAGGGGCAGATCGTCCCGCACCTGCTCGGGCTCGCGGCGAGCCGCGGCACGCTCGTGCTCGCGGGCGGCGCGTACGCGCTGACCGCCGACGTGGCGCCGGCCGCGCGCGCGGCGCCGGACCGCGACGCCGCGCTCGCCGAGCTGGCGCGGCGCTACCTCCGCGGCCACGGCCCGGCGACGCCGGACGATCTCGCCGCGTGGTCCGGGCTCGGGCTCGGCGACGCCCGCCGGGGCTTCGCGGCGATCGCGGGCACGGCCTGCGCGACGCGCCCGACCCGCCGCGCCGGCTCCCGCCGCGGCTGCTCCCGGCGTTCGACCCGTACCTGCTGGGCTGGCGCGACCGCGGCTTCGCCGTCGACGCCGAGCACGCGCGGGACGTCCACCCGGGCGGCGGGATCATCCGCGCGGTCGCGCTGGTCAACGGCCGCGCGGCCGGGACCTGGAAGCGCGGGCGCGGCGGGATCGAGCTCGCGCCGTTCGCGCCGCTGCCGGCGCGGGTCGCCGCCGCGCTGCGCGCGGGAGGCGGAGCGGATCGAGGGCTCGGAACTGCGGCATTGAGGGAGGGTCCGCGACGGCCCGGCGGGTCGTGCGCATGCGTTGCGTTGCGGCTAAGTGTCGCATACGCGCGACTCAGCCGCAACGCAACGGACCCGCTCCCCTCAATGCCGCAGTTCCGAGCCCTCAGCGCCGCCGTGACGCGGATCCGCGGGCGCGCGTTGTTGACGTAGCCCTTCGGGTTCCACAGCCCGGCCTCGTCCTCCGGCTGCGTCGCGGCGGACGAGTCCCAGGCCCGGACGAGGATCTCGTGCTCGCCCGGCGCCAGGTCCACGGTCGTCCGCCACTGGCGCCACGCCCAGCGGCCGAGGTCCTCGCCCAGCTCGGCCTGGACCCACGACGCGCCGCGGTCGAGCGAGACGTCGACGCGGGCGACGTGGCGCTCCCCGCCCGCGAACGCGTAGCCGCGCACCTCGACCGGCCCGGCGGGGACCGTCGCGCCGTCGGCGGGCGCCAGCACGTCGGCGTTGAGCGCGACGATGCCGAGCGGCATCCCGGCGCCCGGGCCCGGCGGCGCCGTCCTCGGGCAGCAGCCGGTAGACGACGTGCTGGAAGTAGCCCTCCCACGGCTCGGAGCGCACCTCGATCCGCTCGAGCCACTTCACGCTGCGGGCGCCGATGTAGCCGGGGACGACGACCCGCAGCGGCGCGCCGTGCACCGGCGCGAGCGGCTCCCCGTTCATCGCCCACGCGAGCAGCACCTCGGGCCGGCGCGCCTTGTCGAGCGGGATCGAGCCGCCGAACCGCTGCGGCGGCTTCGCCTCCGGGCACCGGTCCGCGCCGTCGAAGCCGACGTGCGCGGCCGCCTCGCGCGGCCCGGCGAGCGCGATCACGTCGGCGAGCCGGACGCCGGTCCACGTCGCGGTGCCGGTCGCGCCGGGGCCCCACGGCGCCTCGCCGGGGATGTCGCGGATCGCCACGAGGCCGGCGCGGCGGTTGCCCGCGCACTGGAGCGTCGCCGTGACCGTGCAGGCGCGGAACGCCTCGCGCAGCGTCGACAGCGACAGCGAGAGCTCGCGCTCGACCAGCCCGTGCACGCGCAGGTGGAAGGCGCCGGCGTCGAGGTCGGGGACGGGCCCGTGCCCGCGCACGTAGAACGCGTCGGTCGCGGTGATCGCGGCTCTCGTCCAGGGCGCCGAGGTCCGTCTCGGCGTTGAACGGCTCCTCCTCGTAGACGATCAGGCTCGGGCGCTTGCCGTAGCGGCTCACGCCCGGCAGCCTAGGGCGCGGCGGTCGTCTGCGGCGCGGCGGCAGCCGCACGGCGGCGGCGCCGGCGCGGCGGCGCGACCGGCACCGTCAGGCGGATCCCGAACCCGACGAGCGCGTTGATCGCCACCACGATCGCCGCGACCTGGCGATCGTCGAGCGACGGCATCAGGTCGAGCAGGATCAGCATGGGGAGGATCGACGCGACGAGCGTGCCGATCGCGGCGGGTTCCTTCTGCAGCACCAGCTTGAGGTTGCGCATCGTGCGCTCCTCCTCCTTCGGGGGGTTGGTTGCACTCTCGACCACGCGAGGCGCGCGGTCATTCCCCTTCAGGGATGAATCAGGCGGCCCGCGCCCGCGGCGTGAGCCGCACGCGGTCGGGCAGCAGCGGGACGACGACGCGCTTGACGTACTCCGCGCCGCCGTGGAGCGCGACCGCGCGCGCCGGGTCCCAGCGCAGCCCGTACTGGCGCCGGATGTCGCGCGGGAGCAGCCCGACGGTGATCTGGTTGGCCAGCTCGAGCAGCGGCCGCGCGGCGAGCGGGACCGGCGGGCGCATCACGATCTGGATCGCCAGCTCGCGCGCGGCGGGCGTCACGTACAGGTCGCCGCCGTCGAGCATCCCGCGCATGTAGGCGTCGAAGTCCGCGATCGTGGCCGGCATGTCGCGCTCGCGCAGCCCGAACAGGCGCCCGATCACGCGGTAGTCGCGCCAGTAGGCGTCGCGCTCGTCCTCGCTCAGCGAGCGCACGTACTTCTGGTAGACGACGAGCGCCGAGTCGACGAGGCAGGCGAGGATCCACAGCAGCAGCTCCGGGTCGTCCGCCGCGTAGGGCGTCCCCGCCGGGAAGCGGCCGGCCGGCTCGGGGGTGACCCCGCGCACGCGCGCGTGCATCGCTCGCACGCGGCGCGTCGCGCGGTCGGCGCCGGCCTTCGTCCCGTAGGCGATCGTGTCCATCACGCGCGCCGTCCGGGCGAGCCGCTCGTACGGCTCGTCGAGCGATCCGGTGTTCGCGAAGAAGCCCGCGAAGGCGACCGGATGCGTCGCCTGCATCAGCAGCGCACGCGGCCCGGAGAGCGCCACCACGCTCTCGCGATGCACCCGGCGCAACATCGAATCCCCGCTGAAGTAGCCCATCCCTTCCTGGATACGCACCGTAGTACCGTGGAGATTGATGCCCGCCGCCGCGTATGCAGGAAAGGAATGCGTCTGCCAGTTCCGTCGCGGCATCTGCGACCAGACGTGCGTGAGCGGCATGCTCGAGACGCCGTTCTACATCGCCTGCCTGAAGCTGACGGGGCGCCGCTGCCTCGTCGTCGGCGGCGGTGAGATCGGGCTCGAGAAGGTCGAGGGGCTGCTCGCCTGCGACGGCCGCGTCGTGCTCGTGGCGCCGCGACGCCGTCCCCGAGCTGCGGACGCTGGCCGAGGAGGGCTCGATCGAGTGGATCCGGCGCGAGTACGAGCCGGGCGACCTCGAGCGGACCTTCATCGCGATCGCGGCGACCGACGACACCGACACCAACATCCGCGTCTACGAGGACGCGGAGCGCCGGGCGATGCTCGTCAACATCGTCGACGTCCCGCCGCTGTGCAACTTCATCCTGCCCGCGATCGTCCGCACCGGCCCGCTCGCGATCGCGATCTCGACCGCCGGCGCCTCGCCCGCGCTGGCGAAGCGGATCAAGCGCCAGATCGCGGACGAGTTCGGCGCGGAGTACGCCCGGCTCGCCGTGATGCTCAACGACGTCCGCGGCTGGGCGAAGGGGACGCTCCCGACCTACCAGGACCGCAAGGCGTTCTTCGAGGAGATCGTCAACGGCGAGCCGGACCCGGTCGCGCTGCTGCGCGCCGGGGACGAGGACGCCGTCCGCGACCTGATCGCCGCCGCGCAGCGCACGCACACGCCCGCCGCGGCGTGATCGACCTCGACGACGTCCGCCGCGCGGCCGCGCGCCTCGACGGCGTCGCCCACCGCACGCCGGTCGTCCGCTCGCGCACGCTCGACGAGCGCACCGGCGCCGACGGTCCGGCTCAAGCCCGAGAACCTGCAGCGGATCGGCGCGTTCAAGTTCCGCGGCGCGTACAACGCGATCGCCCAGCTCGGGCGCGTGCGGGGCGTGGTGACCGCCTCGTCGGGCAACCACGCGCAGGCCGTCGCGCTGTCGGCCGCGCTGCACGACCTCCCGGCGACGATCCTCATGCCCGAGGACGCGCCCGCCTCGAAGGCCGCGGCGACCGAAGGGTACGGCGCGACGATCGTGCGGTACGACCGCTACGCGGACGACCGCGAGGCGCTCCTGCGCGAGCGCGCCGAGCAGGACGGGCTGACGATCGTCCACCCCTACGACGACGAGCGGATCATGGCCGGCCAGGGCACCGCGGCGCTCGAGCTGATCGAGGACGGCGGCGAGCTCGACGCCCTGCTCGTCCCGGTCGGCGGCGGGGGGCTGATCGCCGGCTGCGCCACGGCGGCGACGGCGCTCTGCCCGGGCGTCCGCGTGATCGGCGTCGAGCCCGCGGCCAGCGACGACACCGCCCGGTCGTTCGCGGCCGGCGAGCGCGTCAGCGTCCCGCCGCCCCGCACGATCGCCGACGGCCAGCAGCTCGACATCCCCGGCGAGCGCACCTTCCCGGTCGTGCGCGAGCGCGTCGCCGCCGTCGTGACCGTCACCGACGCGGAGATCGTCGACGCGATGCGGTTCGCCTTCGAGCGGCTCAAGCTGGTGCTCGAGCCGAGCGGCGCGTCGGCGCTCGCGGCCCTGCTGCACGGCCGCGCGGACGTCGCCGGGGCCCGCGCCGGGGTCGTCCTCTCGGGCGGCAACGTCGACGTCGATCGCTTCCGCTCGTTGACCGCGTCCTAGGATGCTCGCGGGCATGCGCACCGCGATCCTCACCGTCTCGACCTCCGTCAGCAGCCGCCTGGCGGAGGACCGCTCGGGCCCCGTGCTCGCCGGGCTGGCCGAGGGCGCGGGCTGCGAGATCGTCGGGATGGAGGTCGTCCCGGACGACTTCGCGCTGATCGAGGACCGGCTCCAGCACTTCGTCGACCAGCACTGCGACCTGATCTTCACGACGGGCGGGACCGGCATGACCCCCGACGACATCACCCCCGAGGCCACGCGCGTGGTCATCCACCGCGAGGCGCCCGGGCTCGCGGAGGCGATGCGCGCCGAGTCCGCCCGCCACACGCCGCTGGGGATCCTCGGGCGCGGGATCGCCGGGATCGCCGAGTCGACGCTGATCGTCAACTTCCCCGGCAGCCCCAAGGCGGTGACCCAGCTCTTCCCCGTGATCGCTCCGGTGCTCGCGCACGCCGTCCAGACGCTGCGCGGGGACTCGAGCCATGGCAACGGCCGCCACCACAGCGCCGGCTGACGCGCCCGCGGTCGCGCTGGAGGGAGTCGGCCGCGCCTACGGCGAGCGCGTCGCGCTGCGCGACGTCTCCTTCACGCTGCCGGCCGGGGCCACCGTGGCGGTGTTCGGCGCGAACGGCGCCGGCAAGACGACGCTGCTGCGGATCCTCGCCGGCCTGCTGCGGCCGCACGCCGGTGTGGCCACCGTGCTGGGGGCGACGTTCCCCGACGAGGCCTGGCGGGCGCGCGGGCGGACCGGGCTGCTCGCGCACGACCCGCTGCTCTACCGCGACCTGACCGTGCGCGAGAACCTGCGCTTCCATGCGCGCCTGCACGGCGTGCCGGACGCCCGCGCCGACGCGCTCGTCGCGCAGGTCGGGCTCGCGGCGCGCGCCGACGACCCGGTGCGGACGCTGTCGCGCGGGATGGCCCAGCGGGCGGCGATCTGCCGCGCGGTGCTGCACGAGCCCGAGCTGCTGCTGCTCGACGAGCCGCTGGCGAACCTCGACCCGGGCGGGGCGATCGCGGTCGCGCCGCTGATCGGGCGCGAGGCGGGCCCGGCGCGGGTGCTGATCTCGCACGACGCGGAGCAGGGGCTCGCCGAGGCCGACCACGTGCTCGGCCTGCGGGCCGGCCGCACGGCGATCTGGGCGCCCGTCGGCGCCGTGACGCTCGCCGAGGTGCGGGGGTTGTACGCGTGAGGACGACGGTCGCCGCGCTCATCCGCAAGGACCTCCAGCTGGAGCGGCGCTCGTTCGAGTCGGTGCCCGCGATGCTGATGTTCAGCGTCACGGTCTTCGTCCTGTTCCACTTCGGGCTCGACCGCAACGCGCTCGCGGGCGACCTCGCCGCCGGCGTGCTGTGGGTGACGCTGCTGCTCGCCGCGGTGCTCGGGATGAACCGGCTGTTCGTGGCCGAGCGCGAGCAGGGCGGCTTCGACGCGTTCCTGCTCGCCCCGGTCGACCGCACGGCGATGTTCGTGGCCAAGGCGGCCGTGCTGTTCGGGTTCCTCGTCGCGGTCGAGCTGATCGCGGTGCCGGCCTTCGTGCTGCTGCTGCTCGAGCCGGGGATCGGGCAGGCGCTGCCCGAGCTGCTCGCGGTGCTCCTGCTGGCCGACGTCGGGATCGCCGTGGTCGGCACGCTGGTGGGCGCGCTGGGGGTCCAGACCCGGGCCCGCGACCTGATCATCCCGCTGATCGCGCTGCCGCTGCTCGTGCCCGTCGTGATCGGCGCGGCGCAGGCCACCGCGCCATTGCTGGAGGCAGGCGGCGCGGACGCGCTCGAGCTGCGCTGGCTGGGGGTCCTCGCCCTCTATGATGCGGTCTTCGGCCTCCTCGCCTACGCCGTCTTCGATTACCTGCTGGAGGAGTAGCCGAACCGATATGACCTTCGGCCGCGGGCTCCGGCCCCTCTCCATCGCCTCCGCCGTGCTGATCACGGGAGCGTTCGCGCTGGTCTTCTTCTACGCGCCGAACGACGCCGACCAGGGCTTCGTGCAGAAGATCTTCTACCTGCACGTCCCGCTCGCGATCGTGGCGCTGTGCGGGTTCGTGGCCGGCGGGATCTACGGGATCCTCTACCTGCGCTCGAACGACCGCGCGCACGACCTGCGCTCGTACGTCGCGATCCACATCTCGCTGATCTTCGCCGTCGGCGCGCTGATCACCGGCTCGATCTGGGCGCGGGCGTCGTGGGGCCACTGGTGGGTCTGGGACGAGCCGACGCTGGTCTCGTTCCTGATCGTCTTCCTGCTCTACGCCTGCTACCAGCCGCTGCGGTTCTCGATCGAGGACCCGGAGCGCCAGGCCCGCTACGCGTCGGTCTTCGCGATCGTCGCGGGCGTCTTCGTCCCGCTCAACTTCATGGCCGTCCGGCTCGCCGAGTCGCTCGCGCACCCGCGGGTGCTGAGCACGACCGGCGGCGCGATGCCGGGCGACATGCGGATGACCTTCCTCGTCTCGCTCGTCGGGATGGCGTGCCTGTTCGTGACGCTGTGGAAGTACGAGCTGGCCGCCAAGTCCGCCTCGATCCAGCTGCGCTCGCTGCGCCGTCGCCTCGCCGGCGACGAGGGGCTCGCCCCGCTGCAGCGCTCCGCCGCCCCGCAACAGCTCTGATGCCCGCGCTCCCCCTCGGCGACGCCGGGCCGTACGTCGCGGCCGCCTACCTCGTCTTCCTGGCGCTGGTGCTGATCTACGTCGCGATCATGGCGACGAAGCTCGGGCGCGTCGAGAAGGAGATCAGCGAGCTGGCCGAGATCGTCGAGCGGCGCGAGCGCGAGCGGGAGACCGCGCCGGAGGAGCAGCGGGTGTGAGCGAGCTGCTGCTGCTCGGCACGTCGCACAAGACCGCGCCGCTGGCGCTGCGCGAGCGCGTGGCGCTGACCGACACGCGCGCCGACGCCTTCCTGCGCGAGCTCGCCGACCACCCGGAGGTGCGCGAGGCGGTCGTGCTCTCGACCTGCAACCGGACGGAGCTCTACGTCGTCGTCGGCGACCCCGTCGAGGCGGAGACGACCGTGCTGGGGATGCTGGCGCGGCGCGCCGGGCTGCGGCCGACCGAGCTGCTCGAGGGCATCTACACGCACACGAACTGCGACGCCGCGCGCCACCTCTACCGCGTGACGAGCGGCCTGGACTCGATGATCGTCGGCGAGGCGGAGGTGCAGGGGCAGGTCAAGCGCGCCTACGAGCTCGCGCTCGCCGCGCAGACGACCGGGCCGCTGACCAACAAGCTGTTCCGCGCCGCGCTGGCCACCGGCAAGCGCGTGCGGAGCGAGACGGCGATCGGCGCGGGCGGCGGCAGCGTCGCCTCGGTCGCGGTCGACGTGGCGCGCGCCGCGCTCGACGGCCTCGCGGGCCGCCACGTGCTGATCATCGGCGCGGGCGAGACCGCCGAGCTGACCGCCCGGGCGCTGACCGAGCAGGGCGTCTCGACGATGTTCGTCGCCAACCGGCGGCGCGAGCGGGCGATCGCGCTCGCCCAGCGCTTCGGCGGCGACACCGTCGCGTTCGACGCGCTGCCCGCCGAGCTCGAGCGGGCCGACATGGTGATCGCGTCGACGTCGTCGCCGCACGCGCTGGTCGGCGCCGAGGAGCTCGCGGTCGTCTGCGAGGCGCGCGGCGGGCGGCCGCTGCTGCTGCTCGACCTCGCGGTCCCGCGCGACATCGATCCCGCCTGCGCCGCGCTGCCCGGCGTCACCCTGGTCGACGTCGACGGCCTCCAGGCCCGCGTCGCGCGCACGCACGTCGAGCGCAAGCTCGAGGCGCGCCGCGCCGAGGCGCTCGTCGAGGAGGAGATCCAGGCCTTCGCCGGCTGGCTCGGGACGCTCGAGGTGCTCCCGACGATCACCGCGCTGCGGCAGCAGGCGGACGACCTCGTCGAGCAGCTGCTGGCCGAGAACGCGCAGCGCTGGGAGGGCATGACCGACCGCGACCGCGAGCGCGTCGAGGCGATGCTCCGCGCCGCGGTCAAGCGGCTCCTGCACGAGCCGACGACGCGGATCCGCGCGCTCGACGCCGAGCACCGCCACGCGCGCCTGTCGCTGCTGCGCGAGCTGTTCGGGCTCGAGGACGCCGCGACCGTCGCCGACGGCGACGCCGAGGTGCACGAGCTGCGCCCGCGCTCTTGAGGCTCGGGACGCGCGGCAGCCGGCTGGCGCTGGCACAGGCGCGCTGGGTCGCGGACCGGCTGGCGGGCGAGGTCGAGCTGGTCGAGATCACCACCGCGGGCGACCTGCGCCGCGCGGCGGGGGACAAGTCGCGCTGGACCGGCGCGCTGGAGCGTGCGCTCGCCGAGGGCGAGATCGACGTCGCGGTCCACAGCGCGAAGGACGTGCCCGGCGAGCTGGCGGAGGGCACCGCGATCGCCGCGGTCCCGGCGCGCGAGGACCCGCGCGACGTGCTCGTCGGCGTCCCGTCGCTGGACGCGCTGCCCGAGGGCGCGCGGGTCGGGACCAGCGCGCTGCGGCGGCGCGCGCAGCTGCTCGCGGTGCGGCCCGACCTCGACGTCGTCGACCTGCGCGGCAACGTCGACACGCGGCTGCGGCGGCTGGCGGACGGCGAGGTCGACGCGCTCGTGCTCGCCGCGGCCGGGCTCGCCCGGCTGGGGCGCGACGACGTGGCGACGGCCGCGCCGGCGGGGCCGGTGTTCGTCCCGGCCCCGGGCCAGGGCGCGCTGCTGGTCCAGGCGCGCGCGGGCGACGACCGCGCGGCCGCGGTCGACGACGCGGGCGCGCGGGCGGCGGTGACCGCCGAGCGGCGGGTCGCGGCGCGCCTCGGCGCCTCCTGCCGGACCGCGATCGGCGTGTTCGACGACGGCGCGACGCTGCGCGCGTTCGCGGGCCTGCCCGACGGGTCCGAGTGGCTCGTCGACGAGCTGCCGTCGGGCGCGGCGGACGCGCTCGCCGACCGGCTGCTGGCGACCGGCGCCGCCGACCTGCTGGCGCGCGCCGAGGCGATGGTCGCGTGACCGTCTACCTCGTCGGCGCCGGGCCCGGCGATCCCGGGCTGCTGACCGTGCGCGCGGCGGAGCTGATCGCGCGCGCCGACGTCATCCTCCACGACCGCCTGATCCCGGCCGAGGCGCTCGCCGCCGCCCGTCCCGACGCCGAGGTCGTCTACGTCGGCAAGCAGGGCGGCGGCCCGCAGATGCCGCAGGAGGAGATCCACCGGCTGCTGCTCGAGCACGCGCGCGCCGGCCGCGAGGTCGTGCGGCTCAAGGGCGGCGACCCGTTCGTGTTCGGCCGCGGCGGCGAGGAGGCGCTGGTCTGCCTCGAGGCGGGGATCCCGTTCGAGGTCGTCCCCGGCATCACCGCCGGCGTCGCCGCGCCCGCCTACGCGGGCATCCCGGTCACCCATCGCGAGCTGGCCTCCGGCGTCGCCTTCGTCACCGGGCACGAGGATCCGGCCAAGCCCGAGACCGCGCTGGACTGGCCCGCGCTCGCCGCGTTCCCGGGCACGCTGGTCTTCTACATGGGCGTCCGCTCGCTGCCGCGGATCGCGGAGCAGCTCGTCGCGGGCGGCCGGCCCGCGAGCGAGCCGGTCGCGGTCATCGAGCGCGGGACGCTGCCCGGCCAGCGCACGCTGCTGGCCACGCTCGGCGACGTCGGGACGCGCGCGGCGGAGGCCGGCATCCGCGCGCCGGCGGTCACGCTCGTCGGGCCGGTGGCGGCGCTGCGCGAGCAGCTCGCGTGGCTCGAGCGGCGGCCGCTGCACGGGGTGTCGGTCGCGGTCACGCGCGCGCGGCCGCAGGCGAGCGGGCTCGCGGCGCGGCTCCGCGAGCTCGGCGCGACCGTCGTGGAGGCGCCCGCGATCCGGATCGAGCCGCTGGCGCCCGACCTGCCGGACCTCAGCGCGTTCGACCTCGTCTGCGTCACGTCGCCCAACGGCGCGCACGCGCTGTTCGAGCGGCTCGGCGCGGCGGGCCTGGACGCGCGGGCCCTGGCCGGCGCGACGGTGGCGGCGATCGGGCCGGGCACCGCGCGGGCGCTCGGCGAGCACGGGATCCGCGCCGACCTGGTGCCGGACCGCTCGGTCGCCGAGGGCCTCGTCGAGGCGCTCGGGGACGTCGCCGTCCGGCGCGCGCTGGTCGTCCGCGCGCGGGAGGGCCGCGACGTGCTCCCCGACGCGCTGCGCGAGCGCGGCGCCGAGGTCGAGCTGCTGGCGCTCTACGAGACGGTGGCCGAGCCGCTGGACGGCGCGACCGCGGAGGCCGCGGCGGCCGCGGACTACGTCACGTTCACGTCCGCCTCGACGGTGCGCTTCTTCCTCGCCGCGGCGGGCGCGCTCGACGGCCCGCGGATCGCCTCGATCGGCCCGGCGACGAGCGCCGCGCTGCGCGAGGCCGGGATCGAGCCCGGCCTGGAGGCCGACCCGCACACGCCGGACGGTCTCGTCGCCGCGCTGGTCGCCGACGCCGCCGCCCGCGCCCGGGCGTAGGCTCGGCGGCGCGATGCGCCCGATCACGTTCCTCTCGGACTACGGCACGGCCGACGAGTTCGTCGGCGTCGTGCACGCGGTGATCGCGCGCCAGGCGCCCGAGGCGCGGGTGATCGACCTCGCCCACGGGATCCCGCGCCACGGGGTCCTGCAGGGGGCGCTGACGCTCGCGCGGGCGTTGCCGTTCGCGCCGCGCGGCGTGCACCTCGCGGTCGTCGATCCCGGGGTCGGCGCCGCCCGCCGCGCGGTCGCGCTGCAGACGGCGGACGAGGAGCGGCTGCTGGTGGGGCCGGACAACGGGCTGCTGCTGCCGGCCGCCGAGCGGTTCGGCGGGATCGCGGCGGCGGTCGAGATCTCCGCCTCGCCGTGGCGGCTCGAGCCGGTCTCGGCGACGTTCCACGGCCGCGACGTCTTCGCGCCCGTCGCGGCGCGGCTCGCGGCCGGCGCGCCGCTCGCCGAGGCGGGCACGCCGCTCGAGCCGGTCGAGCTCGTGCCGCTCGACCTCCCGCTGCCGCGGCGCGAGCCGGGCGCGCTGCGCGCGACCGTGATCGGCATCGACACGTTCGGCAACGTCTCGCTGCTGGCCGACCACCGCGACCTCGAGGCGGCCGGGCTGGCGATCGGGCGGGCGGTCGTGGTCCGGGCGGGCGCGAACGAGCTGACCGCGACCTACGCCCGCACGTTCGCCGACGTCGCGCCGGGCGACGCGCTCGTGTTCGAGGACGCCGCGCGGATGGCGGCGATCGCGGTCAACACCGGGCGGGCGGCGCGGCGGCTGGACGTCCGCCCGGGCGACGAGCTGACCCTCGCGGCGCCGTGATCGGCCGCCCGCGGCTGCACCTGCGCGCGACGCCGTCGACGAACGACCGCGCGCGCGACCTCGCGCTCGCCGGAGCGCCCCACGGGACGCTCGTGAGCGCCGGCGTCCAGACCGCCGGGCGCGGGCGCCAGGGCCGAGCGTGGGCCGCGCCGCCGGGCAGCGCGCTGCTCTGCTCGCTCGTGCTGCGCGAGCACGACGACCTGCTGCCGCTGCGCGCCGGGCTCGCCGTCGCCGACCTCGCGGGCGCGGACGCGCAGGTCAAGTGGCCGAACGACGTCCTCCTCGGCGGGCGCAAGCTCGCGGGCGTGCTCGTCGAGGCGCGGCCGCAGGAGGGCTGGGCGGTGCTGGGGATCGGCGTCAACGTCGCGGTCGACCCGGCCGACCTGCCGCCGGAGCTGCGCGACCGCGCGGCGACGCTCGGGCGGCCGCGCGGCGCGCTCGAGCCCGCGCTGGACGAGCTCCTGCGCGCGCTCGCCGCGCGGCTGGACGCAGCCGGCCCGCGACTGCCTCGCCGCGCTGCGGGCGCGCGACGCGCTGCTCGACCGGCCGGTGCGCTGGGCGGGCGGCGCGGGGACCGGAGCGGGGATCGACGACGGCGGCGCGCTGCTCGTCCGGCGCCCGGACGGCACGCTCGCGGCGCTCGCCGCGGGCGAGGTCCACCTGGAGGGCTAGAAGAGCGCGGGCGCCGTCGCGCCCTCGATCTCGAGCATGCGGCGCTTCGTGTCGATCCCGCCCGGCGCCGAGAACCCGTCAGGCGCCCGTCCGCGGCGACGACGCGGTGGCACGGGACGACGATCGGGAACGGGTTCTGCCCCAGCGCGCGGCCGACGGCCTGCGCCGCGCCGGGCTCGCCGATCCGGGCCGCGACCTCGCCGTAGGAGGTCGTCTCCCCCGGCGGGACCGTGCGCGTGACGGCGTAGACGCGCCGGTTGAACTCGGGCACCTCGGCGGTGTCGAGCGCGATGCCGACCAGGTCGTCGGGCTCGCCCTCGAACAACCTGGCGATGCGGGCGATGGCCTCGGCGACGGCCGGCGTCGGCGCGGATTCCTCCGCGCCGGGATGCGCGCGGCGGATGCGCCGGCGCGTGGCGGCGTCGTCGCTCCCGGGGAGCTCGACGCCCGTGATGCCGTGCTCGCCCCAGACGAGCGCGCAGCGGCCGAGAGCGGTGTCGAAGCAGGCAAAGCGTTCCATGCCCTTCGAACGTATCAACGGCGCCGGGCGTGAGCTACGCGACGTCGACCGTCGAGCGGCGGGGCGGCGTGCTCGCCGGCGACGATGCCCGCGGGCGGGCGCGCCAGCGGCTCGTCGGCCTGGTAGACGATCGTGACCACGTAGCGCCCCGGGCGCTGCGGCCGCGCGTAGTGGAACACGTCGAACACCGTCGTCAGCGCCGCGCCGGGAGCGAGCTCCGCGTAGTCCTCCGGGCCCGGGCAGGTCGCGCTCGTAGTCGATCGTGGCGACGGCGGCCGGCGCGCCGTCGGCGTCGCGGATGTCGGCCCACAGCTCGCGCGAGATCGCGTCGCGGTAGCCCGGCGCCAGCCGCCGGTTGACCAGCACCGGGGCGTCCGACGTGTTCGTGATGGTGACCGCGACGGGCGCCGGCGTCGAGCGCGCGAGCGCCGGCGGAGAGCGACGCGTCGACGCGGATCGGGCTCACGGCCGCACGACCGCGTTGTAGTTCACGAGCAGCGGCGCGTTCGCCGCCTGCTCGGCGGGCGTGGCGCTCGCGAACCGCGCGCGGACCTTGGCGCGCACCTCGCCGAACCGGCCGAAGTTCTCCCGCCGCAGCGCGGCGGGCATCGCGTTGAACTCGGCGAGCGCGCGCCCGGCGTCGTCGACGAAGCCCGCGAAGTTCTCCTCCTCCATGTTCGCGCTGAGGATCTCGATCCGCTCGCCGAGGAACTCGCGCAGGTTGCGGTTCTGGATCGCCGACCCGGCGCTGGCGGGTGTGCTCCAGCTCGTGCGCGATCGTGTGCACGAGCCCCTCGTAGCCCTGGGTGAACGCGCTCGCGGCCCGACCCGGATCAGCGTCGGGCCCGGGGATCTGCGCGCTGCCCGTCTCCGCGTTCTGAGGTGACGGTCGCGTCGAAGGCGACGTCGAGCAGCCCGTCCTCGTTGAAGCGGTGGAAGTCGATGATCAGGCGGATCGCGGCGTCGCGCTCGCCCGCGGCGTCGAGCCGGCGCACGAGCTCGCGCAGCGTCTGGCGGCCGACCTTGCCGTCGACGGTCAGCCCGGCCGCCGACTGCAGCGCGGAGACGCGCTGGGAGGTGTCGTCGCTGAACGTCCCGGTCAGGTCGCCGCCGGCCTGCGACTGGATGATCTGCGCGGAGCGCCGGTCGCGGAAGTGCGAGCGGTTGAAGGCGGTCGCCGCGCTCGCCTGGGACCGCGTGAGGGTCGTCGGGGCCGCCGCGGCCGCCGGATGCGCCGGGTCGGCCGCCGCGACGTTGACGCGGATCGCGTCGCCGAGCCGGGTCGAGCTGCTGAACGCCGCGCTGCTGATCGTGATCACGCGCAGGTCGCCGCCCTGGCGGGTCATGTTCGAGTCGACGAGGCCCGCGAGCGCGGGATCGTGGCGGACGGTGAGCGTGCCGCTCACGATGTCGAGCCCCTCCCAGTCGGCGACGAGGAAGATGGCCTCGTCGCGCATGTCGCCCGCGACCGCGGCCGCGACGAGCGCGTCGAGCGTCGCGCGGTCGATGATCCCGGTCTGCCCGAGCCCGGCGGTGCCCTGGAAGGTGGCGACGGCCTGGGCGGTGATCGGCCCGAAGGCGCCGTCGACCGTCGTGCCGACGAGCTCCTGCAGCACCCGGACGGCGGTCCGCCCGAGCAGCGCCCTGCCCGCGGTGAACGACGCCCGCTCCTCCTGCGGCGTGAGCGGGCCGGGCGCGCGGGCGAGCGACGCGCCGGCCGAGCAGGTTCGCGACGGCCGCGTTGCCCGCCGCGCGCTGCAGCGCGGTCGCCCACGCCGGCGTGAGCGGACGCGGCCGGGCGGCGGCGCCGCCCGCCGGCCGCGCGGACGGGGCTTCGCGTCCGGCCCTGCCTGGCGAGGCTTTCACGCGTCCGACCCTCCCAGCTCACGAGCCGCGCGGCAAGGGCCGTACGGACCGGCGATCGGGCAGCCTCAGATGTCGTCGGCCGAGAACGTGTCGCAGTCGGCCGGCTCGCCGTTGGCGCGACCGCGCTCGAACCACGTGCGGCGCTGCGCGGACGTGCCGTGCGTGAACGTGTCCGGGTTGACGCGGCGGCCGGCGCGCGACTGGATCCGGTCGTCGCCGACCGCCTCCGACGCGTTCAGCGCCTCGTCGAGATCGCCGGGGTCGAGCTGGTCGAACACCGTGCTCGCCCAGACGCCGGCGTAGCAGTCGGCCTGCAGCTCGAGCCGGACCGAGGCCTCGTTGGCGCGACCCGGGTCGCTGCGGCGGATCTGCTCGACCTCGGCGCTGGTCCCGAGCTGCTGCTGGACGTGATGGCCCATCTCGTGCGCGATCACGTAGGCCCAGGCGAAGTCGCCGGACGCGCCGAGCTGGCGCGCCATGTCGCGGTAGAAGGAGAGGTCGAGGTAGACGTACCGGTCGCCGGGGCAGTAGAACGGCCCGACCGCGGACGTCGCCGATCCGCACGCGGTGTTGACCGCGCCGTTGTAGAGCACGAGCTTCGCGCGCTCGTACGGGCGGCCGGCGGCCTTGAACGTGCGCTCCCAGGTGCCCTGGACGTCGTTGAAGACGTAGACGGAGAAGTCGCGCAGGTCCTTGTCCGGGTCCTCGCTCGCGGGGAGCGGATCGCCGCTCGGCGCCTGGGCGCTCGCGTCGAAGCCGGCGGGGACGTCGAACGCGCTCCCACCGCCGCCGAGCAGCGTGAACGCCAGCACCAGCAGGACGCCGACGATGCCGAGGCCGCCGCCGACCGGCAGCGCGGCGCCGCCGGGGCGCCGGCCTCCGCCGCCGCCACCGCTGCCGCGGACGTCGATGACGTCGGCGTCGGATCCGCCTCTGCGCCACTTCATGCGCGCGGGACGATAACCGCCCGCGCGGGTGCTCAGGCCGCTTCGGGCGCCTTGACGGTCCGGCGCCGCGGGCGCGGCTTGGTCGGCTCGCCGTCGGCGATGACCTCCTCGGCCGCGCGGACGGCGCGGCGGCGGGAGGCGGTGGCCTCGGGATCGCCGGCCTTGGTCCCGGCGGCGGGCTCGGCCGACGGCGCGTCGAGCGCGGCGTCGACGGCCGCGGTCACCGCGCCGCGCCGGCTCGCGCGCTCGGCGGCGGCGGCCGTGCTCGGGGTCTTCGTGGACCGGCGCCGCGGCTTCGGCGCGTCGCCGTTCGCGGCCGCGTCGTCGCTCGTCGCCTTCGTCGTGCGGCGGCGGGCGGGCTTCGGCGCCTCGTCGGGCGCGGTGTCGGACGCGGCGCGTCTTCGTCGTGCGCCGGCGCCGCGGCTTCGGCGCCTCGTCGGCGGGCGCGGCGTCGGTCGCGGCCGTGTCGGCCTCAGCGGTCTCGGCCGCGGCCTTCGTGGCGCGGCGGCGGCGCGGCTTCGGCGCGTCGGCCGGGGTCTCGGTCGTCGCGTCGGCGGCCGGCGTCTCGACGGCCGGGGCGTCGGCGTCGGTCTTCCGCGCGCGGCGGCGGCGGGCGGGCTTCGGCGCCTCGTCGGCCGTGCGTCCTCGGCGGACGCCGGCTTCGCCCGGCGCCGGCGGGCCGGCTTCGCGTCCTCGTCGGGATCGATCTTCACGCTGCGACGGCGCGGGCGCTTCGGCGCCTCCTCGTCCGTCGCGTTCGCGGCCGCCGCGACCGCGGCCGCCGCGGCCATCAGCGGCGAGTCGGACTCGGTGACCGGCTTGCGCTCGGGCGTCTCGACCGCCTCGCCGTCCTCCAGCAGCCCGGGCGCGACGGCGACCTCGAGCGCGGCCTCCGGCGCGACGCCCTCCGCGCCCTTCTTCTTGCGCCGGCGCGTGCCGCGCCGGCCCTTGCCCTTCGGGAAGTTGCGCAGCAGCTCGCGGGCGAGCGCGGCGGGCTTGCGCGACATGCGCGTCCGCGCGCCGTTGATGACCTCGCCGGCCTCGGCGGTGTGCGGGATCGCCGCCGCGAGCAGCGCGGCGGAGAGCCGCCGGTCCTGCTGGCGCGCGGCGTGGACGAGCCGGCGCGCGTTGCGCGCGTGCGCCCCGCCGGACGAGTTCACCAGCAGCCCGAGCAGCCGCTTCGTCTCCGGCCAGCGCTGCACGGCGTACTCCTCGTGCACCTCGCGCGTCATGTTCGCGCAGCGCCAGATCCAGTTGTTGGCCTGGTCGCGGCGGCCGACCTTCTTCTCGGCGAGCGCCTGGAGCACGGCCTTGACGCCCTCGCGCTTGTCGTCGCGCGGCCACGACTCGACGAAGTCCAGCGCGCGGTCGAACGCCTCGGCGTCGCGCGACGCGGCGATCTCCTGCAGCGCGCGCAGCCGCAGCTGCGCGTTCTTGTTGCGGTCGACGGCGGTGATCAGGAACGTGCGCTTGAGCTCGCCGCCCTGGTCGAAGTGGAGCATCGCCCGCGCGCGGCGCCAGCCCGCCGGGGCGACCCGGGCGCCGGCCAGCGCGGCCCACTGGACCTGCTCGCCGTAGTCGAGGTGCTCGACGGCGATCCGCCAGAGCTCGCGCTCGAAGACCTCGATGCGGCGGTTCTCGTCCGCCGTCACCGGGAGCACGCGGCGCTCGACGCGCAGCCGCCGCCCGCGGCCGCGGCGCACCGGGCCGACGACGATCGCGCCGCCGCGGTAGACCTCGCGGTCGAGCAGCGAGTGCAGCGTCACGACCGGGTCGTCGTGCTTCGTCGCGGGATGGACGAAGTCGACGACGATGCCGGCCTCCTTGCCGGGGTGCCGGCGGGTGACGCGGCCGACGCGCTGCTGGTAGATGCGCCTCGACGCGGTCGGGGCGAGGTGCATGCAGACGGTCGCGCGCGGCGAGTTCCAGCCCTCGGCCAGCAGCTGGGCGTTGACGAGCACGTCGACCTCGCCGCGCTCGTAGCGGGCGAGGATCTGCGCGAGCTCGCGCTTCGGCGTCTCGCCGGAGACCGCCTGCGCCTTGAGCCCGACGTCGCGGAACGCCTCCGCGACGTTGTACGCGTGGCGCACGCCGGCGGCGTAGACGACGCCCGGCACGCCGTTGAAGCGCGTCTTGTAGAGGTCGGCCACCGCGAGGTTGAACGGCAGCTGGTCGAGCAGCTCGGCCAGCAGCTCCTGGTCGAACTCGGTGTCGACCTCGCCGCGGCGCAGCGGCACCTTGGCGATCGTGCGGACGCCGGGGCCCGGCGGGATCCGCACGCAGCGCAGCGGCGAGATCACGCCGCGGCGCGCGGCCTGCGCGAGGTCGAAGCGCGAGGTCTGCGTCGGGAAGAGGTCGGTGACGTGGCGGGCGATCAGCGCGCCGGTGGCCGTCATGCCGACGAACACCGGCTCGTGCCAGTTGCGGATCGACGCGGACGTCTTCTCGCCGAGCGCCGTGTGCGCCTCGTCGCAGATGACGATCGTGTACGCGTCGGAGACGTTGCCGGCGTTGCGGACGAACCACTGGTAGGTCTCGACCGTCACCGGGCCGTCGGCGCGGTCCTGGCCGCGCACGAGCGGCGGCGCGATCCGCTTGCCGTAGCCGCGGTCGCGCAGCTCGCCGAGGAACTGGTCGACGAGGTTGCGGCGGTGGGTGAGGATCAGGATGCCGCCGGTCCGCGAGCCCTCGACGAAGCCGAGCGCCGCGACGGTCTTGCCGGCGCCGGTCGCGTGCTCGAACCAGAAGCGCTTGGCGGCGTTGGGATCCTCGGGCGCCTCGGGGAACTGCTCCTCGCCGTTGTCCTCGGGCGGCGCCTCGTCCTCCCAGTCCTGCGGCTCCTCGGGCTCGTCCTCGTCCTCGCCCTCCTCGCCGGGGATGCCGGCCGAGGCGAGCGACGCGGCGTCCTGCGCGCTCATGGCGCCGTTCCCGTTCCCGTTGCCGTTCCCGGACTCGGCGAGCAGCGCGGTCAGCGTGCCGGAGAGCGCGTCGACCTGGTGGGCCGAGAGCAGCGTGCCGTCCGCGAGCCGCGGCTCCTCCTCGCTCAGCAGGCGGTCCAGGCCCGAGCAGCAGCGACCAGCGCTGGCGCCAGCCGACCGACGGGACCTTGGCGCCCTCCCCGATCTCGGCGAGCGCGGCGTCGAACGCCCGCCGGCGGGGCGTGCCGGCGGCGAGGGCGACCGCGGCGTCCTCGCCCGCGAGCACGAACGGCTCGCGGGTGAACGCGGCGGCGCGGGCGATCGCGTCGTCGTCAGGGATGGCAGGCGCGGCCTGGACGGCCACTGGCGTGGATTCGGCCATACGGCTCGGTCAAATACAGGTGAAGGGAGTCGCGACGTACGTCCGGTGCGCGGCTCCGCAGATCCGCGGGCCGAGTCGGAGGCCTGATCGTCGGGAGGGGTTTCCCGGAAGGCCGCGAGGATCGGACACCGCGAGTGCCTTCCATTGAAGCAGAATGCGGAGCGGTTTCCATCCACGTGCCACCCTATGACCCGTGAAGCGCGTCATCCCGTGGGTCCTCGGCGTCGTCGTCCTGACCGCCGTGGTGGCGATCGGACTCGCCCAGGCGGGCGGGAACAAGACCGAGACCGCCGCCGAGCAGCCTCCGTTCGACCTCGCGCAGGCGAAGCAGGAGCTCGCCGGCGCGCCGAAGCCGCTGGCGAAGCTGCACGCGCAGTCGTCCCAGATCCTCGAGGGCGGCGTGCCCGCGTTCGAGCGCCGGATGGCCGAGCTCAAGGGCCACCCGGTCGTCATCAACAAGTGGGCGTCGTGGTGCAACCCGTGCCGCGCGGAGTTCCCCGCCTTCCAGCAGCTCGCCACCCAGCGCGGCAAGGAGGTCGCGTTCGTCGGCCTCAACGCCGGCGACTCCGTCGGCCCGGCGAAGAAGTTCCTGCAGCAGTACCCGGTCCCGTTCCCGTCCTACGAGGACCCGGACGAGAAGATCGCGCGCGAGATCAAGGCGCCGGCCAACTACCCGATCACGCTGTTCGTCGACGCGAAGGGCGACACCGCCTTCATCCACCAGGGCGGCTACACCTCGGCGCAGGACCTGGCCGACGACGTCGACCGCTACCTCGGCTGATGGGCAACGAGGTCCGCGTCGACCCGCTCACCGGGCTCAAGGTGATCATCGCCGCCGCGCGCAAGGACCGTCCCGGCGGCGACTTCGACCTCGACCCGCCGGCCCCGATCGACACCGAGAAGGATCCGTTCCTGCCCGGCCACGAGGACCGCACGCCGCCCGAGGTCGACGCCGTGCGGCCCGAACGGCGGCGGCCCGGACGGGCCCGGCTGGACCGTCCGCACGGTGCCGAACAAGTACCCGGCGCTCGCCGCCGGGCTCGCGGAGCTGCCGCCCGAGGCGCAGCCGGACCTGTTCAGCGCGCTGCCCGCGGCGGGCGCGCACGAGGTGATCGTCAACGCGCCTGACGCGGTCCGCTCGCTCGGCGACCTCGACGGCCGCGCAGGTCGCGGTCGCGATGGACGCCTGGCGCGAGCGCATGCGCGCGCACGCCGGCGCCGCCTGCGTCCACCTGATCGTCAACGAGGGGCACCTCGGCGGCGCCTCGCTCCCGCACACGCACGCGCAGCTCTACGCGCTCGACTTCGTCCCCGCCGCGATCGCCCGCGAGCGCGAGCGCTTCGGCGCCTACGCGACGCGGACGATGGGCGGCAACCTGCTCGCCGACCTCGTGCAGGAGGAGGTCCGGCGGCGCGAGCGGATCGTCGCGATCGACGACGAGGCGGTCCTGATGGCGCCGTACGCGTCGCGGCTGCCGTTCCAGCTCATGCTCGCCCCGCGCCGCCCGCGCGCCCGCTTCGAGGACGACGGCCCGCTCGGCGCCGCGCTCGTCCACGACGCCTTCGCGCGCCTGCGCCGCCGGCTCGGCGAGGTCCCGCCGCTCAACCTCTGGGTCCGGACCGCGCCGCGCGGCGCCGACCACTTCTGCTGGCGGATCGACATCGTCCCGCGGCTGACCCACCTGGCCGGGCTGGAGCTCGGCACGGGCGTGTACATGTGCGTCGTCGCCCCCGAGCAGGCGGCGGCCGAGCTGCGCGAGGCCTGAGCGCTGCGCGCGCTCGTCCAGCGCGTCAGCCGCGCCTCGGTGACCGTCGACGGCGAGGTGACCGGCGCGATCGGGCCCGGGCCTGCTCGTCCTGCTCGGCGTCACCCACGACGACACGCCCGCGCTGGCCGACCGGATGGCGGACAAGCTGCGCGCACTGCGGATCTTCCCCGACGCGGACGGGCGGATGAACGAGCCGCTCGGCGAGCGCGAGGTCCTCTGCGTCTCGCAGTTCACGCTCTACGGCGACGCGCGGCGCGGGAACCGGCCCTCGTACGTGGACGCCGCCCGGCCGGAGGCGGCCGAGCCGCTCTACGTGCGCGTGTGCGAGCGGCTCGGCGCCCGGCGCGGCGTGTTCGGGGCGATGATGGAGGTCGAGCTGGTCAACGACGGGCCGGTGACGCTGATGCTCGAGCTGTGAGTAGGCTTCCGCGCCCATGCCGCCCGTCGAACGCTTCGTCTGCCGCTTCGCCGCCGAACCGCCCCAGGAGGCGCTGCCGCACGGCGCCTGGGCCCAGACGCTGCACGCGGAGTTCCTCGCCGCGTGCCTGCGGATCGACGCCGAGGGCCAGGAGCTCGGCGAGGCGCGCGACCTGCGCTGGTTCCCGGACCGGACCTGGAACGGCCGCACCTACATCCCGGTGACGGCGGGCACGACGACCGACCTCGAGCTGTTCGGCTACGTCTCGTTCATCCCCGGCGACGCGGAGGAGGAGGGGATCGGCGCCGAGCCGTCCGACTTCGCCACCCGCGCGGACTTCACCGAGGAGACGGCGGCGCGCAACCCCGAGTGGAAGATCGACATCTGCGAGGAGGTCGTGGGCGAGCTGGCGCGGCGAGGGCGGCCGCGAGCGCGGAGATGACGCTCGTCTGGGGCACGCCGATGATCGGGCGCGCGGTCGTGGCCACCGCCGAGCTGGCCGGCCTCGCCGTCGACCAGTGCCTCGTGCGCGACGACCGCTTCACGCTGCTGGCGCCCGACAACTTCCGCGGCGACTTCCTCGACGTGAAGCTCTGGGACAGCGACGGGCGCGAGCTGGCGTCGGAGTCGCTCTACGTCGAGGACGACGAGGACGACGACTAGCTCGGCTTGAGCGGCGCCCGCAGCACCGAGCGCGAGGAGTGCGCCGGGTTGCCGTCGGGCGGCTCGACCGAGACGTCGAGCGCGGCGAAGTCGTCCGGGTTCCCGGGCAGCGGCACGCTCACGTCGACCTCGCCCGACGCGGGCACCCGGAACGACCCGAGCGAGACGAGGTCGTCCGGCGAGTTGAGCAGCCAGAGCTCGTAGAAGTCGCCGTCGGCGCTCGGCTTCAGGCCGCGGACCTGGACGTCGGCGCGCCCGTCCTGCGTCGAGATCGTGGCGGTGCCGCGCGCCGCGCCGCCGAGCGGCTCGACGGGGGCGAGCGCGACGGACCTGCCCGCTCACCGCCGCCGTCGTCGCCGCCGCCCAGCAGCAGGCCGGCGCCGACGCCGAGGGCGAGCAGCACCAGCGCGAGCGCGCCCGCGGCGAGCGGGCGCAGCACCAGCGCCCGGCGCCACCACGGCGGGCGGCCGTCGGGCGGGCGCGGGCGGCTCGGGCAGCCTCCCGCGGCAGCGTCGCCAGCGCGGGCGCCTCCGGCGGGTCCCAGCCCGGCGGCGTCCAGCGACTCCAGCCGGGACACGATCGGCCGCAGCCGCTCGACCTCGGCCGCGAGCGCGGGGTCGCGCGCCAGCTCGGCCTCGAACGCCTCGCGCTCCGCGTCGTCGAGCTCGCCGAGCAGGTAGTCGGGGAGGCGGTCGTTCATGCGCCGCGCTCCTCCGCGTCGAGCAGGTCGCGCAGCCGCGCGAGCCCCTGGACCATCCGCATCTTGACGGTGCCGAGCGGGATGCCCGTGGCCGCGGCGATCTCCGTCTGCGTCGCGCCGGCGTAGAACCGCCGGCGCAGGAGGTCGGCCTCCTCCTCGGGCAGCTGCCCGAGCAGGCCGGCGAAGCGCCAGCGCTCGACGAGCTCGTCGACGACGGTCTCGTGGTCGCCCTCGCCCTCGAGCAGGGCCAGCGAGCCGGCCGGGTCACGCGGCTCGGGCACGCGCTTGCGGAGCTGGTCGATCGCGCGCGAGCGGGCGATCGACATGACCCAGGTGAGCGGCGACGCGCGGCCGGGGTCATAGGCCGGCCCGCGCTGCCAGGCCTCGAGGAAGACCTGCTGGAAGACGTCCTCCGCCGATGGCGCGATCGCGGAGCGCGCGGACCAGGAAGCCCATCACCGTCCGGCCGCAGAGCGCGTGCAGATCGCCCAGGGCCGCCTCGTCGCGCCGCCCGAGGCCGTCGGCGAGACGCCGCTCGGCACGCGAGGGAGATCGTTCGGCGGGCACGGCGGCCACCAGCGTAGTGGGCGGCCGTACGCCGGTGGGGAGCGCGGCGACGGACATGCTCCGACTGGTACGCGCGCGGACGACCGCGCGGTTGCGCCAACTTGGCTCGTCGTTCCAACCGGCGCCGCGCCGCTCCCCGTAGGCGTCGCAGCATGTTCCTCAACAGGAGGTCTTCGTGAAGCGACTCATCCCCCTCGTCGCGGTGGGCGCGCTGCTCGCCGTGGCACCGGCGGCGCAGGCCGCGGTGAACCTGTCGGGCGGCCAGACGCGGCTGACCGTGAACAAGGGCACCGCCAAGGCCCTCGCGTCGCTCGGCGTGAAGGTCGCGCCGACCGGCAAGGCGTCGGCCCGGGGCCGGCACGTGAAGTTCCCGATCACCGGCGGGTCGATCGATCCTGCGAGCGCCGCGGGCACCATCCGCCACACGGGCGGGCTGCGGTTCTCGGCCGGCGGGACGCGGGTGACGCTCAAGAACTACGTCGTCAAGGTCGGCGGGCGGATCACGCTGTCGGCGAAGGTCGGCAAGGGCCGCGTGAAGATCCTCAACCTCGTCGGCACGCCGAAGGTCTCGCCGCTCGGGCTTCGGCACGAACGTGCGCGGCCTCACCGCGGAGCTCAACCGGACCGCGGCGACGACGCTGAACACGGTGTTCGGCGTGAAGGCGTTCAAGGCCGGCCTGCCGCTCGGCAAGGTCGTGGTCAAGGCGCAGCCGTCCCAGACCCAGCTGCTCGCCCAGGGCTCGACGGCGCTCGCGCTCGACGCGTCCACGCTCAGCGCGCTGGCGAGCCTCGGCGTGACGCCGGGGATCATCGGCCCGGCGACGCTCTCGGGCACGACCGCGAGCTTCCCGATCACGGGCGGCAAGGCGAATCTCGACCTGAGCGCCGCGACGGTGACCCACTCGGGCGGGCTGTCGCTGACCGCCGGGGCGACCGTGGTCAACCTGACCGACTTCGACATCGTCGTCGGCTCCGGCGGGATCCGGCTCCTCGCCACCGTGAACGGCGCCGCCGGCAAGGTGCCGATCGCCGACGTGACGCTCGGCGGCGCGCCGCAGGTGTCGGGCCGCACGATCACGCTCAGCGGCGCCGCCGTGAAGCTGTCGGCCGAGGCCGCGGCGGCGCTGAACGCCGCGTTCAAGACCAGCGCGCTGGCCGCCGGGCTCCCGCTCGGGACCGCGACGGTCACCGCGACCGGCAAGTAGGCGGACGGCCCGCCCGGCGCCCGTACGGCGCCGGGCGGGCCCGCGTCCTAGGCCGCGTGGCCGTTCGTGTAGCCGTTCCCGTTGCGGTCGGCGTGGACGCGGTCGATCAGGCCGTAGTCGACCGCCTCCTCCGGCGTGAAGAACCGGTCGCGCTCCATGTCGCGGCGCAGCTCCTCCGCGGTGCGCCCGGTGTGCTCGGCGTAGATCGCCTCCAGCCGCTCGCGCAGGAACGCCGACTCGCGGGCGTGGATCTCGATGTCGGTCGTCTGCCCCTGGAACCCGCCGCTCGGCTGGTGGATGAGGATGCGGCTGTTCGGCAGCGCCTGGCGCTTGCCGGCCGTCCCGCCGGCGAGGATCAGCGAGCCCATGCTCATCGCGATGCCGCAGCAGATCGTGCGGACGTCGGGCTTGATGAACCGCATCGTGTCGTAGATCGAGAGCCCGCTGTAGACGACGCCGCCCGGGCAGTTGATGTAGAGCTGGATCTCCTTCTCGGGATCGGCGGCCTCGAGGTGCAGCAGCTGGGCGTTGACGAGGTTCGCGACCTCGTCGTTGACCTCGGTGCCGAGGAACACGACCCGCTCGTTGAGCAGCCGCGAGTAGATGTCGAACGAGCGCTCGCCGCGCGCGTCCTGCTGGATGACCATGGGAACGAGGGGCAAAGCCGGACCTCCTGTAGTGCAACCGTTGGGTTGCACATGCTAGCCTATCCGCAACCATCGAGTTGCAGGAGGCCGCTTCCTTGTCCACCGTCCGCCGAGAGATCGTCCTGCCCGTCGAGCGCGACCGCGCCTGGGAGCTGCTGACCGAGCCCGCCGAGCTGCGCGAGTGGCTCGCCGACGAGGTCGAGCTCGAGCCCGAGGAGGGCGCGCCGCTGCGCGCCGTCTGGTGGGACAGCGGCGCCGAGCGCGAGGGCGTCGTCGAGGAGGTCGAGGAGCGGCGCCGGCTCCGCTTCCGCTGGGACGACGGCGAGACCGGCGTCCCCTCGCGCGTCGAGTGGACGCTGGACGACGCCCCCGGCGGCACCCGCGTCGTCGTCGAGGAGCGGCCGCTCGTCCCGCTCGAGGTCGCCGGGATCCCGCTCCACTGGCGGCCGCGCGCCGTCGGCATCACCGGCCTCGCCCGCGCGGCCGCGCTGGTCTGCGCCTGATGGAGCCCGCCGTCGACGCCGTCTTCGCCGCGCTCGCGGATCCCACCCGCCGGGCGGTCATGGGCCGCCTGGCGGAGGAGCCGGCGTCGGCGTCCGCGCTCGCCGGCGAGCTCCCGGTCACGCGCCAGGCGGTGGCGAAGCACCTCGCGGCGCTCGACCGCGCCGGGCTCGTGACCCCGCGGCGCGAGGGCCGCGAGCTGCGCTACGCGCTCGACCCGGCGCCGATGGGCGCCGCGATGGCCTGGATGGCCTCGGTCGGCGCGCAGTGGGACGACCGGCTCGCCCGCGCTGGCGCGCCGCGCCGCCCAGGGCTGAGCGGCGTCCGGGCACGCCGGGTTGCGTTGGTGTCGCCGGCTCAGTTGATGATCACGGTCGGCGCGCCGAGCACGATCACGCCGCCGTGCGCGGTCTGATCGCCCATCCGCGCGGCCGGCATCCCGCCGATCATCACCTTGGTCGAGCCCATGGCGATCGTGTCCGGCGGCCCGACGCAGGTGCACATGTCGCCGACCCGCGCCGCGGGCATCCCCGCGATCAGGACGGTCGGCGCGCCCGGCGGCAGGATCGGCCCGCCGACGTGCGGCTTCGGGCCGTCCGACAGGGGGCACGTGTGCATGTCGCCGACTCGGGCCGCGGGGGGCACGCGGCCGATTGTCTCCGCGGCGCGGCGCCGCGGTCAACCGCCTGGGCCGGCGCCGTCGGCACCCGCTCGGCCACCTCTTGGTCCGTCAGCGGGAAGTGGCAGGCGGCGATGTTGCCGCCGTCCTTGGGCGTGAGCGGCGGATCCTCGACGCGGCAGAGCTCCTGCGCCTTCCAGCAGCGCGTGTGGAAGCGGCAGCCGGGCGGCGGGTTGGTCGGCGACGGCACGTCGCCCGTGAGCAGCTGGCGCTTCTTCGTCGTCGCCAGCTCCGGGTCGGCCACCGGGACCGCCGACATCAGCGCGCCGGTGTACGGCATCCGCGGATGGGCGTAGAGCGCCTCCGAGTCGGCGAGCTCGACGATCTTGCCGAGGTACATCACCGCGACGCGGTCGCACATGTGGCGCACCACGGAGAGGTCGTGCGCGATGAAGATCAGCGTCAGCCCGAGCTCGCTCTGGAGGTCGCGCAGCAGGTTGAGCACCTGCGCCTGGATCGACACGTCGAGCGCGGAGACCGGCTCGTCGGCGACGATCACCTTCGGCTTGAGCGCGAGCGCCCGCGCGATCCCGATGCGCTGCCGCTGGCCGCCCGAGAACTCGTGCGGATAGCGGTTGTAGTGCTCCGGGTTGAGCCCGACCGTGTCCATGATCTCCTGGACCACGCGCTTGCGCTCGCCCTTGCCCTGGTGCATCCCGTGGATCGCGTACGGCTCCGAGATGATCGAGCCCACCGTCCGCCGCGGGTTCAGCGACGAGTACGGGTCCTGGAAGATCATCTGCATCTCGCGCCGCAGCGGCTTGAGCTCCTTCGTGCTGAGGTCGGCGATCTCGCGGCCGTCGAACTTGACCGAGCCCGAGGTCGGCTGCAGGAGCCGGAGCAGCAGCCGCGCGGTGGTCGACTTGCCGCAGCCCGACTCGCCGACGAGGCCGAACGTCTCCCCGCGCTTGACGTCGAAGGAGATCCCGTCGACCGCGTGGACGGCGCCGAGGTTGCGCTTGACGAGGTAGCTGCCCTTGATCGGGAACTCCTTGACCAGGTCGCGGACCTCGAGCAGGGCGTCGCCCTGCGGCCCCGCGGCGGGCTGCTCGTCCTGGCGGGTGGTGTCGACGGTCATTCGGCGTCTCCCAGCGGCACGGCGGCGCGCGCCGCCTCGGGCGCGTCCCCGGCCCGCAGCCGCTGCCACAGATCGGCGCGGACCTGCGGCGCCAGCAGGCACGCCACGGAGTGGTCGGGATTGCCGGCGACGGGCTCCAGCTGCGGGTCGATGCGCTTGTGCGCCTCGCGCACGTACGGGCAGCGCGGATGGAACGCGCACCCGGACGGGCGCTGGATCAGCGACGGCGGCCGGCCCTCGATCGGGACGAGGTCCTCGTCGCGCGGCGTGTCGAGGCGCGGGATCGAGCGCAGCAGGCCCCAGGTGTAGGGATGCTGCGGCGCGGCGAACAGCTCCGTCGTCGAGGCGTGCTCGATCACGCGGCCGGCGTACATGACGGCGATCTCGTCGGTCACCTCGGCCACGACGCCGAGGTCGTGGGTGATCATGATCACCGCGGTCCCGGTCTCGTTCTGCAGCCGCTCGATCAGCTCGAGGATCTGGGCCTGCACGGTCACGTCCAGCGCGGTCGTCGGCTCGTCCGCGATCAGCAGCTTCGGCTCGTTGATGAGCGCCATGGCGATCATCGCGCGCTGGCGCATGCCGCCCGAGAACTCGTGCGGGTAGGCGTCGACGCGCGACTTCGGCTCGGGGATGCCGACGAGCTGCAGCATCTCGATCGCCTTGTCGCGCGCGGCGGCCTTGGAGACCTTGTGGTGCGTCCGGACCGCCTCCACGAGCTGCGCCCCGATGCGGTAGAAGGGATGCAGCGACGAGAGCGGGTCCTGGAAGATCATCGCGATCTGCTCGCCGCGGATCTCGCGCATCTCCTCCTCGGAGAGCTTGAGCAGGTCGCGGCCCTCGAACAGCACCTCGCCGTTGAACGACGCGTTGTTCGCGCGCGTCAGGCCGAGCACGGTGAGGTTCGAGACGCTCTTGCCGGAGCCGGACTCGCCGACGATGCCGAGCGAGCGGCCGGTGTCGACCGAGTAGGAGACGCCGTCGACGGCGCGCACGACGCCGTCGTCCGTGGCGAACCGGACCTCGAGGTCGCGGACTTCGAGCAGCGGCGGCATCAGTAGCGCACCCGGGGGTCGAGGAAGGCGTAGAGGATGTCCACGATCAGGTTCATGATGACGATGAAGAACGCGCCGAACAGCACGGTGCCCTGGATGATCGGCAGGTCGCCGCGGACGATCGCGTCGTAGGCGAGCCGGCCGATGCCGGGGATGTTGAAGACGGACTCGGTGAGGATCGCGCCGCCGAGCAGGATGCCGATGTCGAGTCCGAGCACGGTGACGACCGGCGTGATCGCGGAGCGCACGCCGTGCTTGAGCACGACCGTCCGCTCGCGCAGGCCCTTGGCACGCGCGGTGCGGATGTAGTCCTCCCCGAGCACGTCGAGCAGCGAGCCGCGCAGCAGCCGCGCGTAGACCGCCGCGAACGTCGTCGCGAGCACGAACCACGGCAGGATCAGCGACTCGAACCACTTGTTCGGGCTGTCGGAGAACGGGACGTACGAGCCCTGGCCGCCGACGAACGGCAGCGGGAGCACGCCGAAGTCCGGCGCGAACAGGTAGAGCGCGACCAGGCCGAGCCAGTAGACCGGCGCGGAGATCGCGACCAGCGAGAGCCCGATCGTGATGCGGTCGAGGAACGTCCGGTGCCGGACCGCGGAGATGATCCCGATCGAGAGGCCGAAGAAGAGCCAGATGACCACGCCGCCGATCGTGAGCGAGAGCGTGGCGGGCAGGTTCTGGCGGATCTGGTCGAGCACGTCGACGTTCGAGACGTAGCTGCGGCCGAAGTCCTGGTGGGCGAAGATGCCCCAGAGGTAGTCGCCGAACTGCACGATCAGCGGCCGGTCGAGCCCGAGGTCCTGGCGGATGCGCTCGATCACCTCCGGCGTCGGCTGACGGCCGGCGCGCAGGGCGGCGGGGTCGGTCGACGGGAAGACGTTGAAGACGACGAACGTGACCGCGCTGACGAAGATCAGCAGCAGGATCATGCCCATGAGGCGGCGGATGATGTAGCGAGCCATGGAAGTGTGGACCTCGGTGCCGGGCCGGCCCGCCGCGCGAGGCGGCGGGCCGGCCGGCTGAGTGGATCAGGAGCGGAGCTTCCCTACTTGACGGAGGTGAAGTTCCAGTCCCAGGTGGTGCTGTAGCCGTTCTGGACCCCGCGCATGTTCGGCGAGATCGCGATCGACTGGTAATCCCACATGTACGGGATCGCCGGGGCCTGCTCCGTGATCATCTTGTTCACGTCGGCCCAGGCCTGGGCGCGCTTGGCGGGATCGACCTCGAGCTTCGCCGCGTCGATCGCCTTGTTGATCGCCGGGTCGTCGAGCTCGGGCCAGTTCGAGTTCTGCGACGGGATGATGTTCTCGCCGTTGAACGTCGGGTCGAGCATCGTCTGGGCGTCGGCGAAGTCCTTCGACCAGCCGACGGACGGGCACACGGTGGCCTCGGAGGCCGGCACGTTGCAGAACTTCGTGAACATCGTGTCGCGGGTCACGAGGCGGAGCTTCGTCTTGAAGCCCAGCTCGTTGAGCTGCTGCTCCGTGATCTGCGCGATCGACTTGTCCGGGTCGGCGTTGTCGCCGACGATCAGGACCTCCTCGTCGCCCTCGTACTTGCCCGAGGACATGCCGGCCTTCTTGAAGTACTCGGCCGACAGGTTGCGGTCGCCCTCCGGCTTCGCCATCCAGTCCTCGGTGTCGGTGAAGCCCTTGAGGCCGCCCGACTCCTCGAACCCGGCCATGCCCGGCGGGATGTAGCCCTGGGCGATCGGGCCCAGCGCCTCGCCACCACGCTGCTGGCGGGCGGCGACGCGGTTGAAGCCCGCGATCGTCGGCCTTGCGGACGTTGATGTCGTCGAACGGCGGGCGGCTGTTGTCCATCGAGATCATGCGCCAGCCACCGCCCGGCACCGCCGAGAGCTCCGGCTTGTTGGTCTCCAGGAGCCCCTTGAGCTGCCGCGAGGGCGGCTCGATGTCGCCGCCGGCGAGGTTCTGGCCGCTCAGGATGCGGCGCGCCGCGACCGCGGTGTCCTCGTTGCCGGCCTGGAACTCGATCTCGTCGAGGTACGCCGGGCGGAAGTCGTCCACCGGGGCGTAGTCCGGGTTGCGGACCAGGTCGATGGTCTTGCCGGCCACGTAGCCGGTCGCCTTGCCGTCGCGCGTCGGACTTGACCATGTACGGGCCGGTGTAGACCGCGGCCTCCTCGCCGTAGGTCGACGGGGTCTTCGCGTCGTACTTCTGCGCGAACTCCTTCGGGACCGGGACCGAGATCGGCATCCCGAGGGCGCCCGCGGCGGCCGCGCCGGTGCCCTTCGTGAGGTGCAGGACGAGCGTGTACTTGTCCGGCGTCTCGATGCCGGGGATCTCCTGATAGTCGCCCGGCTTCTTCGGGCGCGCCCTTGAGGTCGCCCAGGTAGACGCGGGCGTAGCCGTTGGCGACGTTGGCCGTGAAGGCGCGCTCGAGCGCGTACTTGACGTCCTTCGCCTCGACCTCGCGGCTGACGGGCTTGGAGAACATGACCCCGTGCTTCAGCTTGACCGTGACGGTCTTGCCGTCCGCGCTGATCTCCGGCTCGCCCTCGGCGAGGTCCGGCACGGGCTTCGAGGCATCCTGCGGCGTGTACGAGTACAGGCCGCGGTGGATCGCGTTCATGATCCCGATCGCGTACGTGTAGTACGTCTTGCCCGGATCCATGTAGTCGACGTCACCGCCGGACAGGACGGTCAGCTTGCCGCCCTTCTTGCCCTGGGCGGGATCGGCCATGTTGTCGACGGCGGTGCCCGCGAAGAGCTGGTCGGTGACGCTCTTGTCACCGGAGGCCGTGCTGCCCTCGTCGCTCTGCGCCGGTGTGCCGGAATCACTGCTCTCGTTGTCGTCGCCGCCGCACGCGCTGATGCCCAGAAGGGCCGCCACGGCCGCGAGCGCAAGCAAGGTCCTCCAGAAAGACCTAGACATGAACTGCGTCCTTTCGTTGATGATCCTGAGGGGGGAAGACGAGCACCCGCGCTCACCGCCTCCGCGGGTCGAGGGCGTCCTGCAGCCCGTCGCCCACGAGGTTGAACGCCAGCACGGTGAAGAGCAGGGCGAGGCCCGGGAAGAGCATGAACCACCATGCGTCCGGGAACAGGTTCGTCGCGTCGGAGATCATCGCGCCCCACGATGCCGTGCCGCCCGACACGCCCACGCCGAGGAACGACAGCGCCGCCTCGAGCAGGATGTTGGCCGGGATCAGCAGCGACGAGTAGACGATCAGCGGCGCCACGAGGTTGGGGAGGATCTCCCGCGTGATGATGCGCGAGTTCGACGCGCCCAGCGAGCGCGCCGACTCGACGAACTCCTTCTCACGCAGGGACAGGACCTGGCCGCGCACGATCCGCGCGATGTAGGTCCAGTTGATGATCGCGATCACCATGATCACGACCGGGAGCCCGGGCTGGATCGTGCCGCCGAGGCAGCCGTCGGCGCCCGAGCAGGCCGCCGCCAGGCCGAGGCCCAGCAGCAGGATCGGGAAGGCGAGGACGACGTCGGTGAGGCGCGACAGGATCGTGTCGGTCCAGCCGCGGTAGAAGCCGGCCACGAGGCCGATCGCGGTCCCGATGATCACGGCGAGGCCGGTGGCGATGAGCGCCACCTCGAGCGAGACGCGCGCCCCGTAGATCGTGCGCGAGAGGATGTCGCGGCCGAGCTGGTCGACGCCGAACCAGTGGTCGGCCGTCGGGCCGGTCGGGCCGCCGAACAGGTCGAGCGCGCTCGAGTTCTGCTGCTTCGGATCCGGCGCCCCGAGGATCGCGACGACCACCGGGGCGGCGATCGCGACGACGATGAGCACGATGATGAAGCCGAGCGCCGTCATCGCGACCTTGTCGCGGCGCAGCCGGCGCCAGAACAGCTGCAGCGGCGACCGCGCGGTGATCGCGGGCTCGCCGCCGCCCTGTTCCTCGACGACGACCTCGTGATCGTCCTGCTCATGGATGAGCCCGGCAGGATCGCCCGTGCTCACGGACGCGCCTCCGCGCTGCGTGCTCCGATGATGAAGATGTCGATCCCTCCTGCGACGCCCCGGCAGTCCCCGGCCGGGTACGGCGAAACTGGTTCCCCAAACGCACTCCGGCGGCTGCCTTCCCCGCGACCCACCGCCGAGCGCGGGCAGTGTAGCCACCCCCGCGCCTATGACTTCCGGTCTACGATCTCCCCTGCCGGCCCCGATAGCTCAGTCGGATAGAGCGACTCCCTCCTAAGGAGTAGGCCGCAGGTTCGAATCCTGCTCGGGGCGTTCTAGTGCATCCGGGCCCCGATTTCCGGTTACGTCCGTGTTACCTAGGACGCACCGGGTTACCGACGATCGGGCCGCTCCGGATACAGCTCGTCGATCGTCGCCAGCGCGGCGTACGGCGCGCCGGACGACGCGCGCGCGATCGCCTCGGCCCCGCCGGCCAGCCGGTCGAGGACGGTCACGACGCCGCAGACGGCGTATCCCGCCTCGAGCACGGCCTCGATCGCCTGCACGGTGGAGCCGCCCGTGGTGACCACGTCCTCCACGATCAGGCAGCGCTCACCGGGCTCGAGCGGCGGTCCCTCGACCCGCCGCTGGAGCCCGTGCGCCTTCGTCTCCTTGCGCACGAAGAACGCCTTCACGTCGGCCCCACCGGCGAGTGCGGCGCAGGCGGGCGCGTCCGCGCCCATGGTGAGCCCGCCGACCGCCGTGGCGCGCCACTCGCGCGCGTATCCGGCGACCAGCTCGCCGAGCGCGGCGAACCCCGCCGGGCGCAGGATCGCCCGCTTCGCGTCGACGTAGTACTGCGCGACCGCGCCGCTCGTCAGCGTCACCTCGCCGACGATCAGCGCATGCCGCCGCAGCTCCTCGAGGAGCGTCTCCTTCGCGGTCATGGCACGCCTACGGGTAGACGATGACGCGGTCGCCGATGTGCAGCCAGCTGAACACCCGCGCCGCGTCCGGGATCGGGATCCGCAGGCAGCCGTGGCTGGCGTTGAAGGCCGGCACGTCGACGTACCCGTGGATCGCGTAGCCGCGGATGAAGTACGACGAGTCGACCATCCCCTTGGCGTTCGTCCCCGGCGTCTGCATGTAGACCCGGAACGACCCGATCACCGTCGGCGTCGCCGGCGCGCCGCTCGACGTGTGGTAGATCGAGACGACCTTGCCGCCCTGGATCAGGGCGAGCACCTGGCGCGACAGGTCGGCCTCGACGTGGCGCCCCGCGTCCGGGTGGCGGACGTGGAAGCCGCCCTTGCCGGAGATCGCCTTCGTGATCACCGCGCGGTCGGCGTCGTAGCGGCGGGCCATGAAGTTGACCTTGCGGAACGCCATCACGGCGCGGCCGGTCGCGGCGTCGTAGGTGCCGCCGGTCGGGACCGCGTAGTGCAGCCGCGCGAGGCTGCGCTGGAGCAGCTTGACGAGCGCGTTGGACTGGCCGTCGCTCGCGCGCGGCTCGTACACGCCGACCGTCAGCTTCGGCCCGGTCTTGGCGGCGAGCACCGCGGAGCCCGGGCTGACGACGCGGACGCTGTAGCGGCCCGCGCGCTTGCCCTTGAACACGCGCGAGAACGAGCCGTCCGCCGCGGTGACGGCGTGCACCTTGCGGATCTGCTTGCCGTCGCGGAACACGAGCAGCTGGAGCCGCTCGCCGGCCGCCGCCGGGGCGACCGTGCCGCGCAGCACCCAGCGCTTGCCCTTGAGCGTGAGGAGGTCGTGACCGGCGCTGTACACCTTCTCCGCCTCGAGCGCGAACTTCGGCTTCGCCGGGGCGGGCGCCGGCGGGGCCGGCGGGCGGGCGGCGCCGGGTCCTGCGCGGCGGCGGTGGCCGGGGCCAGCAGCAGCGCGGCGGCGACGGCGAGGAGGACGGGACGCTTCACGCAAGGGCTCCTTGTGGGCGACGGGCGAAGGGAAGGGTGATCAGGTACACGGCTGCGGCCGCGACCACCATCGCGACGAGGGTGGCCGCCCCCCAGTCCTGCGACACGCCGAGCGCCAGCGCGTTGTTGAGCGCGTGCAGCACGATGCTGGGCACGAGCGAGTCGGTCCAGACGTAGAGGAGGCAGAGGAAGAACCCGAAGACCATCAGGGGGACGATGAACTCGATGTCGGTGCCGCCCAGATGGATGGCGCCGAAGATGATGCCGACGAGGACGGCGGCGGGCAACGTCCCCAGCGAGCGCCGGAAGCTGGTGAAGCAGAACCCGCGGAAGAACAGCTCCTCCGCGATCGGCGCGACGACGCAGACGAGGATCGACGCGGCGATCAGCGCGAGCGTCGAGTCGTCGACGCCCAGCTCGTCCGGGAGGTCGTCGTTGTCGGTGATCCCGAGCGCGGCGGCCCAGATCGCCGAGAAGGCGAAGAACCCGGCCCAGGCCACCCCCGTCCAGCCGACCGTCCGCCAGAGCCCGCCGCGCGGCATCCGCAGCCCGAACTTCGCCGCGGTCGCGGGCGGGTCGAGCCGGCGCGCGATCAGGAACGCGACGCCGATCAGCGCGAGGTCCTGCACGTACGTGCCGCCGATCGTGATCCCCGGCGTGTCGCCCTCGGTGTCGACGCCCGCGGCCTCGGCGATCAGCGCGATGACCCCGACGCCGACGAGCGCGACGAGCAGCGTCCCCAGCATGCCCGCGAACGGCGCCCACAGCGGCCAGCGCGGCAGCCCGTCGCGCCCCGACGGCGGGGAGGGCGGCGCGGGCGGCGGCGGCGACGGCGGCACCGGCGGGCGCCAGACGCCCTCCGGCAGCTCGGGACGCGCCGGCGGCGGGCCGGGCGAAGGGGGCGGAGGGCTCGACATCTCCGACCAAGCCTAGGGACCGCCGGCGGCGATCAGGCCCGGCAATGCGTCCAGGCCGCGGATCAGCGGCACGCCGGGCGGCGGCTCGGCGCTCCCGTCGCGGCTGATCAGGACGGGGCGGATCCCGGCCGCGAGCGCCCCCTCCACGTCGGCCGCGACGCTGTCGCCGACGTGCCAGGCCGCGTCGGCGGTCGCGCCCGCGAGCGCGAGCCCGCGCGCGAACATGGCGCCGTCGGGCTTCGCCGCGCCGAGCTCGGCCGACGCGACGGCGCCGTCGACCAGCTCCGCGAGCCCGGTCTCCTGCAAGCGCTCGTGCAGCGAGGCGTCCCAGTTCGAGACCACGACCAGCCGCAGGCCCGCCGCGCGCAGGGCGCGGAGCGCGGGCGCGCTGTCGGGATACGCGGTGAAGGCGAGCGCGTCCAGCAGCGCGGCGACCAGGTCCGCCACCGGCGCGTCCGCCGCGGGCGGGCCGAGCGCCGGCCGCATCGCCTCCGCGCAGCGCTCGCGCAGCGCGGCGAGCGACGCCGCGTCGCGCCCGAGGTGGAGGTGCGCGCGGTAGAACGCGATCTCCGCGCGCAGGGCCGCGCGCGCGTCCGCGTCCGGCACCTCGATCCCCAGCCGCCCGCGCAGCGCCGCGCGCAGCCGCGGCGCGGGATCGCCGAAGCCGAGCAGGGTGCCCATCGCGTCGAGCAGGACCGCGTTAGTCTCGCCGCCCATGACGGCCCGGGATGCTGGCACGGCGCTGGCCGCGACGACGACGAGCGACTGGGTCGGCGCGGCCGTCGCGATCGTGGTCGCGCTGCTGATCGCGTTCGCGCTCGACCGGATCTTCGCCTGGCGCGGGCGCCAGATCGCCAAGGCGGTCGCCGGCGGCCGCGAGGTCACCCCGGAGATCGCCACGCGGCTGCGCTTCATGCGGCGGCTGCTCTACGCGGTGATCATCCTGATCGGGGTCGCGATCGCGCTGTCGAACTTCGACGGCGTGAACGAGATCGCGCGCTCGCTGCTGGCGAGCGGCGCGATCGCCGCGGCGATCCTCGGCTTCGCCGCGCGCCAGACGCTGGCCAACTTCGTCGCCGGCGTGATGCTCGCGGTCACGCAGCCGCTGCGGGTCGGCGACTGGGTGTACGTCGAGGACCAGTACGGCGTCGTCGACGACATCCGCCTCACCTACACCTACCTGCACACGCTCGGCGGACCAGACCGTCGTGATCCCGAACGAGAAGCTCGCCAGCGGGATCCTGCGCAACGACACGCTCGGCGCCAGCGCGGTCGGCATCGAGGTGGGGATCTGGCTCCGCCCGGAGGCCGACGCCGGGCACGCCGTGCGCTCGCTGCAGGAGGAGACCGGGCTCGACGTCACGATCGCCGAGACCCACCAGGAGGGCGTCCGCCTCGCGGTGGCCGGCGAGCGCTGCCCGCCGCGCGAGCGGTCCGCCCGCGAGGCCGCCCTGCGCCTGCGCTGCCTCGAGCGGCTGCGCGCCGACGGGTTGCTCCCCGACGCGGGGTAGGGGTTCGGCGCCCGCCGTCGAACCCGTCCGGGCGTCCTACAATCACGTTTCCCGATGTCCTACGCCCAGCGCTCCCGGCGCCGGCGCCGCGGCAGCGGAGCGCCGCGCAGCAAGTTCTTCCTCGCCCTGATGGTCCTGCTCATCGTGGCGGCGCTCGGCGTCCTCGGTGCCGTCGGCTACGTCGTCTCCATCGCGGCCTCCGCGCCGCCCCTGTCCTCGCTCAAGGCGAAGTCGACGGGCGACAACACGCGCGTGTTCGCCGCCGACGGGAAGCCGCTCGGGTTCATCCAGGCGGAGGAGCTGCACCTGCCGCTGCACTCCTCCGAGATCCCCGACGTCGTCAAGGACGCGACGATCGCGATCGAGGACGAGCGCTTCTACCAGCACAAGGGCGTCGACTACGAGGGCGTCGTCCGCGCGGCGATCAAGAACCTCACGTCGGGCAAGACCGTGCAGGGCGGCTCGACGATCACGATGCAGCTCGTCCGCTCGCTCTACATCTCCAGCGAGCGCACCTACCAGCGCAAGATCCGCGAGGCGAAGCTCGCCGAGGAGCTCGAGGACGAGCACTCGAAGGAGTGGATCCTCGAGAAGTACCTCGACTCGATCCCCTACGGCACGGTCGGCGGGCAGTCCGCGATCGGCATCAAGGCCGCCGCGCGGATCTACTTCTCCAAGGACGTCAAGGACCTGACCCTGAAGGAGGCCGCGCTGCTCGCCGGCCTCCCGCAGGCCCCCTCGGACTACTCGCCGACCCGCTCGCCGCGTGCCGCGAAGAAGCGCCGCAACGAGGTCCTGCAGAAGATGGCGGACCTCAAGATGATCACGCCGGAGCGCGCGCAGAAGGCGATCAAGGCCAAGCTCGGCGTGCACCTGAGCTCGTACTTCTCCCGGCGCCGCGAGCAGTACTTCTTCGACTACGTCAAGGACCAGCTGTTCCAGCAGTACGGCGCGCAGACCGTGCGCGAGGGCGGCATGAAGGTCTACACGACGATCGACCTCGACAAGCAGGAGCAGGCGCGCGACACGATCGCCGACCACCTCGCCGGGATCGGGCCGTCGTCGGCGATCGTCACGCTCAACCCGAAGAACGGCGACATCGAGGCGATGGCGTCGTCGGGCGACTACGGCCAGTCCAACTTCAACCTCGCCGCGCAGGGCCACCGCCGGCCGGGCTCGACGTTCAAGGTGATGGCGCTCATGACCGCGCTGCGGATGGGCGTGGACCCGGACTCGACGCACTACACGTCGGTCTCGCCGACGGAGGTGAACGACCCGCAGTACGGCGTGTTCGAGATCAAGACCTACGGCGGCACCAGCGGCGGCAACATGAGCCTGCGGCAGGGGACGCTGAAGTCCGACAACTCGGTCTACATCCAGCTCGCGATGGACCTCGGCCCCGAGAACGTCAAGAAGACCGCGCGGATGATGGGCATCACGTCGACGCTCAAGGGCTATCCGGCGGAGACGCTCGGCGGCCTCGAGAACGGCGTCTCGCCGCTCGAGATGGCGACCGCCTACTCGAGCATCGCCAACGGCGGCTACCGCGTGCGGCCGACCGCGATCAAGAAGATCACCTTCCCGGACGGGCGCGTCGAGACGGGCAAGCGGCTGCCGAAGCGCTTCCGCGTCAAGCGGACCGAGATCTTCTCCGACGGCGTCGCCGCCGAGGGCCGCGAGATCCTCGAGCAGAACATCCAGGGCGGCACCGGCACGCACGCCGCGATCGGCTGCCCGGCGGGCGGCAAGACCGGCACGACCGACTTCAACACGGACGCCTGGTTCGTCGGCTTCACGCCGCGCCTGACCACGTCGGTCTGGGTCGGCTACCCGAAGGACGACATCCAGATGAACGGCCTCTACTTCGGCCGCAACGTCGACGGCGGCACGTTCCCCGCCGACATCTGGGGCGACTACATGAAGCGCATCAAGGGCGGCTTCTGCGGCGACTGGCCGGCGCCCACGCACCCGTTCCAGTCCGTGCCGTTCCACGGCCGCTACGCCACCTCGAGCGGCAAGCTGATCGGCGCGCCGGAGGACCAGCAGGACCAGACCTCGACGGACGACACCACGACCGACCCCGTCGACGGGCACGCCGACGCCCGACGACCAGACCGGCCAGACGGCGCCGGATCAGGACAGCGGCGGGTTCGACCCGACCCAGTACGAGGCGCCGCCGCAGCAGGAGCCGGACGCCCAGACGCCCGCCGACGCCGACCGACCCCGGCGGCACGACGGCGCCCGGCACCACGCCGTAGTCACACAAGCGGTCGGATCGCTGGTATAACCCCGCCCGTTGTGTCCGCCTGGATGGGCGGTCGAAGCATGCGGGAAGGCAGTGCCCGGCAGCACCCCTCGCGCATCTACCAAGCAGTGAGGAGGTGTTGTATGGCAACTGGTGTCGTCAAGTGGTTCAGCGACGAGAAGGGCTTCGGCTTCATCACCCCGGACGACGGGGGGAAGGATGCGTTCGTCCACTTCTCGGGGATCGCGGGTGACGGTTTCCGCACGCTGGCCGAAGGTGCAAAGGTCGAGTACGAGCTCGGCGAGACGGGCAAGGGCCCGCAGGCAACGAACGTCAGGATCATCTAGCTCTTGGCCAAGGAAGAGAAAGTCGAATTCGAAGGCGAGGTCGTGGAGGCGCTCCCGAACGCGATGTTCCGGGTGCAGCTCGACAACGGCCACGAGGTGCTCGGCCACGTGGCCGGCAAGATGCGCCGCTTCCGTATCCGGATCCTGCCGGGGGATCGGGTTCGGGTGGAGGTCTCACCGTATGACCTCAACCGCGCGCGGATCGTCTATCGCCATCGGTAGCTGCGCAAGGGCCCGCCATCGTGCGGGCCCACGCGCCTGACATGCGCGAGCTCGCCCTCATCGAGGCGATCTCGGGAGCGCTGGCGCGGCGCGACGCCTCGCGCGTCGTGCGCTGGCTCGGCGACGACGCCGCGGTGGTCCGCGGCGATGCGTTCGCCGTCACGTCCGTCGACGTGATGGTCGACGGCACCCACTTCCGGCTCGGGCAGGCGTCCCCGGCCGACATCGGGCACCGCGCGCTCGCCGCGGCGCTGTCCGACCTGGCCGCGATGGGCGCGGCGCCGAGCGAGGCGTACCTGGGCGTCGTCGTGCCGCCGCGGCTCCCCGACGCGGACGTGCTCGCGCTGCACGAGGGCGCGGAGGCGCTCGCGTCGGCGACCGGCACGACGATCGCCGGCGGCGACCTCGTCGCGGGGCCGGTGCTGACGCTCGCCGTCACCGTCGTCGGCTGGGCGTCGGCCCAGGACCCGCTCGTCGGCCGCGCGGACGCGGTCGCCGGCGACCTGATCGGCGTGACCGGCACGCTCGGGGCCGCCGCCGCCGGACTGGTGGTGCTCGAGGGCAGGACGCAGGAGTCGGGACTGTCGTCGTCGGTCGCCGGCGAGCTGATCGGGCGCTACCTGCGCCCGATGCCGCGGCTGGCCGAGGGGCGGGCGCTCGCGGCCGTCGGCGCGCACGCGATGCTCGACCTGTCCGACGGGCTCGCCTCCGACGCCCGGCGGCTGGCCGCGGCCGAGCGGCGTGCGGCTGGCGCTCGACGCGCCGGCGCTCCCGCTCGCCCCCGGCGTCGCCCAGGTCGCGCGCGCGCTCGGGCGCGACCCGGCCGCGCTCGCCGCGACCGGCGGCGACGACTTCGAGCTGTGCGTCTGCATGCCGCCCGACCGGGCCGCGACCGCCGAGTCGGTGGCCGAGCTGACCTGGATCGGCGCGGTCGTCGAGGGCGAGCCCGGCGTCGAGTGGCGCGACGCCCCGCCCGGCGCGGACGCCTGGCGCGGCTTCGAGCACTGACGCGGGTCAGCCGTCGCCGGGGACGCGCAGCGCGCGGCCGTCCAGCAGGCGGGCGGCGAGCGCCGCCGCCACCGCGTCGAGATCGATGTCGTAGACCAGGACCTCGGTCCGCTCGTCAGGACGCTGTGGTGCCCGCCGGGCGAACCGGGTCCGCGCGGGCTGCTCGCCCACCGGTGTTCTGGTTGCCGTCTTCATCACACGAACACCATCGGCGTCTCCGGCGGGTCGCCCATGGGGCCGTGACTCCAAGTCATGCGGGCACCGCCCGCTCGAGCCGGGCGGAGACCACGATCCGCTCGCTCGGCCGAGAACAGCGGGTGGCAGGCCGTCAGCACGAGCCGATCGTACGCCTTGTCGCCGACCACGCCCGACGGCGGTCGCGGGCACGATCCGCGTGGCGTCGACCCGGTAGGTGAACGACCCGTAGGGCGTCTCGACGTCGATCCGGTCGCCGCGATCGAGCGCGTCGACGCGGCGGAACGGGCGCGCCGTAGGTCGTGCGATGGCCCGCGAGCGCGACCGTGCCGCGCTCGCCGGGCAGGACCGAGTCCGGGTAGTGGCCGGGCCCGTCGCGCAGCTCCTCCGGGTCCGTCCCCTCGACGACGACGGTGCGCAGCCCGATCGCCGGGATCCGCAGCCGGCCGACCGGGTCGCCGGGGCCGGTGCGGCGGCCGAGCGCGCGGGCGTCGAGCGCCAGCCGCCGGCGCGGATCGGGGACCTGGGCGAGGACGCGCCGCTCCTGCGCGGGCAGCGGCGCCCGCTCGAGCTCGGCGAGCCGGTCCTCGAGCCCGCGCTGGCGCCAGGCCGAGTACGCGCCGGTCAGGGGCTCCTGCCAGGCGAGCGTGACCGCCACGTCGGCGAGCACGAGCAGCCCCGCCACGATCAGCAGCGTCGCGAGGGCGCGGAGCCCGCGCCGGCGGCGCCGCGGCGGTGCCTCGGTCGCGGTCATCAGCGGCGCAGGGCCGACTCCGTGCCGCCGAGCGAGCCCGGGCCGGCGTAGCTGGCGGGGCCGCGCGTCCTCGGGCGCTCGTCCGGCGGCGCGACGGCGGCGAGGTGGCGCCGCGCGAGCAGCACCCGCACGAGCGCGGCGACGCAGCCGGCGACCGCGCCGACCGCCAGCGACGACCACGCCGAGACGTGCCCGCCGGCGGTCGCGAGCAGCCACAGCCGCGCGAGCGAGAACGGCCCGATCCGGAGCGCGTCCATCTCCGCCACCAGCACGGCGAGCGGCAGCACCAGGCCCGGCCCCGAGCGCGAGCCAGCCCCAGATCCCGCGCAGCCGCGTCTGCGGGGCGCCGAGGAACAGCCACAGGTGGGCGGCCGGCACGAGCAGCGCCGCGGCGTACGGGTTGAGCACCCAGACGACGAGCGCGACCGCGCAGATGACGACGCCGACGGCGGCGCCCGGCCGCGCCGGCCGCCGGGTTCCCGCGCGCCTTGCGTCCGCCGAGGTTCGAGCAGCCGCGCGATCAGGACGCCGAGCACGATCGCCAGCGCCGTCGACGCGAGCGCCGCGGCCTGCGCGGCGGTGAGCGGCAGGTCGGCGGGCAGGACCGGGCCGCGCGGCGCCGGCAGCGCGCCGGTGATGCCGAGGATCCGCAGCCATGCCCAGGCGACGGGGACGACGAGCCCGGCGGCGAGCACCCAGGCGACCCAGACGCCGGCGTTGAGGTGGTGGCGGCGGGCGCGGAAGTAGGCGTCGAGCGCGGCCAGCAGCGCCGGCAGCAGCAGGCAGAGCACGATCAGGCGCACGCTCCACGTCGGCAGCAGGTTGCGCGCGGTGACGATCCCGTCGGTCTCGTTCGCGAACGCGGCGCGGCCCGCGCCGCGGCCCGCCCCGTCGAGCGCCAGGACCGAGCGCAGCGCGCTGCGGCCCATCCGGGTGAACTGCTCGCGCGAGATCGGCGCGTTCGGCGCCGGCCCGCGCTCGCCGCTGATCTGCAGCAGCACCGCGGGCAGGCCCGCGCGGTTGACCTCGCCCTGCTCGGAGACCGTGAGCGGCAGCGCGCGGCGCGACCACTGCGCGCTCGCGCGCGACCCGCCGGGGTCGGTGCCGGTCTCCTGCCGCGCGGCGGCCTCGACCGTCCGCTTCAGCGCGATCGGCGGGTTGTCGCGGCCGTTCGACCACGGCACGACCCACGGCTTGTGCCACTCGCGCGACGCGAGGTCGCCGAGCACGAGCACGCCGTCGATCAGGGCGGGATCCTGCGCGCGCGCCCAGGCGCGCGCTCCCGCGTCGCCGCCGCTCCCTCCGGAGGTCGAGACCAGGACCAGCGTCTTGCGCAGGTCGCGCCCGACGAGCCGCGGCCGGGTGTCGGAGCGGTCGCTCGGCCTCCGCCTCGGCGCCGGCGTCGCGCGTGCGGAAGATCCGGCCCGAGCTCGAGCAGCGCCGCGGTGCCGGACAGCTCGGCGAGGCCCGGGCTGTCGGTCGCGTCGCGGTGGGTGAGGACGACGATCCGCCGGTCGGACAGCCCCGGGCGGACGCCGACCACCGTCTCGAGGTTGCGCTCGCCGTCGACGGTCCGCCCGCTCGTCGTGCTGCGGTCGACGTCGAACCCCGAGCCGCGCAGCGACGCGGCGACGCGATCGGCCAGCGCGTCGTCGCCCGCGGAGCCCGGGTTGCGCTCGGGGAACGCGCTGCCGAGCTGCAGCAGCGACCCGGCGAGCCGCTCGCTGCCGTACGCGCGGCTCGGGTCGAACGCGTCCGCGACCGCGCGCGTGCGCACGGGCGTCGGCCGTCCCTGGAGCGAGAAGGCGACGACGAAGATGGCGAGCAGGGCGGGGATGAAGGCCGCCCGGTAGACCCGGACGTCGAGCACGGCCCTGCACGGTATCTACGCTTACAGCATGCCGGACCGTCCGCCACGCATCTTGCTGGTCGATGACGAGCAGCCGATCCAGACGCTGCTCTCGTTCCCGCTGCAACGTGACGGCTACGAGGTCGTGCAGGCCTCGGACGGCCGCGAGGCGCTCGCGCGCTTCTCCGAGCAGACCTTCGATCTGGTCGTGCTCGACGTGATGCTGCCGAAGATGGACGGCCTCGAGGTGTGCCGCCGGCTGCGCGCGCGGTCCTCCGTCCCGATCATCATGCTGACCGCCAAGTCGGAGGAGATCGACAAGGTGCTCGGGCTCGAGCTCGGCGCGGACGACTACATCACCAAGCCGTTCTCGATGCGCGAGTTCCGCTCGCGCGTCAAGGCGGCCCTGCGGCGCGCCGGCATGGCGCGGCCGGAGGAGGGCGACGAGCAGCCGATCGAGGTCCTCGCGCTGCGGATCGACCCGTCGAAGCGGACGGTCACGCTCGACGGCAACGCGATCCAGACGACGTTCGTGGAGTTCGAGATCCTCGCCTCGCTGGCGTCGAACCCGGGCCGCGTGTACACCCGCGACATGCTGCTGTCGCGCGTCTGGGGCGACTCGGCCTACCGCGACCCGCGGACGATCGACGTCCACATCCGGCACCTGCGCGAGAAGCTCGAGGCCGACCCGAAGGAGCCCGACTACATCTTCACCGTCCGCGGCGTGGGCTACCGCTTCCGGGACACCGACGAGGAATGACGATGCCGCGGCCGCTGCGGTCGCTCCGGAACCGCCTGACGCTGATCTTCGCCCTGATCGTGGCCGGGGCGATCGGGATCGTCTACTTCTACGTCGTGCCGCGGCTCGAGGACGAGCTGGTGGCGCAGAAGCTGGAGCGCCTCGGCGCCGAGGCGCGGCGCGAGTCCTCGGCCTGCTCGAGGAGATGCTCGGCGCCGGCGCGACCGGCAGCCAGCTCGAGCGCCAGACGATCGACGCGTCGTCGCAGTCCAGCGCCGAGGTCGGGCTCTTCCAGATCAAGGAGGGCGCGGCGGCGCTCCAGATCAACCCCGTCGCGCAGTCCAAGCCGGGCGCGGTGGCGCTGCCCGACGTGGCGGAGTCGAGCGGAGGACGCGGCGCGTCGGCGGCGGCCGGTGACCTCGACGGAGCAGACGTCGGTCGGGCGCCAGGCGGTCGCGGTCGTCCCGCTGATACCCGGCGAGGGCAAGCGCGCCGCGGTGCGCGGCGTCGCGATGTTCGTCGACTCGCTCGACGACGTCGAGGCCAACGTGATCCTCATCCGGCGGCGGATCCTCGTCGCCGGCGCGATCGCGCTCGTGCTCGCCGCGCTCGCGGGCTACCTCGTCGCGGGCGTCTTCACGTCGCGGATCAAGCGGCTCGAGGCAGGCCGCGCGGAAGGTCGCCGCGGGCGACTTCTCCAACCCGATCCACGCCGACTCCGACGACGAGATCGGCCAGCTCGCCGTCGCGTTCGACGACATGCAGAGACAGCTCGCGCGGCTCGACACCGCGCGGAAGCAGTTCATCGCCTCGGCCTCGCACGAGCTGCGGACGCCGATCTTCTCGCTCGGCGGCTTCATCGAGCTGCTCGAGGACGAGGAGCTCGACGAGGAGACGCGGGCGCAGTTCCTCGCCCAGCTGCGCGGGCAGGTCGCGCGGATGCGCAAGCTCGCGACCGAGCTGCTCGACCTGTCGCGGCTGGAGTCGGGGGCGCTCGAGCTGCGGCCCGAGCCGACCGACGTCGGCCAGCTCGCGCGCGAGATCGCCGGCGAGTTCACGCCCGCGGCGACGGCGCACGAGGCCCGCCTGACCGTCCTGGCCGCACGCGACCCGATCGAGATCGAGTGCGACCCGGAGCGCGTCGCCCAGGTCGTGCGGATCCTGCTCGACAATGCGCTCGTGCACACGCCGCAGGGGACGGACGTCGTCGTTTCGGCGGCGCGCGACGACGGGCATGTCACCCTGGAGGTCGCCGACTCCGGCCTCGGGATCCGCGACCAGACCATGCCGCACATCTTCGAGCCCTTCTACACGAGCGCCGACGGGGCGCGCGGCGCGGGCCTCGGGCTGGCGATCGCCCGCGAGCTGGCCGAGCAGATGCGCGGCGAGCTCACCGTCGCCTCCCGTCCCGGCGAGACGGCGTTCAAGCTCACCCTGCCCGCATGAGCCGCCCGCTCGTCGCCGTCCTCGTCGCGCTCGCCCTGGCGGCGGGCGTGGTCGGCGGCTGCAGCATCGGCGGCGACGACGAGGGAGACGGCGGCGCCTCCGCCTCCGGCGGGACGACCACGCGCGTCGAGGTGATCGGCAGGGGGACCGGGAGCGAGGAGGGCGGCTTCGACGCCCAGCGGATCTACGAGGAGGAGGCGCCCGGCGTCGTCACGGTGGTCTCGCTGTTCGGCGGCGACTCAGCTCGAGGACCTCGACGACGCGTCGGGCGGCGTCGGCTCCGGCTTCGTCCTCAACGGCAAGGGCGAGATCGCCACGAACGCCCACGTGGTCACGACCGGCGAGGTGCCGGACCTGCGCGAGGCGCGCGAGGTCTACGTCGAGTTCGCCGACGGCAACCAGGTCCCGGCGGACGTCCGCGGCTACGACCCCGAGTCCGACATCGCGCTGCTGAAGATCGATCCCGCCGGGCTCACGCTGCGGCCGCTCCCGCTCGGGCGCTCGAGCGACGTCGAGGTCGGGATGCCGGTCGCGGCGATCGGCTCGCCGTTCTCCGAGAAGCAGTCGCTGTCGGTCGGCGTCGTCTCGGCGGTCGACCGCTCGATCGCGGGCCTGACCGCGTTCCTGATCTCCGGCGCGATCCAGACCGACGCGGCGATCAACCCGGGCAACTCGGGCGGCCCGCTCGTCGACGCGAGCGGCCGCGTGATCGGGCTCAACCAGCAGATCAAGACGAGCAGCGGCGGCGGCGAGGGCGTCGGCTTCGCCGTCCCGGTCGACGTCGCGCGGCGCGCGCTCGACCAGCTGCGCGGCGGCGGCGAGGTCCAGTACGCGTACCTCGGCGTCGAGACCGTGGCGATCTACCCGCAGCTCAAGGAGCGCTTCGACCTGCCGGTCGACAAGGGCGCGTGGGTCCAGTCGGTCGTGCCCGGCGGGCCGGCCGAGCAGGCCGGGCCTGAAGGGCGGCTCGGGCCAGACCGTGTTCCAGGTCCGGCAGTTCCGCGACGGCGGCGACGTGATCACCAAGATCGACGGGCGGCCGGTCGACGATCCCGACGATCTCTCGCTCGCGGTCGCCCTGCTCGACCCCGGGACGACGGTCCCGATCGAGGCGTGGCACGACGGCAAGCGCGAGGAGCTGGAGCTCAAGCTCGGCTCCAGGCCGCTGCAGCAGCCGCAGAACACCGGGTAGACCAACCGGTCCACGGGGTATCTTCCCCGCCGGCCGATGCTCCAGCCCGTTCCACTCGCGAACAAGAGCCTCGCCGACTACACGCACATCGTCGGACGTCCCCTCGTCGAGGAGGTCCGGGAGCTGGCGTCAGGTCTGGCGGGGCGGCGCGTCGTCCACCTCTCGGCGACGGCCTTCGGCGGCGGCGTGTCGGAGATCCTCTACACGCTCGTCCCGCTCATGCGCGACGTCGGGCTCGACGTCGAGTGGCAGGTGATCTACGGGCGCGAGGAGTTCTTCAACGCGACGAAGCTGATGCACAACGCGCTGCAGGGGAGCCCGCAGGACCTCACGGAGGAGCAGTGGGCCACCTGGGCGCAGTACAACGAGATGAACGCGCGCGAGCTGACGTCCGGCTGGGACGTCTGCATCGTCCACGACCCGCAGCCGGCGGCGCTTGCGCGCGCTCGTGCCGGAGAAGGCCAAGGCCTGGATCTGGCGCTGCCACATCGACATCTCGACGCCGAACCCGGCGACGATGGAGCGGCTGCTGCCGTACCTGCAGCTCTACCCGGCGTCGCTGTTCCACGTCGCCGCGTACGTGCCGGCCGGCATGGACGGCGGGGTGCACATCGTCCCGCCCGCGATCGACCCGCTCGCGCCGAAGAACATGGCGCTGTCGCTCGAGGACGCCGAGTTCGTGTGCGCCCAGTTCGGGATCGACACGGAGCGCCCGATGATCTGCCAGGTCTCGCGCTTCGACCCGTGGAAGGACCCGATCGGCGTGATCGACGCCTACCGGATCGTCAAGGGCGAGCGGCCGGACGTGCAGCTCGCGCTCGTCGGCTCGATGGCGTCCGACGATCCCGAGGGCTGGGACTTCTACAACTCGACGCTCGAGCACGCGGCCGGCGATCCGGACATCCACATCCTCAACAACTTCTCGAACGTCGGCGCGATCGAGGTCAACGCGTTCCAGTCGCTCGCCGACGTCGTGATCCAGAAGTCGACGCGCGAGGGCTTCGGCCTGACGGTGTCCGAGGCGCTGTGGAAGGGGCGGCCGTTCATCGGCGGCGACGTGGGCGGGATCCCGCTCCAGGTCGAGAACGGCGTGTCCGGCTACCTCGTGTCGTCGGTCGAGGAGTGCGCGGCCCGCGCGCTCGACGTGCTGGAGGACCCGGCGCTGGGGAAGGCGCTCGGCCGGCGCGGCAAGGAGCACGTCCGCACGCACTTCCTCACGCCCCGCTACCTGCGCGATTACCTGAAGATCATGCACGAGGTGCTGTAGTTATCCCCCTATGACGGACGGTGAAGGCGGCGCACCCCTCGTCCTGGTCTCCAACCGGGGACCGGTCACGTACCAGGACGACGGGTCCGTCAAGCGCGGCACCGGCGGGCTCGCGACCGCGCTGATCGGCCTCGCCTCGCATCGCGACGCGGTCTGGATCGCGTCCGCGATGACCGACGGCGACGTCGAGATGGCGCGCGAGCACGGCGGCGAGGCATTCGAGATCGAGGCGCCGGACGGGGGCGACTTCCGCGTCCGCTTCGTGGACTCCGACCCGGAGGCCTACGACCGCTTCTACAACATCTTCGCCAACCCGATGCTCTGGTTCATCCAGCACTACCTCTGGGACCAGAGCAACGCGCCGGACATCCGCCGGCACGAGGTCGAGGCGTTCGAGTTCGGCTACAACGTCGTCAACGAGGACCTGGCCGAGGCGGTGCTGGAGGAGATCGACGGCGTCGACGAGCCCGTCGTCATGGTCCACGACTACCAGCTCTACACGCTGCCGGGGATGGTGCGGAAGGCGCGGCCGGACGCGTTCCTCCACCACTTCGTGCACATCCCGTGGACGCAGTCGGACGCCTGGCGCGTGCTGCCCGCGAGCATCCGCGACGAGATCTACCACGGGCTGCTGGCCAACGACATCATCGGCTTCCACACGCGCTCCTACCGGCGCAACTTCCTCCAGTGCTGCCGCGATCTGCTCGATCTCGAGGTCGACATGGAGCGCGGCGTGGTCACCTGCGAGGACCGCGAGGTCTGGGTCCGGGCGTACCCGCTGCCGATCGACTTCCGGGCGACGCAGGCGCTGGCGCGGCGCGAGCGGGTGCGCGAGTTCGAGGAGCGGCTGCTGGCGCGGCGGCGCGAGTACTCGATCCTGCGGGTGGATCGCGCGGACCTGTCCAAGAACGTCCTGCGCGGGTTCACCGGCTTCGACATCTTCCTCGAGCAGCATCCCGAGTTCATCGAGCGGATCACGTTCACGGCGCAGCTGATGCCGTCGCGGACGGACGTGCCCGAGTACGCGGAGTACCTCGAGCGGATCGAGGCGCTGGTGGCGGTCGTCAACCACCGGCACGGGACGCCCGACTGGATGCCGATCAACCTCAAGCTGCGCGACGACCTCGACGAGGCGGTCGCGTCGTACAAGCACTACGACGTGATGATGGTCAACGCCATGTTCGACGGGATGAACCTCGTCGCCAAGGAGGGCCCGCTGGTCAACGAGCGCGACGGGGTCTCGATCCTCAGCGAGAACACGGGCGCGCACGAGGAGCTGGGCGAGTTCGCGCTCAGCGTGAACCCGTTCGACGTGCAGGAGCTGGCGGACGCGATCCACGCGGCGCTGACGATGTCGCCGACGCGGCGGGCGGAGCGGGCGGCGGGGCTGAAGGAGATCGTCACGTCGCGCGATCCGGGCGACTGGATCGACGAGCAGATCGCGGACATCCGCAAGAAGGCGCGGGGGGTCGCGGCGGAGGGCTGAGCGCCCTCGACGCGGCAACACCCCTCGGCGCGGCGCGCGGTTGCTGCGTTGATGTCGTAGGGCGACCACAACGCAGCACGAGCCGCCGCTGAGCCACGGCGTGCTGCGTTGATGTCGTCCGGCGCGCTACCGCTCGAAGCCGAACTCGCGCTCGGCGGGGTCCACCGTGCGCCGCGGGCGGCGGCGCGGGGCTCGGGGCCGGCGCGATCGCCGGCGGCGGCGCGGGCGCGACCGGCCGCGGCGTCGCCGCCGGGGCGGGCGCGCCCGAGCCGCGGCGCGGCCGCGCGCGCCGGCGGCGCTCCCGCCGCGGCCTCCGGGCGCGGCGCACGGCCGGCGACGGCGCGCGCAGCTCGCGCTGCGTCACGGGCGCCCGCGCCGCCGGGCGCGCTCGCCGGGCTCCGGCGCGGCGGGCGGGGAGCGGCTCCGTCCGCCGCCGGCGGCTCGCGCGTCGGCGTGGGCGCGACCGGCACCGCAGCGCCGCCGGGCACCTCCAGCGGGCCGCCGTCCAGCCGCGGCCAGGCGACGACGAGGGCCACCACGGCGACCGCCGCGACGGCCCGGCCCACGTTGCCCCATCGCACCCGTCCGCGCATGCCCGGGCTAGGCGCGCACCCGGGTCGGTTCGCCCCCACGTTGCTAGCATGGCCCGCCGCATGGCCACCGAGCAGCCGATCTACGACCTGATGCTCCTCCTCGACCCCGAGGCCGAGGAAGAGCGCCGCACGAACATCCTCGCGAGCCTCGAGCAGATCATCGACCGCCAGGGCGCGGTCGTCTCGCGGCACGACTGGGGCCTGCGCCCGACGGCGTACGAGATCCACAAGCGCGCGGACGCGGACTACCACCTGATCCAGTTCCAGGGCACGCCGGACCTGCTCACCCAGCTCAACCACGCGCTGAAGATCACGGACGGCGTCAGCCGCTTCCGGATCATCAAGCTGCGCAAGGGCACGCCGGCCCCGCCGGACCTCGCCGCGTCCGCCACGGCCGCGGCCGCCGAGCAGCCCGCCGAGATCGAGCGCTAGCCGGCCCGCGGCGTCGCGCCGCGACCGCTCTTCGCACCCGTCGCGGGCGCCTCATCGCGCCCGGACACCGCCGCAGGCCGCGCAACTTCGTGCCGATTCCGCGCGCTCTGCAACACCCCTGTCAAGAAATCCGCCCAACTTGCGACCCTGTGGGTGGATGCGCCGGAACCACCCCTAGACTCGGCCATCCGAGAGACTTTGCAAGGGAAGGGAAAGGAGCCCCATCGTGGCGGCCACCAACATCAACCGCGTCGTCCTCACCGGGAACCTGACGCGCGATCCGGAGCTCCGCTCCACCGGGAGCGGGATGTCCGTCTGCTCGCTCCGCATCGCCACCAACACGCGGCGCAAGAACAACGCCACGGGCGAGTGGGAGGACAAGCCGAACTACTTCGACGTCACCGTCTGGGGCGCGCAGGGCGAGAACTGCGCCCGCTTCCTGGCGAAGGGCCGCCCCGTCGCGATCGACGGCCGGCTCGAGTGGCGCGAGTGGGACGACCGCGAGACCGGCGCCAAGCGCCAGGCGGTCGACATCATCGCCGACTCCGTCCAGTTCCTGGGCGGCCGCGACGAGGCGCAGGGCGGCGGTGGCGGCTTCACCCCGCGCTCGGACGTCCCGGTCAACCAGAGCGACTTCCAGCCGGTCGCCGCGCCCGCCGGCAACGGCTCGGGCTCGTCCGCGGCGGACGACGACATCCCGTTCTAGGCCGCGCGCTGCCGCGGGTCCTCACCGGAGGATCCGCGGCGCCCGCCGCGCGGTGACGGGCGCGCTCCCGGGCGCGCCGGAACGCGACCTCCTACACTGTGAGACCCGCGCGCCTCCGCGCGTGCGCCCGGTCTGCCCGGGCGCGGACAGTCTTCTTCGAGCGAGGGTCTTTCAACAGTGGCGAAGCAGCGCAGCCGGCCGACGCGCCGGCGTGACAAGAAGGGCGGGCCCGGGTCGGGTCGCCGCAAGTCGTGCGGCTACTGCCGCGACAAGGTCGACCAGGTCGACTACAAGGACGTCGCGACGCTGCGGAAGTACGTGTCGGACCGCGGCAAGATCCGCTCGCGCCGCATCACGGGCGCGTGCCGGCGCCACCAGAACCAGATCGCGACCGCCGTCAAGCGGGCGCGCGAGATCGCGCTGCTGCCGTACGTCGGCGACAACCGCGAGGATCGCGACGAGCGCGGCCGTCCGCGCCGCGACGATCGCGACCGGGAGCGCTAGGCCGCGATGCCCCAGGCGATCCTGCTGGAGGACCACGAGAACCTCGGCGCCAAGGGCACCGTGGTCGACGTCTCCAAGGGCTACCTCCGCAACTACCTGATCCCGCGCAAGCTGGCCGAGCCGGCGACCCGCGGCGCGCTCGCCGCGGCCGAGCGCCGCATGGTCGCCGTGGAGCGCGCGGAGGCCGACGCCGCCGCGAAGGCCGAGGAGAGCGCCTCGCTGCTCAACAAGACCGTGCTCACCATCGCCCACCAGGCCGGCGAGGACGGCCGCCTGTTCGGCTCGGTGACCACGGAGGACATCGCCGACGCCATCAAGGAGGCGCGCGGCATCACGATCGACCGCCGCAACGTCCACCTCGAGGAGCCGATCCGCTCGGTCGGCACCCGCATGGTGGTCGTCGAGGTCGAGCCGGGCATCACCGCGACCGTCAAGACGATGGTCGTCGAGCAGAAGTAGCGCAGCCCCGCGAGCGGCCGCGGTGCAGCGGTCGCCCACGCAGGACCCGACGGCCGCCCGCAGAGGCGGCCGTTCGCGTTCCCGGGCCGCCCGGCGCGCGTCTCCCGGACGTAGCGGGAAAGAACGTACGTTCGATCCGGTCCCGAGCCTAGAGTGGATCGCCTCGTGAGCGCCCCCGACCGCACCTACGCGAACGGCCATGGCAACGGCCACGGCGCGCCCGCCCTGCCCGAGGGGCCCGTCGCCCCGCCGCAGAACCTCGAGGCCGAGCAGTCCGTCCTCGGCGCGGTCCTGCTCTCGGACACGGCGCTCCCGGCGCTGATCATCGACGAGCGCCTCCACCCGGAGGACTTCTACCGCGAGGCGCACGGGATCGTCTTCGCCGCGATGCTCGAGCTGCACAGCGGCGGCGAGCCGGTCGACGCCCTCACGCTCGTCGAGCACCTCAAGCAGGCCGGGCAGCTCGACGCCGCCGGCGGCCGCGCCGCGATCGACCTGCTGGCGGCGAGCGTCCCCGCCGTCGGGCACGTCCGCCAGTACGCGCGGATCGTCCGCGAGAACGCGATGCTGCGGCGGCTCCTGCGCGCGGCGTACGAGATCCAGGCGAGCGTCCACACGCACGAGGCGCAGCCGCGCGAGCTCGTCGACATCGCCGAGCGCTCGATCCTCGAGGTCGCCCACGAGGACAGCCGCAAGGACTTCCGCGCGATCAACGACGTCCTCGACGTCGAGATCACCAAGCTCGAGGAGCTCTCCCAGGAGGGCAAGGCGATCACCGGCACGCCGTCCGGCTTCGAGGACCTCGACTCGATCACCGGCGGCTTCCAGCCCGGCAACCTGATCATCCTCGCCGCCCGCCCCTCGATGGGCAAGTCGGCGCTGATGGCGAACTTCGCCGAGAACGCCGCGCTCGTCGAGCGAGAAGTCCGTCGCCCTGTTCAGCCTCGAGATGTCGGAGTCGGAGCTCGCCCAGCGCTTCATCGCGTCGCAGGCCTCGATCAAGGGCGACGACCTGCGCAAGGGCCGCGTCCCCGCCACGCGCTGGGGCAAGATCATGGAGGCCTCGAACCGGCTGGCGAAGTCGCCGCTGTTCATCGACGACTCGTCCGACCTGTCGGTGCTCGACGTCCGCGCGAAGGCGCGCCGGCTGCTCCAGCAGCACCCCGACGGCCTCGGGCTGATCCTGATCGACTACCTCCAGCTCATGCGCGGCGACGGCCGGACGGACAACCGCGTCGAGCAGATCGGCCAGATCTCGCGCGGGCTCAAGACGCTCGCGCGCGAGCTCGACTGCCCCGTGATCGCGCTCTCCCAGCTCAACCGCGGCGTCGAGCAGCGCACCGACAAGCGCCCCGTCCTCTCCGACCTCCGCGAGTCCGGCTCGATCGAGCAGGACGCGGACCTCGTCATGTTCATCTACCGCGACGAGTACTACGACAAGGAGTCCGAGCGCGAGGGCATCGCCGACCTGATCATCTCCAAGCACCGCAACGGCGGCCTCGGCAACGTCGAGCTGACGTTCCAGAAGGAGTACCCGCGCTTCATGTCCTACGTCGGCGAGGACCGGTACTGAGCGTGGACGCCTGCCCCGACGGCCGCTGCGACGGCTCCGGCTTCCTCTACGACGTCGAGGCGCGCACGGCGCGCGCCTGCTCGTGCCGCCCCGCCCGGCTCGCCCGCAAGCGCGCCGCCGCGCTCGAGGGCCGGATCCCGCGCCGCTACCGCGAGGTCTCGTTCGAGCGCGAGCCGCTGCTCTCGATCGAGCGCGCGAACCCGCACGTGGCGCGCGAGGTGCGCCAGTACGTCCGCACGATCGGCGAGCAGCTCGACGAGGGCCGCGGGCTGTGGTTCACCGGCGACGTCGGGACCGGCAAGACGACGCTCGCGATGCTGATCTCGAAGGCGGCGATGGCGGCCGACCGCACGGTCGCGATCTACTCGCTGCCGCGGCTGCTCGGCCTCCTGCGCGACACCTACCAGGACGACGCGCAGTACAGCCTCAACGGCCTGATCGACCGGCTCGCCGCCGTCGACCTCCTGCACATCGACGACGTCGGCGCCGAGCAGACGTCGCCGTGGGTGCTCGAGCAGCTCTACGCGATCGTCAACACGCGCTACGAGGAGGGCCGCGCGATCCTCCTCACGACCAACCTCGTCACGGTCGAGGGCGACGAGGCGCTGCGCGAGCAGATCGGCGAGCGGACGGTCAGCCGCCTGTACGAGATCTGCGGCGAGCCGAAGACGATGTTCGGGCAGGACCAGCGGCGCGTGATCCGCTACGAGCCGAGCCCGGAGCTCGGCGGCGGCGGGTGGGAGGAGCCGGGCTACGGCGAGCCGCGCCCGCCCCGGCAGCGCTTCGCCTCGTAGACTGCACGCCGAAATGGCCGGCATCGTCATCATCGGCGCCCAGTGGGGCGACGAGGGCAAGGGCAAGATCACCGATCTGCTCGCCGAGAGCGCCGATCTGGTGATCCGCTTCCAGGGCGGCAACAACGCCGGACACACGATCTTCCGCGACGACGTCAAGTGGAAGTTCCACCTGATCCCGTCGGGGATCCTCTACCCGGGCAAGCACTGCGCGATCGGCAACGGGGTCGTGATCGACCCGAAGGTGCTGACCGATGAGCTCGACGGCCTCCGCGCGAAGGGGATCGACCTCTCCGGCCTGCGGATCAGCGCCAACGCGCACCTGATCATGCCGTACCACATGCTGCTCGACCACGCGGGCGAGACGAAGCTCGGGCGGCTCCAGATCGGGACCACGCGGCGCGGGATCGGCCCCGCCTACGCCGACAAGGCCGCGCGGCTCGGGATCCGCGTCCAGGACCTGCTCGACGAGAAGATCCTGAAGAAGAAGATCATGGCCGCGATGGAGCCCAAGCGGCTCTCGCTGCGCCCGTACGCCAAGTCGCCGGACCTCGATCTGCAGGGGATGACCGAGGACTACATGACCTACGGGCACCGGATCGAGCAGTACATCACCGACACCGCGCGGCTCACCTGGAAGCACCTCGACGACGGCGGGCTGGTGGTGTTCGAGGGCGCCCAGGGCACGCTGCTCGACATCGACCACGGCACCTATCCGTTCGTCACGAGCTCCAACCCGGTCGCCGCCTCGGCCGCGACCGGCACCGGCGCCGGACCGAAGGACCTCGACGAGATCTGGGGCGTGACGAAGGCGTATGCGACGCGCGTCGGCGCCGGCCCGTTCCCGACCGAGCTCGACGACGAGCTCGGCGCCACGATGCGCGAGGCCGGCGGCGAGTACGGCACCACGACCGGCCGCGCGCGCCGCGTCGGCTGGATCGACCTCGTCGCGCTGCGCTACGCGGCGCGGCTGAACACGCTCACCCACCTCGCCGTGACCAAGCTCGACGTCCTCTCCGGGCTCGGGCCGCTGCGCGTCTGCACGCGCTACCGCAGCGCCAACGAGGCGCTCTTCGACGAGTACCCGTACCACCAGTCCGTGCTCCATCACGCCGGCGGCGAGTACGAGGAGCTGCCCGGCTGGGACGAGGACATCACGGAGTGCCGGACGGAGGAGGAGCTCCCCCAGACCGCCCGCGACTACCTCGCCTACCTGTCCGAGTTCGTGGGCGTCCCGATCGCGCTGATCAGCGTCGGCCCGGGCCGCGACCAGATCATCTGGACCGACGCGGGCCGCGCGACCGCGCCGTTCCAGCGCGCCGCCCTCGCGTAAGCGCCTGCTGCCGGACACCCCCACCTCGAGGACGATCGTCCGCGTCGCCCGCGGGGCGTTCGCGCTGCTCGGGATCGCCGCGATGGTCTACCAGGTGGCGTGGTCGAGCGATCACGGCTTCTTCAACGCGGGCAACTTCTTCAGCTTCTTCACGATCGAGTCCAACATCCTGACCGCGATCGTGCTCGGCGTCGGCGCGCTGCGCGATCCGCGCGGCCACGGCTGGCAGCTCTTCCGCGGCGCCGTGACGCTCTACATGACGATCACGGGGATCGTCTACAACCTGCTGCTCACGAACACCGGCGTCGGCCTGACCCAGGCGTGGGTGAACGACTCGCTGCACCGGATCCTGCCGCTCGTGATCCTGATCGACTTCCTGCTCGTACCGCCGGTGCCGCCGCCGACCTACCGCCAGGCGATCGCCTTCCTCGCCTTCCCGCTCGCCTACTTCGGCTACTCGCTGATCCGCGGCGCGATCGTCGACTGGTACCCGTATCCGTTCATGGACGTCAACCTCCACGGGTACGACGGCGTCGCGCTGAACGCGGTGCTGCTGGCGGCCGGGATGGCGGCGCTGACCTGCCTGCTCGCCTGGATCAACCGGCGGCTAGTCCTTCACGGTGCGCGTGTCCACCACGAAGTCGTGTAGCGCGCGGTTCTCGTCGTCCCACAGCGGCCACAGCACGTCGACCAGGCTCGCGATCCCGATCGTGATCGAGCCGATGAAGCCGAACAGCAGCGTCTTGACCAGCACCTCGCGCACGACCGCGATGCCGAGCGTCATCTCCTGCCCGCTCGCCCGCACGACGCGGTTGCCGACCGCCATCCGCCCGAGCGTCTTGCCGTTCGTGCGGGTCATCATCAGCGGCGCGTAGAGCAGCGCGATGATCGAGGTCGAGATGATCCCGATCGTCAGCCCGACGGCGATCGAGGCGGCGCCCGAGTCCTCGCCGTCGAAGAAGCCGACCGAGAACGCCGAGCCGAAGATCAGCATGACCAGCACGGCGCCGATCCCGATCACGATGCCGTCGAGGAGCGTCGCGGCGACGCGCGACCACCAGCCGGCGAGCACGTAGCGGCCCTGCGACGGCTCCGCCTCGACCGCCAGCCCGCCCGCGCCGGGCGGAGGCGGCGACGTGTACCCCTCGTAGGCCGGGAGGCCGGAGTCGTGCCGGGTCGGCTCGCTCATCGCAGGAACGCTAGCGCCAGCGCTCGAGCAGGTCCTCGCCGGGGACCTCGCGCACGACCCGCGCCGGGACGCCCATGACGACCGCCCGCGCCGGCACGTCCTTCGCCACGACCGCGCCGGCGGCGACGAACGCCTCCTCGCCGACCTCGACCCCCGGGCACAGCACCGTCCCGCCGCCGACCCGGCACGCGCGCCTGAGCGTCGCGCCCTCGATCGGGTAGTCGTCGTCGTGGCGCGCCATCGTCGAGTCGTTCGTCGTGCACGCGCCCGGCCCCACGAACACGTCCTCCTCGATCACCGAGAACGCGGTGATGTAGACGTCGGTCTGGATCCGCACCCGCGCGGCGATCTCGACGTCGTTGTCGATCGCGCTGCCGCGCCCGACGACCGAGCCGGCGCCGATCGAGGCGCGCTCGCGCACGAACGACTGGTCGCCGAGGATCGCGCCCTCGCCGACCCGTGCGCCCGCGAAGACGATCGCCCGCGCGCAGACGACGGCGCCGGCGCCGAGGACGAGCGGCGGGGGCGCCTCGCGCGAGGCGGACGAGTGCTTGGCGAGCTTCGGCGGCTTGCCGAGGATCGCGCCGTCCTGGATCTCGCAGCCGTCGCCGATCACGGTGCCGGGATGCACGACGACGTAGGCGCCGAAGCGGACGCCCTCCCCGATCTCCACGTTCTCGCCCAGCAGCAGGCCCGGGCCAAGGTCAGACGGCTGCACGCTGCTCCCTCCGGGTCGATGTCGAGTTGCTCCTGGAGCCCCGCGAGCACGCGCACGACGCGCAGCCCGGACGCCCCGTCCGACAGCGGCGCGCGCCCCTCGCGCAGGCAGTCGACGAAGTGCTCGCACTCGAGCCGCAGCGGCTCGCGGTTGCCGATCGAGGGGCTCCAGATGTCGCCCGAGCGGGTGATGTACTCGCCCCACGACGAGGCGCTCTGGTCGAACCCCTTGTCGTAGATGGTCAGCTTCCGCTCCAGGTCCATGTCGTCGAACGTCGCCATGCGCCGGGAACCAACGACCGTGAAGCGGCGCTCCTTGTGGGGATCGAGCCACGACAGGTGCAGGTGCGCCGCGAGCCCGGACGGGAAGCGCAGGAAGGCGAAGACCACGTCCTCGATCCCCTGGCGCATGTAGGACTCCCCGCGCGCCTGGACCTCGTGCGGCTCCTCGCCGGCGAGGTGGAGCAGGACGGAGACGTCGTGCGCGCCGAGCGACCAGAGCGCGTTCTCGTCCGCGCGCAGCTTCCCGAGGTTGAGCCGGTTCGAGTAGAGGTAGTGGATGTCGCCGAGCTCGCCGCCGTCGGCGATCTCCTTGAGCTTCGCGACGCCCGGGTGGTACTCGAGCAGGTGGCCGACCATCAGCGTCCGCCCGGTCTCGCGCGCCGCCTCGACGGCGCGCTCGGCGTCCGCGACGGTCTGGGCGAGCGGCTTCTCGACGAAGCAGTGCTTGCCGGCGCGCAGGACCTGCTCCGCGAGCGCCGCATGGGTCGGGACCGGCGTCGCCAGGACGACCGCGTCGAGCGCGTCGTCGGCGAGCAGGTCCGCCAGGTCGGCGGTCCGGCGGGCGGACGGGATCGACGCCCCGACCCGCTCCAGCGCGGCGGGGTCGCCGTCGCACAGCCAGGCGAGCTCGCAGCCCGGGATCGCCGCGAAGTTGCGGGCGAGGTTCGGGCCCCAGTAGCCCAGCCCCGCCACGCCGACCGAGATCGTCGTCACAGTCCCATCCTACGAGCGAGCGCCGCGGCGACGCGGCTCCCCGCGTGCCCGTCGCCGTAGAGCGGGGGGCGCTCGGCCGGCGGGGTGCGCGCCAGCGCGGCGAGCGCGACCTGCGCGTCGAGCCCGGCGAGCACGTTCCAGCCGGCCGCGACGGTCTCCGTCCACTCGGTCGTCTCGCGCAGCGTCACGCACGGGACGCCGGCCAGGTAGGCCTCCTTCTGGACGCCGCCCGAGTCGGTCAGGACGGCGCGCGCGTTGCGGAGCAGCGCGGTGAAGTCGAGGTAGCCGAGCGGCGGGGCGACGATCACGCCGTCGAGGGCGATCCCCGCCGCGTCGAGCCGTGCCGCCGTCCGTGGGTGCAGCGGGAGCACGACCGGCTCCGGCACCGCCTGCAGCAGGCGCGCGAGCGCGGCCAGCCGGTCGGGGTCGTCGACGTTGCCGGCGCGATGGGCGGTGGCGAGGACGAACCCGCCGCGCGCGACGCCGAAGCGCTCCAGCACCGCGGTGCGCGCCTCCGCCCGCGGCCCGAGCAGCTCCGCCACGTCGACCATCACGTCGCCGACGACCTCGACCTCGCCGCTGACGCGCTCGCCGCGGAGGATCTCCGCGGGCGCCTGCGCGGAGCACAGCAGCAGGTCGCTCGCATGGTCGGTCAGGACGCGGTTGAGCTCCTCGGGCATCGTCCGGTCGTACGAGCGCATGCCCGCCTCGACGTGCGCGACCGGGATCCCGGCCTGCGCGCCGGCGAGCGCGCCCGGCGAGCGTCGAGTTCGTGTCGCCGTAGACGAGGACGAGCGCCGGCCGCTCGCGCTCGAGCAGCGGCGCGAGCGCGGCGAGCATCCGCGCGGTCTGGGCCGTGTTCGTCCCGCCGCCGAGGTCGAGCCGGTGCTCGGGCCGCGGCAGCTCCAGCTCGTCGAAGAAGACCTGCGAGAGCTCCTCGTCGTAGTGCTGACCGGTGTGGACGAGCACCTCGCGCGCGACCGCGCGCAGCGGACCGGAGACCGCGGCCGCCTTGATGAACTGCGGCCGGTTGCCGATCACGGTGAGCACCCGATCGTTTCGCGGTGCATCAGCTGGGTAAGCGGGTTGCATGGTGCTACTCAGCGCGGTCGTCGGGGCGTCCCGTCACCTGCTCTGGTACCTCGCGTGGGAGACCGGCGGCGGCAGCGCCCGCGAGGCGCTCACGCCGGAGCAGCCTGCAGATCGCGCGCGACGCGACGCTTGAACGCGGCGACGCGCCGCCTCGGACACGGGACCGGGCGCGCGACGGCAGCTCGATCTCGTCGACCGCCACGATCGGCATCACCTCGCGGACGGTGGAGGCGATGAACGCCTCGTCGGCCGCGCGGACGTCGTCGAGCGTGCACGGCGCCTCGGTGACGTCGCACTCCTCCAGCAGCCTGGTGCGCGTGATCGAGTCGAGGATCCCGTCCTCCAGCGGCGGCGTGTACAGGGTCCCGCCGGCGGCCCAGAAGAACGTCCACGTCGGGCCCTCGAGCACCCGTCCGTGCGGCGTCACGAGCAGCGCCTCGTCGGCGCCCTGCTCCTTCGCCAGCCGCACGGCGAGCATGTTCGCCGCGTAGGAGAGCGTCTTGAGCCGGTTGAGCACGCGCGTCGGGGCGTAGGTGATCGTCGCGACCCGCGCCGTGGCGCCGTACGCGGGCAGCGGCTCCCCGATCGCGATCCGCCGGCCGCCGCGCGTGACCACGAGCCGCAGCAGCGACTCGGGCTCGGTGACGACCGCGAGCGCCTCGCTCCGCAGCGCGTCCAGGTCGGCCTCCAGCCGCAGCCCCGCGCACGTGCGGCCGAGCCGGGCGAAATGGTCGTCGAGCGCGTACGGGCGCCCGTCGTAGACCCGCAGGACCTCGAAGCCGCCGTCCCCGCGCAGCAGCCCCTCGTCGGTCACGGGGATGCGCGCGTCGCCCGCGGGGGTGACGACGCCGTCGACGCTGGCCAGCCACATGCGGCCCAGCCTACCCGGCCACTACCCTAGACCGCAGTGCGTCTCGTGGAGCCTGCCGACAACGTGGAGCTCCGCGCCGACCGCCACGGACACCTGCACGTCGTCTTCGCCTTCCCCTACCGCGCGGACATCGTCGACGCCGTCCGCGCGATCCCCGGGCGCCGCTTCGACTGGGACGCGAAGGAGTGGTGGGCGCCGCAGGCGGACGACACGGCGCCGTTCGTCAAGGGCGTGATCGAGCGCCATCCGTCGCTGCGCGTGGCGGACGACGTGCGCGCCTGGCTCGCGGACGCGGCGGCCGGCTGGGTCGGCCGCGTCTCGGCGACCCGGCTGGAGGGCCGTGGCGCGTTCGCGCTCGAGACGATCTCCGGCGACGTGCCCGAGGAGCTCGGCGCCGAGGAGCGCGGCGGTCGCCACTGGGTCCCGTTCTCGCAGGCCGCGGCCGACCTCCTGCTCGAGCTGCGCGGCGCGCGGCTCGACAAGCGCGCGCTGCGCTGCGCGACGAAGCTGCAGGTCGGCCTCGAGCCGGCCGGCGCGTCGCTCGCGCTGGTCGAGAGCGTCGGCGAGCCGCGCTTCACGCTCGACGTCAACTGGGACCCGGAGACGATCCCCGCCTTCCTCGCCCTGCCCGCCTGCGAGGCGCACGGGCGCTCGCTCCCGCTCGACCCGTACCTCGTCGAGCCGCTCGAGCACTACCTGCGCACCTACGCCGTCGACGTCGGCCCCAACGCGGCGGACGCGCTGGAGCGCCTGCGGGTCGAGCACGACGGCGCGGTCGAGGGCGTCCGCCGCTCGCGCGCGCACGACGGCCCGCCGCTGGCGGTCGAGGCCGTCCTGGGCGGCGAGCTCAAGCCGTTCCAGCGCGCCGGGGTCGCCTACGCGCTCGACGCCCGCCGGACGTTCCTCGCCGACGAGCAGGGGCTGGGCAAGACCGTCCAGGCGCTCGCCGCGCTGGAGGCCGACGACGCCTACCCGGCGGTGGTGATCTGCCCGGCGTCGCTCAAGCTCAACTGGGAGCGCGAGACGCGCCACTGGCTCCCGCACCGCACGCTCGCCGTCGTGTCGGGCACCGGGACCGTCGCGCCCGCCGCCGAGATCACGGTGATCAACTACGACATCATCCACGCGCACCGCGCGCGGCTGGCGCTGCGGCGCCCGCGCGCGCTGGTGCTCGACGAGTCGCACTACGTCAAGAACCCGCGCGCCAAGCGGACGCAGTCGGTGCGCCGGCTGGCGGAGTCGCTCCCGCCCGAGGCGCTGCGGCTCGCGCTGACCGGCACGCCGGTGATGAACCACGCCGAGGAGCTGATCCCGCAGCTGCGGATCCTCGGCCGGCTCGAGGACTTCGGCTCCGGCGCCCGCTTCGCCCGCCGGTTCCAGGGCATCGGCGCCGAGGAGCGGATCCACTGGCACCTGCGCCGCCGCTGCTTCGTCCGCCGGTCGAAGGCCGACGTGCTCCCGCAGCTCCCCGCCAAGCGCCAGGTCGCCGTCCCGGTCGCGCTCGACAACGACCGCGAGTACCGGCTGGCGGAGGAGGACGTGATCGCGTGGCTGCGCGAGCAGCCGCTCGACCTGCGCGAGCTCGACCGCATGGTGGCCGCCGCGCTCCGCGCCGAGCGGCTCGCCCAGCTCAACGCGCTGCGCCGGCTCGCCTCGCGCGGCAAGGGCGCCGCCGCCCTCGCCTGGATCGAGGACTTCCTCGCCTCCGACGAGCCGCTGGTCGTCTTCGCCGGGCACCGCGAGATGCAGGACCGGCTCGTCGAGCGCTTCCCCGACGCGCTGCACCTGCTCGGGCGCGACTCGATCGGCGCGCGCGAGGCGGCGGTCCAGGGCTTCCAGGCCGGCGAGTCGCAGCTGCTCGTCTGCGCGACGAAGGTCGCGGGCCAGGGGATCACGCTGACGCGCGCCTCCAACGTCGCGTTCCTCGACCTCGAGTGGACCCCGGCGATGCACGACCAGGCCGAGGACCGCTGCCACCGGATCGGCCAGCACGACGCGGTCACCGCGTGGTACCTGCTGGCCGCGAAGACGATCGACGAGACGATGATCGAGCTGATCGAGCGCAAGCGGCGGATCGTCGACGCGGTCACCGACGGCCGCGAGCGCGAGGGCGAGGCCGTGCTGGAGGGCGTCGTGCGCTCGCTGCGCGGCCGGCCGATCCGGCGCCTGCGCGCGGTCGGCTAGGGCATCGTGACCAGCTTCGTCCGCTCCGCCTTGACGTCGTAGCCCGGCTTCGGCCAGTCGAGGCCCATCGCCTCGAGCCGCTCGATCAGGAGCGAGGAGACCGCCCAGTTGCGGTACCACTTGCGGTCCGCCGGGATGATGTGCCACGGGGCGGCCTCGGTCGAGCAGCGCGCCATCGCGTGCTCGTAGGCGGCGATGTACTCGGGCCAGCGCTCGCGCGTGGCGAGGTCGTCGGGGTTGTACTTCCACTGCTTCGTCGGATCGTCGAGCCGGGCGAGCAGCCGCGCGCGCTGCTCCTCGGGCGAGATGTGCAGATAGCACTTGACGATCTCCATGCCGCCGTCGGCGAGCCGCTGCTCGAAGCGGTTGATCGTGGCGAAGCGGCGCGACGAGGTCGCCTTGTCGACGAGGTTCAGCACCCGCACCGTGACGACGTCCTCGTAGTGCGAGCGGTCGAACACGCCGACCTTGCCCGGGCGCGGCAGCTGGGCGCGGATCCGCCACAGGAAGTCGTGCTTGAGCTCCTCGGGCGTCGGCTTGCCGAACGACGCCGCGTGGACGCCGCCGGGATCCATCGCCCCGACCACGTGCCGGACCGTCCCGCCCTTGCCGGACGTGTCGAGCCCCTGCAGGACGAGCAGGAGGCTCCGCGCGCCGCCGGCGCGCGCCTGCGCGTAGAGCTGCTCCTGCAGCTCCTCCAGCCGCGCCTGGTGCGCGGCCAGCGCGGCCTGGCCGTCGGCCTTCTTGCCCTTGAACCCGGGCGTGGCGCGCGGGTCGAAGGTCCCGAGCTCGATGCGGCCGCTGGGCGCCCGCAGCAGTTCGCTGATCGTCGTCGCGCCCGGCGCGAGGTTTCCCTTCGGCATGCGGGCAGGCTAACCGGTCACCCAGTCCGTGCGGAAGGACGGGCTGACGTGGATGTCGAGCTGCTTGAGCGGGACGTCGCCGCGGTTCGCGAAGCCGTGCACGACGCCGGCGGGGACGATCACGATCTCGCCCGCGCCCGCCTCGATCTCCTCGCCGTCCAGCGAGAAGACGCCGCGGCCCTCCTGGACGATGAGCAGCTCCTCGTACGGATGCGAGTGCAGGCCGACCTCCTTGCCGGGCGGCGCCTCGACGAAGATCAGGCAGACGCCCGCGCCGTGCTCGCTCCCGACGAGCTCATGGGCGATGACGCTGAACGGCAGCTGGTCGATGCTGATCACGGACATGCCCACGATCGTCCCATGAAACGACGAAACCGCGCCGGAGCGCGGTTTCGTGGGAGTGCCCCCGCCAGGAATCGAACCTGGAACCTTCGGATTAAGAGTCCGCTGCTCTGCCAGTTGAGCTACAAGGGCGCGGCGTCGGATTGTAGCCGCTCGGCTACTTCTCCGCCGGAGTCGGCGTCGGGGTCGGCGCCGCCTGGCCGGAGGCCTGCGCCGCCTGCGCGCGGGCCGATTCGAGCTGGCCGCGCAGCGACTCGCGCATGTCCGGCTCGGTGAGGTCGAGCGCCTTGTCCTTGGCCAGGTCGCCGAGGCGCATGTTGTTCGCCTGGTAGGCGAGCGTCGCCAGGGTCGCGTAGGCGCCGGCGGAGTCGCGGTCCCGCGCGACGATCTCCTGCGCGGCGGTCGCCTTCTCGAGCTGGCCCAGGCCCGCGTAGGCCTGGACCATGAGACTCGCCACCCGCGAGTCGGGCGTCTTCTTGCCCGCGAGGTCCACGCTCTCGTCCCAGGCGCGCCCGGCCGCGCGCAGCTGCTCGGCGCCGGCGTCGGTGTAGTTGCCCGTGCTCTGGTCGACGTTGTCGCCCGTGTTGGCGAGGTTGAAGCGCGCGCGGGCGACCGCGGCCCAGTTCTCCGCGGTCGGGTTGGCGCGCGCCTTCGCGGTCGCCTGCTCCTCCTGCTGGACGAAGCGGTCGTTGCCGCTGTCGCCGGAGCCGCCCTGCTGGATCGCGTCGACGAGCCCGCCCGGCAGCGCACCGCCGCCGCCGATCCCGAACAGGATCAGGCCGCCGCCCATCAGGAAGGCGAGCGTGATGTACACGATCTTCACGGTCCGGCGGCGGCCGGAGCCTCTGAGGTCGAAGAGCATCTAGTCGTCCAAGGTGGTGAGGTCGCTGCCCGCCTCTTCCTCGGCGGCGGCGCGGCGGGCTGCCCGCCGGTCCAGCAGCGAGGCGAGAAGGATAGAGACCTCGTAGAGCAGGACGATCGGGATCATGATCAGGATCATCGTCACGGGGTCGCCGCCCGGCAGCAGGGCGGCGACGATGGCTATCACCAGGATCGCGTAGCGGCGGTTCTGGCGCAGCTGTGCTCGGGGTGAGGATCCCCATCCGCGTGATCGCGAGGATCACGATCGGCATCTGGAACAGCGCCCCCATGGCCGCCAGGACCATGATCGAGAACTTGTAGTAGTCGCGTGCTTGCAGGAGCACGTCGAAGCTGTCGTCGTTGAAGTTCTGCAGGAAGCTGACCGCCGCCGGCAGCACGACGAAGTACGCGAAGACGACGCCCGAGTAGAACAGGAACGGGATGAACACCATCAGCGGCACCGCGACCTCGCGCTCGCGCGGCGAGAACGCCGGCAGGACGAACGCGTAGAGCTGGTAGAGCAGCAGCGGCAGCGTGATCAGCAGCGCCGCGTAGCCGGCCACGGTGAGCGTCGCGGTCAGCGGCTCGCCGACGCCCAGCGTGACCGGGCGCCGCGGCGACCCGCGGGGCGTCGCGGCGGCGGCGGCCGTCGCGGCGGCCTGGAGCGACTCGGCCTGCTCGCGCAGCTCCGGATCGCGGCCCGCGGTCGCGGCGAGCTGCTTCGCGGTGGTGGCGATCTTCTCGTTCAGCCGCTTCTGCGCCTGCTGCCAGCAGTCGGCCTGCTCGAGCGGGTCGCGGGTCTCGTCGCACGGCTTGCCGGACTGCGCCTCGACGAGCGGCTGGTTGACGATGTGCAGGATCCGGTCGTCCTGCCACAGGCAGATGCCCGCGACGACGACGAAGCTGAGCACGCAGATGATGATCCGCGTGCGGAGCTCGTCGAGGTGCTCGACGATCGACAGCCGGTCCTCGTGCGCGATCGGCTTCAGCTTCGTGGCCATGGTGCTGCTGCGGGAGGAGCGGTGCGGGCGCTAGGAGCGCTCGCGGAGCACTTCTCCGTCCAGCGGCGCGTCGTCCTCGCCGTCCGGACGGCCGAGCGCCGCCTGGGCGTCGTCGCGCGATTCCTCGTCGTCGAAGTGCTTGTCGGCCTTGCTCGTGACCGTGTCCTTGAACTCGCGCATCCCGCCGCCGAGCTGGCGGCCCAGCTGAGGCAGCCGCTTGCCGCCCACGATGACCAGCACGATCACGAGGACGATGGCGAGCTCGAGCGGCCCGAGGCCGGCGATGAAGGCAATGGTCATGGCGTCAGCGACCTCTCAGGAGGAATACGCGCAGCCTAGCGTCTGCGGATCCGTCCGATAAACGACGGGTCGCGCTCAAGCCCCCCGCTGTGACGACCGATGTAGGGCCCACACCCCATTGAGCCATCCCATGAGCCAGCCCGAGAACACCAACCACGTCCGCCGCGTCGTCCTCCCCTCCGGACGCGCGATCGAGGTCGTCTACTTCGAGCAGCACCCGGATCTCGCCGCCGCCGGCGATCCCGGTGTGCGACCCCTCCGAGCTGCACGTCTGCCCCGAGTGCGACCGCAAGCTGGTGTACCCCGTCGAGTGGGCCGAGGCCTCCTCGACGCACTGGGAGGTCCAGCTCCGCTGCCCCAACTGCGAGTGGACGACGGTCGGCCTGTTCGACCAGGACACCGTCGACCGCTTCGACGCGCAGCTCGACGACGGGACCGAGGCGCTCGTGCGCGACCTCAAGCGCCTCACCCGGGCCAACATGGAAGAGGAGTTCGAGCGCTTCACGTCGGCGCTCGCCTCCGACGCCATCTGGCCGATGGACTTCTAGGCGTACCGGTCGGCGACCGAGTCGGCCACCAGCTCGAGCGCCGCGCGCTGGGGCTCGGGCAGCTCCGGCAGGTCGGCCTTCGCCGCCGCCACCATCTCCAGCGCCTCCGTGCGCGCCTCCTCGAGCACCCCGGTCGCGGCGATCGCGTCGCACACGGCCTCGGCCGCCTCGGGCGTGCGCACGCCGCGCAGGTCGAGCGTCGCGAGCTCGGGATCGCGCTCGCGCGCGAGGATGAACGGCAGCGTGACCGTGCCGTCGAGCAGGTCGGTGCCGCGATGCTTGCCGGTCCGCTCCGCGGGGCCGGAGACGTCGAGCACGTCGTCGAGCAGCTGGAACGCGAGCCCGATCCGGCTGCCGAAGTCGCCGAGCGCGTCGGCGTTCCCGCCGCCCTCGAGCGCGCCCAGCCGGCACGCCGCCTGGAACAGCCGCGCGGTCTTGAGGTCGCAGCGCAGGAGGTAGCGCTCGCGCGAGACCTCGACGTCCCAGGCGTCCTCGCGCTGGAGCAGCTCGCCGCGCGCGAGCGCGGAGCTCGCGTCGGAGAGCACGCGGATCTCGTCCGGCCGGCCGTTCCCCGCCAGCTCGGCGAAGGCACGGCTGAAGAGGAGGTCGCCGGTGGCGGTGGCGATCGCGCGCCCGGCGGTGGCCACGACGGTCGGGCGCCCGCGCCGGAGCGGCGCCGCGTCGAGCACGTCGTCGTGGACCAGCGTCGCCGAGTGGATCAGCTCGACCGCGACCGCGGCGCGCAGCACGCCGTCGTGGTCGGGCTCGACCCGCTCGCCGGCCGAGAGGAAGACGAGCAGCGGCCGCAGCCGCTTGCCGCCGGCCCGGATCGTCGCGCCCGCGTGGCTGGCGAGCAGCTCGCCGTGCGAGGTCGCCAGCACCTCGAGCCGCTCCTCCAGCCGCGTCATCAGGGCCGGGACGTGCGCGCCGCCCGCCTCGACGAGGGCGAGGACCTCTTCCGCGCTGCTCACCGCACCATCCCGGCGTGGATGGCGATGATCCCGCCCGCGGTGAGGATCCAGCGCACGTCGGTCAGCCCGGCGGCGGCGAGCTTCCCGCCCAGCGCCTCGGGCCCGGGGAAGCGCTTGACGCTGCTCGGCAGGTACGCGTAGGCGTCCGGGTCGCCGGCGAGCTTGCCCAGGGCGGGCACGATCCGGTCGAACCAGAGCGAGAAGAAGAACGAGAGCGGGGGCTTCTGCGGGGTCGTGATCTCCAGGATGACGACCCGGCCGCCCGGCTTGACCACGCGCGCCAGCTCCGCGATCCCGCGGTCGAGGTCGGAGAAGTTGCGCGCGCCGAAGCCGACGGTCGCGGCGTCGAAGCTGTCGTCCTCGTACGGGAAGCGCGAGCGCGTCCGCCCACTCCCACGTGACCGCGTCCGACTTCGCGCGGGCGCGCTCGAGCATCTGGTCGGAGAAGTCGGTCCCGATCACGCTCCCGCCCGGCGCCACGCGCCGCGCCAGCTCGATCGCGAGGTCGCCGGTGCCGGCGGCGACGTCCAGCGCGCGGTTGCCCGGCGCCAGCGCCGCGAGGTCGGCGGCCCGCTCGCGCCAGCGGTGGTGCAGCCCGGCGGTCATCACCGAGTTCATGAGGTCGTAGACGCCCGCGATGCGGTCGAACATCGCGCGCACCTGTCCCTCCTCCAAGGTGCCCGTGCGGGCCTGCGGGGACGCCATAGACGGCGTCAGGCTACTCGCCGTGCAGCTGCGAGAGGAAGTCGACCATCGCGGTCTTCTTCTCCTCCGGCAGGCCGGCGAACGACGGCATCGGCGCCGTCGGGTTCTCGAGCGTCCGCAGGATCGCGGCCTTGGGCAGCTTGTCGCCGATTTCGGTCAGGTGCGGGCCTGGCCCGTCGTTGCCGTTCTCGCCGATCTTGTGGCAGGCGAGGCAGCCGGACTGCGCGACGACGAGCTTGCCGGCCTCGTACTGCTTCGCGACCTTGAGGTCGATCTCGTTCGGCGAGCCGGCCGAGGCGCCGAGGTAGGTCAGGTAGCCCATCGCGAAGATCGTGAGGATGCCGGCGGTGGTCGCGATCGGCCGCCGCTCGGGCCGCCGCTCCGGACCGCGGTCGACGAACGGCAGCAGGATCAGCAGGACCATGCAGAGCGTCGGCACGCCGATCGTGGCCACCGGCGTCAGCACCGCCGGCTTGATCACGCGCAGGACCTCGAAGAGGAAGAAGAAGTACCACTCCGGCCGCGGCACGTAGGTCGTCGTCGTCGGGTCGGCCTTGGGGCCGAGCTCCGCGCCGAACATGATCGACATCGTGATGATCGCCACGAGGACGACCACCGCCATCAGCGAGTCCTTCGCGACGGCGTAGGGGAAGAACGGCTTCCCCTGCGCCTTCAGCAGCGAGTACTCGCGGAGGTAGAGCTCCTTCTCGCGCTGGTTCACGTCAGACGCGCTCCTCGCGGATGCCCTCGTGGCTCTCGGCCTTCAGCCACGGCGGGGCCGTGGTGCCGAGCCGCGCGACGAGGTACAGGTGCGCGCCGATCAGCGCGGCGATCGCGACGGGCACGACGAGCATGTGGATGGCGTAGAAGCGCGACAAGCGTCGTCGCCCCGAACTCGGCTCCCCCTCTGAGGAAGTCCGACAGGAACGGGCCGGCGAGCGGGCCGGTGCCGTTGATGTTCACGCCGACGATCGTCGCCCAGTAGGAGCGCTGGTCGAACGGCAGCAGGTAGCCCGTGAACGACATCACGAAGGTGAGGATCAGCAGCACGACGCCGATCACCCAGTTCAGCTCCCGCGGGTACTTGTAGGCGCCGAAGAAGAACGTCCTCGCCATGTGGAGGCAGATCAGGATCACCATCACCGTCGAGCCCCACTTGTGCATGCCGCGCACGAACTCGCCGAGGAAGACGTCGTTCGTGATGTGCCGCGCCGACTCGTAGGCGTTCGTGACGCTCGGGTCGTAGTACATCGCCAGCACGACGCCGGTCACGGCCTGGGACAGGAAGGCGAACATCGTCGCCGAGCCCAGCGTGTAGAACCAGTTCGTCCCCTTCGGGATCTTGCGGAACATCACCCAGCGGGCGGCGCCCGAGAGCGAGGTGCGCTCGTCGATCCAGTCGACCGCCGAGATCCCGGCCTCCTTGACCTGCTCGACCGGCTTGACCTGCTCCTCCTCGCTGGGGCGCTTCGGCTTCGGCTGGAGGGCGGTGGGAAGTGGGGGAAGAGGAAGCTTCATGGTGCGGCCTGCCTAGTTGCTCAGCTTGGGCGTGGAGAAGCGGCCCGGATAGAGGTACTGACCGATCCCGTCCAGGTCCTGCGCGGGATCGCGGTAGGACGGGAAGCGGCGGAACTCGCTGTTGACCGAGTAGCGCGGCCCGACCTCGACCTGGCCGCCGACGACGCGCGTGTAGAAGCGGTCGAGGGGGCGCACCGGCGGTCCGCCGTCGACCTGGCCCTCGAAGTTGTAGACGCCGCCGTGGCACGGGCAGACGAAGCGCTTCGCGGCGTCGATGTAGCGCACCGGGCAGCCGAGGTGCATGCAGCGGGTGGACATCGCGATGAACTCGTCGGTGACGCCCTCGGGCATCGTGGTCGGGTTCGGCGGCGGGTCCGTCTTCGGGTTGCGCTTGCGCACGTAGATCGTGGTCTTGCCGACCTGCCCGATGCCCGCGACCTCGGTGATCACGCGCGGGATGTACGTGTCCATCGGGAAATCCTCGCCCGGCGCCGATCGCCTCCCACTCGACCGGCGGGCGGTCGAAGAGCGCCGAGCCCGCCGCGAAGCCGAGCGCCGGGAGCGCGAACGCGGCGACCGCGATCCCGCCCGCCGCCTGGGCCGTCACGTTCATGAAGCGGCGGCGCGTGACGGTCTCGCCCTCGAACGCGCCGGGCATCCCGCGGTCGAGCGTGTACTTGCTCTTGGGCTCTTTCCGTCCGTCGGCCATGGCAGGGGCCAGAACTCTACCGACGCCGGGGCGAAATCGGTCCCACCTGGGCGCGCGCCTGCTCGGTCCGGTCAGCGTGCTGGCGCGGCGGCGCGCAGGGCGCCGGCGGCGCCCGCCCGGCCGGCGCGCGCGGCGGCCTTCGCGGCCTCCAGCTCGGCGTCCCCGCCGTGGCCCACGGCCGCGACGCCCGCGGCCCACACGGCGGCCGCGCGATCGGCGTCGCCCTCGGCGTGGGCCTGGGCGGCGAGCGAGATCACGTCGGCGAGCTCGGCGACCGCCTCGAGGTCGCCCAGCTCGGCCAGGTGGGCGAGCCCGAGCGCGTAGAGCCGGTCGCCCGCGAGCAGTGCGAGGTCGGGGTCGTCGGGCCGCACGACGCGGCCCTCGCCGTAGTGCTGCAGGTAGCCCTCGACGATCGCCTCGACGAGCAGCGCGTACGCCCCCTCGCGGCCGGCGGCGCGCGGCCCGGCCGCCGCGAGGGCGCCGAGCGCCCCGTCGTCGCTGCGGACGTCGGCGACGGCGGCGGCGATCAGCCCGCCGTCGGTGCGGAGCGTGTCGGCCAGCCGGTCGAGCGCCTGCTCGGTCATGCGATCTCGGCGAAGGCGGCCGCGGCCACCTCCAGCGTCCGGGTCACGTGCGCGGGCGTGTGCGCGAGCGACGGGAACCAGGCCTCGAACTGCGACGGCGGCGGGTAGACGCCGCGCGCGAGCAGGGCCCGGCACCAGGCGCCGTACGCGGCCGTGTCGCAGGCGGCGGCGCCGGCGTAGTCGCGGACGGGCTCCTCGCTGAAGAAGACGGTGAGCAGGCCGGGCGCCCACTCGACCTGGACGGGCCGGGCGCCCGCCGCCTCCCGCAGGCCGTTGGCCAGCACCTCGGTCGTCGCCGCGAGCTCGACGTAGGCGTCGTCGTCGAGCAGCTCGAGCGTGGCGCGGCCCGCCGCGACGGCGAGCGGGTTGCCGCTCAGGGTGCCCGCCTGGTAGACGTCGCCGGCGGGCGCGATCCGCCGCATCAGCTCCTCCGACGCGCCGTACGCGGCCGCGGGGAGCCCGCCGCCGATCACCTTGCCCATGACCGTGATGTCGGGCATCACGTCGAGCAGCTCCTGCGCGCCGCCCGCGGACACGCGGAAGCCGGTGATGACCTCGTCGAAGACGAGCAGGGCGCCGTGCTCGGTCGCGACCTCGCGGAGCAGCTCGATGAAGCCCGGCTCCGGCAGGACGAGGCCCATGTTCGCCGGGTACGGCTCGGCGAGGAGCGCGGCGACGTCGTGCTCGGCGAGGGCCCGGCGCAGCGCGTCGGGGTCGTTCCACGGGACGATCACGGTCGCGGCGGTGGCCGACGCCGGGACGCCGGGCGACGAGGGGATGCCCTGCGTGGCGAGACCGGAGCCCGCCTCGGCGAGCAGGCCGTCGACGTGGCCGTGGTAGGCGCCGGCGAACTTGACCAGCGTCTCGCGGCCGGTCGCCGCGCGGGCGAGCCGGATCGCGCTCATCGACGCCTCGGTGCCCGAGGAGGTCATGCGCAGCATGTCGACCGCGGGCATCCGCTGGACGACGAGCTCGGCCAGCTCGACCTCGCCGGCCGTCGGGGCGCCGTAGCTCGTGCCGAGCGCCGCGGCCTCGGTGACCGCGGCGATCACCTCGGGGTGGGCGTGGCCGAGGATCATCGGGCCCCACGAGCAGACGTAGTCGACGTACGTGTTGCCGTCGACGTCGATGATCTCCGCGCCGGAGGCGCGCTCGATGAAGATCGGGTCGCGCCCGATCGACCGCATCGCGCGCACCGGGGAGTTCACGCCGCCGGGCAGCACGCGCATCGCCCGGCGGTGCAGCTCCCCCGAGCGCGTGTCGCTGAGGGAGGTCGGGCTCAGCGCGCGTGCTCCTCTTCCCAGCGCGCGAACGCGTCGGTGAAGTAGAGCATCCGGACCTTCTTGAACTCGGTGCTCGAGTAGAGCGTCGCGCGCTCGCCGATGCCCGTCGTCTCCGCGATCGAGTCGAGGATCGCGTCGCACTCCTCCTTCGAGCGCCCGTGGGCCATCGTGAAGACCGAGTAGGGCCAGTCGGCGTAGGTCGGCCGCTGGTAGCAGTGCGAGATGCCGCGGAACGCGGCCATCCGCTTGCCGGTCTCGAGGATGTCGGCCTCCGGGACGGCCCAGACGCCCATGCCGTTGGCGGAGAAGCCGGCGCGGCGATGGAAGAGGATCGCCGCGACGCGGCGCAGGCCGCCGCGCTGCTTGAGCGACTCGAGCCGCTCCAGGACCGTCTCGACCGGCACGCCGAGCTTCGCGGCCGCGGGCGCGTAGGGCTCGGACACGACGGGCATCGGGCCCTGCGTCGCGCGGACCGTGGCGATGTCCTCGTCGGTCAGCGCGATCGGCTCGAGCTCCAGCGGCTCGGCGGCCTCGCCGGCGGTCGAGAGCGCGTCCGTCCCGGCCTCCATCTCGAGGTCCATGCGGATCTTGAACAGCTTGAGCGTCGGCAGCTGGCGGATCGACTCGGCGCCGGTCTCCCGCTGCATGACCTCGAGCGTCCCGTCCAGACCCAGCTTCGAGTCGGGCTCGACGGCGATCGTGAACCAGAGGTTGAAGTCGTGGTCGCGCAGGTAGTTGTGCGTGACGCCGGGGTGGGTGTTGATGAACCGGGCCGCGCGCTGCGGGTTGGCGGCGTCGACCTTGGCCGCGACGAGCATCGACGCGTAGCCGAACGCGCGCGTGTCGAAGATCGGCGTGATCTCGCGGATGATCCGCTTGTCGAGCAGGTACTGGACGCGCTGCAGGACCTCGTCCTCGGGCAGCTCGGCGAGCTCGGCCACGCGCGCGTAGGGCCGCGGCTCGATCGGGAACCGGCCCTGCATCAGGTTGAGCAGCTGCTTGTCGGTCTCGTCGAGCGGGACGGCGGCTCCGCCGCGCCGGCTGCGGACCTTGGGCCGCGCTAGCTGAGCCATCGGCTGACGTCCTTTGCGTGGTAGGTGATCACGATGTCCGCGCCGGCCCGGCGGATGCCGGTCAGGGCCTCGAGCACGGCCGGCCGCTCGTCGAGCAGCCCGGCGGCGACGGCCGCCTTGAGCATGGCGTACTCGCCGCTGACGTTGTAGGCGGCGACGGGAAGGTTGGTGGCGTCCTTGACGCGCCGGATCACGTCCAGGTACGGGAGCGCAGGCTTGACCATGAGGACGTCGGCGCCCTCGTCGGCGTCGAGCTTCGCCTCGCGGACGCCCTCGAGCGCGTTGGCGGGATCCATCTGGTAGCCGCGGCGGTCGCCCTTGGACGGGGCCGACTCGGCGGCCTCGCGGAACGGGCCGTAGAACGCGGAGGCGTACTTGGCGCTGTAGGCCATGATCGGGGTCTCGGCGAGCCCGTGGTCGTCGAGCGCGGCGCGCAGGGCGCCGACCCGGCCGTCCATCATGTCGCTCGGGGCGACGACGTCGGCGCCGGCCTCGGCCTGGGAGACCGCGGTCCGGGCGAGCAGCTCGAGCGTCAGGTCGTTGTCGACCTCGCCGTCCTCGCGCAGGACGCCGCAGTGCCCGTGGCTCGTGTACTCGCACAGGCAGAGGTCGGTGATGACCAGGAGGTCGGGATGCTGGGCCTTGATCGCGCGCGTGGCGGTCTGGACGATCCCCTCGTCGTCCCACGCGCCCTGAGCCCGCCTCGTCCTTCGCGGCCGGCAGACCGAACAGCAGCACGGCCGGGATGCCGAGCGCGGCGGCCTCCCCGGCCTCGTCGACGGCGGCGCTCACGGACAGGTGGTCGATCCCCGGCATGCTCGCGATCGGCGCGCGGCCGTCGAGGCCGTGGCGGACGAACATCGGGTACACGAGGTGCGCGGGCGAGAGCTCCGTCTCCCGCACCAGGCCACGCAGCAGCCCGGTTCTGCGGAGGCGGCGCATACGCGTGGCGGGGAACACAGTGGGAGCTTAGAGCCAACGTTTCACGTGAAACGCCGGAGCGCGAGGCGCGCGATCGCGCCGAACGCAACCGTGAGCGCGGCGAGGTGGAGCAGCGGCGCCAGGATCGAGGTACCGCTGAGCGCCGCATCCAGCGCGTCGAGCGCCGGCTTGAACGGGAACGCGCCCGACACGATCCGGATCACGTCGTAGAGCGTCCCGCCGACCGCGCCCGACGGGATCAGCGCGAGCGCCGCGATCGGCAGCGCCAGCATGAACGCGAGCAGCGAGGCGGCCCGGATCTCCTTCGTCAGCCCGCCGATCGCCACCCCGAGCGCCGCGAACGCGGCCGCCGCGAACGCCAGCGCGACCAGCCACACGGGCGTCCGGCTCCAGCCCAGGTCCAGGATCCCCACCAGCACCGCGAGCATCACGGCCGCGAGCGCCCACGCGCACAGCCCGGCCAGACCGATCTTCTCCACGAGCAGCCCGGTGCGGGACACCAGACCGCGCACCAGCCGGCCGAACGCGTTCTCCTCGCGCTCCAGCGCGAGCATGCCGGCGGCCAGCAGCAGGGTCACGAACATGAGCGAGATGACCACCGCGACCTCGACGCCGAACACGTCGAGCGAGGTGTCCGTGCCCTCGATCGCCGTCTCCTTGACCTGGACCGGATTGGCGATCGACGCCAGGATCGGCTTCGAGACGTCGAGGTTCTCCGCCGCGAGCCGCGCGAAGCGGGCGACCTGCTCGAGCGCCGGCCGGGACGCGGAGTCCTCCGGCAGCCCCGTCAGCGCCGCCTCGATGATCCGCTGCGCGTTGCGCAGGCCGAGGATGTCCACCTTCCCGACCACGGGCAGGTCGATCGAGCCGCCCGCCACGATCAGGTTCAGGTAGCGCGCGGACTCCTTGAAGATCTCGTCGCCGAGCGCCTTGTTGGCGTCGGCGAGCGTGGCGTCGATCGTCGCTTCGACGTAGCGCCGCTTCAGCGGGTTCTCGGCGTTGTAGTAGACCTCGACCGCGGGCGGGTCGCCACCGCCGAGGCCCAGCGAGCCCTGGAGGCGGTCGATCACGTCCGGCGGGATCACGAGCGCGCCCAGCGCCTCGCCGGACTCGACCTTGGCGATCGCCTCCTCGCGGGTGTCGACGCGGATCGGGTCGACGCGCTTGAACAGCTCCTCGGCGTACGCGGTCGCGTCGAGCGACTCCCCGCCCACGCTGATCTTGGCCTGGTCCGCCGGCACGAGGTTGGCGAACGCGACCTTCGGCTTCGACGGGCCCGAGGACAACGCGGCGCCCACCAGGAGCGCGACGACGAGCGGGTAGAGCACCAGCAGCGCAACGAGCAGCGGCGAGCGGCGCAGGATCTGGAGGTCCTTCAGCAGGAGCCAGCGCATGGCGTCGTCAGTGCCCCCGGCTGTGCAGGAAGCGGACGAACGCGCCCTCGAAGTCGTGCGCGTCGTGCTCGCCGGTCGCGCGCTCCAGTTCCGCCGGGGTGCCGGTGAAGAGCAGCTCGCCGTCGGCGAGCACGAGCAGCCGGTCGGCGTAGCGCTCGGCCTCGGCGACGTTGTGGGTCGAGTAGACCACCGTCGTGCCGGACTCGGAGGCGAGCGCGGTCACGAACGCCCACATCCGCTCGCGCTGACGCGGGTCGAGCGAGGACGACGGCTCGTCCAGCAGCAGCACCGGCGGGTCGCCGAGCAGCCCGACGGCGATGTTGACCCGCTGGCGGTTGCCGCCCGACAACTTCGCCACCGGATCGTCCGCGCGGTCCTCCAGGCCGGTCTGCGACAGCATCCGCGCGACGGTCCCGTCGACGTCCTGGACCTTCTCCAGCCGCGCGAACAGCCGCAGGTTCTCCCGCACCGAGAGCTTCGTGTAGATCGCCGCCTGCTGCGGCACCCAGCCGACCTCGCGGCGATCGAGCGAGACCGAGCCCGCCGTCGGCTCGAGCGCGCCCGCGAGGATCTGCAGCAGCGTCGTCTTGCCGGCGCCGTTCGGTCCGATGATCGCCACCAACTCGCCGGGCGCGGCGTCGAACGACACCTCGCGGAGCGCGCGGCGGTCGCCGTAGGTCTTCGACAGCGCCTCCGCCCGCAGCGCCGCGGGTGCATCGGTCCGTGACGCCATCGCCGGGAGCAGGCTAGCTACGACGGCGCCGCCGACGCCGCGGAGGCGGCCTCGTCCGCTCCCGCGAGCTCGGTCCCGCAGGCCTTGCAGTAGGCGGCGTCCGGGTCGGCGACCACGCCGCACTCCGGGCACGCCCGGCCGGCCGTGGCCTGCTCACTCGCACCCGGATGTCGCCGCGACCTGCGTCACCCGCGCCGGCCGTGCCTGCCGCTCCGGCACCCTCCTCAACCTCGTCGGTGCCGCCTCTGCGGGCGGCATCCGGTGGTCGATCCGGGGCCCGCGCACCGGGCGGGATCGCTCCGCCCACCGGCGCCGCCCCCAGCGCCGCGGCCGACGGCGTGCCCCAGGGCTCGAGGACCAGGTGCTCGCGGAAGTACACGAACGTCTCCCGCACCACGGCGGCGAGCGGCAGGGCGAGGAACGCCCCCGCGAAGCCGTAGAGCCGCCCGCCGATCAGGAGGGCGAAGATCACGAGCAGCGGATTGATCCGCAACGCCTGCGAGAACACGGTCGGCGCGACGACGTGGCCCTCGAGCTGCTGGAGCACCGTGAACATGATCCCGAGCCAGACCGCGTCGACCGGGTTGTCGGAGAACAGCGCGACGATGATCGGCGGCAGCGCCCCGATCGCCGGACCGACGTACGGGATCAGCTCGGCGAAGCCGAACCATGCGCCGAACACGAGCGCATAGGTCTTGCCGTCCGGGAAGATCCCGAGCGACCCGGCGATCCATAACATCGCCCCCGCGCTCGTCCCCATGATCAGCGAGAACAGCAGCTGGCCGCGGACGTAGCCGAACACCGCCCGCTGGACGCGCGTCGGATAGTCATCGGCCGGCGTCCCGTCGCCGCGCGGCACGATCGACCGCACGGCGCTGCCGATCCGCTGGCCGTAGAGCAGCATGTAGACCGAGAGCACGATGATCAGGATCAGCGCGATCGAGCCCTCGATGATCGTCGTCACGGCATCGCGGGTGAACGTCACGAGCTCGCCCGAACCCTCGGTGACGCGGTCGCCGAGCGTCTCGAACGCCGTCTTGCCCTGATCGGCGATCTGGACGTCGATCCCGTTGTCGTCGAGCCAGTCCTGCAGATCGGACAGTTGCGCGTTCGCGTCGTCGACGATGCCCGGGACGCTGTCGGAGAACTTCGAGACCTGATCGCCGATCGGATCGGCCAGCACGGCGACGATGCCGATCACCGCGACGATCAGCGTCAGATAGACGCACAACACGGCCAACCCACGCGGAAATCGCGCGGCCCGCTGCAGCATGACCACGAACGGGTTGAGCAGCAGCGCGACGAGCGCGGCGACGATGAAGATGAGGGCCACCGGACCGGCGGCCTTGACGAGGAGATAGGCCCCGACGATGGCCAGCGGCAGCACGACCGCCTGGATCCAGCGGGGCACCACGACCCGCTCCACGGGATGCGGCGTCGCCCCGGGATCCGGCGCCAGAGGCGCGCCCGGATCCGGCTCGAACGGCGGCGCCTCGACGCCGCCGGCGCCGATCTTCTCCTCTCGCTCCGCCATACGCGAAGTATGCGCCCATGCACTCGACAGGTCGTGGTACGCATGATCCCGCCGGGCCGATAGCGTCTGCGACTTGACCGCGATCCTCTTCGTCGGCGACGTCGTCGGCTCGACCGGCCGGCGCGTGATCCGGAGCATGCTCGGTGACCTCCGCGACGAGTTCGGCGCGGATTTCGTCGTCGTCAACGGAGAGAACGCGGCCGGCGGGATCGGCATCACCGCCAAGCACGCGGATGAGCTCTTCGCCGCCGGCGCGGACGTCATCACGCTCGGCAACCACACGTACCGCCATCGCGACGTCTGGCCATACCTCGAGCAGCGCCGGGACATCATCCGCCCGGCGAACTTCCTGCCCTCCCAACCCGGCCGCGGCACCGCGATGGTGGAGCGCGACGGCGGCACGCTCGGAGTCGTGAACCTTGCCGGGAACCTCTACATGAACCCCGCCGCGCCGGCGCTGCTGACGGCGGACGACGCGCTCCGCGAGGTCGCGCGCGCCGACCACATCCTCGTCGACATGCATGCCGAGGCCACGAGCGAGAAGGTCGCCCTGGGCTGGTACCTCGACGGCAAGGTCACCGCCGTTGTAGGGAACGCACACCCACGTGCCCACGGCGGATGCGCGAGTCCTCCCGGGCGGCACCGCCTACATCTCCGACGTCGGCATGACCGGGGCCCGAGGCGGCGTCATCGGCGTGCGCCGCGAGCAGTCGATCGCCGTGATGCGGACCCACATGCCCCAGCGCTACGACCCGGCCGAGGACGATCCGTGGATCAACGCGGTGGTGGTCACCTGCGGCGACGGCATGGCGGCCGGACTCGATCCAGCAGATCCTCCGCCCGCTCGCCTGAGACCCGCACGACGATGGGCGCCGCGGGCCGCCGCGAGCGCTTCTCGCCCAGACGTCAGAAATCAGGCACCGTTTCACGTGAAACGGTGGCAACCGGCGTCGCCGCGAGCCGCAGCGCGACGAGAGCACGACCGTTTCACGTGAAACGGTCCGCTGGTGATCCTCAGCGGCGACGGTCAGCGACAGCGGTCAGTCTGGCAACGCCGAAGTGCTCACGCACCATCGGCGCGACGTCACGCAGCGTCCATTGCTCCCTCGCCGCCACGCTCGACGGTCCGGTTCCACACCAGAGCAGCGATCCGTACGAGTCGTTGGCGTGCAGGGAGCCGTGCGATCCGCCGCCGACATGGTGCGCCCGGCCCCAGTCGAGGAACTCCCACCCGGGTCGTCGCCGACGCCAGCACCTCGCCGGCGGTCCGGCAGCGAAGGGCCGACCAGACGCGCCCCAGCGCATCCGGATAGCGGTCGGAGCTCACGCGACCGTCGCGCACGTGAAGCGCGAGCACGTCGTGATCGCCCTCGACGCTCCAGCTGTCGCCGCGCAGATCCGTGAGATCGCCGCGCGGCGCGAAGCGCAACTCACCGCGCGTCGAACGCACCGCAGCCTCGCCGTCCGGATGGTCCGTGAGGTGCATCGCGAGATCCACGCCCTCGAGTGCGAGCAGGGTGCGGACGATGCGCGGGATCAGCCGCTGGCGCTGGTCGCGGTCGAGGACGTACACCTGCGCCGCACGTGAGCTCGGACACAACGCGATCTCGGCAGGCCCGCTCTTGGGGTCGCCGGTCCTGGGGTCGCGCACGCGGCTCGCCGGCAGCACCTCGAAGCCGTCGAACGCCTTGAAGAGGTCGATCTCGTCCTCCACGAGCGACTGCGAATGGTCCGAGCACACGATGACCGCGTGATCCTCCAGGAACGCGTCCGGACCACCGGCCGCGGTCATGAGCCGCTCGATCTGCTTGTCCGCGGCGACCAGCGAGGTCACCTGTGCGTCGGGGCCGTTCTTGTGCGAGTACGTGTCGTTGTCCGGCAGCGAAAGCAGCAGGAAGTCGAACAGGTCGTGCTCGACCAGGTACTCGCCCACGCACCCGGCATGCTGGTCGCGGACGCCCGGGAGCCCGAGCTGCGAGCGGCACCCCGTGCGCCGCGACGCGAAGAGGTCGGCATAGAAGAACTCGCGCGGGCCCATCACGGGCTGCTTGAACACCACCGACGCGATCCGGGTCAGCGCCGTCTCGTTCGTCACCTCATGCCGATGGCGCCCGCGATACATGAGGTACGTGGTGCCGGCGGTGCGCACGTCGGCGTCGTCGAGCGACTCGAACACCGTCGGCGTCTCGCGCGACAGGTGCTCCGCGTTCATGTTGTAGATCGTGTCCGTCAGCGACCGCTTGAAGCCGAACGCCTGGCTGGCCCGGAAGCTCGTGCCGTACTCGACGTAGCGGTCCTCCTCGCGGTGGTACCAGTTCATCGACGGGATCTGGTGCTGCTCCGGGCCCGCGCCGGTGGCGATCGACGCCGAGCACACCGGCGTGACGGACGGGAACGCCGCCACCAACTGGCCGGTGTGCTGGCCGTCGGCCATCAGCCGGGCCAGGGCCGGCGCGTCGCCCGACGCGACGGCCTTCTCGAGCATCACGGGCTTCATCGCGTCGATGACCGCGAGCACGAGCTTCTTGCGCGCTGCCACGGGGAGCTAGCGGAGGATCCGCAGTCCGGCGTACTTCTCGTCCGCGCGGCGGCGCCCGCCGGCGAGCAGCCAGACGAGTCCGGCGATCACGAGGATCGCGAGCGGCGGGAAGAGGATCGACGCTCCGGCGGCGAGGAGCGCGGCGCCCTCCGCCCAGACGGGCAACGCATTCGCCGCCTGCTCGTCGAGACGGCGGCGAACACGGCCGAACAGCGAGCGTGCGGCCTGGAAGCCGAGAGCCGCGCAGGCGAGCCCCGCGATCGCGCCGGCCCACCAGTCGGTGGCGTAATGGTCGGCGACGGAGCCTGCGGCGAGCAGCGCCCCGAGCGCCAGCGCCAGCGCCGCCAGCGCGTAGAGCAGTGGCGGACGATCCTGGGCGTCGCGGCCGGCCCGCCGTCCGATCATGTCGAGCACGACGACGAGCACGAGCACGCCGAAGAGGAACGGCCACGACTCGAGGAAGCTGAAGTCCGTGCCGTCGAAGTCGAGGCCGATGTCAGCCGACGCGAGCGCGCCGGCAAGGAGCACCGGAAGGAACGGCCTGATGCCGATCGCGGCCGCCAGACCGGCGCCTTGGAGGAGGTCGAGGAGGAAATCCATTGGCGGTAGGGTGCTCCCGGCGGCATGACGATAGACGAGACGCCAAGGGGCCCGGGGCGCAGCGGCGAAACCCCCGGTATGGGCCGGTCCCGGACGACCGCGACGCGATCTCGAGCGCTACGCAGGACTCTTCGCCCGGCGCACGCAGGGCATGAAGTCCTCCGCGATGCGGGACATGATGGCCATCACGGCGCGGCCGGAGGTCATCTCCCTCGCCGGCGGCCTGCCCGACACGACGACCTTCCCGGCGGAGGACGTCGCAGCGCTGATGGCCCGCGTCGCCGCGGACGCGTCCGCTCGCGCGCTCCAGTACGGCCCGACCGAGGGACTGGACGAGCTCAAGGCGTGCATCGTCCGCGTCATGGCCGAGGAGGGCATGGACGTCGACGCCGAGGATCTCCTGATCACGACCGGCGGCCAGCAGGTCATCGACCTCGTCTGCAAGACGCTCGTCGACCCGGGCGACGTGATCCTCGCCGAGGGCCCGACGTATCCCGGCGCGGTGCCGACGTTCAGCGCGTACGAGGCCGACGTGGTCCAGATCGAGATGGACGACGACGGCATGCGCATCGATGCGCTCGAGGAGACGCTCGACCGCCTCGATCGCGAGGGACGGACCCCGAAGTTCATCTACACCGTCCCGACCTTCCACAACCCGGCGGGCGTGACGATGTCCCTCGAGCGCCGGCGACGGCTGGTCCAGATCGCCGCCGAGCGCGAACTGCTCGTGCTCGAGGACAACCCGTACGGACTGCTCCGATACGAGGGCGAGCCGCTGCCACCGCTCTACGCGCTGGATCGCGGCGAGTACGTGATCTACCTGGGGACGTTCTCGAAGATCCTGTCGCCGGGCCTCCGCCTCGGCTGGACCGCGGCGCCGCGGCCGGTCCTCGACAAGCTCAACCTCGGCAAGCAGGGCGCGGATCTCTGCTCGTCGACGTTCGCGCAGTACTTCGTCATCGAGTACTTCGCCCAGCGCGACTGGCGCGACCTGCTCGTGCGCCTGCGTGAGCTCTACCTGCGCCGGCGCGACACGATGTTCGACGCGCTCGCCGAGCACCTGCCGGACGAGTCCCGCTGGACACGGCCCGGCGGCGGCCTGTTCGTCTGGGCGACGCTGCCGGAGTACATCGACACGTCAGATCTGCTCGCCCGCGCGCTCCGGGACCACGTCGCCTTCGTGCCGGGCCGCGCCGCGTTCCTCGACGGCCGGGGCGGGTCCTCGATGCGGCTGAACTTCGCGGGCGTGGGCGAGGACGATCTGCGCGAAGGGATCCGGCGGATCGGCAAGGTCGTCCGCGAGCAGGTCCGTCTCTACGGCACGCTGACCGGGACCGCGCCGGCCACGAAGCGCGCCGCCGACACCAGAGCGCAGCGGCACCCAGCCACGTGAGCGCGCCGATGAGCCCGAGCCGACGGAGTCCGGCGCGCGCGTCCTCCCGCTGCGACGCCGAGCGGCCGGAGAGCGATGACGCGCGTCGCGGTGCTGGCCGGCGGCCAGTCGCTCGAGCGCCAGGTGTCGCTGCGCTCCGGTGCCCGCGTGCGCGAGGCGCTCGAGCGCCTGGATCACGACGTCATCGCGATCGACGTCGGCCCTGACCTGGTCGAGCGCCTCCACGAGACGCGGCCCGACGTCGCCTTCGTCGCCCTGCACGGACGCGATGGCGAGGACGGGACGGTCCAGGAGATCCTCGAGTTGGTGGGCGTGCCCTACACCGCCTCGGGCCCGTCGGCGTGCATGCGCTGCATGGACAAGGTCCTCGCGAAGCACGCGCTGCGCGACGCAGGGCTCCCGACGCCCGACTTCTACGCCTTCAGCCAGACCGCGTTCGAGTCGCTCGGCGCTGCGCAGGCGTTGCCCGCGATCGAGGAGCGCCTCGACTTCCCCGTCGTCGTGAAGCCCGCCGCACAGGGCTCGGCGCTCGGGAATCCGCTTCGCGCCGACCGCTGCGGAGGTGCCCGCGGCGATCGTCGCGGCGTTCTCGTACGACACGAAGGTGCTGCTCGAACGGCACGTGACCGGGCGGGAGCTGGCGGTCTCCGTGCTCGACGGACCGGACGGCCCCGAGGCCTTGCCGATCGTGGAGGCGATCCCGCGCGGCGGCGACCACTACGACTTCGAGGCGCGGTACGAGATCGGCAGCACCGACTTCGTCTGTCCGGCCGAGCTCGACGCCGGGACCACCGCGCGGGCCCAGGCGCTCGCCCTCGACGCCTACCGCGTACTCGGCTGCTACGGCTTCGCGCGGGTCGACCTGATGCTGGACGAGCAGACGGGCGAGCCCACCGTCCTCGAGGCGAACGCGATCCCGGGCCTGACCGAGACGTCGCTGCTCCCGCAGGCTGCGGAGGCGGCGGGGATCTCCTTCGCGGCCTTCGTCGAGCGGGTGCTCGACCTCGCGCTGGCGCGGACGGCGGCCGAGACGAACGCCGGCTAGTCGCCGCCGCCCTGGAAGTCCTCGGGCGACACCTGGTCGAGGAACTCCTTGAACTTGTCCACGACCTCCTCGGTGTCCTCGACCTCGTGCTCGAACTCGATCGCGGACTCGGCGATGACGTCCTCGGCGGCGAAGATCGGCGCGCCGGAGCGGACGGCCAGCGCGAGCGCGTCGCTCGGCCGCGAGTCGATCTCGACCTCGCGGCCGTTCACGGACAGCGTGATCGACGCGTAGAAGGTGTTCTCGCGCAGCTCCGTGACCGACACGCGGGAGCAGTTCACGTCGAGCTCGCCCAGCATCTCGAACAGCAGGTCGTGCGTCATCGGGCGCGGCGTCGAGGCGCCCTGGAGCTTCATCAGGATCGCGGCGGCCTCCGGATGGCCGATCCAGATCGGCAGGAACTTGTTCGTGTCGACGGCCTTGAGCAGGACGATCGGCTGCTTGCCGACCATGTCGAAGCTCACGCCGTAGATGACCATCTCCTGCAAGCGGGGCGCTCCTTGCGGACCAGGGTGCCGGACGCCCCAGTATAGGCGTCGACGCCCAGGGCCCCGGAAGGGCGGCACGAGCGCTCGCAGGGTCCCGGAGCGGCGCGCCGAGGGCTGCGCGGCAGATCTCCCGGGATACCGCGAGCGCTCTGCCACGCAGAACGAAAAAAGCCCCGCTTTGCAGGGCTTTCACAGATGGGCGATCCAGGACTCGAACCTGGGACCTCTTCCTTATCAGAGAAGCGCTCTAACCGACTGAGCTAATCGCCCGCAGAGGATCGCGGATGATAGCGGGACGCAGCGCGACGATCGCGAGCGACGCGCGTGCGCTGAGCCGTCAGGCCGCGGCCGTCGCGCCGATCCGCTCGGCGGCCTCGAGCGCCTCCTCCAGCGAGCCGAAGGCGAACTCGACGCGATAGCCGCCCGACTTCGGTGTGACATGGACATCCGCGCCCAGCGCACGCCCGAATGCCTCGCCCAGCCGTTCGGCGGCGTCGACCTCGTCGGGGTGGGCGGCGGGCTCGATCCGCGCCGCCTTGATCGCCTCCTCGTCCCGGCCGGCCGACGCCCGTGCACGCTTCTCGGTGTGCCGGACCGACCAGGCGTGGGCGGCGGCCTCCCGCGCGAGCCGGCGGCGTTCCGCGTGGTCCGGCGCCATCAGCAGCGCGCGGCCGTGACCCTCGGAGAGCGTCCCGGCCTCGATCAGCACGAGCGCCTCGTCGGGGAGCTCGAGCAGTCGGAGCAGGTTGGAGATCGCGACGCGGGAACGACCCACGCGGCGGCCGACGTCCTCACGCGTCAGCCCGAGCTCCTCGACGAGCACCGCCACGGCGCGGGCGGCTTCGAGCGGGTTGAGGTCCTCGCGCGCCATGTTCTCGATCAGTGCGAGCTCGAGCGACTCGGCGTCGTCGTGCGGGCGGACCAGCGCCGGCATGGTCTCGAGGCCGGCGAGCTGCGCCGCCCGCCAGCGGCGCTCACCCGCGATCAGCTCGTAGGTGCCGCCCGCGCGCGGGCGCACGAGGACGGGCTGCAGCACGCCCCTTGCCTTCAGCGACGAGGCCAGCGCGACGAGCGGCTCCTCGCTGAACGTGCGGCGCGGCTGGTTGGGATTCGCGCTGATCAGCTCGACGGGCAGGTCGCGGAGCTCCGGCTCCGCGTCCTCCGGCGCCGTCGACAGGATCGCCGCGAGCCCGCGGCCCATGCCGCGGGAGCGTTCAGCCACGCGCGGCCACCTCCTTGGCGAGTTCGAAGTAGGCCTCGGATCCGGCACACGCCGGATCGTGGTGGATGACGGGACGGCCGAAGCTCGGCGCCTCGCCGAGCCGCACGTTGCGCGGGATGACGGTGTCGAAGACGAGCGACGGGAAATGGCGCCGGACCTCCGCCTCCACGTCCTGCGCGAGCTTGGTGCGGGCGTCGTGCATCGTCAACAGCATGCCCGCGACGGTCAGACGCGGGTTGAGCTCCCGCTGGATCAGGGCGAGGGTGTCGAGGAGGCCCGCCAGGCCCTCGAGCGCGAAGTACTCGGTCTGCACCGGGACGATCACCCGGTCGGCGGCCACGAGCGCGTTGACCGTGAGCGGTCCGAGCGAGGGCGGGCAGTCGAGCAGCGTGTACGCGTACGCGTCGCGCACGGGCGCGAGCGCGTCGCGGAGTCTCCGCTCCGACCCGGGGAGGCGCGGCAGCTCCATCGTCGCGCCGGCGAGGTCAGGCGTGGACGCCAGCAGCGACAGGCGCTCCACTGCCGTCGTGCGGACGGCGTCCGCTGCCGGCACGTCGCCGCTGAGGACGTCGTAGAGGCCGTCGCCATGCTGGCGATCCGCGCCCACGCCCACGGTGGCGTTGCCCTGCGGATCCACGTCGACGAGCAGCGTCTCGTAGCCCGCTTCCGCGATGCAGGCGGCGACGTTGACCGCGGTCGTGGTCTTCCCGACCCCGCCCTTCTGGTTGGCGATGGCGTACACGATGCCCATGGCGGGAGCCGACGCTAGCGGGGTGCTCGGCGGATCTGGCCGTTCGCGCGCGTCTCGGTGCGGAGTCAGCGCGGTTTCTTTGCAGAGAGCGGCCGTTTCGTGGCCATGCCGGGACGCCGCGGGAAGCCGGCGGGCGTGGGCGCGACCTTGCGCAGCACGTGCAGCGTGCGGCGCTCGGAGCCGCGGAACGGCGTGACGGATCGCACCGGCTCCTCGCGCATGCCGAGCTGCGCCGCGGCGGCCGCTGCCGTCCGCCGCCTCCTCGGCCGAGACGGCGCCCTTCCAGGCGATCAGGACACCCTGATCGCGCAGCAGCGGCGCGGCGTACTCGGTCAGCACCGGCAGCGCGGCGAGCGCGCGGGCGCAGACCACGTCGCAGCCGTCGAGGCCGGCCTGCCACTCCTCGGCGCGCGTCCACGCGACCTCGGCGTTCTCCAGGTCCATCTCGCGCGCGGCGGCGCGCAGGAAGGCGCACTTGCGGCTGACCGACTCGACCAGGACGACATGTGCGTCCGGCAGCGTCGCGGCGAGCACCAGTCCGGGCAGACCTGCGCCCGCGCCGAGATCGGCGATGTCGCGCGCCGCTCGGAGCTCCGGGACCTCGAGCCCGGCGAGTGAGTCGGCGATGTGCACGCGCACGACGTCGCGCGGATCGTGGATCGAGGTCGGCGCGGCTGACGTGCCCAGAAGTTCGATGAGCGTGCGGAGCCGCGCGCGAATCGGGTCGTCGAGCCCGTGCGCGTCCAGGAGGGCCGTCAGTTCCGCGTCGAGCCGGCTGCTCATGGGTCGAGCACCGGGCGCCGGTGCGAGGCGTCCGCGGCGGGTCCGGACGGGACCTGCTCGGTGGTCGTGGCGATCATCCGCGCGAGCGTTTCACGTGAAACGGTGGTCCACTGTTTCACGTGAAACGGTCGGGCGCCGGCGTTGGCGCGCGGACGTGTAGCGCTCTGGAGTCGCCGCGACGGTGCGGCGCGGGGCGACGGCGCGCGCGAGCCTGACCGGCGCGCGGCTCGAACGGTCAGTCGCGGAGCGGCGCGACGACGAGGTGCCGATCCGGCTCGGTGCCCTCCGAGTAGGTCTCGACGTCGTCGCGGTCCTTGAGGTACTCGTGGACCACCTTGCGCTCCGTGGCGCTCATCGCGTCGAGGGCGACGGGGCGTTCCGAGCGGACCGCGTCGGACGCGGCCTGATCGGCCTGGCGCTCGAGCACCTGGCGGCGGCGGTCGCGATAGCCCGCCGCGTCGACCTCGACCTTGGGTGCCGGGGACTGGCCGTGCGCGGCGACCTTGAACGCCAGGTGCTGCACGGCGTCGATCGTCTGCCCGTGGCGGCCGATGAAGAGGCCCATGTCCTCGCCCTCGAGGACGCCGCGGATCCGGTCGCCCTCGTCGATGACCTCGACGTCGGCGTCGAGACCGAGCGCGTCGTTGACGTGCTCGAGCAACTCGCGGACGCGGTCGGCCGGCGAGAGGTCCGGGGTCGCGTCGGTCGCGTCGGTCATCGGCGCCTCCCTGAGCGCTTCTTCTTCTTCCGCGGGGACGGCGGCGGCGGAGCGGCCGGCCGGCTCTTCGGCTTCGGTGCGGCGGTCGCCGTCTTGCCGTTGCCCGACTTGCTCTCGCTCGCCTTGCCGTTCCCCGACTTGCCGTTCGCGACCGCCGGCGCATCGGTCGGCGCGGCGCTGGCCGTCGGCGACGATCTCCCGTGGAGCATCCGGTCCATGATCGACATCGGCGGGGCTTCGCCGTCGGGCCTGGCTGGTCGCATCGGCCCGAGCCGCTTCCGCACGATGGCCTGCTGCACGATCGTCCAGAGGTTCGTGGTGATCCAGTAGACGAGGAGACCGGCCGGGAAGTTGATGACGAAGATGACGAAGACGAACGGCAGCGCCGAGGAAGAGGATCCGCTGCGTCTTGTCCGTCGCGGTGGACATCAGGATCGTCGACAGGAGCTGCGAGCCCGACGTAGAGGACGATCAGCGCGACGAGGACGCCGCCCGTCGCCTTGTCGGTGATGTCCGGGATGAAGAGGAAGTGCGCCTCGCCGCCGGTGCCGCAGGGCACGGGGTTCTCGGTGCCGGGCGGATTGACGTCCGGGCACACGTCGATGCGCAGGTCCTTGCGCAGCATGTAGAACAGCGAGAGGAAGACCGGGAGCTGCGCGACGAGCGGGAGGCACGAGGCGAACGGGTTCACCTTGTTCTCCCGGTAGAACTTCATCATCTCCTGGTTGAGCCGCTCCCGGTCGCCCTTGTACTTCTCCTGGAGCTTCTTGATCTCCGGCTGGAACCGGGCCATGTTCTGCATGGACTTGAACTGCTTGATCGTCAGCGGCATCAGCGCCGCGCGCACGACCACGGTGAGCGCGACGATCGACCAGCCCCACGAGAACCCGAAGGTGTCGTGGAAGAACTTGAGGATCTCCTCGAAGAAGTCGATCAGCGGCTGGAAGACGGAATACACGGGTCAGGCGTGGGTTGCGTCGGGCGGGTGGGCAGCGTCGTCGATGCGGGTCTTGAACAGCGTCTGCGCGGAGACGGGGTCGAAGCCGCCGTGGCTGAAGGGGTTGCAGCGCAGCACGCGCCACACCGCGAGCACGGCGCCGCGCAGTATGCCGTAGCGCTCGATCGCCTGCACGGCGTAGGCCGAGCAGGTCGGGTGGTACTTGCAGCGGCGCGGGAAGGCCGGCGAGATGAAGCGCTGGTAGGCGCGGATCGGCGCGATCGCGAGCGCGGCGGCCGGCGCTGGTCATGCGGTGGACCCGCCCATGGCGTCGATCAACTCGGCCAGCGCGGTGCGCACGCCGGGCATCCCCTCGCGGTCGGCCAGCTCGCGGCTGTCCGGTCGCGCGACGACCACGTAGTCGGCGCCCTCCGGCAGTCGCTCGGCCTCGGCCCAGAACGCCTCGCGCAGGACCCGCTTGACCTTCGTGCGGTCGACGGCGCCGCCGACGCGCTTGGAGACCGACAAGCCGAGACGTGCGCCCTCGCCCTCGTCGGGCGCGTCCTCCGCGCGCGGGAAGGCGTACAGCACGAGGTAGCGATTCGCCTTGGAACGGCCCTGGCGGTAGACGCGCTCGAACTCGGCGCTGCGCGAGAGCCTGCGCCGCTTCGGGCTCCGCCCGCCGCTCGGGCGCCCCGTCACTAGACCGTGAGCCGCTTGCGGCCCTTGTCGCGACGCCGCTTGAGCACGATGCGGCCGGCACGGGTGCTCATCCGGGCACGGAAGCCGTGGGTGCGGGCGCGCTTGCGCTTCTTGGGCTGGTAGGTGCGCTTCATGAGCCGTAAGGGTCGGCGCGCCGGATGCGCGCAGGGCCCGACAGGATAGCCGACCTCTCGCGGCCCGCCGTGTCGCGGGCCGACCGCCCGCGCGGGAGCCGCGGCGATCACCACGGCGGGCGCCCGCGGCGATGTCCATCCACACGCCGTGCACAGCCCGTGCACAGCCTGTCGACGGCTGCTGAACCGGACCGCGTGCATCGAGCCGCGGCCGGTGGCTGCGAGCGGCGGTCCGCCCGTCGGAGCCGCGACACCGTGGCGCGCGCGGCCGCGCCTCGCCGCGACGGGCGGCGATCTCGGCGACGGCGCTTGTGGAGCGCGAGATATGGGCGGTCGCACGTCCGCGACGCTGCACCGCATAGAGCCGCGCACGGCTGCGCCGCCGGCCTGAGGAGTCCTCGGAGTCGCCCCGGCGACCACCCCGCGGACCTTTTCCGCGCGATTTGCGAGAGGCCCCGAACAGGCCGCGGACCCCGTGCTATGTTCGCCGCTCCGGGCCCTATCGGGCCCCCGCCGGACCCCTTTCTGCACCGTGCCTCCGCGCGAGGAGGACGTTCGACGACCCGTGAACGACGACGAGCATCCATCCTGCTGGCGCCTGATCCGGGCGGAGCTGCAGCGGGCGGTCCCGGAGTCCGCCTGGCACCAGTGGCTCGAGCCGCTCACGGGCCACCAGCGCGAGGACGGCACCCTCGTCGTCGTCGCCCCCGAGCGGATCCGGCCCTGGGTCCAGCAGCGCTTCGGCGACCTGCTCGAGCGCTGCGCCGGCGCGGTCCTCGGCAGCGGGACCGCGGTCGAGCTCGTGACCGCCGGCCACGACGAGGGCGACGACGGCGGCGGAACCGCGCGGCGCGGCGGGCGACACGGCGACGCCAGGCGGCGGGCGGCGCAGCGCTGGACCCCGCCGACGCGCCGCGGAGCTTCAACCCCCGCCACACCTTCGAGCAGTTCGTCATCGGCGACTCCAACCGCCTCGCCCACGCCGCGGCGCTCGCGGTCGCCGAGATGCCCGGCCTCGCCTACAACCCGCTCTTCATCTGCGGCCCGCCCGGCCTCGGCAAGACGCACCTCCTCAACTCGATCGGCAACTACGTGACCGCCTACGGCGGCGGCACGACCGTCCGCTACACCACCGCCGAGGCGTTCACGAACCACTTCCTCGGCGCGCTCCACGGCAAGGACATCGATCGCTTCAAGGCCGCCTACCGCGGCGTCGACGTCCTGCTCGTCGACGACGTCCAGTTCCTCCAGGCCAAGGCCCGCACGGAGGAGGAGTTCTTCCACACCTTCAACGCCCTCCACGAGGGCGGCGCGCAGATCGTGCTCACCTCCGACCGCCTGCCGCGCGACCTCGGCGAGCTCGAGGCGCGCCTGCGCGAGCGCTTCGAGGCCGGGCTGGTCACGGACGTCCGCGCCCCGGACCCGGCGACGCGCCTGACGATCCTCCGCAAGCGCGTCCAGCAGGACCGGATCGCCGACATCGACCCGGCGGCGCTCCAGCTGATCGCGGAACGCGTCACCGACAACGTGCGCGCGCTCGAGGGCGCGCTCGTGCGCGTGGTCGCCTTCGGCTCGCTCACCGGCCGCGCCGTCACCGCACGAGCTCGCCGACGAGGTGCTCGCCGGCCTCTATCCCGAGCTGCGCCGGCGTCGCCGCCCGACGACCGTCACCGAGATCCAGGAGCGGACCGCCGAGGCGTTCGGCGTCTCGGTCGAGGCCCTGGTCTCCGCCAGCCGCGCCGGCAACCTCGCCTGGCCCCGCCACGTCGCCATGTACCTGTCGCGCGAGCTCACCGACCAGACGCTCCCCGCGATCGGCCGCGCCTTCGGCGGCCGCAACCACACGACCGTCCTGCACGCCTACAAGCGGACCGCGGAACGGATCGCCGGCGATCCCGCCGCCTTCGACGTCGTGCACCGGCTCACCGAGCTCCTGGGCACCGCCGACGAGCGCTCATGACGCCGCGCGGGCTGCCAGACTCTCGCGGTCCTGTGCACAGGCCCCGCACACGCATTTCCCCGCATCGTGCGGCCTCTCCCGCGGTTGTGCACACCATCGACAGCCCTTATGACGGTGACCTCAGCTTGAGTAGTCGTCCGAATCGAATCTGAAGCAGGCGAAGAGATGAGACTTTCCACCCAGCGCGACGCGTTGTTCGCGCAACTCCAGACCGTCACCCGCGCGGCCAGCACGCGCAGCGCCGTCCAGGCCCTCTCCGGCGTCCAGGTGATCGCCGGCGACGGGAGCATCGAGCTGCGCGCCACCGACATGGAGATCGGGCTCCGCGTCCCGCTCGAGGGCGAGGTCGTCCGCGACGGATCCATCGTGCTGCCGGCGCGGCTGCTCGTCGACGTCGTCCGCTCGCTGCCGGGCGACTCCGTGACGCTCGAGCTGCGTCCCGCCGAGCAGGACGTCGAGATCGTCTCCGGCGCCGCGACGTTCCACATCCGCACGCTGCGCCTCGAGGACTTCCCGCCGTTCCCGGAGGCCGACGGCGACGAGCGCGTGCAGGTCCCCGGGCCGGCGTTCGTCGCCACCGTCAACAAGGTGGCGCGCTCCGCCTCCCGCGACGAGACCCGCCCGGTGCTGACCGGGATCCTCGTCTCCGCGAACGGCTCCGACCTCCGGATGGTCGCGACCGACTCCTACCGGCTGTCCGTCAAGGAGACGAAGCTCGAGGAGCCGCTCGCGGGCTCGTTCGAGGCGAACGTGCCGGCGCGGGCGCTGCAGGAGCTCGGCCGGATCGTCGGCCAGGCCGAGGCGGAGTCGCTGAGCGTCGCGGTGCGGACGAACCAGGTCATCTTCGAGGTCGGCGGGATGGTCCTGTCCTCGCGGCTGATCGACGGGCAGTTCCCGAACTACCGCCAGCTGCTCCCGGACGCGTTCGAGCACGAGCTGCAGCTGGCCGGGACGGAGATCACCGACGTCGTCCGCCGCATCAGCCTGCTGGCGCAGAAGAACGCGCCGCTGCGACTGGCGTTCAGCGAGGGCGAGCTGACGGTGTCGGCGCGGACGCCCGACGTCGGCGAGGCGCGCGAGACGCTGCCGGTGCCGTTCCGCGGCGAGCCGCTCGAGATCGGCTTCAACCCGGAGTTCCTGCGCGACGGCCTGGAGGCCGTGGAGTCGGGCGACGTGCTGCTCAAGCTGATCTCGCCGCTGCGGCCGGGGCTGATCGAGACGGCGGACGGCAGCGGGTTCGTCTACCTCCTGATGCCGATCCGGCTGAACGTGTAGCCGCCCGCCATCCTGGAGCGGCGATGATCGCCACCCGGCTCACCCTGCGCGACTTCCGCACGTACGAGGCGGCCGAGGTCGAGCTCGGGGCCGGGCTGACCGTGGTGACCGGCCGCAACGGGGCCGGCAAGACCAACCTGCTCGAGGGCCTCTACTTCGCCTGCACGGGCCGCTCGTGCCGGACCGCCAACGAGCGCGAGTGCGTGCGCTTCGGCGCGCAGGTCTCGCGGCTGGAGCTGCGCTGCGAGGACGACGAGGGCCAGCCGCACGACATCGCGGTCGGGTTCCAGCCCGGCGAGGCGAAGCGGCTGCGCGTGGACGGCGCGCCCGTCGACCGGCTGACCGACGTGAGCGCCCGGCCGCTGGTGTCGGTGTTCCTGCCCGACCGGCTCGAGCTGGTCACCGGCGCGCCCGCGCTGCGCCGCGCGCACCTCGACCAGGTGGTCGCCGCGCTGCGCCCCGCCCGCGCCGGCACGAAGCGCGCGTACGCCGCGGCGCTCGGACAGCGCAACGCGCTCGTGGCGTCGATCCGCGCCGGCCGCGCCGGCCGCGGCTCGCTCCCCGCCTGGGACGCCGAGCTGGCCCGCCACGGGGTCGCGCTGATGGCGGACCGCGCGGCCGTCGTCGACGAGCTGCGCCCGCGGTTCGCGGCGCACGCCGAGCTGCTCGGGCTCGCCGGTGAGCCCGAGATCGCCTACCGGCCGCGCTCGAAGGCGACGACCGCGGACGAGCTGGCGCAGGAGCTCGCCGAGCGGGTCGACTCCGACCTGGAGCGCGGCTTCACCGGCCACGGGCCGCACCGCGACGACCTCACCCTGCGCCGCGACGGCCGCGAGCTGCGCGCCTACGGCTCGCGCGGTCAGCAGCGGCTCGGGCTGCTCGCGCTCCTGCTCGCCGAGCGCGAGGTCCTCGCCGAGGAGCGCGGGGCGCCGCCGCTGATGCTGCTCGACGACGTGATGAGCGAGCTCGACGCCGGCCGCCGCAAGCGGCTCGTCGACCTGCTGCGCACCGGCGGCCAGAGCCTGATCACGACGACCGACCTCGCCCACGTCCCCGGCGGCGACGAGGCGGGCGTCGCGCGGCTGGCGATCGCCGAGGGCGCCGTCCTGCGGGAGGCCGCGTGAGGCGCCGCGGCCCGCGCCCGCTCGGGATCGCGCTCGGCCACCTGGCCGACCGGCTCGCCCCCGCGACGCTGCTGGCGGAGGTCCAGCGGGCGTGGCCGGAGGCCGCCGGCGCGGCGTTCGCGGGCCAGTGCACCCCCGACGGCGAGCGCGCCGGCGTGATCACCGTCGCGTGCTCGAGCGCGGTCTGGGCGCAGGAGCTCGACCTGCTGTCGGAGCGGGTCGTCGACCGCCTCAACGAGCGGCTCGGGCGCCCGGCGGTCACAGGGCTCCGGCCGCAGCCCCGGCCGGCCCGCTCGTGACAGTCCAGGATTGTCACGATTTGCAGCACTTTCGACACAGTCTGACCCCGGGGTTCCGGGGGGTGCTTGTGCTAGTCTTATGGGCACTGTTTCCGCCTCGCCCCGGCCGTTGAGGGAGCTCTCGGACGCCGGGGCGACGCGCGTGTGATCCCGGAAGGAAACCCTTTGGCAGACGAGCCCGACAAGACCGGCCGGCCCGACGCGGGCTATGACGCCCAGGACATCACCGTCCTGGAGGGTCTCGAGGCCGTGCGCAAGCGGCCCGGCATGTACATCGGCTCGACCGGTCCGCGCGGCCTGCACCACCTGGTCTACGAGGTCGTCGACAACTCCGTCGACGAGGCGCTCGCCGGCTTCTGCGACGCCGTCGAGGTCACGATCCACCCCGACAACTCGATCACGGTCGTCGACAACGGGCGCGGCATCCCGGTCGACACGATGGAGAAGGAGGGCAAGTCGGCCCTCGAGGTCGTGCTGACCGTCCTCCACGCCGGCGGCAAGTTCGGCGACGGCGGCGGATACAAGGTGTCCGGCGGCCTCCACGGCGTCGGCGTCTCCGTCGTCAACGCGCTGTCCGAGCGGCTCGACGTCGAGGTCCGCCGCGACGGCTTCGTCTGGCGCCAGTCCTACGAGCGCGGCGCGCCGCACGGGCCCGATCGCCAAGGGTGAGGCGACGAAGGAGACCGGCACCACGATCACCTTCCTGCCGGACGCCGAGGTCTTCGAGACGCTCGACTTCGACTTCGCCACGCTCGAGCAGCGGCTGCGCGAGACCGCGTTCCTCACCAAGGGGCTGCGCATCTCCCTCGTCGACCTCCGCGCCCGCGGCGCGGCCGGCGCCGAGCTCGCGGCCGAGGGCGTCACGCACGAGCGCAAGGTCGAGTTCCACTACGAGGGCGGCATCCGCGACTTCGTCGCCTACCTGAACGAGAACAAGGACCCGGTCCAGCGCAAGATCGTCTACTTCGAGCAGGAGCACGAGACCGAGGGCACCGTCGAGGTCGCGATGCAGTGGAACTCCTCGTACCAGGAGTCGATCTTCAGCTTCGCGAACAACATCAACACGCACGAGGGCGGCTCGCACCTGTCGGGCTTCCGCTCCGCGCTGACCCGGACGCTCAACCGCTTCGCGCGCAGCATGGGCCACCTCAAGGAGCGCGACGACAACCTCTCCGGCGAGGACGTGCGCGAGGGCCTGACCGCGGTCATCAGCGTCAAGCTCGCCGAGCCGCAGTTCGAGGGGCAGACGAAGACCAAGCTCGGCAACCCCGGGCATGGAGGGCTTCGTCGCCTCGGTCGTCAACTCGGCGCTCGCGGAGTTCCTCGAGGAGAACCCGGCCGAGGGCAACGCGGTGATCCGCAAGGCGGTCTCGGCCGCCCAGGCCCGGGCCGCGGCGCGCAAGGCGCGCGACCTCACGCGGCGCAAGTCCGCGCTGGAGAACTCCGCGCTGCCGGGCAAGCTCGCCGACTGCTCGATCCGCGACCCCGCCCTGACCGAGCTGTTCATCGTCGAGGGCGACTCCGCCGGCGGCTCGGCCAAGCAGGGGCGCGACCGCGCGACCCAGGCCGTCCTCCCGCTGCGCGGCAAGATCCTCAACGTCGAGAAGGCGCGGATCGACAAGGTCCTGCAGAACAACGAGATCCAGGCGCTGATCACCGCGCTGGGGACCGGCGTCCGCGACGAGTTCGACACGGAGCGCCTGCGCTACCACAAGATCATCCTGATGACGGACGCCGACGTGGACGGCGCCCACATCCGCACGCTGATCCTCACGCTCCTGTTCCGCGAGATGCAGGAGCTGATCGAGCGCGGCTACATCTACATCGCGAAGCCGCCGCTGTACAAGCTCAAGCAGGGCCAGCAGGAGCGCTACATCGAGAAGGACTCCGAGCTGGAGGAGATCCTGCTCGGCGACAAGCTCGAGCGCTTCGAGATCGCCGACGCCGCCGGCGACGCAGCAGTTCAAGCTGACCGAGACGCGCTGGCAGCGCTACACGCGGCTGCTCAAGCAGTACGAGGGCTGGGCGAGCGCGCTGCGCGCCGACCACGGCCACGACGCGGTGACGTTCCTCGAGGAGTCGCAGATCCTCGACGAGCAGATCACCTCGGTCGAGGAGCTCCAGACGCTGATGGAGCGCGAGGTCCCCGAGGGCGAGCCGTACACGACCGAGCTGCTGCCGTCCGAGAACGGCGTGCTGCGGATCAAGGCGGTCGAGCGCAAGATCGAACCTCGCGCGCACGCACCGGCTGCGCCGCTCGCTGTTCGAGTCGAACGAGTACCGCCAGCTCGCGCGCGTCCACGCCGAGCTGGTGAAGATGGCCGGCACGCCGCCCTTCACCGTCAAGCTCGGCAACGAGACCGACGAGGCGCTCAGCTTCGAGGACCTGCGCCGGACGGTGCTCGAGATCGCCTCGAAGGGCATCGGCCTGCAGCGCTTCAAGGGCCTCGGCGAGATGAACGCCGACCAGTTGCGCGAGACCACCATGGATCCCGAGACGCGGACGCTCCAGCAGGTCACGATGGACGACGCCGCCGTCGCCGACCGCCTGTTCACCATGCTCATGGGGGACAAGGTCGAGCCGCGGCGCGAGTTCATCGAGGAGAACGCCCGCGTCGCCACCCTCGACGTGTAAGGAGGTGACCGATCGTGGCGACCTCTGATCTCATCGGCGGCGGCAACATCGAGCCGCGCGGGCTCGAGGAGGAGATGCGCTCCTCCTACCTGGACTACGCCATGTCCGTCATCGTCGGGCGCGCGCTGCCCGACGTCCGCGACGGCCTGAAGCCCGTCCACCGCCGCGTCCTGTTCGCGATGAACGAGGCCGGCCTGCAGCCCAACCGGCCGTACTCGAAGTGCGCCCGCATCGTCGGCGACGTGATGGGCAACTTCCATCCGCACGGCGACAGCGCGATCTACGACACGCTCGTGCGGCTGGCGCAGGACTTCTCGATGCGCAACCCGCTCGTCGACGGCCAGGGCAACTTCGGCTCCGTCGACGACGACCCGGCCGCCGCGATGCGGTACACGGAGGCGCGCCTGGCCGCGCTCGCGCGCGAGATGCTGCGCGACCTCGACGAGGACACCGTCGACTTCGTGCCCAACTACGACGGGCGCAAGCAGGAGCCGGTCGTCCTCCCGTCGCGGTTCCCGAACCTGCTCGTCAACGGCGCCTCCGGCATCGCGGTCGGCATGGCGACGAACATCCCGCCGCACAACCTGCGCGAGACGGTCGACGCCACGATCGCCTACATCGAGGACCCGGACATCGACACCGCCGGCCTGATGCAGCACATCAAGGGCCCGGACTTCCCGACCGGCGGCGTGATCCTCGGCGTCACCGGGATCCGCGAGGCGTACGAGACCGGCCGCGGCCGCGTCCGCGTGCGGGCCCGCGCGCACTCGGAGGACATCGGCGGCGGCAAGGAGGCGATCATCGTCACCGAGCTGCCCTTCATGGTGAAGAAGGGCGGCGACGGCGGCCTGATCCGCAAGATCGCCGAGCTCGTCCAGGAGAAGAAGATCACCGAGATCTCCGACCTCCGCGACGAGACCGACCGCAAGGGCATGCGGATCGTGATCGAGCTCAAGCGCGGCGTGATCCCCAAGGTCGTGCTGAACAAGCTCTACAAGCACACCGCGATGCAGACGACGTTCGGCGTGAACGCCGTCGCGCTGGTCGACAACGTGCCGCGGACGCTCCCGCTGCGCTCGATCATCCACAACTACGTCCAGCACCAGCGCGAGGTCATCGTCCGGCGCTCGAAGTACCGGCTGGCCAAGCTCGAGGCGCGCAAGCACATCCTCGAGGGTCAGCTGATCGCGCTCGACAACCTCGACGCGGTGATCGCGCTGATCCGCGGCGCGCGCGACCGCGACGTCGCCCGCGCCGGCCTGATCGAGCAGTTCGGGCTGACCTACATCCAGGCGCAGGCGATCCTCGAGCTGCGGCTCCAGCAGCTGACCGCGCTCGAGAGCGACCAGATCCGCACGGAGCACGCCGACATCGTCGAGCAGATCAGCGAGCTGCGCGAGCTGCTGGGCGACGAGGAGAAGGTGCTCGGGCTGATCAAGGAGGAGCTCACCGAGATCCGCGACCGCTACGGCGACGAGCGCCGCACGCAGATCACCTTCGCCGAGGACGACCTCGACATCGAGGACCTGATCCAGGACCGGCAGATGGTGATCACGATCACCAAGTCGGGCTACATCAAGTCGCTGCCGCTCGCGACCTACCGCCAGCAGCGCCGCGGCGGGGTCGGCGTGACCGGCATGGGGATGAAGGACGAGGACTACATCGAGCACCTCTTCGTGTGCTCGACGCACGACTACCTCCTCTTCTTCACCAACCGCGGCAAGGTCTACCGCTCGAAGGTCTACGACCTGCCCGACGCGCCGTCGCGCCAGTCCAAGGGCCGGCACCTCGGCAACGTGCTGCCGCTGCGCGAGGGCGAGCGCGTCCAGTCGGTGCTGGCGACCCGCGACTACTCCGAGTCCAGGTACCTGCTGTTCGCGACGCGCTGCGGCACGGTCAAGAAGACCGAGCTGCAGGCGTACAACACGCCGATCAAGGCCGACGGCATCATCGCCATCAACATCCGCGACAACGACGAGCTCGTCGCCGTCCGGCGGGTCGACGAGGGCGACGAGGTCCTGATGGTCTCGAAGGAGGGCCTGACGGTCCGCTTCTCCGAGGACGACGCCCGCTCGATGGGCCGCGACACCAGCGGCGTGCGCGGGATGGACGTCAAGGGCGACAACGAGGTCATCGCGATGGACATCGCGCGCGACGACCAGTACCTGCTCGTCGTGACGGAGAACGGCTTCGGCAAGCGGACGCCGGTCGCCGACTACCGCAAGACCAGCCGCGGCGCCAAGGGCGTCAAGACGATCCAGATGACCGAGGCCAAGGGCGGCCTGGCCGCGGCGCTCGTCGTGCGCGACCACCACCAGCTCGTGTTCATCTCGCAGAACGGGATGGTCCAGCGGATCGCGGTGCGCGAGCTGCGGCCGCTCGGGCGCAACGCCCAGGGCTTCCGGCTCATGAACGTCCGCGACGACGACCGTCGTCTCGGCCGTGGCGCTGGTCGTCGAGAGCGAGGCGGAGGACGCGGTCGCCGCCGACGAGCCCGTGTCGCTCGACGCCTCCGGCACCGCCGACGAGACCGGCCTCGCGGGCGACGGCGTCGATCGCCGCCGACCCGGCCGACGACTCGCTGCTCGACGTGCCCGAGGTCGCCGGCGACGAGATGCCGGACTCCGACCTCGAGGAGTAGCCCGCCGGCTTAACGACCGAGGGCCCCGGTCGACACCGGGGCCCTCGATCACTGCTTGCTGGACTACTCAGCCGTCGTCAGCTGGTCTGAACGGCCGGGGGGACGAGCTCCGGCACTGACGGCGGCGGTGCCACGGTGTGGATTCCGCTGACCAGCGGGTCCAGCACCAGGCTGGTACTAGCGGCCGGGCACCTCCAGGGTCCCGCAATAACTGTCACTCAACTTCGGACCACCCCCTTTCTCTGGTGAGACGAAATGTAGCGGACGGGGACGATGGGTTCGACCGCCGCACGGCGGCCGGCGCGACGGCGCCCGGGAGCGCGGGCCGAACCCGGCGGTGCGCCCCGGCTCAGGCCGCTTCGGGCAGCAGGTACTGCTTCCAGGTCGCCGGGATCGTCGGCGAGGCGAGCTGGATGAACACGTTCGGGCTGGGCATCCGCGGCTTGACCCGCGGGTGCATCCCGATCTGGTGCGGGAGCCGGTCGCCCTTGCGGCGGTTGCAGGGCGCGCACGAGGCGACGATGTTCTCCCAGTCGGAGCCGCCGCCCTTCGAGCGCGGGATCACGTGGTCGACGGTCAGCGAGGTGCGGGCGCCGCAGTACATGCACTGCCAGCCGTCGCGGGCGAACACCGCGCGGCGGGTGATCTTGCGCTTGTGCGAGTCGCGCGGGATCCGCACGTAGGTCACGAGCCGGATCACCACCGGCTTCGTCATCGACCCCCGCGCCCAGTGCAGGTCGTGCGACCCGATCTCGATGACCTCGGCCTTCTGCTTGAGCAGGAGCACCGTGGCGCGCCGGACCGTGCAGACGTTGATCGGCTCGTACGTCGCGTTGAGCACCAGCACACGGCCACCTGACCAACGGCCCGTGCCGTCGGCATTCGATCCGCGCCGCTGGTGGTCTGAAAGCGGCGCGGACCCCACTGGACCTGGCGGTACCGCAGTGGCCATTGCAGGCCGCAGTGTAGAGCCTCAGGCGGTTGCGTCAGACCCCGCCCGCGAACGACCCGAGCACCCGGACCGCCTCGCAATGGCCGCCCAGTCCGGCGATCGCGTCGGCCACGCCCGGCTCCGCCACGCCGCCCTCGAGATCGCAGACGAACATGTAGTGGCCGAGCCCGATCCGCCGCGGCCGCGACTCGATCCGCGAGAGGTTGATGCCGCGCGAGGAGAACTCTCCCAGGCAGTCGACGAGCCAGCCCGGGGCGAGGTCGCCGCCGCCCCAGAAGACGAGGATCGTCTTGTCCGGGCCCGCGGCCGGCGCGCCCGCGCCGTCCGCGTCGCGTGCGATCCACGCGAACCGCGTCGCGTTGTCGGCGTCGTCCTCGATCGCCTCCGCGAGCACGGCGGCGCCGTACAGCCGGGCGGCGTGGCGCGTCCCGATCGCCGCGTGCGGCGCGTTGCCGGCGAGCGCCCCGCCCTCGGTGACGGAGCGCACCGCGTCGGCGGTCGAGCGCTCCGCCACGATCGCGGCGCCCGGCAGCTGCGAGCGCAGGAAGCCGGCGCACTGGCCGAGCGCCTGCGGATGCGAGTGGACCGTGCAGACCTCGTCCGGCGCGATCCACTCGGCCGCCGCGAGGCAGTAGGTCACCGTGTGCACGACCTCGCCGACGATCCGCACGTCGGGCGCGTCGAACACGAGCGCGTCGAGCGTCGACCCGACCGCGCCCTCGCGCGAGTTCTCGAGCGGGACCAGCCCACGCTCGACCTCGCCGTCCTGGACCGCGCGGATCACGGCGGGCACGGTCGGCAGCGCGACCTGCTCGACGTCGAGGCCGGTGCCGACGAGCGCATCGTGCGAGTTCGTCCCCGGCGGCCCGAGGTAGGCGGCGCGCATCAGTCCTCGAGCACCGCGGTCGTCCGCTCGCCGGCGAGCGCCCGCCGGATCGCCTCGTCCTCCTCGGGCGAGAGCAGATGCTCGCCGCGGCCGCCGACGACCTGCTTGCAGTACAGCCGCGCGGTGTCGCGGTGGGCGATCGAGGACAGCACGACGCCGTTGCGCTCCGCGTCGAGCAGCGCGAGCGACGCCGACTGGTGGCCGGACAGCTCGCCGTAGGCGTCGTAGCGGACGAGCGCGCGGTAGGTGATCGCGCCGTCGAGCCGCTCCTCGGCCTCGGCCATCCGCTCCTCCAGCCGGCCCGCGACCTCCTCGACCCGCTCGTGCAGCATGCCGAACGCCTCCTGCAGCCGCGCCGCGTGATCGACGAGGTCCTCGCGCCCCAGCGGCCCGAGCACGACCTGCTGCGCGGCCCGCAGCCGCCGCACGCGCAGAGCCAGCACGCCGGTCGCCACGAGGGCGATCAGGGCGAGCGCGCCGGCCGACAGGGCCGCGATACCGGCCGGATCCGTCAGGTCGTTCACGCGGGCAGAGCTTAAGGGAGCTACTGCTGCGAGAACAGCGCGTCGTACTCGGCCTTGTTGTTGTCCGTCTTCTGCTCGCCCGGGACCGCCTTGACCTCGACCGAGATGGTCACGGCGGTGTCGAACGGCGGCGGGGAGTCGAGGCCGAGCGTGGCCGTCGCCTGGGCGCCGGCGGCGACCGAGGGCACGTTCTTGGTGACGCGGATCGGCTTCGGACCGCCCTCGATCTTGAGGATCACGTCGATGTCGACCTCGTCGTTCTCGCCCTGGTTCGTGAAGTTGACGTTGAACTCGGTGTCCGGCCCGTAGGCGATCCGGTTGGCCGAGTTCGTGTCGAGCGTCTGGTCGCCGACCTCGACGGAGTCGATCCCGGTGCCATGCAGGCCCGGCGCGGGCTCGCGGCCGCTGTTGCCGCTGCCGCCGGCCGACAGCTGCTGGCCGAGCGCATCGGCGACCGTGGCGGGCTGGAGCCACTCGATCCCGGGCAGGAACTGGCTCTGCTGGAGCCGCTGGGCGCCGACGTCGGCGTCGCGCAGGGTGTCCTCGATCAGCGGGATCACGCGCTCGCTGTAGATCACGTCGGACGTCAGGAACATCTGCATCGCGCCGGCGATCTCGTTGATCGCGCGGTCGGCCGCCTCGGTGTCCGAGCTGAGCGCGGTGCGGACCTGGCTCGCGATCTGCTCGAGCCCGTCGCGGCGCATCTCCATCGCGATCAGGAACGAGCGCTGCGCCGCGGTCATGTCGCCCGGCGTGGAGATCTTCTTCGCCTGCTCGTACTGCTGCTCCGCCTGGACCTTGTAGCCGGCGACCTGGGTCGACAGGTCACCCGTGCTCGGGTTGCGCAGGAGGTCGAAGAACGGCTTGCCGACCTGGCTGTCGGAGTCGCGCACGATCGAGGCGACGTCGCTGTTGTAGTCCTTGAGCGAGTTCTCCTTGGCGGAGTTGCGGCAGCCGTTGACGACGAAGATCAGCAGCGCGACGATGAGGATGAACCCGCCCAGGAGCACGAGCTGCCGGACCAGCACGGTCTGCCGGTCGGGGCGGCCCGCCGTGGCGGTCGATGACCGCCGGGGTCGGACCCGGGTGCGTGGCTCGTCGTCCTCGTCGAAGAAGGACAAGTGAAGAACAGTCTCCTCGGTGCTCCCGCGCCTGCCGCGCGGGCGAATGGATCGCCTACAGGATATGAGGCGGCTCGGCGGGACAGTTCGCGCCGTCGCCGCTGAACCCTTCCGTGCACGAGGGAAGGTGCCCCTTCGCGCGCGTGGAAAACCCGCACGTGCCCGCCACAGCCGACCTGCCGGCCGTCACCCCCGACGCCGGGCTGGCGATGGGCCGGTACCGGCTCGGCGCGCGGCTCGGGGCGGGCGGCTTCGGCGCCGTCCACGCGGCGCGCGACGAGCGGCTCGGGCGCCCGGTGGCGGTCAAGGTCATCCCGGCCGCCGGCATGGAGCCGGAGCGGGCCCAGCGCGAGGCCCGCGCGGTGGCGCGGCTCGACCACGACGCGATCGTCGCGCTGTTCGACGCCGGCGAGGCGGACGGCAACCGCTACCTCGTCTCCGAGCTGGTCGAGGGCCGCACGCTCGCCCAGCTCGAGGCGGCGCACGAGCTCTCGGACCGGGACGTCCTGCGGATCGGGCTGGCGCTCGCCGACGCGCTCGCCCACGCCCACGAGCGCGGCGTCGTCCACCGCGACGTCAAGCCGCAGAACGTGATCGTCCCCGACATGCCGACCTCGCGCCGCGGCGCGGCGAAGCTGACCGACTTCGGCGTCGCCCAGCTCGCCGGCGAGGACGCGCTGACGCGCACGGGGGACGTCGTCGGCACGCTCGCCTACATGGCGCCCGAGCAGGCCGCGGGGCAACCCGTCGACGGGCGCGCCGACCTCTACGCGCTCGGGCTCGTCCTCTACGAGGCGTTCGCGGGGGCGAACCCGGTCAGCGCCGGCTCGCCGTCCGCCACCGCGCGGCGCATCGGCACCAGGCTCCCGCCGCTCGCGAAGGCGCGCCCGGACCTGCCCGGCGAGCTGTGCGCGGCGCTCGACCGCACGCTCGAGGCCGATCCGGAGCTGCGCGGCGATCTCGACGACCTGTTCGACGCGTGCGCCGACGCGCTCGGCGAGGTGTCCGACGAGGGTGGCCGGATCCCGGAGCACCCGCTCGAGCGCACGATCCCGGCGCTCCCGCCGGCGGTCGGGCGGCTGCTGGCGCCCGCCGCGGCCGGCGCCCTGGCCTGGGCGGCGCTCGCCGGGCTGACGCCGGAGCCCGCCGTGCCGGCGCCCGCCGCCGCCGCGGTCGCGGCGCTGCTCGTCGCGCTGCTGCCGCGCGCCGGCTGGCTGGTCGCCGCCGCCGGGGTCACGGTGCTGCTGACGCTCGGGCCGCTCCAGCGCCCCGGAGCGGCGCTGCTCGTCGCCGCGCTCGCCGCCGGGCCGCCGCTGCTGCTGCGCGCCGACGGCCGCGCCTGGTCGCTGCCGTTCGCGGCGCCGCTGCTCGGACTGGTCGGCCTCGCCGGCGCGTATCCCGCCCTCGCCGGCCGCGCGCCGCGCTGGACCGCGCGCCTCGCGCTCGGCGCGCTCGGCGCCTGGACCGTCCTGCTCGCCGAGCCGCTGCTCGGCCGCACGCTGGTGTTCGGGACGCCCGACGGGATGCCGGACCGCGCCGGCTTCGACGGCGCGCCCGGGATCACCGCCGGCGACGTGATCGCGCCGCTCTGCAGCTCCGGCGCCCTGCTGCTGGCCGTCATCTGGGGCGTCGCCGCGCTCGTGCTGCCGTGGCTCGTGCGCGGCCGCTCGCTCCAGGCCGACCTCGTCGCGGTCGCGATGTGGAGCGCGGGCACGGCGGCGACGGTGATCGCGCTCGGGGAGTGGCTCGGCGACCGCGCGGGCCAGGCGGAGCCGCGCGGGGCGGTGCTCGGCGCCGTCGTGGGTGGCGCGTTGGCGCTCGGGCTCGCCCACATGCCCCGGCCGGCGCCGCCGGCCGCCGAATCCTGACGGCCGCGCGCCCGCGCCGCCATACTTGTGCCGCATGCGATCGGGTAGGCCGCGATGAGCGTGCTGCGCAACCTCGAATCGAAGCTCGCCGAACTGGTCGAGGGCACGTTCTCGCGCGCCTTCAAGTCCGAGGTCCGGCCGGTGGAGATCGCGCGCAAGCTGGCGCGCGAGATGGACGAGCACCGCGTCCAGTCGCTGAGCCGCACCTACGCGCCGAACGAGTACGCCGTCTGGCTCTCCCCGGAGGACCGCGAGCAGTTCTCCGGCTACGAGGACGAGCTGCGCGACGAGCTGTCGGGCTACCTGCTCGAGCACGCCCGCCGCGAGCGCGTGGCGCTGCTGACGGCGCCGGAGATCGCGTTCAAGACCGACGAGCGCCTGCGCCTGGGCGAGTTCGGCATCCAGGCGCGCCTCGTGCGGCCCGACGAGAGCCCCGCCGCGGCCCCGCGCCAGGCGGAGGAGGGCCACACGATGGTCTACTCGTCGGCCGAGCGGATCGCCGAGCCGCTGCGCGAGCCCGACCCGCGGCGCGGCACCGCGCGGCTGCGGATCGGCGGCCGGGCGGAGCTGCTGGGCTCCGGCGGCGCGACGCTCGGGCGCTCGCGCGACGCCGACATCGTGCTCGAGGACCCGAACGTGTCGCGCGTCCACGCCGAGGTCCGGCCGTCCGGCGGATCGTGGATCGTGCGCGACCTGGGCTCCACGAACGGCGTCAAGGTCAACGGGCGGCGGCTCGATCCCTCGCGGCCGCAGTCGCTGCGCGGCGGCGACGTGATCGAGCTGGGCACCTCGCGGGCGATCCTCGAGCTGGAGTAGCGGGCGTGCTCGACCCCGTCGCCGTCGCGCTGAAGTTCGGGTTCCTCGCGGTGCTGTACCTGTTCCTGCTCTGGATGGCCCGCTCCGCCCTCAAGGACCTCCGCCGCAGCGAGTCCGAGGGCGCGCAGGCGGCCGCCCCGGACGCGACGGGGCTGCACGAGGCGCGGCCCGGCGGCGCCCCGCGGCTGCGCGTCGGCAGCGGCGCCGGGCTCAAGGCCGGCGCCGCGTACGACCTGTCCGGCGGCGCGCTGCTCGGCCGCGGCGACGAGGCCGACATCGTGCTCGAGGACGCCTTCGCCTCCTCCCGCCACGCGCAGCTCGTCCCGCACGGGGATGTCATCGTGTTGGAGGATCTGGGCTCGACGAACGGCACGTACCTGAACGACGAGCCGCTGCGGGGACCGCAGCCCCTGCACCCGGGGGACCGGATCCGCATCGGCGACTCCGCCTTCACCTTCGAGCGCTGACGAACCCATGCTGCGGATCGCCGAGCACTTCCACGACTCCGACCTCGGACGCCAGCGCCAGGGCAACGAGGACAACTACTTCGTCCGCGCGCCGCTCTTCGTGGTCGCGGACGGGATGGGCGGCGCGCAGGCGGGCGAGGTGGCCTCCGAGCTGGCGGTCAAGCAGTTCGAGCGCGGGCTGCCCGACGGCCGCCCGACCGGCGAGGCGCTGGCGGAGCTGATCCGCCAGGCGAACGCCGAGATCCACCGCCAGTCCGGCGACGACCCCGACCTCGCCGGGATGGGGACGACGGTCACCGCCGCGTACCTCGACGGCGACAACGTGGTCGTCGCGCACGTCGGCGACTCGCGCGCCTACCTGCTGCGCGACGGCGACCTGATCCGGCTCACCCGCGACCACTCGCTCGTCGGCGAGCTCGTCGCCCGCGGCAAGCTGACCGAGGAGCAGGCCGAGACGCATCCGCAGCGCAGCGTCATCACCCGCGCGCTCGGGGCCTATCCCGACGTCGAGGTCGACACCGACGTCTACCCCGCACGCGCCGGCGACCTGTTCCTGCTCTGCTCCGACGGTCTCACCGGCATGGTCCACGAGCCGGTGCTCAAGCCGATGCTGGAGGACCGCAGCCGCTCGCTCGAGCAGACCGGCCGCGCGCTGATCGCCGCCGCGAACGAGGCCGGCGGCCGCGACAACATCACCGTGATCCTGTTCCGGCTCGAGGAGGTCGAGGACCGGCGCGGCGGCGCCGGCGCGGAGGGCGCCGCGACGCTCGCGGGCGAGCCGACCGCCGAGTACGACACGTTCGAGGGCGAGCGCGGTCCAGCGCGAGGGCGTCAGCAAGCCCTCGACGGCGCGCGCGCCGGCCGCGGACGACGCGGCCGAGGCGGAGTACCGCCGCCACGGCACCGTGGCCCTGCAGGCGATCGAGCCGGAGGGCGGTGCAGCGGCTCCGGCCCGCGAGCCACCGGAGCGCACCGTCCCGCTGCCGGACGCGCCCCGCGGGCGCAAGCCCGCGCAAGCGCCGCACCGGCACGGTCCTGCTGCTCGTGGCGATCGTCATCCCGGTGCTCGTCGGCGGGTGGCTGGCGACGCGCGCGGTCTACTTCGTCGGCACCGATCCCGGTCCGGCGCACAGCGTCACGATCTACCGCGGGCTGCCCTACGAGCTGCCGTTCGGGGTCGACCTCTACCAGACGTACTACGAGTCGGGCGTGCCGCTGACCGCCGTGCCGCAGGCCCGCCGCGACGCGCTTCACCGACCACAAGCTGCGCTCGCGCGACGACGCCGAGGACCTCGTGATCCAGCTGGAGCGGGGCCAGGTCGAGTGACGGCTCGCAATCGCGAGCTGCTCGCGCTGGTCCCCGCCTCGCTGCTCCTCACGCTCGGCTTCGCGGCGATCTTCATCCAGCAGTCGGCGGCGCAGTCGGACCTGTCGCTGACCTACGGGCTCGCGTTCCTCCTGCTGTGCCTGGCGGGCCACGTCGTGATCCGCATCACGCTGCCCTACGCGGACCCGTACCTGTTCCCGCTGGTCGCGGTGCTCGCGTGCTTCGGGCTCGTGGTGATCTACCGGATCGACGAGACGCTCGCGCGCGACCAGGCGCAGTGGTTCGTGGTCGGGCTGATCCTGTTCGCGGTCACGATCATCTTCCTGCGCGACTTCCGCGTGCTCGAGCGCTACCGCTACACGGTCGCCGCGGCCGGGCTGCTCCTGCTGCTGCTCCCGCGCGTGCCGGGGATCGGCCAGCAGATCAACGGCGCCTACCTCGGCGTCGGGTTCGGGCCGGTGACGTTCCAGCCGGCCGAGTTCGGCAAGATCGCGATCGTCATCTTCCTCGCCGCGTACCTGCGCGACACGCGCGAGGTGCTGCTGCAGGGCTCGCACCGCTTCCTCGGCCTGACGCTGCCGCCGCTCAAGCACCTCGGGCCGCTGCTCGTGGTCTGGGGCGGCGCGATGGTGATGCTCGTCTTCATCCGCGACCTCGGCTCGTCGCTGATGTTCTTCGGCGGCTTCCTGGCGATCCTCTACGTGGCCACGAACCGGGTCTCGTTCGTGGCCATGGGGCTCGGGCTGTTCGCGATCGGGGCGTGGTTCTTCGCCAACACCGTCGGGCACGTCCAGAACCGGATCGACACCTGGCGCGACCCGTTCGACCGCGCGCTCTACGAGAAGCCCGGCGGCAGCTACCAGATCGCGCAGTCGCTGTTCGCGCAGGCCGACGGCGGGCTGTTCGGGACCGGCTTCGGCCAGGCCCTGATCACGCAGCCGGGCGGCGGCGCGATCCTGCCGGCGCCGCAGACCGACCTGATCTACGCGGTGATCACGAACGAGCTCGGGCTCGCGGGCGCCTGCGGCCTGCTGCTCGTCTACCTGATGGTCGTCGAGCGCGGGTTCAAGATCGCGATGCTGGCGCAGGACTCGTTCTCCAAGCTGCTGGCGGCCGGCCTGACCTCCGTCTTCGCGCTGCAGGTGTTCGTGATCGTCGGCGGCGTGACGAAGGTCATCCCGCTCACCGGCGTGACGCTGCCGTTCGTCTCCTACGGCGGCTCCTCGATCGTCGCCAACTTCGTCCTGCTCGCGCTGCTGCTGCTGATCTCCGACCGGGCCCGCCGCCCGCTGGGGAACCGGTGAACGCGCCCGTCGTCCGCCTGTTCGTGCTGGTCGTGATCCTCTTCGGCCTGCTCGTCGCGTTCACGTCGCGCTGGACGGTGTTCGACGCCGAGGCGCTGCGCGACAACGCGCTCAACCGGCGCTCGCTGCTCGAGGAGCAGCGGATCAAGCGCGGCCTGATCCTCGCCCGCGACGGGACGGTGCTCGCGCGCTCGGTCCGCCGGCCCGGCGACACCTACACGCGCCGCTATCCCGACGGCGAGCTGTTCGCCCACGCGGTCGGCTACTCGTACACCTCGATCGGGCGCGCCGGGACCGAGCGCGCGCACAACGACCAGCTGATCGGCCGCCGCAGCGAGCTCGTCACCGCGTTCGAGTCGATCTTCGGCCGGTCGAACGAGGGCGACGACGTGCACACGACGCTCGACGTGAACGCCCAGCAGGCGGCCGTGCAGGCGCTCGCAGGCGTCCGGCCACAACGGCGCGCTCGTCGCCCTCGGCGTCAAGACCGGCGACGTGCTCGCGATGGCCTCGAGCCCGAGCTACAACCCGAACACGCTCGCCGACCGCGGCGCGTTCGCCGCGCTCAACCAGGACCAGGAGGGCGCGCCGCTCGTCAACCGCGCGACGCAGAACGGCTATCCGCCCGGCTCGACGATGAAGGTCGTCACCGCCGCGGCCGCGCTCGACACCGGCCGCTTCAACCCGCAGTCGGTCGTCAACGGCGCGAACGGCAAGGAGATCTCCGGGGTCCCGTTGAACAACGCGGGTGGGGAGGACTTCGGCGACATCGACCTCACCTTCGCGCTGACGAACTCGGTCAACACCGTCTGGGCCCAGGTCGGCGAGTCGCTGGGCGGTCGCACCATGCAGCGCTACATGGAGCGCTTCGGCTTCTACGCGGAGCCGCCGCTGGACTATCCCGACGCGCAGATGTCGGCGTCGGGCGTCCGCAAGGGCGGGCGGCTCGTGCCGATGACGTCCGACCGCGTCGACGTCGGCCGCGTCGCGATCGGCCAGGGCGACCTCTTCGCCACGCCGCTCCAGATGGCCACCGTCGCGCAGACGATCGGCAATGGCGGCGTGCGCCTCAAGCCGCATATCATGGCCAAGGCCGTCGATCCCGACGGCCGGACCGTCGACGAGGTCGAGCCCGAGGAGGAGGAGCGCGTGGTGTCGGCCAGGACGGCGAGCGACCTGACGGCGATGATGAAGAACGTCGTGCGCGAGGGGACCGGCACCGCGGCGGCGCTCTCGGGCGTCGAGGTCGCGGGCAAGACCGGCACCGCCGAGCTCAACAACACCGGGCTCAACCAGCCGTGGTTCGTGTGCTTCACGCCCGACGTCGCGGTCGCGATCACGCTCGAGCGGTTCCAGGGCGGGATCGGCGGGATCGACGCCGCGCCGATCGCCAAGCAGGTGCTCGAGGCCCTGGGCCAGTAGGACGATGCCGTCGCTCGATCCCGACACCCTGGTCGACGGCCGCTACCGGATCATCGGGCGGATCGGCTCCGGCGGCATGGCCGACGTCTACGAGGCGGAGGACACCCAGCTCGGCCGGCGGATCGCGCTCAAGCTGCTCTACCGCCGCTTCGCGGAGGACCCCGACTTCGTCGAGCGCTTCCGCCGCGAGGCGTCCAGCGCCGCCGCGCTGAACCACCCGAACGTCGTCCAGGTCTTCGACCGCGGCGAGTGGGACGGCACCTACTACATCGCGATGGAGCTGCTCGAGGGGCGCAACCTCAAGGACATCGTCCGCGAGTACGGCGCGCTCGAGCCGGCGGTGGCGGTCGACATCGTGCTGCAGATCCTGCGCGCGGCGCGGTTCGCGCACCGGCGCGGCGTCGTCCACCGCGACATCAAGCCGCACAACGTGATCGTCGACGGCGAGGGCCGCGCGAAGGTCACCGACTTCGGGATCGCCCGCGCCGGCAGCTCGGACATGACCGAGACCGGCCTGATCATGGGCACGGCGCAGTACATCTCGCCCGAGCAGGCCCAGGGCCACCCGGTCGACGCCCGCTCCGACCTCTACTCGATCGGCGTCGTGCTCTACGAGCTGCTGACGGGCACGGTGCCGTTCGACGCGGAGTCGGCGGTCTCGATCGCGCTCAAGCAGGTCTCGGAGGAGCCGGTCCCGCCGCGCGTGCGCAACCCGGCCATCCCGCCGGCGCTCGAGGCGGTCACGCTGCGCGCGCTGCGCAAGGACCCGTACGAGCGCTACCAGGACGCCGACCAGTTCATCGCGGCGCTCGAGCAGGCGGAGGGCGGCGTGATCGCCGACGACCCGGTCGCCGAGCTCGAGGCGCAGCGACGAGCGCAACTGGCGCCGGATCGCGCTGATCGCGCTCGCCGTGCTCGCGCTCGTGGCGATCGCCGTCGGCGCGTTCCTGCTGCTGACGCCCGACCAGAAGCAGGTCCCGGACGTCGTCGGGGACCGCACCCAGAACGCGACGGACAAGCTGCAGCAGGCGGGCTTCGAGGTCTCGGTCGTGCCGATCCAGTCCGACGACGTCGCCGAGGACCGCGTCGCCGCGCAGCGCCCGTCCGGCGGCGCCGAGGCGGACGAGGGGTCCGAGGTCACGATCACCGTGTCGAGCGGGCCGGGCGAGGCGCCGATCCCGACCGTGCAGGGCCTGGGCGCCGACGCCGCGACCGAGCGGCTGCGCGAGGCCGGCTTCCAGGTCGAGGAGCAGCGCCAGTACTCCGACACCGTGGCGAAGGGCCGCGTGATCGAGACGTCGCCGCCCGAGGGGACCAGCGTCCGCAAGGGCTCCACCGTGACGATCGTGGTGTCGCGCGGCCGCCAGAAGGTGGCCGTGCCGGACGTGGTCGGGCAGTCGCGCGCGGACGCCGAGGCGGCGCTCCAGCAGGCCGGCCTCGGCGCGTCGGCGACCGAGCGGGAGGACGCGGACGCCGAGCCCGGCACGGTGCTCTCGCAGGATCCCGCGGGCGGCTCGGAGGTGAACCCGGGCAGCACCGTGCAGCTGGTCGTCGCCACCGCGCCGGCGGACGTCCAGGTGCCCGGCGTGCTCGACGCGGAGGAGGCCGACGCCCGCGACACGCTCGAGAACGCCGGCTTCCAGGTCCGCGTGCGGCGACACCGACGTCGACACCCCCGACCAGGACGGGATCGTCGTCGAGCAGGATCCCAGACCCCGACAGCATGGCCGCGCCCGGCTCGCGGGTGACGATCACCGTCGGGCGCTTCGAGATCCCGTCGCCCACGCCCTCGCCGACCCCCACCGCGACGCCGTGAGGGTCGCGGTCCTGCACGGCGGGCGCTCGTCGGAGCACGAGGTCTCGCTCGCCTCGGCCGAGGCCGCGATCGCGGGGGTGCGCGAGGCGGGCCACGAGGTCGTCCCGGTGCTGCTCGGTCGCGACGGCGCCTGGCACGGGCCGGACGGGGACCGGCTCGCGCTCGATCCGGGGGCCGGCCTGCTGGGCGCCGACGCGGTCTTCCCGGTGCTGCACGGCCCGTTCGGCGAGGACGGCACCGTCCAGGGCCTGCTCGAGCTGCTCGACGTGCCGTACGTCGGCGCCGGGGTGCTCGCCTCGTCGCTGTGCATGGACAAGGTCGTGTTCAAGGACGTGCTCGCCGCGGCGGGCGCGCCGCAGGTCGCGTACCTGGCGGTCCGCGAGGCCGACTGGCGCGACGAGCCCGACGTCGTGCGCTCGGTGCTCGCGCCGCTCGGGCTGCCGCTGTTCGTCAAGCCGGCACGGCTCGGCTCCTCCGTCGGGATCGCGAAGGTCGCGTCCGCCGCGGAGCTGGACGCCGCGCTCGACGGCGCGTTCGCGCACGACGGGCTCGTGATCGCGGAGGCCTTCAGCGGCGGGACCGAGGTCGAGTGCGCGGTGATGGGCTACCGCGCGCCGGAGGCGTCCGTGCCGGGCGAGGTCGTCCTGCTGGGCGGCGCCGAGTGGTACGACTACGAGGCCAAGTACTCCGACGGCGGGGTCGAGCTGCGGGTGCCCGCGCGGATCCCGGACGCGTCGGCCGCCGAGCTGCGCCGGCTGGCCGTCGAGACGTTCCTGCGCGTCGGCTGCGCCGGCCTGGCGCGGGTCGACTTCTTCGTCGAGGACGACGGGCGCGTGCTCGTGAACGAGCTCAACACGCTGCCGGGGATGACGCGCACGTCGGCGTTCCCGAAGCTGTGGGAGGCCGCGGGCGTGCCGTGGCCCGAGGCGTGCGACCGGCTGCTCGGCTTCGCGCTCGAGCGCCACCGCGCCGAGCGCGGCGGCCACAGCGTTCTGAGCGCGCGGGCCGCTATTCCTTCGGCGCGCTGAGCGTGAGCTGCGTGATCGCCACGTGGTCGCTGTCGGGCGGCAGCTCCGTGATCCAGACGAGGTAGTAGCGGTAGCGGCGGTCGCCGGTGTCGAGCTTGAAGCTCTGCTTGCGGCTCTCGACGGTCCCGCCGCCCAGCTTCGTCCAGTCGTCGCTCGGCCACTCGCCCGACGGCTTCGTGCGCGAGCCGTAGATCTCCATCTTCCAGCCGGGCTCGGGCGTCTGGATCTCCAGCCGGCGGCCGTTCACCGACGGCTCGGCGTCGATGTAGAGGCCGACGCCGGGCGCCGACCCCTCCGGCTTCGTCAGCGTGTCGTTCTGGTAGGTCTCGGTCGTCCACGCCGTCGCGGAGTCCTGGTCGACCGCGAGCGGCGCCTCCTCGGCGTGCTCCTCGTCGTCGCCGAGCGGGTCGTAGTCGGACGCCGACGTCCGCTTGACCGAGACGATCTGCTCGCCGGGCTGCGGCGTGCTCGTGCCGGGCCCGGTCCCGCGCTGCGCGCGGTCGGCGGCCTGGTCGAGGACGAGGTACACCAGGGCGCCCGCCACCGCGATCATCAGCACGAGCAGCAGGACGGGGATGCGCATCCGCAGCCGGAGCGGGAGCCGCCGGCGCGCGTCGGCCGGCAGCGTGCGCAGGACCGCGGTCGCCTCGCCGGTCGAGGTGCCGGTGCGCGAGGCCTCGGCGGCGAGCGCGTCCTCGAGGTCGGCCTCGACCGCCGCCGCGTCGGGGTGGCGGAGGGCGAGGTCCTTCTCGGTCATCCGGTCGAGCACGGCCGCGAGCCGGGCGGACACCTCGGGGCGCGCGGCCTGCACGTCGGGCAGGTCCTCCCGCACGTGCTTCATCGCGACCGAGACCTGGTTCTCGCCGTGGAACGGGACGTCCCCGGTGAGCATCTCGTAGAGGACGATCCCGAGCGAGTAGATGTCGGACTGGCCGTCGACGTCGTGGCCGAGCGCCTGCTCGGGCGAGACGTAGTCGGTCGTGCCGAGCACGCGGCCGTCGGCGGTCAGGCCCTCCTCCTCGAGCGAGCGGGCGATGCCGAAGTCGGTCACCTTGGCGGAGCCCTCGCCGTCCACCAGCACGTTCTGGGGCTTGATGTCGCGGTGGACGATCTGGCGCGCATGCGCTGCCCCCAGCGCGCGGGCGATCTCGATCGCGTAGGCGATCGCCTCGTCGATCGGCAGCCGCCCCATCCGCCGGATCCGCTCCTTCAGCGTCTCGCCCTCGACGTACTCGAAGACGATGTAGGGGCGCCCGTCCTCCTCGCCCGCGTCGATCACGCCGACGATGTGCGGGTGGCTGAGCTGGGCGACGGACCGCGCCTCGCGCCGGAACCGCTCGAGCTGGTCGGAGTCCGACGCGATCTCGCGGTGCATCAGCTTCACGGCGACCTGGCGCTCGAGCGTCGTGTCGAACGCGCGATAGACGGTCGACATCCCCCCGGACCCGATCTGGGCCTCGAGGCGATACCGGTCGTTCAGGCACATGCCGACGAGCGTGCTCATCGCGTCGCTCGTATTGTGGCCGATTCCGGGACTCTGGTCATGCGTATGCCGACCGCCTGGCGCGGCGGCCTCGTATGGGGTTCGCCGCGCGGGTGCCGATCCCCTTGGAATGTCTACCCGCCCGAGGCCGTCATCGAAGGTGGCGGACGCCCGTCGCAAAAAGGCGCGGAGTGCCGGATGCTCGTGGCGTGGGGTCGCGACCGGCGCGCCGGCGGCGCCGCCACCGGGAGATGGACGGTCCGCGGCGGCACGAAGCACGTCGCGGACCGTCTCATCGCTCGCGCACGAAGAGCGTCTGGTCGGAGCGGCCGAAGCGCCCGCGCGTGTCGGCGAGGACGCTCTCGGACAGGCCGACGCCCTCCGGCCCGGTGCGCGTCACCGCGTCGAGGCAGACCCACTCGCCCTCGGGCTCGCGCGTGAGGTGGACGGTCAGCTCGGTGTTGATGAACAGGTAGCGGTGGAAGTCGAGCTCGGCGCTGACGCCGTTGCCGGTGTCGGCGGCCACGAGCGCGCGGACGAGCGGCGACGGCGGCTCGTCGTCGACGAGCGGCTGGCGCATGCGCAGCCAGACGACGGCCGGGCCGAGCTCGACGAACCCGCCGGTGACGAAGCGGGCGTCCATCGCCGTGTGGTAGCCGGTCGCCTGGCCGGTCGGGAAGAACGGCTTGACCTCCGCCGCCTCGGGCGGGGCGGGCGGCGGCTCGTCGGGCGACGCGGGGACGCCGGTCGCGCGGCGGAGCCGCCAGGCGGTCGCGCGGGCGAGCTCGCGCCGCTCGCCGCCGGCCTCGTGGAGCGCGGACTCGACGAGCTCGACGTTGCGCCCGGGCCGGACGACGCGGGTCGCCACCGTGAGCGGCGCGATCGGGACCGGGCGCAGGATCTCGACGGTGATCCTGGCGACGATCAGCCCGGCGGCCTCGAGCGCGCGGCCGAGCAGCGCGGTCGGGGGCCCGGCGTGCTGGGCGCCGGGGTCCCACGGGCCGCGCGTCAGCTCGGACGGGACGAAGACGTCGCCGTCGCGCTCGTAGAACGCCGCCACGCGGCTACGGGCTGACCGACCGCCCCGACCAGGTGCGCCAGTCGTCCGCGTCGTCGTCGTCCTTGGACGCGGCGGCGTCCTCGGGCGCGCCCTCCGCGCCCGGCCGCGGCCTCGGCGGGCGTCGGCTCGTCGGCGGCGGGGGTGTCGGCCTGGGCCTCCGGCGACGGCTCGCCGGCGGCGGCGCGTCGGCCTCGGCCTCGGGGGACGGCGCGTCCGCGGGCGTCTCCGCGGCCGGCTCCGGCTCCGGCTCCGCGGCGGGCATCTCGACGGTCGGCTGGGCGGCCTCCTCGGCGGCCTCCGGCGCCGGCGCGGGCGGCTCGGGCGGCAGGAACGTGCCCTGGGCCGGGCCGGCGTCGACCGCCTGCGACGCCGGGCCGAGATCCTCCGACGCGAGCGGCTCGGGCGTCTCGCCCGACGTGGGCTGCGACGCCTCCTCGATCGTGTCCTCGATCTGGCGCTGGGCATCGCTCGGCGCGTCGTCGCGCAGCTCCGCGTTCTCCTCGAGCTCGGCCTCGGCCTGCTCGAGGCCCTCCGACTCGCCCTCGCCGGCCTCGGCGAGCGGCGCCTCGGCCTCCGTCGCGGGCTCGCCCGGCGGGCCCGGCGTACTCGCTCGGGCCGCCGCCGATCGCGGCCGCCTCGGCCGCGGCGGCGGCCTCCTCCGCGGCCTCGTCGATCGCCTCGGGCTCCTGCGGGTCCGGCGCGGGCACCGGGGTGGCGGTGTTGGCCGGCGGGCCGGGCGCGTCGTAGTTCGACGGCGCGGGCGGCGGCGGCGGCGCCGCGGGCTCGGGCGCGCCGGAGCGCGACGGCAGCAGCCCGGCGACCTTCTCGCGCTTGAGCAGCGCGGCGCCGCCGACGGCGGCGAGCACGCCGAGCAGGAGGAGCCGCCTGCGCGGGCGCCGCTGCTTCGCGCCGCTGCCCTTGGGGTTCTTGGCGAGCGCGAGCGCGGCCTCGGCGATCGCGAGGTTGCGCGCGGCCTTCCGGCGCCGGAACGGTGAGGGGGCCATCAGTGTCTGCTCCTCGGTGCTGTCATCACGGTCGTTGCGCCAACCGTACCCGCAGGACGCGGTCGGCAACGGCGCGGTGTCCGCATCGGCGCGGGACGCCCGGGACCTGAAGACATGCGACCATCGACCGCGTGGAGGCCTTCGACGTCCCGGCGGGCGCCGTCACCCTCGCCGGAGAGCGGCGCAGCGGCGACGGCCCGCCGCTCGTGCTGCTGCACGCCGGCGTCGCCGACCGCCGGAGCTGGCGCGCGACCGCGGCGCACCTCGACGGCCCGCTGATCGCCTACGACCGGCGCGGCTTCGGCGACACGCCGCCGTCGCCCGAGCCGTTCACCCACGTCGCCGACCTCCTCGCGGTGCTCGACGCCGCCGGCGCGCCGCAGGCCTGGCTCGTCGGGAACTCGATGGGCGGCGCGCTCGCGATCGACACGGCGCTGAGCGCGCCGGAGCGGGTCGCCGGCCTCGTGCTGATCGCTCCGGCCGTCAGCGGCGCGCCCGACCCGCCGGACGAGGACCTCGACCCCGCCACCGCGCGGCTCGACGCGCTGTTCGGGCAGGCCGAGGGCCTGGACGAGTACGCGCGGCTCGACGCGTGGCTGTGGCTCGACGGACCGGCCGGCCCCGAGGGCCGCGTCGGCGGCGCGGCGCGCGAGCTCGCGCTCGCGATGAACCGCGCGATCCTCGCCCACGACGTGCCCGAGGACGCCGGCGCGTCCGGCATGGACGCCTGGACGCGGCTCGAGGACGTCGCCGTCCCGGCCACGGTCGTGGTCTGCGAGCTGGACGTCCCGTTCATGAACGAGCAGGGCGAGCGGATCGCCGCCCGGATCCCGGGCGCGCGGCTCGAGCGGATGGCGGAGGTCGCCCACCTGCCGGGCCTCGAGCGCCCCGACGGGCTGGCCGCGCTGATTCAGGCCAGCACGTCGGGCCGCTGACGACCGCCGACCGCGAGCGCCGGCCAGTCGGGGTCGGGGCTGACGATCTCCGGCTCCCCGGCGCCGGCGACGATCGTGTCCTCGACCTTGAAGCCGGCGGCGGACGGGTTCCACGCGAACGGCCGGCCCGCCGACGACGACGTCGTCGGTGCCCGGATGCGCGAGGTAGTCGCGCGTCGTGTAGCCCATCGGGCCGCCCTGGTGGTGGGCGTGCCACTCGTCGGCGGCGAACCCGTGCTCCGCGTACGCCGCGGCGCCCGCGGCGACGACGTCGCCGATCCGGGCGCCGGCCCGGGTGGCGTCCAGGTAGGCCGCCTCGACCTCGAGCAGCGCGGCGTAGCGGGCGCGGGCGCCGGCGTCGAGCGGGCGGAAGGCGCGCATCCGCGTGACGGCCGAGACGAGCCCGTCGCGGCGCCCGCAGACCACGAGCATCGCCAGGTCGCCGAGCGGGGCGGCGGTCGGGAGCGGATGGCGGTGCAGCGGCAGCCGCTCCGCCCCGGCGACGAGCATCACGATCGGCTCGATCTCGCGCTCGTAGAGCTCGCGCGCGGCGCGGCCGGCGAGCGCGAACTCGCTGTCGCCCGGGCGTGCGCGGCGCAGCGCCGCGCCGGTCGCGGCGGCGGAGTCGCGGCAGAGCGAGCGGTAGCGCGCCAGCTCCTCGGGCCCGAGCACGGCGCGCGCGGCGGTCAGGTCGCCGGCGAGGTCGGTCTCGCCCGGCCGCGGGAGGTCGCTGCCCGTCGGTCCGGCGGCCGGCCCGTCGAGCGGCTCCCACCACGGCAGCGCGCGCACCCCGGGCGCGCCGGGCCCGAGCTCCTCCGCCGCGAGCCGCGGCGCCTCGATCGCGGACGTGCGCAGCTCCTCGCCGTCGCGCCCGACGGTCAGCTCGAGGATCGGCGCGCCGGGCACCACGTGCACGCGCGCGCCGTCGAGGTACCAGGCGAGGTTGGCCGGGTCGCGCAGGACGATCGCGTCGAGCCCGCGGGCGTCCAGGATCGCGTCGAGCCGCTCGCGCCGGGTGCTCATGCGGGCGGACGATACGGCCAGTGCGCAACCATTGTCGGCATGGCCTACCGCGAGCTCGCACCCCCGCCGGAGCTGGCCCACGTCGTGCGCTGCCTCTGGACGCGCACCGGCCGCGGCGACACGACGCTCGTCCTGCCCGACGCCTGCCTCGACGTGATCGTCGGCGGCGGGCGCGCGTTCGTCGCCGGACCGGACACGCGCCCGGTCGAGGCGCGGACCGCGCGCGACGCCGTCCTCGCCGGCGTCCGCTTCCGCCCGGGCGCCGCCGCCGCGGCGCTCGGCGTCCCGTCCGACGAGCTGCGCGACCGGCGCGTCGACCTCGCGGACCTGTGGGGCCCGGCGGCCGCCCGCGCGCTCGCGGAGCACGACGATCCCGCCGCCCTCGCCGCGGCGCTCGCCCCGCGGCTGCGCGAGGCCGCGCCCGACGCCGAGGTGCGGGCCGCGGCGGGGCTGCTCGCGCGGGCGCCCGCCACGCCGGTGCCCGCGCTCGCGTCCGCGGTCGGGCTCGGCGAGCGCCAGCTGCGGCGCCGCTTCACGGCCGCGGTCGGCTACGGCCCGAAGACGCTCGCGCGCATCGTCCGCTTCCGCGTCGCGCTCGGCCGCGTGCGCGCCGGCGAGCCGCTGGCGGCCGCCGCGCTGGCCGCCGGCTACGCCGACCAGGCGCACATGACGCGCGAGCTGGTCGCGCTCGGCGGGCGGACGCCCGGTGCGCTCGCCGCCTAGAGCGTGATCGTCCCGTCGTCGTGGAGCGTCCAGCCGGGGTTGTGGGCGATCTCCCACGGGTGGCCGTCCGGGTCGACGAAGATCCCGGAGTAGCCGCCCCACGGCGTCTTCGCGCCGGGCCGGCCGATCGTCGCGCCCGCGGCGGCGGCCTGCGCGAGCACGGCGTCGACCTCCTCCGGCGAGCGGACGCAGTGCGCCAGGGTCGCGCCGCCCCAGCCGCCCGGGTCGTCGACGGTGCTGTCCGCCGCGAGCTTGTCGCGGCCCCAGAGGGCGAACACCATCCCGCCCGCCTGGAAGAAGGCGACGTCGCCGTCCGGCGAGCGGCCCTCCCAGCCGAGACCGGCGTAGAAGTCCATCGCGCGCCGCAGGTCGGCGACGCCGAGCGTGATGAGGCTGATCCGCTGCTCCATGTGCGCCATCGTCGCGCACGCCGGGCGCCGCGGCTTGAACGTTTCGGCCGCTAGGCCGCGGCGGGCAGCTGCTCGAGGTCGTCGAAGCGGCGATGGATGCTCGACCCGAGCCGCTCGATGTCCGCGCCGTAGACGTGGATCGAGATCGTCTTGCCGCTGCCGGTCGCGGCGACGGAGTGGATGTTGCCCTCCGGCGGGACGAGCGCCTCGACGTGCCCGGCCGGCGCGTCGAACACGCCGACCGGCCGCAGCCGCCGGACGCCGTCGCGCTCGACCAGGTCGTAGTGCACCTCGTGCTCCGCGCCGCGGTACACGCCGACGACGCACCAGGACACGTGGTCGTGGATCGGCGTCGCCTGGCCGGGCGTCCAGACGAGCGCGACCACCGACAGCCGACGGCAGGCCGACACGTGCAGCAGGTGCTGCCGGTACGCGTCGGCGCCGGGCTCCTGGTGCTCGGGGGCGAGCCAGCCGTCCTCGGCGAGCAGCGGCTTGAGCCGGGCGGCGATCGCGCGTGGATCGTCGATCAGCCGCTCGGCGTCGCGGACGAAGGCGGTGAAGGCGGGGGCGGCCATGCCCTGATGACGAGCAGCGCGGCGCGGCGCATTCCGCAGCCCCCGCGCCGCCGCGGCCGCCATAGTGCGCGGCCATGCCCGGCCCGCTCGTGCGCTTCTGGCGCAAGGCGTACCAGGAGAACCTGACGGGGAACGCGGCCATGGTCGCGTACAACCTGCTGCTCTCCGTGCTCCCGCTCGCGCTCGTCGCGCTGTTCGTCGGCGGGCGGATCCTCGAGTCCGAGGACGTCGAGGCGTCGGTCGTCGCCGACCTGCGGCGGCTCTTCCCGGACGCCGCCGACTCGACGCTGCAGGACGGCCTGCGGCGGATCCAGGAGTCCTCGACGACCGTCGGGATCGTCGCGCTCGTCGCCGCGATCTGGTTCTCGAGCACGTTCTGGGGCGCGCTCGACACGGCGTTCTGCGCGATCTACCACCGCGAGTGCCGCTCGTGGGTGCGCCAGAAGCTGTTCGGGTTCGGGATGCTCGGCGTCGTCCTGGTCTTCTTCATCGCGAGCGTCAGCATCCCGGCGCTGCAGGGCTTCGTGATCCGCGGCACCGCCGACCTGCCGTTCGGCCTCGGCGACGTGCGCGGCCTCGTCTACGGGATCACGCTCGCGGGCGGGCTCGTGGTCATGTTCGGGCTCCTGTGCCTGATCTACTGGCGCGTCCCGCGCGGGGCGATCCCGTGGAGCTGCGTCTGGCCGGGCGCGGCCGGCGCGCTCGTGGCGATCGCGATCGTCGACTACGCGTTCCCGCTGTACCTCGCGAACGTCACCACGCTGCGGATCGGGACCTCGTTCGTGTTCGTCCTGATCGTGCTCGTGTGGTTCTACGCGCTCGCGCTGATCGTGCTCTCGGGCGCGGTCGTGAACGCGCTGCGGCTCGAGGCGCGGGAGACGAGGTAGCGCCACTCGTTCTCGAGCCGGACGCTGCCGTCCGCGCGCCGGAAGGGCGCCGCCGCGGCGCGCACGGCGTCCGCGACCGCGGCGGCGCCGTGGGCCTCGGCCGCGCCGACCATCGGCCCGGCCGACGCGACCCGCCGGACGAACGTGTCCAGGTCCGGGTAGTGCAGCGCGAGCGTGCGGTCGAACGCGAGGTCCGGCTCGAGGCCGGCCCGCGCGGCCAGGCCCTCGAGCACGCCCGGGTCGGCCAGCGACGGCCCGCCGCCGTCCCGCGGGCCGCCGAGCGCGCGCACGGCTCCGACCACGCGCAGCATGTCGCACGCCTCGGGCGGCCCCAGACGCCGGCGACCACCGGCGCGCCGGGCCGCGCCACCCGGCCGGCCTCGCGCAGCGCGGCGACCAGGTCCGACGCGAAGAAGAACACGTTGAAGCCGGCCACGAGGTCGAAGCGGGCGTCCGCGTACGGCAGCGCCTCGGCGTCGCCCACGCGCACGTCGGCGCCGGCGCCAGCCGCGCGAGCTGACAGCGCGGGCGCCGTCGATCCCGTGCACGCGCGCGCCGCGCTCCGCCGCCATGCACGGAGCGCAGCCGATCACGCTCGCCCGGTCGCACGCGCGCCGGGCTCGAAGCGCTCCGGCTCCATCGCCTCCTGCGCCGCCCAGTCCGCCGCGTGCGCGCTCCACAGCCGTCCCTGCTCCTCCGCCGTCGTCATGCCGTCCGTCCTCACGTCTAAGCTATCGTCCACACCTTTATACCTATGGATCACATCTATGGCAAGTGATGAGCTCGGGCTGTTCTCCTACGAGGTCCTCGCGCTGGTCGGGCGCGGGGGCGCGAGCGCGCACGACCTGCGCCGGCTCGCGCAGGAGGTGCGGATGGTCGCGTGGGCCGGCGAGAGCCAGTACTACGTCGAGCCCAAGCGGCTCGCGCGGCTCGGCTACCTCGAGGCGCGCAAGGCGCCGGGCCGCACGCGCGAGCGGACCGTCTACACGCTGACCGACAAGGGCCGCGAGGCGATCCGCGCCTACGCGCGCACGCCGGTGCGCTTCACGCCGTTCAAGTCCGACGCGCTGCTGCGGCTGCTGCTGGCCGACCTCGCCGGCGAGGACGCCACGCGCGCGAGCCTCGCCACGCTGCGCGCCGACCTCGACGAGCTCGAGGCGCAGCTCGACGCGGCGGCGGCGAGCGCCGAGGCGCTGCCGCACCGCGAGCGCTACCTCGGCCTGGCGCAGCGCTTCCTGCGGCGGCAGCTCGACCTCCACCGCGAGCTGATCGACGAGGTCGAGCGCGAGCTCGCCCCGGAGTAGCCTCCGGGCATGGCCGGCGACGACGACACCCAGGAGCTGATCGAGGAGCAGGACCAGCTCCGGCGCGCCGAGGAGGCGCGGGCCCGCCGCTCCGACCTGGAGGCCGAGGAGCACACCCACGAGCGCAGGGCGGAGAAGGCCGCCTACCTCGAGGAGAAGCTGGAGGAGCGCGCGGAGTCCGAGGAACGGGTAGAGGACGAGGCATGAGCGAGCACGAGGAGCAGGCACGGGCGGCGGAGCGCGAGCTCGCCGACCTGGAGGAGCGGTCCGAGCGCGTCGGCGCGCAGATCGACGAGGCGCGCGCGGACTGGAAGGCCAAGCAGGCCGACGACGCCGTGCCCGGCGCGACCGGCGAGCCGGACGACGGACGACGGCGAGCTGCCGCCGCCCGACCCGCACGAGACCGACTAGAGCGCGACGCCCAGCGGCGGGACGCCGACCGCGCCCGCGGCGCCGGTGACCGACCCGACGCGCGCGGTGCCGGGGTGGTGGGCGGCGAGCAGTGCGACCGCGTCGTCCGCGGCGGCCTCCGGCACGACCGCGACGAAGCCGCAGCCCATGTTGAAGACGCCCCACAGCTCGGCCTCGGGCACGCTGCCGCGCAGCAGCTCGTAGACCGGCGGGACCGGCAGCGGCGCCTCGATCGCGAAGCCGACCCGGTCGGACAGCCGCAGCAGGTTCGCGAGGCCGCCGCCGGTGATGTGCGCGAGCCCGTGCACCGGCAGCCCCGACCGCAGCAGGTCGAGCACCGCGCGCACGTAGATGACCGTCGGCTCGAGCAGCACGTCGGCCACCGAGGCGCCGCCGAGCTGGCTCCGGCCGGGCGTCGAGCCCGAGCGGCTCGAGCACGCGCCGGGCGAGCGTGTAGCCGTTCGAGTGCAGCCCGCTCGACGGCAGCCCGATCAGCGCGTCGCCCGGCGCGCAGCCGGCGCCGGTCACGATCGCGTCGAGCGCGACCGTCCCGAAGCACGCCGCCGTGAGGTCGAAGCCGGTCGGCGACGGGTGGCCGCGGATCAGCTCGGGCAGGACGGCCACCTCGCCGCCGGGGATCTCCACCCCCGCCTGCTCGGCGCCCGCCTTGAGCCCGCGCGCGATCGCCTCGAAGACGACCGGATCGGTCTGCTCGACGGCCAGGTAGTCGAGCACGGCGAACGGCTCCGCGCCGACGCAGATCACGTCGTTGACGTTCATCGCGATGCAGTCGATCCCGACCGTGTCGTAGCGGCCCGTGCGCTCGGCGACGATCAGCTTCGAGCCGACGCCGTCGGTCCCGACCGCGATGCCGAGGCCGGGCGCGACCTCCAGCACCGCCGCGTAGTGGCCCGGCAGCGGGACGACGCGCGACGGGCGCCCGGTGTCGATCGTGCGCAGGACGCCGACGAGCGCGCCGATCGCGGCGTCGGCGGCGCCGACGTCGACCCCCGCGCGTGCGTAGGCGTCCGTCATCGGGCGCGATTCTGGCGCACGGCGAGGACGACCGCGGCCAGCCCCGCCCGCCAGGCCGCCCACGGCCACAACGGCCGGCGGCGCTCCAGCCCGATCGCGCCCGCGGCCGCCAGCGTGGAGGCGAACGCCGCGCCGGCGGCGACCGCGGGCGGGCGCACGTCGCGCACCCCGCCGCGCAGCCGCCACGCCTTGAGCCCGCTCGCCCCCAGCAGCACCGGCAGCGCCACCTCCCACGACAGCCGCGCGGCGTCGGCCCGCGCGAACCCGCGCGCGCGGGCGGCGGCGAGCGTCGCCCCCGAGCGCGACACGCCCGGGACGAGCGCGGCGGCCTGCGCGAGCCCGAGCCACCAGCCGTCGGCGGTCGTCGCGTCCGCCCACGCGCGCCCTGCGGGCGCCCGGTCGGCGGCGACCAGCGCGGCGGCGCCCGCCAGCAGGCCGGCGGCGAGCGTCGCCGGCGTGCCGAGCCGCGCCTCGATCGGCCGCTCCAGCGCCAGGCCCGCGAGGGCGGGCGGCAGCACCGCCGCCGCGACGAGCGCCGGCCGCGGCCGCGGCGGCCGCGCGGCGATCAGCAGCGCGGCCGCGGTGCCGGCGTGCAGGGCGACCTCGAGCTCCTTGCGCCGCGTCCCGTCCCAGCCCGCGACCTCCCAGCCCAGCAGCCACGGGACCGCGGTCGCGTGGCCCGACGAGGAGACCGGCAGCAGCTCGACCGGCCCGTGCAGCAGCCCGAGCGCGAGCGCCTCGCGCTCAGCGCGGCGCATCGGCGGCCGGCCGGGCCGCCTCGGCGTCGGCGCGGTCGGCCTCCGGCGCGCGCCGCTTGCGGACGACCAGCCAGATGAGCCCGAGCACGATCAGCGCCGCGACGGCGTAGTCGACGTAGTGCAGCTTGTCCTTCCACTGCTCCCAGTTGTCGCCCACGGCCTGGCCGATCAGCGTGAGCATGAGGATCCACGGGATGCAGCCGAGGGTGGTCAGCACCGTGAAGCGCCAGAACGGCATCCGCGCGACGCCCGCCGGCAGGGAGATGAACGTGCGGACGATCGGCAGCATGCGCGAGAAGAACACCGTCGCGGACCCGTAGCGCGCGAACCAGTCGTCCGCCCAGCGCAGGTGCGACGGCTTGATGTGCAGCTTGCGGCCGTGCTTCTCGAGGATGTCGATGCGGCCGTAGTAGCCGATCGCGTAGGCGATCCAGGAGCCGACGACGTTCGCGGCGGTGCCCACCGCGACGACGGCGAAGAGCGAGAAGTCGCCGCGCGCGACGCCGAAGCCGGCGAACAGGAAGGTCGCCTCCGACGGGATCGGGATGCAGGCGCTCTCGGCCACCATGAGCAGGAAGATCCCCGGGAGCCCCATGGCGTCGATGACGTTCACGGCGAACTCGACCAGGGGGTCGGTGATGGACGCGAGGACGAGCACGGGCGCGCCGCCCAGGGTAGACGGCGCCTACCCGGAGGGCTCGATCCGCGGCAGCGTCAGCGAGGTGATCCGCTGCTTCGCGCGCGGCTGGGGCCGCCGGATGTCGGTCTTGGGCCGCAGCATCTTCAGGATCATGATCGCCTGGTCGACGCTCGCCGCCTGGGCGGGCCGGTGCGCGACCTCGATCGCCGCGAGCCGCTCGGCCACGTCGCCGCGCGCGCCGGCCACGATCAGCTCGCCCTTGCGCGAGCGCAGCTCGCGGGCGGCGGTCACGAGCGCCGCGATCGCCTCGTCGGCGACGCTGACGGCCTCGGCGATGTCGACGATCAGCCAGCGGACGCCGCCCGCGAGGGCCGCGTCGATGCGGCGGGCGAGCTCGGGCAGCGTCGCGGCGTCGAGCGTGCCGCGGGCGTCGAGCTGGTGGACGACGTCGTCGAGCCGCTGCTCGCGGATGGCGAGGGCTCCCGGCTGGATGACGGCGCGCAGTCGCTGGGACGTGAACATCGCTGACCCCCGGTGTACCCGGTCGGGTCCAGAGTATGGCTGTTCTAGGGTTCTCGCGCGAATGGCCGTCCCCTTGTTCGACACGCGCACGCCGCTCGCCCCGCTCCGCGACGCCCTGGCCGCCAAGGCCGCCGAGGTCCTGGACGCGGGCCGCTACATCCTCGGCCCGGAGGTCGCGGGCTTCGAGCGCGACCTCGCCGCCCACCTCGGGACCGACCACGTCGTCGGGGTCGCCAACGGCACCGACGCGCTGGTCCTCGCCCTCCGCGGGATGGGCGTCGGGCCCGGCGACGACGTCGTCGTGCCGTCGTTCACGTTCTACGCGTCGGCGGAGGCGATCGCGGTGATCGGCGCGAACCCGGTCTTCTGCGACATCGACCCCGAGACGTTCTGCGTCACGCCCGACACGGTGCGCGACGCGCTCACGCCGCAGACCAAGGTCGTGATGGCCGTCCACCTGTTCGGCAACGTCGCGCCGGTCGACGGGCTGGCGCAGCTCGGCGTCCCGGTGCTCGAGGACGCGGCGCAGGCGCTCGGGTCGCGCGTCGCCGACGGCCGCAGCGCCGGCACGCTCGGCGCCGCCGCCACCTTCTCGTTCTTCCCGTCGAAGAACCTCGGCGCGTTCGGCGACGGCGGCGCGATCGCGACGGCGGACGACGAGCTCGCCGAGCAGGTCACGATGCTGCGCTTCCACGGCTCGCGCGACAAGGTGAGCTTCGAGCTCGTCGGCCACAACTCGCGCCTCGACGAGCTGCAGGCGGGGCTGCTCGCGCTCGAGCTGCCGCACCTCGACGCCTGGTGCGACGGCCGCCGCGCCGGCGCCGCGCACTACGCGGACGCCGGCCTGGGCGAGCTCGCCGGCCTGCCCGTGCCGGTCGACGGCTGCGATCCCGCCTGGCACCTGTACGTGATCCGGCACGAGCGGGCCGAGGCGCTGGGCGCGGCGCTCGCGGAGGCCGGGATCGGGAGCAAGCGCTACTACGGCACGCCGCTGCACCGCCAGGCCGCGATGCGCCCGTGGTCGGACGTCGAGCTGCCCGGGACGGACGAGGCCGCGCGCACCCACCTCGCGATCCCGATGAGCCCCGTGCTGAGCCGCGAGCAGGCGGACGAGGTCGTCGCCGCCGTGCGGGATGCGGATCTGGGTTGACCTGACCAACTCCCCGCACGTGCTCGTCATGCGCCCGGTGATCCGGGCGCTCGAGCGGCGCGGGGCGCGGGTCGACGTCACCGCGCGGGACTTCGCGCAGACGCTCGGCCTGCTCGACCGCTTCGGGATCGCGCACGAGGCGATCGGGCACCATCGCGGCGGCCACCGCGGGGCGAAGGCGCTCGGGCTGGCGTCGCGCTCGCTGGCGCTCGCGAACTGGGCCAAGGGGAAGCGCTTCGACGCCGCGCTCGGCCACGGCTCGAACGACATCACGGTCGCGGCCAAGCTGCTCGGCGTCCCGAGCGCGACGACGTTCGACTACGAGTGGGCGACCGTCCAGCACAACGTCAACTGCCGGCTGGCGAAGCGCGTGGTCGTGCCGGCCGCGATCCCGCCCGAGCGGCTCGCGCCCTACGGCGCGACGGCGGCGAAGCTGCGCGCCTACGAGGGGCTCAAGGAGGAGTACTACCTCGCGGACTTCACGGCGGACGCCGCCGTCCTCGACGAGCTGGGGCTCGATCCGGCCGCGCCGCTCGCCGTCGTCCGCACGCCGCCGGCGGTCTCGCTCTACCACCGCTTCGAGCATCCGCTGTTCGGGCGGCTGCTGACCCGCCTGCGCGAGCAGGCGCAGGTCGTCGTCCTCCCGCGCACGCCCGAGCAGCGCGCCGAGCTGGTCGAGGCGGGCGGCTACGTGGTGCCGGAGCGCGCGATCGACGCCCAGTCGCTGATCGCGTACGCCGATCTCGTCGTCTCCGCGGGCGGCACGATGAACCGCGAGGCGGTCGCGCTCGGCACGCCCGTCTGGACGACGTTCGAGGGCCGGCTCGGCGCCGTCGACGAGCGGCTGATCGCCGAGGGCCGGCTGCGGCACCTCGAGCGGGCCGAGGACGTCACCGTCGAGCGGCGCGGCCAGATCGCCGCCGGCGACCGCGTGCGGCGCGATCCGGAGGTCTTCACCGACCTGCTGGTGAGCGGCCTTGCACGCGTTCCCGGCGGCGGTTCACGCGGGTAGACTGCCGCGGATGCGCCGGTGGCTCCGACCGGCGGCGGGCCTGCCGTTCCATCGCCACAGCCTCCCCCAGGTGGCGGTCGACGCCGGTCTGGTCGCCCTCGCCTACTACCTCGCCTTCCAGCTCCGCTTCGACTGGGAGGTCCCCGAGCTCTACGAGGACCTGTTCTCGCGCACGATCGGGTTCGTCATCGTCGGCAGCGTCTTCGTCTTCGCGCTGTTCGGGCTCTACCGGCACTGGATGCGCTACGCGAGCCAGCGCGACTACCTGCAGATCGCCGAGGCGGCGGTCGTCGCCACGCTCGCGCTGCTGGCCTACGTGGCGGTCGTCCAGCCGCGGCTGACCTTCGACGGCGAGCGGTTCGTCAGCGTGAACATCCCGTCGAGCGTGCTCGTCCTCTACGGGCTGCTGATGCTCGTGTTCATCGGCGGCGCGCGGTTCGCCGTCCACGCGCTCTACGAGCGGCCGCTGCGCGGCTTCCGCGCGCGCCGCGACGCGCGCTCGGTGATCATCGTCGGCGCCGGCGACGGCGGCCGGCTGCTGCTGCGCGAGATCATGCGCAACCCGGAGCTCGGCTACCGGCCCGTCGGCTTCATCGACGACGACCCGCGCAAGCAGGGCGCGCGGATCGACCGCGGGCTCTCCGTGCTCGGGACGACCGAGCAGCTCGGCGACGTGCTCGAGGACGTCGAGCCCGACGAGGTGCTGATCGCGATCCCCTCGGCGCCGGGCACCGTCCGGGCCCGCGTGGTGACCGCGTGCCGCGAGCGCGGCGTGCCGGTGCGCACGATGCCGACGGTGTTCGAGCTGCTGCGGACCGGCGGCGCCGTGATGCGCCAGGTGCGCCCCGTCGAGGTGGAGGACATCCTCGGCCGCGAGCCGATCCGGATGGACCTCGACCGCGTCGGCGGCTACCTGACCGGCCGCGTCGTCCTCGTCACGGGCGCCGGCGGCTCGATCGGCTCCGAGCTGTGCCGCCAGATCGCGCGCGTCGGCCCGAGCAAGCTCGTGCTGCTCGACCACGCCGAGGACAACCTGTTCGCGATCCGCCGCGAGCTCGTCGAGGACCGCCACGTGCTCAACACCGTGGCCGTGCTCGCCGACTGCAAGGAGGGCGAGCGGATGCGCGAGGTGTTCAAGGAGCACCGGCCCGCGATCGTCTTCCACGCCGCCGCGTACAAGCACGTCCACCTGATGGAGGAGAACCCGGTCGAGGCGGTGCGCAACAACGCGCTGGCGACGCGGGTGATGTGCCAGGTCGCCGGCGAGTCCGGCACCGCGGCCTTCGTGCTCGTCTCGACCGACAAGGCGGTCTCGCCCGCCACGGTGATGGGCGCCTCCAAGGCGCTCGCCGAATGGGCCGTCGAGGCCGCCGACCAGCGCTACCCGGGGACGGCGTTCTGCGCGGTCCGGTTCGGCAACGTGCTCGGCTCGTCGGGCTCCGTGGTGCCGATCTTCCGCCGCCAGATCACCGCCGGCGGCCCGCTGACCGTGACGCATCGCGACATGACGCGCTACTTCATGACGATCCCGGAGGCGGTCCAGCTCGTGATCCGCGCCGGCTCGCTCGTGCAGGGCGGCGAGGTGTTCGTGCTCGAGATGGGCGAGCCGGTCAAGATCCTCGACCTCGCGCGCGACATGATCCGGCTCTCCGGCCTGGAGCCCGACCGCGACATCGCGATCGAGGTGATCGGGCCGCGCCCGGGCGAGAAGCTGCACGAGGAGCTGTTCAACCCCTACGAGCGGCCGCAGCCGACGCCCTCGCAGAAGATCCTCCGGGCCGAGCATCCGCCGCTCGATCCCGCGTGGGTGCAGGAGACGTTCGACGCCGTCAACTGGCTCGTGCTCGACGGCGACGCGGCCGCGCTGGCCGCCAAGGTGAGCCGAGCTCTCGGCGATCCGCCAGGTGCCTCCGGCCCTCGATCCGAGCACCGCTCGCGAGGCCGATCCGTCTGGCAGCCGGGACGGCGCCTAGACTCTCTGGCTTCAACTCCATGATCTGGTTCGCGTTCTCGATGGAGGACCAGGTCGAGAAGTACGGCGCCTACGTGGGCATCGCCGCCTTCTTCGGCCTGGCCGTGCTCTCCCTTCTGTACTTCTCGCAGGCCCGCGAGCTGAAGCGCCTGCGCGAATGGGCGGGCCGCGCGCCCGAGCGCGCGCAGGAGCTCGAGCAGCGGGTCGTGGCGCAGGCCGCCGCCTCGGTCGCCGCCCGGCGGCCGGCCCAGGCCGGCCAGGCCGCGGCGGGCCAGGCGACCGGGACCGGCACGCTGGCGCCGCCGCGCAAGCTGGCCGAGATGCCGGCGCAGACCGCGGCCGGCGCCGCGACGGCGACCGCCGTCGGCGTGGCCGAGCACACCGGGACGAACGGGACCGGGCCGGTGCCCGCGCTCGGTCCGGGCGGCACCGTGCCCGCCGGGCGCGTGAACGGCAGCCCGGAGACCGGGGACGAGGTGCCCGCGGGGGCCCCCTCCGAGGACGGCGCCAGCGGCGAGACGCGGCCGTTCGACGCCGCCGAGGCGGCCGCCGCCACCGGCGCCGCTGCTCCATCCAGCTGCCGGCCGCGACTCCCGCACCGGCCGCGGCCGCGGCTGCGGCGAGCGCCGCCGCCGGTCCCGCGACCGACGCCGAGACCGGCTCCGAGGCCGCGGCGAGCCCGCGGTCCCGCGCGCGACGCCCGCGCAGCGCGTCGGCGTCGCCCCCAAGCCGATGCCGCTGGGCCAGACGCAGGCCGCCGCGACCCCGCGCAGCTCCGGCGGCGGTGGGCGCCGCCCGTCGGCACCCGCGCCGCGCCGCGCCCCCGCCCGCCCCGGTGGCGGCCGCTCGGCCGGCACGATCGCCCTGCTCGTCGGCCTCGCCGTGCTGATCCTCGGCGGCGGCGCCTTCATCGGCTCGCAGCTGCTCGGCGGCGACGACGAGCCGGCCCCGCCGAACCAGGTCGCCGAGCCGCCGGCCGCGACCGACGAGCCCAGCTCGAGCCGGCGGGAACCAGGGCGGCGAGCGGCGGCGGCAGCGCGTCGACGCCGCCCAAGGGCGAGACGAACGTCGCGGTGCTCAACGGCACCACCTTCACCGGCCTGGCCGGCCGCCTCGCGGACGAGGTGGCGGGCGACGGCTACCAGCGCGGCGTCACCGAGACGAACACGCGCGACCAGACGATCGAGCAGTCCGTCGTGTACTACGCGGACGGCTACCGCAACTCCGCCCGCGCGATCGCCAGGCTGCTGTCGATCGACCAGGCCGAGGCGCTCGACTCCGAGACCGCCGCGGTGGCCCCGGGGGCGAACGTCGTCGTGCTGGCCGGGGCCGACCAGGCGCCCTGAGCCGTCGACGGTGAGCCTTCTCGCGCGCGCCGTCTTCGTCCTGCTGGTCGTCGCGACCTTCTCGGCGTTCTTCGTCGCGCAGCGGCTCAAGAGCGCGCCGACCGTCGCGAACCTGCGCAGCATCTCGCAGCACTTCTCGCCGAACGACGACGGGCGCCGCGACGTCGCGCGGATCCGGCTGCGGATCCGGCGCGACGACGACGTGACCGTCTCGATGGTGGACGACCTCGGGACCGAGGTGAAGCGGCTCGCCACGGCGGTCCCCGCGACGCCGGAGGAGCCGCTGCGCCTGTCCTGGGACGGGACCGCGAACGACGGCTCCGACGCGCCCCAGGGCTACTACCGCGTCCGCGTCAGCCTGCGCAGCGGCAATCGCGCGGTCACGCTCCGCCCGGGCGTCAACCTCGACCTGACCGCGCCACGGCCGACGGTCAAGGTCGGCGGGCCCGACGGCGCCGACTGGATCACCGGGCCGGTCGCGGGACGGATCCCGTTCCGCGTGCTGGTGACCTCGCGGCGGCTGCCGACGCGGATCCGCGTCTACCGCACGGACCTCGCCAAGCCGCAGGAGGTGGCCGCGCTCACGCTGCCGCCCGGCGTGCGCGAGGGCGAGTGGGACGGGACGGCGAACGGCGCGCCGGCGCCGCCCGGGACCTACCAGATCGTCGCCTTCGTCCGCGACCAGGCCGGCAACGTCGGCCGGTCCGCGCCGGTCGAGCCCGGCCCGACCCGCGGGCAGCCCGGGGTGAGCGTGCGCGGGCTGCTGGCCCAGCCGCCGGCCGACCCGGTGCCGGCCGGCGAGAAGGCGACGTTCGCGGTCGACTCGCGCGGGCGCCCGTTCCGCTGGCGCATCTTCCGCGTCGGCGAGCGCGCCGCGCGGGTGAAGGGCCGGCGCCAGACCGGCGGCCGGTTCCAGGTCACCGTGCCCGGCGGCGCGTCGGGCGTCTACGTCTTCAAGGCCGAGACCGCCCGCCGCTCGACCGCGGTCCCGTTCGCGGTCCAGTCCGCCGACAGCGCGCCGATCCTCGTCGTCCTGCCCGCGGCGACCTGGTTCGGCCGCGACACGCTCGACGACGACCGCGACGGCTGGCCGAACACGCTCGACAACGGCAGCCCCGCCGCCTACCCGCGGCTCCTGCAGGGCGGCCTGCCCGCGGGCTTCTCCGACGACGTCGCCGCGCTGCTCGCCTTCCTGGACGAGCAGAAGATCCACTACGACGTCACGACCGACCTGACGCTGGCCGCGACGCGCACCGGGCTGTCCGGCGAGCGCCAGGGCGTGCTGCTCGCCGGCCCGCTGCGCTGGATCTCCAACGACCTCGCGCGCCGGCTGCGGCGCTACGTCAACGAGGGCGGCCTGGTCGCGTCGTTCGGCACCGACACGCTGCGCCGCGGGGTGGCGATCGCGCGCGACCGGCTGCTGCGCCCGCTCCCGGAGAGCGACACCGACCCGTTCGGGACGCGGCTGCGCCCGGTCGCGCACGCTGACGAGCGGCGACCCGCTCCAGCCGACCGCGGACGAGGGCGACACGGGGCTGCTCACCGGCGTGGACCAGCTTCCGGGGATGACCGAGGTCGAGGAGTCCGACCCGTCGCGCGCGGGCCGCGTCCGCGTCGCGCTCGCCGCGGTCGACCCGCAGGCGTTCGAGCGCGCGGAGACGTCGGACGAGCCGCTGCCGGAGAACTTCCCCGCGCTCACGCTGACCGAGGAGGGGCGTGGGCGGGTGATCCGCGTCGGGCTCCCGCAGTGGGGCGCCAAGCTCCGGGCGGGCTCCGTCCCGGTCCAGCAGCTGACCCGCAACATCGCCGACATCCTGCGCGGCGCGAAGCCGAAGATCAGGTCGTTCTAGTTGCCCGTCGACGTCGACACCGCCGCCGGCCCCGAGGCCGTTCGCGCGATCGGGATCGTGCTCGCCGCGGCGCTGGCCGCCGGCGCGCTGGTCGGGCGCACGTCGGCCGGGCGCGGCTGGGCGATGCTCGGCGCGCTCGCGCTGACGCCGGTGCTGCTCCTCCTCTCGATCTGGAACGCGCCGCAGCTCGACGTCGTCCGCGAGCATCCCGCGATCACGCTGGCGGGCGGCGCGCTGGTCGCGCTCGCGATCGTGATCCCGCTCGCGCTCCTCGTCACGCGCAACAAGGCGTTCCTGCCGCTCGCGGCGCTCGTGGCGCTGCCGTTCCGGATCCCGATCGAGGCCGGCGGCGAGACCGCGAACCTGCTCGTCCCGCTCTACCTCGTGATCGCGGCCGGCGCGCTCGCGTGGGCGGTCCCGCGCGTGCGCGACGGCGAGGCGTTCGACCCGCCGCGCGAGAACGGCGCGATGGAATGGCTGCTCGCGGCCTCGATCGTCCTCTACGCGCTGCAGTCGACCTACTCGACGTCGCTGGAGAAGGCGCTCGAGCAGACCGTGTTCTTCTACGTCCCGTTCGCGCTGCTGTTCGCCGTCCTGCGCGACGTCGAGTGGTCGCCGAAGCGGCTGCGGGCGGGCCTCTACATCCTGGTCGGGCTGGCGCTGGTCTTCGTCGCGATCGGGTTCGTCGAGTACGCGACGCGGTCGCTGATCTTCAACCCGAAGGTGATCGCCTCGAACGAGCTCGAGGCGTACTTCCGCGTCAACTCGCTGTTCTTCGACCCGAACATCTACGGGCGCTTCCTGGCGCTCGTCATGCTCGGGCTCGCCACCGTGCTGCTGTGGGAGCGGCGGCCGCGGACCGTGTGGCTCGCCACCGCGGCGCTCGTCGTGCTGTGGGGCGGCCTGCTGCTGACGCTCTCGCAGTCGAGCTTCGCCGCGCTGCTGTGCGGGCTCTGCGTGCTCGCGGCGCTGCGCTTCCCGCTGTCGAAGGTCGTGCCGGTCGTCGTCGTGGCGGCGGCGATCGGGCTCGTGGTCGTGATCGCGTTCCAGTCCGAGCTGCGGGTCGACCTCGGCAGCTCGAGCTCGCTCGACGACGCGACGTCCGGCCGCTACGAGCTGATCCGCGGCGGGATCGACCTCGCGCTGGACCGGCCGGTCTGGGGCTTCGGCTCCGGCTCGTTCGCCGACGAGTACCTCGCCCACGGCTTCGGCGCGCGCAGCGACGCGGTCTCGGCGTCGCACACCATCCCGCTGACGGTCGCCGCCGAGCAGGGCCTGATCGGCCTGCTCGTCTATCTCGCGCTGCTGGCGGCGGCGCTGTCGCGGCTGCTCGCGGGCGCGCGCGGCGACCCGGCGCGGGCGTTCATCGCGGCCGGCTTCGTCGCCGTCGTCGTGCACACGTGGATGTACGCGGCGTTCCTGGAGGACCCGGTGACGTGGACGCTGCTCGCGGTCGGCGCGGTGCTGGCCCGCGCGCCGCGGCACCGGCGGCCGCCGGTGTCAGAGGACGCGCTCGGACCCGAGCCGGCCCGTCTCGATCCCGAGCCGCTCCATCCGCTCCCACGCCGGGCGTAGGTCGCCGGCGGCGCCGAGGTCGAAGCGGAAGTCGGTGCCGGGGAGCGGGCCGGCGAGCGCCCACACGTCGGCGTCCGGGTGGCGCTCGACGAGCGCCGCCGCGAGCGGCAGCTGCTGCTCCTCGAACACGCCGAGCGCGCGCGGGTGCCCGGGCAGCTTCATGCGCTTGGCCTGACGCCGCGCGACCACGCTCGCGATCGCCAGGTTGAGCGGCATCCGCGGCGGGTCGATGGCCAGCGTGCCGGGCGCCGCGAGCAGCTGCTCGACCGGCTCGCGCAGCGGGTAGCGCTCCAGCGTCTGCGGCAGCAGCAGGATCAGCAGCGGGGGGCCGAGGTCGCCGGCGTCGGGCTTCACGCCCCAGACGTTAGCCCGCCGGCGAGGGCGTCGAACGCGGCGGTCCACCCGGCCTCGGCGCCCGCGCGGCCCGCGGGCGGCTGCGGCCCGTCGCTGAACGTCATGCGCGTCTTGTCGCCGTGGTCGTGGAGCTCGATCCGCACGATCGTCGGCTCGGGCATGCCCGCCGCCGGCATCGGGTCCGAGCGCAGCACGAGCAGCGCGGGCGGCTCGAGCTCGAGGATCTCGTAGCCGAGCGGGAACGCGCCGCCGCCGTCGCGCCGGACCATCGTGAGCTCGAAGCGCCCGCCGACCCGCAGGTCGATCCGGACCCGGTCGCGCGGGACGTCGAACTGCGCGGGGCCGAACCACGCCGCGACCTCGTCGGGGTCCGTCCAGGCGCGGAACACGCGCTCGCGCGGCGCGTCGAAGATCCGGGTGATCAGGATCGTGTCGCGCGTCACAGGCGCGGGCCGCGGTTGAAGTCGGCGGGCCAGCGGAAGACGCGGTAGCCGGCCTGCTTCCCGGGCGGCATGCGGGGCAGCGAGCGCTCCTCGCCGGTCGCGGCGAAGCCCGCCCGCTCGGCCACCCGCTGGGACGGCGGGTTGTCGCGGTGGGCGAGGATCTCCAGCTCGGTCAGGCCGAGCTCGGCGACCGCCCAGTCGCGCACGAGCACGACCGCCCGCGTCGTCGCGCCGCGCCCGCGCGCCGCGGCGGCGGTCCAGTAGCCGATCTCGCCGCGGCCGTTCCCGGCGGCGACGTCCATCAGGCCGATCGTGCCGATCAGCCGGTCGTCCTCGGCACGGGCGATCGCCAGCGCGATCGCCTCCCCGGCCGCCGCCTCGGTCGCCGCGAGCGCGAGGAAGCGGGCGGCGTCCTCGCGCGTGTACGGCGACGGCACGCGCGTCCAGCGCGGGATCTCCGGGTCCTGGCAGGCGGCCACGATGTCGGGGATGTCGGACTCGCGCGCGCCGCGCACGGTGATCTCGCCGTCGGACAGCCGCGGGCTCGGGATGGGCGGCATCGCGCACAGTCTGGCGGGCTTCCTGCCACCATGCCCGCGCGAATGCACCGCCCGCTCGCCCGCCTCGCCTTCTGGGCCGCCGCCGCCAAGCTCGCCTGGACGCAGGTCGGCTACGGCCTGTTCCTGGCCGCGCTGCGGCGGGCGCGCGGCAACCCGCCGCCGGCGCCCGCGGGCGACGTCGGCACGCCGTCCGTGGCCCTGATCGTCGCCGCCTACGCCGAGGAGGCGGTGATCGCCGCCAAGGTCGAGAACGCGCTCGCGCTCGACTGGCCGCGCGACCGCCTGCAGATCGTGGTCGCGGTCGACGGCGGCGCGGAGCCGGGGGCCGACGCCACCGCCGCCCGCGCGCGGGCGGCGGGCGCCGACCTCGTGCTCGAGCTGCCGCGCGGCGGCAAGGTGCGCGCGCAGGACGCCGCGGTCGCCGCGACCGCGGGCGAGCTGATCGCGTTCTCCGACGCCAACGCGCGCTGGGAGCCCGGTGCGCTGCGCGCGCTGCTCGCGCCGTTCGCCGATCCGGCCGTCGGCTACGTCTGCGGCCGCGTCCGGTTCGTCAACGAGGCAGGGACGAACCAGGAGGGGGCGTACTGGCGCTTCGAGATGTGGCAGCGCGAGAACGAGTCGGCGCTCGCGTCGGTGACCGCCGGCAACGGGGCGATCTACGCCGTGCGGCGGTCGGCGTACCTCCACGTCGACGCCGTCATGGGCCACGACCTCTCGTTCCCGTTCAACATCGTCAAGCGCGGCCTGCGCGCCGTCTACGCGCCCGCCGCGCAGGCGACGGAGAAGATGGTGCCGTCGATCGAGGGCGAGGGCGCGCGCAAGCGGCGGATGATGAGCCACGCGTGGCCGATCGTCCTGCGCGGCGGGCTGCTCGACCCGCGCGGCTACCCGCCGCTGTACGCGCTGATGATCCTCTCGCACCGGGTGCTGCGCTACGCCTCGCCGCTGCTGCACCTCGTCGTCGCGGCGGCGACGCTGCGGCTGCTGCGCGCCGGCCCGGTCTACCGCGCGGCCGCGCTCGCGCAGGCCGGCCTGCTCGCCGCCGCGGCGGCCGGCGGGGTCGTGCGGCTCCGCCCGCTCCTGCTCGCGCGCTACTACGTCGCGACCACCGCCTCGCTCGCGGGCGGCCTCGCCGACCACCTGCGCCACGGGACGCCCGCCGGCTGGGAGGCCCCGGAGGGCACGCGGTGAGCTACCACGGCAAGCGGGCGCTCGACGTGCTCGTGGCCGCGCTGACGCTGATCCTCGCCTCGCCGCTGCTCGCGATCGCCGCGGTGCTGATCCGGATCGAGACGCACGGGCACCCGATCTACCGCCAGCGCCGGATCGGCTGCGACGGCGAGCCGTTCGAGCTCTACAAGCTGCGCACGATGGTCAGCGGCGCGGAGACGATGGGCGCCGGCCTCGTCGTCGACGCGGGCGACGCGCGCATCACCCGGCTCGGCGCGATCCTGCGCCGGACCTCGCTCGACGAGCTGCCGAACCTCGTCAACGTGCTGCGCGGCGAGATGTCGATCGTCGGGCCGCGCCCGACCGTGCAGGTCCAGGTCGACCGCTACAGCGAGCGCCAGCGCGGCCGCCTGTCCGTCCGCCCCGGGCTCACCGGCTGGGCGCAGATCCACGGGCGCGCCTCGCTGCCGTGGCACGAGCGGATCGAGCTCGACCTCTGGTACGTCGAGCACGCGTCGCTCGCGCTCGACCTGAGGATCCTCAAGCGGACCGCGCAGATGGTCGCCGGCGGCGACGGGCTGTACCGCGGCGAGACCGGCGGCTGGCGCGAGCCCCCGCGGGCCTAGCGCGGGCGCCGCAGGAACACCAGCGTCAGCCGCGACAGGCCGTACTCGTAGAACGCGGCGCCGAGGTTCGCCCCGGCGAGGAACACGATCGCGTCGTTGGCCGAGACGGAGTCGGTGACCACCGCGGTCCCGAACGCGCCCGCGTAGTACGGCGCCTCCTTGACCAGCTCGGTCAGCACGTAGCCGGCGTCGGCGGCGAGCCGCTGCCAGCGCGGGAACCGTCGCCCCGCGAGATCGAAGCCGAGCTTGGAGAGGACGTTCGTGCTCGTGCCCGTGCGTGCGAGCAGCCGCCGGTTCGCGCCGAGGTTCGCGCGCAGCCCGAACCCCCACGCGACGTACGAGGCGGCGAGGAACGCGAGCACGGTCGTGTGGCCCGCACCGCCGAGCGCGCCGCTGGCCACGAGCAGCACGCCCGCGGCGGTCGCGACCGCGTCGAGCGCGTACGTCGAGGCCGCCGTCGCGGCGAGCGTGACGAGCCACGCGAGCCGCGGCCGGCGGGGGGAGACCGCCTCCATGGATACGTACCGTACGTATCTAACGCCGCGCCGTCAACTACGCTGCGTCGGATGCCCGCCGATCGCGAGCCGCCGCGACCGCCGCAGCGCCGCCGCTCGACGCTGCCCAAGGACGAGGCCCGCCGGCGCTACGTCGAGCTGGCCGAGCTCGTCGTGCTCGAGCAGATCCGCGCCGACGCCCGCCGGCTCGACGCCGAGGCGCTCGCCGTCGGCCCGTTCGCGCGGCTGGACGCCAACGCGGTCGCCGCGCGCGAGGGCAAGACCCGCGGCGCGGTGACGAACCTGTTCGGCAGCCAGGCCGCGCTCCAGGCGGCGACGATGGCGCTCGCGCTCGACGCGGGGGAGGCGGGGCCGTACCCCGCGCCGGAGGACCATCCGGACGCCGATGCGTGGGTCGACGCGCTGTTCGCCGCCGAGGCGGCCCGCGGGCCGCGCCACGGCGCCGCCCCGGCGCGCGGCTACGCGGCGCTCTGGGCGGTGTGGCTCGCCGCCGTCCCGTACGGGCTCTGGAGCGAGCGCGTGTCGGCGCCGAGCATGGACGAGTACCGCGCGACGATCGCCGCGCTCGAGGCGGTGCTGGGGCGCGCGCTCGACCGCTTCGCGCTGACCCTGCGCGCGGACGTCACGCTGACCGACCTCGCGACCGCGTGCGCGGCGGCGATCGAGGGGGCGTGGCTCAACCAGTGCCTCACGGCGACGCATCCGGCGGAGCCGGACCTGCCGGTGGCCGACGCGCTGGTGCGCACCGGCCGGCTGCTCTGGCGCGGCGCGACCGAGCCGGCCTAGGGGACGGTCTCGGGACCCTTGTCGATGTAGCGGGCCCGGAACGTGCGGATCGCGTCGAACACCTTGTCGTTCATGTCCGGGCAGCTCAGCGAGTGCGTCCAGGCCGTCGCCGCGACCTGCGGCTGCATGCCGGTCGTGTTCTCGTAACAGCAGCATGTGGTAGCCGTCGTTCTGCTCCGCGAGCAGCGCCTCGAGCTTGGCCACGTCGGCCTTCGGGGTGCCCTTCTTGTACTGGACGTCGATCCGCCCGTGCTCGAGCGTGTGGACGAGCATGCCGAGGTTCGGCGTCGTGCCCGGCTCGTAGACGCCGTCGTCGTACCAGTCGGGGAAGTGGTTGCCGGAGGTCGGCGGGTTCGTCTTGTAGTCCGAGGCCGCGAAGTCCTTCTGCTCGTGGCTCGCGCCCTCGTAGGCGGGGTTCGTCAGCGTGCAGCCGGCGGCCTTCGCGGCGGCGGCCATGTCGGTCGTCTGCTGCTCGGGGAGCTGCGCCGCGGCGGAGCCGGCGGCCGGCGCCGAGGCCTCCTGCTCGTCGTCGCCGCCACCGCAGGCGGCCAGGATCGCCACCACGACGGCCGCGATCGCCACGAGGCCGAGCAGGCCGCCGCCCACGAGCTGGAGGCGCTTGCGCCGCGCGGCGGCCGCCGCATCCTTGCGCTCGCGCTCGATCCGCTCCTTGCGGCGGGCCTCCTTCTCCTCCTGACGACTGGCCATGCGGGACGGGAAGAGTAGCGGAGCCGCATGAGCGCGGCTCGAACCCGGCCGCCTCTACGACACGCTGTCGTAGCAGGACGCCCGGGCGCGCTCCTCGTAACGTGCGCCGGCGTGCCCGAGCCGCGACCCATGCGCGACGCCGACGTCGAGGCCGTCGAGGCGCTCGCCACGCTGACGTTCGAGGACCTCGACCGCCGCCGCGGCGTTCCGCCCCCGCCGCGCTCGCGGGTCACGGGCGGCCAGGTGCGGATGCGCCGCGTGCTGACCACCGACCCCGCGGGCTGCTGGGTGGCCGACGGGCCGGACGGCGAGCTGGCCGGCGCGGCGCTGGCGATCGTCCGCGAGGGCGTCTGGGGCCTCTCGATGTTCGTCGTGCGCCCCGGGCTGCAGTCGGCCGGGCTGGGCGGCGCGCTGCTGCGGCGCGCGCTCGACCACGGCGCGGGGACGCGCGGCGGGATCGTCCTCTCCTCGCCGGACCCGCGCGCGCTGCGCGTCTACCGCCGCGCCGGGTTCGCGCTCCACCCGGTGGTGTCCGCGGCAGGGCGTTCCGGGCGGGATGGCGGAGGCGCCCGGTGTCCGTCCCTTCACCGCCGCCGACCACGCGATGGCCGCCGCGGTCGACCGCCGCGCGCGCGGCGCGGCGCACGGCGGCGATCTCGACGCGATCGTCGAGGCGGGCGGCGAGCTGCTCGCCCTGCCCGGCCGCGGCTACGCCGGCCACCGCGACGGCAAGCTGATCGTGCTCGCCGCCGCCGACGAGGAGGCGGCCGCCGCGCTCCTGCGCACGGCGCTCGCCCGCATGCCGGCCGGGATCGAGGCCGACATCAGCTGGATGACCGGCGCGCAGGGCTGGGCGATCGACGTGGCGCTGGCGGCGGGGCTCGAGCTGCGCGTCGGAGCCGGCGCGGTCGCGCTCCGCGGCGAGACCGGGACGTTCCACCCGTACCTGCCGTCCGGCGCCTACCTGTAGGGTCCGTCGTTGACAGAGTGTCGGAAGCGGAGCATCTGGGGGATTCACATGGCTAAGCAGCCGCGTTCGCTGCACGGCAAGGTCGCGGTCGTCACCGGCGGCGGCCGCGGGATCGGCAAGGCGATCGCGCTGGCGCTGACCAGCGAGGGCGTCCGCGTCGCGATCGGCGACGTCGACGTCCCGGCGGCGGAGGCCGCCGCCGCCGAGCTCGGGGGCGAGACCCTCGGCCTGCCGCTCGACGTCACCGACGGCCCCGGCTTCGCCGCGTTCCTCGACGAGGTCGAGCAGCGGCTCGGGCCGGTCGACATCCTCGTCAACAACGCCGGGATCATGACCGTGGGCGCGCACGACGAGGAGGAGGACGCGGCCGCGATGCGGATGATCGAGATCAACCTGCACGGCGTGATCCTCGGCACGAAGGAGGCCATGCGCCGCTTCAAGCCGCGCGGCACCGGCCACATCGTCAACGTCGCCTCCAGCGCGGGCAAGACCGGGTTCCCGCACCTCGCCACCTACTGCGCGACCAAGCACGCCGTCGTCGGGCTCTCCGAGGCGGTCCGGTCCGAGCTGCGCGGCACCGGGGTCGACGTCTCGGTCGTGATGCCGAACATCGTCAACACGGAGCTGTCGGTCGGCCTCGTCGAGACCCCCGCGTTCAAGAACTCGTCGGTCGGCGACGTCGCCGACGCGGTCATCCACGCGCTCCAGTACAACCGCTACGACGTGTTCGTGCCGCGGTCGATCGGGCCGACGTGGGCGACGATGAACCTCGTCCCGCGGCGCGCGCGCGACTTCGTCGGCCGGGCGCTGAAGCTCGACCGCGCGCTGGTCGACGCCGACCACACCGCGCGCGCGGCCTACGAGGCGCGCGCGGCGGCCAGCGCCCCGGCCGCCGACGCCGCGCACCACGACGCGGCCGGCGTCTAGCCGAGCCGCTCGAGCAGCGGCAGCAGATCCTCGTTGCCGCCCGCGGCGGTGACGTGGATCGCGGCGGGCTCGCGCACCCAGGCGATCTCGTCGAGGATCTGGAGCCGGTCGAGCACGAACTGGAACGCGAGCGCCTGGCGCTGCGTCGCGTAGCTGCGCGCCACGTCGAAGGCCCAGCCCGTCGTGTGCAGGGAGTAGTTGCGCGTCGCCTCGCGGTTGCGCCGCACGAGCGCCGCCTGGTAGGCCTCGTCGCGCACGGTCGAGGTCACCGTCAGCGGCGCCTGGCGGCCGCTGTACTGGCGCACCTGGGCGCCGATGTACATCGCCATCGCGAGCGCCTGCGGCTGCAGCCCGCGGTAGAGGTCCGGCTCCGCGCCGACCCGCTTCGCGAGCTCGCCCATCCGCGCGTCGCGCGCCAGGCCCGTGACCGCCGGGTCGTTGGGGAACGCGCGGATGCCGCCGTCGTCGTACGCCGCGCGCAGCTCCTCCGGGTCGGCGAAGCGGTGCGTCTCGTCGAGCGGGTGCAGCACCTCCTCGGCGGAGTTCTTCGCGGTCTGCAGCTCCTGCATGCGCTCCAGCTGCGCCCGGTCGGTGCGGTAGAGCCGCATGATCTCGCGCGCCGCGCCCAGCCGCCAGAGGTAGGTCGAGGAGTCGTCGCCGAACGACGCGAGCCGGCGCTGCACGTCGGCGTGGTTGTCGGGCGTCGAGTCGAAGTAGACGCGGGCGTAGGACGCGCCGTCGTCGCCGTAGAGCGACGAGGACGCCCTGGAGGTTCCCGATCCCCATGTGGTAGCTGACGAAGGCGAGATCCTCGCGGCCGAGCTCCTGCTGCGCGATCGTCAGGTAGCGCGCCGTGCCCGCGAGCGCCTTGACCGGGTCGTAGCGCTCGTCGACCCGCCGGCGCTCGGCCGCGAGCGCCGCGGCGCGGGCGTTGCGGCCCTGCTCCGCCGCGCGCCCGATCCGCCGCGTCAGCCGCCGGCTGGCCGGCACGTCGACCTGCATCCCGAGCAGGTTCTGACCCGTCTCGGCCAGGATCTGCGTCAGGCCGACGGCGCCCTCGGTGTCGCTCGCGATCGCGTCCTCGCGGCCGGCGCTCTCGAGGAACACGAGCGCCTCGAGCATGTCCGGGTCGACCTTCGCCTGCTTCGCCGCGCGCTCGACCTGCGGGCGCCAGCGCGCGACCCGCTCCGCGGTCGCGAGCGCGCCGCCCGGCGACCGCGCGTAGAGCACGTGGGCCGCGCCCTGCGAGGCGCGCGCGACGAAGTCGTCCTCGCGATCCGGGGTGTAGGCGAACGGGTCCGGGATCGCGCTGCCGGCCGCGTCCGACTGGCCGGCGGGCGGCGTGGGGACGGTCTGCGCGCCGGGATCGGGGGCGTCGCCGCGCAGCACGAGCGAGGCGGCCACGGCGATGAGGACGACGACGCCCGCGAGCACAGCGACGCGGGCGCGCACGTTGCGGGAAGAGCGGCGGCGCACCGCTTCCCAGGGTGGCAGACGGCGTGCATCGCCAAGTCGAGATCGGGTAGGGATTCACCATGCGCATCCGCAATCGGAAGACCAAGAAGCGCCGCATGGCCGAGGCCATCGGCACCTTTCTGAAGTTCAAGGCGATCACGAAGGCCGCGCACGCGGTCAAGGGCTTCGTCACGTCGAAGAAGACGCGCAAGGCCGTCAAGGAGGCGCCGACGGTGGTGAAGGCCGCGCCCGTCGTCGCAGGGGTCGGCGTGGCCGGGGCGGTGGCGGCGCGCAAGCGCCGCCAGGACGACGACGCGCCGGCGCCCGCCGAGCAGCGCGAGCCGGTCCCGGCCTAGGCGCGCCCGCCGGTCGCGTCCTGCACGAGCAGCGCGACCTGGATCCGGTTCTCCGCCTCGAGCTTCGTCAGCAGCCGCGACACGTGGGCCTTCACGGTCGCGACGCTCATGTGGAGCTCGGCGGCGATGTCCGCGTTGGCGCGACCGGCCCCGACCGCGAGCGCGACCTCGCGCTCGCGGGCGGTGAGCGTCTCCAGCCGCTCGCGCGCGCGGCGGGCGCGCGCCGCCTCCTCGCCGTCGCCCGCCACCAGCGCGATCAGCCGGCGGGTGACCTGCGGCGACAGCATCGAGTCGCCGGCGTGGACCAGCTCGATCGCGCGCACGAGCTCCGCCGGCGGCGTGTCCTTGAGCAGGAACCCCGCCGCTCCGGCGCGGAGGGCGCTGAGCACGTCCTCGTCGGCGTCGAACGTGGTGAGCACGACCACGGCCGGCGGGTCGGGCTGCGCGCGCAGCAGCCGCGTGGCCTCGATCCCGTCGAGCTGCGGCATCCGGATGTCCATCAGCACGACGTCCGGGCGGTGCAGGTCGACCGCCGCCAGCACGCCGCGCCCGTCGTCCGCCTCGCCGACGACCTCCAGCGCGTCCGCGCCCGCGAGCAGCATCCTCAGCCCCGAGCGCACGAGCGGGTCGTCGTCGACGAGCAGGACGCGGATGCTCATGCCGGCAGCGTCGCGCGCAGCACGAAGTCGCCCGCCCCGTCCGGCCCGTGGCGCAGCGCGCCGCCGGCCAGCGCCACGCGCTCGCCGAGCCCGATCAGGCCGTTGCCGGTGCCGTGCGCCGCGGGCGGCGCGCCGGCCGCCACGCCGAGCGGCCGCCGGCTGGTCACCTGGACCACGAGCGCGCCGCCGGCCTCCGGCCCGACGTGGACGGCGACCGCCGCGGCCGGCGCGTGCTTGCGCGCGTTCGTGAGCCCCTCCTGCACGACCCGGTAGGCGGTGCGGCCGAGCGCGTCCGGCACCGGGCCGGGCGGCTCGGTGAGCGAGCACTCGACCTTCATGCCGGCCGCGCGCGACTCCTCCACCAGCGCGGGGATGTCGGCGAGCGTCGGCTGCGGCGGCTCGGGCCCGTCGCCGCCCTCGCCGTCGCGCAGCACCCCGATCACGCCGCGCAGGTCCTCGAGCGCCGCGTGCGCGGTGGCGCGGATCACGCCCGCCGCCTCCGCGACCTCCTCCGGCGAGGCGTCGGGGCGGAACTCGAGCGCGCCGGCGTGCAGCGTGAGCAGCGAGACGCGGTGCGCCAGCACGTCGTGCATCTCGCGCGCGATCCGGCGCCGCTCGGCGTCGCGCGCCTGCTCGACGCGGAGCCGCTGCTCGGCCTCGAGCCGCGCGGCGCGCTCGCGCAGCGAGAAGATCACCTCGCGCCGCGCGCGCACGAACAGGCCCCAGCCGACGACGACCGCGGTCAGCAGCACGCCGACGACGAGGTTCAGGACGTAGCCGTCGCTGGGCGGATACACCAGCGGGTAGACCGGGAGCGTCACGGCGGTGGCCGCCAGCACGGTCAGCAGCGCGCGACGCGAGCCGCGCACCGCGACGTTGAAGCCGGCGATCAGCGCCGGACCGGTCGCGGCGGCCGAGACCCCGGCGGCGAGCGTGGCGGCCACGCCGATCTGCCCCGGGTAGCGGCGCCGCCACCAGAGCGCCACGAACGCGATCGCGCCGAGCGTCAGGTCGACCACCTTGAGGAAGGTGGAGTGCTCGTCCCAGCTGTCCGCCAGCGCGACGGCGGCGACGCCGAGCGCCACGAGGTACATGAGCCCGTCGACGAGCCAGTCGCGCGCGGACCGCCGGCCGTCGTCGTCGTCGCGCAACTCGCCCGGCAGGAGGGGATCGAGCGACATCCTCGGCATCGCGTCACAGCGTACGGCCGCGCGGCGCGCGCGACCCCCTACCGAAGTCGATCGGAGACCCGACCGCGGGCGGGGGCGGAATGGGCGCGCGGCGGTGGCCGCGGGCGCCGGCGCGCCGCCACGCTCCCGGCCATGATCGAATCCCGAGGCCTGACGAAGCGCCTGGGCGGCCGGACCGTCGTGCAGGACGTGAGCTTCCGCTGCGAGCCCGGCACCGTGACCGGGTTCCTCGGCCCGAACGGGGCGGGGAAGACGACGACGCTGCGGATGCTCTGCGGCCTGCTCGACCCCGACGCGGGCGACGCGGCGGTGCTCGGCGGCCCGTACCGCGCGCTGCCGAACCCCGCCCGCCGCGTCGGCATCCTGCTCGACGCGGCCGCCCAGCACGGCGGGCGCCGCGGCCGCGAGGCGCTCGCCGTCTCCGCCCAGACGATCGGCGTCGGCGAGGCGCGGATCGACGGGCTGCTCGACCTCGTCGGGCTCGAGCGCTCGGCCGCGCGCAAGCGGGTGCGGCAGTACTCGCTCGGCATGCGCCAGCGGCTCGGGCTCGCCCACGCGCTGCTCGGCGACCCCGAGGTGCTGATCCTCGACGAGCCGGCCAACGGGCTCGACCCGACCGGGATGCGCTGGATGCGCGAGCTCCTGCGCGACTTCGCCGACCGCGGCGGCACCGTGCTGCTGTCCTCGCATCTGCTGACCGAGGTCCAGGCGGTCGCCGACCAGCTCGTGATCATCGGCGGCGGCCGGATCGTCGCCCAGGGGTCCCGCGACGAGCTGCTGGCGGGCGCCGGCACGCTCGTCATGGCCGCCGACGACACGGTGCTGGAGGGCGCGCTGATCGCCGCGGGCCTGGGCGCCGTGCCGGCCCCCGACGGCGGCTTCATCGTCGACGCGACGCCGGAGGCGGTCGGCCGCGCCGCGCTCGACGGCGGCGTGGCGCTGACCCGGCTCGGCCCGTCCGAGGGCGCCGGCCTCGAGCAGCTGTTCTTCGACCTGACCGCACCCGCGGGCATCCCCGAGGAGGTCCTCTCATGAGCGTCGCCGCCCTGCCCGCGCCCGCGAGCACCGCCGCCGCGGACCGGCGCCCGTCGCTCGGCCGCCTGACCGTGGTCGAGCTGCGCAAGATGACCGACACGCGCGCCGGCTTCTGGCTGCTGCTCTCGACGGTGCTGATCACCGCCGCCGCGGTCGCGCATCGTCGTGCTCGTCGCCGACGCGCCCGACCTCTCGCTCGAGCGACATGGTCGGGCTCGCGGTGCAGCCGCGCGTCGCTCCTGCTGCCGGTGATCGGGATCCTGCTCGTCTGCTCGGAGTGGTCGCAGCGGACGGCGATGATCACGTTCACGCTGGTCCCGGCGCGCTCGCGCGTGATGCTGGCCAAGCTGCTCGCGGCGCTCCTGCTCGCGATCGTCGCGTTCCAGGTCGCCTTCGCCTTCGCCGCCGTCGGCACCGCGCTGGGCGGCGGGAGCTGGCGCTACTCCGCCGGGCTCGTCGGGCAGGTCGCCGTGTACACGATCGTCCCGATGCTCGCCGGCGTCGCGTTCGGCGCCGCGCTCCGCAATCCGGCGGGCGCGATCGTCGGCTACTTCCTGATCCCGATCGCGTTCGCGGCGCTCGTCAGCATCCCGGCCATCGACGGGATCGCCCCGTGGGTCGACCAGACGCGCACGACCGAGCCGATGCTCGAGCCCGGCATGACCGCGCAGGAGTGGGCGCGCTTCGGCACCTCGGTGGCGCTCTGGCTCGGCGTCCCGCTGGCGATCGGCTGGTGGCGGGTGGTGCGGGGCGACGTGCAGTGAGCCGCGGCGGCGGGTATCCACGTGCGCATGCCCCGCTCGCTCTGGAACGGCACGATCAGCGTCGGCGTGATCGCGGTGCCGGTCAAGCTCTACACCGCCGTCGAGTCCAGGACCGTCCGCTTCCGTGAGGTCCATCTCGAGGACGAGGCGAAGATCGAGCACCGGCGCTTCTGCTCGAAGGAGGACAAGGAGGTCCCGTACGACGACGTCGTGAAGGGCTACGAGACCTCCAAGGGCCGCTACGTCGTGCTCGAGAAGGACGAGATCGCCGCCGCCGCCGGCGACCCGGCGCACGTGATCGACATCGAGTCGTTCGTCGAGACGACGGCGATCGATCCCGTCTTCTACGCGAAGACGTACTACCTCGGCGCGGGCGCGAAGGGCGGCGACGCCTACCGGCTGCTGCACGACGCGCTCGAGCGGACGGGCCGCGCCGGCCTCGGCCGGTTCACGTTCCACAACCGCGAGTACCTGGCGGCGATCCGCCCGCTCGACGGCGTCCTCGGGCTGCACACGATGCGGTTCGCCGACGAGGTCGTGGCCGGCAAGGAGGTCGAGCTCTCGAAGCCTTCGAAGGGCCCGGCGAAGAAGGAGGTCGAGATGGCGGGGCGGCTCGTCGGCTCGCTCGAGGAGTCGTTCTCGCCGGGCCGGTACAAGGACCGCTACCGCAAGGCGGTGCTCGACATGATCGAGCGCAAGGCCGCCGGCAAGAAGCCGAAGAAGCCGCGCGAGAAGCCGCCGGAGGAGACGCCGGACCTGATGGCCGCGCTCGAGGCCTCGCTCGGGGGAGGGAAGTAGATGGCGCGCCCGCTCTGGGCCGGCTCGCTGAGCTTCGGCCTCGTCAACGTCCCCGTCGCCCTGTTCAGCGCGGTGCGCGACCAGGGACTCCACTTCCACGAGCTGCACGAGTCCGACGGCGCGCGGATCGAGCAGAAGCGCTTCTGCGCCGAGGAGGACGTCGAGGTCCCGCTCGAGGCGATCGGGCACGCCTACGACCTCGAGAACGGCAAGGCCGTGATCGTCACCGACGAGGAGCTGCAGGAGGTCGCGCCGCGGCGCACGCGCACGATCGACATCGAGGCGTTCGTGGCGCGCGACGAGATCGACCCGATGCTGTTCGACCACCCGTACTTCCTCGCCCCGACCGGCGAGGCCGACGGCCCGCGCCGCGCCTACCAGCTGCTGCTCGCAGGTGATGGAGGAGTCGGGCAAGGTCGCGCTCGGCCGCTTCGTGATGCGGACGAAGGAGTACCTCGTCACGATCGGGCCGCGCGACGACCGGCTGGCGCTGACCACGATGCGCTTCGCCGACGAGATCCGCGCCACGAAGGGGATCGACACCGGCGGCAAGAAGCCGGCGAAGCAGGAGCTCGACCAGGCCGTGGCGCTGATCGACGCGCTCTCCGCCGACTGGGATCCGTCGGACTGGAAGGACGAGTTCCGCGCCCGGCTCGAGGACGTGATCGAGCGCAAGCGGAAGGGCCGGACGATCGAGGCGCCGGAGGAGCGCGACGAGCCGGAGCCCGTGCCCGACCTGATGGCGGCGCTCGAGGAGAGCCTGGCGAACGCCAAGCGCGGCGGGAAGAAGGGCGGGCGGAGCAAGCGCGGCGGCCGCGCCAAGGCGCGCAGCTAGCCGAGCCCCAGCCGTGCGGCCAGGTCCGGGTCGCCGAACCAGGTCAGGGCGGCGACCGCGCCGCCGGTGGTCTCCAGCACGAGGACGCCGTCGGGCGTCCCGAGCGCGGGCTGGCCGCCGGCGCGGCCGCGCGTGAGCGTCGCCGGCGCGTGCGTGCGCAGCCACGCCGCGACGGCTGACCCGTGCACCACGGTGTCGGGCACGACGGTGAGCCGCGCGCCGGGGGCCAGCAGGGCGCCCGCGTCGGCGCCGGCCGCGAACGCGGCCGCGAAGCGGCGCCACGAGGATCCGCTCGCGCGCGCGGTCCACCGGCGGCGGGCGCACGGCGCCGAGCGCGTCGCGCGCGCCCGCGATCAGCTCCGCGACCCGCGCCTCCGGCACGCCGAGCATCGCGGCCGCCTCGGGCTCCCCGTACCCGAGCACGTCGCGCAGGAGCAGCGCGGCGCGCTCCTCCGGCGGCAGCCGCTGCAGCGCGGCGACGAACCCGAGCCGCAGCGCGGCGGCGAGCGAGTGGCGCGCGTGCGGGCCCGGCGCGGCGCGCGGCTGCGCGGTCACGAGCGCCTCGGGGTAGGGCTCGAACCCCATCGTGCCGGCAGAGACCCGGGACGGCGCCGGGACTCATCGCTCCACTACGGTGGATCGATGGCCCTGTTCGTCTTCGTGCACGGCGGCGGCGACGTCGGCGCCACCTACGACCTGGTCGGCGACGAGCTGCGCGCCCGCGGCCACGACGCCGCCGCGCCCGACCTGCCGTCGGAGGACCCCGGCGCCTCGCTCGAGGACTACGCCGCCGTCGTGAGCGCCGCGGCCGGCGGCCGCGAGGACGTGATCCTGGTCGGCCACTCGCTCGGCGGCTTCGCCGCGACGCTGGCCGCCGCGCGGATCGTCGCCGCAGGCGCTCGTGCTGCTCTCCGCGATGATCCCCGCGCCCGGGGAGTCGCCGGGCGAGTGGTGGGAAGCCACCGGGTACGGCGACGCCGTCGAGGACGCCGACGACCCGTACTGGCACGACGTCCCCGCCGACCTGGCCGAGCGCGCGGGCGCGCTCGAGCGCGGCCAGGAGGCGAAGCCGATGGCGGAGCCGTGGCCGCTCGACGCCTGGCCGGACGTGCCGACGCGCTTCCTGCTGCTGCGCGACGACCGCTTCTTCCCGCCGGACTTCATGCGGCCGCTGGTCCGCGAGCGGCTCGGGATCGAGCCCGACGAGCTCGACGGCGGCCACATGGTGATGCTCAGCCGGCCGCGGGCGCTGGCGGAGCGGCTGGCGGCGTACGCGGGCTGACGCTCAGCGCACGAGCCGGAAGAAGGCGCGCAGCTCCTCCGCGTACGTCTCGGGCTGCTCCAGCGCCGCGAAGTGGCCGCCGCGCGGCGGCTCGCTCCAGTGCCGGATGTCGGTGAAGCGGCGCTCGGCCCAGCGCCGCGACGGCCGCTGCAGCTCCTTCGGGAAGACCGCGCACCCGGCCGGGACGGCGACCGTGTCGGTCACGTCGCCCGAGATCCACGTGCGCACGTCGCGGATGCTCTCCCAGTACAGCCGGGCGGCGCTCGCGCCGGTGCGCGGGAGCCAGTAGAGCATCAGGTTGTCGAGCAGCCGGTCGCGCGGGACGACCGCCTCGAGGTCGCCGTCGTGATCGGTCCAGGCCCAGAACTTCTCCATGATCCAGGCGGCGAGCGCGGCGGGCGAGTCGGTGAGCGCATAGCCGATCGTCTGCGGCCGCGTGCCCTGCTCGACCGAGTAGCCGGAGTCCCACTGCGCGCCGTGCCGGAGCGCGTCGAGCGCCGCGCGCTCGCGCTCGGTCAGGTCGCCGAACGTCGCCGGGTCGGGCGGCGCGAGCGGCGGGGACAGGTGGATGCCGGCGATCCGGCCGGGGTGCTGCTGGCCCAGGCACGTGCTGACGGTCGTGCCCCAGTCGCCGCCCGCGGCGCCGAAGCGGTCGTAGCCGAGCTGGGTCATCAGCTCCGCCCACGCGTCGGCGATCCGCTGCACGCCCCAGCCGGTCCCGGCCGGCTTGTCGCTGAAGCCGTAGCCCGGCAGCGACGGGCAGACGACGTGGAACGCGTCGCGCGGGTCGGGCGGGTCGGTCAGGAGGTCCAGGACGCCGAGGAACTCGACGATCGAGCCCGGCCAGCCGTGGGTGAGGACGAGCGGGAGCGCGTCCGGGTGGCGCGAGCGCACGTGCAGCAGGTGGATGCCGAGCCCGCCGGCCTGCACGCGGAACTGCGGCAGCGCGTTGAGCTCGGCCTCGGTGGCGCGCCAGTCGTAGCCGTCCGCCCAGTGCGCGCAGAGCGCCCGGACGCGGTCGAGCGGGACGCCCTGCGAGTCGTCGGCGACCGGTTCGCGCTCAGGCCAGCGCGTGGCGCGCAGCCGCGCCCGCAGCTCGTCGAGCTCCGCGTCGGGGACGGCGATCCGGAACGGTTCTATGGCCCGGGGGCGTCGACCCGGATGACCTGCCCGTACTCCGGGCACGCCTCGTTCTCGCACTCCCAGACGCCTTCCTCGCCGGCGAGTGCCTCCGTCGCGGGCTGGCCGCAGGTCGGGCAGACAGGGCGGTCGTCTGGCATCGGGCGGAGCATAACCGCGGGTGCCGCGCGGGTAACCCCGACGGGTGGACGCCACGCCCTTCCTGCCCGAGCGCATCAACCTGCGGTCGCTGCGCACGGCGGCGGCGGACTGCCGCGGCTGCGACCTCCACGCGCCGGCCACGCAGACCGTGTTCGGCGAGGGCCGGAAGGCGTCGCGGGTGATGCTGGTGGGGGAGGTCCCCGGCGAGCGCGGACGCGCGCTCGACTGCGCGCTGGCGCCGTTCGTGACCGCGACGATCCATCCGTCGGCGATCCTGCGCGCCCGCGACGAGGACGCCCGCGCGGCGGAGCGCGAGGCGTTCCGGTCGGACCTCGCGCTCGCGGCCGCGTTCCTCCGCGGGGAGAAGGGCTAGTCGGGTGTACTTCACTGAATCGGTGGATATAGTGAACTGATGCCGCCGCTCCGGTCCTACCTCGTCTGCGCCACGCCCCGGAGCGGGAGCACGCTGCTCTGCCACCTGCTCGCCCAGACCGGTCTCGCCGGCCGGCCGGAGGAGTACTTCGAGGCGCTGCGCCACTCCGGCATCCCGCGCCGCCCGGCGGAGTACTTCGATCCCGAGCGGCACGCGAACATCATCGAGCGGCTCGCGTTCCGCGAGATGCCCGACGGGGAGCAGCCGCGGCCGAACCCGCTCTGGCGGCCCGAGAGCTACGACCGCTACCTGGACTGGGTGCTGGAGGAGGGGACGACCCCGAACGGCGTCTTCGGCGCCAAGCTGATGTGGGGCTACCTCGGCGACTTCGCCGACCTGCTGCGCGGGATCGAGGGCAACGCGGGCCTGCCGATCCCCGCGCTGCTCGACCGCAGCTTCCCGGACCTGCGCTACGTCCAGATCACCCGCCGCGACAAGGTCCGCCAGGCCGTCTCGCTGTGGAAGGCGGTGCAGACCCAGGCCTGGCGCGCCGGGGCCGGCGGCGGCGAGCGGGTCGAGCCGGTGTTCTCGTTCCGTGCGATCAACTTCCTCGTCCGCCAGCTCACCGCGCACGACGCGTCGTGGGACGCCTACTTCCTCGGCCTCGGCGCCGCGGCCGCTGAAGGTCACCTACGAGGAGCTCGCCGAGGCGCCCGAGCCCGTCATCGCACGGGTGCTCGAGCACCTCGACATCCCGGTGCCGGACGACCTGCGGCTCGACGGCCCGTCGCTCACCGTGCAGGCCGACGAACGCTCGGAGGAGTGGGTCCGGCGCTTCGAGGAGCACCTGCACGCGCTCGAGCAGCCGGAGGCGCGCGTCGCGACCTAGCGCGTCGCTCGCGGACGACCTCGGACGCGGCCTTGTCGTCGCGCAGCCCGAGGAACCGCGGGTGGCGCAGGCGGCCGTCGCGCGTCCACTCGCTGAAGCCGATCTGCGCGACCAGCTCGGGCTCGACCCAGGTCACGTGGCGTTCGCGGACCTCGTCCGCGAACGGGGAGTCGTCGCGCGCGATCGGCGCGAGCCGCGCCGCGAGGTCGCGCAGGGTGGCCTGCGTGAAGCCGGTCCCGACCTTGCCCGCGTAGCGCAGCCGCCCGTCCTCGAAGTGGCCGAGCAGCAACGCGCCGAGGTCGGTCCGGCTCCCGCGCGGGGCGGTGAAGCCGCCGATCACCAGCTCCTGCTCGGCCGAGCACTTGAACTTGAGCCAGTCGCGCGAGCGGCCGTGCGTGTAGGGCGAGTCGGCGCGCTTGGCGATCAGCCCCTCCCAGCCCTTCTCGCACGCCTCGCGGAAGTAGGCCTCGCCGTCGTGGTTGCGGTGCGAGGACAGCCGCAGCGGGCCGTGCCAGGAGAGCGCGTGGCGGAGCAGCGACTTGCGCGCGCGCAGCGGCAGCGCGGTCGTGTCGTGGCCGGCCAGGTGGAGCAGGTCGAAGACGTAGTAGAAGATCGCGACGGGGCGCTCGCCGCGCTGCTGGAGCCGCTCGAAGCTGGTCTCCGACCCGGCGAAGGCGACGACCTCGCCGTCGATCACGAGGTCGGTGGCGGCGTCCTGCGCGAGCGCCGCGGCGACCTCGGGGAACCGGCCGTTGAGGCTCAGGTCGTTGCGCGAGCGCAGCCAGACCTGCGACTCCGCCTTCGACGCGAGGCAGCGGATCCCGTCGAGCTTGCGCTCGAAGATCCAGCCGTCGTCGGAGAAGCGGTCGTCGGTCAGGACGGCCTTCATCGCCTCGACCTTGTCCGGGCGCGCGGCGGGCTTCAGCAGCGCGCGGTCCGCGTCGCTCAGGACGCTGAACGGGTCGCTCATTCGACCGTCTCGATCGTGCGGCCGCTGACGACCGACTCCGGCCGCGTGGCGACCGGGTCGCCGGCGTCGGCCGCCTCGTCGCGCCGCTTGACGAGCAGCCACTGCGGCTTGGCGCCGCCGCTGGTCCGCTGCAGCGTCCAGCCGCCGCGCAGCTTCTCGCCCTCGAGCCAGAACGACAGGTGCCCGGCAGCGATCGCGTCCTCGACCGGCCCGTCGGTGAGGCTCCGGTAGGTCCCGGTGTCCCAGATGATCACCGCGCCCGCGCCGGCGCGGCCCTCGAAGTCGCCGTGCGCGAGCGAGTGGTCCTCGACCTGGACGGCGAGCCGCTTCTCGGCGGGGTCGGTGGACGGGCCCTTGGGAACCGCCCACGACTTGAGCACGCCGCCGGCCTCGAGCCGCAGGTCGAAGTGCAGCGAGCGCGCCTGGTGCTGCTGGATCACGAACCGCTCCATCGGGCCCCGACGCTACAAGGTGGCGGCCTCCGGGCGGCGCGCCGCCGGTTAGGCTCTGGACCGCGTGGATGAGACCGCAGTGCGTCCCGAGGAGCCGATCCTCCTCGTCACCAAGCTGCACCCGCCGTTCGTGCCCGCGCAGACGATCGCGCGCGAGCGGCTGTCCGCGCGCCTGCGCGAGCGCCGGCCGCTGACGCTGGTCGCCTGCCCGGCCGGGTTCGGCAAGTCGACGCTGCTCGCCGCGTGGCGCGAGGAGGAGGCCGCGCGGCGGCCCGTCGCGTGGGTCACGCTGGACGAGGGCGACGACGACGACGTCGTCCTCTGGTCGCACGTCGTCGAGGCGCTGTGCCGCGTCTGCCCGGCGCTGGACCACGCGGCGCTCGCCGCCCTGGCGGTGACCGCGCCGGTCCGCGAGGTCGTGCTGCCGCGGCTCGTCAACGCGCTCGCCGAGGTGGGCGACGTCGCGCTCGTGCTCGACGACTTCCATCGCATCTCCGACGTCACCGCGGTCGCCTGGTTCGCGGCGCACCTGCCGCCCGGCGTCCAGCTCGTGATCGCCACGCGGACCGACCCGGAGCTGCCGCTCGGGACGCTGCGCGCGCACGGCCAGCTCGCCGAGCTGCGCGCGGACGAGCTCCGCTTCACCGGCGCCGAGGCGGCCGAGTTCCTCAACGGCCGGCTCGGCCTCGGGCTCGCGCCCGCCGACGTCGATCTGCTCGTCGCCCGCACCGAGGGCTGGCCGGCGGGCATCTACCTCGCCGCGCTCTCGCTGGCGTCGGCCGGGGACCGGCACGCGCTGGTGGCCGCGTTCGACGGCACGAGCGCGCACGTCGTCGACTTCCTCGCCACCGAGGTCCTGGCCGCCCACCCGCCGGAGCTGCAGGCGTTCATGCTGCGCACCGCGGTGCTCGAGCGGCTCTGCGCGCCGCTCTGCGACGCCGTCCTGGACGCCGAGGGCTCCGCGGCGGCGCTGGACTCGCTCGCGCGCACGAACCTCTTCCTGCTCCCGCTCGACGACCACCGCCGCTGGTACCGCTTCCACCACCTGTTCGCGCAGCTCCTCCGGGCCGAGCTGGAGCGGCGCGAGCCGGAGCTCGTGCCCGAGCTGCACCGGCGCGCGTCCGCGTGGCATCGCGCGTCGGGCACGACCGAGGAGGCGATCCACCACGCCGTCGCCGCCGGCGAGTTCGCCGGCGCGGGCGCGCTGATCGCGGAGACCTGGGTCCAGTACGCCAACGCGGGGCGGACCGCGTCGGTGCTGGACTGGCTCGGCCGGATCCCGGCGGCGGTGGTCGACGCCGATCCGCGGCTGCTGCTGGTCGAGGCCTGGGTGTCGGCGCTCCGCGGCCGCGAGGACGCGATGCGCGCCGCCGCCGCCAAGGTGCGCGCGCTCGGCGGCCTCGACGCCGGCCCGCTGCCCGACGGCTTCGCCTCGCTCGAGTCGAGCCTCGCGGTGCTCAGCGCGACGTTCGGCTGGGGCGACGTGTCGGCGATCCTCGCCCACGGGACCCGCTCGGCCGAGCTGGAGGGGCCGGACTCGCCGTGGCGGCCGGTGATCACCTGGGCGCTCGGCTGGGCGCACCTCTGCAACGGCGACCTCGACGCGCGCCGACCGCTGGCTGGAGGAGACGACGCGGATCGCGCCGCCGGTGGACCAGTGGATCGTCGGCGTGGCGGCGGTCGCCGACCGCTCGCTGATCGCGGGCCGCCGCGGGCGCCGCGACGACCAGCTGCGGCTCGCCGAGGAGGCCTATGCACTGGCCGGCGAGGTCGGGCTGCTCGACGCGATCGAGGACGGCGAGGTGCACACGGCGCGGGGGGCCGCGCTGGCGGCGCAGGGCCGGATCGAGGAGGCGCTGGCGGCGCTGGAGCGCGGCGTGTTCCTGCGCCGGCTGTGGGGCCAGCCGCTCGACCTCGCCGACGGGCTGATCGAGCTGGCGTCCGCGCAGGACCGCGAGGCGGCGGCGGCGACGTTCGCCGAGGCGGAGGCGGTGCTCGCGGGCTGCCGCGATCCCGGCGCGCTGCCGGTCCGGCTCGCCGCCGCGCGGCGCGCCGCGGGGCTTGCCCGCGGCGCCGCGGGGGTGACGCTGACCGAGCGCGAGCTGACCGTGCTGCAGCTCCTCGAGGGCGGCCGCTCCGAGCGCGAGATCGGCCGCGAGCTGTTCCTCTCCTTCAACACCGTGCACACGCACGTGAAGGCCGTCTACCGCAAGCTCGGGGTGTCCTCGCGCGCGGAGGCGCTCGCGCGGGCGCGCGAGCGCGGCCTGCTCTCACCTAGGTGATCTTTGCTGACAGCGCGGGCCGCGTCGGGGAGGCTGGAGGGCATGACCACCGCGCCTGACACGATCGTCCTCATCCACGGCTTCTGGGTCACCCCGCGGAGCTGGGAGCACTGGGTCGCCCGCTACGAGGCGGCCGGCTACACCGTCCTGGCCCCCGCCTACCCCGGCTTCGAGGTGGAGGTCGAGGCGCTCAACGCCGACCCGTCGCCGATCGAGGCCGTGACCGTGCCGCAGATCATCGAGCACCTGGAGGCGGTCGTCGGCGCCGTCGAGTCGCCGCCGATCCTGATCGGCCACTCGGCCGGCGGCGTGTTCACGCAGATCCTCCTCGACCACGGCTTCGGCGCCGCCGGCGTGGCCATCAACTCGGCCCCGACGGAGGGCGTGCCGGTCGTCCCGCTGTCGCAGATCCGCGCCAGCTTCCCGGTCCTCAAGAACCCCGCGAACCGGCACCGCGCCGTCGGGTTCACGCCCGAGCAGTGGCACTACGCGTTCACGAACACCTTCAGCGAGGAGGAGTCGCTGGCGCTCTACGAGCGCTACCACATCCCCGCCTCGGGCTCGATCTTCTGGGGCAGCGCGCTCGCCAACATCCACCCGGGCAAGGACGACAACTGGGTCGACTACGAGAACGACGAGCGCGCGCCGCTGCTGTTCATCTCGGGCTCCGAGGACCACCTGATGCCGCCCAAGGTCCAGCAGTCCAACGCGAAGCACTACAAGTCGGCGACGATCACCGAGGTGGAGGAGTTCGAGGGCCCGCATCTGCTGCCGGCCGCCCCCGGCTGGGAGGCGGTCGCCGACCGCGCGCTCGAGTGGGCGCTGGCCCACGCGGGCCAGAAGGTCGCGTGAACGGCGTCCGGATCACGCACATCGGCGGGCCGACGGTCCTGATCGAGGCGGCCGGACGGCGGCTGCTCACCGACCCGACCTTCGACCCGCCGGGACGCACCTACAGGTTCGGCTGGGGGACCTCGTCGCGCAAGCTCACCGGCCCCGCGATCGCTCCGTCCGACCTGGGTGAGCTGGACGCGATCCTGCTCACCCACGACCACCACCAGGACAACCTCGACGACGCCGGCCGCGCGCTCCTCCCGGCGGCCGGCGCCGTCGTGACCACCGAGCCGGGCGCGCGCCGGCTCGGCGGGAACGCGCGCGGGCTCGCGGACTGGGCGACCACCACGCTCGAGGCGCCGGGGCTGCCGGCGCTCGAGATCACCGCGACGCCGTGCCGCCACGGGCCGCCGCTCTCGCACCCGATCGTCGGCGACGTGATCGGCTTCGCGCTCCGCTGGGAGGGCCAGGAGCACGGCGCGCTCTGGATCTCGGGCGACACCGTGCTCTACGACGGCGTCCGGTCGGTGGCCGGCCGGATCGCGGTCGACACCGTCCTGCTGCACCTCGGCGGCGTGCGGTTCCCGGTCACCGGGCCGCTGCACTACACGCTGACCGCGGAGGACGCCGTCGAGCTCTGCCGCCTGATCGACCCGCGCACGATCGTCCCCGTCCACTACGAGGGCTGGAAGCACTTCCGCGAGGGGCGGGCGGAGGTCGAGCGCGCCTTCGCGGCCGCGCCGGACCTCGCCGCGCGCGTCCGCTGGGTCCCGATCGGCGAGCCGGCCGACCTCTAGGCCGGCGCGCGCTCGCCGGCGAGGCTGCCCGTGAACTCCTCCGCGCTCATCGGGGTGGAGAACATCGGGTAGTCGAAGCGGATCGCGTTGTCGTGCTCCTCGGCCGAGGTCGCAGCGACGCAGTCCGACAGCGTGACCACCTGGTAGCCCTTCTCGTAGCCGGTCCGCATCGTCGACTCGACGCAGCAGTTGGTCAGGAACCCGCCGAGCGCGATCGTCGTGATCCCGCGGGCGCGGAGGATGAAGTCGAGGTTGGTCGTCGCGAACGCGTCGAGCCCGCGCTTGCCCTCGACGACGATGTCGCCCGGCTGGGGCGCGACCGCGTCGACGATCTCCGCGCCCCACGAGCCCTTGACGAACGCGGTCGAGTCGACGACGCCCTTGAGGATCCCGTAGGGATGGTCGGACAGCTCGCCGAAGCCCTCGGCGAACGTGATCGGCGCGTGGACGATCGTGGCGCCGGCCGCCCGCGCCGCGTCGATCAGCGCGCGCGTCTTGTCGAGCATGTCGGTGCGCTGCATCACGTCCTGCACCGCGCCGTGGAGCGCGCCGCCCTCGGAGGTGAAGTCGTTCTGGTACTCGATCAGGACGACGGCGGTCCTGGTGGGATCGATGGACATGCGGCGCTCCTCTCGTCCGGCGGTCTTGAGCGAGCGTACCGGTACGCTCGTCGCGGTGGCCAAGGGCGAGTACACGACGCTCGAGCTGGCGGGCCATGAGGTCCGGCTCTCCAACCCGGCGAAGGTCTACTTCCCGGGGCCCGGCTGGACGAAGCTGGACCTCGCGGAGTTCTACGTGACGATCGCGGACGCGGCGCTGGTGCACCTGCGCGAGCGCCCGACGGTCATGAAGCGCTTCGTCAACGGGATCATGGAGGAGCCGATCTGGCAGAAGCGGGTGCCGCAGAAGGTGCCCGACTGGCTGCAGACGGCGACGGTCGCGTTCCCGTCCGGCCGGACCGCGGAGGAGCTGGTGGCGAACGACGAGGCGCACCTCGTCTGGGCCGTGAACCTCGGCGTGATCGACTTCAACCCGTGGCCCGCGCGGCGCGCGGACCTCGACGCCCCGGACGAGCTGCGCGTCGACCTCGACCCCGGCGACGGGGTGCCGTGGGACGCGGTGCGGCGCACGGCGATGGTCGTCCGCGACGTGCTCGCCGAGCACGGGCTCCGCGGCTTCCCGAAGACGTCGGGCTCGAAGGGGATCCACGTCAACGTCCGGATCGTGCCGGAGTGGGACTCGCTGGGCGTCCGCCGCGCGGCGCTCGCCCTGGCGCGCGAGGTCGAGCGGCGCGCGCCCGACCTCGCGACGAGCAAGTGGTGGAAGGAGGAACGGCACGGCGTGTTCGTCGACTACAACCAGAACGCGCGCGACCGCACCGTCGCCTCCTGCTACTCGGTCCGCCCGACCCCCGACGCGCGCGTGTCGTGCGCGCTGGCGTGGGACGAGGTGCCCGACGTCGAGCCGGGCGACCTGCGGCTCGACACCGTGCCGGAGCGGCTGCGCACGGTCGGCGATCCGGCGGCGGACATCGACCGCGAGCCGGGGACGCTCGACGCGCTGCTCGACCTCGCGCGGCGCGACGAGGAGGAGGGCCTCGGCGACGCGCCGTGGCCGCCGCACTTCCCGAAGCAGAAGGGCGAGCCCAAGCGCGTGCAGCCGAGCCGCGACGCCGACCGCCCGACGCACCGCGGCCGCGCGGGCGACCCGCAGCCGGGCGGCCCGCCGCCGGGCGTGAACCTCGGCTCGTCGCAGCGCGGGTTCGGCTCCAAGCCGCGGACGGGCCAGGGCCACGCGGAGGAGTTCGACGACTAGTCGCGCACGAGTCGCAGCGCGACGGCGAGCAGCGCGACGCCGATCGCGCTGCCGCAGGCCCAGGCGGCGGCCATCCCGCCGGTCGGCGTCGCGAGGTCGAAGAAGTCGCGCCCGGCGGGGATCGCGCAGACGAGCACGAACCCGAGCGCCATCACCGCGCACAGGCCGATGACCGCGTAGCGCCGCGTCCCCGGCTCGTCCTCGAGCGCGATCACGATCGCCAGGCCGGCGGTGACCACGGTCGCGGCGGTCACCGTCCGCGCCTCCTCGAGGGTCGCGCCGAACGCGTGGCGGGCGAGCAGGTAGCCGGCGAGGATCCCGATCCCGGTCGCGATCCCGGCCGGGATCGAGAAGCGCGCGACCGACTTGAGGAACCCCTCCGGCCGCCACGGCCCGGACGACGGCGCGAGCGCGAGGAAGAACGCGGGCACGCCGATCGTCAGCGACGAGGTGAGCGTGAACTGCCGCGGCAGCAGGGGGAAGACGCCGGTGGTCAGCGCGATCGCGATCAGCAGGAAGGCGGTGAACACCGCCTTGGACACGAACAGCCGCGCGACGCGCTGGATGTTGCGCAGGATCTGGCGGCCCTCGTGGACCATCCGCGGCACCTCGCCGAACTCGCCGCTCACCAGCACGAGGTCGGAGACCGAGCGGGCCATCTGGGTCCCGCTGCCCTGGGCGATCGCGAGCCGCGCCTGCTTGAGGGCGGGCACGTCGTTGACCCCGTCGCCGAGCATGCCGACGTACTCGCCGCTCTCCGCGAGCACGCGCACGACGCGCGCCTTGTCCTCGGGCGAGATCCGCCCGATCGCGGGCGCGGCGTCGACCGCCTCGAGCAGCGCGGGATCCGTGTCGGGCAGGCTGCGGCCGTCGAGCGCGTCGCTGCGCGCGGGGATGCCGGCGTCGCGCGCGATCGCGCCGACCGTGGCCGGGCTGTCGCCCGACACCACCTTCAGCGCGACCTCCTCCTCGGCGAAGAACGCGACGGTGCGGTCGGCGCTGTCGCGCAGCCGCTCCGCCAGGACGACGATCCCCAGCGGCTCGAGCGGCTCCGGCAGCGGCGCGTCCGGCGCGGCCGGCGGGAGCGGCGCGTCCGCGGTCGCCAGCGCGAGGACGCGGCGCCCGCCGGCGGCCTCCTCCGACGCCCGCTCGCGCAGCGCGCCGTGCGCGTCGAGCAGCGCCTCGGGCGCGCCGAGCACGAGCCGGTCGCCGTCCAGCTCGAGCGCGCTCCACCGGCGCCGCGACGAGAACGGCACCTGGGCGGCGGGCTCGAGCGCGGGGTCGCCGTCGGCCAGGCCCGCCGCGTGGACCGCCTCCAGGGTCGAGTTGCGCGACGGGGCGCTCGCGGCGTAGCGGCCGAGCGCGCGCGCCAGCCGCGGCTCGTCGACGCCGTCGGCCGGCACGAGCGCGACGACCCGCAGCGACGCCTCGGTCAGCGTGCCGGTCTTGTCCGTGCACATGACCGAGACCGACGCGAGCGACTCGATCGCGTTGAGCTGCTGCGCGAGCACCCCGCGCCGGGCCATCTTCGCCGCCGAGACCGCCGCGGTCAGCGAGACGAGCAGGATCAGCCCTTCGGGGACGATGTTCACGATCGCCGCCGTCAGCGTCTCCACCGCCTGGGCCTGGCTCACGTCGCGGATCGCGAGCGAGACGCCGAGCGCGACGCCGAGCGGGGCCATCACCCCGACGAAGATGATCAGCAGCCGGTCCATCGCCTTCTCGAGCGGGACGCGGATGCGGAACGCGCGCGCCGTCCCGCGAGCCGGGCGGCGCGGCTGTCGGCGCCGACGGCCGTCGCCGGATAGGAGCGGCGCCCTCGACGGCGAACGACCCGAGAGGACATCCTCGCCCGCCGCGCGCAGCACCGGCTCGCTCTCGCCGGTCAGGTTCGACTCGTCGAGCGCCAGGCCCTCGCTCTGCAGCAGCGTGCCGTCGGCGACGATCTGGTCGCCGCCCTGACGCGCACGACGTCGCCGGCGACCACCGCGCCGATCGGGACCGTGCGCGGCTCGCCGTCGCGCACGACGGTCGCGGTCGGCGCGACGAGCGCGGCCAGCTTGTCCAGCGCGCGCTTCGCGCGGATCTCCTGGAACGTCCCGATCCCGATGTTCGCGAACAGGATCCCGAGGAAGAGCGCGTCGCGCGGGTTCCCGAAGACGATCGTCGCGGCGCCGAACACCGCGAGGA
>CAVRTO010000017.1:0-133070 GCA_963724145.1 uncultured Solirubrobacteraceae bacterium
GGCCGGGGGCCTGGGCAGAGGCCGCGGCGGGGGCGGCGAGCATCGCCGCCGCCAGGAGTGAGAGCGTGAGTTTCCGCATTCCGGTCCGGTACCCCCGCGGCTCGTGTCCGCGTTCACATCTACGACACGTAGTGGCTCATCCGACCTCGCGCAGGGACCCCGTCGCGACGTCGTAGACGAAGCCGCGCACGTCGTCGCGGCGCGGGACGAAGGGCGAGGCCTTGATCCGCGCGATCGACTGGCGGACGTCGTCGTCGAGGTCGCTGAAGGTCTCGGCCGCCCACGGCGGGCGGATGCCGGTCTCCGACTCGACGGCGCCGCGGAACTCCTCGTCGCCGAAGGTGAGCATGCCGCAGTCCGTGTGGTGGATCAGCACGATCGCCTCGGTCCCCAGCAGCCGCTGGGAGATCGCGAGCGAGCGGATCGCGTCGTCGGTGACGGCGCCGCCCGCGTTGCGGATCACGTGCGCGTCGCCCTCGGTCAGGCCGAGCAGGGCGTACGGGTCGAGCCGCGCGTCCATGCAGGCGACGATCGCCACCTTGCGCGCCGGGGGAAGCGGCAGGTCGCCGCGGTCGAAGTCCGCGGCATAGGCCTCGGCGTTCTGCACCAGCTCGTCGGTGACGGTCATGTCCGGTCTCCCGTTCGTGGCTAAGAACAGCAAGTCTACAGAATTACTACAGATTGCCCTGAACCAACGCGCCGGAGCGGCGCGTAGCGCACCGTCCCGCGCCGGCCCGAGCGGCAGTTCGGCGAGGACCGCGGCGACAGCCGGCGGTTCGCGCGCGCCGCGATCGACGCCGGCGCCGATCTGGTCCTGGGCTCGGGCCCGCACGTGCTGCGGGTCCGGCTCGCCCCCGACGGCCGCCTCGTCCGCGGCCGCGTCACGCCGCTGCGCCTGGACGAGCTCGGCGTCCCCCGCCGCGACCCGGAGGGCGGCGGCGCGCGCCTGATGCGCCGCCGCTCGGCGCAGGACTTCGGCGCCGCGAGCCCGTGGCGGCGCGGGGAGATGGCGCCCGACACGTCGTAGTCGGCGCCGATTTCACCGCGCGGTCACACGCCCGGCGGCGGCGAGGAGGAGGGTGCCTCCCGATCCACGACCGGAGGTTCTCGATGTTGGAAGGGAAGCGCATGGCCGTCGCGCTCGGCGGCCTGGGCGCGACGGTCCTGCTGGGGCTCGGCGCGTCGTACGCGATCGGCGGCGAGCAGAGCCGCACCGATCAGGTCCGCGCGCAGCTGCACGGCGGGCAGGCGAAGAACGTGATCTTCTTCCTCGGCGACGGGATGGGCACGCAGGAGATCACCGCCGCCCGCTACTACCAGTACGGCGCGGCCGGGCGGATGAACGTCGACCGGCTGCCGTTCACGGGCTTCCAGACCACGTGGTCGGTGAAGCCGGGCACGGCGCCGCTGCTGCCCGACTACGACCCGGACTCGGCCTCGACCGGGACGATGTGGGCGACCGGGCAGAAGACGATCGACGAGCGGGTCTCGCAGGGCCCGAGCACCGCGCTCGACGTGCCCGGCAAGAACCTCACCGACGGTGCTCGAGAAGGCGCAGCGGGCGGGCAAGGCGACCGGCAACGTCTCGACGGCGGAGATCACCGACGCGACGCCGGCGGTGCTGAACTCGCACATCTCGATCCGCGGCTGCCAGGGCCCGCAGGACACGGTGAAGACCTGCCCGCAGGAGACGAAGGCCGCGGGCGGGCTCGGCTCGATCGCCGAGCAGACCGTCGACCATCACGTCGACGTCGTCCTCGGCGGCGGCCGCAACCGCTTCACGCAGACGATCAGCGGCGGCCCCGACGACGGCAGGACCGTCGAGCAGTCGGCCACCCGCCAGGGCTACACCGAGATCACCACCGCGGCGCAGCTCGCCGCGGCGCGCTCGTCGGACAAGCCGCTCCTCGGCCTCTTCACCGGCGGCAACATGACCACCGAGTGGACCGGGCCGGTGGCCACGCTCGGCGACGGCACGCCGGCCCAGAAGTGCGTCACCGGGAACCGGCCGGCGAGCGAGCCGAGCCTGTCCGACATGACCCGCAAGGCGATCCAGCTGCTCGACTCGCCGCGCAACCGCAAGGGCTTCTTCCTCCAGGTCGAGGGCGCGTCGATCGACAAGCAGGACCACGCGGCGAACGCGTGCGCGCAGATCGGCGAGACCGTCGCGTTCGACGACGCGATCGGCGTCGCGCTCGACTATCAGCGCACGCATCCCGACACGCTGATCGTCGTCACCGCCGACCACGCCCACACGAGCCAGATCGTCGGCGAGGACACGAGCGGCACCGGCAACCCGACCGGCTACTCGAACAACCTGATCACCAAGGACGGGCAGACGATGCGCGTCACCTACGGCACGGCCGGCGGCGAGACGCGCCCGGCGGCGAGCACGCTGAGCCAGCAGCACACCGGCTCCGTGGTCCCGATCTGGGGCGGCGGCCCGGGCGGCGCGGCGATCCTCGGCACGACGGATCACACCGACCTGTTCGACGTGCTCCAGGGCAAGGACGGCCACGGCTGGGGCCGCTGAACGACGGGTTCCGGGCCGGCGGACGGACCCGCCGGCCCGGCCTACCCGAGCAGCCCGGGGTCGGGCGGGTTCGGGTCGCGCGCGTGGACGGTCTCGCGCACGTGGTGCACGACGACGTCGCTCGGCCGCGCGAGCAGCTCCCCGATCCGCTCGCGGTAGCGCCGGTAGTGGGGCGTGCGGTAGTGCGCGCGCAGCGCGGCCTCGTCCAGCCCACTCCTGCAGCAGGACGTACTCGCCGGGCTCGCCCGCCGCGAGCACGCGGAAGCGCACGAGCCCCGGCTCGCGCGGCGCTGCCGTCCGCCAGGTCGGCGAGCGCGGCACGCACCTCGGCGTCGCGCCCGACGAGCGCGTGCACCTCGGCGACGAGCAGCAGCCCCGGGTCCGGCATCAGGACGCGGCCGCCAGCATCCGGTCGACCGAGCCGGGCTCGAGCACGTGCTCGATCGCCATCGTCGCCGCGCCGATCACGCCCGCCTGCTCGCCGAGCTCGGACGGGACGATCCGCAGCGAGCGGGTCCCGAGCGGCACGGATCGCTGGTAGACGATCTCGCGGACGCCGGCGAGCAGCGGCTCGTCGGCCTCGGCGAGGTCGCCGCCGATCACGATCACCGCCGGGTTGAACGCGTTGACCGACGCGGCCAGCACCTCGCCGAGCTGGCGGCCGGCCTCGCGGACCATCGCCGTGACCTCCGGCCGGCCCTCGCGGAACACGCGCACGACGTCGCGCACCCCGGGCTCGCCGAGCCGGGCGGCGAGCGCGCCGCCGCCGGCGACCGCCTCGAGGCAGCCGCGGTTCCCGCAGCGGCAGAGCACGTCGTCGTGGTCGCGCACGTGGATGTGGCCGATGTCGCCCGCCGCGCCCTGGGCGCCGCGCATCGGCCGCCCGTGCGAGATCAGCCCTCCGCCGATCCCGGTCCCGACCTTGACGAACATGAAGTGCTCGGTGTCCGGCCACGCGCGGGTCCGCTCGCCGAGCGCCATCAGGTTCGCGTCGTTGTCGACGAGCGCCGGCGCGCCGTACCGGTGCGTGAGCCGCGGCGCGACCGGATAGCCGTCCCAGCCGGGCATGATCGGCGGCGCGATCGGGATCCCGGCCGGATGCTCGACCGGGCCGGGCAGCCCGAGCCCGATCCCCAGCAGCGGGCCGCTCGTCCTCGGGCGCGGCCGCGAGCAGCGCGTCGAAGCGGCCCTCGAGCCACTCCATCACCGCCTCGGGGCCGTCGGCGATCGCGATGTCGTGCGCCTCCTCGGCGAGGATGTCGCCGGCCAGGTCGCAGAGCGCGAGGCGCGCGTGGGTGGCGCCGAGGTCGGCCGCGAGCACGACGCCCGCGCTGTGGTTGAAGCTCAGCACCTGGGCGGGCCGGCCGCCGGTCGCGGTGACGTCGGCGTCGGACACCAGCAGCCGGCGCGAGATCAGCGCGTCGACGCGCTGGGAGATCGTCGAGCGGGCGAGCCCGGTGGTGGTCACGAGGTCGCTGCGGGTGGTCGCGGCGCCGTGCCGGATCAGGCGCAGCACGGCGCCGGCACCACTGATGCCGGTCGCGGATGGCTCCCCGTGTGCTGCCATGCCACATCCGAGCCTAGTCGAGGCGCGCGCGCAGCTGTGCGCGTTCGTAGACTCCGGCGCATCGCCCGTCAGGTCCGATACGGCTACAAGGCGTCCGCGGAGCAGTTCGCCCCGAGCGAGCTGCTGGACTTCTCGCTGCTCGCGGAGTCGTTCGGGCTCGAGCTGATCGCGCTCTCCGACCACTTCCAGCCGTGGCGCCACCACGGCGGCCACGCCCCGGCCGCGCTGCCGTGGCTCGGCGCGGCGGGCGCGCGCACGGAGTCCGCCCGGATCGGGACGAGCGTGCTCACCCCGACGATGCGCTACGAGCCGGCCGTGGTCGCTCAGGCGTTCGCCACGCTCGGCTGCCTGTATCCCGGCCGCGTGTGGCTCGGCGTCGGCACCGGCGAGGCGATGAACGAGACGCCGGTGACCGCGGGCGCCTGGCCGGGCGGCAAGGAGCGGCGGCAGCGGCTCGCCGAGGCCGTGCGCCTGATCAAGCAGCTCTGGACCGAGGAGCGCGTGAGCTTCGAGGGCGACTTCTACAAGACGGATCGCGCCACGGTCTACGACCGCCCCGACGAGCCGGTGCCGATCTACATGGCCGCGTCGGGCCCGCTCGCCGCCAAGCTCGCCGGCCGGATCGGCGACGGCTTCATCTGCACGAGCGGCAAGCCGGAGGAGCTCTACACCGAGCTGATCGGCAAGCTCGAGGAGGGCGCGCACGCCGCGGGCCGCGACCCCGACGCGATGCCGCGCATGATCGAGATCAAGGTCTCCTACGACCACGACCGCGCCTACGCCGAGGAGGCGTGCGGCTGGTGGGCGGCGCTCGCGCTCTCCGGCGAGGAGAAGTCCGGCGTCGAGGACCCGATCGAGATGGAGCGGCTCGCCGACGAGCACCGCGACCGCGCCTCCACCCGCTTCATCGTCTCCGACGACCCCGACGAGGTCGTCGACCGCATCCGCCCCTACGTCGAGCTCGGCTTCGACGAGCTGATCTTCCACGCCCCCGGCGCCGACCAGGCGCGCTTCCTCGAGCAGTTCGCCCGCGACGTGCTGCCGAGGCTGCGCGCCGCCTTCTAGGAGGACCCAAGCCATGGCCACGCCCACCGCGTCCGCACCGCCCGAGATCAACGCCGCCGACTTCCTGCGCCTCGACGCGCTGCTGGACGACGAGGAGAAGCTGATCCGCGACACCGTCCGGTCCTACGTGCGCGAGCAGCTGCTGCCGAACGTGGCCGAGTGGTTCGAGGCGGGAGACCTGCCGTCGCGCGAGCTCGCCAAGGGGCTCGGCGACCTCGGCCTGCTCGGGATGCACCTGCACGGCTACGGCTGCGCGGGCTCGAGCGCGACCGCGTACGGCCTCGCGTGCCTGGAGCTCGAGGCCGGCGACGCGGGCCTGCGCTCGCTCGTCTCCGTCCAGGGCTCGCTGTCGATGTTCGCGATCTGGCGCTACGGCTCGGAGGAGCAGAAGGAGGAGTGGCTCCCGCGGATGGCCGCCGGCGACGCGATCGGCTGCTTCGGGCTGACCGAGCCGGACGCGGGCAGCGATCCCGGCTCGATGCGCACCCGCGCCCGCCGCGACGGCGACGACTGGATCCTGAGCGGCACGAAGATGTGGATCACGAACGGCTCGGTCGCCGACGTCGCCGTGGTCTGGGCGCGCACCGACGACCGCGTCCGCGGCTTCCTCGTGCCGAAGGGGACGCCCGGCTTCACCACGCAGGACATCCACCAGAAGCTCTCGCTGCGCGCCTCGATCACCTCGGAGCTGATCCTCGACGACGTGCGCCTGCCCGCCGAGGCGCAGCTGCCCGAGGCGGCCGGGCTCGGCGCGCCGCTCTCGTGCCTGTCGGAGGCGCGCTTCGGGATCATCTTCGGCGCCGCCGGCGCGATGCGCGCCTGCTTCGAGTCGGCGCTCGAGTACAGCCGCACGCGCGAGCAGTTCGGCAAGCCGATCGGCGGCTTCCAGCTCACCCAGGCGAAGCTCGCCCAGATGCTGCTCAAGGTCAATCAGGGGACGCTGCTCGCGCTCCACCTCGGGCGGATGAAGGACGGCGGCACGCTGCGGCCCGAGCACGTCAGCTTCGGCAAGCTCGCGAACGTCAACGCCGCGCTCGAGGTCGCCCGCGAGGCGCGCCAGGTGCTCGGCGCGAACGGGATCACGCTCGAGTATCCGGTGATCCGGCACATGAACAACCTCGAGTCGGTCGTCACCTACGAGGGCACGGCGGACATCCACACGCTCGTGCTCGGGCAGGCGCTCACGGGCCAGCCGGCGTATCGCTGAGCGCGGCGATGAAGGCGAGCGCCTCCGGCCGGGTGCCGGAGGCGGGGGTGAGCGCGTAGAGCGTGCGCAGCGGGGCGTGGTCGGAGACCTCGACGAGCGCGACGCCGGGCAGCCGGCCCTCCAGCAGCCGCGGGACGAGCGAGACCGCGAGGCCCGCGCCGATCAGGCCCGCGATCGCGAGCGGGTCGCGCGTCACGTACGCGATGTGCGGCTCGAAGCCCGCCGCGACGCACGTCCGGTGGATCAGGTGCTCGCGCGACGGCGCCGTCCAGGTCGCGTCCGCGAGCTCGGCGAGGCGGATCGAGTCCCGGCCCGCGAGCGGATGGTCGAGCGCGACGCCGGCGAGCATCGGCTCCTCGCCGAACACGTGCCGCTCGGTCCCCTCGGGCCGGTGCGGCGGCGCGCTCGCGTCCTGGAAGCAGACGGCGAGGTGGAGGTCGCCGGCGGCGACGGCGGCGCCCGACTCGTGCGCCGAGCCCTCGACGACGTCGAACACCAGCTCCGGCCGCTCGTCGTGCAGCCGCTTGATCGCGCCGTGGACGATCGAGGCCAGCGCGCTCGGGAAGGCGCCGATCCGCAGCGTCGCGCGGTCCGCGCCCGCGAGCTCGGCGACCTGGCTGTCCGCCTGGGCGAGCCGGTCGGCGACCGCGTCGGCGTGCGCGAGCAGCAGGGCGCCCGCCTCGGTCACCGTCGGACCGCCGGGGCCGCGGTCCAGCAGCCGGACGCCGAGCTGGCGCTCGAGCGCGGCGACCTGCTGCGAGACGGCGGGCTGGGTCAGCGCGAGCGCCTCGGCCGCGCGCGAGAACGAGCCGCGCCGGGCGACCTCGCCGAACGTGAGCAGGCGGCGCGGATCGAGCATAGGCGCAGCTTATACGATCATTGAGAAGGTAATTTGAACTGATGGCGCCGAGGGCGCACCATGAAGCCCATGGATCCCATCGCCTTCTTCATCGCACGAGACGTCCAGCGCCGCGCCCTCGACGGCACCGGCCCGCGCCGCCGCACCGCGCGGCGGCGTCCTGCCGCCGCTAGAGCGGCAGCCAGTCCACGGCCGCCGGGATGTGCGCGGGATCGATGTGGTGCGCCGCATCGGACTCGTGATAGCTCACCGGCAGGCCCGCCTCCTCCAGCAGGTCGCGCGCGCGCCGCGCGAACCCGATCTCCATGACCGGGTCGTTGCGGCCGTGCGCGATGAACACCGGCGTCGACGCCCGGCCCGCGAGGTCGGGCGTCCAGCCGTCCACCACCGGGATGAAGCCCGAGAAGGCCATGATCCCGGCCGGCGCCGGGCGGTCGGCGCCGAGCCCGAGCGAGTAGCTCATGACCGATCCCATCGAGAAGCCGCCGAACACGGTCCGCTCCGGGCCGATGCCGGTGCGCTCCCACAGCTCGTCGTGCAGCTCCGCGAGCGCCGCGTAGGCGGCGTGGAACGTGTCGTGGTCGGGGTAGCCGACGCGCGGCACGACGTACCAGTGGAAGCCGGGCCAGCCCGGCAGGGTGAGCGGCGCGCGCGGCGTCACCACGTGCAGCCGCCGCTCCGGGTCGAGCACGTCGCCGAGCCCGAGCAGGTCGTGCTCGTCGGCGCCGCGCCCGTGGTGGAGCACGAGCAGGCCGGCCGGGTCCCCGGCGGCCGGCCGCTCGCGATAGGTCAGCGCGCTCATGCCGCGCACCCGCGTGCGCGGGTTCTGCACGGGGGCGAGCGTCCGCTCGAGCCGCTCGCGCAGGTGCTCGTGCTGGGCGGGGAGCTTGAGCGACTCGCCGAGGTGCGCCGGGTCCTCGTCGACCGCGAACCCGGGGGAGAGGGTGGCGATCTCGAACAGCACGCCGCGCGGCTCGCGGAAGTAGATCGAGCGGAAGTAGTCGCGGTCGCGCACGTCGGTCACGAGTCCGCCGGCGTCGGACACCCGCGCCTGCCAGGCCTCGTGGTCCTCGTCGCGCGAGGCCCAGGCGATGTGGTGGACCGTGCCGGCGCCCTGGCGCCCGTGCGCGACCGGCGCGTCGTAGGCCCAGCGGAAGCTGCGCTCCGCGCCGTCGAGCCGGTACTCGCCGTCCCCGAGCCAGGTGAAGCCGAGCGTGCCGGTCAGGAGCCGCTCCTCGACGTTCGCGAAGCCGCCGTACGCGCGGGCGCCCTCGAGACCGGTGATCGCGTGCTCGGCCGGGATCTCCGGATGGACGGCGCGCAGCGGCGGGTTGACGCCGGCCACGAGCTCCAGCGCGAGCCCGTCCGGGTCGGCGAAGCGCAGGACGTCGCCGTCGCGCTCCGCGCCGTCGAGCCGCGCGGCCCAGAAGTCGAGCGACGCCGCGGACGCGACGCCGAGCTGCAGCGTGTGGATGTCCCCGATCCCCGCGCTGCCCGGCGCCGCGCCCGGGAACTCGAACCAGGTGAGGATCGAGCCGGGCGCGCCGGTCTCGTCCCCGAAGTAGAGGTGGTAGGCGTCCGGCTGGTCGAAGTTGACGGTCTTCTTGACCAGGCGCAGGCCCAGCGTGTCGGCGTAGAACGCGACGGTCGCGTTCGCGTCGCCGGTGATCATCGTGATGTGGTGCAGGCCCTCCAGCTTCATGGCGTTCCCCTTGGTCGTTGCGCACATCCTACCATGTAGTTGCGCATACAACTAGTTTGCCCTTGACGCTCCGCGGGAACCTCAGCTAGCGTGCTGGTGGCTAGGTGGTCAAACCAATCTGGCCGCTGAGGAGAGGAGAGGCTTGAAGGTCGCACGGATCCAGTTCGACGGAGTGGCGCCGGTCGCCGCGGTGGTGCGCGGGGACGCGCTGCATCCGCTCGAGGCCGACGTCGGCGCGCTGATCGCGGGCTCGCCCGCGGGCGCCGAGCAGCCGGCCGTCGACGCGCGACGCTGCTTCCGCCGGTCGTCCCGGGCAAGATCGTCGCCATCGGCCTCAACTACCAGGACCACATCCGCGAGTCCGGCCAGGCGCCGCCCGAGGTCCCGCTCGTGTTCGCCAAGTTCCCGACCAGCGTGGTCGCGGACGGCGTGCCGATCCGGCTGCCGCGGGCGCTCACCGAGCGCGTCGACTGGGAGGTCGAGCTGGCCGTCATCATCGGCCGCCGGGCGCACGACGTCGCGGTCGAGGACGCGCTCGACCACGTCTTCGGCTACACGATCGGCAACGACGTCTCCGCCCGCGACCTGCAGTTCTCCGACGGCCAGTGGGTGCGCGCGAAGAGCCTGGACACCTTCTGCCCGCTCGGCCCGCTGCTGGTCACCGCGGACGAGATCCCCGATCCGCAGGCGCTGCGGCTGATCTGCCGCGTCAACGGCGAGGTCATGCAGGACGCGACCACCGACCTGATGATCTTCGGCGTGGCCGAGCTGATCAGCTTCTGCTCGCGCAGCTTCACGCTCGAGCCCGGCGACGTGATCCTGACCGGCACGCCGTGGGGCTGCGGCGAGTTCATGGAGCCCAAGCGCTCGCTCGCCGCGGGCGACGTCGTCGAATGCGAGATCGAGGGGATCGGCACGTTGCGCAACCCAGTCGTGGAGGTCTGAGATGCCCGTGAGCGTGGAGGTCCCCGAGACCGTGGAGGACGTCGTCGGCGCCCTCGGGGGCGACGGCGCCGTGGTGATCGCCGGCGGCACGCAGGTGATGCCGCGCCTGAACACCGAGGTGACCGGGATCGGCACGCTGGTCAGCCTGCGCCGCGCGGGCCTGGCCGGGATCACGGTCGACGGCGACGACGCGACCGTCGGCGCCGCCACCACGCTCGTCGCAGCTCGGCGCGGACGACCGCCTCGCGTTCCTGCGGCCCGTCGTCGAGTCGATCGCCTCGCCGTCGATCCGCAACCTCGCCACCGTCGGCGGCAACCTGTTCGTCGCCCAGCCCTACGGCGACCTCGCGGTCGCGCTGCTCGCGCTCGACGCCGAGGCCGACCTCGCCGGGGCCGGCGCCGCCACCCGCGCGGTCGAGGAGCTCGTCCACGACGGCCCGCCCGCGGGCGGCGTCGTCACCGCCGTGCGCTTCGCGATCCCGCAGACCTTCCGCTACGTCAAGGCGATGCGGCGGCGGCTCAACTCCGGCTCGATCGTCACCGTCGCCGCCGCGCTCACCGTCGAGGACGGCACCGTCACCGCCGCGCGGATCGCGCTCGGCGGCGCGGGGCCCGCGCCGCGCCGGGCGCCCTCGGCCGAGGCGGCGCTCGATCGGCGGGCCGCTCGACGCCGAGCGCGCCGAAGCCGCCGGGCGCGCCGCGCTCGACGACGCCGAGCCGTTCACCGACGCCTACGCGAGCGCCTGGTACCGGGGCCGCGTCCTGCCCGTCCACGTCCGCCGCGCCCTGATCGGAGAGGCCGCATGAGATCACGCGTCATCGAGCTCACGGTCAACGAGGAGCCGCGCGAGTTCCTCGCCCCGCCGGGCTCCACCCTGCTGTCCGCGCTGCGCGAGCAGCTCGGGCTGACCGCCGCCAAGCGCGGCTGCGCCCAGGGCACGTGCGGCACCTGCACGGTGCTGCTCGACGGCGAGCCGGTCATGTCCTGCCTCGTGCCGGTCGAGACCGTCGACGGCGCCGAGCATCGCGACGCTCGAGGGCGTGCAGCGGCCCGACGGCGAGCTCGACGAGGTCCAGGCCGCGTTCCTCGAGGGCTTCGCCACCCAGTGCGGCTTCTGCACCTCGGGCATGATCATGGCCGCGGAGGCGCTGCTGGCCTCCAACCCCGCGCCGAGCCGCGACGACGTCGTCCGGGCGATCTCCGGCAACGTCTGCCGCTGCACGGGCTACGAGTCGATCATCAACGCGATCCTGGACGCCGCGGAGCGCCGCGCGGCGGTCGCGGGGTAGGAGGAGCGCATGGCGATGCAGACCGAGCAGCTCGACCCGACCTTCTTCGCGAAGGAGCGGGAGGCCGACTACAACGTCATCGGCACCACGGTCCAGCGCTCGGACGCGCTCGGGCACGTGACCGGCCGGACCGAGTACTTCGAGGACGTGCACCCCGTCGGGATGCTGCACCTGAAGATGCGGCGCTCCGACCGCCATCACGCGCTGCTCAAGCGCGTGGACGTCGAGCCGGCGCTGGCGATCGACGGCGTCGTCCGCGTCCTCACCCACGAGGACGTGCCGGCCAACTGGTACACGATCCTCCGCCTGATCGGGATCGAGCCCAACGACGAGCCGGTGCTGCCCGAGGACCGCGTGCTCTACAAGGGCGAGCCGATCGTCGCGGTCGTCGCGACCTCGGAGGAGGCCGCGCGCGCCGGCGCCGCCGCGGTCGAGATCGAGTTCGAGGACCTGCCCGCGGTGCTCGACGTCGAGGAGGCGCTCGCCGACGGCGCGACCGCGATCAAGCCGCACGGCACGAACTACTTCGTCTACGAGGGCCACCACTGCCGGCGGATCCGCTTCGGCGACGTCGAGCAGGCGTTCGCGGCCGCCGACCACGTCTTCGAGTGGCGCTACCAGTCCTCGCCGATCGAGCACGCGCCGACCGAGACGACCGGCTGCATCGTCGTCCCGCAGGGCGACGGGCGGCTGAAGATCCACTCCGACACGCAGGCCTGCTTCTTCACGCTCGACAACACCGCGCTGATCCTCGACGTCCCGTTCGGCAAGCTGCGCGTCGTCGGCGGGACGGTCGGCGGCGGCTTCGGCGGCAAGGTCGACGTGATCGTCGAGCCGATCGCGTGCATCGCCGCGATGGCGACCAACAAGCCGGTCAAGTACGTCTACGGGCGCGAGGAGGAGATGCAGATCTCGTCGCCGCGCGCCGCCGAGCGGATCTACGTCAAGGACGGGGTGATGGACGATGGCACGATCGTGGCGCGCAAGGTCACGCTGTACGTCGACGCCGGCGCCTACTCCCGCCACAGCCCGTACGGCACCACCAAGGCCGCCGCGCACATGCCGGGCCCGTACAACATCCCCAACGTCTGGGTCGACGCCCACTGCGTCTACACGAACCGCACGCCGTCGAGCGCGATGCGCGGCTTCGGCGTGACGATCGCGGACTGGGCGCTCGAGTCGCAGACCGACCGGATCGCGCGCGAGCTCGGCATGGACCCGCTCCAGCTGCGGCTCAAGAACGCCTACCGCGACGGCGACATGAAGGCGCACCGCAAGCTCGCGGAGGGCACCGCGCTGATCGAGGTGATCCAGCGGGCGGCCGACCTCGTCGGCCACGACCTGCCGGAGGAGTTCAAGGCGATGTCGTCCACGGAGGCTCGGTGATGGCCAAGCGGCGCGGCCGCGGCTATGCGGCGGTCAACTACCCGACCGGCATGAACCTGGGCGGCGACCCGTCCCAGGCGCTGATCCACTCGACCACGACGGGGAACTTCGTCGTGACGCTGTCGAGCGTCGACCTCGGCCAGGGGATCAAGACGATCGCGGCGCAGTGCGCGGCCGAGACGCTCGGGCTGCCCTACGAGAACATCCTCGTCGACACGGCCGACACCGACACCGGACCCGCACTGCATGGGCACGTTCGCCTCGCGCGGCACCCACCGCGTCGGCAACGCGGTGATCATGGCCGCGAAGGAGGCGCGCGAGGTGATGCTCCAGGTCGCCGCCGACGAGCTGGAGGTCGACCCGGACGACCTCGAGACCGACGGCACCGGCTTCGTGCGGCTGAAGGGCTCCGAGGAGAAGAAGATCCACATCGTCGACCTCGCGCTCGCGGCCCACTTCAAGCAGGGGAAGACGATCTCCGGCCGCGGCATGTTCCTCAAGGAGCTGAGCGTGCCGGATCCCGAGACCGGCAAGATGGACCCGGACTCCTGCCAGGCGCACGCCTGCACCGTCGCCGAGGTCGAGGTCGACGACGAGACCGGGGTGGTCGAGGTGCTCGCCATGTACAACGTGTACGAGGTGGGACGCGCACTGAACCCGGCGATGGCGACGCAGCAGATCGAGGGCGGCGCGTGGATGGGGATCTCGCACGCGCTGTTCGAGGCGACCGAGCCGTACTACCCGGAGCGCGACCACGGCCCGACGGACTTCTGCGAGTACCTGATGCCGGGCCCCGCCGACAACGCCGCGATGCAGAGCGTGATCATCGAGCGGCCGGCGTCCAACGGCCCGTTCGGCGCCAAGGGCATCGGCGAGATGACCGCGAACGCCCCGATCCCCGCGATCGCCAACGCGATCTTCGACGCGGTCGGGGTGCGGCTCGAGTCGATGCCGTTCACGCCGGAGAAGGTGCTGCGCGGGCTCGACGAGCTGGCGGCGGCCACCGCCTGATGGTCGCGCAGCCCTTCGCGACGGACGTCGGCGCCGGCTCGGTCGAGGAGCTGGGCCGGCGGTTCGCCGCGCAGCGCTACTTCGCCGACGAGGGGCTGCTCACCGCCGTCCACCTCGCGCTGGTGCTCGGGCGGCCGCTGGCGCTGGAGGGCGAGCCGGGCGTGGGGAAGACCGAGCTGGCCAAGGTGCTCGCCGCCGTGCTCGGCCGCGAGCTGATCCGGCTCCAGTGCTACGAGGGGCTCGACGCCGCGCAGGCGCTGTACGAGTGGGACTACCCGAAGCAGCTGCTCGCGGTCCGGGTGGCGGAGGCGGAGGGCAAGCCGGTCGGCGACCTCTACGACGAGCGCTACCTGCTCGAGCGCCCGCTGCTCAAGACCGTGCGCGCGTCCGAGGGCGCGGTGCTGCTGATCGACGAGATCGACCGCTCGGACTCCGAGTTCGAGGCGTTCCTGCTCGAGTTCCTGTCGGACTTCCAGATCACGATCCCGGAGGTCGGGACGCTGCGCGCTCCGCGCCCGCCGGTGGTCGTGCTCACCTCGAACCGCACGCGCGAGCTGCACGACGCGCTCAAGCGCCGCTGCCTCTACCACTGGATCCCGTTCCCCGACGCCGCGCGCGAGCGGGCGATCCTGCAGGCGCAGGCGCCCGGGCTCGACGAGGCGGCGGCGGATGCGCTCGTCGAGGCGATCAAGCGGGTCCGCGGCGAGCGGCTGCTCAAGCGCCCGGGGATCGCCGAGACGATCGACTGGGCGCAGGGCGCGCAGGCGCTCGCGGCGGAGGGGATCGCCTGGCCGGAGGCGCTGCGCCGCTCGCTCGGCCTGCTGCTCAAGGAACAGGAGGACGTCGAGCGCGTCGCCGCGCTCGACCTGGGCCTCTGATGCCCGAGCCGCGGCTGCTGGCGCGCGAGCACCTGCACGGGTTCCTCCGCGCGCTCGAGGACGCCGGCGTCGCGATCGCGCCGCCGAAGAAGGCGGACTTCCTCGTCTCGCTCGTCGCGTCGCCGCCGGAGGGCATCGAGCCGCTCTACTGGCGCGCGCGGGTGACGCTGCTCGGCAGCGCCGAGGACTTCGAGCGCTTCGACGCGGTCTTCGCGGCGTTCTTCCGCGACGGGCAGATGCTCGTGCACGAGGTCGAGGCCGACGCGCCCGAGGAGCGCGGCGAGACCGCCGCGCCGCCGGGCGCGGGCGAGGAGCCGCTGGACGCGCTCGACCCGCGGCCGGGCTCGGGCCTGCACGCCAGCCCCGCCGACCTCGCCAAGGCGTGCAGCCTTCGGCCACGCGACGCCCGAGGCGCGCGACGCGCTCGCCGACCTCGCACGGGTCGTCGACGACGTCCTCCCGCAGGTCGCGGCGCGGCGCTCCGAGCGGGCGCGGCGCGGCCCGCGGCTCGACCTGCGGCGCGTGCTCGCCGCCGCCAACCGCTCGGGCGGCGAGGTCGTCGAGCTGGCGTGGCGCAAGCGGCCGGCGCGGCCGCGGCGGGTGCTCGTGCTGATCGACGTCTCCGGCTCGCTGCGCGCGTTCAGCCCGGACCTGCTCCGGTTCGCGCACGTGCTGGTCCGCGCGACCGACCGCGCCGAGGCGTTCACGTTCGGGACGCGGCTGACGCGCGTCACGCGCGAGCTCGACGTGCCGGACGTCGACGCCGCCCTCGACGGGCTGTCGGCATGCGTGTTCGACGCCGACGGCGGGACGCGGATCGGCGTCGCGCTGTCGCAGTTCCTGGCCAACGGCCGCTACGTCGCGCTGGCGCGCGGGGCGCTCGTGATCGTCATGTCCGACGGGCTCGAGCGCGGCGACCCGGCGCTGATGGCGGCGTCGTCCAAGCGGCTCGCGCTGCTCGCCCACCGGCTCGTGTGGTGGTCGCCGCTGGCCTGCGATCCGGCCTACCAGCCGGTCACGCGCGGGATGAAGGCGGTGCTCGGCGACCTCGACGTCCTGGCCGGAGCACGCGACCTCCCTAGTCTCCTTGAACAGGTGCGTCGGCTGCCGCAGGCCTCGGCACGACCCCGGCGCACCGCGATCCGAGCCTGGAGCCCGACATGATGCGACCCGTCCAGCAGACCGCCGCCACCGTCCTCGGCTGGCTCGACGAGGGCCGCGACTTCGCCGCGGGGACGCTCGTGGCGGTCGACGGGTCCTCGCCGCTCGACGTCGGCGCGAGCGTCTACATCGCCGCCGACGGCACGATCGAGGGATCGGTCACCGGCGGCTGCGTCGAGAGCGCGGTCGCCCAGGAGGCGCTGGCGATGCTCGAGCAGGGCCTGCCGCCGAAGCTCGTCACCTACGGCATCTCCGACGAGCTGGCCGGCACGGTCGGGCTGATGTGCGGCGGCATCGTCCACATCTTCATCCACCCGATCCGCGAGGCCGCGCGCGAGCCGTTGCGCGCGGGCCTGGAGGCGATCCGCGACGAGCGGCCGGCCGCGCTGGCGACGCTGCTCGACGGCCCGGAGGCGGGCGCGAAGCTGTTCGTCTCGGACGAGGACTCGCTCGGCTCGCTCGGCGGGCCGGCGCTGCTCGACTCCAACGCCGCGCAGGAGGCGCGCGGGCTGACGATCCAGGGCCGCTCGACCGTGCGCGAGTTCGGCGCGGACGGCGCGTCGCTGGGCAGCGGCCTGCGCGTCCACGTGGCGGCGATCGCCGAGCCGCCGCAGATGGTCATCTTCGGGGCGATCGACTTCGCCTCCGCGCTCGCGCCGCTCGCCAAGGGCCTCGGCTACCGCGTGACGATCGCCGACCCGCGGCGCGCGTTCCTGGAGTCGCCGCGCTTCTCCTCCAACGCGCGCACGATCGCCGCGTGGCCGGGCAAGGCGCTGGAGGGGATGACGCTCGGCCCGCGCGACGCGGTGCTCGTGTTCACCCACGACCCGAAGCTCGACGTGCCCGCGGTCGAGGCCGCGCTGGGGACGGACGCGGGCTACGTCGGCGCGCTCGGCAGCCGCCGCACGACCGACGACCGCAACGAGCGCCTGCGCGGCGCCGGCGTGTCCGAGGCGGCGCTCGCGCGGCTGCACGCACCGTGCGGTCTGGACATCGGCTCCTCCACCGTCGAGGAGACCGCCGTGGCGATCCTCGCCGAGATCATCGCCGACCGGACGGGGCGCGCCGGAAGGGCGCTGCGGGAGACGTCGGGGCCGATCCGGCGCGAGCGCGCCGAGGCGGGCGCGGTGACGTCGCCGTAGGATCCCGCTCCATGGCCGCGATGAAGTGGTGGGGCTGGGGCGACGACGGGATCGCGTTCACCGACGCGGACAAGCCCGCGCTCGCCCCGTTCATCAAGGAGAAGATCGGGCTCGACGTGCGGCGGTCGACCGCGCGCCCGGTCCCGTTCGACGCGCTGGCGGTGCCCGATCCGGCGCTTCCGCCCGTGCTGCGCGCCGCGCTGGAGGAGGCGGTCGGGACCGGATCCGTCTCGGACGATCCGCTCGACCGGGTCGTCCACGGGCGCGGCAAGAGCCTGCGCGACCTCATGCTGCAGCGGCGCGGCGAGCTCGGGCGGCTGCCCGACGCGGTCGTGCGGCCGGGATCCGAGGAGGAGGTCGCGGCGGTGCTCGCCGCCGCGCTCGAGGCCGACGCGGTCGTGATCCCGTTCGGCGGCGGGACGAACATCTCCGGCAGCCTCGACGCGCCCGTCGGGCGAGGCGCGGCCGGTGCTGAGCGTCGACCTCGGCCGGCTGGACCGCGTGCTGGAGATCGACGCGGTGTCGCGCCTCGCGCGCGTGCAGGCGGGCGTCTTCGGGCCGGCGCTCGAGGCGCAGCTCAACGCGTCCGGCTGGACGCTCGGGCACTTCCCCGACAGCTTCACGCACTCGACGCTCGGCGGCTGGATCGCGACGCGCTCGTCGGGCATGCAGTCCGACAAGTACGGCGACGTGGCCGACCTGACGCGCGGGCTGCGCGCCGTCACGCCGGCGGGGACCGTCGCGCTGCGCCCGGTGCCGAGCACGTCGACCGGCCCGAGCGTGCGCGAGATGCTGCTCGGCAGCGAGGGGCGGCTCGGGATCATCACCGAGGCGACCGTGCACGTGCACCGGCTGCCGGAGGAGCGGGTGATCCTCGGCTACCTGCTCCCCGACTGGGAGCGTGGCCTGGAGGCGATGCACGCGATCGCGGCGAGCGAGGCGACGCCGTCGGTCACCCGCGTCTCCGACGCGCCCGAGACGCAGTTCTCGTTCGCGACCCGCAAGGCCGGCTCGCCGGTCGACCGGCTGAAGTCGCGCGCGCTGCAGGTGGTCCTCAAGCGGCGCGGGATCGACGTCGGGCAGATGTGCCTCGCGTTCATCGGCTACGAGGGGAGCGCCGGGCACGTCAAGGCGCAGCGCAAGCTGGTCGGGGCGATCGTCAAGGCGCACGGCGGGCTCTGCATCGGGAGCGGACCGGGCGCGCTCTACGACCAGAAGAAGTTCGACACGCCCTACATCCGCGACTACCTGCTCGACCGCGGCGCGCTCGGCGACGTGTCCGAGACCGCCGCGCCGTGGTCGGAGCTGCGCGGGCTGTACGACGAGGTGACCGGGGCGGCGGCGCGCGCGATCGCCGAGCAGGGCGTCGGCGGCTACGTGATGTGCCACCTGTCGCACTCCTACCACTCCGGCGCGTGCCTCTACTTCACGTTCGCCGATCAACCCGTCGGGGACGCGCGACGCGCTCGTCGAGTACGACGCGGTCAAGGGCGCGATCCAGCAGGCGTTCGTCGATTCCGGCGGGACGCTCTCGCACCACCATGCGGTCGGGACCGAGCACGCGCGCTGGCTCGAGCAGGACATCTCCCCGGCCGGGGTGGCGCTGCAGCGGGCGCTGTTCGACGGCGTCGATCCCGGGTCGAACCTCAACCCGGGGAAGATCACCGGCGCGGCGCGCGAGCGCCAGCCGGACGCCTGATCAGCGGCACGGCGCGCAGGGGACGATCCGCGCGGACAGGCCGGTCCGCGCCCGCGACGGCAGCTGGATCTCCAGCGTCGGGCCCGGGTGGGGGCTGGTCGGCTGCGGCCGCACGGGCACGCTGCGCAGCACGGCGGCGGCCGGGCCGCGGAGGGTGAGCGCGTAGCCGGCCGCGGCGGTGCCGAGCTCGATCCGGGCGACGGCGCCGAGCCGCGTGAGGTCCGGTCGCGCGCGCGTCCCGTCGCGCAGCGTGACCCGGATCCGCGCGTCGCCCCACGTGGGGAAGTGGATCGCCGGGACGCGGCGCGCGCAGTGCATGCGGCAGCGGATCCGCCAGGCGGCGTCGATCCGGCGGGCGTCGAAGCGGTACGTGGTCGGCGATCGCCTGCGTCCGCCTGCTGACCACACCCTCGGCGCCGACGTGCCGGAACGGCCCGGCGAGCGGCACCCGCGGATACGCCGCGGGCCGCACGCGCGCGCCGTGCGCGGACCGGACCAGGTGCAGGCGGGTGCGCGCGCCCGCCGGGCGCTGCGAGGCGAGCACGGTGTGTCCCGCGCCGTCCGTCACCACGGCGCCGAACGCGTTCGGCGGCACGCCGCCGATGTTCGCCGCCACCCGCTGGCCCGCGGCGTACAGGCGCGCGAGGTCGATCCCGCCGTAGGGGAACGCGCCGCGGTTGCGGGCGACGATCGCGGTCGAGTAGGCCGGCGTGGTCACGGCGAGCCGGTCGTTCTCGGCGTCGAACGCGTACAGCGGCGGCGGGTCGGCCGCGCGCTCTGCGCCCGAGCCCGAGCCGCACCGCCCGGAGCGCGTTCGCGGCCGCGCGGCTCGCGTACAGGTCCCAGTCGCGGTGCTCGGAGAGGACGTCGAACGGGAGCTTCGGCGCGCGGGCCGAGGCGGCTTCCTCCGCCCAGCGGCGGTAGAGCAGCAGACCGCGGTCGAAGACCGCCTTCGCCCAGCGCCCGAGCCGCCGGTCCGCGCGGACGGCCGGGACGGTGGCGAGCGTCAGCAGCGCCTGCTGCGCGGAGAGCCAGTACTGGCCCGAGTGCCAGCGGGCGAGCCCGTAGCCGGTGTCCCAGTTCAGGTAGCCCGCGTGGGTCCACGAGCCGGCGAACAGCCGCATCAGCCACGCGCGGACGCGGCGCAGGTCGCGTTTCGGCAGCGCCCGCATCCCGGCCGCGCGGGCGCGCGGGTAGTAGGCGAAGGCGGAGGCGACGAGGTTCGCGTACTCGGGCGTGTCGAAGTTGAGCGCGTCGGACGGCGACCGGTAGGGGCTGTAGTGGAAGCCGTATCCGGGACCGAGGTTCGACGATGCGCAGGCCTGGGAGCGGTCGCCGGAAGGCGGCGATGAACCGCATGAGATGGCGCCGGTAGTCGTGCCGGAGCAGGCTGCGGTGGCCCGTCAGGTGCGCGAGGTGCGCGTAGAGCTGGGCGTTCCAGTTGATCTGGTTGAGCAGCACGTACGGGAAGCGCCACTGCGTGTGGCGCGCGCAGCGCCGCGCGACGGCGAGGATCGCGGCGCGCCGGGCGGGGGAGAGGCCGAGCGCACGGCGGGCGGACCAGGCCTCGTCGAGCGCCTCGGCGATCTGCGGGTCGACCGAGATGTGGTCGGTCTTCGAGCTGTCGAGCTGGGCGGTCCAGCAGACCGAGCGATGGCGCGCGGCCGGGCCGCCATGGCGCGCCATCGGCGCGTGGGTCATGTGGTCGACGAGCCGCCGCGCGCGCTCGTCCGCGCGGGCCGGGCCGCGGTGGTGATGACGCGCGGCGAGCGCGTGGACGACGAGCATGTTCGCGTTCGTGCGCGCGGCGGCGCCCTGCCAGTCGGAGACGTACGCGCCGCGTCGCGCGTCCCACGCCGGTTGCAGCGCGACCACGACCCGGTCCGCGATCGCCCAGTAGTCGGCGTCGCGGAGCGGGGGGCGGTCGGCGGCGCGCGACTCGGCGGCGGCGCTGAGCAGCAGCGCCGCGAGACCGAGGGGGACCAGCCGTTGTGGGTGGAGGAGCGGCATCGGGTCACATCCGTTCCTCCCGCCGGCCGACACTACCGGGTCGCGTGCCGTCCGTCAGGCCGCCACTCGGCGGCGCGCACCGAGCGCGCGGGCCGGTGTGGCTTCGGGAGCCGGACCCGGAAGCGGACCCACGGCGCGCGGGGGTCGAACCGCGGCGTCGTGCTCAGGTAGAAGCGCCACTTGCCCGGCTTCGCGGCGAACGGGAACTGGCGCACGGTGACGTCGAGGTCCCCGCACGGGGCGGACAGGGCGCCGAGCCGGACCGAGCGCACGCGCTTCGCGCCGCGCAGGTAGTGCACGTAGAGCGCCTCGCCGCGGTCCTGCCAGCCCCACGCCTCGACGCGCATCCGCCCGTGCCGCGAGACCCGGCCGCCACGCGACGAGATCGCCACGTCCCAGCCGGAGAGCGTCCACTGCACCGTGACCGGCTCGGTCACCGACGGGTCGCCGAACGCGCTGAGCGCGAGCTCGCGTCGGTCGGCGCGGCGGGCGAGCGGCGGGGCCTCGATCCCGCGCGTGAACGCCCCGAGCGGGTCGACCGCGACCGGCGGCGACGCGAACGCGGCGAGGATCTCGGCGGCGTCCTCGTCGATCAGCGTCAGCGTCTCCACGGTCTGCGAGCTGGGCGTGAAGCCGCTGCCGGTCTCGATGATCGGCTGGCCCGGGTTGTAGCACTCGCGGTCGTACGCGACGGCGGGCGCCGCGCCGGCCGCCGGTGCGCCGAGCAGGCCCAGCGCGAGCGCCGCGCCGGACGCGCCGGCCAGCCGGCGGGCCGCCCTCCCACGGCCAGGGGGATCGGACATCGGGCGCGGGGGAGCGAGCCGCCGCGGGGGGAACCGGCGAGTCATCACGTCCACCTCCAGGAGGCCTGAACAGTGAAAGGACCTGCGCATATGGAACGCGCCTCGTGCGCAGGAGTGTCGCGGTTTCCCGACGCCGCGTCGTGGCGTGTGGGGCCGGTACGGTGGCCGGCCATGGAGCGCTCCTTCGACGGCTTCGGACCGGACGCGTTCGCGTGGTTCGAGGGGCTGGCGCGCGACAACACGCGCGCGTACTTCGGTGCGACGCGTGCGGCGTACGAGGCATCCGTGCGCGGTCCGCTCGAGGCGCTGCTCGTCGAGCTGCAGCCGGAGTTCGGCGGCGAGGTGCGGCTGATGCGCCAGCAGCGCGACCTGCGCTTCTCGCGCGACCGGACCCCGTACAAGGAGCGGACGGCGGGGTTCCTCCAGGCGCGGCCCGGCGGGTCGCTCTACGCGGAGCTGTCGGCGCGCGGCTTCTATGCGGGCCGCGGCTACAAGGGGCTGATGCCGGATCAGCTCGAGCGCTACCGGGCGGCGGTGGCCGACGACGTCGCGGGCGAGGAGCTCGCCGGTCTCGTGGCGGCGGCGGAGGCGGGTGGGCTCGAGGTCTGGGGCGAGGTGCTCAAGACGGCGCCGCGCGGGTTCCCGCGCGACCATCCGCGCGTCGCGCTGCTGCGCCACAAGCTGATGATCTTCGGGACGCGGCTCGCGCCGGGGCCGATCGGGCGCGTTGCGGCAGCTCGAGCACGCGGCAGGGGCGTGGCGGGCGGGCGAGCCGCTCGCGGCGTGGCTCGACGCGCACGTCGGGCCGAGCACGCTGCCGCCGCCGGGGCGCTGACGCCGCCGCCCTCCGTCCGGCCACGATGCGAACATGTGTTCGTGTCCGTCGTCGCCGAGATCCTCCACGCCGACCTCGACGCGTTCTACGCGTCGGTCGAGCAGCGCGACGACCCGCGGCTGCGCGGCAAGCCGGTCGTCGTCGGCGGCGGGGTGGTGCTCGCCGCGAGCTACGAGGCGAAGGCGCGCGGGGTCAAGACCGCGATGGGCGGCCGTCAGTGGCGGCGGCTGTGCCCGGACGCGATCGTCGTGTCGCCGCGCATGTCCGCCTACTCCGAGGCGAGCAAGGCGGTGTTCGAGATCTTCCGCGACACGACGCCGCTGGTCGAGGGGCTGTCGATCGACGAGGCGTTCCTCGACGTCCGCGGGCTGCGGCGCATCGCCGGGACGCCGGAGGAGATCGCCGTCCGGCTGCGCGCGCGCGTGCTCGACGAGGTCGGGCTGCCGATCACGGTCGGGGTCGCGCGCACGAAGTTCCTCGCCAAGGTGGCGAGCGGCGTCGCCAAGCCCGACGGGCTGCTCGTCGTCCCGCCCGACGGCGAGCTCGACTTCCTGCATCCGCTGCCGGTCGAGCGGCTGTGGGGCGTCGGGCCGAAGACGGGGGCGAAGCTCCACGCGCGCGGGATCCACACCGTCGGCGAGGTCGCGCAGCTCGCCGAGGCGACGCTCGTGAAGCTGCTCGGCCGCGCCTCGGGGCGCCAGCTGCACGCGCTCTCGCACAACCGCGACCCGCGCCGGGTCGACACGCGGCGCCGGCGGCGGTCGATCGGCGCGCAGCGCGCCCTCGGCCGCGGCGCGCGGACGCCGGCCGAGCTCGAGGTCATGCTCGTCGGCCTCGTCGACAAGCTCGCCCGGCGGCTGCGCGGCGCGCGGCGCGTCTGCCGGACGGTGACGCTGCGGCTGCGGTTCGACGACTTCGAGCGCGCGACGCGCTCGCACACGCTGCCCGAGGCGACGGCGCGGACGGAGGCGATCCTGGTCGTGGCGCGCGAGCTGCTCGCCGCCGCGCTGCCGCTCATCCGCCGCCGCGGCATCACGCTGATCGGCCTCACGCTCGGGAGCCTCACCGACGACCGCGCGGTCCAGCTCGCGCTGCCGGTCGAGCCGCGCCGCGGCCGCCCGCGCCCGAAGCGCGCACCGCCGCCCGGACCCGACCCGCCGCTCCGCGCGGCGCGTCGCCGGACGGACCCGACGCGGATCCCCGCGCGTCACCCGATCCGCCGCGCGCGCCGCGCGCGCCGCGCGGCGCGGCGCGCACCGCGGGCCGGCGGGCGAGCGCCGCGGGCGCGACACGGACGCCTGGATCGAGACGTGGGTCGACGCCGCCTCCACGGTCGAGGCGCGGCCGCAGGACGACGCCGACCTCGACGCGCCGCCCGCGGCGTCGCTCGACGCGACGCTGGACGCACTGCGCGATCGCTTCGGCTCGACCGCGGTCACGCGCGCCGTGCTGCTCGGGCGCGACCAGGGGATCTCGGTGCCGCTGCTTCCGGACTGACCCATGTCGCGGCGCCGCGTCCGAACGATCGGGCATTGACGGGGAGGACGCGACGTTGCGGCAGCGACCACAACGCCGACAGCCCGCGTCCGTCGGGCCCGCTGTCGGCGTTGATGGTCGTAGAGCGACCACAACGCCGACCGCGCGGGTTCGCGCGAGGGTCTGTCGGCGTTGATGCACCTCTCGCCGCGGCGGGGCGAGCAGATACCCTCGGGCGATGGCGACCGGAGCGATGACCGACGAGCAGGCGCTGCTTGAGGCGGCGCGGGGCGGCGACGAGGCGGCGTTCGGCCGGCTGGTCGAGCCCTATCGCGGCGAGCTGCACGCGCACTGCTACCGGATGCTCGGCTCCGTGCAGGACGCCGAGGACACGCTGCAGGAGACGCTCCTGCGCGCGTGGCGGGCGCTCGGCGCGGTTCGAGGGGCGCAGCTCGCTGCGCAGCTGGCTCTACACGATCGCCACCAACACGAGCCTCAACGCGATCGCCCGCCGGCCCAAGCGGACGCTGCCGCTCGACGAGGTCCCGTCGCGCGAGGCGTCCGACGGCCTCGGCCTGCCGCTGTCGGAGACGGTCTGGATCGAGCCGTACCCCGACGAGCAGCTCGGCCTCGAGGACGGCTACGCCGCGCCCGAGGCGCGCTACGAGCGGCGCGAGAGCGTCGAGCTGGCGTTCACCGCCGCGCTCCAGCACCTGCCCGCCAACCAGCGCGCGGCGCTGATCCTGCGCGAGGTGCTCGGCTTCTCCGCGCGCGAGGTCGCCGACTCGCTCGAGACGACCGTGCAGTCCGTCAACAGCGCGCTCCAGCGCGCCCGCAAGTCGGTCGAGGACAAGCTGCCCGACCCGAGCCAGCAGGAGACGCTGCGCGCGCTCGGCGACGAGCGCCTCAAGGGGGTCGTGGACGACTACATGGACGCGCTGTCGCGCGGCGACGTCGACAAGATCGTCGGCATGCTCGCGGAGGACGCGGCGTGGTCGATGCCACCGCTCACCGCGTGGTACACCGGCCTCGACAGCATCCGCGCGTGGCTCAAGGTGGGACCGATGTCGGGCAAGTGGCGCTGGAAGCACCTGCCGACCCACGTCGCCGGCCAGGCGGCGGTCGGCAGCTACGAGTTCGACGACGCCGCGGGCGCCTACGTGCCGTTCGCGCTCGACGTGCTGACGCTGCGCGGCGACCGCATCAGGGAGGTCACGTCGTTCATCGTCCGGTCGATCGACAGCGAGGACCCCGACTACTACCAGGACTTCCCCGAGCAGCCGGTCGACGAGCAGCAGGTCGCGGGCAAGTTCGCCGCCCTCGGCCTGCCCGCGCGGCTGACGTAGCGTGGACCCGCGCGACGTCCGTCTCCCGGCGCCGATGGCGGACCGGCTCGCCGACCGGGCGCGCGCGCTGCTGCCGCTCGGCACCGCGCTGGAGGACCGGCACGAGCCGACCGACGACGAGCGCGCGGCGCTCGCCGAGCTGGCCGAGCGGCTCCGCAACACCTATCCGTACCCCGACCCGCGCTACGCCGGCCAGATGCTCAAGCCGCCGGCGGCGGTCGCCTGGGCGGCCTACGCGACGACGATGCTGCTCAACCCGAACAACCACGCGCTCGACGGCGGCCCCGCCACCGCCGAGATGGAGCGCGAGGCGGTCGCGCAGATCGCGGAGATGTTCGCGCTCCCGCAGCACCTCGGGCACCTGACCGCCTCCGGCACGATCGCCAACCTCGAGGCGCTCTGGGTCGCCCGCGAGCTGCACCCGGATCGCGCGATCGTCTCCGGCGAGAACGCGCACTACACGCACGCGCGCGTGTCCGCCGTCATCGGCGCGCGCCACGAGACCGTGCGCGCAGGACGCGCGCGGCCGGATCGACCTCGACGCGCTCGCGGCGCGGCTGCGCGCGGGCGGGGTGGGGACGGTCGTGGCGACGCCGGGCACGACCGGCGATCGGCGCGCTCGACGACGTCGCCGCGATCGCCGACCTGTGCACGGAGCACGGCGCGCGACTGCACGTCGACGCCGCCTACGGCGGGTTCTTCGCGCTGATCGCCGACGGCCCCGGAGGCGGGCGCCGCGGCGGACGGCGAGCCGACCGTCGCCGCGGCGCCGTTCGCGGCGATCGCGCGCGCCGACAGCGTGGTCGTCGACCCGCACAAGCACGGCCTCCAGCCCTACGGCTGCGGCTGCGTCCTGTTCGCCGATCCCGGCGTCGGCCGGCTCTACGCCCACGACTCGCCGTACACGTACTTCACCTCGGACGACCTCCACCTGGGCGAGATCAGCCTCGAGTGCTCGCGCGCCGGCGCGGCCGCCGCCGCGCTGTGGACGACGCTGCGCGCGCTCCCGCTGACCCGCGCGGGCCTCGGCCGCCATCTCGCCGCCGCCCGCGCGGCGGCGCACGCAGACCGCCGCGGCGCTCCGCGGACGACCCGCGCACCGCGCTCCTGCTCGAGCCCGAGACCGACATCGTCTGCGTGCTGCCGGCCGACGACTCGGCCGCCGCGATCAGCGCCGCCGCCGAGCGCGCCTTCGCCACGCTCGCCGCCGACGGCTGGCACGTCGCGAAGCTGCGCGTCGGCACCGACTGGCTGCGCCGCACCCACCCGCACGTCGCGCCCGACGCGCCCGCCGCCACCGTCCTGCGCTGCTGCCTGCTCAAGCAGGAGCACGCCGGCGTCGCGCCCGCGCTCGCGGCAGGCGCTCGCCGCCCACCTCGACGCCGCGCGGGTCCCCGCATGAAGCGCCCGTTCAGCCAGGTCGACGTGTTCGCCCGCACGCCCTACGCCGGCAACCCCGTCGCCGTCGTGCTCGACGCCGAGGACCTCTCGACGGAGGAGATGCAGCGCTTCGCGCACTGGACGAACCTGTCCGAGACCACCTTCGTGCTCCCGCCGCGCGACCCGTCCGCCGACTACCGCGTGCGGATCTTCACCCCGGTGGCCGAGCTGCCGTTCGCCGGCCACCCGACGCTCGGCACCTGCCACGCCTGGGCCGAGCTCACCGGCAGCGATGCCGACCGCTTCATCCAGGAGTGCGACGCCGGCCTGATCACCGTCCGCCGGACGGACGCCGGCCTCGCGTTCGCCGCCCCGCCGCTCCGTCGCGAGGGGCCGGTCGAGGACGCGCTCGCCGAGCGCGTCGCCGCGACCCTCGGCCTCGAGCGCGGCGCGATCGCCGACCTCGCCTGGGCGGACAACGGGCCGGGCTGGATCGCCGTCCTGCTCGACAGCGCCGACGCGGTGCTCGCGATCGAGCCGGCGTTCGACGACCTCGACGTCGGCGTCGCCGGCCCCCACCCGCCGGGCGGCGAGCTCGCGTGGGAGGTGCGCGCCTTCTTCCCGAAGGACGGCGCGATGGTCGAGGACCCGGTCACCGGGAGCCTCAACGCGTCGCTCGCGATGTGGCTGCTCGGCAGCGGCCGCGCGACGGCGCCCTACGTGGCGCGCCAGGGGACCGCGCTCGGCCGCGACGGCCGCGTCCACGTGACGCGGGATGCGGACGGGACGATCTGGGTCGGCGGCGGCACGATCACGTGCGTCGCCGGCGAGGTCGAGCTCTAGCCCTCGGCGACGCGCGCGAGCGCGGCGTCGCGGATCCGCGTGATGTGGGCGGCCATCGCCGCCTCCGCCGCGGGCCCGTCGCCGTCGGCGATCGCCTCGACGATCGCGCGGTGCTCGGTGATCGTCCGCGGCCGGACCCCGGGCAGCCGGACGGTGTAGGCGCGGCTCTCGGCGCCGAGCGCGGACGTCGCCGCCCAGAGGTGCTGGAGCAGCGGGTTGCCCGACGCCTCGACGATCCGCTCGTGCAGCTCGGTGTCGAGCCGCAGCATCGCGTCGGCGTCCTCGACCGCCTCGGCGTCCGCGCGCTCCGCGCACTCGCGCATCCCGGCGACCTGCTCCGGCGTCGCGCGCTCGGCGGCGAGGGCCGCGGCGCCCGGCTCGAGCAGGAGCCGGACCTCGAACAGGTGGTCGAGCCCGCCCTCGGCCAGCGAGAGGACGAACTGCAGCGGCCGCAGCAGCTCGTCGACGCTGAGCGAGGCGACGAACGTCCCCGCGCCGTGACGGCTCTCGAGGATGTTCATCGCCTGCAGCGACCGGATCGCCTCGCGCACCGTCGGCCGGCTCACGCCGAGCGCCTCGGACAGGCTGCGCTCGGGCGGGAGCCGCTGCCCCGGGGCGAGCCGGCCGTCGAGGATCATGTCCTTGATCGTCCGGATCGCCTCCGCGACGTAGGTGCGGCGGGCCAGCGGCTGGAACTCGAGGTCGCTGCTCACATGCTCAGAACGGCTCGTAGAACTTGCGCTGCCGGTCGGCGAGCCGCGGGATCGCGTCGCCGAAGCCGTCGCGCTGGAAGTGCTCGGTCTCGGTGTGGGCCGTGTAGGCGGCCTCGTCGTCGTAGACCTCGTAGATGTAGAAGACCTTCGGGTCCTCGGGGTCGCGGTGCGGGACCCAGGTCTGGACGCCGGACTCGGCCAGGGTGGGCTCGCGCAGGCGGTCCAGCGCGGCGGCGACGGCGTCCTCCTCGCCCTCGTTCGCGATCCAGGTGACGCTCACGACATAGGCCATCTTCTCAGTTGCTCCTCTCGGGTCAGCGCTCGACGTGCGTGGCGCCGCCGTCGGGGCCGAGCACCAGGTCGCGCGAGCGGTCGGGGACGTGGTCGAGCGGCACCGGCGCGAGCGCCTCCATGAACGTGACGCCGTGCTCCGAGTGGAGCTCGTGCTCGAGGCCGCGGTTGACGACCACGGTGTCGCCGGCCTCCAGCGTCGTCGTCTCGTCCTCGATCGTCATCGTCACGGCGCCGTCGAGGATGTACATCACCTGCTCGGTGTGCTCGTGGGCGTGGCGGGTGACCTGCTTGCCCGGCTCGTACCGGACATGGCACATCAGGACCTGCTCTCCGCCGATCGCCTTGATGTGGACGCCCGGGACGAACTCGTACTCGTCGATGCCCGTGAACGTCTTGAACGGCGAGCTCATTGCCTCTGTCTCTCCCTCGGTTTGGCCGGGTGGCCTGACCACTTCGCCGGGGAGCCTATCTCAACTCGGCGCGCGCATGGCGGCCCGCGCGACGCGGCGTCGGGTGTTGCATGTAACGTCCGTTGCAGTGACCGCGGACACCGCCGGACTGCTCCTCTCGGTCTTCCTCGCCTCCGCGGTCGAGTTCGTCGAGGCGCTCACGATCGTGCTCGCGATGGGCGTCACGCGCGGCTGGCGCTCGGCGCTCGCCGGCGTCGCCGCCGCGGTCGCGGCGCTGGCGGTCGTGACCGCGCTCGCGGGCTACGCGCTCGCGTCGTGGCTGCCGGAGTCGCTCATGCAGCTGATCGTCGGCACGCTGCTGCTGATCTTCGGCCTGCAGTGGCTGCGCAAGGCGATCCTGCGCGCGGCGGGGCTGAAGGCGCACAACGACGAGGACGAGACCTACCGCGAGGAGCTCGCCGCCGGGCGCGGCGCGGCGAGCGAGCGGCGGCTCGGCGTCGACTGGTTCGGCTTCGTCGTGAGCTTCAAGGGCGTGTTCCTCGAGGGCCTCGAGATCGTCTTCATCGTGATCACGTTCGGGCTCAACGCGGACGACGTGCCGACCGCGGTCGCGGGCGCGGCGCTCGCCGGCGTCCTCGTGCTGGGCGCGGGCGCGATCGCCCACCGGCCGCTGGCCCGCGTGCCCCAGAACACGATCAAGTTCGCGGTCGGGCTGCTGCTGTCGACGTTCGGGACGTTCTGGGCCGTCGAGGGCCTCGGCGTGTTCGCCGCGGGCGGGGAGAGCCTGGAGTGGCCCGGCGGGGACGCCGCGCTCCCGGTGCTGCTGGCCGCCTGGTGCGCGTTCGCGTGGTTCGCGGTCCGCGTGCTGCGCGGTGAGCGCCGTGGCCGGCGAGGACGTCGCCGGCGACGAGGGCGCGACGGCGGCGGCGCGCTGATGCGGCTCGTCCGCGGCTTCGGGCGCTTCTGGTACGACTTCGTCGTCGGCGACGACTGGCGGATCGCGCTCGGCGTCGTGCTCGTGCTCGCCGCCGGCGCGGTGCTCGTCGCCACCGGGGCGCTCGCGGACGAGGTGCTGGCGCCGCTGCTCGGCGCGGCGATCGTCGCCGTCGTCTCGGTCAGCCTGGTGGCCGGCGCGCGGCGCTAGCCGCCGGTCTCGCCCCAGGGCAGCTTCGCCGGCGGGGCGAGCGACGGGCCGTCCTCGCTCTCGGCCTCGAACACGCGCCGCTCGAAGTCCTCGAGCTGGCGCGCGCAGCGCTCGATCGCCGCGGCGGCGCGCTCGCGGGCGGGCGCGCCGAACACGTCGCGCGCGTCGACGCGCGCGAACCAGGCGCGCAGCTTCTCGAGGTCGGCCTCGATCTCCTCGGCCTCGCCGGCGGTCAGGTTGCCGCGGAAGATCTCGAACTCGATCTCGCGCTCGAACTTCGTCTCGCACTCCTCGACGATCTCCTCGTACTCCTGGTGGCGGAGCGCGTTCCAGTCCGCCTCGAGCCGGGCGTCGCCGTCGACGACGAAGCGGTACGAGCTGCCGCCCTCCGCCGCCACCCGCGCCTCGACGGCGTCGAGCCGCTCGTCGAAGCCGCGCTCCGCGGGGAGCGCCACGACCGCCTGCTGGAGCGGGAGCGCCCCGAGCCGGCGCAGGTCGCGCCAGACGGCGACGCGGGCGCTCGACGGCTTCGACGGCAGCCGGTAGACGAACAGGTGCCAGCCGGGCATGCCGCCGAGCCTACGCGCCGGCGAGCGCGCCCGCGAGGCTCGGCGCGACCCCGAGCTCGGGGATGAGCGCGGCCTGGAACGCGTGGTACGTGTCGGGCCGGCCGCTCCAGGTCGTCGCGGCGGGGCGGTTCGCCGCGTCGAGCTCGTGCCGCCAGCCGCCGTGCTCGCGGTCGATCAGATGCGCTTCCGCGAAGGCCCAGAACGTCGTCTCCGCGTCCGCGTAGCGCGCGTCGCCGGTCACCGCGTGCAGCGTGGCGGCGGCGCCGATCGCCTCGGCGACGACCCAGTGCATCCGCTCGCGCACCACCGGCGTCCCGTCGCCGTCGGTCGTGTAGACGAAGCCGTCGTCCCAGCCGTCGGCGAGCGCGCGGTCGAACAGCGCCGGCGGCGCCTCGAGCAGCCAGTCCGGCGGGTCGGGCAGCGCCGCGCGCAGCCCGAGCAGCAGCCGCGCCCACTCGAGCGCGTGGCCCGGCGTGTGGCCGAACGGCCGGAAGCGGTCGTTCGGGCGGTCGGCGTTGTAGTCCGGCAGCGGCTGCCAGCCGGCGCTGAAGTGCTCCGCGACGCGCCACCCGCGCGCTCGCGCCTCGCGGTCGATCAGCCGCTCGGCGATCCGCAGGGCGCGCGCCGCCCAGCGCGGCTCGCCGGTGGCGTCGCCCGCGGCGAGGAACGCCTCGACCATGTGCATGTTCGCGTTCGCGCCGCGGTAGGGCTCGGGCTCGCGCCACGCGTCGTCCCACGACTCGCGGCAGGCGCCCTCGTCCTCCGCCCAGAAGTGCGCGTCGATCACGCCGGCGGCCCGATCGAGCAGCGCCGCGCCGCCCGGCCGCCCGGCGAGCGCCGCGCTCGCGCCGGCCAGCAGGACGAAGGCGTGGTCGTAGGCGGCCTTGCCGGGCACGCCCGCCTGGGTCGCTCCAGCCGCCGTGCTCCGCGTCGGCGAACGCGGTCGCGATCGCCTCGAGCCCGTGGTCGGCGAACGCGGCGCAGTCCGGCTCGCCCAGCAGCTCGCCGAGCGCGAACACGTGGGTCATCCGCGTCGTGATCCAGAGCTCGGGCGGGCGCGGCTCCGGCCGCCCGTCGTCGTCGAGCCAGGCGAAGCCGCCCGGCACCCGCGCGCCGCGCGCGAAGCCGAGCAGGCGCTCCCGCTCCGCTCCGAGGTCGGGCCGGTCCATGGCCGCGCGACGCTACCGGATCACGGCGTCACGACGGTGCGGCTCTGCTCGCGCATGAACTGCTGCACGTAATACGGGCCGAGCCCGCCCTTGCCGGTCGAGCCGCTGCTCTTCCAGCCGCAGAACGACTGGAACCCGGGCCACGCGCCCGTCGTCGCGCCCGCGCGCCGGTTCACGTAGACGACGCCGGCCTCGATCTCGTCGAGGAACCGGTCGAGCTCGCGCCGGTCGCCGCTGAACACGCCGGCGGTCAGCCCGTAGTCGACCGCGTTGGCCTCCGCCAGCGCCGCGTCGAACGAGTCCACCTTGGTGACGGTCACGAACGGGACGAACAGCTCCTCGCGGGTGAGCAGGTGGCCCTCGGGCAGTCCCGCCACCACGGCCGGCGCCACGAAGTGGCCCGGCAGCGGCGAGCGCGGCGCCGCCGGCGACGACCTCGCCGTCGCGGTCGGCCGCGGCGATCGCCGCCTCGTAGCGCGCGACCGCGCGGGCGTCGACGACGGGACCGGTGAACGCGTCGCGGTCGCCGGGGTCGCCGAGCCGGAGCTCCGCCGCCCGCGCGTGGAGCGCCGCCACGAGCGCGTCGTGCGCCGCGTCGCCGACCACGATCGCGCGCGAGCAGGCGCTGCACTTCTGGCCCGAGAAGCCGTACGCGGAGGACGCGATCCCCGCCGCCGCGGCCTCGATGTCGGCCGAGGCGGCCACGATCGCGGGGTTCTTGCCGCCCATCTCGGTGATCGCGGGCCGCGCGTACGCGCCCGCCTGGAAGTGCCGGCCGAGCGCCCGGCCCACCTCCGCCGAGCCGGTGAACACGACGCCGTCGATCGCGCCCTCGGCCAGCGCGCGGCCGGTGTCGCCGCCGCCGTGGACGACGCCGATGACGCCCTCCGGCAGCCCCGCGGCCGCGAACGCCTCCGCGACGAGCGCGCCCGAGCGCGGTGCGTGCTCGGACGGCTTGAGGACGACGGTGTTGCCGGCCACCAGCGCGCCGGCGGTCATGCCGGTCACGAGCGCGACCGGGAAGTTGAACGGGCCGATGACGCCGAAGACGCCGAACGGCCGCAGCACGCTCTCGTTCGTCTCCTCCGGCGTGAGCTGCCCGAGCGGCACCGAGTAGCCGTCGTGCGCCTCGATCTGCGCGCAGTAGGCCTCGATCAGGTCGACCGCCTCCTGCACCTCGGCGATCGACTCCGTGCGGCTCTTGCCCGCCTCGAGCGAGACCGCCGCGGCGAGCTCCAGGTGGCGCTCGGAGATCGCGGCGCCCGCCGCGCGCAGCAGCCCGGTGCGCTCGGCGACCGCGAGCCGGCGCCAGCCGCCCTGCGCCGCGCGCGCGACCCGGATCGCCTCCGCCACCAGCGCGTCCGGCGCCGCGTGCGCACGGCTCGCGACGGCCTCGGACCGGCTGGGATCCTCGCGCGCGAACTCCGGCCCGTCGTGCGACTCGATCCCGCCGACGACGTGGGGGAGCGGCGCGCCGGGATCGCGGCGGACGTCGGCGAGCGCGGCCTCGAAGGCCGCGTCGGTCTCCGGCGAGCTCGCGCCGCTCGTGTAGGTCAGCCGCGTGCTCATGCCGGGGCCTCGTCGGGCTCGGCGACCGGGACGGCGTGGCAGGCGGCGCGGTGCGCCGACCCGTCCGCCGCGCCCGCGACCGGCGCGAGCCCGAGGTCGGTCCCGCGGCAGCGGTCCTCGATCCCGAGCCGCTCCGCCTCGCCGGAGGCGACCACCGGGCAGCGCGGGTGGAAGCGGCAGCCGGCCGGGATCCGCGTCGGATCCGGCGCCTCGCCGGTGAGGATCTGCGGCGTCATGCGGTGGCTCTCCGGCACCACCGAGAGCAGCGCGCGCGTGTACGGGTGGCGCGGGTCGCCGAGCAGCTCCTCGGTCGTGCCCTGCTCGACGATCCGGCCGAGGTACATCACCGCGATCCGGTCGGCGATGTTCCACGCGAGCCCGAGGTCGTGGGTGACGACGAGCATCGTCACGCCCGTGTCCTGCACGAGCGCCTGCATCAGCGCGAGGATCTCGCCGCGGACCGAGGCGTCGAGGCTGGAGACCGGCTCGTCCGCGACGATCAGGCCGGGCTCGAGCACCATCGCCCCGGCGATCACGACGCGCTGGCGCTGGCCGCCGGAGACCTCGAACGGGTAGCGCGTGAAGAAGCGCTCGGGCGGGCGGAGCCCGGCACGCGAGAGCGCGCCGGCGACGAGTTCCTCCTCGTTCCCCTCGACGCCCTGGATCCGCAGCCCCTCGGCGACCGCCTCGTAGATCGTCTGGCGCACGTTCAGCGCGCCGGCCGGATCCTGGAAGACCATCTGGACGTTGCGCCGGTAGCGCTTGAGCGAGCGCCGGTCGTAGCGCAGCGGCTCGCCGCGGTAGCGCACCTCGCCCGACGCCGGCCGCTCGAGCCCGAGGATCGTGCGCGCGAGCGTCGTCTTCCCGCAGCCGGACTCGCCGACCAGCGCGAGCACCTCGCCCTGCGGCAGCGCGAGGTCGACGCCGTCGACGGCCCGCGCGCGCGACCCGTTGCGGTTGCGGAACACGACGTGCAGGTCGCGCAGCTCGAGCAGCGGGCCGTCGCTCATGCGCGGACCTCCACGCACGCCGCGCGGCGGCCCTCGCCGGCGGGCCACAGCTCGACGTCGACGCGCGGGCACTCCTCGTGCATGACCGGGCAGCGCGGATGGAACGGGCAGCCGGACGGCAGCGCGCGCGGGTCGGGCGGGTCGCCGGCCAGGCCGGACGGATTGCGCCGGAACGCGGGGTCGCCGATGATCGGGAACGCCGCCGCGAGCGCGCGCGTGTAGGGATGCGCCGGCGCGTCGAAGACCGCGTGCGCCGGCCCCTCCTCGACGATCCGGCCGGCGTACATGACCGCGATCCGCTGGCACGCGGCGGCGAGCGTCGAGAGGTCGTGGGTGATGAACAGCGTCGTGAGCCCGAACTGCTCCTTGAGGTCCTCGAGCAGCCGCAGGATCTGGGCCTGCACCATCACGTCGAGCGCGGTCGTCGGCTCGTCGGCGACGAGCAGCTTCGGGTCGCAGGCGAGCGCGAGCGCGATCAGCACGCGCTGGCGCTGCCCGCCCGAGAGCTGGTGCGGGTAGTCGCGCGCGCGGCGCGCCGGCATGCCGACCAGCTCCAGCAGCTCGCCGACGCGCGTCGCCGTCCGCGGCCGCTTGCCCTTCGCGTGCAGGACGATCGCCTCGCCGATCTGGTCGCCGACCCGCTGGACCGGGTTGAGCGAGTGCAGCGCGCCCTGGAAGACGATCGCCATCCCCGTCCAGCGCACCGCGCGCAGCCGGCCCGGCTTCATCGCGAGCACGTCCTCGCCCTCGAGCAGCACCTCGCCGGTCACCTTCGCCCCGCGGGGCAGCAGCCGCAGGAGCGCCGTGGCGAGGCTCGACTTGCCGCAGCCCGACTCGCCGGCCAGCCCGAGCGTCTCGCCCGCGCCGAGCTCGAGGTCGACGCCGCGCACGGCCTCGAGCGGCCCTGCGTCGGTCGGGTAGGTCACGTGCAGGTCGCGGACCGAGAGCAGCGTCGGCGCGGCGGTGGCGGGCTGGATCTCGGCGCTCATTCGGTCGGGGCGTTGCGGAGGCGCGGGTCGAGGATCTCCTCGAGGGCGTGGCCGACGAGCGTGAAGGCCAGCACGACGAACAGCACGCCGAGGCCCGGCGGCACGTAGTACCACCACGCCTGCTCGGTCAGCGCGCCCTGCTGGAACGAGTCCTCGAGCATCTTCCCCCACGACGTGCTGGTCGGGTCGCCGAGCCCGAGGAACGAGAGCGTGGTCTCCGACAGGATCGCGATCGGCACGGTCAGCGTCGTGTTGGCGAGGATCAGCCCGGAGATGTTGGGCATGATGTGGCGGCCCATCAGGTGCGCGTCGGAGGCGCCCAGCGCGCGGCTGCGGTCGACGTAGAGCCGCTCCTTCAGCGTCAGCACCTGCGAGCGGATCAGCCGCGCGGTCGACGGCCACGACGTGATGCCGATGACGAAGATGATGTTCGTGAGCGACGGGCCGAGGACCGCGGCGAGCGCGATCGCGAGCGGCAGGAACGGGATCACGAGGAACCACTCCGTGATCCGCATCAGGACGCCGCCCACCCGCCCGCCGTAGAAGCCGGCGGCCACGCCCACGACCGTGCCGATCAGCATCGCCATCACGGTCGCGGCGAGGCCGACCAGCAGGCTGATCCGCGCGCCCCAGACGAACTGGGCCCAGACGCTGCGGCCGAGGCTGTCGGTCCCCATCGGGGCGAACTCGCTCGGGGACGCCCAGACCGGGTTGTCGATCGCGTTGATCGCCCGCAGCTCGGACTTCGGCACGATCAGCGGCGCGGCGAGCGCCATCGCGACGAAGAGGACGAGGATGACCAGCCCGATCATCCCGGCGCGGTCGTGGCGGAAGTCCGACCAGGCGGCCGCGGCGGCGCGGCGCCGGCGCAGCCACGCGATCCGCTTGGCGGATGGGGCGGCGACCGCGCTCATGCCTCACGCACCCGCGGGTCGAGCCAGGCGTAGAGCAGGTCGGCGACCAGGTTGAAGACGATCACCGACGCGCTGAAGACGAGGAACAGGCCCTGCAGCATCGGCAGGTCGGGCCCGTTGATCGCGTCGTAGGTGGCCAAGCCGAGCCCGGGCCAGGAGAAGATCGCCTCGACCGCGATCGCGCCCGAGAGCACGAACCCGAAGTTGATCGCGGCGAGCGTGACGACCGGCAGCAGCGCGTTCGGGACCGCGTGGCGGTTGCGCACCACGACGTCGCGCAGCCCCTTGGCCCGCGCGAGCACCAGGAAGTCCTCGCGCATCGTGTCGAGCAGCGACGAGCGCATCACGAGCGTGTACTCGCCGAGGTAGGCCAGCGTCAGCGTCAGCGCCGGCAGGAACATGTGGTACGCCTCGTCGGCCCACAGCGCCGGGCCGGTCGCCGTCGAGGTCGGATCCTGGAGCCCGCCGACCGGGAACCAGCCGAGCGTGACGGCGAACAGCGACAGCAGCAGCATCCCGAGCCAGAAGTCCGGCATCGAGTACGTCGTCATCGTGAACGTCGTCGCCGCGTAGTCGGTCTTCGACCGCCGCCGCCAGCCGGCGGCGATCCCGAGCGCCACGCCGATCACCGCCGAGAGGATCGTCGAGACGCCGACGAGCCAGATGGTCGCCGGCGCCGCGTCGAGGATCTCGGAGACCACGGTCTCGTTGGTCGAGTACGACCGCCCGAGGTTCAGCGACGCCGTCTGCTGCACGTACGCCCAGAACTGGTGCAGCGTGGAGCCGTCGAGCCCGAACTCGTGGACCAGCTCGTCGCGCTGCGACTCGGTCAGGTTGCGGCCGCGGAACAGGTTCGCGACCGGATCCGTCGCGACGATCCGGAACAGGAAGAAGTTGAAGACGACGACGAAGAGGAGGGTCGCGAGCGACCCTCCCAGTTTGCCTATGACATACCGCGGGCTCACTCGCGCTCGTCGGCGCTGGCGCGGCGCGACCGTGCCCACAACAGGCCGCCGGCCCCGACGACGCCGACCGCGACCAGCGCGATGATGATCCCGGTCCCGCCGCCGCCGCCGTCGTCACCGCCGCCCGACGCGCCGCCGGTCGTCGCCGACGCGAGCTTCAGCGTCTGGTACGACGGGGACGAGTTCGAGAACAGCACCGGGCCGATGTCCGCCGGCTGCTTCTGCCAGCCGGTGAAGCGGTCCTTGCGGTAGGCCTGCAGGTCGCCCTGGTAGTAGAGCGGCAGGTAGCCCGCATGCGAGTAGAAGCGGGTCAGCATCTCGTGGACGATGTCCATCCGCTTGGCCGGGTCGAGCTCGGTCTTCTGCTGCTTGTAGAGCTTGTCGTACTCCGGGTCGCAGAGGTTCGCGTCGTTGTAGTAGTTCGTCGGGTCGTCCGGATCGGAGCTGACCTGGTCGCAGGTGAAGTACGACAGCATCGGGTCGGGGTCGACGTACGGGGTCCAGCCCCAGACGAACATGTCGTAGTCGCCCTTGCCGATGACCTCGGTCAGCTGTCCGTCGTCGTAGGTCTTCTGGGTCGTGCCGATCCCGATCTCCTTCAGCCAGCCGGTGATGAACTCGGCGATCCGCGGCGAGGCGGTCGGACTCGGAGCGCACGGCGTAGCGGAAGTTCAGCGGCTGGCCGCCGCCCGGCATCTCGCGGATGCCGTCGCCGTCGGTGTCCTTGTAGCCCGCGTCCTCGAGGATCTGCTTGGACTTCTCGAGGTCGAAGTCGAACCGCTGGTCCTCGGGGATGTCCGGGGTCCAGTCCGGGTTCGCGGACGGGCTGACCGCCTCGGCCGGCTCGCCGATCCCGCGCAGCACGCGGTCGACGATCGTCTTCTTGTCGATCGCGTGGGCGATCGCCTCGCGGACCTTCGGGTCGAGCAGCGCCGGGTGCGGCTTCTTGAGGCCGTCGCCCATGTTGATGGCGAACTCGTCGAAGCCGCCCTGGCGGCCCTCCAGCGTGACGAAGTCGGGATCCTTCTGGAGGTTGAGGTACTGGCCCTCGGGGACGTTCTGGACGAAGTCGACCTCGCCGCGCTTGAGCGCGGCGACCATCGCGTCCGCGTTGTTGAACTTCCGGATCACGACCTCGTCGACCGCCGGCTTGCCGCCCCAGAAGTTCGGGTTCGCGGTGAAGCGGGCGAACTGGCCCTTCTTGAACTCGGCGAGCTGGTACGGGCCGCCGCCGACGTCCGTCTGGCCGTTCCACTTCGTGAGCGCCTTGGCGTCGTACTGCTCGTAGATGTGCTTCGGGACGATGTAGACGTCCATCGTCGGCAGCTTCGGGTCCGGCACCTTCGACTTGATCACGACCTCGGTCGGCGACGTCGCCGTGGCCGTCAGGTTGCCGGTCGTCGACGAGTGGTTGAGCCACTCCTCGTCGCGCGAGCGGTTGATCGTGTAGGCGACGTCCTCGGCCGTCAGCGGCTGGCCGTCGGACCACTTCATGCCCGGCCGCAGCGTGTACGTCCAGGTCTTGCCGTCCTCCGAGCCCTCCCACTTCGTGGCCAGGCCCGGGATGACCCCGAAGTCCTTCGCCGCCTTGTCGGTCAGCGTCGGATAGACCATGTTCCACGCCTCGAACGCGGCCACCGTCACGCCGCGCACGGGATTCATGCTGTCGATCCCCTGCATCATGCCGATGTTCAGGACGTTCTTCCCGCCCTCCTGGCCTGATGCCGTGCTGCCGCCCGGCAACGCGACGATCGCCGCCGCGAGCACCGCGGCGACGAAGAACCCTCCAATGGCTTTCACGCTGACCCTCCTCAAGGCTTGCGGATGCCGATCATTCCCCATTCGACGGCTCCCGCCAAGTGACCGATTGGACAATTTCGTCCATCGAAACCGTCACATTAGATACCAGTCGAGGAAGCGCTCGAGCCGGCGGTAGAAGTGCAGCTGCGGTCCGGCGCGCAGCAGTCCGTGGGCCTCCGTCGGGTACGTCACGTACTCGAACGTCTTGCCCGTGCGGCGCAGGCCGGCGACCAGTTCCTCCGACTGGCGCGGGCTGACGCGCTCGTCGCGCTCGCCGTGCGCGATCAGCAGCGGCGCCTCGATCTGCTCGACCCGGTGGATCGGCGAGCCGGCGCGGTAGGCCGCGCGGTTCGACGACGGCGGGCCCATCATCCGCTCGAGGTCCTGGACGCCCTCGCGGTCGCCCTGCGCCCAGGAGGTGACGATGTCGCAGTCGCCGTACTTCGTGCACGCGCAGCGGAAGCGGTGCTCGGGGTCGTCGGTCACCGACAGCAGCGACATGTACGAGCCGTAGCTCGCGCCGAAGATCCCCAGCCGGTCGCCGTCGACCCAGTCGAGCGTCCGCAGGTAGTCCGCCGCGGCGAGGCAGTCCCACGTGTCCTTGACGCCCCACACGTCGTGGTTCGCCCGCTCGAACTCGCGGCCGTAGCCGGTGGAGCCGCGGAAGTTGACCGCGAGCCAGGCGTAGCCCTTGTCGACGAAGTACTGCAGGTGCCCGTCCCAGGCGTCCTGGTAGGCGTCGGTCGGGCCGCCGTGGGGATAGACGATCGCGGGCACGGGCCGCTCGGGCGACACGTCGCGCGGGCGGAACAGCATGGCCGGGATCTCGAGCCCGTCGCGTGACGCGAAGACGACGTCCTCCGGCGCGGCGTGCGGCGCGCTGCGGACCGCGAGCGGGGACGGGGTGAGCAGCGGGACCGGCGCGTCGCCGGGGGTGACGAGCCGCAGCTGCGGGGGCGTCGCATGGTCCTCGTAGGTGGCGGCGATCGCGCCGTCGGCGGTCCACTGCGGCGCGCCGTGGACGCCGCCCGCGGCGACCTCGGTCACGGCGCCCGAGGCGGCGTCGACGACCGCGAGGCCGATCCGGTTGCGGACGCCGCGGGTCACCGCGATCCGGTCGCCGTCCGGGTGCCAGGCGGGCTCGCCGTGGTCGGCGGCGGCGCCGGTCAGCTGCCGCTCGCCCGAGCCGTCGGCCCCGACGACGTGCAGCGCCCACCAGCCCGAGCGCTCCGAGACGTACGCGAGCGTGGCGCCGTCGGGCGACCAGGCGGGCGCGCGGTCCTGCATCCGCGGCGTCCCGGTGACGGCCCGGACCGTCCCGCCGGCGAGGCTCGCGATGCGGATCTCGGAGCGGTTGAGGTCGGCGCGCGGGGTGAAGACGTAGGCGACCTCGGTGCGGTCGGGGGAGACGGCGGCGCCCCACTCGTCGCCGTGCGCCTCCAGGTCGCCGTGGTCCGTGGCGAGCCGGCGCGGCCACGGGTCGGCGACGCCGACGACCGCGAGGCGGCTCGCGTCGCCGCGCTCGACCGAGACGACGAGCGTCGCGTCGTCGATCCAGACCGGCGAGCCCGCCTCGAGCAGCTTGCGGGGCGGGCCGCCCGCCGCGGCGACGAGCCAGACGTGGCCGTCCTGGGCGTAGGCGACCTGCGTGCCGTCGGGCGAGAGCTGCGGGTCGGTGTCCTCCCAGTAGGGCATCGGGTCGCGGCCGCTGGTGAGCCGCTCGGGGATCGCGCCCGGGCGCAGGTCGAGGATCCAGACGTCCGAGGTGTCGCGGTCCTGGATGAACACCGCGCGCGTGCGGTCGGCGGCGACGGCGAGCGAGCGCGGCCGCTCGGTGGCGGCGATCGGCTCGAGCCGCCAGTGCGGCGGCGGCTTGGTGTCCTTGCGGTCCTGGACCGGGATGCCCTCGGCCTCGTCCTTCCCCACCCAGATCGTCATCCGTCGCCTCCGTTCGAGATCCCGTCGGCCAGCCCGGCCAGCGTGGCGGCGACGAGGCCGCCGATCGTGTCCGGGTCGTAGCCGCCCTCCTGCACCACCACGGTCGGCAGGCCGAGCGCGCCGAGCGCGCGGCCGGCGGCGCGGTAGCCGTCCCGCGTCACCTGGAGCGGGCTCTCCGGGTCGCCCGCCGCCGCGTCGACGCCGAGCGCGACGACCAGCGCGCGGGCGCCTGACACCCAGCGCGCGAGCTCCTCCACCGCCGCGACCCACGGCCCGTCGCCGCTGCCCGGAGCGAGCGGCAGGTTGCGGTTCGCGCCCGCGCCGGCGCCCTCGCCGGCCTCGCCCGCGAAGCCGAGGAAGTGCGGGAACCAGCCCTGCGCCGGGTCGACGTGGACGGAACCCGTCCGCACGCCCGCGTCGGCGTAGAAGATCGACTGGGCGCCGTTGCCGTGATGCGCGTCGATGTCGACGATCGCGACCGGGTCCCCGAGCCGGTCGCGCAGCGCGGCGGCGGCGATCGCGGCGTTGTTCAGGTAGCAGGCGCCGCCGTACGCGGCGCGCGTCACGTGGTGGCCGGGCGGGCGGCAGCAGGCGTAGGCGGCGGGCGCGCCGCCGGCGACGAGGTCGCAGGCGGTGAGCGCCGCGTCGGCGCCGCCGCGCGCCGCCACCCAGGTGCCGGGGCCGACCGGCGTCATCGTGTCGAAGGCGAAGTAGCCGGTCCGCGCCCACGTCGCCACCGGCACGGCGGGGACGATCGTCCCGAGCAGCGCGGGGTTGGGGAAGAAGTACGGCACGACCTCGGGCTGGCCGGGGTCGTCCGGCAGCCCGGCCGCGGTCCAGTCCGCGTGCGCGCCGGCGAGGAAGGCGAGCAGCGCGGGGTCGTGGACCGCCTCGAGCGCGGCGTCGTCGTGCGCGGTCGCCGCGACCACCGGATGGCCGGCGGCCTCGAGCGCCGCGCGGATCGCGTCGGCGCGCACGGGCAGCTCGACCGCCGGGGTCCGGACGCCGAGCCAGATCTCCGCCGTCGGCGCGTGCCGCCGGTGCGCGTCGCTCCACACCACCGGGGTCGCGGCCGTCATCGGTCGGCGAGCCTACAGCCGTAGTCTTCCGCGCGTGCCCGGTCCGCCCGAACCCCGCGGCCCCCGGCTGCGCGAGCTCGGGCTGCGGATCGGCGCGCTCGAGGCCGGTCCGGCGAACGCGATCACCGACGTCCCCGGCGTGCGGGTCGGCCACGTCACCGTCTGGCGCGACGCGCCGCAGGTGGCGCGCACCGGGGTGACGGCGATCACGCCCGGCACGGACCTGTTCCGCCGTCCGGTGCCCGCCGGCGGCGCGGTGCTCAACGGCGCCGGCGAGCTCACCGGCTACGTCGCGCTGTCGGAGTGGGGGACGATCGAGACGCCGGTCTACCTGACGTCGACGATGGCGGTCGGGCGGATCTACGACGGCGCGGTCGCCCAGGCGGTCGCCGACGATCCCGCGGTCGGGCTCGAGGACGTCGTCATCCCGGTCGTCGGCGAGTGCGACGACAGCTGGCTCAACACCGCGGCGCCGGTCCAGGTCGAGGCGGCCGACGCCGGGCGCGCGCTCGCCGCGGCGTCCGGCGGCGCGGTCGCCGAGGGCGCGGTCGGCGCGGGCACCGGGATGGTCTGCTTCGACTGGAAGGCGGGGATCGGCAGCGCGAGCCGCGTCGTGCCCGAGGCGGGGGCGACCGTCGGCGTGCTCGTGCTGGCGAACTTCGGCTCGGCGCCGAACCTGCGGATCGACGGCGTCCCCGTCGGCCGGCTCCTGCCCGGCCCGGGCGAGCCGCGGTCGCGCGAGGCCGGGAGCTGCATCGCGGTGCTGGCCACCGACGCGCCGCTCCACGGGGCCCAGCTGCAGCGGCTCGCGCGGCGCGCGGGGCTCGGGCTCGCACGGACCGGGTCGGTCGCGCACCACGGGTCGGGCGAGATCTTCGTCGCGTTCGCGACGACGGGCCGGGTCGGCCGCGGCGCCGCGCGCGAGGCCGCGTTCGCCGACGGCGAGCTGAACGGGCTCTTCGCCGCCGCCGTGGACGCCGCCGAGGAGGCCGTGGTCAACGCGCTCTGGGCCGCGCCCGACGTCACCGGCCGCGCCGGCACCGCGCCCGGGCTCCCGCACGAGCCGGTGCTCGAGCTGCTGCGCGCGCACGGCCGGCTCTAGCTACCGTGCGCCCCATGCTCACCGGTCGATGCGCCTGCGGCGCGGTCCAGTTCGAGGTCACCGAGCCGCTCGACCGGCGCCGGCTGGTGCCACTGCTCCCGCTGCCAGCACCGCACCGGCACGCCCGCGTCGCCCAGCGGCGCCGTCGCGCCCGGCAGCTTCCGGCTGACCGCCGGCGAGGAGCTGGTCACCGAATGGCCGCCGCCCGGCGGCGGCAACATCAAGGCGTTCTGCTCGATCTGCGGCGGCCACGTCTACAGCCGCCGGCCCGACGGCTGGGAGGCCGTCGTCGTCCGCCTGGGCGCCGATCGACGGCGACCCCGGCGTCCGCCCGGCCTACCGCCAGCACGTCGCGAGCGCGTCCGCCTGGGAGCCGCTGCCCGACGACGGGCTGCCGCGCTTCCCCGGCGCCCGGGACGCCTAGGCGCGCGCCGGGCTGCGCCGCGGCGCGAGCCGCGCCGGCGTGTCGTCGTCGAAGCCGGCGAAGAAGCCGCCGACCCGATCGGTCAGCTCGCCCATCCCGTCGCAGGCGAAGAGGATCGGCTGGTAGTGCGAGATGTCGTAGTCGAGCGTCGCCATCGCGTGGAAGTCGATCGGCCGGATCTCGGCGCCGCGGAACTCGTCGATCTCGCCGAACGAGGACAGCAGCCCGGCGCCGTAGCAGCGCAGCTCGCCGTGCTCCCAGATCACGCCGAACTCGATCGTGAACCAGAACACGTCGGCGAGGTACTGGAGCGCCTCCGCCGTCTCGCAGCGCCGCGCGGCCACGCCCGCGAGTCGCTTGACCTCGGCGATGTCGGGGTCGGCGAGCAGGTTCCCGTGGCCGATCACCTCGTGGACGATGTCCGGCTCGGGCGTGTAGAGCGGGGCGCTCGGGTGGCGCAGGTACTGCGTCGAGTGGAAGACGCGGTCGGCCAGCGAGCCCAGGAACTCGTCGAGCGGGACGAGCCCCGCCGCCGGATGGAACGCGAAGCCGGTCAGCGGCTCGAGCGCCGAGCTGACCTCGTCGAGCTGCGGGACGCGCTCGACCGGCAACGCGAGCCGCGCCTTGGCCTCCCGGAAGGCGCGGCACGCGAGCCGGTCGTGCTTCGGGGAGAGCTCGCGCGACACCGTCGCCCAGATGCCGTGCTCGGCGTCGGTGTAGTCGACCCTGGGGATCGGGTCGCCCGGGCGCCAGGCCAGCGCGGCTGCTGCGATCGCGTCGCGCCGGCGGCGGTACTCCGGATCGCCCGCACCGGGGTGGTCGTCGGCGAGGTGGACCCGAACACCGTCGGGGCCCTCGCTGACCGGTGCGTAGAGCTGTGCCTCCTCGAACATGCCGCAGACATACGCGTGCGCGCCCGCGCGGGCAAGCGACGAGGGCGTATCGTTCCGCGCAATGACAACAATGGAACGTCTCACGGACCTGGATCGCAAGATCATTGCGTTGCTGCAGCAGGAAGGACGCCGATCGTTCGCGGACATCGGCCGCGAGGTCGGGCTCTCGACCCCCGCGGTGAAGCGCCGCGTCGACCGGCTCGAGGCCGCGGGGGTGATCCGCGGCTACACCGCGATCGTCGACGTCGGCAAGCTCGGCTTCGGCTTCGAGGCGATCGCCGAGGTCTACTGCGCCGACCGCACGACCCCGCGCGACGTGCTCGACAGCGTGACCGGGATCCCCGAGGTCGTCAGCGCGGTCACGGTGTCGGGCGAGCCCGACGCGGTGCTGCGGGTGCAGGTCGACGACATCCGCCACCTCGAGCGGCTGATCGGGACGCTGCGGCGGCGCCCGAACATCGTGCGCACCCGGACGATGATCGTCCTCTCGGTGCTCGTCGACCGGCCGGTCGCGCTGCCGGACTAGACGACCCGGCGCGCCTCGGGGTCCTGCCCGAGCGCGGCGCGGCCGCCGTCGACCGGGACGACCGCGCCCGAGACGAACCCCGGCCCGAGCAGGTGCGCGACGACCGCGGCGACCTCCGCGGGCGTGCCCGCGCGGCCGAGCGGATGCAGCGCGCCGACGGCCTCCGCCGTCTCCGCGTCGGCCTCGAGCCGCCCCGTGGTGACGCTGCCGAGCGCGACCGCGTTGACGCGGATCCCGCGCGGGCCGTAGTCGACCGCGAGCGCGCGCGTGAGGCCCTCGATCGCCGCCTTGGCCGTCGCGTACGGCAGCGCGCCGGGCACCGGCCGCTGCGCCTGGTGCGAGGAGACGTTGACGATCGCGCCCGCCGTGCCGGCGGCGAGGAACCGCCGGACCGCGACCGCGCAGCCGGTCACGGCGAGCCCGAGGTTCGCGGCGATCAGGGCGACGACGTCGGCCGCGGGCGTGTCGTGCAGGGCGGCGTCGCGGAACAGCGCCGCGTTGTTGACCCAGCCCGCGAGCGGCGCCGCCGCCTCGTGCGGCGCCGGCGGCCCGCTCGGCCACCGCCTCGTCGCCCGCGTCCCCCGCCACGGGGACCACGCGGTCGCCGTCGGCCCAGGCGAGCGCGTCCGCGTCCGTGTCGAGCGCGACGACCGGCCCGTCCGCCGCGAGCCGCTCCGCGATCGCCCGCCCGATCCCGCGCGCCGCCCCGGTGACCACATAGCTGCCCATGGACGGGACGATAGGCGGGTAGCGTTGCCGGGGTGACCACGTTCGACGAGCTTCCCTTCGGCTTCTCCTGGTACCCGGACGAGGCGCTGACCCGGACGGGCCACGCGCTCGACACCGGCTCCGGCGTCTGGCTGATCGACCCGGTCGACGACCCGGAGGCGATCGCCCGCGCGACCGCGCTCGGGCCGCCCGCCGGCGTGATCCAGCTGCTCGACCGCCACAACCGCGACTGCGCGGAGCTGGCGTCGCGGCTCGGCGTCCCGCACCTGCGGCTGCCCGACGTCATCGCCGACAGCCCGTTCAGCGTGATCGACGTCGTCCGCATCCCGCGCTGGCACGAGCAGGCGCTGTGGTGGGCGGACCGGCGCGCGCTCGTCGTGGCCGAGGCGATCGGCACCAACCCGGTCTACGCGCTCGGACCCGGCCCGGCCGGGATCCACCCGATGCTGCGCGCGTTCCCACCCGGGGCGCTGCGCCACTTCGAGCCCGAGCACCTGCTGGTCGGGCACGGGCGCGGGGTCCACGGCCCGGCCGCGACCGCCGCGCTGCGCGACGCCTACGAGCGCTCGCGCAGCGACATCCCGAAGCTCGCGGTCAAGCTCCCAGGGATGGTGAAGGCCGTCGTCGCGAACCGCTAGGCACGGCGCGCTCGAGGCGGGCCACGGCCCATGCGCTCGAGCGCAGGCCGACGTAGAGCGAGAGCAGGGCGCCGGTGATCAGCAGCTCACCGGTGGCGGGGGGAGAGGGAGAGCGATCCGTCATGGTCGTCCGACGGTACGACCCGCCCGCGCGGCGGGACAGGGACCAGCGGTCGAAAGCCGCCTCGACCGCGTGGATCAGCGGCGCGTACTCGCCGCGGGGCGAGGATCATGGGACGGGTGAGGCTCCCCGGCTCCGCGCACACCGCCCGCCCATGGCGCATCCACGCGCTCACCCGCGACTTCCGCCTGGAGGACGTGTGGGCGCTGCCGACGCCGGGCGGCCCCGGCGACTTCCCCCGGCTGGTGCGGCAGTTCACGTCCGGCCGGCCGGCGCGGAGCGACTCGCGCGCCGCGCGGGCGCTGTGGGCGATCCGGTGGAAGGCCGGGGAGCTGCTCGGCTGGGACGGACCGGACGGCGGCGGCCGGAAGGGGGCGCCGACGCTCCGCGACCGGCTGCCCGCCGACCTGCGCGACCGCCCCCGCGGCCCGGACTTCGACGCGGCGCCGTTCACGTCCGTGTACCTGCTCGAGGACGAGTGGGCCGCGGAGATCGTCAACCGGACCGTCCACGGGGTCATGCACATCGGCTGGGTCGCGGACGGGACCGGCGGCCACCGCGGCCAGATGGCCGTGCTGGTCAAGCCGAACGGGCGGCTCGGCGCCGCCTACATGGCCGCGATCAGGCCGTTCCGGCACCTGATCGTCTACCCGCCGCTGATGCGGCAGATCGGGCGCGAGTGGCAGGCGGGCGAGGCGCCCCCGACCCAGGGGTGACCGCGGGCGCCGGGCCGCCGCGTCAGTCGAGCTCGGCGAAGAAGATCGTCACGCCGCCCGTGGCGAAGTTCGGGATGTCGGCGATCGCCGCCTGCCCCTCCGCGGAGCCCAGGCCCGCCTGCAGCGCGTCCATGTCCTGGAACGTGAGCTCGGCGATGCGCTGGTAGGGGGTGGCGCGGCCGTCGGGCGTCGCGAAGCCCCGCGCGGCCTCGAACCGCAGGAGACCGGGGATCGCCTTCGCCAGCGCCGTGTGCGTGTCCGCGTAGTACCGCTCGAAGGCGTCAGGATCCTCCGGGGGTCCGTAGAGCACGACCGCCTTGACCATGGTGCGTCCTTTCGTCGCCACCGTCGACTCTATCGCCGGGCCGATCACGCCGCCGGTCGTTCGCGCCACCTCCGCGCCGCGTCGGCGAGCAGACGCCGGACGGTCGGCACGTGGATCGGCTCGATGCCCGCCCAGACGGCCCGGGCGGCCGGGTTGCCGTGCTGCACGAAGGTGGCGAACAGCAGGGCGTCGCCCTCGCGCTTGAGCAGCAGCTCGGCGGGCATCCCGATGCGCGAGCCGGCCCCGAGCAGCACGAAGTCCCGGGTGCTGCGGCGGATCTCCCAGCCCAGCATCGTCCCGCCGGCACGGTCGCGGCGGAGCTTCAGCCCGATCGCCGTCCACCCCGACAGGAGCCGGTGGCGCGTCGCGGCCGGGCTGCCCTCCAGCGCCGCGCGCAGCCAGCCGTTCCGGGAGCTCGTCGCGCGGCGGGTCCGGCGTCGACGAGGAACGCGTCCGCGTAGTCGACGTGGGAGAGGGTGCTGAGCGCCCGCGCGGCCGGCGGGACGGCGATCTGCTGTGACGTCGTTCGTGCATGGTCATCCATACAGTACTGTATGGATGACGGAGCATGGCGGCACCGACGCGCACACCACGGAGCATCTGGATCGCGGCGGGCCTGCGGGCGCTCGCCGCCGGCGGGCCCGACGCCGTGCGGATCGAGCCGCTGGCACAGGCGCTCGGGGTCACCAGGGGCGGCTTCTACTGGCACTTCGAGAACCGGCGCGCGTTCCTCGACGAGCTGCTCGACACGTGGGAGCGCAGGAGCACGGACGAGGTGCTCGCGCGCGTCGAGCGCGAGGGCGGCGACCCGCGCGACAAGGTCAGGCGCGCCGGCATGCTGACGTTCTCGCGCGAGCTGCTGCCGATCGACCTCGCGGTGCGCGACTGGTCGCGGCGCGACCGGTCGGTCGCCCGCCGGCTGCGCCGCGTCGACAACCGCCGCATGGCCTACCTGCGCACGCTCATCGGCGCGCTGCACCCCGAGGCCGACGACGTCGAGGCGCGCAGCCTGCTGGCGTTCTCGCTGGCGATCGGCGACCACTTCATCGCCGCCGAGCACGACGGACGCAGCCGCGCCGAGGTGCTCGAGCTGGCGATGCGGCGGCTGCTGAGCTGATGCGGCGGTCAGCCGGTGTTGCGCATGCCGGCCGCGATCCCGGTGATCGTCGCCAGCAGCGGCTCGCGCGCGGTCTCCTGCCCGGCCCGCGAGCGGGCGAGCAGCTCGACCTGGAGATGGGAGAGCGGGTCGATCCACGGGTTGCGGATCGAGAGCCGCTGCTGCAGCGCGGGCGCGTCGTCGAGCAGCGAGCGCGCGCCGGTGATCTCGAGCAGCCGGCCGACGACGAGGTCGTGCTCCTGCGCGATCCCCGGCCAGAAGCGCTCGCGCAGCTCCGGCTCGACCAGCCCCATGTAGCGCTCGGCGACGCCGAGGTCGGTCTTGTAGAGCGCCATCGCGAGCGTCGAGAGCAGGCTGCCGAAGAACCGCCAGTCGCTGTACATCTCGCGCTGGAGCTCGAGCGGTCCCTCCGCGAGCGCCGCGCCGGCGCCGTACCACGACGACAGCAGCAGGCGGTTCTGCGTCCACGCGAACACCCATGGGATCGCGCGCAGCGCCTCGATCCCGCCCTCCTTGCGCTTCGACGGGCGCGAGCCGATGTTGAGCTCGGTCAGCTCGGTCAGCGGCGTCGCCTGCTCGAAGAAGCGGACGAAGTCGGGGTCGTCGTAGACGAGGCCGCGGTAGCGCTCGCGCGAGCGCTCGGACATCCGCTCCATCTCGGCCCGCCACGCCGCGGGCACCGGCGGCTGCTCGCGCGCGGAGCCGAGCAGGACGGCGGAGAGCGTCTGCTCGAGCGACCGCACCGCGAGCTCCGGGTCGCCGTAGCGGGCGGAGACCGTCTCGCCCTGCTCGGTGATCCGGATCCGGCCCTTGAGCGAGCCGCGCGGCTGGGCGAGGATCGCGCGGTGCGTGCGGCCGCCGCCGCGCGACGGCGAGCCGCCGCGGCCGTGGAACAGCTCGAGCTCGAGGCCCGCGTCCGCGGCCTGGGCCGCGAGCCGCTCCTGCGCGACGTAGAGCGCCCACTGGCTCGAGACGAAGCCGGAGTCCTTCCCCGAGTCGGAGTAGCCGAGCATGATCAGCTGGCGGTCGCCGTGGTCGCGCAGGCTGTCGCGATAGACGGGCGTGTCGTAGAGCCGCGCCATCGTGTCGGGCGCGTGGCGCAGGTCGGCCAGCGTCTCGAACAGCGGCGCGAGCCGCAGCTGCGCGCCGGCGCGCGCCGTCAGCCACAGCGCGGCCAGCACGTCGGACGCCTCCTGCGCCATCGAGAGCACCATCACCGGCACCGCGCGGCGGCCGTACCACTCGCGCGCGAGCACGACGGTCTCGAGCACCCGCAGCAGCTCGCCCGCGGCGCCGTCCGGGGCGCGACTGGAGCCCGCGGCGGCCGTCGGCGATCGCCTGCTCGAGCAGCGCGACGCGCGTGTCCTCGTCCGCGCCGGCGTAGCCGGGCAGCAGCGCCGCGACCGCCTCCTGGACGACCGACGCCGACTGGCGCACGTCGAGGCTCGCGACGTGGAAGCCGAACACGTCGATGTGCCACATCAGCCGGCGCAGGCTGCCGTGCGCGACGTGGGCGGAGCCGACGCACTCCATCACCAGCCAGAGGTCGTCGCGCAGCTCCTGCGGGTCGGCGTAGCCGGGCTCGCGCGTCAGCGGGTCGAGCATGTTCGCGAGCCGGTGGGTGATGAAGCCGAGCTTGGTCCGCAGCGGCTCGAAGTCGCGGTTCGCGCGCCGCAGCACGCGCGCGGACGGGAGCTCGGCGGCGTCGCGCTCGATCGACGCCTCGAGCGCGGGGGAGACGGGCGTCCGCCGGCTCGAGTGCGAGAACTGCTGCGCCAGCCGGTCGACCTTCTCGCGCAGGAGCCGGACGGCGGACTGGCGGTGCAGGGTGAGCGTCCGCGCGAGCGTCTCCGCCCCGACCTCGGGATGGCCGTCCATGTCGGAGCCGGCCCACGAGCCGAACGACAGCTCGCGCCCGCGCACGGGCGCCTCGAAGCGGCGCTCGAGCTCCTCGAGGACCTCCGGCACCGCCTCGTGCAGCGTCGCCTCGAAGAAGAACAGGTTGCGCCGGACCTCGTCCTCCACCATCGGGCGGGTGCGGCGGACCTCGTCGGTCTGCCACCAGATCGTGATCGCCTCGCGCAGCTCGGACTCGAGCGTGCGCCGCCGCGAGCGGCCGATCCGCGGGTCGTCGAGCTGGTCGAGCAGCCGCGCGAGGTCGAGCTGGTGGTCGAGCACGGAGCGGCGGGTCGCCTCGGTCGGGTGGGCGGTGAGGACGAGCTCGACGTGCAGCGTGCGCAGCGCGGCGGCGAGGTCGAGCCCCTCCTCGCGCAGCAGCTCGGCCGCCTCCATCAGCGACTCGCGCTGGCGCGCGCCGGTCGCGTCGTAGTGGCGCCGGCGGCGCACGCGCTCGCGCTCCTCGGCGATGTTCGCGAGCTGGAGCTGGAGCGCGCAGGCGCGGATGCAGGGCTCGATGTCCTCGGCGGGCAGGCCCTTGACCAGCCCGGCGAGCACCGCGTCGGCGCCCGCCTCGCCGTCGCGCAGCGCGGCGGCGGCCTCGTGCATCCGCCGCACCGTGTCGGCGAAGCGCCCGCCGCACTGCTCGACGAGCACGTCGTGGAGGACGGCGGAGAGCAGGTCGGAGTCGCGCGCGAGCGCGTCCGCCGCCGCCGGCTCGATCGGGTGGGGGGCGATCGACATCGGCCGCCGAGTGTGTCAGAGGCCTGCGTCGCGCAACGCCGCGGCCAGCCCCGCGACGGCCGCCTCGACCCCGGCGGTCGGGATCCGGCCGTAGCCGAGCACGAGCCGCGTCGGCCGCGCCGCGTCCGGCCGCGGGCCGCGGCGGCGGTCCTCGATGTCGTCGGCGACGACGCCGCGCGCGCCGCACGCGCGGCGCAGCAGCCGCCGGTCGAGCGCGACCGGCAGCGCGAGCACGAGGTGGACGCCGGCCGCCGCGCCCTCGACCCGGCCCTCCGGCAGCTCGCGCGCGAGCGCGGCGACGAGCCGGTCGCGGCGCTCGGCGTAGGCGCGGCGCGCGCGCCGCAGGTGGCGGTCGTGCTCGCCGGAGCCGATCAGGTGCGCGAGCGCGAGCTGGTCGAGCGCGGGGGAGCCGGCGTCGGCGGCCAGCTTCTCCGCCGCCAGCGCGGGCGCGAGCCCGGCCGGGGCGAGGATCCAGCCGAGCCGCAGCGCCGGCGCCAGCGACTTCGACGCGGTGCCGAGGTACGCGACGCGCTCGGGGTCGAGGCCCTGGAGCGCCGCGAGCGGGCGGCGGTCGTAGCGGAACTCGGCGTCGTAGTCGTCCTCGACCACGAGCCCGTCGGTCGCGTGCGCCCACGCGAGCAGCGCGTGGCGCCGCTCGGGTCCCATCACCGCGCCGGTCGGGAACTGGTGGCTCGGGGTGACGACCGCCGCGCCGGCGCCGGAGGCGGCGAGCGCGTCGACGCGCAGCCCCTCCGCGTCGAGCGGGATCGGGACCGGCTCCAGCCCGGCGTCGCGGGCGGCGTCCCAGTGGTCCGAGAGCGACGGGTCCTCCATGCCGACCCGGCGCACCCCGCGGTCAGCCAGGACCCCGAGGACGAGCCGGATGCCCTGGCTGTAGCCGGCGGTGACGACGATCCCGCCGGGCTCGGCCGCGGTCGCCCGGACGCGCCCGAGGTACGCGGCGAGCGCCTCGCGGAGCGCCGTGGCGCCGAGCCCGCTGCCGTAGTCGAGGTCGGCGTCCGCGGCCTCGGCGCAGGCGCGGGCGATCGCGCGCGCCCAGGTGCGGCGCGGGAACAGCGAGACGTCGGGCGTCGTCGGGGTGAAGTCGAACCGCACCGCGGTGCGGCGCGGCGGCGCGGGCGGCGGGGCGGCGATCGCCGGGTGCGGCGGCCACGACGGTGCCCGCGCCGCGGCGTGCCGCGAGCCAGCCCTCGGCGCCGAGCTGCTCGTAGGCGTCGGTCACCACGCCGCGCGAGACGCCGAGCTGCTCGGCCAGCGCGCGCGACGCGGGCAGGCGCACGCCGGTCCGCAGGCGCCCGGCGCGGATCGCCTCGCGGAGCTCGCCCGCGAGCTGGCGCCGCAGCGGCTCGGGTCGCTCCGGATCCAGCGTCACCAGCAGCGCGGCGGGGTCGTCGCCGCCCGCCGTCGTGTCCTCGCCCGCCATCCGCCGCATCATTGGCCCTCCCGGCGGCTGCGTCAATGGCCCTGGACGCAGGACCACTCGCCCCCATCCTGCTGCACGGTGAGCTCCCCGGTGAAACCCCGTCGCCGCACCGCCGCGCCGTCCGAGCGCGTGCGCGTCCGCCGCCTGCACGAGAAGGCGTCCTATCAGCGGGACGCCGTCCACGCGATCCTCGACGAGGCGCTCGTGGCGCACCTCGGCTTCGCCCACGAGGGCCAGCCGTTCGTGATCCCCACGCTGCACGCGCGCATCGGCGAGGACGTCTACGTGCACGGCTCCTCCGCCAGCCGGACGCTGCGCGCGCTCGGCGGCGCGCTCCCCGCGTGCCTCACCGTGACGCTGCTCGACGGCGTCGTGCTCGCCCGCAGCGTGTTCGAGATGAGCGCGAACTACCGCTCGGTGGTGATCCTCGGCGAGGCGACCGCGGTCACCGCGCCGGACGAGAAGCTCGCCGCGCTGGAGGCGTTCAGCGAGCAGGTGCTGCCCGGCCGCTGGGCCGAGGCGCGCGGGCCGACGCGGCAGGAGCTCAAGGCGACCGCGGTGCTCAAGCTGCCGCTCACCGAGGCGAGCGCGAAGATCGCCGCCGGCGGCCCCGACGACGGCGAGAGCGAGGACGCCGCGCTGCCCGTGTGGGCGGGGCACGTGCCGCTCCGGCTCGTCGCCGGCGAGCCCGTGCCGTGCGAGCACCTGCGCCCCGGGATCCCGGTCCCGCCCGGGATCGCCGACCGCTGGCGCTAGGCCAGGTCGGCGACCAGCACCGGGACGTGCCGGACCACGACCCGCGCGGTCGCGGGCAGCCGCTCGGTGAGGGCGTCGCGCACGATCCGCGGGCGCTCGAGCCGGCGCGTGCGGCCCGCGCGCACGACGGTGGCGCCGCCCGCGAGCACGTTGCGGACCCACTGCGCGTCCGCGCCGTAGTAGAGGCCGACGTAGATCCGGTCGTCCTCGACGCTCGCCAGCACCGGCGTGCGGTACTCGGTGCCGCTGCGCCGCCCGCGGTGGACGATGAGCGCCCACGGCGGCAGCCGCGGCGCCCACAGCCGCTGGACCGGGTTGACGAACCGCCGGTTGAAGGCCGGCAGCCAGTCGGGCATCCGCGAGTCGCGACATCGCTGGGATGATCGCGCAAGTCGTACCCGCTAGCGGGTAAATCCGCCCATCGCCGTGCGGGCGCGGAGTACGTTCGCCGGCGGGTACCCATGCCCGGCCGCTTCCCCCCATCGGCCCGGAGCGTCGCGCTCGCCGTCGCGGCGCTGCTGTTGCTGCCCGCGGCGGCGTCCGCGCAGGACTGCCCGGCCGGCCCGCAGCGCGCGGCGGTGCTCGGCGCGCTCAACGCCGCCCGCGCCGAGGCCGGCGTCGCGCCGGTCCGCCGGCGCCCGGCGCTGACCCGCGCGGCCTGCGCCTACGCGGCCGACATGGTCGCCCGCCGCTTCTTCTCCCACGCAGCCCCGACGGGCAGGGACCCGGCGACCGGGCGCGCCGAGTCGGGCTACCTGCGCAACGCCCCCGTGTGGAGCGTGGGGGAGATCCTGCTCTGGTCGCGCAAGCCGGTGTTCACCGCCACCGACGCCGCGGCCGCATGGCTGGCCAGCCCGCCGCACAAGGCGATCCTGCTCTCGCGCGCCTACAAGGACGCGGGCGTGGGCGTCGTCCCCGGCGACCCGCTCGGCGACCCGCTCACCACGCCCTCGGTCACCATGGCGGTGCTGTTCGGCCAGCGCCGGTCCCGCGCCACGAGCGCGCGGCGGCGCGCCACACGCTGATCCGCGGCGCACCGCCCGCCCGCACGCCTCCCCGTGTCACACCACGACGGGAGGCAGCGGATGCCCGAGCCATTGACGCTCGAGATGAACGACCCGGAGGGCTCGCTGCGCGAGGGGCTCGACGAGGACGGCCAGGTCGACCCGCGCGCAGGTGCTGCGCCGGGCGGTGATCGGCGGCGGCTCGATCGCCGCCGGCGGGCTGCTGATCGGTGGACTGCCGGAGCTCGCGCTCGGGCGGCCGTCGAAGCAGCAGGACGGCAAGATCCTGAACTTCGCGCTGCTGCTGGAGTACCTCGAGTCGGAGTTCTACGTGCAGGCGGTGGCCGGCGGCGCGCTCTCCGGCGAGCTGCTGACGTTCGCCACCACCGTGCGCGACCACGAGCTCGCGCACGTCGACTTCCTCGAGCAGGCGCTCGGCAGCGCCGCGATCGCCAAGCCGGCGTTCGACTTCAAGGGCACCACGACGGACGCGACGAAGTTCACGGCGACCGCGATCGTGCTCGAGGACACGGGCGTCGCCGCCTACAACGGCCAGGGCCCGCGGCTGCGCCGCAAGACGCTGCCGGCGGCCGCCTCGGTCGTGTCGGTCGAGGCGCGCCACGCCGCCTGGATCCGGCACATCGCCGGCAAGCGCCCCGCGCCGGCCCCGCTGGACCCGGCCAAGTCCCGCAAGCAGGTCACCGACGCCGTGGCCGCCACCGGGTTCATCGCATGAAGGAGACGACCATGAGCCTCGACCTCGAGACGCTCGACGCCGACGGCGCGCTGCGCGAGACCGCGGCGGCGGCGTCGGGTGACACCCGCGCGGCGTTCCTCGCCAAGGCGGGCCTGCTCGGCGGCGGCCTCGCCGGCCTCGCCGCGCTCGGCGCGCCGGAGTTCGCCGGCGCCGCGAGCCGCAAGGGCGACATCGCGATCCTCAACTACGCGCTCACCCTCGAGTACCTCGAGGCCGCGTTCTACACCGAGGCGGAGCGCAAGGGCGCCCTGCGCGGCGAGCTGGCCTCCTTCGCGATCGTCGTCGGCGGTCACGAGCGCGCGCACGTGAAGGGCCTGAAGGCGGTGCTCGGCCGCAAGGCGGTCAAGAGGCCGACGTTCGACTTCCAGGGCACGACGGAGGACGCGGCGAAGTTCGCCGCGACCGCGCAGGCGCTGGAGGACACCGGCGTGTCCGCGTACGCGGGCCAGGCCCCGCGCATGAAGAACGACGACATCCTGCGCGCGGCGCTGGCGATCCACACGGTGGAGGCGCGGCACGCGAGCTGGATCCGCGACTACAACGGCGTCGCGCCGGCGCCGGCAGGCTTCGACAAGCCGCGCACGAAGAAGCAGGTCCTGGCGATCGTCGCCTCCACCGGCTTCATCGTCTGAGCGCGGCCGGGATCCGCTGCGCCGCCCTCAGGGGCGGCGCAGCCGGTCGCGCGCCAGCTGCCACAGCAGCGACGCCCAGTCCGCCAGCCCGGCGGCGAGGTGGCCGGGCGGCCCCGTGACCAGCCAGCCTGCGAGCCGGGCGCCCATGCGGCGACGGTATCGTGCTTGCCGCACATGGCCGCCACCACCGTCTCCACGTCCGTCACCGAGCTGCCCGAGTCGCGCGTCCGCGTCGAGGCGCAGGTCCCGCCCGACGAGGTCGAGAAGCGCATCGCCCAGGCGGCGAAGGCGCTCGGCCGCTCGATGCGGGTCCCCGGCTTCCGGGCCGGCAAGGCGCCGGCGCCGGTCGTGATCAAGCGCGTCGGGCGCGAGGCCGTCCTCGACGAGGCCGTGCGCGGGTCGATCGGCGACTGGTACTCCGCCGCGATCGACGACGCCGCGATCGTCCCGGTCGGCGAGCCGGAGCTGGACCTCGGCGAGCTGCCGTCGCACGGCGAGCCGCTGAACTTCTCGATCGAGATCGGCGTCCGCCCCGAGGCGACGCTCGGCGACTACAAGGGCCTCGCGGTCGAGAAGGCCGAGCCCGGCCCGTCCGACGAGGCGATCGACGCGGAGGTCGAGCAGCTGCGCGAGCGCTCCGGCCGGCTCGAGACCGTCGAGCGCGCCGCGGGCGAGGGCGACTTCGTGGTCATGGACTACGCGGGCTCGATCGGCGGCGAGGCGTTCGCCGGCGGCGAGGGCCGCGACCAGATGATCGAGCTCGGCTCCGGCCGGCTCGTCCCCGGCTTCGAGGAGCAGCTCACCGGCGCGTCCGCCGGCGACGAGCGCACGGTCAAGATCACCTTCCCCGACGACTACGGCGCCGAGGAGCTGGCCGGCCAGGAGGCGGAGTTCGCCGTCACCGTCAAGGAGGTCAAGGCCAAGGACCTCCCCGCGGTCGACGACGACCTCGCCGCCGAGGCCGGGTTCGACACGCTCGACGAGCTGCGCGACGACATCCGCGAGCGGCTGGCGGAGGGCGAGGAGCGCCGCGTCGAGGCCGCGTTCCGCGAGGCCGTGCTCGACGCCGCCGTCGACAACGCGACGATCGAGGTGCCCGAGCCGCTGGTCGAGGCGCGGTCGCGCGAGCTCTGGGACCAGATGCTGCACTCGCTCTCGCACCAGGGGATCTCGAAGGAGATGTACCTGCAGATCTCCGGCCGCGAGGAGGACGAGATCGTCGCCGAGGGCAAGGTCGACGCCGAGCGCCAGCTCAAGCGCGAGGCCGTGCTCGCGGCGATCGTGGCCGCCGAGTCGATCGAGCCGTCCGAGGAGGAGGTCCTCGAGGCGCTCGAGGAGGCCGCGCCGTCCGAGGGCACGAGCGCGAAGAAGCTGCTCGACCGGATGCGGTCGGCCCGCAGGCTCGACACGTTCAAGGCCGAGCTCGCCAATCGCAAGGCGCTCGACCTGCTGGCGGAATCGGCCACGCCGACCGCCGCGGAACAGGGGTCCTAGACCCCATCCGGGCCATGCCCGGGCATTGCTAGACTCGCGCCGAGACGAGCGGGCGGCCCCGCTGCTCGCCAGTTGAAGGACTCAAGTAGCCGGACGCGAACGAAGCGAGGACCGTGAGCCCACTCGTCCCAATGGTCGTCGAACAGACCTCTCGCGGAGAGCGTGCGTTCGACATCTACTCCCGCCTGCTGAGCGAGCGGATCATCTTCCTCGGCACGCCGGTGGACGACCAGATCGCGAACCTCGTCGTGGCCCAGCTCCTGCACCTGGAGTCCGAGGATCCCGACAAGGACATCTCGCTCTACATCAACTCGCCCGGCGGGTCGGTGTACGCCGGGCTGGCGATCTACGACACGATGCAGTTCATCAAGCCCGACGTGTCGACGATCTGCGTCGGCATCGCGATGTCGATGGGCGCGCTGCTGCTCGCCGGCGGTGAGAAGGGCAAGCGGATGGCGCTGCCGAACGCGAAGATCCTCATCCACCAGGTGTCGTCCGGCTTCCAGGGCCAGGCGACCGACATCGAGATCCACGCGCGCGAGGTCATCGACCTGCGCCGCCGGCTCGACGAGATCATCGCGGCGCACTCCGGCCAGAGCATCGAGAAGGTCAAGCAGGACACGGAGCGCGACTACTTCATGTCCTCCGAGGAGGCCGTGGAGTACGGGATCATCGACCGGGTGATCTCGGAGCACTAGGGGGACCCTTGGCACGGCCGACCGACTCCAACGAGCAGCTCCTCTGCTCCTTCTGCGGGAAGTCGCAACGGCAGGTCAAGAAGCTGATCGCGGGTCCGGGCGTCTACATCTGCGACGAGTGCATCGACCTCTGCAACGAGATCATCGATGAGGAGCTGACGGCTCCGCCGACGTTCGACATCGACAACCTGCCCAAGCCGAAGGAGATCTACGGCGTCCTCAACGAGTACGTCGTCGGGCAGGAGCAGGCCAAGCGGACGCTCTCCGTCGCGGTCTACAACCACTACAAGCGCGTGCAGATGATGCAGGCGGACGACGCGGACATCGAGCTGCAGAAGTCCAACATCCTGCTGCTGGGGCCGACCGGCTGCGGCAAGACGCTGCTCGCGCAGACGCTCGCGCGGATCCTCAACGTCCCGTTCGCGATCGCCGACGCGACGGCGCTGACGGAGGCGGGCTACGTCGGCGAGGACGTCGAGAACATCCTGCTCAAGCTGATCCAGGCCGCGGACTTCGACGTCAAGAAGGCCGAGACCGGGATCATCTACATCGACGAGGTCGACAAGATCGCGCGCAAGGCGGACAACCCGTCGATCACGCGCGACGTGTCCGGCGAGGGCGTCCAGCAGGCGCTGCTGAAGATCCTCGAGGGGACGCAGGCCTCGGTGCCGCCGCAGGGCGGCCGCAAGCACCCGCACCAGGAGTTCCTCACGATCGACACGACGAACATCCTGTTCGTCTGCGGCGGCGCGTTCGCGAACCTCGACAAGGTGATCGAGCGGCGGATCGGCCACAAGGGCGTCGGCTTCGGCGCCGCGATCACCTCCAAGCACCAGAAGGACACCGGCGAGGTGTTCGAGGAGTGCCTGCCCGAGGACCTGATGCAGTACGGCCTGATCCCCGAGTTCATCGGCCGCCTGCCGGTGACGAGCGCCGTCCACCAGCTCTCGCGCGAGGACCTGATCACGATCCTCACCGAGCCGCGCAACGCGATCGTCAAGCAGTTCCAGCGCTTCTTCGGGTTCGACGGGATCGAGCTCGTGTTCTCCGTCGACGCGCTCAAGGCGGTCGCCGACAAGGCGCTCGAGCGCGAGACCGGCGCGCGCGGCCTGCGCTCGATCATCGAGGAGATCCTGCTCGAGGTGCAGTTCGAGCTGCCCTCGCGGCGCGACGTGAAGAAGTGCGTCGTGACGAAGGAGACGGTGGAGCGCGGCGTCAAGCCGACGCTGGTGACCGAGGCGCCCGACGAGGGCGACGAGGGTCCCGCCGCCAAGTCCGCCTGACGACGACGACGGCCCACCCGCGGGCGGGCGGGCCGTCGCGGTCGTGCCTCACCAGCTCGTCGGCTTGCCCTTCGCGTAGAGCCAGGTCTGGAAGAACGCCTGGAGGTCCTGGCCGGAGATCCGCTCGGCGAGCGCGGTGAACTCCGGGGTCGTGCCGAGGCCGCCCCGGTGGTCGGCCGCCCAGGTGCGCAGGATGGCGAAGAACTTGTCCTCGCCGATCTTCTCGCGCAGCGCCTGCAACGTCATCGCCCCGCGGCGGTACACGGCGCGCGCGAACATCGTGTCGCGCTGCGGGTCGGCGACGACGACCTGCCAGAACGGGTCGTCGGCGGGTCGCGCGTAGTCGGCGAGGAAGCTGGCGTGGCCGCTGCGCGTGCCGCGATGCTCGTCCCAGAGGTACTGGGCGAACGACGCGAAGCCCTCGTTGAGCCAGATGTTCGGCCAGGTCGCCACGGAGACGCTGTCGCCGAACCACTGGTGTGCCAGCTCGTGGGCGATCGTCGACTCGTTGCGGACCGCGGAGTAGACCGGCTTGGTCTGGGTCTCGAGCGAGAACCCGAGCGGCTGCCCCTGGTAGGTCGCGTTGTCGGCGATCGCTCCGGTCTCCACGAACGGGTACTCGCCGAACTTGTCGTTCCAGAGGTCGGTCGCCTCGACGGTGGTGTCGTAGAAGAAGTCGACGGCGTTCGGCTGCGTCTGGAGCAGCACCGGGTCGACGGCCACGGTCACGGGGATCCCGCGGGGCGTGGTGCCGGTCTTGATGATCCAGTCGCCGATGTCCGCGGTGGCGAGATAGGTCGCCATGGGGTCGGGCTCGTTCCACACGAACGTGCTCTTGCCGCGCCGGGTGTCCTGGGACACGAGCCGGCCGTTGGCGACCACGGCCTTGCCGGCCGGGACGGTGACCCGGAACGTCCAGGTCGCCTTGTCGCTCGGGTGATCGGAGACCGGCATCCACGTGGAGGCCGCGTTCGGCTCGTCGCCCATGAACGCGCCGTCCTCGGTGTGGAGGAAGCCGTAGGGCGAGCCGAACACGATCGGCGAGCCGACGATCGTCTGCGGCTGCCCGCCGTAGTCGACCTCGATCGTGAAGCGATGGTCGTCGCGGAGTGGCCGGCTGGGCGTGATCTGGAGCTCCTGGCCGTCGCGCGCGAAGCCCGCGCGCTTCCCGTCCACGCGCACGCGGCGCACGAACAGCTGCTGCAGGTCGAGGTCGAGGCGCGACAGCTTCTGCGTGGCGCGGGCCTGGACGACCATCGTCGCGTCGATCTGGTCGCTGCCCGGGTCGTACGAGAACGTGAGGTCGTAGTGGCGGACGTTGAACCCGCCGTTGCCGAGCAGCGGGAAGTACGGATCGCCGACGCCGGGCGCGCCCGGCGTGCCGGGCGCCTGCGCGAGCGCGGCGACGCCGGCATCCGCCTGGCCGACCGCGCGGCCCGCCGCCTCGAGTTGTGCGACGTCCGGGTCGTGCGCGACGGCTCCGGTCCCGGTCGCGGCGTGCGCGGCGGGCACGCAGAGGGCGAGACAAGCGGCGGCGCCTCCCAGCGCGACCGTCCGGAACCTGCGGGAACGCAGCATCGCGACTCCTTCCCCTGGCTTGCACTGGCGATGCGGACGGCAAGCTACGCCGCACACCTCGGGCAGGGGGATCCGGGACGGGAACCAAGTCACGTCCGAGTGACCGGCCGGCGGCGCGGAGTGCCCGCGGCGCGCCGACACCGCTGGGGTGGCATCGTGCGGGCGATGGCCTCGCGGCTGCTCTGCCACGCGCTCGGGGGCGGCCTCGGGCCGGTGACGCGCACGCGCGCCGTGCTGGAGGCGAGCGGCTTCGACGGGGCGGTCGCGCTGCTCGCGGCGCCCGGCGCCGCGCCGCTGGCCGGCGGGCTGGAGCTGCGCTCACCCGGCTACGACGACGCCGCGGACCCGCCGGCGCTCGCGCGCTGGATCGCGCGCCAGATCGCCGACTGGGAGGCCGACGCGCTGCTCGTCGACGCGCTCCCCGGCGGCGTGATGGGGGAGCTGTGCGGGCTCGCCGCGCTCGACGGGCTCGAGCTGCGCCACACCGCGCGGCTGCTGCGCTGGGCGGCGTACGCGCGCCGGCTCGAGGGTCCGCTGCCGCACTACGACGCGGCGCACGTCGTCGAGCCGCTGCACCCCGGGCACGAGCGCGCGCTCGCCGGGCTGGCCGGCGCCGTGACCCCGCTCGAGCTGCCCGCGCCGCCCCCCGCCGGCCCGCCGCCCGGGCCGGGCGCTCCGTGGCTCGTCGTCCACACCGGCCCGGCGCGCGAGGTGCGCGCGCTCGCCCGGATCGCCGACGAGCGCCGCGGCGGCGCGCCGCTGCACGTGGTCACGCCGATCACCGTCGAGGACCTGCCGCCGGGCGCCGAGCGGATCGACGCGATCCCCGCCGCGCCGCGCTACGCCGGCGCGGCCGGGATCGTCACCGCCGCCGGCTTCAACACCGTCCGCGAGCTCGCCCCGTACCGCGACCGGCACGTCTGCGTCCCGTTCGACCGCCGGCTCGACGACCAGCACGCAAGGTGGTTGCGCCGCGGGGCATCCGGCCCCGCGATCTGAGATCGCGTCCGGCATCCGGCCGGACTACCGGAATCGCGGCAGCAGCTCCGTCTTGAGCATCGCGAAGAACTCGGCCTGGCGGTCGCCGATCTGGGCGAGGTAGAGCTCGTCGAAGCCCGCGTCGGCGAACTCCTGCACGGTGGCGGCGATCCGGTCGACGTCGGGACCGCACGGCACGGACTCGGCGATCATCTCCTCCGTCACGAGCCCGGCGGCCTGCTCGAAGTGCGCGGGCTGGGGGAGGATCTGGGCGAGCTCGCCGGGCAGCCCCTCGTTCGGCCACTTGCGGTGGACCGTCCTGACGCACTCCGCCGCGTCCGGGCCGAAGCAGACCTTCGTCCCGCCCTGCACGAGCCCGTCGCCGCCGTCGCGCCGGAACTGCGCCACCGCGTCCGCGTCCGGCCCGACGGTGCAGTAGCCGTCGCCGACGCGCGCGGCGAGCTCGATCGACTTCGGGCCCGAAGCCGGAGACGAGCACCGGCGGCGGCGTCTCGGGCCGCGTGTAGATGCGCGCGTTCTCGACCGCGTAGTGCGTGCCGTAGTGGCTGAACTGCGCACCCTCCCAGAGCCCGCGCATGACCTCGATCGCCTCCTCGAGCATCTCCAGCCGCACGTCGGCCTCGGGCCAGCCGTCGCCGAGGATGTGCTCGTTGAGCGCCTCGCCGCTGCCGACGCCGAGCGCGAAGCGGCCCTCGAGCAGGACGGACGACGTCGCGGCCGCCTGGGCGATGATCGCGGGGTGGATCCGGACGGTCGGGACAGGTCACCGCGGTCGTCACGTGCATGCCCGGGACCGCGCCGGCGAGCGCGCCGATCACCGACCACACGAACGGGCTCTGGCCCTGCTCGTCGTTCCAGGGGTGGTAGTGGTCGGAGATCCACAGGCGATCGAGGCCGGCGTCCCGGGCCAGCCGCGCCTGGTCGAGCAGCTCGCGAGGACCGAACTCCTCGCAGGACAGGAAGTAGCCGATGCGCATGCCGTTGCCCTACCCCGCGGCGACCGGGATACTCGGTCGGTGCACAGCCGCGCGCCAGCCCCCGGTGGCGATCGCGATCGATCCCGCAGCGCGCAGGGCCGCTCCGCCCGCGCGCCCGCGGCCGCGGTGCTGCGGCTCCAGGGCCGGGCCGGCAACCAGGTCGTCGCGCGGCTGCTCGACCCCGTCCGGCGCGGCCCGCGCCCGTTCTTCGACGAGGACGAGCTCTGGGCCCCGCCCGAGGAGCAGCAGGACCCGCGCGAGGCGCGGATCGAGGCCGAGTGGGAGAAGCTGCGGCCGGTCCACCGCTTCTTCGCGGAGGCGACGCTCGACTTCTACAAGCAGGTCCGCACGGCGCTGCTGAACGCGTTCGGCGCCCAGCGCGACGGCGACGAGGTGGCGGTCGACCGCGTGCTCGCCTACTACCGGTCGCTCGTCCGCGTCGGCTTCCAGGGCTTCCAGCTCTGGGTCCATCCGGACCTCGCGGCGCGGCTGGAGATCGCCGAGCGGCGGCTCGGCGCGTCGTACCCGCTCCAGTCCGCCTACGGGGCGAACATCCGCTTCAACACGAACAACCCGGCGGTCCTCTCCGACCACTCGTACGGCTCGGCGATCGACATCAACGGCTCGACGAGCCCGAACGTCAAGAACCTCGGCCCGGGCTCGGAGCGCGCGCGGATGATCGCGGCGATCACCGGCGTCGACCCGAGCCGGGACGCGTCCGGCCGCACGATCGACACCGATCCGCGCAGCCACGACGCGCTGCTGGCCGAGGCCCGCCGGCTCGCGCTCGGCAGCGACCGGCTCCGGGCGGCGTTCGCCGACGAGGAGTCGCTCGTCCGCGCGGCGCTCGGGATCGCGACGCAGCGCGGCGCGCCGTCCGGCGGGGCGGAGGAGCTCAGCCCGCTGCTGTTCGCGGCGGCGGAGGAGCGCGGGCGCTGGCGCTACCGCCCCGTCGCCCCGGCCGGCGCGACCGAGGGCCGCGACCGCCACCGCCAGGCGCTCGCGCGGTTCGTCTTCCCGACCGAGCTGGGCGACCAGTCGCGCGACTGGCCGCCGGAGCTCGTCCAGGCGACGGTCGACCTGCTCGCCCTGCTGGCGCGGACGTTCCGGGCCACGTTCACCGCGCACGGGCGCGTCGCACCGACCGCCCGCAGCCCGAGCGACGCCCAGCTCGCGCTGCACGGCTTCCTCAGCGTCGCGCCCGAGGTGGTCGCCGCGCTCGGCGGCTCGGACGCCGGCGACCTGCGCTGGCTCGGCGCGATGAGCGGCGGGACCAAGGACTACATGCACTTCGAGCTGCGCGAGCGGCCGAAGCTCTACTGATAACTATCCTCCGCAGGCCGATGACCGACCTGCAGGACCGCACCCGCTGGGAGCCCGCCGAGGCCGAGGCGCGCATCTTCGCGCGCTGGCTGGAGTCGGGCCTGTTCCACCCGGCGCCGGAGGGCACGGCCGCCGAGAACTACTCGATCGCGGTCCCGCCGCCGAACGTGACCGGCGCGCTGCACATGGGCCACGCGCTCAACGGCTCGGTCCAGGACTGCCTGATCCGCTACCACCGCATGCTCGGCCGGCGGGCCAAGTGGATCATGGGCACCGACCACGCGGGGATCGCCACCCAGCGCCAGGTCGAGAAGCTGCTCGAGTCCGAGGGCACCAGCCGCGAGGCGCTCGGCCGCGAGGCGTTCATCGAGCGCGTCTGGAAGTGGCGCGAGGAGTACGGCGGGATCATCTTCGGCCAGTTCCAGCGGCTCGGGGCGTCGATGGACTACGAGGAGGAGCGCTTCACGCTCGACGAGAGCTACGTGCGCGCGGTCCTCAAGGTCTTCGTGACGCTCTACGAGAAGGGCCTGATCTACCGCGACAACTACATGGTCAACTGGGATCCCGGCCTGCGCTCGGCGATCTCCGACCTCGAGGTCGAGGACCGCGAGGTGACCGACACCCTCTACTACGTCGACTACCCGCTCGCCTCGGGCGGCGGCTCGCTCACCGTCGCGACGGTCCGCCCGGAGACGATGCTCGCCGACACGGCGATCGCGGTCCATCCCGACGACGAGCGCTACACGCGGCTCGTGGGGGAGACGGCGATCCTGCCGATCGTCGGGCGGCGACTGGCGATCATCGCCGACCCGTACGTGAAGCCCGAGTTCGGCACCGGCGCGCTGAAGATCACGCCCGGCCACGACCCGAACGACTTCGAGATCGGCCGCGCGCACGGGCTCGAGGAGATCGTGGTGATCGGCGAGGACGGCCGCATGAACGCCGCCGCCGGCGCGGCGTTCGAGGGCCTGTCCGCGCTCGAGGCGCGCGACGCGGTCGTGGCCGCGCTGCGCGAGGCGGGCGCGATCAGCCGCACCGAGCCCTACACGCACGCGGTCCCGTTCTCGCACCGCTCGGGCGAGCGCGTCGAGCCGCTGATCAGCCTCCAGTGGTTCATGGACATGGAGGCGCTCGCGGCGCCCGCGATCCGCGCGGTCGAGGACGGCAGCCTGCGGATCCACCCCGAGAGCCAGCGCAAGCGCTACCTCGACTGGCTCGCCAACATCCGCCCCTGGTGCATCTCGCGCCAGCTCTGGTGGGGCCATCAGATCCCGGTCTGGTACCGCGGCGAGGAGACCCACGCGGGCACGGAGCCGCCGGAGGGCGACGGCTGGGTGCGCGACGAGGACGTGCTCGACACGTGGTTCTCGTCCGGGCTGTGGCCGTTCGCGACGCTCGGCTGGCCCGACGACACGCCCGAGCTGCGCGCCTTCTACCCGACCGACGTGCTGTCCACGGGCCGCGACATCCTCTTCCTCTGGGTCGCGCGCATGGTCATGTTCGGGATCGAGTTCACCGGCCAGGTGCCGTTCGCCGACGTCATCAACCACTCGACGATCCTGGCCCCCGACGGGCGCCGCATGTCCAAGTCGCTCGGCACCGGGATCGACCCGCTCGACGTGATCGACACGCACGGCGCCGACGGCACCCGCTTCGGGCTGCTCGCGATGTCCTCGACGCAGGACGTCCGCTTCTCGGAGGAGAAGGTCGCCCAGGGCCGCCAGCTCGCCAACAAGCTCTTCAACGCCACGCGGCTCGTGCTGCTGCGCGCCGACCCGCGCGTGGCGCTCGACGATGCGCCGCCGGTGCCCGAGACGGTCGAGGACGCGTGGATCCTCTCGCGGCTCCAGCGCGCGAAGGCCGACACGGCCCGTGCGATCGAGGCGTTCGAGTTCCACCGCGCGGCGCTCGGGCTCTACGACTTCGTCTACGGCGAGCTGTGCGACTGGTACCTGGAGATCGTCAAGCCGCGGCTGTACGAGGACGACAACGCGGCGGTCAGCCGGTTCGCGCTCGGCGTGATCGCCGAGACGCTCGCGATCGCGCACCCGGTGATCCCGTTCGTGACCGAGGAGCTGTGGTCGCACGTGCCCGGCGCGCGAGGGTCTGCTGATGGCGCGGCGCTGGCCGGCGAGCGATCCCGCGCTGATCGACGCCGCGGCCGAGGCGGAGGTCGAGCGCGCGATCGGCGCGGTGCAGGAGCTGCGCGGCTGGCGCGACCGGATCGGCGCGGCGCCGGGCGCGGTGCTGCCGGCGCGGCTCGACGCCGACGGCTACGCCCGCACCGCCGAGTACGTCGCGCGGCTCGCGCGCTGCGAGTGGGACGGCGACGGCGAGCCGGTCGCGACGGTCAGCCGTGCCGGGCGGGAGCATCGCCGTGCTGCCGTCGGACGCCGTCGACCTCGGCGCCGAGGCGCGCCGGATCGAGGAGCGCCGGTCCTGGCTCGACGACGAGATCGCGCGCGCCGAGCGCAAGCTCGCGAACCAGGGCTTCGTGGCCAAGGCGCCCGAGCCGGTCGTCGCCGCCGAGCGCGACAAGCTCGCGCGGCTGCAGGAGGAGCGGGCGTCGCTGTGACGTGGACCGCCGCACGCGCCGAGGAGCACCTGCTCGGCCTGGAGCTGTTCGGCATGAAGTTCGGCCTCGAGCGGATGCGGCGGCTGCTGACCGCGCTCGGGTCGCCGCAGGAGCGCTTCGCCGCGATCCACGTCGTCGGCACGAACGGCAAGAGCTCGACGGTCCGCATGACCGCCGCGCTGCTCGAGGCGCACGGCGTCCGCGCCGGCGCGTTCCTCTCGCCCCACCTGACGACCTTCGCCGAGCGGATCCGGATCGCCGACGCCGACCTCGAGCCCGCCGCCTTCGGCGCCGCCGTCGAGCGCGCGGCCGCCGCCGCCGCGAAGGTCGACCGCGGGCTGCGCGACGGCGACCGCGTGACCCAGTTCGAGCTGATCACCGCCGCGGCGTTCGACGAGCTCGCGCGGCGCGGGGTGGAGGTCGCCGTCGTCGAGGCCGGGCTGGGCGGGCGCCACGACGCCACCGGCGTCCTGCGCGCGGGCGTCGTCGTGCTCACGAACGTCGGCCTGGAGCACACGCGCTGGCTCGGGCCGACGATCCCCGACATCGCGCGCGAGAAGCTCGCCGTCGTCGCGCCCGGCGCGACGCTCGTGCTCGGGGACGACCAGCCCGACGTCGTCGCGCTCGCCGAGGCGACCGGCGCGCGGATCGTGCGGCCGGAGCCCGTCGACAGCGGGCTGCCGGGGTTCCAGGCGACCAACTTCGCGACGGCGTGCGCGGCGGCGCGCGCCCGGCTCGGCGCGCTCGACCCGGCGATCGTCGCCGACGTCGCGTCGTGGATCACCGTGCCCGGGCCGCATGCAGGTCGATCGGCGAGCGGCCGCTCACGATCCTCGACGGCGCGCACAACCCGAGCGGGGTCGAGGCGCTCGCCGCGGCGCTGCCCGACCGCCGGTTCGTGGGCGTCGTCTCGATCCTCGACGACAAGGATGCGGGCGCGATGCTGCGCGTCCTCGCGCCAAGCTGCGAGCGCCTCGTCTGCACGGCGGCGCCCAGCCCGCGGGCGCTCCCGCCCGCCACGCTGGCGTCGCTCGCGGCGCAGCTCGGCGTCGCCGCCGAGATCGTCCCGGACCCGCGCGCCGCGCTCGCGCGGGCCCGCGAGCTGGCCGGGCCCGGCGGCGCGGTGGTCGCGACCGGGTCGATCTACCTGATCGCCGACCTCGTCTCCGAGCCGGGCACGAGGAGGGCCTCCGCGCTGTGAACGACAAGGGCCCGAGCGTCCTCGGCATGATCGCGCTCGTCGCCGTCGTGGTGGCGCTGACGATCCTGGTGTTCTTCGCGCTCGGCTACGCTTTCGGCCGGATGTTCCTCTGATCGGCCGGACCTGACGCTACGGTTCCTGCCAGCACCATGCTCACCTTCGGCGTCTTCGGCATAGACAACGACGCGCTCAACACGGCCGTCAACGTTCTCATCCTGGTCCTGATCGTCGTGTGGTTCGCGCTCGTCTTCTGGACGTTCGCGGACGCCCGGCGCCGGATCGACGACCCGATGCTGGTGGGCTGCGCCACGCTCGCGGCGCTGTTCCCGTTCGTGGGCACGATCATCTACTGCATCGTGCGCCCGCCGGAGTACCTCGACGACGTGCGGCTGCGCGAGCTGGAGATGCAGGCCGCCGAGGCGCGGCTCGTGCAGCTCGACTACGAGCTCTGCCCGCACTGCGAGTACGAGGTCAAGTCCGACTACCTGCGCTGCCCGAGCTGCATGCGCAAGCTGAAGGACCGCTGCGAGTCCTGCGGCAAGCCGATCGACCCCGCGTGGCGCCTGTGCCCGTTCTGCGAGGCCGAGACCGGCGTCGCTCCGCCCGCCGCCTCGAGCGGCCGCCGGCGGCGGCGCTCCTCGACGACGTCCGAGGACGCCGTCGTCGAGCCATCGCCGCGTCCCTCACGCTGAATCCCGACCCACGGAGAACCATGTCCCGGACCCTGATCCTGGTCAAGCCGGACGCCTTCGCGCGCAACCTGACCGGGGAGATCATCGCCCGCTTCGAGCGCAAGGGCCTGCGCATCGCCGCCCTGCGCCACATGACGATGGACCGGCAGCTCGCCGAGCAGCACTACGCCGAGCACGACGGCAAGCCGTTCTTCGAGGAGCTCGTGTCGTTCATCACCTCCGGCCCGCTCGTCGCGCTGGTGCTCGAGGGCCAGGACGCGGTGAAGGCCGCGCGCCAGGTGATCGGCGCCACCAACCCGCTCGAGGCCGCCCCGGGCTCGATCCGCGGCGACTTCGCGCTCGAGGTCGGCCAGAACATGGTCCACGGGTCCGACTCCGACGAGTCGGCCGAGCGCGAGGCGAACCTGTTCTTCCCGAACTAGTCCTCGCGTCCGCGTCGCCGCAGCGGCGCGCGATCCTCGCGCAGGTGGGCGTGCCGTTCAGGGTCGCGCCCGCCGGCGTCGACGAGCTCATGGACGGCGCGCCCGAGGCGGTCGCCGCGGAGAACGCGCGCCGCAAGGCGCTGGCCGGCGACCACGACGACGCCCTGGTGCTCGGAGCGGACACGATCGTCGCCGTCGACGGCGACGTGCTCGGCAAGCCCGCCGACGCGGCCCAGGCGGTCGCCTACGTGGCGCGGCTGGCCGGCCGCGCGCATCAGGTGGTGGGCGGCATCGCGCTCGCGCGCGGCGGCGCCGTCGTCGCGGAGGCCGTGGAGGTCACCGAGGTGGTCTTCCGGGCGCTCGAGCCGGCCGAGGTCGAGGCCTACGTGGCGCTCGGCGAGTGGGAGGGCCGGGCCGGCGGCTACGCCATCCAGGGCGCCGGCGCGGCGCTCGTCCGGAGCGTCGTCCGGCGACTACCTGAACGTGGTCGGGCTGCCGCTCGCGCGCCTGCTCGACCTCCTGCCGCACGGCGGTTTGCAGCAGATTTTGACCCGCTAGGATCACGGTTTCGCCTGGCAGGCGATCGCTCGTCCCTCGCTAATCGCCTTCGGCGACGTTACCTACATGGGCTTCTTCTCTTATCTGACCGGCTTCGGCGGCCGGGACATGGCCGTCGACCTCGGCACGGCGAACACGCTCGTCTACGTCCGCGGGCGCGGGATCGTGCTGTCCGAGCCGTCGGTGGTGGCGATCGACTCGCGCACCGGCGAGGTCCACGCGGTCGGGATCGAGGCGAAGCGGATGCTCGGCCGCACGCCGGGGACGATCTCCGCGATCCGCCCGCTGAAGGACGGCGTGATCGCCGACTTCGACGTCACCGAGGAGATGCTGCGCCACTTCATCCAGAAGGTGCACCAGAACCGCTGGGCGCACCCGCGGGTCGTCGTCTGCGTGCCGTCCGGCGTGACCGGGGTGGAGAAGCGCGCGGTCGAGGAGGCGTGCCTGTCGGCGGGCGCCCGCCAGGCGTACCTGATCGAGGAGCCGATGGCCGCCGCGATCGGCGCCGGGCTGCCGGTCGGCGAGCCGACCGGGAACATGGTCGTCGACATCGGCGGCGGCACCTCCGAGGTCGCGGTCATCTCGCTCGGCGGGATCGTCGTCTCGCAGTCGATCCGCGTCGGCGGCGACGAGCTCGACGAGGCGATCATCAACTACGTCAAGCGCGAGTACAAGCTGCTGATCGGGCAGCAGACGGCCGAGGAGGTCAAGCTCGAGATCGGGTCCGCGTACCCGCTCGAGGAGGAGGTCCAGGCCGAGATCCGCGGCCGCGACCTCGTCTCCGGCCTGCCGAAGACCGTCGTCCTGACGAGCGAGGAGGTCCGCGCCGCGCTCGAGGAGCCGCTCGTGCAGATCATCGACGCGATCAAGGAGACGCTCGACCGCACGCCGCCCGAGCTCGCGTCGGACATCATGGACCGCGGGATCATGCTGGCCGGCGGCGGGTCGCTGCTGCAGGGGCTCGACGAGCGCCTCCGGGACGAGACGCAGATGCCCGCGCACCGCGCCGAATCGCCGCTCACGTGCGTCGCGGTGGGCTCCGGGAGGTCGCTCGAGGAGTTCGAGGCGATCCACCGCTCGAACCGCAATTCGCGGAACAACCGCAGGCCTCGCCGCTAGGCTGATTGCGGGCCTTGCCGCTGCCGCGCCCGCCGGTAGCCTGAATCCCGCCGGCCCCGAAAGGTTCTTCGAGGATGTACGACAAACAGGTGCGACGCCGCCGCGCGATCCTTGCCGCGCTCGTCCTGTGCTGCTTCGTGCTCCTCACCGCGTACTTCGGGGAGTCCTCCGGCGGGCCGCTGAAGTCGATCCAGACGGGTGCGATGGAGGTCGTCGCGCCGGTCCAGGAGGGCGCGAACCGCGCGCTGAAGCCGGTCCGCGACCTGTTCGGCTGGTTCGGCGACACGATCGACGCGAAGGGCGAGCGCGACAAGCTCGAGGCCGAGCGCGACCAGCTGCGCCAGCAGGTCGCCCGGCTCCAGGTGGCCGAGAACGAGAACAAGGAGCTGCGCGGGCTCGTCGCCTACGGCGCCGGCGCCGGCATCGAGGACTACTCGCCGGTCACCGCGCGCGTGTACAGCCGCTCGAACTCCTCCTGGTACTCGACGATCGAGATCAACAAGGGCTCGAGCGACGGCGTCGCGCGTCAACCAGCCGGTGATCAACTCCAAGGGGCTCGTGGGCAAGGTCAAGACCGTCTCGGACGGCAACGCGGTCGTGATGCTGCTCTCCGACACCGAGTTCGGCGTCTCGGGGCTCGCCACCAAGGCCGACCAGCCGGGCTCGGTGCTGCCGGTCGCCGGCTCGCCGGGCGACCTGCTGTTCGACCTGGTGCCGGACGCCAAGGAGGTCCGCAAGGGCGACAGCATCGTCACCGCGGGCACCGTCTCGGACCGGCTGCCGTCGCCGTTCCCGCAGGGGCTCCTGATCGGCACCGTCCGCAAGGTCAACGGCATCGGCGAGCTCGACCGGACGATCCACATCACGCCGGCCGCCGACCTGCGCAACCTCGACTTCGTCCAGGTGCTGACGCAGCCGAACGCCGACCTCCGCGCCTCGACCACCGCGACGCCGTGACCTGGAGCTCCGCCGCCATCCTGCGCCTCGTGGCCATCGGCCTCGTCGGCGGCATCCTGCAGCTGACCACGGTGTCGCAGATCGCGATCTTCGGCGTGCCCGCCGATCTGACGCCGCTGCTCGTCGTGTCGGTCGGGCTGCTGTGCGGCTCGATCCCCGGCGCGTGCTTCGGCTTCGGGCTCGGCCTGTTCATGGACACGCTGCTCGCCCAGACGCTCGGGCTGAGCTCGCTCGTGCTGCTCACCGCCGGCTACCTCGCGGGGCGGCTGCGCGAGCTGCGCGACCCGGCCCACGGCCTCGTGCCGGTCGCCGTCGGCGCCGCCGGGACCGCGATCGCCGTGATCGGCTTCACGATCCTGCAGTTCCTGCTCGGCGTCGACGCGCCGGTCTCGCTGCTGCTGGTCCGCCAGATCCTGCTCGTGATCGTGCTCAACACGCTGCTCGCGATGCCGGTCTACCTCGTGTGCCGCCGGGTGCTCGCCCCGTTCCTGCCCGACGATCCGCGGCGCCGGCGCCGGCGCGCGTACACGACCGGCGGCCTGAGCCCGCTGAGCCGCGCCTAGATGCCGTCGCCCGTCGAGGACCGCCGGCCGCCGATCACGCCGCAGCTCGCGGTGCGCGTCGCCGTGCTCGGCGGCGTGGCGTTCGTCGCCTTCGCGATCATCTTCTTCCGGCTCTGGTTCCTCCAGGTGCTGACCGGCGACGACTACGTCAGCCAGGCGCGCGACAACCGCGTGCGCAAGATCAAGATCGAGGCGCCGCGCGGCAACATCATCGACCGCAACGGCAAGACGCTGGTCAAGACGCGCGCCGCCCCGGTCGTGCAGATCCTCCCGACCCAGGTCCCCGAGGCCGAGCTCGACGTCGCCGACCAGTACCGCAAGGCGCTCGCCCTCGTGGAGGGCCGGCGGCTCGCCGCCGAGCAGGACCTGCGCTCGCTCGAGCGCCGGCTGGCGGCCGACGGGCGCAAGTCGACGAAGGCCGAGAAGCGGCGCCGCAAGACGCTGGCGAAGAGCGCCTCGAAGGCCGAGCGCGTGCGCGTCGCGCCGATCCCGGCCGGGGAGCCGGAGCTGCGGGCGCTCTACCGCCGGCTCGGCAGGGTCATCGAGATGCGGCCGATCGCGATCCATCGCCGGGTCGTCCAGGGGATCGCCGACCAGCCGAGCGCGAACGTGACGATCAAGACCGACGTCCCGCCGCCCGCGTTCAACTACCTGCTCGAGCACCGCGAGGCGTTCCCGGGCGTCGTCGTCGAGAAGAAGTACCTGCGCAACTACCCGTTCAAGACGCTCGCCGCCCAGCTGTTCGGGACGCTGCGCGAGATCTCGCCGGACGAGCTCAAGGAGAAGCAGTACCGCGGCGTCAGCGCCGGCACCCGGATCGGCAAGGACGGGATCGAGGAGACCTACGACAAGTACCTGCGCGGGACCGACGGCTACTCGCGCGTGATCGTCAACTCGAGCGGCAACCGCGACGACACGCGGCGCACGACGCGCGTCGACCCGATCCAGGGCCGCCAGGTCCGGCTGACGCTCGACCTCGGGCTCCAGCGCGCGTCGCAGAACGCGCTCGCGCGGGCGGTCGCGGCGGCGTCCGGCAACGGCGCCGACGCGGGCGCCTACGTCGCGCTCGATCCGCGCGACGGCGAGGTGCTCGCGCTCGGGTCGTACCCGAGCTTCGACGCGAACCTGTTCGCGAAGCCGATCGACCAGCGCACCTACGACAGCCTGAACTCGGAGGACAACGGCGCGCCGCTGTTCAACCGCGCGATCGCGGCCGGGTATCCGACCGGCTCGACGTTCAAGCCGATCACGGCGTTCGCGGCGGTCGACGACGGGATCATCACGCCGAGCACCGTCCTGAACGACGGCGGGGTGTTCAAGTACGGCGACCGCGAGTTCAAGAACGCGGGCGACGCGGTGTTCGGGCCGCTGGCGCTGCCGCGCGCGCTCCAGGTCTCCTCGGACGTCTTCTTCTACCAGCTCGGCGCGGCCGCCAACGACCGCGGTCCGATCATCCAGGAGGAGGCCCGCGACCTGTCGTTCGGCAAGCCGACCGGGATCGACCTGCCGGGCGAGTTCGGCGGCCTCGTCCCCGACAGCAAGTGGCGCAACAGCGAGTTCGACAAGTACGAGCGCTGCCGCAAGAAGGAGCACCTCGGCTACCAGACGCCAGGCCGCGCTGTTCGCCTGCGGCGGGATCGACCGCCGGTGGACCGGCGGCGACAACGTGAACCTGGCCGTCGGCCAGGGCGACCTCCAGGCGACGCCGCTGCAGCTCGCCGTCGCCTACTCGGCGATCGAGAACGGCGGCCGCGTCGTCACGCCGCACCTCGGCATGCAGGTCGAGGACGCCGCCGGGCGCCAGCTCGAGGAGATCCGCAAGCCGGCCAAGCGCGAGGTCAAGTTCGACCCGGAGGCGCTCCAGGCGGTCCGCGACGGGCTCAAGGCCGCCGCCGGCGAGTCCGGCGGCACCTCGGCCGACGTCTTCGCCGGCTTCCCGTACCCGGTCTACGGCAAGACGGGCACCGCGGAGCGCGGGCTCGACCCGGACCAGTCGTGGTACGCGTGCTACGTCCCCGACCCGGTCAAGCCGATCGTCGTGGTCGTCACCGTCGAGAAGGGCGGCTTCGGCGCCGAGACCGCGGCGCCCGCGGCGCGCCTGATCCTGTCGAAGTGGTTCGGCGTCAAGGACGACGAGTTCCACGCGGGAGCGAGTGCCACCCGATGAGATACGGCATTCGCCTGCCAGGCGACGTTACCCTTGGGCGCGCCGCGTGAGCACCGCGACCCCGATCAAGCCGGCGTCCGACCCGCCCTCGCTCGCTCCGCGCGAGTGGCGGCTGCGGATCGACCCCCTGCTGCTGCTCGCGTCGATCGGGCTGGTCGTCTGCTCCGTGATCGCGATCGCCGGCGCGACCCGCTCGGACATCACCGGCGAGCCGCACTTCTTCGTCTACCGCCAGATCCTCTACGCGTGCGTCGGGCTCGTCCTGATGTACCTGGTCTCGCGGATCGACTACACGCGGCTCCAGGAGCTGCGCTACGCGATCTACGGCGTGCTGATCGCGAGCCTCGTGGTCACGCTCGGCATCGCGGGCGCGACCCGCGGCGCGAAGGCGTGGATCGAGCTGCCCTTCTTCCAGCTGCAGACGTCCGAGTTCGGCAAGGTGCTGCTCGTCGTCGCGCTGTCGGGCTTCGTGGTCGCCCGGATGCGGCTCATGGGCCGCCAGACGACCGCGCGGATCGTCCTGCTGGGCCTGATCCCGACGATGCTCGTGATGGCCGAGAACGACCTCGGCTCCGCGCTCGTCTACGGGGTCGGGATCCTCGCGGTGCTGTTCATCGCCGGCGCGCCGTGGCGCCACTTCGCCGCGCTCGCGGCGCTGTTCGCGGTCGCGACGTCGATCGTCCTGGTCGGCGCGCCCGCGGTCGGGGTGGACGTCCTGCAAGCCCTACCAGAAGGACCGCCTGACGTCGTTCCTGTCGCCGTCCGCCGACCCGGCCGACGCCGGCTACCAGCAGCAGCAGGCCAAGATCGCCATCGGCTCGGGCGAGAAGACCGGCCGCGGGGTGGAGAACGCCACCCAGACCGGCCTGGACTTCCTCCCCGAGCACCACACCGACTTCATCTTCGCCGTCATCGGCGAGACCTACGGGTTCGCCGGCTGCGCGCTCGTGCTTTCGTTGTACGCGCTCTTGATATGGCGCGCGCTCCACATCCTCACCATCGCGAAGAACCTCTTCGGGGCCCTGCTGGCGGGCGGCATCACCGTGATGCTGCTGTTCCAGCTCTTCGTGAACGTCGGGATGAACGTGGGGATCATGCCGATCACCGGCGTGACCGCTCCACTCATGTCTTACGGCGGGTCATCGCTGCTCGCCACCTTCCTGGCCTTGGGCCTGCTCCAGTCGGTCAACGCGCAGGCGCGCGAGACGGCGATGGGCAAGGGCCGGGCCACCGTCTTCGAATGAGGTACCCAAGTGAAGAAGCAAGTGCTGGTCACCGTCGACCGGGGCGAGACCCGGGTCGCGATGCTGGAAGCGGCCGGCGAGGTCACCGCCGCACGTAAGTCGCGCCGCCGCAAGAAGGGCGGGCTGCCCACGGGCTACCGCGTCGCCGAGGTCTACTTCGAGCGCCGCGGCGGCCGCTCGATCGTCGGCAACATCTACAAGGGCAAGGTCGACAACGTCCTGCCCGGCCTCGAGGCGGCGTTCGTCGACTTCGGGGAGGACAAGAACGGCTTCCTGCACGTCGACGAGATCGTGCTGCCGGGCGTCGAGCAGGTGAAGCGCGGCCGCGGCAAGGAGTCCGGCCCGCGCATCACCGACCTGCTCCGGCCGGGGCAGGAGATCGTCGTGCAGGTCATCAAGGACCCGCTCAAGACCAAGGGCGCGCGGCTCACGATGGAGCTCACCATCGCCGGCCGCTACATGGTCTACGCGCCGTCCGGCGAGGGCGTCGGCGTGTCGCGCCGGCTCGACGACGCGGAGCGCCAGCGGCTGCGCTCCGAGGTCAAGGGGCTGGACCTGGGCGGCGGCGGCGCGATCGTCCGCACGGCGGCGCACGGCGCCACCCGCACCGACTTCGAGCGCGAGCTCGCCTACCTGTTCAAGCTCAACGAGGTCCTCCACAAGCGGGTCGACGAGAGCACCGCGCCGGCGCTCGTCTTCCAGGAGGCCGACCTCTCGGTCCGCGTCGTGCGCGACATCTTCTCCGCGCACTTCGAGCGCGCGGTCGTCGACGACCCGAAGCAGTACCAGCGGCTCGTCTCGTTCTTCACCCGCACCGCGCCGGAGCTCGTCGACCGCGTCGAGCTGTGGGAGGACGACGGCAACCTGTTCGAGGCCTACGGCGTCGACCCGGTGATCGAGGGGATGCTCTCCCGGCGGGTCGACCTGCCGAGCGGCGGCTACCTGATCATCGACTACGCCGAGGCGCTGACGGTGATCGACATCAACACCGGCTCCTACACCGGCAAGGGCAAGGCCGCGCGGCTCGAGGACACGATCACGCGCACGAACCTGGAGGCGGCCGAGGAGGTCGTCAACCAGCTGCGGCTGCGCGACATCGGCGGGATCATCGTCATCGACTTCATCGACATGGCCCGCGCGCGCAACCGCGACGCGGTGCTGAAGGTCCTGCGCAAGGCGCTCGACGAGGACCGCACGAAGACCTTCGTGGTCGAGATCTCCCCGCTCGGGCTCGTCGAGATGACGCGCCAGAACGTCACCGACGGCGCGCGCGAGATCATGACCAAGGCCTGCCCCACGTGCCACGGGGAGGGCGTCGTGAAGTCCGAGGAGACGATCGCGATCGAGGCCGAGCGGCACCTGCGCGAGCTCGTCGCCGACGCGGGCAAGGACGGCCCCGAGGCGTTCCTCGTGCGGATGAACCCGAAGGTCACGGCCTACTTCACCGCCGACGGCGCGCGGACGCTGCACGAGCTCGAGGCCGACACCGAGAGGTTCTTCAGCTTCACCGGCTCCGAGGGGCTCCCGCTCGACCACTTCGCGATCGTCCAGGAGGGCCCGCGGGCGGAGATCGAGGAGGCGAGCGTCCCGTTCCGCGAGGGCGAGGAGGTGCACGTCGACATCGTCGAGCCGCACATGTACTCCGAGGACGACGCGGTCGCGAAGGTCGACGGCTACCTGATCGAGGTCACCGACGCGATCCCGTACGTCGGCGAGAAGATGCTCGTGCGGATCGAGCAGGCCGGCCGGACGAGCGCCCGCGCGGTGCTCGCCGACGTCGCCGAGGAGGCCGCGGCCGCGACCGAGGAGCGCGCGAAGGCGCGCGAGCGCGCGGCCAAGCGCGCCGCCACCGCGGCGCGCAACCGGCGCCGCAAGGAGCCGGCGCCGTCCGCGCCGTCCGCCTCCGAGGAGGTCGCCGCGGTCGAGGCGCTCGCCGACGACGAGACCCGCGTGCACGCCGGCACCGGGCCCGCGGCGGTCGCCGAGGCCGACGAGGACGCGGCGAAGCCGCGCAGGCGCGGCCGCGGCCGCGCGCGCAGCACCGCCGAGGCGGAGCCGGAGGCCGAAACCGCCGCGCCGGTCGCCACCGAGGACTCGGACGACGACGCGGTATCATCGAAGCCTCGGCGCCGCGGCCGCAGAGGCGGACGGCGCCGTTCGCGTGCGAAAGCCGATGGCGGCGCCGCGGAAGTCTCCGAAGCCAGCGAGTGATCTGAACCCATGCCCGAAGCCACGTATGCCGTCGTCCGCACCGGCGGCAAGCAGTATCGCGTCGAAGAGGGGACGACCTTCCTCGTCGAGCGCCTGACCGCCGACGAGGGCGCGACCGTCGACGCTCGAGCCGCTGCTCTACGCCGGCGGCGGCGAGTCCCTGTTCGGCAAGGACCTCGGGAAGGTCTCGGTCAAGGCCGAGGTCGTCGGCCACGAGCGCGGGCCGAAGATCCGCATCTTCAAGTTCAAGCCCAAGCGCGGCTACAAGCGCACGACGGGGCATCGCCAGGAGCTCACCCGGCTCCGCGTCACGGGCATCAAGAAGGGGTAGAGGACGAGATGGCACACAAGAAGGGCCTCGGCTCCAGCCGCAACGGCCGTGACTCCAACGCCAAGCGCCTCGGCGTGAAGGTCTTCGCCGGTCAGACCGTGACCGGCGGCGAGATCATCGTGCGCCAGCGCGGGACCGTGTTCAAGCCCGGCGACGGCGCCGGCATCGGCCGCGACGACACGATCTTCGCCAAGTCGGCGGGGATCGTGCAGTTCCGCGAGGGCCGCCGGGGTCGCGTGATCTCGGTCGAGCGAATAACGTCGCCGAGGCGAGCGGGCGAGCCGCTCGCCCGGCGCGTCACGCTTGTCCGTCGGCCTGATCAGGATCTCGTTCACGTCGACGTGGGCCGGCTGGCTCACGGCGAACAGGATCGCGCGGGCGACGTCGTCGGCCTCCAGCGCCCTGATCTGCGGCGGGCTGTCGAAGAACGGCGTGTCGACCACGCCCGGCTCGATCAGCGTCACCCGCACGCCGGTGTCGTTGAAGTCCTGCCGCGCGGCCTCGCCCATCGCGGTCACGGCGTGCTTCGTGACCGAGTAGAACGACCCGGGCAGGGCGCGCCGGCCGGCGACCGATGACGTGAGCAGGAGGTGGCCCTTGTGCTCGATCAGCGCGGCGTGCGCCGCGCGGATCGTCAGCGCGGCCCCGTAGACGTTCGTCAGCACCATCGCCTTCCACTCCTCCGGCGTCGCCGCGGTGAAGCCGCGGGCGCCGCCGAAGCCGGCGTTGGCGAACACGACGTCGACCCGCCCGAAGGCGTCGAGCGCGCGGGCGACCAGCGCCTCCTGCTCGGGCCACTCGGTGACGTCGCAGCGGACGGCGATCGCGCGCTCGTCGCCGCCGAGCTCCTGCGCGAGGTCGCGCAGCTTCTCCTCCGACCGCGCGGAGAGCACGAGCCGGAAGCCGGCCTCGGCGGCGTGCCGGGCGGTCGCGGCGCCGATCCCGGTCGAGGCGCCGGTGATCAGGAAGACCTTGTCGTCGGGCATGGCGGGCAACGTACCCTCTACGCCATGTTCGACCGCGCCCGCATAGAGGTGACCGCCGGGAGCCGGCGGCAACGGCTGCCTGTCGTTCCGGCGCGAGGCGCACGTGCCCAAGGGCGGCCCGGACGGCGGCGACGGCGGCCGCGGCGGCGACGTGCTGCTGCGCTGCGACGACAACCTGCGCGACCTCCAGGCGTTCCGCCGCAAGGCGCACTTCCGCGCGCCAGCGCGGCGGCCACGGCCAGGGCGCCCAGCGCCACGGCGCCGACGGCGAGGACCTCGTGATCGCGGTCCCGCCGGGCACCCAGGTGGAGCGCTGGGACGGCACGCGCTTCGACCTCGTCCGGCCCGGCCAGGAGGTCACGGTGGCCGCGGGCGGCGCCGGCGGGCGCGGCAACACGCGCTTCAAGTCGTCCGTGCGGCAGGCGCCGCGGCTCGCCGAGCGCGGGCTGCCGGGGGAGGAGGGGGTCGTCCGGCTCCACCTCAAGCTGCTCGCCGACGTCGGGCTCGTCGGGCTGCCGAACGCGGGCAAGTCGTCGCTGCTCGCGCGGCTCACGCGGGCCGACCCGAAGGTCGCCGCCTACCCGTTCACGACGCTCGACCCGGTGCTCGGGACGCTCGAGGCCGACGACCGCCAGCTCGTGATCGCCGACATCCCGGGGCTGATCGAGGGCGCCAGCGAGGGCGCGGGCCTCGGCCACGACTTCCTCGCGCACGTCGAGCGCACGCGGCTGCTCGTCCACGTGCTCGACCTCGCGCCGCTCGACGGCTCCGACCCCGAGGCCAACCACGCGGTGATCGAGCGCGAGCTCGCCGAGCACGACGCCCGGCTCGCCGCGCTCCCGCGGATCCTCGCGCTCTCGAAGGCGGACCTCGTCGCGCCGGAGCGTGGCCGACGCGGCCGCGGACGCATGGCGCGCGCGGCTCGGCGACGACGTGCCGGTGCTCGTCACGTCGAGCGCGACGCGGGCCGGCCTCGACGCGCTCGCGCGCGAGCTGCTGCGCCGCGTGCCGGCGGCCGAGCCGGTGCCGGAGGCCGTCGCCGCCGGCGAGGACGAGGTGGCCGAGTTCCGCGTCTTCCGCCCGGCGGCCGGGCGGGCGTTCGAGGTCGAGCGCGTCGGCGCCGGCGAGTTCCGCGTCACCGGCGCGGCGGTCGACCGGCTGATCGCGCGCCACGACCTCGAGAACGACGAGGCGCTCGCCCACGTCGAGCACCGGCTGCGCCGGATGGGCGTGATCGCGGCGCTCGAGGAGCGCGGGTTCGAGCCCGGCGACGACGTCGAGCTCGGCGGGATCGTCTTCGAGCTCGACCCCTAGTCGGGCGACATGCTGCGGATCCGGTTCGCGGCGTCGAGCGCGGCGACCTTGTAGGACTCCGCGAACGTCGGGTAGTTGAACACCGCGGTGACGAGGAAGTCGAGCCCGCCGGCGCCCTGCGCCATCACCGCCTGGCCGATGTGGACGAGCTCGGTCCCGCCGGTGCCGATCACGTGGACGCCGAGGATGCTGCGCTCGTCCGGGCACACGAGCAGCTTCAGCAGGCCGTTCTCGTCGCCGGTCATCAGCCCGCGCGCGAGCTCGGTCCAGCGCGCGACGCCGACCACGTAGGGGCGCGAGGAGTCGGTCAGCTCCTCCTCGGTGCAGCCGACCATGCCGATCTCGGGGATCGCGTAGACCCCGGTGGGGACGAGCGCGGGCAGCGAGTCGACCGGCTGGCCGAAGGCGTGCAGCGAGGCGATCCGGCCCTGCTCCATCGCGGTCGCCGCGAGCCCGCCGCCGGCGACGTCGCCGACCGCGAAGATGTGCGGCACCGAGGTGCGGAAGTCGTCGTCGACCTTGATCCGCCCGCGCTTGTCGGCCTCGAGCCCGGTGCGCTCGATCCCCAGGTTGTCCGTGGCGCCCTGGCGGCCGACCGCGTAGAGCACGGTCTCGCTGACGATCTCCTTGCCGGACGCCAGCTTGACCCGCGCGCGCCCCCGGCGGACTCGATCGCCTCGACGCGCTCGCGCAGCCGGAACGTCACGTTGTGGCGCCGCAGGAGGTACTGGAACGCCTCGCCGATCTCGCCGTCGAGGAAGCCGAGCGTGCGGTCGCGCTGGTCGACGACCGTCACCTTCGTGCCGAGCGCCCCGAACATCGAGGCGTACTCGACGCCGATCACGCCGGCGCCGACGATCGTCATCGTGCGCGGCACGCGCCGCTCCAGCTTCAGCAGGCCGTCGGAGTCGACGATCGTGCGGTCGTCGAACGCGACGGTGTCCGGGCGCGCGGGGCGCGTCCCGACCGCGATCACGATCCGCTCGGCGTGGATCGGCTCCGCGGAGCCCTCGATCTTGACCGTGTGGTCGTCCTCGAACACGGCGGCGCCCTGCAGCCAGCCGACCATGTTGCGCCGGAACTGCTCGCGCACCACCGCGGTCTCCGCGGCGACCACCCGCGCCGCGCGGTCCATCAGCTGCTGCAGCGCCTGCTGCTCGGTCTCCTCCATCCGCGTCGGGTCGAGCACGTCGAGCGGGCGCTCCGCGAGCTGGTCGAGCACCGCCTCGCGGAGCGTCTTCGACGGGATCGTCCCCGTGTGGATGGAGACGCCGCCGAGCCGGTCGCGGCGCTCCGCGACCGCCACGCGCTTGCCCAGCTTGGCCGCCTGGATCGCGGCCTTCTGGCCCGAGGGCCCGGAGCCGATGACGAGCAGATCGAGTTCCACGCCTGCATCCTGCCCGAGATCGCGGGTTAGTGTGTCCGCCGCAATGCCCGTCGCCGTCGTCAAGCTGGGGTCGTCCGTCGTCGCGCAGCCCTCCGGGGAGCTGCGGCTGTCGGTCGTGGCGCGCGTCTGCGAGGAGGTCGCCGCGCTCCACCGCGAGGGCGTCGACGTCGTCGTGGTGACCTCGGGCGCGATCGCGCGCGGCGTGCACCTGCTCGCGCTGCCGGTGCGGCCGGCGGAGATCGCCGAGCTGCAGGCGGCGAGCGCGATGGGGCAGGGCCGGCTCTACCGCACCTACGACGACCTGCTGCGCGAGCAGGGGATCGCCACCGCCCAGATCCTGCTCACGTTCTTCGACATGAGCGCGCGGACGCACTACCTCAACGCGCGCCGCACGCTCCAGACGCTGCTGGGCTGGCGCGTCGTGCCCGTGATCAACGAGAACGACACGACGACCACCGACGAGATCTCCTTCGGCGACAACGACTTCCTCGCCGCGCAGGTCGCCGTGCTGCTCGGTGCGGAGCTGCTGCTCCTGCTGACCGACACCGACGGGCTCTACACGGCGAACCCGCGGGTGGACCCGGGCGCGAAGCTCGTCGAGGAGGTCGCGGATCCGACGCAGCTCGGCGGGCTCGCGATCGGGCACGAGGTCTCGCCGCTCGGCTCGGGCGGGATGCGCTCCAAGGTCGTCGCGGCGGAGATGGCGACCGCCGCGGGGATCCCGACGGTGATCGCCTCCGGCCTGGAGCCGGGCGTGCTGGCGGCGGCGTGGGCGGGCGAGCGCACGGGCACGCGGTTCGCGCCCCAGGCGGTGCGCCACTCGAGCTTCAAGCTGTGGCTGAAGTACGCGAAGCCGTCGCACGGGACGCTGACCGTCGACGCCGGCGCCGCGCGGGCGCTGCGCGACGGCGGGACGTCGCTCCTGCCGGTCGGGATCGTCGACGTCGCCGGCGAGTTCGACGCGGGCGACGCCGTCGAGGTGCGCGAGGCGGGCGCGGCCGGGATCGGCAAGGGGATCGTCAACTACTCGGCGCCCGAGCTGCGCAGCGTGATGGGGATGAAGAGCGCGCAGGTGCGCGAGCGGATGCCGCGGGCGACCGACGAGGCCGTCCACCGCGACTACTTCGTGCTGGCCTGAGCGGCCGGGTTCGAGTCCCGCCGCCGCCCGTGGCCGGGCCCGGCGGTGGCCTATCCTTGCCCGATGGCCGTCGCCACCCAGTCCGTCACCGAGCTCTGCCGCGCCGCCAAGGCCGCCGCGCGCGAGCTGGCCGCCCTCGACTCGGCCACCAAGGACCGCGCGCTGCTCGCGGTCGCCGACGCGCTCGAGGCGCGCGCGCCCGAGATCCTCGAGGCCAACGCCCGCGATCTCGAGGCGGGCCGCGAGTCGGGGCTCTCCGACGCGCTGATGGACCGGCTCGCGCTCGACGGCGGCCGGATCGCCGGGATGGCGCGCGGGGTCCGCGAGATCGTGGCGCTGCCGGACCCGGTCGGCGAGGTGGTCGAGGGCTCGCGGTTCGCGAACGGGCTCCAGATGCGCAAGGTGCGCGTCCCGCTCGGCGTCGTCGCCGTCGTCTACGAGGCGCGGCCGAACGTGACGATCGACGCCGCCGCCCTGTGCCTCAAGTCGGGCAACGCGATCGTGCTGCGCGGCTCGTCGTCCGCCGCGCACTCGAACGCGGTCCTCGCCGGGATCGCGCGCGACGCGGTCGAGGCCCACGGCCTGCCGGCGGGCGCGCTGACCCTCGTGGCCGGCGGCGGCCGCGAGGAGCTGGCCGAGCTCGGCGCCCAGGAGGGCCTGATCGACCTGATGATCCCGCGCGGCGGCGAGGGGCTGAAGCGGGCGCTCCAGGCGGTCGCCAAGGTGCCGGTGATCTACGCGGCGTCCGGCAACTGCCACGTCTACGTCGACGCGAGCGCCGACCTCGCGATGGCCGAGGCGATCATCCTCAACGCCAAGACGCAGCGCCCGGGCGTCTGCAACGCGGCGGAGACGCTGCTCGTCCACGCCGACGTCGCGGCCGACTTCCTGCCCGGCGCCCTGCGCGCGCTGGCCGACGCCGGCGTCGAGCTGCGCGGCGACGAGCGCGTCCGCGCCCTGGCCGGCGACGTCCCGGTCGGCGCCGCGACCGAGGAGGACTACGCGCAGGAGTTCCTGGCGCTGATCCTCGCGGTGCGGGTCGTCGACTCGGCGGACGCGGCGATCGAGCACATCGCGACCTACGGCTCGGGGCACTCCGAGGCGATCGTCACCGGCACGGTCGGCGCCGCGCGGGCGTTCCAGCTCGGGGTCGACGCCGCCGTGGTCTACGTCAACGCGTCGACGCGCTACACCGACGGCGGCGAGTTCGGGATGGGCGCGGAGATCGGGAACTCGACGCAGAAGCTGCACGCGCGCGGGCCGATCGGGCTGCGCGAGCTGTGCGCGTTCAAGTACCTCGTCGAGGGCACCGGCCAGGTCCGCGCCTAGCCTTGGCGCGGCTCGGCCTCCTCGGGGGGACGTTCAACCCGCCGCACCTCGGTCATCTGCTCTGCGCCCAGGAGGCGCGGCTGCAGCTCGGGCTCGACCGCGTGCTGCTCGTCCCGGCGGCCACGCCGCCGCACAAGGAGGTCGAGGCCGAGCCCGGCGTCGGGCACCGGCTCGCGATGTGCGAGCTGGCGGTGGCCGGCGACGACCGGCTCGGCGTCTCGCGCGCGGACGCGGACCGCGACGGGCCGGCCTACACCGTCGAGCTGCTGCGCACGCTGCACGCGGCGGCGCCCGCGGACGAGCTCACGTTCATCGTCGGCGGCGACATGGCCACGGCGCTCCCGACGTGGCGCGAGCCGGAGGCGATCCTCGCCCTGGCGCGGCTCGGGGTCGCGGAGCGCGAGGGCGTCCGGCGCGCCGACGTCACCGATCGGCTGGCCGCCCTGGCCGGCGTCCCGGAGCGGATCGCGTTCTTCGACATGCCGCGGATCGACATCTCCAGCTCGCTGCTGCGGCGGCGGGCGGCCGCGGGCCTGCCGCTGCGCTACCTCACGCCGGACGCGGTGGCCGCGTACGTGGAGCGGGAGGGCCTGTATCGCGCCGCTTCACCCGACCCGTCCCCGGCCCGCCTATCCTTGGACGGCAGCGCATGAACGAGACGAACATCACCATTCCCCAGTACGACATCTCCGACCCGGCCGGCCTCGCCCGCCAGATCGCCGACTACGCCGCCGACAAGAAGGCGATCGACATCGCCGAGATCGACCTCCGCGGCGTGCTCGGCTACACCGACTTCTTCGTCGTCTGCTCGGGCAACACCGACCGCCAGACGAAGGCGATCCACGACGGCATCCACTTCGGGCTCAAGAAGGACCACGGGATGCTGCCGCGGCGCGTCGAGGGGCTCGGCGAGGCGCGCTGGATCCTGATGGACTACCTCGACGTGATCGTCCACGTCTTCACGCCCGAGGCACGCGAGTTCTACCGGCTCGAGCAGCTCTGGGGCGAGGCGCCCCGCCGCGCCGCCGCCGAGTAAGTGGAGCTAGGGGGATTCGAACCCCCGACCTCGTGACTGCCAGTCACGCGCTCTCCCAACTGAGCTATAGCCCCGGGTCGGTCACGCAGTGTACTACCGCCCGCAGCGCGCGAGCGGGCGCCAGCTAACCTCACCGCTCGCATGTCCGAGCACCGCTACGACCCGCGCGCGATCGAGCCGAAGTGGCAGGAGATCTGGGAGCGCGAGCAGACCTGGTACGTCTCCAACGACGAGGTCGGCGGCGCCCCCAAGTCCTACGTGCTCGAGATGCTGCCGTACCCGTCCGGCGAGCCCCACATGGGGCACATGAAGAACTACTCGGTCGGCGACGCGGTGGCCCACTTCCACCGCCGCACCGGCCATCGCGTGCTGCATCCGATGGGCTACGACGCGTTCGGGCTGCCCGCGGAGAACCACGCGATCCGGACCGGCGAGCACCCGCGCGACTCGACCGCGAAGTCGATCGCCCAGTTCCAGCAGCAGATGCGCCAGTGGGGCATCTCGATCGACTGGTCGCGCGAGTTCGCGACGTCCGAGCCGCGCTACTACCGCTGGACGCAGTGGCTCTTCCTGCGGCTGTTCGAGCGCGGGCTCGCGTACCGCAAGGAGGCGGCCGTCAACTGGTGCCCGGTCGACGCGACCGTGCTCGCGAACGAGCAGGTGATCGACGGCCACTGCGAGCGCTGCGGCTCGCCGGTCGAGATCCGCCAGCTCGAGCAGTGGTTCTTCCGCATCACCGACTACGCCGACCGGCTGCTCGACGACCTCGAGACGATCGAGTGGCCCGAGCACGTGGTCACGATGCAGCGCAACTGGATCGGCCGCTCCGAGGGCGCCGAGGTCACGTTCTCCTGCGCGGAGCTGGGCACCGACTACGAGGTCTTCACCACGCGCCCGGACACGCTGTTCGGGGCCACCTTCTTCGTCATGGCGCCCGAGCACCCCGACGTGCTGCGGCTGGCCGCCGGCACGGAGCACGAGGAGGCGGTGCGCGCGTACGTCAACCGCGCGCTGACCGAGAACCGCGAGGACCGCGGCGCCGCCGACCGCGAGAAGACGGGCGTGTTCCTCGGCCGCCACGTCGTCAACCCGGTCAACGGCGAGCGGATCCCGATGTACGTCGCCGACTACGTGCTGATGGAGTACGGGACCGGCGCGATCATGGCCGTCCCCGGGCACGACGCGCGCGACTTCGAGTTCGCGACGAGGTACGGGCTGGAGATCCGCCGCGTCGTCGGCGGCGGGGAGGAGCTCCCGTACTCCGGCGACGGGCCGATCGTGAACTCCGACCCGCGCTTCGACGGGATGCAGAACCGCGAGGCGCTCGCCGCGATCGTCGAGTGGCTCGACGGCGAGGGCCGCGGCCACCGGTCGGTCAACTACCGGCTGCGCGACTGGCTGCTCTCGCGCCAGCGCTACTGGGGCTGCCCGATCCCGATCCTCCACTGCGGCGCGTGCGGGCTCGTGCCGGTGCCCGACGACGAGCTGCCGGTGCTGCTGCCGGACGTCAGCGACTACAAGCCGAAGGGCCGCTCCCCGCTCGCGACCGCCGAGGACTGGGTCAACACGACCTGCCCGCGCTGCGGCGGGCCCGCGCAGCGCGAGACGGACACGATGGACACGTTCGTCGACTCGTCCTGGTACTTCCTGCGCTACTGCGACGCCGGCAACGACGAGGCGCCGTGGGATCCGGAGGTGCTGGCGCGCTGGGCGCCGGTCGACCAGTACATCGGCGGCGTCGAGCACGCCGTGCTCCACCTGCTGTACGCGCGCTTCTTCGTCAAGGCGCTGGCCGACATGGGGCTGCTCGGCGTGCAGGAGCCGTTCAGGCGCCTGTTCACGCAGGGGATGATCACGCGCAACGGCGCGAAGATGTCCAAGTCGAAGGGCAACGTGATCAGCCCGACGTCCTACGTCGAGCGCTACGGGGCCGACACCGCGCGCTGCTACACGCTGTTCATCGGGCCGCCGGACCAGGACGCCGACTGGTCGGACTCCGGCGTCGAGGGCGTCCACCGGTTCCTCGGGCGGCTCTGGCGGCTCGGCGCGGAGCTCGGCGACGAGGGCGAGCCCGCGCCGGTCGACGCGGTCGCGAACGGCGCGGCGGGCGACGACCTCGAGCTGCTGCGCAAGGCGCACTGGGCGATCGAGAAGGTCACGGGCGACATGTCGGGCCGCTTCGCCTTCAACACGGCGATCGCGGCGGTGATGGAGCTGGTGAACGAGTGCTACGCCCGGCGCGAGGCGGTGAGCGCGGCGACGCTGCGCTTCGCGGCGGCGACGGCGGCGTCGCTGATCTTCCCGTTCGCGCCGCACTGCGGGTCCGACGTCTACGAGCGGATCACCGGGCTGCGGGTCTGGGAGGAGCCGTGGCCGGAGGCCGATCCGGCGCTGCTCGCGCGCGACGAGGTCGAGATCGCGCTGCAGATCAACGGCAAGCTGCGCGACCGGATGCCGGCGCCGGCGAGCGCCGACCGCGACCAGCTCGAGACGCTGGCGCGCGACCGGCCGCGCGTGCAGGCGCACATCGACGGCAAGAACGTCGTGAAGGTGATCGTCGTGCCGTCGAAGCTCGTCAACTTCGTCGTCCGCTAGGCCGGCGCGTGCCGCGGCGGGTGCCATGCATCGCCGTCGTCGGGACGGGCGCGGACGCCTCGACCGGCGAGCTGGCCGAGGCCGAGGAGGCCGGCGCGGCGATCGCGGCCGCCGGCGCGACGCTGGTCTGCGGCGGGCTCGGCGGCGTGATGGAGGCGGCCTGCCGCGGCGCGCGGTCGCGCGGCGGCATGACCGTGGGGATCCTGCCCGGCAGCGACCGGGAGGACGCGAACGGCTGGGTCGTGCTCGCGCTCCCGACCGGGCTGGGCGAGGCGCGCAACGCGCTCGTGGCGGGGGCGGCGGACGCCGTCGTGGCGATCGGCGGCGGCTGGGGCACGCTCACGGAGATCGGCTTCGCGCTGCGCGCGGGCAAGCCGGTGCTCGGCGTGGCCACGTGGGAGCTCGAGCGCGGCGGCGCGCCGGTCGCCGGGGTCCGCGCGGTCGACGACGCCGCGACGGCGGTCGCCGAGGCGCTCCGCTCCGTGCCCGTCTGAGCACGCTTTCGGCACACATTCCTCAACCGATCCGCGGCAGACACGTCCGCCGCTCCCGCCTAGGTTCGGGCCATGGCCGACCTCAGCCGCCGTCAGCTCGTCGTCTGCGCGCTCGGCGCGGTGCTCGCCGTGGTGCTCGGCGTGCGCCAGCTGGGCATCGGCGACGCTGCCGCCGGGGGCGGCGGCGGTCCGGCGCCGGCGATCCGGATCGCGGAGGACGGTGGCGGGAAGCCCGCGCGGGTGCTGGTGCACGTGGCGGGCGCGGTGCGCCGGCCGGGGGTCTACGCGCTGCGGACGGGCGATCGGGTCGACGACGCGGTCCGCCGCGCCGGCGGCGCGACCCGGAAGGCCGACCTCGGCGGGCTGAACCTCGCCGCCGAGGTCGAGGACGGCCGCCAGGTCCTGGTGCCCGTGCGCGCGGGCGCGCCGGGCGCCGCGCCCGCGAGCGCGGCGGCGGCGCCGGCCGAGGGGCAGCCGCTCAACGTCAACACCGCCACGCTCGAGCAGCTCGACGGGCTGACCGGCGTCGGGCCGATCACCGCGCAGAAGATCCTCGACGCGCGCGAGGAGCGCGGCGGCTTCGGCTCGATCGAGGAGCTCGGCGAGATCCCGGGGATCGGCGAGAAGCGCCTGGCGACGCTGCGCGAGGAGGTGACGCTCTGACCGCCGGCCGCCTGGGGGCGTACGCCGACGCGGTGCGCCGCCACCCGCGGCACGCCGTCCTGTTCGGCTTCGTCGCCGGCCTGCTGCTCGGGCCGCTGTCCGCGCCGGCGGTGCTGGCGGCCGCCGTGATCGCCGCCGCGGCGATCGCTGCCGCCGCTCCGGCGACCAGCGCCACCACGCCGACCGCCGCCGCGGCCGCCGGTCCCGCCGCAGCCACCGCGCCCGTCGGCGGTCTCCTCGTCGCGGCCGTCCTCGCGGCGCTCGCGGTGCTGACCGGCGCGGCGGTCGCCGACGTCCGGCTCGCCGCGCTCGGTCCCGGCGGCCTCCCGCGCTCACGGGCCGCGCGATCGACGCGCGCGCGATCCTCCTCGAGCCGCTCCAGCCGCGCCGCGACGGCAGCGCGGTCGCCCGCGTGCGCCTCGCGGGCGACGTGCGCCTGCGGGGCGACGCCGGCCGCCCCGCGGCGGTCGCGGGCGGGCTCGACGGCGAGGTCGCGGTCGCCCGTGCGGCGGACGGGCGCCGGCCGTCCGGCGTGCGCGTCGGCAGCGAGCTGCGGCTGCGGGGGACGGTGTCGCCGCTCGGCGACGTCGACGCCTACCAGCGGCGGCGCGGCGCACACGCGGCGATCGACGTCGCGAGCTGGTCGGCGACCGGACGCTCGCGCGGCGGCCTCGCGGGCCGGCTCGACGCCGTCCGCGAGCGGGCGGCCGACGGCCTGGGCCGCGGGCTCCCGCCGCCCGAGGCCGCGCTGCTGCGCGGGATGGTGCTCGGGCAGGACGAGGCGATCGCCGAGGACGTCGAGGCCGACTTCCGGCGGTCGGGCCTCGCGCACCTGCTCGCCGTCTCCGGCCAGAACGTGCTGCTGCTCTGCATGCTGGTGCTCGCGGCCTGCGCGGTGCTCGACGTGCCGCTGCGGGCGCGGCTGATCGCCGCGGCGGTCCTCGTCGCGCTGTACGTGCCGCTCGCCGGCGGCGGCCCGTCGATCCAGCGCGCGGGGGTGATGGGGATCGCCGGGCTGGTCGCCGCGCTCGCGGGCCGGCCGGCGTCGCGCTGGTACGCGCTCGGCCTCGCCGCGGCGGTCACGCTCGTGCTGAACCCGCGCGCGGCCGGCGAGCCCGGCTGGCAGCTCTCGTTCGCGGCCGTCGCCGGGCTGCTGCTGCTCGCGCCGCCGCTGCGGGCGCTGCTCGCGCGCCGGGGCCTTCCCGATCCGGTCGCCGACGCGGCCGCGATCACGGTCGCGGCCACCGTGGCGACCGCCCCGCTCCTCGCGTTCCACTTCGAGCAGGTGTCGCTCGCCTCGCTGCCCGCCAACCTGCTCGCGGCGCCCGTCGTCGCGCCGGTCATGTGGCTGGGCATGCTGGGCATGACCGCCGCGCAGGTCGCGCCCGCCGCGGCGCTGCCGTTCACCGTCGCCTGCGCGCCGCTGCTCGGCTACCTCGAATGGGTCGCGCACGCCGCCGCCGGCGCGCCGCTCGCCGCGCTGCCGGTGCGGCTCGGCGGCCCGCTCGCACTGGCGCTCGCGTACGCCGCGCTCGGCGGTCGCCGTCGCCGGCCTCGCGCGGCTGGCGAGCGCGCGCGGGTGGGACGTGCCCGGCCCGCGACCGCACGGCCGGCGCCGGATCCTCGCCGTCGCCGGCGCGGCCGCGCTCGCCGTGGCGGTCGCGGCCCTGCACGCCCGCGCCGGGCGTCCGGCGCCGCCCGCGCGCGGCGAGCTCGTCGTCTCGTTCATGGACGTCGGCCAGGGCGACGCGACGCTGCTGCAGCGCGACGGCGCCGCGGTGCTGGTCGACACCGGCCCGCCGCACGGGCCGATCCTGCGGCGGCTGGACGAGGCGGGCGTCGGCCGGCTCGACCTGCTCGTGCTCACCCACGCCGAGGCCGACCACGAGGGGATGGCGCTGCCGGTCATCGCGGCGCACCGCCCGCGGCTCGTGCTCGACGGCGGCGCCGGCTGGCCGACGGCGGTGCAGCGCGGGCTGGCCCAGGCCGTCGCGCGCGCCGGCGGACGCGTCGTCGCCGCCCGCGCCGGTCAGGCCCTGCGGATCGGCGCGCTGCGCCTCGACGTCCTCTGGCCGCCGGCGCCGAGCGCCGGGCTGGCGGCCGGACGGCAACCCGAACGACCGCGCGGTCGTCGCGCACGTCGCCGACGGCGCGTTCGACCTGGTCCTGCCCGCCGACGCCGAGTCCGAGGTCCTCGCTCCGCTCGACCTGCCGGACGCCGACGCGCTCAAGGTCTCGCACCACGGCAGCGCCGACGCCGGGCCTGCCCGCGCTGCTGGAGCGCCTCACGCCGGACGTGGCCGCGATCGAGGTCGGGCGCGAGAACACCTACGGCCATCCGGCGCCGTCCACGCTGGACGCGCTGCGCGCCGTGCCGCGGCTGTTCCGGACCGACCGCGACGGCACCGTGCGGCTCCGCGTGCGCGACGGCCGGATGCGACTGGAGACCGCCGGGGCATGACCGTGCCCGCGTCTAGACTCGCCGGTCGTGCCCGCCTTCCGCTCCGCCTACCTGATCTGCGGCGACGACCACGGCCGGATCGCCGAGCGCCGCTCGCGGCTGCGCGCGATGGCCGAGGCGGAGAGCGGCGCGGGCGGCGTCGAGCTGCTCGAGGGCGACGCCTGCACGCCCGAGGGCGTGAGCGCCGCGCTGTGCGCGATGACCTTCGCCATGGGCCGCCGCTTCGTGATCGCGGACGGCGTCGAGCGCTGGAAGGACGGCGACGTCGCCCAGGTCGCCGACGCGATGAAGGCGCTCGACGCGGAGTCGCTGACCGTCGCCTTCTTCGGCCGCGAGGAGGGCCGCCACAAGGTCCCGGCGCCGCTGCGCAAGGCGGTCGAGGCCGCCGGCGGGCAGGTCGCCGAGGAGAGCGCGGTCAAGGCGCGCGCGCTGCCCGGCTGGCTCGTGGCCCGCGCCGGCGAGCTCGGGATCCAGCTCGACACCCAGGCGGCCCGCGCGCTCATCGCCCACGTCGGCGACCGCCAGCAGCGGCTGCAGCGCGAGCTCGAGAAGCTCGCGCTCGAGCACGGCGAGGGCGCGGCGATCGGCGTCGAGGAGGTCGAGGCGTCCTCGGCGACCTCGGCCGAGCGCAAGACCTGGACGCTCGCGGACGCGCTCGTCGCCGGCGACGAGAAGACCGCCACCCGCGCGCTGCTCGAGCTGCGCCAGCAGGGCGAGCGCGTGCCCGGCCTCCTCTACGGGATGGTCCGGCGGCTGCGCGACGCGCTGACGATCGCCGAGGCGCTCGCCGCCGGCCAGCCCGCCGCACAGGTCAAGAAGGGCCTGCGGATGCCGTCGTTCGCCGCCGACCGGCTCGTCGCCGACGTGGCGAAGCGCGACGTCGAGGCGTTCCGGCGCGCGCTGGAGCTGATGGCCGACCTCGAGCTGGAGAGCCGTGGCGGAGGCGGCGGCGCGCTCGACGAGGACACGCTCGCGGTCCGCGCGGTGATCGCCGCGGCTCGCTGACGAAGCGCGCGCGGCGGGCTAGGCGCCGCGGCGCAGACGCGCGGCGCGGGTCTTCTTGCGCGCGCCGGTGTTGCGGTGCAGCGCGCCGCGCTTGACGGCCTTGTCGATCAGCTGCACGAGGCGGCGCTGCTCGGTGTCGGCGGTCTCGTCCTCGCCGGCCGCGACGGCGGCCTCGAGGCGGCGGAAGTAGGTCTTGATGGCGGAGGTGTAGCGGCGGTTCTCGTCGCGCTCGCGGGCGGCGCGGAGGATCCGCTTCTCCTGGGAGTGAATGTTGGCCATGACGCAAAGAGGCCGCGACTCGGGCCGCGGCGAGCGCCTACTATAGCGCCCGCCGATGCGTGGGTCGCGCCGCAACCCGCCGCCCCCGCGAACGCCTGCGGAGCGCGAAGCCGCCCGCCTCGAGCGCGAGGCGCGACGGGCCGCGCGGCGGGGGGATCCGCCGCCCGGAGCGACCTGCGCCGGAAGCGCGCGCGGAGCGCGACGCCGACGTCCTGCTGCCCGGCCCGGTGACCGAGACGGCGGTCGCGAACCTCGTCGCCGACCCGGACACGGCCGACCTCCCGAGCGGGGCCGGCTCGACCGGCCGGCGCGCCCGCAACACCGTCATCTTCAGCATCCTCACCGGGCTCAGCCGCGTCGCCGGCCTGGTCCGCGAGATCATCGCCGGCGCGTACTTCGGCACGTCCGGCGCGGCCTCGGCCTTCACGCTGGCCTTCCAGGTCCCGAACCTGATCCGCGCGCTCGTCGCCGACGCCGCGCTCTCGAGCGCGTTCGTCCCGGTCTTCTCGGAGCTGCTCGAGCACAAGCGCAGGCGCGAGGCGGTCCAGCTCGCCGCCGCGCTGGCCGGGCTGATCCTGCTCGCGCTCACCGTCCTGACGCTGCTGTTCATCTTCATCGCGCCGGTGCTGATGCCGCTGCTGACCGGCGACGAGTCGACGCCCGCGCTCGACGACCTCACCGTCGGGCTGAGCCAGGTGCTGTTCCCGATCGTGGTCCTGCTCGGCCTGACCGGGCTCGTGGTCGGGATCCTCAACGCGAACGACCACTTCACGATCCCCGCGCTCGCGCCGCTGGTCTGGAACATCGTGATCATCGCGGGGCTCGTCGGCCTGCGCCCGCTGTTCGAGGGCGACGACCAGCTCTACGCCTACGCGATCGGCGTCGTCGCCGGCACCGCGATCCAGCTGCTGATGTGCCTGCCGCAGCTGCGGCACCTCGGCTACCCGATCAAGGTCAGCTTCGCCTTCCGCCACGACCCGCGCGTCCGCCAGGTGCTGCTGCTGATGCTGCCGGTCAGCCTCGGCCTCGGGCTGATCAACGTCAGCCTGCTGATCAACAGCACGATCGGCTTCCTCGTCTCGGAGGAGGCCCCGTCGGCGATCGACCGCGCCTTCCGCATCTACATGCTCCCGCAGGGGATGTTCTCCGTCGCGGTCGCGACCGTCCTCTTCCCGGCGCTGAGCCGGCTCGCGAGCCGCCGCGACTTCGCCGGCCTGCAGCAGCTGATCGGCAGCGGCATGCGCCAGATCGCGATGCTGCTGATCCCGAGCGCGGCGGCGTTCGTCGCGCTCGCGACGCCGATCGTCCGGCTCGTCTACGAGCGCGGCGACTTCGACGCCGAGTCGACGAGCCAGGTGAGCGAGGCGCTGTTCTGGTTCTCGTTCAGCCTGCCGGTCTCCGGCTTCACGCTGCTGCTCACGCGCAGCTTCTTCAGCCTCCAGCGGCCGTGGCTGCCGACCCGGCTCGCGCTCTACTCGATCATCGTCAACGTCGTCGTCTCCTACGCGCTGCACGGGCCGATGGGGATCGGCGGCGTGGTGCTCGGCACGACGATCTCGAACATCGTGCTCACCGTGCTCGAGGCGCGCCGGCTGCGGCTGGAGATCGGCGGGATCGAGCTGGGCCGGACGCTCCGCTCGTGCGTGGTCATCGTGGGCGCGTCCGTCGTGCTCGGGCTGATCGCGTACGGCGTCTGGTACGGGCTCGACAGCGTGCTCGGCCGCTCGCTGATCGCGCAGCTCGTCGCGGTCGGCGCCGCGCTCGCCGCCGGCGGCCTCGCCTACGTCGCCGTCCTGTTGCGCAGCGGCCAGCCCGAGGCGCGCCAGCTCGTCGGCCTGTTCGCGCGGAGATTCGGGCGCACCGCCTAACCTGATCGGTCGCGCCATGGCCGACCAGTCCAAGATCCGCAACTTCTCGATCATCGCCCACATCGACCACGGGAAGTCGACGCTGGCCGACCGCATCCTCGAGATGACCCAGACCGTGCAGACGCGCGACATGCGCGCGCAGCTGCTCGACAGCATGGACCTCGAGCGCGAGCGCGGGATCACGATCAAGGCCCAGGCGGTGCGCGTCTACTACACGGCGCGCGACGGCGAGACCTACCAGTTCCACCTGATCGACACGCCCGGCCACGTCGACTTCACCTACGAGGTCAGCCGCAGCCTCGCCGCGTGCGAGGGCGCGCTGCTGGTCGTCGACGCGTCCCAGGGCGTCGAGGCGCAGACGGTCGCCAACACCTACCTCGCGATCGACGGCGGGCTCGAGCTGATCCCGTGCCTGAACAAGCTCGACCTGCCCGGCGCCGAGCCCGATCGCGTCGCCGCCGAGATCGCCGAGCTGATCGGCGAGCCGGCCGAGGGGATCAAGCGGATCTCCGCCAAGACCGGCGAGGGCATCACCGACGTGCTCGAGGAGCTCGTGACCCGCGTGCCGCCGCCCGCCGGCGACCCCGACGCGCCCGCCGCGCGCGCTGATCTTCGACTCCGAGTTCGACCAGTACCGCGGCGTGATCGCCTACATCCGCGTCGTCGACGGCACGTTCAAGAAGGGCGAGGGGATCCGCGCGATGGCCGCCGGGACCGACGCGGAGATCGACGACATCGGCTTCTTCACGCCGCGCCAGGCGCCCGCGGCCGAGCTCGGCGCCGGCGAGGTCGGCTACCTGATCACCGGCATCAAGGACGTCACCAAGCTGCGCGTCGGCGACACGCTGACGACGAAGCGCAACGGCGCCACGGAGCCGCTGCCCGGCTACCGCGACGTCAAGCCGATGGTCTTCTGCGGCCTGTTCCCGATCGACTCGGACGACTACCCGGACCTGCGCGACGCGCTCGAGAAGCTGACCCTCAACGACGCCGCGCTGCTGTGGGAGCCGGAGACCTCGGACGCGCTCGGCTTCGGCTTCCGCTGCGGCTTCCTCGGGCTGCTCCACATGGACATCGTGCGCGAGCGGCTCGAGCGCGAGTACGACCTCGAGCTGATGGCGACGATGCCGTCGGTCGAGTTCGAGATCACCCTGACCGACGGCGAGGTCCTGACGGTCCACAACCCGACCGACATGCCCGACCCGGCGCGGATCGCCGAGACGCGCGAGCCCTACATCCGCGCCTCGATCCTCACGCCGAAGGAGTACATCGGGCAGATCATGGAGCTGTGCCAGGAGCGCCGCGGCGAGCACGCCGGGATGCACTACCTGTCGGCCGAGCGCGTCCAGATCCAGTACGACCTCCCGCTGTCGGAGATCGTGCTCGACTTCTTCGACCAGCTGAAGTCGCGCACCCGCGGGTACGCCTCGCTGGACTACGAGCCGCTCGGCCTGCGGCCGTCCGACCTGGTCAAGCTCGACGTCCTGCTCGGCGGCGACCCGGTCGACGCGCTGAGCATGGTCGTGCACCGCGACAAGGCCTACGAGTTCGGCAAGACCCTGACCGAGAAGCTGCGCAAGAAGATCCCGCGCCAGCAGTACGACGTGCCGATCCAGGCCGCGGTCGGCGCGAAGATCATCGCGCGCGAGACCGTCAAGGCGTTCCGCAAGGACGTCACGGCGAAGTGCTACGGCGGCGACATCTCGCGCAAGCGCAAGCTGCTCGAGCGCCAGAAGGAGGGCAAGAAGCGGATGAAGCAGGTCGGCCGCATCGAGGTGCCGCAGGACGCGTTCCTGGCCGTGCTCGAGCTCGGGGACGACGGGCCGTGAGCGCGCTCGGGAAGGTCTACGGGCCGGTCACCTACGCCGTCGGGCGCGAGAAGGTGCGCGAGTTCGCGCACGCGACGGGGGAGACCGAGCCGCTCCACCTCGACGTCGAGGCCGCCACGGGCCGCCGGGCACCGGGACGTCGTCGCGCCGCCGATGTTCGCGGTCGTCTACGCGTCGCCGCCCTTCCAGCAGGCGCTGTTCGACCCCGAGGTGGGGATGGACTTCGCGCGGATGGTCCACGGCGCGCAGGAGTTCACCTGGGGGCCGCTCGTCGTCGCCGGCGACGAGATCAGCACCGAGGTCGAGTTCGCCGAGCAGACCGAGCGCGGCGGGATGGGCTTCTACGTCTTCGAGTCGCGCTCGGACAACCAGGACGGCGAGCGGGTCTGCACCGGCCGCTGGACCTGCATCGTGAGAGGAGGCTGACGTGGAGATCCCGGAGCTGCGGGTCACGCCCGATCGCTTCCTGACGTACCGCTACGCGGGCGCGTCGGGGGACTTCAACCCGATCCACATCGACGAGGCGTACGCGCGCGACGTCGGCCTGCCCGGCCGGATCCTGCACGGCCTGTGGTCGATGGCCCAGGTCGCGCGGGCGCAGACCGAGGCGGCCGGCGGGCCGCAGCACCTCAAGCGGCTGTCGGTCCAGTTCCGCGGGATGGGCGTGCCCGAGCAGGAGGTCGTCGTGACCTCGACGGTGCGCGAGATCGCGGACGGCGTCGCGACGATCGACGCCGAGGCGCGCCAGGGCGACGCGCGGCTCGTCCGCCGCGGCGAGGCCGAGGTCACCCTCTCCTAGACTTGGACGGGTGCTCACCGCCCGTCAGGAGCTGCTGCTCGCGAAGGTGATCGACGGCTTCGCCGCCGGCGGCCAGCCGGTCGCGTCGAAGGCGCTCGCCGCCGACGACGACGTGACCGCCGGGCCGTCGACGATCCGCAACGAGCTCGCCGTGCTCGAGGAGCAGGGCCTGCTCGCGCATCCGCACACCTCGGCGGGCCGCATCCCGACCGACGCGGGCTACCGCTACTACGTCGACCACATCCTCCCGGCGCGCCGCAGCACGGCGCTGGAGCCGGCGCCCGCGCTGACGCTCGCGCGGCGCGAGGTCGACGAGGCGATGCGCGTGACGAGCGAGACGCTCAGCCAGATCACCGACCTGCTGGCGATCGTGTCGGCGCCGCCGATCCAGACGACGACGATCCGCCACGTCGAGGTGCTCGTCCTCCAGCCGCAGGTCCTGATGGTGGTCGTGATCACGAGCACGGGCGGCGTGTCGAAGCGGCTGTTCACCTACGACCGGCCGGTCGACGCCGGGCTCGCCGAGTGGGCCGCCTCCTACCTGAACGAGGCGCTCGTCGGCCGCGGCGTCGGCGCGCGCACGCTGCGCTCGCGGCTGACCGACCCGACGCTCCCGCCGACCGAGCGCTCGTTCCTCGAGGGCCTCGCGCCCGCGTTCACCGAGCTGGCCGACACCGCGGAGGACACGCTCTACGTCGAGGGGACCGCGCGGCTGCTCGCCGAGCACCGCTTCCAGGACGTCTCCCAGCTCAACGCGCTGCTCGACCTGCTCGAGCGCCGCGTGACGCTGCTCGGCGTGCTCTCGCAGGCGCTCGACCAGCGCGACCTCTACGTCCGGATCGGCGCCGAGAACGAGGCCCCGGCGCTGCAGGGCCTGTCGCTCGTCGCCGCGAACTACGGGCTGCCGCAGCGCAACCTCGGCACGGTGTCGGTGATCGGGCCCGACGGCGATGGACTACGCGGGGGCGATGATCGCGGTGCGCGCCGCCGCGCTGCAGCTCTCGCACTTCATCGAAGACGTCTACGGCGCGGGCTAGACCAGGCATGCCACGCGACCCCTACGAGGTGCTCGGCGTCGGCCGCAGCGCCGACGAGACGGAGATCAAGAAGGCGTTCCGGCGCCTCGCCCGCGAGCTGCACCCGGACACCAACAGCACCGATCCGGAGGCCGAGAGCAAGTTCAAGGAGGCGGCGGAGGCGTACGAGATCCTCTCCGACGCCGACCGCCGGCGGCAGTACGACGCGTACGGCCACGACGGCCTGCGCTCGGGCGGCTACGCCCCGAACTTCGACGGCTTCGGCTCGGTCTCGGACCTGTTCAGCGCGTTCTTCGGCTCGGGCGGCTTCGACTCGGCGTTCGGCACCGGCCGTGGCGGGCGCGGTCCCGTCCCGGTCCAGGGCGGCGACGTCGTCGTCGCGGTCAGCGTCGACCTCGCGCAGGCGGCGCGCGGCGAGCGGGTCGAGGTCGCCTACGAGGCCGACGTGCGCTGCGAGCACTGCCACGGCAACGGCGCCGAGCCGGGGACGCCGATCGTCACCTGCCCGCGCTGCGAGGGCTCCGGCCAGCTCCAGACGATCGCGCGGACCGCGTTCGGGCAGATGGTGCGGACCGCGCGTGCGACCGCTGCGGCGGCGACGGCCGGATCCCCGAGCAGCCCTGCTCGGTCTGCCACGGCGCCGGCATGGTGCGCGAGCAGCGGACGCTCGCGGTCGACGTCCCCGCCGGGATCGCCGACGGCCAGCGGATCCGGCTGAGCGGGCGCGGCCACGCCGGCGAGCGCGGCGGCCCGAACGGCGACCTCTACGTGCTCGTCCGGGTGGAGGAGGACAAGCGCTTCGTCCGCGACGCCGAGGACCTCCACACGGTGATCGACGTCGCCGCCCCGCTGGCGGCGCTCGGGACGACGGTCCAGGTGCCGAGCCTCGAGGGCGACCTCCCGGTCGAGATCCCCGCCGGCACGCAGCCGGGGGCGACGATCACGCTCCGCTCGCGCGGCCTGCCGCCGATCGGCCGCGGCCGGACCGGCGACCTCCACGTCCACGTCAACGTCGTCATCCCGCGCAAGCTGAGCCGCGAGCAGCGCGACCTGCTCGAGCAGCTCGCGAGCTCGCTCGACGAGCGCAACCTGCGCGCGGAGGACGAGGGCATGCTCTCCAAGCTCAAGCGGGTCATCGCCGGGTGAGCGGCCCGCCCCTCGTGCGGCTCGGGATCCGGGTCCGGCGCGAGCGGGCCGAGGCGGCGCTCGCCGCGCTGCTGCCGCTGCTGCCCGGCGGCGCCGAGGAGGCCGACGCCGGCGACGCGGTCGAGTACGCCCTCTACGCGCTGCCGGCCGAGCTGCCCGCGGAGGACGAGCTGCGCGCGCTGCTCGGCGACGCGCTCGTCGGTGTGACGCGCGACGGACGTCGCGCCCGGCTGGGAGACCCGCTGGCACGAGTTCCTCGCGCCGGTCGAGGTGGCCAGCGGCGCGCGGCGGCTGCGGATCCGCCCGCCGTGGCAGCCGGCGGGCGGGGACGACGGCGCGCTCGAGGTCGTGATCGACCCGGGCGAGCAGTTCGGCGCCGGCACGCACCCGACGACGCAGCTCTGCCTCGAGCTGCTGCTCGAGCTCGAGGGCGGCGGCGGGCTGTGCGACTGGGGCGCCGGCAGCGGGATCCTCGCCGTGACCGCGGCGCGGCTCGGGTTCGGCCCGGTCGACGCGGTCGAGGTCGCGCCGGGCGCGGCCGCGCTGATCGAGCGCAACGCCGCCGCGAACGGCGTGGCGGTGACCGCGCACGCGGCCGACCTGACCGCGGTGCCGCCGCCGTGGGCGCCGACCGTCGTCGCGAACCTCACGCTCGACGTGCTGACCGCGATCGCCGCGCGCCCGCTCGACCCGCTGCCGGAGCGGCTGATCGCCTCCGGCGTCCTGACCGCGACCGCCGACGCGGTGGGGGAGGCGTACGCGCGCCACGGGCTCGCCGAGCGAGAGCGCCGGGTCCACGGCGACTGGGCGGCCGTCGTCGTTGGAGCCCGCATGATCCGGCTCGCGATCCGCGTCGACCGCGCGCACGCCGAGGCGGTGCTCGCCGAGCTGCTCGAGCTCGCGCCCGGCGGGCTCGAGGAGCGCGAGGACGGCGACGCGATCGAGTACGTGATCTACGGGGCGCCGGGCGAGATCCCCGCGCTGCCGGACGTCCGCGCCGTCGCGGGCGGCGCGCTCGTCGACGTCTCGACGAGCGAGGTCCCGGACGACTGGTCGGAGCGCTGGAAGGCCTACCACCGGCCGGTCGACGTGAGCTGGCGGTTCCGCCGGCTGCGCGTCCGGCCGCCGTGGGAGCGAGCCGCTCGAGGACGGGCTCGACGTGGTGATCGACCCCGGCCAGGCGTTCGGGACCGGCGCGCACCACACGACGCGGCTGTGCCTCGAGCTGCTGCTCGAGCTCGACCCGGACGGCGCGCTCGCGGACTGGGGCTGCGGCAGCGGCGTGCTGGCGATCGCCGCGGCCCGGCTCGGCTGGGACCCGGTCCTGGCGTGCGACTGGGAGGCCGCCTCGGTCGAGGCGACGCGCGAGAACGCCGCCGTCAACGGGGTGCCGGGGATCGCGGTCGAGCGGCTCGACCTGCGGCGCGACGAGGGCCCGTGGGCGCCGGTCGTCGTCGCCAACCTGATCCGGCCGCTGCTGCTCGACGTCGCCGGGCTGATGACGCGCCCGCCGCGCACGCTGATCGTCTCCGGCCTGCTGCGCGAGGAGGCCGCCGAGGTGGGCGAGGCGTTCGCGCGCTGCGGCCTGCGCGAGTCGGCGCGGCGCGACGGCGGCGAATGGTCGGCGCTGCGGCTCGACGGGTAGCGTCCGGGCCATGGCCTGGAACGTCCTCATCCTCGGCGGCGGCTTCGGCGGGCTGACCGCCGCGCGCCGGCTGGAGCGCAAGCTCGCGCCGACCAGCGCCACCGTGACGCTCGTCAGCGACGTCAACTTCATGCTCTACACCCCGCTGCTGCCGGGCGCTGCGGCGGGCACGCTCGAGCCGCGCCACGTCGTGGTCCCGCTGCGCGAGCAGCTGCACCACACCCGGCTCTACCTCGGCGAGGTGACCGGCGCCGACCCCGACCGCCGCGTCGTGTCCGTCCAGAACGTCAACGGGGGGCACGAGGAGCTGCCGTACGACCAGCTGATCGTCGCGCTCGGGTCGACCTCGCGCACGCTGCCGATCCCCGGGCTCGCGGAGCACGCGCTCGGCTTCAAGACGCTGTCCGAGGCGATCGCGCTGCGCAACCGCGTGATCATCCGGCTCGAGCAGGCCGAGATCGAGGACGACGAGCAGGCGCGCCGCGCGCTGCTCAGCGTTCGTGTTCGTCGGCGCCGGCTACGCCGGGCTCGAGGGGCTCGCCGAGCTGCAGGACTTCGCCGCCGACGTGATCGAGCGCTACCCGCGGGCGCGGCTCGACGGCGTCCGCTTCATGCTCGTGGAGGCGAAGGAGCGCGTGATGCCGGAGGTCCCGCCGACGCTCGCCGCGTTCGCCACGACCGAGCTGCGCAAGCGCGGGATCGAGGTGCGGACGAACACGACGATCGAGGCGGTGACCAGGGACACCGTGACGCTGAAGGGCGGCGAGGTCGTCCCGGCGCGGACGCTCGCGTGGACCGCGGGCGTCAAGCCGCACCCGGTGGTCGCGAAGCTCGGGCTGCCGCTGGGCGAGGGCGGGCGGATCGCCGCCGACCGGTTCTGCGCGGTGCAGGACCGGCCGGGCGTCTGGGCGATCGGCGACGCCGCCGGCGTCCCCGACCCGGCGAAGAAGGACCACCCTTCGCCGCCGACCGCCCAGCACGTCCTGCGCCAGGGCAAGGTGGTCGCCGACAACGTCGTGGCGGCGCTGACCGGCGACGACGCGAAGCGGCGGCCGTTCCGCTACCGCACGCTCGGCGTGTTCGTCGACATGGGCCGCAACCAGGCGGTGGCGACGACGCTCGGGATCCGCTGGCGCGGCTTCCCGGCGTGGTTCCTCGCCCGCACGTACCACCTGGCGCTGATGCCCGGCAACGCGCGCCGCGTCCGGCTGATGGCGGACTGGACCGTCGGGCTGGTGTTCGGGCGCGACTCGGCCGAGCTGGGGCAGCTCGGCCACCCGCCGGCGCTCCCGGGCGCCGATCGAGGAGCCGGGCTAGAGCCCCGCCGCGAGGAAGGCGTCGGCGGTGCCGGCGTTCGCCTCGACCACCGACCGCGCCTTCACGCACGACCTCATCCGGTTCGGCGGGACGGCGCGGTCGACGCGCACCGGCGCGCCGTCCTTGCCCAGCCAGATCAGGTCGAGCGGGAAGCGCATCGTGAACGTGTGGACGGAGCGGCAGCGCGGGATCAGCAGCGCGTAGTCGTCGGGCATCGCGTCGAGCCGGGCGAGGCCGCGCATGCGCTCGCGGCGGCGCGCGGCGCGGTGGCGACGCGCGCCCGCCCTCGAGCCGCGCGGGCGGGGAGCGCGTCCAGCCGCGGGCAGTCGCTGATCCGATGCAGAACTCGCAGCCGCTGCTGCCGCCTGCCGCCGCCGCTCGGCGACGGGGTCGGCGCCGGGGTGACCGGGGCCGCGGTCGGCGCCGGGGTCGGCGCGGGCGCGGCCGTGGCCGGCGCGGGATCGGCCGTCGCGGCCCGCCGGCGGGCGCGCTCGCGGGCGCGGGCCCGCGCGGCGGCGCGCCGCTCGCGGGCGATCCGGCGGCGCGCGGCGGCCCGGGCGGCGCGCTCGGCGCGCTCCGCCTGGGCGACGACGGCGTCGTGGACGCGTTGCGCGGCCGCGCGCCGCGAGGCGAGCGTCGCCGCGCTGACCGGCTCGGGGGTCGGCGCCGGCGTCGACGTCGGCGCGACGCTCGCCACCGGCTCGGGCACGACCTCGCGGGTCGGCGGCCGAGCCGCCGAGGCTGCCGCTGAGCAGGCTGACCGCGATCACGAGCAGCGCGATGCCGGCGCACGAGTACAGCCCGAGCAGCACGACCGGGTTGCCGAACGGGCCGCGCCGCCTGCGCGGCGGCCGCCCGACGGCGTAGGCCCGCGCGGGCTCGGCGGCGCCGGCCGCGGCGGCCTTGCCGCGCGCGGTGCGCGGCGGCGGGGCGAGCTGCCAGTCGTCGTCCTCGAGCTCGAGCGGCGCGGACGCGTCGCCGGAGATGCGCGCGGCCCGCGCCGCGGCGCGCTCGGCGGCGCTCGGGCGCGGTGCGGGGCGGTCGGCCGGCGCGTCCGGGGCGGGGCCGTCACGGGCGCGGTCCCGGCTCCGGCGGCGGCCTCGCCTGCGGGGTCTCCCGCGAGGGCGGTGGCGGGCGCGGTCTCGCCGCGCCCGCGACCAGTCGGTGCCGGTCCAGGCGGACGCGTCCGCCGGTGCCGGCGGTGGGCGGCGCGGCGGCGGGCGGCGCAGCGGCCTCGCCCGCCGGCATCGCGGCGCCCCGCGGGCCCGGCGCCGGCGGCTCGACCCAGCCGAGATCGTCGTCCCACTCGTCGTCGGCGGCCGCGGCGCCGGGGCTCCGGCCGGCGCTCGCGGGCGCGGCGGCCGCCGCCCAGCGATGCCGCACCGCCGGCGTGCGGCGCCGGCGCCGCACGCGCGGCACGACGATCAGCGCCAGCGCGAGGAGGACCAGAGCGACGAAGACGTACGTCACCGCGCCCATCCTGGCATGGGATCGAGCGACGGACGCACGTCTGCGCCGGTGGACGACGGCGGCGCGGGGGGCACTAAGGTGGCGTGATGCCCGCAGCAGGCGCAGAGCATGCGGCGAACGCGACGACGATCCTCGTGTTCGGCCTGCGCCCCGAGCGGCTGCTCGACAGCGAGGGCCGGATCGACGCGTTCGTCGAGCCGCCCGGCCAGGAGCAGGTCCCGGTACTGGTCGAGGCGGTGCGATCCGGGCTGCAGGGCGGCGGGAGCGTCGTGGCGATCGTGCCCGAGTGGATCGGGTCCGAGGCGATCGCGCGGGTGGCGATGGTCCGGAGCATCCTCGACACCCACCGGCTCGCGCTCTACGAGACGGCGCTGCCGCCGCTCGCCGCGACCGTCCTGGCCTCGCTCACCTCCGCGTGCGCTCCCCACGCGCCGTCGACCGGCGTGCTCGCCTCGCTGATGCCCGAGCTGGAGGGCGAGCTGCACGTCTTCACGTGGCTCGGCAGCGTGACCGGGCTCTCGACGCCGGCCCCGACCTTCGGCCAGCACATCGCCTCGCTCACGCCCGGCAGCGCGTTCGCGGTCTCCTCCCATCCCGAGCCGGCCGTCCACCGGATCGGCGGCGGCGAGGGCGTCCCCGTGCCGCAGCTGACGCGACCCGCGCGGCTCGCCGTCGCGCCCCGCGGCAGCGGCGGCGCGGACTGGATCCGCGACACGCTCAACCCGGCGCTCGGCGGCCTGGAGCTGCGCCAGCGTGGAGCCGACGCCCGGCGGCCAGACGTGGTGGGGCACCGGCAAGCTGGTCGAGGCCGTCGCCTACCCGCTCGACGCGCGGACGCTGACCGGCGAGCTGGTCGCGCGGCTCGACCCGTGGACGTGCCGCTGGTGCCACGAGCTCGTCGCCAGCTCGCCCTGCCCGCTGTGCGGCCACCGCGGCCGCCCCGCGCGCAACCGCGCCGTCACGCCGGCCTAGCCTCAGCACGGCGCCGCCAGCCACGACGTCGACGGGGCGTCCGGGTCGGACGACGACACCTCGATCCGGGCGCGGTCGAAGAACCGGCCCGCGGGGCACGCGACCGGCTCGCCGAGCACGATCGTCGCCGGCACCGACAGCTTCGTCCCCTGCGCGCAGCTCGGGTCGCAGACCAGCCCGACCATCGTTCCGCGGCCCTCGGCGCCGGTGTCGGTCCACGCGCTCCACGTGACGTCCTCCATCCGCCCGCCCTTGGCGAACTCGAGCGTCCGCGGCCGGATCCCGATCGCGCCCTGCAGGTCGACGAGCGCGACCTCGCCCGCCTCGAGCCGGGCGGCGGTCGCGGCGTCGGGCCGCGCCTCGCGGGCGGCCACCGTCGGGTCGATGTCGCGCGGCGCCTCGGGCGCCGGCGCCGCGGCGCGCTCGGGATCGGCGCCGCAGCCCGCGCCGAGCAGCGCGAGCAGCAGGGCGGCGAGGACGAGCGCGCGCATCAGCAGTGCTCCCGGATCAGCGCCTGGGCCTGGCCCTCGACGGCGGCGTAGCGGCCGCGCAGGTCCTCGCGCGGCCGCTGCACCCGCGCGGCGAGCTCGCCCGCGGGCAGGCCGGCCCGGTCCATCTGCGCCGCCACCCGCAGGAACGCGTTCGTCGCGTGCACGGGATCCATCGTCTGCGCCTTCGTGCCCCAGCCCCCGACGCTCCACTGCTGCTGGAACACGCCGTGGGAGTCGGCGTCGCCGTAGTTGAGGTTGTGCACGCCGGACTCGACGATCGCCGCCTCGAACGCCGCGAGCCGGAGCTTCGGGCCGTAGGGCTGCGCGAGGCCGCAGATCAGCGCGACGATCTTCAGGTCCGGCGCCCCGCCGTACGTGCCGGACGCCGGGAACGACGAGAAGATCGGCGGCGCCGGGAGCTCCTTGTCCCAGTCGACGAGCCGGACGTCGAGCGGCACGTCGTCGATCGGCCCGGCGAACCCGCCGCCGCCGGGCTTCGCGGAGGTCGAGGCGTCGATGTGCATGTGGTCGTAGTGGTCGGGGGCGCGCCAGATCGTGAAGAACCCGAGCTTGTCGACGTGCGGGCGCAGCGCGTCCATGACCGGCGGCTCCGGGCCGTTGCTCCAGTTCACGTCGAGCGCGCCCATCCGGTTGCACTTCAGGTGCCAGCTCGAGGGGTTGTAGGAGTGGCCGGCGTCGCCGCCGAGCTGCGGGTGGTCGTTCTGCCAGACCATGAAGCCGTGGGCCTTGAGGAAGAGCCCGAGCGTGATCACGTCGCCGGGGCAGTCGAGCGGCGGCCTGCCGATCTTCTCCGCGAGCGCGTCCCACTCCGCGCCCGAGATGCGCGGGCCGCCCGGCCCGCCGGTCCCGACCGGCGCGACGGAGCCGCCCGCGCCCGTCGCCGCGCCGAGCGTGAGCGTCGCGCGCGCCCGGGCCGTCCCGTCGGCGTCCGCGCGGTCGATCCGCTCCGCGTCCGCGCCGAGCCGGTCGGCGGTGACGACCCAGGCGCGCACGTCCACGCCGTCGATCCGCGGCGCGTGGTCCGGGTCGAGCCGCGCGTCGTTGCGGGCGGCGTAGTCCGCCATCCGGGCCCGCACCCGCGCGTCGTCGATCGCGGTCACGTCGGTCGTCCCGAACGCCGCGTACTGGGCCTGGAGCTGGCGCTTGACCTCGTTCGCCCCGGCCAGCGCCGCGGCGTCCGCGGCGGTCTGGGCCTGCGAGCGCAGGATCGCCGCCTTGCCGATCTGGAGCCCGATGATCCCGAGCACGACGATCGCGATCAGGAGCATCACGAGCCCGGGCAGGATCTGCCCGTCCTCCCGCCCGGCGGCGTGCTCCCACGGCATCGCCCGCGAGCGTAACCCCGGGCCTCCGGGCGCTCATGGGCCCAAGGTCTCAACTTCGATTTGGGACCTCCCGGGCAGGTCCCGGACGACCTATGCTCGCCGGCGTGAATCCACGTCAGCGCCGGGGCTTGCTGCTGATCGCCGTCGCCGCTCTCGGACTGGTCGTCGTGTTCGTGCTCGTGGCCGGGTACGTGGGTGATGTGCGCAAGGAGGTCGACCCCAAGGTCACCCTGATCGCGCTCGCCAGGCCCGTGTCCGCCGAGCAGGCGATCACCGACGACATGGTCAAGACCGTGACGATGCCCGAGCGCTGGGCGCCGCCGAGCGCGCTGCGCGATCCCGGCCAGCTCGTCGGCCTCGTCGCCGGCACCGACCTCGAGCCCGAGACGCTGCTCCAGAAGGACATGCTCAAGGTGCCGCCGCAGCTCGCCCCGGGCCAGCGCGAGCTCGCGATCCTCGTCGACGCCGAGACCGGCGTCGCCGGCAAGATCGGGCCGGACTCGATCGTCGACGTGATCGCCACCTACCCCGACGGCCAGACCAAGGCCGCCGAGTCGCGCGTCGTCGTTCCCGGCGCCCGGATCATCGAGGTCGGCCAGCCGCGGCTCAAGGGTGGCCGCGGCGTGCAGGAGCAGGCCGCCGACCCGGAGCAGGTCGTCCCCGTCACCTTCGCGCTCACGCCCGAGCAGGCGCTGCTCGTCTCCTATGCGGAGTCCAAGGCCACCGAGGTCCGGCTCGCGCTGCTGCGGCCCGGCGACGAGGAGGAGCTGTCGGGCAAGGAGCGCGCCTACCAGCGCGAGCCCGACCCGGTGGCCCAGTGAGCCAGCGGCTGCTGCTCGCGATCGCCGACCGCGACGTCGCCTCCAGCGCCGCCGCGCTCGCGCAGGAGGGCGAGGGCCTCGAGGTCGTCGCCGTCGTCGACGAGCCGGAGGAGGTCACGCGCGCGCTGCGCCGCCACGACGTCGACGTCGTCGTGCTGCACGACACGCTCGGCGCCACGCCGGTGCTCGACCTCGCCCGCGAGCTCGGTCAGGCGTTTCCCGAGACCGGGCTCGTCCTGATCGCCGAGGACGACTCGCCGGAGCTGCTGCGCGCGGCGATGCAGGCGGGCCTGCGCGACGTCGTCTCGCTCCCGCTGTCGCTCGAGCAGCTCGAGTCGAGCGTCCGCGCCGCCGCCCAGTGGTCGCGCACGCTGCGCGAGCGCGTGACCGGGGAGGAGTCGGCGGCCGGCGGCCTCGGCGGCCGGCTGATCGCCGTCGCCGGCGCCAAGGGCGGCGTCGGCACGACGACCGTCGCGCTCCAGCTCGCGCTCGCCGCGATCCGCGCGATGCCCGGCCGGCCGGTCTGCGTCGTCGACTTCGACCTCCAGAAGGGCGACCTGCGCGCGTTCCTCGACCTCCCGCACCGGCGCAGCGTGGTCGACCTGGTCGAGGTCGCGTCGGAGATCTCGGTCCGCCACCTGCAGGAGACGCTCTACACGCACGGCGAGGGCTTCCGCGTGCTGCTCGCGCCCGAGGAGGGCGAGCGCGCGGAGGAGATCGACTCCGGCGTCGCCCGCTCGGTGCTCAACGCGGTCCGGGCCCGCCACGCGCTCACCGTCGTCGACCTCGGCGCCGAGGTCTCCGAGGCGGGAGCGATCGGCGCCGAGATCGCCAACGGCGTCGTCGTCGTGACGACGCCCGACGTGGTCTCGCTGCGCGGCGTGCGGCGGCTGCGCGAGCTCTGGCGCCGGCTCCAGGTCCGTGACGACGACGACGTCCACGTCGTCCTCAACCGCACCTCGCGCAAGCTCGAGATCCAGCCCGACCTCGCCCGCAAGGTCGTCGGCGCGCGGCTGGCGAGGACGACCCTGCCCGACGACTTCTCCGCGTTCGAGACCGCGGTCAACACCGGCGCGCCGACCCGCGTGGAGGACGGCAAGCTGCGCGGCGCCTACGACGCGCTGGCGGCGGAGCTCGGCGTGCTCCCGAGCGCGGAGGAGGCCGAGGCGGAGGGCGGCGAGGGCCGCGGGCTGCTGGCGCGGCTCGGCGGCGAGCGCGGCCAGGCGAGCGCCGAGTTCATGGGCCTGCTGCCGATCCTGATCGTCTTCGTGCTCGGGCTCTGGCAGCTCGGGCTGATCGGCTACACGTACGTGATCGCCGGCCACGCGGCGCAGGAGGGCGCGCGGATGCTGGCCGTCAACCCGACCGACGGCAAGCCCGGCGACGCGGCGTACAAGAAGATCCGCACGCGGGCGATGGGGGAGGTCCCGACCGCGTGGCGGACCGGCGCCGACGTCGACGTGCCGGAGGAGCGCTCGACCGTCGCGGTCAGCCTCAAGGTCCCGGTCGTGCTGCCGGGCGTCCGCTCGCCGTTCTCGATCGGCTCGCGCGCGGCGACCGCGATCGAGGACGAGGAGCTGCCGCCGACCCAGGCCAGGACCCCGGAGCCGGCGACGTGAGCTGGCGCAGCGAGCGGGGGCAGGCGAGCGTGGAGTTCATGGGCATGGTGTTCTGGCTGCTGGTCGCGACGGTCGTCGTCTGGCAGCTGATGCTCGCCGCCTGGACCGCGAACCAGGCGACGAACGCGGCCCGGACCGCGAGCCGCGTCTCCGCCCGTCCCGACGGCGACCCGGAGAAGGCGGCGCGCAACGCGGTCTCCGGCCCGCTGCGCGCCGGCTTCCACGACTTCCGCGCGAGCGGCGACCGGGCGACCGTCCACCTGCGGATCCCGATCCTGCTGCCGGGACTGACCGCGGACGGCTTCTCCGTGACCCGCAGGGCGACCCTGCCGAGCTGACCGTGGGCCTGCGCGACCGCATCGCGACCGAGCGCGACGGCACCGCCGGAACCGGCGACGGCGTCGCCTACTACCGCAAGCGGCTGCTCGAGGAGGTCGACCTCTCCGAGTTCGCCACGCTGTCGGACCCGCAGCGGCGCGCGCGGCTGGAGCGCGTCGTCGGGCGGATGGTGAGCCGCGAGGGACCCGTGCTCACGACCGCCGAGCGGACGCGCCTGATCCGGCGCGTGATCGACGAGGCGATCGGGCTCGGCGTGCTCGAGCCGCTGCTCGCCGACCCGACCGTGACCGAGATCATGGTCAACGGGACCGAGGAGATCTTCGTCGAGCGCGAGGGGCGGCTGCAGCGCTCCGACATCCGCTTCAGCGACGAGGCGCAGCTCTACCAGACGATCGACCGGATCGTCTCGCAGGTGAACCGCCGCGTCGACGAGTCGAGCCCGATGGTCGACGCCCGGCTGCCGACGGGCGAGCGCGTCAACGTGATCATCCCGCCGCTCGCCCTGCACGGCCCGACGATCACCATCCGCCGCTTCCCGCGCCTGTTCACGCTGGAGCAGCTCGTCGGGCTCGGAGTCGCTCGACGCGCCGGTCGAGGCGCTGCTGCGGGCGTTCGTGCGGGCGAAGCTCAACGTCGTGATCTCGGGCGGCACCGGCGCCGGCAAGACGACGCTGCTCAACGCGCTCTCGGCCGCCGTCCCCGGCAGCGAGCGGATCATCACGGTCGAGGACAACGCGGAGCTGCGGCTCCAGCAGCCGCACGTCGTCGCGCTCGAGGCGCGGCCGGCGAACGTCGAGGGCCGCGGCGAGGTCACGATCCGCGACCTGGTGCGCAACTCGCTGCGCATGCGCCCCGACCGCATCATCGTCGGCGAGGTCCGCGGCGCGGAGACGCTCGACATGCTCCAGGCGCTCAACACGGGCCACGAGGGGTCGCTGGTCACCGTCCACGCGAACTCGGCGGACGACGCGATGCACCGGCTGGAGACGCTCGCCACGATGAGCGACCTGCAGCTGCCGTTCGAGGCGCTGCGCGACCAGATCAACAACGCGATCGACGTGATCGTGCAGATCGACCGCTACGCCGACGGGCAGCGCCGGATCGCCGAGGTCGCGGTCGTGGCCTCGAGCCGGCGCGAGACGTTCCGGCTCGCGCCGGTCGCGCGCTTCGACGCCGAGCCGGTCGGCGCCGACCGCCGCGTCACCGGCCGCTTCGCGCACGAGCGGCTGCCGGCGCTGATCGCCCGCCGGCTGCTGCTCGCCGGCGAGCCGGTCCCGCGCGAGTTCGCCGAGGCGGCCGAGGGCGAGGCCGCGATCCGCGAGGCCGTCGCATGACGCGCGACGGCCAGGCGCTGCTGCTGCTGGTCGGCGTGCTCGTGCTCGCGCTGCTGGGGATCGCCGTCTACGTCAGCGGCGCCACGCGCCGCTCGGAGCTGGCGACGCGCGGCGGCCGGCGCGACGACGAGAACCGGCTGCGGCGGCTCATGGCGGGCCTCGACGCGCGCGCGCGGCGGACCGCGCGCGGCCGGCGCCTCGCCACCTGGCTGTCGAGCGCCGCGGTGCCCGCCGGCCCGGTCGACTTCGTGCTCGGCTGCGCCGGCGCGATCCTGCTCCTGTACCTCGCGGGGACGCTGTTCCTGCCGCCGGTGATGGCGTTCGTGCTCGCCCTGGTCCTCGGGGTCGGCGGCGCCCGCCTGTGGGTCGAGCGGCGACGCCAGAAGCGCCGCGACCTGTTCGTCGCGCAGCTGCCCGAGGTCGCGCGGCTGCTCGCCAACGGCGCGTCCGCGGGCCTGTCGCTGCCGGCCGCGATCCAGCTCGCCGCGCGCGAGCTCGAGGACCCGGCGGCGACGGAGCTGACGACGGTGATCGAGGAGCTGCGGGTCGGCCAGCCGGTCGACGACGCGCTCGACTCGATGCGGCGCCGGCTGCCGTCGCGCGAGCTCGGCGTGCTGATGACGACGCTCGTCATCCAGCAGCGCGCGGGCGGCGACACGGTGCGGGCGCTGAACGAGCTCGGGCAGGCGCTCGAGGCGCGCAAGGACCTGATCCGCGAGATCCGCACGATGCTCTCCGGCGCCGTCTTCACGTCCTACCTCGTGGTGGGGATCGGCGTCGGCGCGATCCTGGCCATGAACCTGATGGCGCCGGGCGTGATGCGCGAGATGGCGACGTCGCTGGCCGGGATCGCGACGCTGGTCTTCACGGGCACGCTGTGGGCGGTCGCCTTCGTGCTGATCCGCCGGACGACGCGGGTCGACGTATGACGCCGCTGCTCGCCGGCGCGCTGGCCGCGCTGTTCGTCGCCGTCGGGGTGCTCGGGGTGCCGATGGTGCTCGACCGCGGGCCGCTCGAGCGGCTGGCCGGCCGCGTCGGCGGGCCGGCGACGCGCCGCGGCTCGGTCACCGCGCGGCTCGTGGGCGGGCTCGCGACGCGGCTCGGGCCGCGCGTCGCGCCGTCGATCCGCACCCGCCAGCGCGAGAAGATCGCGCGCCGGCTCGACCTCGCCGGCCGCCCGGCCGGCATCACCGTCCAGCGCTTCATCGGGCTGAAGGCGGCGATCGCGGCGCTGTTCGGCGGGATCATGCTGGTCCTGACGCTGGCCGGCAGCTCGCCGCTGCTGCTGCTCCTGGCGCTGGTGGTCGGCTGGTTCGGGCCCGACGTCTGGCTCGCCCGCGAGGGGCGGCTGCGCCAGGAGCGGATCGAGCGCGACCTGCCGGACTTCCTCGACATCCTCGCGGTGACGGTGCGGGCCGGGCTCGGCTACCGCGCCGCGCTCGGCCGCGTGGCCGAGGAGCTCGGCGGCCCGATCTCCGAGGAGATGCTGACCGCGCTGCGCCAGATGGAGCTCGGCGCGAGCCGCCGCCAGGCGTTCCTCGCGCTGCGCGAGCGCTCGACGTCCGAGTCGCTCGCCTCGTTCGTCGCCGCGCAGCTGCAGGCCGAGGAGCTGGGCGTCCCGCTCTCGGAGGCGCTCAACGACATCGCCGAGGACATGCGCCGGACCGCGCACCAGAACGCCCGCCGCCAGGCGTCGCGGGCGGCGCCGCGCGTGAGCCTGATCGTGACGACGCTGATCGTCCCCGGTGCGATGATCCTCATCCTCGTGTCGCTGCTGATCAGCTCCGACCTCCCCGACACCGGCCTGTTCGGCCGCTGAGCGGATGGGCGAGCGCATCCGCTCACGCGGACCCGGCGGCGCCGGCGGCTGGCTGGAGTCGGCGTGCAAGCTGATCCTGGCCGCGCGCGCCGGGATCCTGCTGCTGACGCTGATCTCGCTGACCGGCGAGGACGACCGCGACCTCGTGATCGTCCTGCTCGTGGTCGCGGCGGCCGCGTCGTTCTTCCCGCTGCGCTACTGGGATGTCGCGGGGCCGGCGCTGGTCCGCCACCCCGCCTACCTCGCGGGCGAGTTCATGCTCGCGGCGCTGATCCTGCTGCTGACCCCGGTCGGCGGCCCGTTCTTCTACTTCACGCTCGGCACCGCGCTGCTCGGGGGCCTGCTCTACGGCCCGGCGGGCGCGGCGATCTTCTCGCTGCTGCTCGTCGCGGTCTACCTGTGGTCGCTGAGCGTGCGCGCGGGCGTCGACGACATCCCGTACACGTTCCAGACCTACGTCGGCCTGCCCGCGCTCTACCCGCTCGTGGCCGCCGCGGGCGCCGCGGCGCGGCGGCTGCTCGACCGCCAGGCCGAGGCCGAGGCGGAGCTGGCCGAGGAGCAGGGCCGCGCCGCCGCGGAGGCCGAGCGCGCGCGGCTGGCGCGCGACATGCACGACTCGCTCGCCAAGACGGTGTCCGGCATCGGCTTCGCCGCGCTCGCGCTCTCGCGCCGGATCGAGCGCGATCCCGAGGGCGCGGCGGATGAGGCGCGCCGGCTCGCGGAGGACGCGCGCCAGGCGACCCGCCAGGCGCGCGAGATCATCGTCGGCCTGCGGCAGGAGGCGGGCGAGTCGCTGCCGCTCTCGACCTCGCTCGCGATGACCGCGCAGCGCTGGGCGCGCGAGGAGGACGTCGAGCTCGACCTCGCGATCGAGGAGGTCGGCGACCTGCACCCGCAGACGGCGCGCGAGCTCGAGTGGATCCTCGGCGAGGCGCTGGCCAACTGCAAGCGCCACGCGCGTGCCACGCGGGTCGGCGTGCGGCTCCGCCGGATCGGCGCGCGCGCCGCGCTGACGGTCGCCGACGACGGCGCCGGGTTCGACGCGCCCGAGGACCTCGAGGCGCTCGCCACGGGCCGCCACTTCGGCATCGGCGGCATGCGCGAGCGCGCGCTGCTCGCCGGCGGCGACATCAGCGTCGAGTCGGCGCCCGGGGAGGGCTGCGTGCTCTCCGTGTGGGTGCCCACCGAGGTCGTCCCGCGCGCCGCCTCGGTGCCCGGCGAGCCACTGCCCGCGCCGGCGCCCGACGCCGCCGAGCACGTGCCCGCCCGCTCCGTCCCCGGGTTCACGTGGCAATGATCCGCGTCCTGCTCGTCGACGACAACGCGATCGTGCGCCGCGGCATCGCCAGCCTGCTCGGCGAGGCGGACGGGATCGAGGTCGTGGGGGAGGCGGCCGACGGGCGCGAGGCGATCGCGGTGGCGGGGGAGACGGCCCCCGACGTCGTCTGCCTGGACGTCCGCATGCCGGTCATGGACGGCGTCGAGGCGGCCGGGCCGCTGTCCGAGCGCGCCCGCGTCCTGATGCTCTCCTACTCGGAGGACGAGCACATGGTCACCGGGGCGATCCGCAACGGCGCCGCCGGCTACCTCGTCCACGGCCGCTTCGACCCGGACGAGCTCGAGGCGCGGATCCAGGCCGTCGCGCGCGGCGAGATGGTCCTCTCGCCGTCCGTCACCCCGGCCGTCTTCGACGCGCTCCGGCGCGCCCCCGGCCCGGCGAACGACGAGGCCGAGCTGGGGCTCGGCGCGCTCACCTCGCGCGAGCGCGAGGTGCTCAACCTGCTCGCGCGCGGGCTCTCCAACCGCGACATCGCGGAGGAGCTCGTGATCACGAACAAGACGGTCAAGAACCACCTCAGCCGGATCTACGAGAAGATCGGCGCGCACTCGCGGTCGGAGGCGATCGCGATGTGGCTCGGCGTGCGCGAGTCCTAGCCCGACCCACGCGGCTTTGGGACCCCGGTCCCAGGCCCAAGTTGAGCCCCTGGCCTCTCGCGGCGGCCCTGGGCCGAACCTAGCCTCCCGCTCAGTCGTCAACCCGTCCGAGCCGCAGGAGGCGCAGGTCATGCAGAACGTCACCCATCGCACCGAGGAACTGGTCCGCGAGGCCGGCATCCGCGTCCGCGTCGCGATCGACGCGATGGTCCACCGGACTCGCGAGGAGCGCGGTCAGACGGCCGCCGAGTACATGGGCCTGCTCTTCATCGTCGCGCTGATCATCGCGGCGCTGATCACGGCGGACGTGCCGGGCAAGATCGGCCAGGCGGCCGCGGACCTGATCGACAAGATCGCCGGGGGCGGCTCCTCCGGCGGCGGCGGTGGCGGCGGCGCGAAGCCGGTCTAGGCTTCGCGGATCCAGCGCCGGATCCGACGCACACGGCAGGTCCCTCGCCCCGGGGCGCGCAGCGCGCGCCTCGGGGCGTTCGTGTTGCTGGCGGCGCTCGCGCTGCCGGCGCCGGCCCTCGCGCAGGACCCGCGCCCGTCGGTCCTGCTCGTGCTCGACGCCTCCCGCTCGATGAACGCGCCGGCGGGCGACGCGAGCGGCCGCAGCCGGCTCGACGCGGCGAAGGACGCGGTCGACGCCGTGCTCGGCGCGGTCCCGCCGGGCGCGCCGATGGGCATGCGCGTGTACGGGGCACGGGTCGCCGGCCAGGGCCGCGCGGCGGCCTGCGCCGACACCGAGCTCGTCGCGCCGGTCGCCCGCGGCGACCGCGGCGGCCTGCGCGCGGCCGCCCAGGCGCTGACCGGCAAGGGCCGGACGCCGATCGGCGCGTCGCTGCTCGCCACGCCCGGCGACTTCCCCGCCGACGGCCGGCGCCACCAGGTCGTGCTCGTCTCGGACGGGCTCGACAACTGCTCGCCCCCGGCGCCGTGCCAGGCCGCCCGGCGGGTCGCCCGCCGCGGCGTCGAGCTGACGATCTCCGTGGTCGGCTTCCAGCTCGACGCGCGCGCCCGGCGCCAGATGCGCTGCATCGCCCGCGTCGGCGGCGGCACGTACGTCGACGCCGACGACACCGACCGGCTGCGCGAGGAGCTGCTCGCCGCGTTCGCGCGCGCCTTCCGCGGCTACGAGCCGGCCGGGACGCCGGTCGAGGGCGCGCCGGACCCGGCGGACGCCGCGCGGCTGGGCGCCGGGCTCTACCAGGGCGAGCTGCGCGCGGGCGCCCCGCAGAGCTTCGCCGTCGAGCTGGCGCCGGGCGAGCGGCTGTTCGCGGCCGGGACGCTGATCCCGCCAGCGGACCTCCAGGGATCGGGCGGGTTCGACCTCGCGCTGCTGGACGCCGGCGGCGAGCAGGAGGCGATCGAGGGGACCGGCTTCAGCGCGCGCGACACCGTCGGCGGGCGGACGCGGACGCTGACCGTGCGCACCGGCGCCGCCGGGCTCGATCCCGACGTCGCGCCCGGCGCCCACGTGGTCCGGCTCGCGGTCGAGGGCCAGGGACTCGGCGACGCGGCGGTCCCGTTCGAGCTCGCGGTCGAGGCGCTCGGGCCGGACGAGCGGCCGGGCCTGGTGCGCGACGCCGGACCGGAGCCCGAGCCGGCCGCCGCCGCGACGCCGGCCGCGACCCCCACGCCGGCGGCGACGCCGGCGCCGGACGACGACGGCGGGGCGGGCGCCCCGGCGCTCGCCGGGGCGGGGCTCGGCGGCCTGGCGCTCGGGCTCGCCGGCGGGCTCGCGCTGTGGCGGAGGCGCGGATGAGACGCGCCGTCCCGCTCGCCCTCGCCGCATCCCTGTGGCTCGCCGCGCCGGCCGCCGCGCATCCGCCCGCGGTCGGCGGCGGCTCGTTCAACGCCGCACCGCTGCTCGCGCCCGGCGTCTACCACGACACGGTCCGCAGCGGCGAGTACCTCTACTACGGCGTCCCGCTCGCGGCCGGGCCAGCGGCTCCACGTGCGGGTCCGGATCCGCGGCGCCGACCCGGCGACCTGGCGCCGCGCCGCCGGTCCGTTCACGATCAACCTGCACACCCCGCAGCGCGAGCCCGTCACGCCGGTCGTGGACGAGGACGTGGCCGGCAACGGCAACACGAGCGCGGGGATCGTCGTCACCGACCGCGGCGTCGGCGCGGCGGCTGCGGTGGGACTTCTACGGCCCGCCCGCCGCGCCGTTCGCGGAGGCCGCGGCGAGCGGCTCGACCTACGCCGGCCCCGGCACCTGGTACGTCTCCCTGCACCCGGTCTCGGTCGCCGCGCCGTTGCCGATCGAGCTGCCGGTCGAGCTGGAGCTCGACGCGGACGGCGCGCCGCAGGACGAGCCGCCAGACCCCCGGCCCACGCCGCAGGCGACGCCGTCCGCGACGCCGGCGCCCGCCGGCGACGGCGACGGCGGCGCGGGCCTGCCCGCGCTGCTCGGGCTGGGCGCCGCGGGCCTGGCCGCCGGGCTCGCGCTCGCACGGGCGCTCGCCCGCCGCTGACCGCGTCCGCGCGCCGCCTACAATGGAAGGGCATTGGCGATCGCCGAGCAGATCAAATCCGACGTGACGGCGGCCTTGAAGGCCGGTGACCGCGATCGCGTCGGGGCGCTCCGGCTCGTGCTGTCCGAGCTGCAGAAGGCGGCCAAGGACGGGGACGGCGACGAGCAGGCGGTGCTGCGCAGGGAGCGCAAGCGCCGGCGCGAGTCCGAGACGGCGTACCGCGACGCGGGCCGCGACGACCTCGCGGACGCGGAGGCCTACGAGGCGGGCGTGATCGAGGGCTATCTCCCGGCCGAGCTCGGCGACGACGAGCTCGACGCGCTGGTGGCGCAGGCGGTCGCGGAGACGGGCGCCGAGGGCCCGCGCGACATGGGCAAGGCGATCAAGCACGTGATGGCGGCGGCCGGCGGACGCGCCGACGGCCGGAAGGTCTCGACCAAGGTGAAAGAAGCACTCAGCTAGATGGCACGACGGCAACTGGAGCTCTCCAACGAGGTGGCGGCCGAGCTGGCCGGCGCCGAGGACCAGATCCTCAAGACGCTCGAGGAGCACCTCAGCGCGGACATCTTCCTGCGCGGCAACGTGGTGACCCTGGACGGCGACGCCGAGGCGGTGCAGCTCGCCGCGACGGTCGTCCGCGAGCTGTCGGAGCTGGTCGCGCGCGGCCACGAGATCGTCCCCGCGACGATCGAGTCGGTCTCGCGCGTGCTCGACCAGTCGGAGTCGCCGAGCAAGGTGCTCGACGAGGTCGTCTGGCGCCATCGCAACCTCAAGGTCGCGCCCAAGTCGGTCAACCAGAAGCGCTACGTCGACGCCATCCGGCGCTCGACGATCACGTTCGGCGTCGGCCCGGCCGGCACCGGCAAGACGTTCCTCGCGATGGCGATGGCGACGGCCGCGCTGTCGCGCCGCGAGGTCAACCGGATCATCCTCACGCGCCCCGCCGTCGAGGCGGGCGAGCGGCTCGGCTTCCTGCCCGGCGACCTGATGGCGAAGGTCGACCCGTACCTGCGGCCGCTGTTCGACGCGCTGCACGACATGATGGATCCCGAGCGCGTCACCGCCCACCTCGAGCGCGGGGTGATCGAGGTCGCGCCGCTCGCCTTCATGCGCGGCCGCACGCTCAACGACTCGTTCGTGATCCTCGACGAGGCGCAGAACACCTCGCCCGAGCAGATGAAGATGTTCCTCACCCGGCTCGGGTTCGGCTCGAAGATGGTCGTGACCGGCGACATCACGCAGATCGACCTGCCACGCGAGCAGAAGTCCGGGCTCGTCGTGGTCGGGGACATCCTCGAGGAGGTGGACGGCGTGGAGTTCGTCCGCTTCGGCGGCGAGGACGTCGTGCGCCACAAGCTCGTGCAGCGGATCGTGGCCGCCTACGACGACCACGCCGCGCGGCAGGCGCCGCGGCTGGGGCCGGCGGACCACCGCCGCCGCCAGGCGTGAGCCCGCTCGACGTCGACGTGCTCGGCGGCGCGCTGCCCGCCGGGCGGGTCCGGCGTGCCTGCGTGCTCGCCGCGGCGACCGCCGGGATCGAGGACGGCCACGTCGCGGTGACGTTCGTCACGGCCGACGAGATCGCGGCGCTCAACGCGCAGCACCGCGGCAAGGACGGCCCGACCGACGTGCTGTCGTTCCCCGTCGACGGCGACGGCCCGATCGTAGGCGACCGCGAGCTCGGCGACGTCGTGATCTGCCCCGAGCACACCGTCGACCTCGACGAGGCGGTCGTCCACGGGGTGCTGCACCTCGTCGGGATGGACCACGAGGAGGACGAGGGTGAGATGCTGGCGCTCCAGGCGGAGGTGGTGTCGTGGATCCGGTGACCCGGTCGGGCTTCGTCGCGCTGGCCGGACGCCCGAACGTCGGCAAGTCGACGCTCGTCAACGCGATGGTCGGGCGCAAGGTGGCGATCGTCTCCGACAAGCCGCAGACGACGCGCCGCGCGATCCGCGGCGTGGCGACGCGCGGCCGCGTCCAGATGGTCCTCACGGACCTGCCGGGCGTGCAGCGCCCGCGCGACGAGCTGACGCGGCGGATGCAGCACCGCGTCGAGCAGGAGCTGGGGGAGGCCGACGCGGCGCTGTTCGTCGTCAACGGCGACCAGGGCGTCGGCGGGCCCGGGCGACCAGTGGATCGCCGAGGCGCTCGGCAACGTCCGCGTCCCCGTCGTGATCGCGGCCAACAAGGTCGACCGGACCTCGAACCCGCGCACCGTCGCGGCGCTCGCCGCCGCCGCCGAGCTGCTCGACGCCGAGATCTTCCCGGTCTCGGCGCGCACGGGCAGCGGGGTCGAGGCGCTGATCGACCACCTCGCCGCGCTGCTGCCCGAGGGCCCGTTCTACTTCCCGCCCGAGGAGATCTCCGACCAGCCCGAGTCGGTCCGGCTCGCCGAGCTCGTGCGCGAGCAGGTGCTCGCCCGCACGCGCCAGGAGGTCCCGCACTCGGTCGAGGTCCAGGTCGAGGAGGTCGAGGACCGCGGCGACCTGCTCGACGGTCCGCGCGCTGCTGTGGGTCGAGACGGAGTCCCAGAAGGGGATCGTGATCGGGAGCGGCGGCCGGATGATCAAGGCGATCGGGACGGCCGCGCGGCGCGAGCTCGAGCGCGAGCTCGGCAGCCGCGTCCACCTCGACCTCTCGGTCCGGGTGCGGCGCTCATGGCGCGCCGACGACGCGCTGCTCGACCGCCTGGGGATCACGTAGCGCGTCGAAGATGCCGCCCGCGACGGCGGCGTCGAGGTGGCGGACGTGCCCGCGCGTGCCGGCGCCGACCCGCGCGGTGACGTCGGCGAGCCGCGCGCGCCGTTGCAGCACGGTCTGGCGCAGCCCGTGCTGCTGGAGCCGCGCCACCGGCGCGAGCACGGTGATCCGCGCCATCCGGCGGAAGCGCAGCTGGACGCGCCCGTCGCCGAGCCGCCAGCCTGCCGCCCGCCAGCACTCGGCGCCCCACGCCGCGGCGGGCACGACGACGAGCAGCGGCCACCAGCCCGCGCCCGGGATCGCGACCGCCGCGATCGCGCCGAGCACCAGCGCGGCTGCCGCGGGCGGCAGCACGTAGCGGCGCAGCGCGCGTCGCGGGGCGGGCGCGAGCCGCACCCCGGCGACGTGCGGCGCGCGTGCCCGCCAGCTCGGGCAGCAGGGCGGCGAGGAACGCGTCGGCGTCCGCGCGGCGCAGGAGCGGGAAGAGCGTCCGTGCGGCGGCGTGCTCGGCCGCGTAGCCGGCGACCTCGACGCGCAGCGCGACGAGCCCGAACGGCTGGCGCAGCACGCCCTCGACGAGCTGGACGGCCTGGACGCGCGCGACCGGGATCGTCGCCTCGCGGCGCGCGAACAGCCCGCGCCGCAGCCGCAGCCGCTGCTCGTCGCGCGCGACCGCGAAGCCGGCGAACGTGAGCACCGCGCCCGCGATCGAGACGATCCAGGCGAGCGCCAGCAGCGCGGCGGCGGCGCCGATCCACTCGAGCGTGGTGTCCGGGACCAGCCGCAGCCCCTCCTCGCCGGCCGTGCGGATGTCGTTGCCGAACACCTCCTGCGACAGCTGCGGGACGGCGGCGAGCAGCGGGACGATGAAGCCGAGCTGGCCGGCGGTCAGCGCCGCGAGCAGCAGGTCGCGGCCGCCGAGCCGCCACTCGGCGAGCGGCGCCGGGCGCCGCGGCGACGCCGCCGCGGCCGTCGACCGCCGCCCGCAGCGCCGCGACGTCGCCCGGCGCGACCGCGGGCAGCCGGATCTCGCCCTCGCGGCCGCCGCCCGCGGACTGCACGTGCACGCCGCGGACGCCGAACAGCCGCTGGAGCGGCCCGTACACGGTGTCGACGGCCTGGACGCGGCTGAGCGGGATGTCGGTCTCCTTGCGCGAGACGACGCCGGTCCGGTAGCGGATCACCGCGTCCGAGACCGCCCAGGTGGTCGTCATCCAGCGCACGACGCCCGCCACCACGGCGATCAGCGCGCCGAACGCGCCGAAGGCGAGCACGCGGAAGAGCGGCTCGCCGCCGCCGCCCGCGCCGAGCACCGCGGTGACGAAGGCGACCATGAGCGGCAGCGCGAGCTCCCTCAGCGACGCGACGCCGAGCACGGCGATCCCCGCCGGGTGCAGGCGCCGCGGGGCGAGTCCCGGCTCCTCCTCAGAGCTCATCGGGCGTCCGGGCCAGCTCGGCGATCCGGTCGCGCACCCGCGCGGCCTCGGCGACCGTGAGCGCGGGGATCTCGTTCGCGCCCGCGGCGGTGTGGACGACGACCGTGGCGAGATCGAGCGCCTGCTGGAACGGGTCCCGCCGGGTCGTGACGTGCTGCACGCGCGCCATCGGCACGAGCGTGCGGATCACCTCCCAGGTCCCGTGGCGCAGGTCGATCTCGTGCTCGCGCACCTCCCAGCGCCAGCGCCGCCAGCGCACCTCGGGGACGAGCACGACCGCGAACAGCGCGAACAGCGCGAAGGCGATCCAGGCGAGCAGCGCCCAGATGCCGCCGGCGAGGACCTGGACGAGGATCGCCGGCACGAGCGCGACGAGCGTGCCGACGCCGCCCTCGAGCCGCCAGAGCGTCCGCGCCGCCGGGGCGAGGGTCTGCGACGGCTCGGGCGTGGCGGTCGCGGCGACCATCGCCCCGCACGGTAGCTAGAGCCGCAACGACCAGGTCTGGCTGACGAGATCGTGCCCGAACGAGCGGTGCGGCTCGCTGCTCGACGAGCGTGAAGCCCGCGCGCTCGTAGATCCGGCGGGCGGCGACGAGCACGTCGTTCGTCCACAGCCGCAGCTCGGCGTAGCCGGCGCGGCGGGCGAAGGCGATGCACTCGTCCGACCAGCCGCGCGCCGAGCCCGAGCCCGCGCGCCCGCGGCTCGACGAGCAGCAGCCGCAGCTTGGCGACGTCGTCGCTCTCGCGCACGCAGAGGACGCAGCCGGCCGGGGCGCCGTCGAGCTCGGCGATCCACGCCGCCTCGCGCGCCGGGTCCTGCGTCTCGGCGAAGCGGGCGACGATCCCGGCGACGAGGACCTCGAAGCTGCCGTCCCAGCCGTACTCGTCCGCGTACAGCCGCCCGTGGCGGCCGACGATCCAGCCGAGGTCGCCGGGGCGCGGCGGGCGGAGGACGACGGTCGGCGCGGCCGCCGGGTCGAGCAGCCGCCGCACCTCGCCCAGCGCGGCCGCGAGCCGGTCGCGGTCGATGCCGTCGAGCCGCGCCTCCGCCTGCTCGGCCGAGCGCCGGTCGAGGACCGCGAACGCCTCGCGGCCCGCCGGCGTCAGGCGCACGACCTGGCGCCGCCCGTCGGCCGGCGAGCGCTCGCGGGCGACCAGGCCGCGCGCCTCCAGCCGCCCGAGCAGGCGGCTGAGGTGGCCGGCGTCGATCCGCATCCGCGCCCGCAGGTCCGCGACCTCGACGCGCTCCTGCTGGGCGAGCTCGAACAGCACGCGGCTCTCGGCGAGCGTGTGCGGCGTGTCGAGCAGACCGGGGCCGAGCAGCTCCAGCTGGGCCGTGTAGAAGCGGCTGAAGGCGCGCAACTCGGCGACCGCGTCAGGCATCGTTGACACTGTCAACGAACTACTTGCCTATGTCAAGTACCGATCCAGCTTCCGCGCGAGCGTGCGGTACTCGGGGAGCCCGACGTCCGCGTCGAACAGGAACGGGAGCGTGTGGACGGGCACGCCGGACTCGCGCCGCAGCCGCCGCAGGTGCGCCGCGCTGGGACCGCGCGCGCCCGTGCTCGGCGAGCGCGGCCTGCACGGCGGCCCGGGCGTCGGGCGGCAGCGAGTCGGCGGCGGCGGCGCGCAGCGCGTCGGCGTCCTTGGCCCGGAAGCGATCGGGGTAGAGCCCGTTGACGACGATCATGTCCAACCCCAGCCCCACGGCGTCGTGCAGCCGCCCGCCGAGCTCGAGCGTCTCCGCGACCGGCATCTCCTCCGGCAGCGCGACGGCGACGTACCCGGTCCGCTGCGGGTCGGCGAGCATGTCGCGGACCTTGTGCGCCTGGCGGCGGATCGGCCCGACCCGGGCGATGTCCCCGAACGTGCTCGGCGCGGTCAGCATCGCCAGGCCGTGGCCGGAGGCCGGGGCGTCGACGACGACCAGGTCGTAGGTGCGGTTGTGGCTGTCCCAGCGATGCAGCTGCGCGAGCTCCCACACCTTCGCGATCGTGATCAGCTCCTTGGCGCCCGGCGCCGCGGCGACGAAGTGCTGGAACGCGCTCGACCCGGTGATCAGGCGCAGCGCCGGGCCGCCGAGCTGGCGCCCGAGCCACTCCTTGAGCGCCTCGTTCGGGTCGATGCTGATCGCCCACAGGTTCTCGGCGAGCTCGACCTCGGCCTCGCGCCGCACGCCCTCGCGGGCGAAGGCGCGCGAGACGCGGTCCTGCTCGGCGACCTCGCAGACGATCGTCCGCCGACCGCGCGCGGCCGCCGCGAGCCCGAGCGCGGCCGCGACGGTCGTCTTGCCGACGCCGCCCTTGCCCGTCACGTAGAGCAGGGTGCGCTCGAGCAGGCTGTCCTCCATCCTCTGAGAGGATGACGGCAACACGGATGGATCCGTCGCTCGACCACTCCTACGAGGCGTGCCGCCGCATGCAGCTGCGCCACGACCCGACCTACTACTGGGCCACGCGCCGCCTGCCGGCCGAGATCCGGCCGGCGACGCACGCGCTCTACGGCTACGTGCGCACCGCCGACGACATCGTCGACGGCCCGCACCGGGCGCCGTCCAGCGCGGAGCGCCGCGCCGCGCTGGACGCGTGGGAGGGCGAGCTCGAGCGCGGCCTGGCCGCCGGCCGCTCGCCGCAGCCGATCGTCGGCGCGCTCGTCGACGCCGGCCGCCGCCACCGGCTCCCGCTCGCCGAGCTGCGGATCTACATGCGCTCGATGCGGATCGACTGCGCGCCGGTGCGGATCGAGACGTGGCCCGAGCTCGAGGCCTACATGGACGGCTCGGCGGGGTCGGTCGGGCGGATCATGGCGCCGCTGCTCGGCGTGCCCGAGCGGCATCACGCCGGGATGGGCCGGCTCGGGCACGCGTTCCAGCTGACGAACTTCATCCGCGACGTGCGCGAGGACACCGCGCTCGACCGCGTCTACCTCCCGGCCGAGGACCGCGCGCGGTTCGGGGTGGGGGAGGAGGACCTGCGCCGCCGCAGCACGTCGCCCGAGCTGAAGGCGCTGCTCGCGCTCGAGGTGCGGCGCGCGCGCTCGATGTTCGCCGAGGCGGAGCCCGCGCTCGCCGCCGCGCCCGGCTCGGTCCGCAGCGGGATGCGGCTCGCGGTCGCCGTCTACCAGCGCGTGCTCGACCGCGTCGAGCGGATCGACTTCGACGTCCTCGGCCGCGCGACCGGCGTCCGCCCGTGGCAGCTCCCGGGCGCGGTGATCGGGGCGCTGCGCGGGTGACGCGCCGGGCCACCCTGCGCGGGGCCGACCGCGTTCCGCTGGACGCGCGCGCCGACGTGCTGATCTGCGGCGCCAGCTTCGCGGGGCTCGCGGTCGCGCGCGAGCTGGCGGGCAGCGGCGCCGACGTGCTCGTCGTCGACCGCTACGAGATCGGCGAGCGCCAGACGTCCGCCTGCGCGGCCCCGACGCCGTGGCTCGAGGCGATGGGCGTGCGGGGACGCGATCCGCCAGGAGCTGCCGTGCATGGCGTTCCACACGCCGCACGGGTCGGCGCGGATGCGGCTGCCGTGGAGCTGGTCGGCGTTCGACTACCGGACGCTGTGCGAGGAGCTGTGGGCGCAGTGCGACGCCCGCTTCGAGATCGCGAAGGTCGAGCGGCGCGTCGGGGACACGGTCGTCGAGACCGATCGCGGGGTCGATCACGGCGCCGCTGATCGTCGACGCGCTCGGCTGGCGCCGGGTGCTCGGCTCCGGGCCGAACGTCCAGCCGCCCGAGGCGCAGATCTCGCGCGGGCTGGAGGTCCATCCGGACGCGCGCGGCGGCGACACCGACCTCGACGTCTGGATCGACCGGTCGCTGATCCGCTCCGGCTACGCCTGGTCGGTCCCCGCGGGCGGCGAGCAGCGGGTCGGCGTCGGCTCGTACGAGCCGCGCGACCACGTCAAGGAGCCGACGCGCGAGATCGCCGGGCGGCTCGGCGTCGCGCCGGTCCGCTACCAGGGCAACTGGTTCCCGCACGCGCTGCGGCCGGCGGCCGCGGACGGCGTCTTCTTCGCCGGCGACAGCGCGGGCCACTGCCTCCCGCTGTCGGGCGAGGGGATCCGGACGGCGTTCTACTTCGGCATCGCCTGCGGGCGCGAGCTGCGGCGGGTGCTCTCCGGCGCGGCCACGCGCGAGGAGGCGCTCGCCGCGTACGGGGCGTTCTCCGAGGCGCACCGGCCGGCGTTCGCGCTCGCGCTGCGGCTGCAGCGGCTGATCCCCGCGCTGCCGCCGCGGGTCCTGACCGCGCTGCTCGGCGTCGTCGGGCGCGAGCGCCCGTGCCGGCGCGCGTTCACGTGGTACCTGGAGCAGGCGCACCCGCGGTTCGCGACCGCGCACCAGCGCGAGCGCGAGCGTCGCGTGACGAATTGAGCGTCGTAGGACGCTCGACTCGCCGCAGCTGCGCGCTACGGAACGACGACGAGCTTCGCGTGCGGCGAGGTGCCCTGGCGCTGCCAGGCCTCGGGCACGTCGTCGAGGCCGATCCGCTCGATCCGCACCGTGATCTCGCCGCGCGCGGCGTGCCCCGCCAGCTCGGCGTAGGCGGCCGCCTTGCGCGCCTCGCCCGCCGTGTAGTTCGTGTAGCCGAGCAGGTCGATCGGCGTCGAGCGGATCGCCTGCGAGGTCAGCGTGGCCTCCGCCCCCGCGGACTGACCGAGGCTGACCACGCGCCCGAACGGCTTCATCGCCGCCGATGGCCGCCTTCGCCGGATCGCCCCACAGCGGGTCGAGCGCGAGGTCGAAGCCGTCGCCGCCCGAGGCCGCGCGCAGGCTGCCGGACAGGTCGTCCACGTCGTCGCGCAGCGACACCAGCGCGTCGGCGCCGAGGTCGCGCGCCCGCTCCAGCGCCTCCGCGTCGCGCGCCGCCGCCACGACGCGCGCGGCGCCCATCAGCTTCGCCGCCTGGATCGCGATCTGGCCGACGACGCCGCTGGCCCCGAGCACGAGCACGGTCTCGCCGGGCGCGAGCCGGCCGCGCCACTCCAGCCCCAGCCAGGCGGCGAGCCCGGACACGCCGAGGCACACCGCGAGCTCGGGTTCGAGTCCGTCCGGCACGTCGTAGCCGGAGCCGGCCTCGATCAGCGTCCGCTCGCCGAAGGCGCCGAACGGCTTGCGGGTGTACTCGAAGTAGACGAGCGAGCCGTCCGCGCGGGCGCCGACGCCCTCCTTGCCCGCGACGTAGGGCGTCTCGTAGCGCTCGAGCGGGAACTGCCCGCCGGCGACGCGGATGTCGATCGGGTTGAGCGCGGCGGCCCGCAGCTCGAGCAGCTCCGCGCCGTCCTCCGGCTCGGGATCGCGGAACTCGCCGACCTCGGGGACGGCGCCGTGGGAGTGCAGGACAGCGGCTCGCATCGCGCGGATACTACGATCCGCGTCTCGCCATGGACGACGCCCAGATCGCCTACGACGCACAGGGACTCGTCCCGTGCGTCATCCAGGACTGGCGCTCCGGCGAGGTCCTGACGCTCGCGTACATGAACGCCGAGGCGCTCGCCGCGACGCGCCGCACCGGCGAGCTGCACCTCTGGAGCCGCAGCCGCGACGAGCTCTGGCACAAGGGCGCGACGTCCGGCAACACCCAGGCCGTCAAGGCGATCCGCTACGACTGCGACGGCGACGCGCTGCTCGCCCTCGTCGAGCCCGCCGGCCCCGCCTGCCACACCGGCGAGCGCACCTGCTTCCACCGCGGCGAGCTCGAGCCCGCGGCGCCGCACGAGGTGCTGCCCGGGCTGGAGCGGACGATCGCCGACCGCGCCGCTGGATGGTTCGGGCCTGCCGCCGTTCTTCCGAAGCCTGCTCGGTCCGTTGGTGTCATCGGTTCTCGTGGCGCTCGCGGTGGCGGTCGGTGCGCCGATCAACGCTGCCCTCGTGCTGACCGGTAGCCTGCTGCGGTTCCTGCCCGGGGCGGCCCTGGTGGCGGGCATGCGGGACCTCATCGACCAGTCGATCATCAGCGGCTCGGCGCGGCTGGCTGAGGCACTCCTCCTCGGCGCGGCGGTCGCCACCGGCACGGCGATGGGGATCAGCCTCGCGAGCCAGCTGGGTGTCCCGCTGGAGGTCGGGCTGCCCGAAACCGAAGGCATCCAGTTCCTCGTACAGGTCGTGGCTGCCGCGTTCGCGTGCGGGTTCTGGGCAGTTCGGCTGGGAGAGCCGAGCTTCGCTCTGCTCACGGCGAGCGTACTGGGAGCCGTCGGGTGGGCCGTCTACCTCTTCGTTGCACCGCTCGGGCTCGGGAGCGTGGCGACAACCGCGCTCGCGGGCATCGTCGTGGGCACGTTCGGTCGCATCCTCGCGCGCCGGGCGGAGTCACCCGCGGTGCTCTGGGTCGTCCCGGCGTCCCTTCCGCTCCTCCCAGGGCTGCTCATCGTCAACGGCATGTTGGCGGCCAATCTGACGGCGGGGTTACTTCAGCTGTCGACGGCGGTGGCCACCGCCCTGGCGCTGGGCGCGGCTGTGGCATTCGGGGACATCGTCGTGCAGACCGTCCGAACGGTTCGTGACGAGATCATCGATCCTGCCCTGCAGCCGGTCGGCCACGTGGTCCAGGCCGGCATCGATGCGGTCACACGGCCGCGAGGCGGGACTACGGACCAAGCCGACAAGAAGAAGGAACGGCAGGGAGCACACGAGCCCTGAGCGGCCAACCCGCAACCGCCCCGCGTCGGAAGCTCCCAATCCTGCGCGGCATGGCTGGGCTCCGGCGCGAGGCGATCCCTCGGGAGGTCCTTGCCGGGATTACGATCACGTTCGTCGCCGTCCCGCCCGGCCTCGGCTACGGCGCGAGCCGCCCTATCTCGGTGAGCTCAGCCCTTCCGATGACGAGGCATCGGTCAGCTCAATGCCTTCTGCTTGAGCGTTGCAAACTCCTCCTCGGTGATCGCTCCGGCGCTTCGCAGCTGAGTGAGCTTGGCGATCTCATCGGCCGGCGAGACGGCAGCAGCCGCCTGGTACGCGGCGTCAGCCTGCGCCATCTGCCTGACGTCCTGGGCGGTGACCTTGGGGCGCGCGATCATGTAGATCAACGAACCCAGGAAGGGGAGGATCACGAGCAGGAAGATCCATCCCGCCTTTGCGCCGCCCGAAAGGTCCTCGCGCCGGAAGATGTCGCCGAAGAGCGCGATGAAGATCCAGATGAACATGAACCAGAAGAAGAGCGCGATCGTCGCGAAGATCACGTCCCAGAAGGTCAGCGATGCGCCACCGACCTCGCTACACGCGGCAAGCAAGACGGCAAGCGTCGCCAGCATCGGCGCGGTGGGTCGGGTCATCAGCCGGCGGGCTGGCTCGGTGGTCGCCATGAATTCGATCGCCTCCTGTTGTCGGATGGGAATTGAGGATCAGGCTCGACGCGCAGCGCGAGTCAACCTGCCGTAGCGTAACTCCGGCACCGGTGTGAAGGGAAGGGCATCGACGCAATATTTTCGGGGTGCGGCGATGTCCGTTGGGAGACGCGTTGCGCGTGGGCAGCTCTGAGTCCAGCCGGTCGGCCCTATACTCTGCGGCGTGTTGTTCATCGGCCTGATCCTCTTCGGCATGCTCATCGGTGCCGGCGCCCAGCTGCTTCTCGGTCGTGCGTCGAGAGGGATCGACTGGGGCAAGGCCCTCGTCTCCGGACTGGTGGGCTCGTTCGTGGGCGGACTCATCTTCAGCCTCGCCGCGGGGGATGGCTTCGACCTCCGCCCGAGCGGGATCATCGGTTCCCTGATCGGGGCCACGATCGTCAGTGCGGCGTGGTTCTGGTTCGAGCGAAGGGGCTGATCGGCGAGCGAGCGGCGCTTGATCCATCCTGCTAGGCTGCGCACGTGACGGTTTCTCAGCAGACAACCATGGCGATGCCCGGGCGGCCCCGTCGGAACGAGGGCCCTGCCTAGCGGCCGCGCATGGCGCCGCCAGTTGGAGGCAAGGGTTCGTTCGGAAGGGGCCGCGGAATCAGAACCGCGGCCTTCGTGTTACCCCTCGGATGCCGCGGACGACTCCACCCGCAGCCACCGATGAGGACCCTCGCCATGACTTCGATCACCGCGGAAGCCCCGCGTACGGCAACCACCGGCTTCGCCGGACTCCGATGCGGCCATTGCGGCGCCGATGCGCCGGTCGGCCCGAACTTCATCTGCGGCCGATGCTTCGGACCGCTGCGTGCGGTCTACGACTACGAGCTGATCGGCGCTCACCTGACGCGCGAGGTCATCGGCGCCCGGCCAGCCAACATCTGGCGCTACGCCGAGCTGCTTCCGGTCGAGCGCGTGCCGACCGACGGCCTGGCGGTGGGCTACTCGCCGCTGATCCCCGCGCCGCGGCTGGCCCGGCGACTCGGGCTCGAGCGTCTGTGGGTCAAGGACGACTCGCGCAACCCGACGCTGTCGTTCAAGGACCGCGTGGTCGCCGTGGCGGCCCAACGTGCTCGCGACTTCGGCTTCCACACGCTGGCATGCGCCTCGACCGGCAACCTTGCCGCGTCCGTCGCCGGGACCGCGGCGGCGCTCGGCCTGCGGGCGGTCGTCTTCGTCCCGGCTGACCTGGAGCCGGCCAAGGTCGCCCAGGCGGCCGCACTTGGGGCGACAGTCGTCCGCGTCGACGGCCCATACGACGCGGTCAACCGGCTCTGCCTCGAGCTGACCGGTGAGCTCGACGGCTGGGCCGTGGTCAACGTCAACCTGCGCCCCTTCTATGCCGAGGGCTCCAAGACCATCGCATTCGAGGTCGCGGAGCAGCTCGGCTGGCGCGCGCCCGACGCGGTCGTTGCGCCGATCGCATCGGGATCCCTCTACACCAAGATCGCCCGCGGATTCGAGGAGCTCGCCACGGTGGGCCTGATCGACCCGCGGCCGGTCCGATTCGTCGGCGGCCAGGCGGCGGGCTGCGGCCCCGTCGCGGCCGCGTTCGCGGCGGGGACGACCCAGATCGAGCCGGTCGCCACTCCCAGGACGATCGTCCGCTCGCTGGCCATCGGCAGCCCGGCCGACGGCGTGCCGTCGCTTGAGCTGGCTCGAACGAGCGGCGGCAGCATCGAGGGCATCGCCGACGAGGACGTCGTGGCGGCCGTCCGCGACCTGGCCGAAACGGAGGGCATCCTGACCGAGACCGCCGGCGGCGTGACGGTCGGCGCACTGCGCCAGGCGATCGAGCGAGGGGTCATCGGCGCCGATGACGAGGTCGTCGTGGTCATCAGCGGGAACGGCCTCAAGACCCTCGATGTGCTGAGCGGATCGCTCGATGAACCGATCGCACCGACCCTCCCGGCCTTCGAGCGATGGTGGGCGGCCCGGGGAGGTGCGGCATGACCGTCGTGCGCATCCCGCCTGTGCTGCGTGAGGTGGTGGGTGGTTCGCGGGAGCTGCCGGCCGTTGGAGGCACGGTCGCGGAGGTGCTCGATGGCCTCTTCGCCGGCCAGCCGGCCCTGGCCGATCGGCTTCGCCCGGATGGGACGCTCTCGGCCTTTGTGAACGTCTACGTCAACGGCGACGACATCCGGCATCGCGAGGGTCTCGACACGCCGGTGACCGCCGACGACGTGGTGATCCTTCTGCCGGCGATGGCCGGTGGAGCCGGCTAGGAGATTCGCGCTCAGGAATCAGTCAGCGTGCGCGCTCAGGAACCCGGCTCGTACTCCTGAGCGTGATCGCCGCGGTCCTTGGCGACCGTTCGATCGACGATGGCGAGTGTCTCCGCCACGCTGCGGCCGTTCTCGTCGGCGGCAGCCTTGACGTCCTCGTAGGTGATGTTGGACGAGCCCATCTCAAGATGAGCGTCCATGCATCCGCAGGTAAGACACATATGGGGGCCTCCACATAGATCGGCTTTGCGCGTTCTGGCTGGTCCACGGCCCGACGCGGGTGGTGTCCGCCGACGCGTTCTATCAGTAGCCGTTGACTGCACGAGGAGTGCCAATCTCGGAGCGGCCGGCCACCGTCGCCGGGCCGGGCATCGCCCCGGCTAGGCCGTCGACGCGGCGTTGCGCGAGGAGGGCAGGGTGATGACGCCACAGCAGCGGTCGGGCTGCTCCTGGCGACCGACGTGCAACTCTGTCGCGCCGACACCCTGCGTGACGCCGGTCATGACCGCCTGCCCCACGCCACACACGAGCGGCGTGTACAGGCGTGACAGTGGATCGAACGGGCAGTTGCGAAGTCGAAGCTCGGACGGAGACGTCCCGATATGGCTCGAATCCAAGGCTCTCCAGCACGGCCTCCACGCAGTCCAGCAGGCGGGCCGGTCCAGGATTTCCCCGGAGACGCTTGCGGGCGCGCCGCCCGAGCGATCTCCCGTAGGCGCGGGCCGGCTCGGCAGCGGCGGAGTCGTCTGCGGTTGGGGAGTCCGTCGGCGCTCGAGTCGAACGACGCCGCCAGCAGGCGAGCAAGCAGCTCATGGTTGCGATGCGGCAGGCTCACGGCGAACTGGTTGCGGGAGCGCCGGTACAGCTTCGAGGTCCGACCAGCCCCCGGGCCGCTTCGCCCGGAAAGGCGGCGGTACTCGGCCTTGAGCACGCCGACCTCGACGAGCTTGTCAAGGTGGAACGCGGCCAGCGCGCGGCTGATGCCGATGGCTTCGGCCGCCTCGTCTCGGCTCACTGCTTCCGGTTGGCGTTCCACGTATTGGTACAGCCGTCGTCGCGTGGGCTCGCGGAGGGCCGCCATCGCGTCGAGTTCGCGGGGGACCCGTGGCATCTCCATATGCGCATGGTACGGCGCGCGGAAGATCGCCGAGTCCGCCTGAATTCTCGTTGACCCTCGGCCATGCCGGGTCTAAGGTAAGCGGATCACTAGCGTTAGTGTCAACTGCCCACCGGGACCGAATGACACGAGGTGATGAAGCGATGCCTGATGCAAGTCTGTACGAGCGGCTCGGTGGCGTCTTTGCGATCGCGGCCGTCATCGACCATTTCAGCGATGCGGTCGTCAAGAACCCGATCGTCGGCCAGCAATCGGAGAATCCGGCCCTTCGCGAATGGCACACCAACAACCTGGGCAGGCTGCCGGGCCTGAAATTCATGCGCACGCTGTGGGTCTGCAACGTCGCCGGTGGACCCTTCGAGTACACCGCCACCAGGCCAGGGAGCACTGCCGTTGGCCTCGAGGAAGCCCATCGCGACCTTCAGATCTCGCCCGAGGAGTTCGACGAAGTCGCTGCTGAGCTCGGGCGCACCCTTGACGCCGTCAACGTGCCCCAGCGCGAGAAGGAGGAAGTCCTGGCCGCGTTTGCGGCTCACAAGGGCGAGGTGAATGAGGGATTCATGGCGGTCACTGCAGGCCGCTGAGCGCGCTTACCCCGCGCAATTCGGAGCGATACATCGGTCCTCGTCGCCATCGGTCGAACCGGAAGGCGTAGCCGTGGCCGACGCCCGCTAAGGCGAGCGCAAGCAGGCCCTTGCGGTCCACAGCAGTAGGTCGGCGTCAATCACACGGGGAGGATCGCTGCCACGATGCCGACGACGGCGCCGATGAGAAGGCTTGCCAGGCCGATCTGGTTCGCCCTCCTTCGATCACGACGGCGGGCGTCGGTGTCGGCTACTTCCTCCATCTGGCCGAGCCGTCCGAAGTTGAACACGCCGCGCGACCCGAATCCGGCGCAGAACCTGAGCCACGCCTGCAGATAGCCCGACGCTGCCACGGCCGCGGGCAGGGCCACGATCAGCCGCAGAAGTGGTGGCGCGTCGAACGCCACCAGAACGAGGAATAAGACGACTGTCGAGATCAGCCCGACGTGCCCGGCCATCCGTCGCCGGGCGATCTCTTCCGGCCCGATGTTGCAGATGCCCGGCCGGTATTCGGTGGTTCCAGCGCGAGTCTTGGTGCCGGATGCGAACGTCGAGATCGTCATGATCTGCTCCTTGAGCGCCAACCATACGGCGTTCAGCGTTGTGCTGCCCGGTCGCGCTCAGTCATGTGCTCTGATACCATTCCGCTCCGGCCCGATGAGCACCTTGTCGGATTGGCAAGTGTCATCCTGAGCACGGAATCGGTGGGCGGCTAGCTCAGCTGGTTAGAGCACTTGCTTGACATGCAAGAGGTCACTGGTTCGAGTCCAGTGTCGCCCACCATCACACCGATCTGAGCACGAAATGACCGCCA
>CAVRTO010000018.1:0-89770 GCA_963724145.1 uncultured Solirubrobacteraceae bacterium
CGAGCACCCCCGAGGGCTCCTACACCGCTCGCCTGCTCGCCGACCCGGCGTTCACCGGCGCGAAGGTCGAGGAGGAGGCGGAGGAGGTCGCCCGCGCCGCGCGCGAGGAGACCGACGAGCGCGTCGCGGAGGAGGCGGCGGACGTCCTCTACCACCTCGCCGTGCTGCTGCGGGGCCGCGGGCTCGCGCTCGCGGACGCCGAGGAGGTGCTCCGTGCCCGTCGCCGCTGAGTCGGAGCTGCGGCTGGGCGTCCGGCCGGGCCTCGACGAGGTGCGCGAGCTCGCGCAGCGCCACAACCTCGTCCCCGTCACCCAGACGTTCCTCGAGGACTGCGAGACGCCGGTGTCGGCCTTCCTCAAGCTGCGCGGCGCCGGCGGCCCGGCGTTCCTGCTCGAGTCGGCCGACCAGGGTCAGCGCGTCGGGCGCTGGTCGTTCATCGGCTACCGCCCGCGGCGCGTGCTCCGCTGGACGCTCGCGGAGGGCGGCGACCCGTACGCGCTGGCGGCCGCCGAGGTCGACCGCCACCACCAGGCGCCGCTGCCCGGGCCTGCCGCCGTTCGCCGGCGGCGCGGTCGGGTTCTTCGGCTACGACTGCGTCCGCACCGTCGAGCCGCTCGCCGAGCCGAACCCGGACCCGGTCGGCCTGCCCGACCTCGCGCTGATGCTCACGCGACGCGCTCGTCGCGTTCGACCACCTCAAGCACACCGTCACGATCCTCGCCAACGCCTACGTCGAGGAGGACGGCGTCGACGCCGCGTACGAGCGCGCGCTCGAGGTCATCCGCGAGGTCCGCGAGCGGCTCGACGGCCCGCTCCCGCGACCCGAGGGCGCCGTCCAGCCCGCGCCGGAGTTCACGCCGAACATGGAGCGCGCGCAGTTCGAGGCGATGGTGAGCCGGATCGTCGAGTACGTCCACGCCGGCGACGCGTTCCAGGTCGTGCCGTCGCAGCGCTGGTCGGCCGGCGTCGAGGTCGACGCGTTCAGCGTCTACCGCGGCCTGCGCGCGATCAACCCGTCGCCGTACATGTACTTCCTCGACTTCGAGGACTTCCAGATCGTCGGCGCCTCGCCCGAGCCGCTCGTGACCGTCACCGGCGGCCGCGCGACCACGCGCCCGATCGCCGGCACGCGGCCGCGCGGCGGCGACGTCGAGCAGGACGAGGCGATCGCCCAGGACCTGCTCGCCGACGAGAAGGAGCGCGCCGAGCACGTGATGCTCGTCGACCTCGGCCGCAACGACCTCGGCCGCGTCTGCGAGTACGGGACCGTCGAGGTCGAGACGTTCATGGCCGTCGAGACCTACTCGCACCTGATCCACATCGTCTCGTCCGTCGGCGGCCGGCTGCGCCCCGAGGTCGGCCCGATGGACGCCCTGCGCTCGATCCTCCCGGCCGGGACGCTGAGCGGCGCGCCCAAGGTCCGCGCGATGCAGATCATCGACGAGCTCGAGCCGGTCAAGCGCGGCGCGTACGGCGGCGCGGTCGGCTACCTCTCCTACACGGGCGAGCTCGACACCTGCATCTGCATCCGCACCGTCGTGATCAAGGACGGCGTCGCGCACCTGCAGGCCGGGGGCGGGACCGTCGCCGACGCCAAGCCCGACTACGAGTACGAGGAGTCGCGCAACAAGGCCCGCGCCGCCGCGCGCGCGATCGAGCTGGCGAGCGCGCAGGAGGCGTGGCCGTGAACGGGTGCTGGTGATCGACAACTACGACTCGTTCACCTACAACCTCGTCCAGTACCTGGGCGAGCTCGGCGCGCGAGCTCGAGGTCGTCCGCAACGACGTCGAGACGACCGACGAGCTGCTGGCCCGCCGGCCCGACCGCGTGATCGTCTCGCCGGGCCCGTGCACCCCGAACGAGGCCGGCGTCTCGGTCGACGTCATGCGCCGCTTCCCCGAGGCGGGGGTCCCGACGCTCGGCGTCTGCCTCGGCCACCAGTCGCTCGCGCAGGCGTTCGGCGGGACCGTCGTCCGCCACGAGCCGGTCCACGGCAAGACGACCGAGATCACCCACGACGGCCAGGGGCTGTTCGCCGGGCTGCCGTCCCCGCTGACCGTCGGCCGCTACCACTCGCTCGTCGTCGACCCCGACCTGCCGGACAGCCTGATGATCACCGCGACCGGCGGCGGCGTCATCATGGGGGTCCAGCACCGTGACCTGCCGGCGCACGGCGTCCAGTTCCACCCCGAGTCGGTGCTCACGCCCGAGGGCAAGCACCTGTTGGCGAACTTCCTTGCCGAACCCGACGCTGACTGACGCGATCGACCGCCTCGCCGCCCGTGAGGACCTGGGCACGGAGCAGATGGCGGCCGTCCTCGCGGAGATCATGGGCGGCAACGCCTCCGAGGTCGAGACCGCCGCGGTGCTGATCGCGCTGCGGACGAAGGGGGAGACGGTCGACGAGCTCGTCGGCCTCGCGGCGACGATGCGGCGCTTCGCGGCGCCGGTCGAGACCGGCCGCACCGACCTGATCGACACCGCCGGCACCGGCGGCGGGCGCCAGACCTTCAACGTGTCGACGACCGCCGCGCTGATCGCCGCCGGCGCCGGCTGCGCGGTGGCCAAGCACGGCAACCGCTCCGCGACCGGGCTGTCGGGCAGCGCGGACGTGCTCGAGGCGCTCGGGGTGCGGATCGACCTCGCGCCGGAGGCCGTCGCGCAGTGCATCCAGGAGGTCGGCTTCGGCTTCATGTTCGCGCCGGCCCACCACGGCGCGACCCGCTTCGTGGTCCCGGTCCGCAAGGAGCTCGCGGTGCGGACGATCTTCAACTTCCTCGGACCGCTGACCAACCCCGCGGGCGCGACGCGCCAGGTCATCGGCGTCTCCGACCCGGCGTTCCTCGAGGTGATGGCGGGCGCGCTCGCGCGGCTGGGCGCCGACCGCGCGCTCGTGGTGTCCAGCGCCGACGGGCTCGACGAGCTGAGCACCGCCGGCGCGACGCACGTGGTCGAGGTCGACGGCGGCGCGATCAGCCGCTACGACGTGACGCCGGAGGAGGTCGGGCTCGCCCCGGCGGACCACGCCGACGTCGCCGGCGGCCCGCCCGGCGCGAACGCGCAGACCACGCGCCGGATCCTCGCCGGCACGCCCGGCCCGCAGCGCGATCTCGCGGTGTTCAACGCGGGCGCCGCGATCTACGCCGCGGGCCGCGCCGACGACCTCGCGACGGGCGCCCGCGCCGCCGAGGCGGCGATCGACTCGGGCGCCGCCGCCGAGGCGCTCGACCGGCTCGTCGGGCTCACCGCTAGGCTGGCGCCGAGTTGAGCGTGCTGGAACGCATCGTGGAGGCGACCCGCGACGAGGTCGCCCGCCGGCGCGAGATCGCCCCGCTCGCCGATCTCGAGCGCGCGATCATCGATCGTCCGGAGCCGCGCCCGTTCCAGGAGGCGCTCAGCCAGCCGTGGATCAGCGTGATCGCGGAGCACAAGCGCCGCTCGCCGTCCGCGGGCACGATCCGCGAGGGCGTCACCGTCGAGGACGTCGTGAACGCCTACGAGGCCGGCGGCGCCGCGGCGCTGAGCATCCTGACCGAGCCGTTCCACTTCGGCGGGTCGCTCGACGACCTGCGCGCCGCCCGCGCGGCGACGAACCTGCCGGTGCTGCGCAAGGACTTCATCGTCGAGCCGTACCAGCTCTACGAGTCGGCGGCCGCCGGCGCCGACGCGATCCTGCTGATCGTCGCCGCGGTCGAGCCCGACACGCTGCTCGCGCTCCACCGCGACGCGCGCGCGCTCGACCTGGACGTGCTGGTCGAGGTCCACGACGAGGACGAGCTCGAGATCGCCCTGGACGTCGACGCTGAGGTGATCGGCATCAACAACCGCGACCTCGCCGACTTCAGCGTCGACATCGAGCGCACCTACGAGCTGCTCGCGGACGTCCCCGCGGGCAAGACCGTCGTCTCCGAGTCGGGCTTCACGAGCCGCGAGCAGATCGACGAGCTCGACCGCGTCGGCGTCGACGCGGTCCTGATCGGCGAGACGCTGATGCGCGCGCCCGACATCGAGGCCGCCTGCCGCGAGCTGACCGGCTCCGACGCAGCGCTTTAGGGTCTTTTAGCGCCCCTTCAGCGGCGAGGCGCAGGCTGGGCGCTCGGATGCGGAGCTGGGCGAGCCGTTGCTGGCCGCCGTCATGGGCGGCGGAGTGACCGCGGCGGTGCTGATCGCCGCCGGCCTCGTCGACTCCGGCGACGACACGCGCATCGTCGAGGCGCCGGTCGCCGGCAAGGGCGCGCCGATGCTGGCGAGCGCCGCCGGGGCGCTCAGCGCGGCCGAGATCTACCGCCGCCGCGCGCCCGGCGTGGTCTTCGTCCGCGCCCAGACGGTCGAGACCGAGCAGTCGCCGTTCGACGTCTTCGGGACGACCCGCGGCTCGGAGTCGACCGGCTCGGGCTTCGTGCTCGACGACAAGGGGCTGATCCTCACCAACGCGCACGTCGTCGAGAACGCGACCGAGATCGAGGTCACGTTCTCCGACCACCACACGGTGCCCGCGCTCACGGTCGGCAAGGACCCTGACACCGACCTCGCGCTGCTGCGGGTCAAGCCCGACGGGCTCGACCTCGACCCGCTCGAGCTCGGCAGCTCCTCGAGCCTCCAGGTCGGCGACCCGACGGTGGCGATCGGCAACCCGTTCGGGCTCGAGCAGACGCTCACCACGGGCGTCGTGTCCGCGCTCCAGCGCCGCCTGACCGCCCCGAGCGGCTTCCGGATCGACAACGTCATCCAGACCGACGCCGCGCTCAACCCGGGCAACTCGGGCGGCCCGCTGCTCGACGCACGCGGCCGCGTGGTCGGGATCAACTCGCAGATCGCCACCGGCAGCGGGTCGGACGGCAACGTCGGGATCGGCTTCGCCGTCCCGATCGACACCGCGAAGACCGTGATCCCGCAGCTCGAGTCGGCCGGCCACGTCGAGCGCGCCTACCTCGGGATCGAGGGCTCGACCGGGCCCGAGGGCGTCCAGGTGGAGGTCGTCCAGGCCGGCTCGCCCGCCGAGGCGGCGGGGCTGCACTCCGGCGAGGTGCTCGAGCGGCTCGCCGGGCGGCAGGTGCAGAGCATGGACGACGTGACGACGATCCTCGGCGAGCACAAGCCGGGCGACGTGGTCGACGTCGAGTGCCACGCCGGCGGGATCGCACGCGGGCTCAAGGCGACGCTGGGCGACCGCCCGGCGGGCGTGGCCGCGCAGTAGCGGCCCTCCGCAGCCCACTACGCTGCAGCTCGTGACGCGCGTCAAGGTCTGCGGCATCACCCGTCCCGAGGACGCCGAGCTCGCGGTCGAGCTGGGCGCATGGGCGCTCGGCTTCATCCTCTGGGAGGGCTCGGCGCGCGCCGCCGACCCCGCCGTCGCGGCCGGGATCTCCGCCGCCCTGCGGCGCCGCGTGGAGACCGTCGGCGTGTTCGTCAACGCGTCGCTGGACGAGATCGCGCAGGCCGCCGAGGCGCTCCAGCTCTCGCACGTCCAGCTCCACGGCGACGAGGGGCCGGCGTTCTGCAGCGAGGTCGCGCGCCGCACCGGCGCCAAGGTGATCAAGGCGATCCGGATCGCCGACGCCTCCGACTTCCAGGACCTCGAGCGCTTCCACACCGACTTCCACCTGCTCGACACCGCCGCCCGCGGGCTGCGCGGCGGCTCCGGGCGGACCTGGGACTGGGCGCTGGCGGCGCAGCGGCGCCGCAAGGTGCCGGCGATCCTCTCCGGCGGGCTGACGGCGGAGAACGTCGCCGCGGGCATCGCCGCGATCGAGCCGTTCGCGGTCGACGTCGCCTCGGGCGTCGAGGCCGCGCCGGGGATCAAGGACCCGGACAAGCTCGCGGCGTTCATGGCCGCGGCGGCGCCGGTGGGAGCGACGAGGCGAGATCCCGCCGCCGCCGCGGGCGCGCCGCGCGGTGAGCCGGTGACGAGCCCCGAGCGGAGCGGTGGCGAGGCCGCAGGCCGAGTCAGGAGCGAGGCAGGATGAGCGTCGAGGTCGAGCACCGCTTCGGCCCGTACGGCGGGCAGTACGTCCCCGAGACGCTGATGCCGGCGCTCGCCGAGCTCGAGGCCGCCTGGCTCGTCGCGCGCGAGGACGCCGGCTACCGCGCCGAGCTGTCGGGCCTGCAGCGCGACTTCTGCGGCCGCCCGACGCCGCTCTACCACGCCGAGCGGCTCTCGGAGGCGGCGGGCCGCCCGGTCTGGCTCAAGCGCGAGGACCTGATGCACACGGGCTCGCACAAGCTCAACAACGCGCTCGGCCAGTGCCTGCTGGCCAAGCGGATGGGCAAGCCGCGGATCATCGCCGAGACGGGCGCCGGCCAGCACGGCGTGGCCACCGCGACCGCGTGCGCGCTGCTCGGGCTCGAATGCGTCGTCTACATGGGCACGGAGGACATGCGCCGCCAGATGCCCAACGTGCAGCGCATGCGGCTGCTGGGCGCGACCGTGGCGGGCGTCGAGGCCGGCTCCCGCACGCTCAAGGAGGCGGTCTCGGCCGCGATCCGCGACTGGGTCGCCAACGTCGGCCACACGCACTACGCGATCGGCTCCTGCGTCGGGCCGGCGCCGTTCCCGGCGCTCGTGCGCGACCTGCAGCGGATCATCGGCGACGAGGCGCGCGCGCAGGTGCTCGAGCGCTGCGGGCGGCTGCCCTCGCGCGTCGTCGCCTGCGTCGGCGGCGGCTCGAACGCGATCGGCACCTTCATCCCGTTCGTCGACGACGCCGAGGTCGAGATCGTCGGCGTCGAGGCCGCCGGCGAGGGGATCGAGACCGGCCGCCACGGGGCGCCGCTCACCGTCGGCGGCCGCGGCGGCGTCCTGCACGGCTCCTACAGCGCGATCATGCAGGACGAGGACGGCCAGATCACCGAGGCGCACTCGATCTCGGCCGGCCTGGACTACCCGGGCGCCGGGCCCGAGCACGCGTGGCTGCGCGACTCCGGCCGCGCGCGCTACGACGCGGTGACCGACGCCCAGGCGCTGGAGGCGTTCCGGCGGCTGGCGGAGCTCGAGGGGATCATCCCCGCGCTCGAGTCCTCGCACGCGGTCGCGTGGGTGCTCGCGAACCCGGCCGCGGGCGCCGATCCGCTCGAGCTGATCTGCCTCAGCGGCCGCGGCGACAAGGACCTCGCCGAGGTGCTGGAGCGGCTCGCATGAGCGTGGCCACGGGCCAGGACACGATCGCGGCCGCGTTCAGCCGCTCCGACCGCCGCGCCGCGCTGATGCCGTACCTGATGGGCGGGTTCCCCACGCTCGACGGCTCGCGCGCGATCGGCGAGGCCTACGCCGAGGGCGGCGCCGACCTGGTCGAGCTCGGCGTCCCGTTCTCCGACCCGCTCGCGGACGGCCCGGTGATCCACGCGGCCGGCACGCAGGCGCTGGAGGCCGGCGCGACGGTGCACGGCGTGCTCGAGGTCGGGCGCGCGCTCACGGAGTCCGTCCCGGTCGTGCTCATGATCTACGCCAACCTCGTGCTCGCCCGCGGGACGGAGCGGTTCGCGGCGGACCTGGCGGAGCGCGGCATCAGCGGCCTGATCGTCCCCGACCTCCCGCTGGAGGAGGCCGGCGACGTGCTGGCGGCGTGCGACGCGGCCGGCGTCGCGCTGGTCGCGCTCGTCGCCCCGACGACGCCCGCGGAGCGGCTCGCCGCGATCGGAGCGTCCGCGCGCGGGTTCGTCTACACGGTCTCGGTCACCGGCACGACCGGCGAGCGCCAGGGCTTGTCGGACGACCTGCCCGGCATCCTCGCCCGCACGAAGGCCAACACGGACGTGCCGGTGGCGCTCGGCTTCGGGATCGGCACCCCCGAGGCGGCGGCCGCCGCCGCGGACGCCGGCGCCGACGGCGTGATCGTCGGCTCGCGCCTGGTGCGCGCCGCCGCGGAGGCCGCGGAGCCCGCCGGCGCGGTGCGCGAGCTGGTGGGCCGGTTCGCGGACGCGCTCCGGTAGCATCGGCGCCCGCATGGGGCTGATCCTCACCACGATCGCCGCCGCGTCCGTCTGGATCGTCCTGGTGGCGCTCGGCCGCAAGCCGTTCGACGGGCTGCTCGTCGCGATCCTGATGATCCTGATCGCCGGCACCGCGCACGTGATCACGAAGTACGTCCCACACCGCAAGAAGGGGCACGAGGACGGCGGCTACATCCCTCGCTAACGCGCCGCTAACAGGCGATCTGTTGCGTGGGATCCGGGACGATGAATAGAATCGCCCGCTCTAGATCAAGGTCAACCCTTGAGGAGGGGTTACTTGAAGATTCGTGACGTGGCAGCGTGGAGCTGCCTGACGGCCGTTATGGCCTTCGGTGTCGCCGCATGCGGCGACGATGACAGTGGTGGAGACAGCGGCGGCAGCGGAAGCTCCGGCGACTCCGGCGGCGGCTCGCTGACCGTCTACTCGTCCCTGCCGCTGCAGGGCGCCTCGCGCCCGCAGTCGGAAGACGTGATCAACGGCATCAAGCTCGCGCTGAAGCAGAAGGGCAACAAGTGCGGCGACTTCAACATCAAGTACACGTCGCTCGACGACGCCACGGCGGCGGCGGGCAAGTGGGAGGCCGGGGCCACCTCGGCCAACGCTCGTAAGGTCGCCCAGGACGACAGCGCCATCGCCTATATCGGCGAGTTCAACTCCGGCGCGTCCGCGATCTCGATCCCGATCACCAACGAGGCCGGGATCCTGCAGGTCAGCCCGTCGAACACGGCGCTCGGCCTGACCAAGGGCGGGGCCGGCGCTGAGCCGGGCGAGCCCGACAAGTACTACCCGAGCGGCGAGCGCAACTACGGGCGCGTCGTGCCGATCGACACCATCCAGGGTGCCGCCCAGGCGCAGTACATGAAGGACGAGGGCGTCACCAACGTCTACATCCTCGACGACGCCGAGGTGTACGGAAAGGGTGTCGCGAAGAACACGCAGGCCTCCGCGGAGGAGCTCGGCATCAAGATCGCCGGGAACGACTCGTGGGACGGCAAGGCCGCGAACTACCGCGCCCTCGCCGACAAGATCAAGGCGACCGGCGCGGACGCCGTCTTCACCGGCGGCATCATCGACAACAACGCGCCGCAGCTGTACAAGGACCTGAACGCCGCGATGCCGGACGCCAAGCTGTTCGGCCCTGACGGCGTCGCCACGGTGGACTTCACCAAGGAGATCCCCGCGGAGGTCCAGAAGCAGACGTTGCTGACGGCGCCGACCCTGGCTCCGGATGAGCTGCCGGCCGCCGGCCAGCAGTTCTACAAGGACTACGAGGCCGAGTACGGCGAGCCGCAGGACGAGATCGACCCGTATGCCGTGTACGGCTACGAGGCGATGGCCGTCGTCTGCGACGCGATCGCCCAGGGAGGCGACGACCGCAAGGCCGTCATCGACGCCTTCTTGAGCACCAAGGGCCGTGAGAGCCCGCTGGGCGTGTATGACATCGACCCCGACGGCGACACCACGCTGAGCGACTACGGCGGATACACCGCCGAAGGTGGGAAGCTGGTGTTCAACAAGGTGATCAAGGCCAACTAGGCCACTGACCGGTGCGGAAGGCGGCGGGCCCACGGGCCCGCCGCCACCCGCTCCGAACAACTCCATGGAATCCGCATCCATCCCCGTACGACCGTCGCGCTCGCGCGCCGACGTCGCGCGTGAGGTCATCTCGAAGTACGGGCTCATCGCGATCCTGCTCGTCCTCCCGGTCGCGTACGGCATCCAGGACCTCCAGGACGAAGGCAGCCTCACCCGGCTCGCCACGAACATCAAGGACGGCCTCTCGAACGGCGCCATCTGGGCGCTGATCGCGGTCGGATACACGCTCGTCTACGGCATCATCGAGCTGATCAACTTCGCCCACGGCGACCTGTTCATGATCGGGTCGTTCGTGGCCTACTCGCTGATCGGGACGATCGGCCTGACCGTCGGCGCGGGCACCGCCGAGCTGTTCTTCGGGCTGCTGCTGATCCTCTTCATCACGATGATCGCCACCGGGACGCTCAACACGATGATCGAGCGGGTGGGCTACCGGCCATTGCGGAACGCGCCGAAGCTCGCACCGCTGATCACCGCGGTCGGGTTCTCGTTCATCCTGCAGAACATCGGCCTGCTCTGGCTCGGCGGTTCGCACCGCGGCGTGCCGGACCTGATCAACACGCAGGAGGACTACGTCACGATCTTCGGCGTCCCCATCACCCACGGCGACCTGCTCGCGCTCGTGGTGACGGTGCCGCTCTTCTTCTTCCTGATCAACTTCATCAGCCGCTCGCGCATCGGGCGCGCGATGCGCGCCACCGCGCAGGATCCCCAGGCCGCGCGCCTGATGGGCATCAACGTCGACACGACGATCTCGTTCACGTTCCTGCTCGGCGGGCTGATGGCCGGCGCGGCCGGCCTGATCTACGCCCTGTACCAGACCGACGTCTGGTTCTTCTCCGGCTTCACCGCGGGCCTGATCGCCTTCACCGCCGCGGTCATGGGCGGCATCGGCAACATCAAGGGCGCCATCCTCGGCGGCCTGATCATCGGCTGCATCCAGCAGATCTCCGACAACCGCATCGGGACCGAGTGGACGCCGGCGATCGTCTTCGGCTATCTCGTGCTGATCCTCGTGTTCCGGCCGCAGGGCCTGCTCGGCGAGGAGACGAGGGAGGCCGGATGAGCACCGAGACCCCGCGCATGGCCACGAAGCCCCGCGGCCTCAAGCTGCCGCGGAAGGTCGGCCCGTTCGAGCTGAGCACGATCGTCGCCGCGGTGGCGATCCTGGTCGCCATCTTCGTGCCGTTCTACTTCGACTCCGGCAGCGGCTTCATGAACGACGCGACCGTCGCGCTCGTCTACGTCGTCATGGCGCTCGGCCTGAACATCGTGGTGGGCTTCGCCGGCCTGCTCGACCTCGGCTACGTCGCGTTCTTCGCGATCGGGGCCTACACGATGGGCTGGCTCGGCTCGACCTGGTTCTCGGGCGAGAACATCCACATCGGGGTCGCCGAGCAGCTCTCGAGCCAGCCCGGCATCCACCTGAACTGGCTGATCGTCCTACCGATCGCGGCCATCGCCGCGGCGACCCTGGGCGCGATCCTCGGCTTCCCGACGCTGCGCCTGCGGGGCGACTACATCGCGATCGTGACGCTGGCCTTCGGCGAGATCGTCGGCCGCGTCGCGGTCAACTCCGACGACGGCGTCTTCGGCATCGGCCACTTCAACCTGACCAACGGCCGCGCGGGCATCACGCCGGTGGACAAGATCGACATCCCGCTCGTCGAGCGCTTCACCACGCTGAACCTCAGACCGTGGTACTGGACCGCGCTGGCGCTCGCCCTCGTCGTGCTGTTCATCAACTTCCGGCTGCGCGACTCGCGCATCGGCCGCGCGTGGATCGCGATCCGCGAGGACGAGGTGGCGGCCGTCAGCATGGGCATCCCGACCGTGCGCGTGAAGCTGCTCGCGTACGCGCTCGGCGCCGCGATGGGCGGCATGGCCGGCACGTTCCTCGGCTCCTTCTACAACACCGTCAACGCGGACCAGTTCGAGTTCTCGTTCTCGATCTTCGTGCTCGCGATGATCATCCTCGGCGGGCTCGGCTCGATCTGGGGCGTCGTGGTCGGCGCGCTGCTGCTCTCGTACATCAACACGAACCTGATCCCCGACGTGCTCAACGACGTGCCGAGCAAGATAGGGCTGGACTTCGACGTGACCGAGCTCGGCTTCGGGATCTTCGGGTTCCTGCTCGTGATCATGATGGTCCTGCGACCACAGGGGCTGATACCCGAGCGAAGGCACCAGGCCGAGTTCGACGTGGCCGAACCCACCGAGGGCGGCGACTTCGTCGTGGAGTCGCGCGCATGAGCACGCCCGAGGCACAGGCCGAGCAGGACCGGCTGAACGCCGGGCCGGCGGTGCTGGAGACCGTCTATCTGACGAAGATCTTCGGCGGGCTGACGGCGGTCGACGGCGTCTCGTTCCGGGTGCCCGAGAAGGCGATCGTCTCGATCATCGGGCCGAACGGCGCGGGGAAGACGACGTTCTTCAACATGCTGACCGGGCTCTACAAGCCGTCGCTCGGCGATGTCATCTTCGACGGCAAGAAGGTGACGTCGAAGCGGCCCGACCAGATCACGGCGATGGGGGTCGCGCGGACGTTCCAGAACATCCGCCTGTTCGGGACGATGTCGGCGGTCGAGAACGTGCTGGTCGGCCAGCACGCGCGCCTGAAGGCGAGCGTCTTCGGCTCGATCCTCCGCACCCCGAGGGTGCGGCGCGAGGAGAAGGCGGGGCGCGAGAAGGCGCACGAGCTGCTCGACTACGTCGGCGTCGCGAAGCGGCGCCACGACGACGCGTCGAGCTACCTGAGCTACGGCGACCAGCGCCGGGTGGAGATCGCCCGCGCGCTCGCCTCGGACCCGAAGCTGCTGCTGCTCGACGAGCCGACCGCGGGCATGAACCCGCAGGAGTCCGAGGGGCTCACCCAGTTCATGCGCAAGCTGCGCGACGATCGCGGCCTGGCGATCCTGCTCATCGAGCACGACATGAAGGTGGTCATGGGCGTGTCCGAGCAGGTGACCGTGCTCGATCACGGCGAGAAGATCGCCGAGGGTGAGCCGCAGAAGGTCCGGCACGACCCGCGCGTCGTCGAGGCCTACCTCGGGAAGCAGGGCTGAGCGATGTCGACGCCGATGCTCGAGCTCGAGGACGTCCACACGAAGTACGGGTCGATCGAGGCGCTCAAGGGGATCTCGTTCAAGGTCGAGGAGGGCGAGGTGGTGACGCTGATCGGCTCCAACGGCGCCGGCAAGTCGACCACGCTCCGCTCGATCTCGGGGCTCTCACCGCCGAGCACCGGCTCGATCCGCTTCCGCGGCCAGGAGATCTCCACGATGCCGGCGCAGGACATCGTCCGGCTCGGGATCTCGCAGTCGCCGGAGGGCCGGCGCTGCTTCCAGCGCATGAGCGTGCGCGAGAACCTCGAGCTCGGCGCGTACCTGCGCCGCGACGCCAACATCAGCGGCGACCTCGACCGCGTGTTCGACCTCTTCCCGCGGCTGAAGGAGCGCGAGAAGCAGAAGGCGGGCACGATGTCGGGCGGCGAGCAGCAGATGCTGGCCATGGGCCGCGCGCTGATGGCCGAGCCGGCGCTGCTGCTGCTCGACGAGCCCTCGATGGGCCTCGCGCCGATCCTCGTCGACCGGATCTACGAGACCGTCCGCGAGATCAACAAGCAGGGCACGACGATCCTGCTGGTCGAGCAGAACGCGAACTACGCGCTCGACGTCTCGAGCCACGGCTACGTGCTCGAGACCGGCAAGGTCGTGCTGGCCGACAAGTCCGAGGCGCTCCGGGAGAACCCGGAGGTCCAGAACGCCTACCTGGGGACCTGAGATGACGATCTTCGCGCTGCTCGGCTCGACCGCCCTCTGGCTCCTCTACGCCTGGCTGCTGTCCGCGATCATCGCCTCGTACCTGTCGGGCCGCAAGGGCTACGGCGAGCGGGTCGGCCTCGCGTTCGGCCTGCTGCTCAACTTCATCGGCGTGATCATCTGGCTGGTCGTGCCGCCGAAGAAGGAGTCGCTGTGGAAGAAGGTCGGCCCGTGGGGTCGCGGCGGCCCGAAGCAGACGCCGGCGCCCGACCCGAAGCCCGACGACGCGGGCGAGACGCCGGCGACGACGTAGCGGCCTAGCCGGGGCCTGCGGGGTCCCGGCACGGCTTCGCCACCGGGACGCTGATCAGCACGCTGCCGCCCTCGCCGGCGCGCGGCGTGGTCTTGCACCACGTGAAGCGGTCGCGCGCGAAGTCGATCACGAGCCAGAACGGGTGGCCGAAGACCGCGGTGCGGTTGTCGTTGCCCTCCAGCATCGAGGTGTAGGCGACGCAGTCGTAGCGCGCGGCGCGCGTGGCCGGGTCGGTCTCCGCGGCGCGGCGCTCGTCGGTGGCGGGGTAGAGCGTGCAGCGCGTGCCCTTGATGTCGCCGTCGAGCGTCCCGGCCTGCACGCGGGCGCGGGCGTCCTGGGTGATGGCCGCCTCGCCGGCGGTCAGCAGCTGCGCCCGGTGCCGGGCGACGTCCTCGCCCGCCGCGGCCTCCGGCCCGGCGGCGAACACCGGCTTGCCGTCGCGGATCTGGCGCTGGCGCTCGGCCTCGACGCGCGCCTTCTGCGCGACGGCCTCGCGCGCCCGCTCGTCGGACGCGTCGCTGCGCAGGCTCGAGATGACCGGGATCGCCACCGCGATCAGCACGGCCGCCACGATGCCGGCGAACAGCAGCGGGCGGCGGGTGTTGCGGGCCGTGCGCCGCTCGTAGCGCGCGGTCAGGTCCGCGCCGCAGTTCGTGCACTTCCGGCCGTCCGCGCGCTGCTCCGCGCCGCACTCCGGGCAGCGCCGCTCGCGCGGGGCGAAGATGCCCGCGACGTCCTCGCGCTGCGCCTCGCGCGCCTTGTCCCAGGGGTCGTCTCGGTGGTCCTCGTCGATCATGTGTGTCGCAAGCATATATGCTTTTGGCACAGATGGATCACGACATGAACGTGGTGGGCGCGATGATCGTCGCGCTCGGGGACCGGATCCGCGACGCGACCGAGGACGCGGCGGCGATGAGCGGCGCGCTGCCGGCGGCGCTCGTCTCGCTGCACGAGTGGGCCGGCGGGCGCACCGTCGACACGCTCTCCGGCGGCCTGCGCCTGAGCCACTCGCGCACCGTGCGGGTGGTCGACCGGCTCGCGGCCGCGGGCCTCGCGACGCGCGAGCGCGACCCCGCCGACGGCCGCGGCGTGCTCGTGCGGCTCACGCCCGCCGGCGTGGCGGCGGCCGAGCGCGTCCAGGTCGCCCGCGGCGCGGCGCTCGAGGCCGCGCTCGCCGGGCTGGGCGCGGCGGAGCGCGCGGCGCTCGCCGAGCTGGCCTCCTCGGTCCTCGCCGAGCTGACCGACGGCCGCCGGACGGCCGGGTCGAACTGCCGGCTCTGCTCCGCGACGGCGTGCGGCCACGACGAGGGCCGCTGTCCGGTCACGCGGGCGGCCGACGCGGCCGAGGCCGCGGCGTAGCCGGCGCGGCGGACCGCGCCGGCTCGTTCCCGTCGCCGCCGCCTCAGTCAGGCGGCGGCAGCACCCCTTCGCCGTCGTCCTCCCACACGAGCGGCTCGAGATCATGAGCGAGGAGGCGGGCGGCGGGGACGTCGTCCTGCGAGGTGAACGCGGCTACGGTCTGGTCCGGCTGGATGCCCTCTACGGGCGCGTCGAAATGGCTCATGGACTCCACGCTACCCGGTGTTCCGCGGTCCGGGTAGCGGTTCCTGCAGGTATACAAGTATGCCGGTCGATTCAGGCGCGCAGGGCGCTCTCGGAGCGCCTCGTCGAGCTCCGCATGGGCGAATCCGAAGCCCAGCTCGAGCGGCCGCGCCGGCACCGCGCGCTGGCCGAAGACGACGAGGTCGGCCATCTCGCCGTAGAGCAGCCGGATCGCGAAGCCGGGGACGGGCGCCACCGCGGGACGGTGCAGCGCGCGGCCGAGCGCACGGCTGAAGTCGTGGTTCGTGACCGGCTCGGGCGCGCTGCCGTTGAACGGCCCCGACCAGTCGTGGTCGAGCGCGGCGAGGTACAGCGCGACCAGGTCGTCGAGGTGGATCCACGGCAGGTACTGGCGCCCGCCGGCGACGGGGCCGCCGACGCCGAGCTTGAACGGCGGGAGCATCTTCTCGAGCGCGCCGCCGTCCTTGTCGAGCACGATCCCGGTGCGGATCCGGGCGACGCGCACGCCGAGCGTCTCGGCGGCGACCGCCTCGCGCTCCCACGCCGCGCAGACGGCGGCGAGGAAGTCCTCGCCGGCCGGCTCCTGCTCGGTCAGCCGGTCGTCGCCGCGGTCGCGGCCGTACCAGCCGACCGCGGAGGCGGAGATCAGCGCCGGCGGCCGCGGGTCGGACGCGCGCAGCCCGGCGACGAGGTTGCGGGTGCCGAGCTCGCGCGAGCGCATGACCCGCCGCTTGACCTCGTCGGTCCAGCGCTGGGCGATGTCCTCGCCGGCGAGGTGGATCACGCCGTCGCGGCCCGCCAGCGCCTCGGCCGGCGCCGGCTCGTCCTCCGGCCGCCAGGCGACCGCGTCGACGCCGAGCGCGGCGCGGGCGCGCTCCGGGTTGCGCGAGAGCACGGTCACCTCGTCGCCGCGCGCCTTGAGCGCCGCCGCGATCCGCCCGCCGACGCGGCCCGTCGCTCCCGTCATCGTCACGCGCATCCGGCAGCCTCGACGAATCGTGGTCACACCTCTCCTACGACGCTCATTCAGCCCTGGATCGCGCGGAACTCGGTGGTGTCGCCGCGCGCGTAGCCGAACTCGCTCTCGTCCGCGCTCGGCGGTGCCGCCGCGACGCGCCTGGCGCGCCACCGCCTCCGCCACCGCGGGGGCGACGTCGCGGTTGAAGGCCGACGGGATGACGTGGTCCTCGCGCAGCTCGTCGTCGCCGACGAGCGCGGCGATCCCGCGTGCGGCGGCCATCTTCATGTCCTCGGTGATCTCGCGCGCCCGCACGTCGAGCGCGCCGCGGAAGATGCCCGGGAAGCAGAGGACGTTGTTGATCTGGTTCGGGTAGTCCGAGCGGCCGGTGGCGATCACGCGCGCGTAGGGCGCGGCCTCCTCGGGCGTCACCTCGGGCGTCGGGTTGGCCATCGCGAAGACCATCGCGTCGCCGGCCATCGCGCGCGAGCGCCTCGGCGGGCATCACGCGTGCGCCGGAGAGGCCGACGAACAGGTCCATGCCCTCGATCACCTCGGCCGGGCCGCCCGCGCGGCCCTCGCGGTTCGTCTCGTCCGCGAGCCAGCGCTTGCTCGGCGGGAGCTGCTCGTAGTCCTCGCGGCCGCGGTGCAGCGCGCCGCGCGAGTCGCAGCCGACCACGTCGCGGACGCCGGCCTCGAGCAGGATCTTCGCGACGGCGACGCCGGCCGCGCCGACGCCGACGATCAGCGCCCGCACGTCCTCGATCCGCCGCCCGGTGAGCCGGCAGGCGTTGAGCAGCGCGGCGAGCGTGACGACGGCGGTCCCGTGCTGGTCGTCGTGGAAGACCGGGATCGGGAGCTCGGCCTTGAGCCGCTCCTCGATCTCGAAGCAGCGCGGCGCGCTGATGTCCTCGAGGTTGATCCCGCCGAAGCCGGGGGCGAGCGCCTTGACGGTGGCGATGATCGCCTCGGGGTCCTTGGTGTCGAGGCAGATCGGGAACGCGTCGACGCCGGCGAACTCCTTGAAGAGCATCGCCTTGCCCTCCATCACCGGCATCGCGGCCGCGGGCCCGATGTCGCCGAGGCCGAGCACGGCGCTGCCGTCGCTGACGACGGCGACCGTGTTGCGCTTGATCGTGTACTGGAACGCCTTGTCGGGGTCCGCGGCGATCGCCGAGCAGACGCGGGCGACGCCCGGCGTGTAGGCCATGCTGAGGTCGTCCACCGTCCGCAGCGGGTGCTTGAGCCGCACCTCGAGCTTGCCGCCGACGTGCATCCCGAGCGTCCGGTCGGTCCAGTCGAGCACCTCGGCGCCGTCGACGCCGTCGACCGCGCCGACGATCCCGCGCTCGTGCTCCTCGTCGCCGGCGTCGACCGTGATGTCGCGCAGCAGCACGCCGCGGCCGGTCTCGACGAGCTCGATGTCGCCGATCGTCCCGCCGGCCTCGCCGATCGCGGTCGCGACGCGGCCGAGCATCCCGGGCCGGTCGTCGATCCGGACGCGGAGGGTGAGCGAGAACTGGGCGGAGGTCGGACGGGTCACCACGGACACTCTACGGGCGGCCGGCGACCCGGGCATACAGGTCGGGGCGGCGGTCGCCGAGCGCGTCGTTGCGCGGCCCGAGCGCCTTGTCGCGCGCGGCGGCGAGGTCGACGTCGGCGAGCAGCAGCGCCGGCTCCGCCGCGGCCGGCGGGCCGGCCAGCAGCCAGCCGTCGGGCGCCACGATCGCCGAGCCGGCGACCCAGTCGACGCCGCGCTCGCTGCCGCAGCGGTCGCAGGCCGCGATCGCCATCCGGTTCGTCGACGCGGCGACCATCGCGCGGAGGACCTCCATCGGGCGCTCGCCGTCCGGCCGCGCCTCGCGCGGCCAGTTCGTCGGCACGCACAGCAGCTCGGCGCCCGCGAGCGCGACCAGCCGCACCCACTCGGGGAACTCGAGGTCGTAGCAGACCATCAGCCCGATCCGGCCGTGCGGCGTGTCGGCCACCGGCGGGGGATCGGTCCCGGGCGTGAAGACCTCCGCCTCGCGATCCCACAGATGGGCCTTGCGGTAGACGGCGCGCACGCCGCCGGCGTCGACGAGCGCCGCGCTGTTGAACAGGCGACCGTCCGCGCCCGCCTCGGCGAACCCGCCCGCGACGACGAGCCCGCGCGCGGCGGCGCGCTCCGCCCAGCCGGCGACGGTCGGCCCGTCGGGCGGCTCGGCCAGCGCGCGGGCCTCGTCGCGCGTCGCGGAACACGTAGCCCGACGCCGCGAGCTCGGGCAGCACGACGACCTGCGCCCCGGCGTCCGCCGCGGCGTCGAGCGCGGCGAGCGCCCGCGCGCGGTTGCCGTCGAGGTCGCCGATGCGCGGGGGCGAGCTGGCAGACGGCGATCCGCGTCATCGGACGCCGGCAGCCTATCGGCGTAGGCTCGCCCCATCCGCCCGCCCTGCCGCCCGGCTCCGCACCGGCCGCGCGCCGTGCAGACGGCCGCCTGGATCACGCGGCCCGGCCCGTTCATGGTGCGCGCCCAGGCGCGTCACGGCGACGTCTTCACGATGCGGATCGGCGGCGAGCCGCCGTGGGTCATGCTCGCCCATCCGGACGCGGTCAAGGAGGTGTTCACCGGCGACCCGGCGGTGTTCCACGCGGGCAAGGCCAACCTCGTCCTGCGGCCGCTCGTCGGCCACGCGTCGGTGCTGCTGCTCGACGGCCCGCAGCACATGTCCCAGCGCAAGCTGATGCTGCCGCCGTTCCACGGCTCGCGGATGGCCGGCTACGAGGACCTCGTGCGCGAGATCGCGGCCGAGCACGTCGCCTCCTGGCCGCGCGGCACGACGGTGCCGCTCGCCCCGCGGATGCAGGCGATCACGCTCGACGTCGTCCTGCGCGTGATCTTCGGCGTCGGCGAGGACTCGGCGCGCCTCGCCGGGCTGCGCGAGAGCCTGCGGGCGATGCTCGGACGCGTGTTCAGCAGCGGCTCGATGCTCGCGATGTCCGCGATCGGCCCGCGCAACGTCGAGCGCGCGCACCTGTTCCAGCGCTGGCTGGAGCCCGTCGACGCGCTGCTCTACGAGCAGATCGCCGAGCGCCGCCGCGCCCCCGGCGACGACGTCCTCTCGCTGCTGCTCGCCGCCCGCCACGCCGACGGCGCGCCGATGAGCGACCGCGAGCTGCGCGACGAGCTGGTCACGCTGCTGGTCGCCGGCCACGAGACGACCGCGACGGCGCTGAGCTGGACGGTGGAGCGGCTCGTCCGCACGCCGGGCGGCTGGGAGGCGCTGCGCGACGGCGGCGAGGCCTACGCCGAGGCGGCCGCGAAGGAGGCGCTGCGGCTGCGCCCGGTGCTCCCGGTCGTGCTCCGCAGCCTGCAGGCGCCGGTGACGATCGCCGGGCTCGAGCTGGAGGCCGGGACGATCGTCGCGCCGTCGATCTACCTCGTCCACCGCCGGCCCGAGCTCTACCCCGATCCGGCCACGTTCCGGCCCGAGCGGTTCCTCGGGCCCGATCCGCAGGGCGGCACCTACACGTGGATCCCGTTCGGCGGCGGCGTGCGCCGCTGCCTCGGCGCCGCCTTCGCGCTGATGGAGCTGCGCGTCGTGCTCGCCGAGCTCGCCGCGCGGACCGCGGCCGCCGCCGCGCGCCCGCAGCGGGAAGGCACCGGAAGACGCGCGATCACGCTGATCCCGAAGCGCGGTGCCGAGGTCGTCTTGAGCTAGCGTTGGCGGGGCCGATGGCCACCAATGGCGACAACCGCCGCGAGCTCTTCCTGATCGACGGGAACTCGCTCGCCTACCGCGCCTTCTTCGCCCTGCCGGAGTCGATCGCGACCTCGGACGGGCGCCCGACGAACGCGATCTTCGGCTTCGCGTCGATGCTGGTGAAGATCCTCACCGACCACGGCGACGTGCCGACGGTCGTCGTCTGGGACGCGGGCATGTCCGGCCGCAAGGAGATCTCCGCCGACTACAAGGCGCAGCGCTCCTCGCGCCCCGACCTGCTCAAGCAGCAGTGGCCGCACCTGCGGCCGCTCGTCGAGGCGTTCGGCTACCCCAACGTCTCGGTCGAGGGCTACGAGGCCGACGACGTGATCGCGGCGCTGACCGAGCGCGCGCGCGACCGGCGGCATCCCGGTGATGGTCGTCACCGGCGACCGCGACGCCTACCAGCTCGTGACCGACGGCGTGCGGATCATGACCACCTCGCGCGGGATCACCGACACGAAGGTCTACGACCGCCAGGGCGTGATCGACCGCTACGGGATCCCGCCCGAGCTCGTGCCCGACTTCATCGGGCTCAAGGGCGACACGTCCGACAACATCCCCGGCGTCCCGGGGATCGGCGACAAGACCGCCGCCGAGCTGCTGCAGCGCTTCGGCTCGCTCGAGGAGGTGCTCGGCAGCGTCGACCAGATCTCGGGCGCCAAGCGCAAGCAGAACCTGACCGAGTTCGCCGAGGACGCGCGGGTCTCCAAGCAGCTCGCGACGATGGTCCGCGACGTCCCGATCGAGCTCGACCTCCAGGCGGAGCTCAACCGCGAGCCCGACCGGAGCCGGCTGCGTGCGATGTTCCGCGAGTTCGAGCTGCGCGACCCGCTGCGGCGGCTCGAGGAGGCGCTCGACGCCGCCGAGTCGGCCGCGATCCCGCGGCCCGAGGCGGCGACCGCGCGCACGGTCGCGGTGCGCAAGGGGGTCGCCGCGGACGTGAACAAGCTGACCGGCGCCGAGCTCGCGCTCGCCGCCATGGCGCCCGAGGTCGCCGAGGGCGAGCTGGTGGCGCGCGAGGAGGGCTGGCGCTTCGGCGCGTACGCGGGCGGGCCGCACGCGCTGGCCGGCGAGGTCGCCGACCCCGCCGACCTGGTCCGCGCCGCCGGCGACCGCCCCGTCGTCGCCCACGACGCCAAGGCGCTCGGCGAGGTCCCGCCGAACCTCGTCTTCGACACCGAGGTCGCCGCGTACCTGCTGGACCCGGCGCGGCGCGGCTACCCGCTCGCCGAGCTGTGCGAGGAGCGCGGCATGGCCGTCGAGGCCGACGACCCGCAGGCGGTCTCCGCCGTGCTGATCCACGAGCTCGCCGGGCGCCAGCGCGAGCAGCTGCGCGAGCGGGGGCTGGAGGACCTCCTCCACGACATCGAGCTGCCGCTCGTCCACGTCCTGCGCGAGTGCGAGAAGGCCGGCATGAAGCTCGACACCGCACGGCTCGAGCAGGCCGGGCTGAGCATGCGCGCCGAGGCGGGCGAGCTCGAGCGCGAGATCTGGGACCTGGCCGGCGAGGAGTTCATGATCGGCTCCCCCCAGCAGCTCGGCGAGGTGCTGTTCACCAAGCTCGGGCTCTCGCGCAAGCGCCGCGGCAAGACCGGCTTCTCGACCGACGCGCGCGTGCTGCAGGCGATCCGCGACGAGCACCCGATCGTCGAGAAGATCGAGCGCTGGCGCGAGCTGACCAAGCTGGTCCAGACCTACCTCGAGCAGCTGCCCGCGGCGATCGGGCCGGACGGCCGGCTCCACACGACGCTGCTGCAGACCAACACGGCGACCGGCCGGCTCGCCTCGATCAACCCGAACCTGCAGAACATCCCGATCCGGACGGAGATCGGGCGCGAGATCCGCGCCTGCTTCATCGCCGAGCCCGGCAACACGCTGCTCTCGGTCGACTACTCCCAGGTCGAGCTGCGCGTGCTCGCCCATATCGCCGGCGAGGACGTGCTGAAGGACATCTTCCGGCGCGGGGAGGACGTCCACGCCGAGACCGCCTCGGCCGTCTTCGGCGTCGACCACGCCGACATCACCGTCGGCATGCGCTCGAAGGCCAAGATGGTCAACTTCGGGATCGTCTACGGCCTCTCCGCCTACGGGCTCGCGGACCGGCTGCGGATCCCGCAGGAGGAGGCGCAGGAGTTCATCGACCGCTACCTCGAGCGCTTCCCGGCCGTGGCGCAGTTCATCAACGACACGATCACGCAGGCCGAGGAGCACGGCTACGTCTCGACGCTGTTCGGGCGCCGCCGCCAGGTGCCCGAGATCCGCGCGCGCAACTGGCAGACGCGCAAGCTCGGCGAGCGGCTCGCGGTCAACAGCATCATCCAGGGCACCGCCGCGGACGTCATCAAGGTGGCGATGGTCCGCTGCCACGACAAGCTGGCCGAGGCCGGGCTGGCGACGCGGATGATCATGCAGATCCACGACGAGCTGCTGTTCGAGGGCCCGGAGGCCGAGGTGGCGCAGGCGACGGAGATCGTCGCCGCCGAGATGGTCGGCGCGATCGAGCTGGACCCGCCGCTGGCCGTCGACGCGGGCTCGGGGCCGAACTGGCTGGCCGCGAAGTGACGACGACGGAGCCGCGCGCGCCGGCCCGGCGCGACGCGCTGCTCCTGCTCGCCGCGCTGCTGCTCGCCGCCGTCGCGCTCCGCCCGCAGCTCGTCGGCGCCGGCCCGCTGATCCCCGACATCCAGGACGACCTCGGGACGTCGCACTCGGTCGCCGGCCTCGTCGGCACGATCCCGGTCCTCTGCATGGGCGTCTTCGCCCCGCTGGCGGGCGTGGTGGCCCACCGCTGGAGCCTGCGGACGGCGATGGCGGGCTGCCTGCTGGCGATCGCGATCGCCGGCGTCGGGCCGCGCGGTGTCGCCGGGCATCGCCGTCCTGCTCGCGCTGACGCTGCCGATCGGGATCGGGATGGCGATCGCGGGGACGCTGCTGCCCGTGGCGGTCAAGTCGTCGTTCGCGCACCGGCCGGCGTTCGCGAGCGGGATCGGCGTGACCGGCATCAACCTCGGCGCCGCGATCTCGTCGGCGCTGGCGATCCCGATCGCGTCGGCCTGGGAGGGCTGGCGCGGCGCGCTCGCGGTCTTCTCGCTGGCCACGCTCGCGATCTGCGCCGGCTGGCTCGCGCTGAGCCGCGGCGCGTGGGAGGAGCGCTCGCCGAACCGCCCGCCGCGGCTGCCGGTGCGCCGTCCGGTGGTGTGGGGGATCGTGCTCGCGTTCGCGCTGCCGTCCGTCGTCTACTACGGGCTCGTCGCGTGGATCTCCGACGTCTACCAGGAGCGCGGCTGGAGCGACGAGACGTCCGGCGCGGTGCTGGCGGTGATGGGCGTCGCCTCGGTCCCCGCCGCGCTGATCGTCCCCTAGCTGGCCGACAAGATGGGCTCGCGGCGCGGCTGGATGTGGTTCGCGGCCGGCTGCATGGGCGCCGCGACGTTCGGCTTCGCGGCGATCCCCGGCGGCGGCTTCGCGTGGGCCGTGCTGACGGGGATCGGGCTCGGGACCGTGTTCCCGATCTCGCTGACGATGTGCCTCGACGTCGCCCGCGGGCCGGCCGACGCGGGCGCGGCCGCCGCGCTGATGTTCCTCGCCGGCTACCCGATCGCCGCGCTCGGCCCGCTCGGGGTCGGCGCCGTGCGCGACCTCAGCGGCTCGTTCGACGCGAGCCTGTGGGGGCTGTTCGGGATGACCGTGCTGATGGCGCTGGTGCTCGCGCCGCTGACGACGGCGCGGCTGCGGCCGCCGGAGGAGCCCTGATGGACCGGGGCGTCGCGGTCGCGCTGGCGACGGTGATCGGCGGGACGCTCGCGCTCCAGGCGCCGCTCAACTCGCTGCTGGGCCGCTCGGTCGGCGGGCTCACCGCGTCGGTCGTCGCGTTCGCGATCGGCCTGCTCGCGCTGCTGGCCGTCTCCGTCATGGCCGGCGGCCTCGGCGGCGTCGTCCACGTCGCCGACGCGCCGTGGTGGGCGATCGTCGGCGGCGGGCTGATCAGCGCGCTCTACGTCGCCTCGATCGTCTGGACGGTGCGCGCGCTCGGCGCGGGCGGCCTGACGGCGGCGACGATCGCCGGTCAGTTCGCGGTCGCGATGGTCGTCGACCACTTCGGCTGGCTCGGCGTCGAGCGATCGCCGATCACCACGGCGAAGCTCGCGGGGCTCGCGCTGATCGCGGCCGGGACCTGGCTCGTCGTCCGGCCCGACTGAGCGTGCGCGATGCGCCGATCCGGCAGAATCCCGCGCCGAGGATCGGACTGCGACGCCCGGGACCGCCGACTACGGTGCGGGCATGGCGATCGCTGATGAGAAGCAGACCATGACCACCTCGTTCTGGCACCCCTTCGCCGACATGGGCGCCGTCTCGCGCTCGGAGCTCGTGATCGAGCGCGGCGAGGGCATCCACGTCTTCGACGACCAGGGCCGGCGCTATGTCGACGGCACCGCGAGCCTCTGGTACGCGAACCTCGGCCACGGCCGCGCCGACGTCACGCGCGCCGTGACCGCGCAGATGGAGAAGCTCGCGGCCTACCAGACGTTCGGCGACTTCTCGAACGCGCCCGCGAACGAGCTCTGCGCGCGGCTGGCCGCGCGCGCGCCGATGGAGGACGCGAAGGTCTTCCTCGCCTCGGGCGGCGGCGACGCGATCGACACCGCGGCGAAGATCGCGCGGCGGCACTGGATCCTCCAGGGGCAGCCGGAGCGCGTCCACATCCTGAGCCGCACCAACGGCTACCACGGCACGCACGGCTTCGGGACCTCGATCGGCGGGATCGAGGCGAACACGTCGAACTGGGGCCCGCTGATCCCGCACGCCTCGGCGGTCCCTTCGACTCGCTGCCCGCGCTCGAGGACGCGATCCTGCGCGTCGGGCCCGAGCACGTCGCGGCCTTCTTCTGCGAGCCGGTGATCGGCGCCGGCGGCGTCCACCTGCCGCCCGACGGCTACATCGAGGGCGTCGCCGACCTCTGCGCCGAGCACGGGATCCTGCTGGTCATCGACTCGGTGATCTGCGCCTTCGGCCGGCTCGGGACGTGGTTCGGCGTCGAGCGCTGGCCCGACGTCACGCCGGACCTGATCACGTTCGCGAAGGGCGTGACCAGCGGCTACCTGCCGCTCGGCGGCGTGATCGCCTCGGGCGCGGTCGCCGCGCCGTTCTTCGGCGAGCCCGGCGGCCCGATGCTGCGCCACGGCGCGACGTACGCCGGCCACCCGACGTGCGCGGCCGCCGCGCTCGCGGTCCTCGACGCCTACGAGGCGGAGGACCTGATCCCGCGCGGGCAGCTGCTCGAGGAGCCGCTGCGCGAGGCGCTGGCGCCGCTCGGCGCCCACCCCGCGGTCGGCGAGGTGCGCGCGGGGCTCGGCCTGCTCGGCGCGGTCGAGCTGTCGGCCGACGCGCTCGCCGCCGACCCCGGCGGCGTCGCCAAGCTCACCGCGGGCGCCCGCGAGGCCGGCGTGCTCGTCCGGCCGCTGCTCAAGGGCGTCGCCGTGTCGCCGCCGCTCGTGATCGAGGAGGCGAGCTGGGCGAGCTGGCCGACGCGATCCGGGCGGGCCTGGACCGCGTCGGCACCTAGCCACCGCGGGAGGCCGGGGCGCGGCGGCGTGCTCGATCCCGCCGGCGCTCAGCGCGCCGGCGGGATGTTCTGGTTGATCCGGAGCAGGTTCTCCGGGTCGTACTCGGCCTTGATCTGCGCGAGCCGCTCGTAGTTGCCGCGGTAGCTCGCGCGCACGCGGTCGGGGCCCTCGTCCATCATCATGTTCACGTAGGCGCCGCCCGCGGAGTAGGGGTGCAGCGCCTCCTGGTAGCCGCGCGACCAGGCGCCGATCGCCTCGACGTTGGCGGGGTCTGGGTCGACGCCGGCGAAGACCGCGCCGTAGTTCGCGTCGCGGTAGGCGAACGCGGTCTCCTCGGGGTCCCGACGTCATGCGGCGCGCCGTCGATCGGATAGAGGTGCATCGTCGACTTCCAGGTCGGCATCGCCGCGCCGTGCTCCGCGTGCAGGTCGACCGCCGCGTCCGGCAGGTCGCGGACGAAGTCGGCGCGCCAGTACCACTGGTCGCCCTTGGGGTAGAGCTCGTCGAACGCGCTCTGGAGCACGGGGTGCGGCATCGGCTGGACGCCGTGCATCAGCGGCTCCGGGAGCGCGTCGAGCAGCGGCTTCATGTCGCGCGCCGCGGCCGCCTCGCCGCCGGTGTGGCACCACACGACCCCGCAGACCTTGCGCATGTGCAGCGGCTCGGGGAACGGCGGCGCGGGCGGGACGGTCGCGAACGCGAAGAAGCCGTTGAGCTCGCGCGGGGCGGCGGGGAGGAACTCGCGGTAGGCGGCGAGGACGGTGCCGCCGCACTCGATCGGCCAGAACGTCGGGCCGGCGATCACGGTGTCGACCTCGTGGAGGCGGAACTCGAACGCGGTGACGACGCCGAAGTTGCCGCCGCCGCCGCGCAGCGCCCAGAACAGGTCCGGGTGCTCGTCCTTGCTCGCGCGGACCCGCTCGCCGTTCGCGAGCACGACGTCCGCGCCGACGAGGTTGTCGATCGCGAGGCCGTGCCTGCGGGTGAGGTGGCCGAGTCCGCCGCCGAGCGTGAGGCCGCCGACGCCGGTGGTCGAGATGATCCCGCTGGGGGTGGCGAGCCCGTGCTCGTGCGTGGCGCGGTCGACCTCGCCCCACGTGCACCCGCCGCCGACGCGGACGGTCCGCGCGCGCGGGTCGACGTCGATCCCGCGGATCGCGGAGAGGTCGATCACGATGCCGTCGTCGACGGTGCCGAGCCCGGCGCCGTTGTGCCCGCCGCCGCGGATCGCGACGGGGAGGTCGCGCTGCCGCGCGTACGCCAGCAGGCGGGCGACGTCGTCCGCCCCCGCGGCCTGGGCGACGAGCGCCGGCCGGCGGTCGATCATGGCGTTGTAGACGCGGCGCGCGAGCTCGTAGCCGGCGTCGCCACGCTCGATCATGACGCCGCGGAAGTCCGCGAGCGTCGAGGGAGAGGTGGTGGCCATGTCGCGACCGTATGCGCGGCCGCGGCGCGGGAGCATCGGGAGCGGCGCCCCATATCGGGGCCTACGGCACCCCATCTCGGGCGACGCCGAGCCGGTCGGCGGCCGCCGCGGCGTCGCGCCGCGAGTGCACCCCGAGCTTCGACAGGACCGCGGAGACGTGGTGGTCCGCGGTCTTCGGGCGAGATCACGAGCCGCTCGGCGATCTCGGCGTTCGTGGAGCCGCCGGCGATCAGCCGCAGCACGTCGAGCTGGCGCGGCGTCAGGCCGGCGGGCGCCGCGCGCGAGGCCGGCCGCGGGCCGCGCGGGACGCGCCGCATGCCCGCCGGCGCGCAGGCGCCGCCGCAGCCGCCGGGCCGCGGCCACCGCGCCGAGCCGGTCGAACGCGGCGAGCGCGTCGAGCAGCGCGGCCTCGTCGTCGCTGTCGCTGCGGGCGTCGGCGGCCTCGTAGGGGAAGCCGAGCGCGTCCCACTGCTCCGCCGCGCCGCGCCAGTCGCCGGCGATCGAGCGCGCGTGCGGCGTCGGCGCGTCGAGCGGCGGGTCCTCGAGCGCATCCGCGCGCCAGAGCCAGAACGCGAGCTGCGCGCGCGCCCACACGTCGCCGCGCGCGACGGCCAGCCCGTACGTCTCGCGGGCGATCGCGGCCGTCCGCTCGAGGTCGCCCGTGAGCCAGGCGTGCTCGGCGCGCGCCGCGGCGGCGGGCGCGAGCCGCTGCAGCTCGCCCGTGTTGACCGCGTGCCGCCAGGCGTCGTCGAGCGTGGCGCCGGCCTCGGGCTCCGCCCGCCGCGACTGGAGCTGGCCGAGCGCCACGAGCGCGGGGCAGACGCTGACCACGAACTGGTCGCCGAGCCCGAGCGACGCGCGCGCGTCGGACTCGGCCGCGGGCCATGCGCCGTGCAGCAGCCGCAGGTTGGCGCGGACGCCGAGCAGGTACTGCTCGTAGCCCTCGAGATCGTGCTCGCGGGCGAACGCGAGCCCGCGCTCGAGGTCCGCGCCGGCGCGCGCGTCGTCCGGCCGCCGCAGCAGCGTGGCGGTGGTCAGGTTGACGAGCGCCCGCGCGGCGTGGTCGTGCTCGCCGGCCGCGACGGCGAGCTCGAACGCCTCCTCGAGCTGCTCGCGCCCGTGCTCGTGCTCGGCGCGGCCGACGCGCACGGTGCCGACGTTGGTCAGCGCGTGGGCGAGCGTCGCCCGGTCGCCGAGCTTGCGCGCGAGCTCGATCGCGCGCGTGCCGAGCGCGATCGCCTCCACGCCGCGGTCGGCGGTCATCGCCAGCTGCGCCTGGCCGCTCAGCGCCATCGCGAGCTCGCTGCCGGGCGGGAGCGTCTCCAGCAGCGCGATCGCGCGCTCGCCCGCGACCGCCGCCTCCTCGCCCTGGCCCGTCCACCACAGCAGGCGCGAGAGCCAGCGCAGGCTCGCGCCGGTGCCGAGCGGATCGCCGGCCGCCTCGTGCAGCGCGAGGACCGCGCGGCGCGCCTCGAGCGCGCGCTCGGGCCTGCCGCACAGGTACGCCTCGACCGCCACGCCCTCGAGCGCCTCGAGGTCGTCGCCGTCCGCTGCCGCGAGCGCGGCCTCCCAGTGCGCGAGCGCGCCGCGGTGGCCGCCCGCGGCGGCGGCGGAGCGGGCCGCCGCGGGCGCCCAGCGGCGGATGGCGTCCGGCGTCGCCGGCGCCGCCGGCGTGGTGGGCGAGCCGCGCGGCGTCGGCGCCCGGGCGCGCCTCGAGCGCGCGGAGCACATTGGCGTTGAGCTGGCGCCGCCAGAGCGGCCCGATCGCCTCCTCGACCGCCCGCCGGGCCAGGTCGTGGCGGAACGCCACGGCGTCGCCCTGGAGCGCGAGCATGCCGGCCGCCACGCAGGCGTCGACCGCGCCCGTGGAGACCTCCGGCAGCAGCCACAGCTCGGCCCGGCCCGGGACGACCGACACGAGCTCGACGACCTCGCGCGCGTCCTTCGGGAGCGAGGAGACGCGCAGCATCACCGCCTCGCGCACGCTGCCCGGCACGCGGCCGGGCGGCGCGGCGAGGGCCTCGGTGACGAAGAACGGGTTGCCGCCGGTGACGGCGTGCAGCCCGGCGGCGTCGCGCTCGGCGTGGCGCGCGAGCGCCTCGACCGCGGGCGCCGAGAACGGCGCGGGCTCGATCCGGTCGAGCGCGGCGCGCGGGAGGGCGCCGAGCGCCCGGCGCACGTCGGGCCGCTCGGCGAGCGCGTCGGTGCGGCAGGTGAGGATCAGGCAGCCGCGCGCGGCGGGGAGCCGGCGCGCGAGCAGCGTCAGCAGGTCGAGCGTGGCGTCGTCGGCCCAGTGGACGTCCTCGACGACGATCGCGGTCGGGCGGCGGGCGCCGAGCGTCTCCAGCAGCGCGTCGAGCACCGGCTCGCGCGCGCCGCCCTCCAGCGCGCCGGCGAGCGGCCCGGTGGCCGCGCGGGCGACGTCGTGGATCGGGCCGAGCGGACGCGGGACGCCGAGCGGGTCGCACGCGCCGTAGAGCGCGCGCACCTCGCGCGCGCCGAGCACGGCGCCGACCAGCGAGGTCTTGCCGATCCCGGCCTCGCCCAGCACGAGCACGACCCGGCCCTCGGTCCGGGCCCGGTCCAATGCGCGCCCGAGGGCGGCCTGCTCCTGCTCGCGCTCAAGCAGCTCCACGATCCGGTGCACCGACCCTATCCCGGCGCCCGGCGCGCGTGAAGGGCAGCACGCGCAGGCTGACTTCGGCCGCGACCGAAGCGTCGGCGTGCGACGCTGCTGGGCATGGAAGTCGATCTCGCCGCCGTCGCCGCCCTGATCGCCGATCCCTCGCGCGCGGCGATGCTGAACGCCCTGTTCGGCGGCGAGCCGCTGACCGCGGGGGAGCTGGCCCGCCGGGCCGGGGTCGCGCCGTCGACCACGACGGGCCACCTGGCGCGGCTCGAGGCGGGCGGGCTCGTCGTGAGCGCCCGCGACGGCCGCACCCGGCGCGTGCGGCTCGCCGGCCCGGAGGTCGCGCGGGCGCTCGAGGCGCTGGCCGCGATCGCCCCGCCGGCGCGCCCGCGCGGGTTGAAGGAGTGGCAGCACGGCGAGGCGCTGCGCGGCGCACGCTCCTGCTACGACCACCTCGCCGGCGTGGCCGGCGTCGCGCTGGCCGACGCCCTCGTCGCGCGCGGCGTGCTGGAGCCCGGCGAGGGCGCGTTCGCGATCACCGCGCGCGGGGAGGACGAGCTGGCGGCGTTCGGGCTCGACGTCCCGGCGCTCCACGGCGCGCGCCGCGCCACCGCGCGGGCCTGCCTGGACTGGTCCGAGCGCCGGCCGCACGTCGCCGGCGCGCTCGGCGCGGCGCTGCTCGACGAGCTGCTGCGGCGGCGCTGGCTGCGCCGCCGGACCGACGGCCGCGCGCTCACGCTGACCGCCGCGGGCGGGGACGGCCTGGCCGCCGCGTTCGGCGTCGAGCTTGCTACGATCGGCACGAAGTCCGACTAGGGGGTATCCCGCCCATGCCACGGTTGCTGGAGACCGCGCGGGAGTCGTTCTGGATCCTCGCGCTGGCGGTCATCGTGCTGTTCGCCTTCTTCGTCGCGCTCGGGGCCTTCGCACCCGGGGACGTGCTCTGGGTGACGCTGCTCGTCGTCGTCCTGTGCGCGCTGTGGATCGTCCACGCGACGCTCGGCAGGCGCCGGCGCGAGCGCGACCCGTCGGTCGTGCGCGCACGCGAGCGGCGCGGCTTCTGAGCCGCGCCGCGGGCGCGCACGCCGTACCCTTGCGCGCGTGCTCGACGACGAGATCCAGCCGATGGTCGACCTGATGAACGCGGCCCCCGGGCCGCCGGCGCATCTCGTCCCGATCGCGCAGGCGCGCGCCGCGCACGTGCGCGAGACCGAGCTGCTGAGCGGGCCGGGCGAGCCCGTGGCCGAGGTGCGCGACCTCGAGCTGCCGGGGCCCGGCGGGCCGGTCCCGGTGCGGGTGTTCCGGCCGGAGGGCGAGCCGCCGCTCGGCCTGGTCGTCTACCTCCACGGCGGCGGCTGGACGATCGGGAACCTCGACGGCTTCGACCCGCTCTGCCGCGCGCTGGCGAACGCGTCGGGCGCGATCGTGGCGAGCGTCGACTACCGGCTGGCGCCGGAGCACCGCTTCCCGGCCGCGGTCGACGACGCGCTGGCCGCGACGCGCTGGCTCGCCGCGCACGCGGACGAGCTCGGCGCGGACCCCGGCCGGCTGGCGATCGCGGGCGACTCGGCCGGCGCCAACCTGGCCACCGTGACCGCGCGGCGGCTGCGCGACGCGGGCGACCCCGTGGCGCTCCGGTTCCAGGCGCTGGTCTACCCGGTCGCCGACAGCGCCTTGAACACGCCGTCCTACCGCGAGCTGAGCGAGGGCTTCGGGCTCTCCGCGCTGACCATGAAGCGCTACTGGGACCTCTATCTCGACGGCGCCGACGGGCGCGATCCCGACGCCTCGCCGCTCCAGGCGGAGGACCTGCGCGGGATGCCGCCGGCCTTCGTCCTGACGGTGCAGGACGACGTCCTGCGCGACGAGGGCGAGGCCTACGCGCGGGCGCTGGAGGCGGCCGGCGTGCCGGTCGAGCTGCGCCGCTACGACGGGGTGATCCACGGCTTCTTCCGCTGGATGGCGAAGTCGCGCCGCTCGCGTGCCGCGGTGGCGGAGGTGGGCGGGGCGCTGCGGGCGGCGCTGGCATGACGGTCCGCGCGGTCGCCGCGCCGTCGCGCGCGGACCTGGACGCGGCCGCCGCGGTCGTCGCCGCGCACCTGGCGCCGACGCCCCTGATCCCGGCTCCGGCGCTCGGGGACGGCGTCCACCTCAAGCTCGAGACCCTGCAGCCGACGGGCTCGTTCAAGGTCCGCGGCGGCCTCGCCGCGCTGACGCGCGCCGGCGCCGGCGCGCCGGTCGTGACCGCCTCGGCCGGGAACGCGGGGCTCGGGATCGCCTGGGCCGCCTCGGTGCTGGGCGTGCGGGCGACGATCGTCGTCGCCGAGACCGCCTCACCGGCCAAGGTCGCCGCGCTGCGGGCGCTGCCCGTCGAGCTCGTGCAGCACGGCGCCGGCTACGACGAGGCCGAGCTCCACGCGCTCGCGCTCCCCGGCGCGACCTACGTCTCGTCCTACAACGACACCGGCGTGATCGCCGGCCAGGCGACGCTCGGCCGCGAGCTCGACGCGCAGCTGCCCGGGCCGATCGAGGTCGCCGTCCCGCTCGGCGGCGGCTCGCTCGCCTCCGGGCTCGGGCTCTGGGCCGCCGGCCGCGCGGACGCCCGCGTGACGGCGGTCGAGGCGGCCCGCTCGCCGGCCTTCACCACCGCCCTGGCGGCGGGGGAGATCACGCCGTTCGCGGTCGGCGACACGCTCGCGGACGGCCTCGCCGGCAACCTCGAGCCCGGCGCGGTGACCTTCGAGCTCGTGCGCGACCACGTCGCCGCCGTCGCGCAGGCGACCGAGGGCGGAGATCGAGGAGGCGATCCGCTTCCTCGCCCGCGCGCACGGGATCGTGGCCGAGGGCGCGGGCGCGACGGCCGTCGCCGCGGTGCTCGCGGGGCGGGTCGAGCGGGGCGACGCGCCGCTCGTCGTCGCCGTCACCGGCCGCAACATCGCGCTCGACCGGTTGGCAGCCGTCCTCGCGGACGCATAGGCTCCCGCGCCATGCCCTGCCTGATCGCGATCTTCGCCCTCATCGGCCCGCGCGTCGCGCTGATCTTCACCGCGATCTTCTCGGACATGATCAGCCGGGCGATCGACCCGTGGTGGGTCGCGTTCCTCGGCTTCCTGTTCCTGCCCTGGACGACGCTCGCCTACGTCGTGTTCTACGACGTCGGCTCCGGGCGCCACGTGACCGGCTTCGAGTGGTTCCTCGTCGGCCTGGCGTTCCTGCTCGACATCTTCTCGTACGCCGGCGGGCGCTCCGCCGCGGCGGCCGCGGACGCGGTGGCGGTCTGACGCCGCTACGCGCGCGCGACGCGCGACGGCGGCCGCGCCCGCGGAGACCGCGGCCGGCGGCCCGGGCAGCGCGAACTCCGGCGGCGCGATCTGCAGGTAGTGCCGGAACGACCACAGCGCCGGGACCGGGCGCGAGTAGAGCCGCGTCAGCCGCGCCAGGGCGCGGGGCGACAGCCTCGGGATCAGGTGCTGGACCTTGAGCATCGACTCGTACTTCCAGCGGTGCGCGTCGGAGAACGCGCCGTAGCGGGCGAGCGCCGCGTCGCGATCCTGACGCCCGTCGAGCACGTCGCGCAGCTCGCGCCCGAGCGCGATCGCGAAGTAGAACGCCGTCCGGATCCCCTCGGCGGTGAGCGGCAGGCAGTGGCCCGCCGAGTCGCCGACGAAGAAGATCCCGTCCTCGACCGCGGGGCGCAGGCGGTGCGGGATCCAGTTGCCCTGGTAGCCGACGGGCGGCAGCCCGACCGCGTCCGCGAGCGCCACCGTGGGCTGCTTGACGTGGTCGCGCGGGTCGAACGACCCGACCCCGACGCGGACCTCGTCGCCGGCCGGGAACGACCAGCCGTAGCCGGCGCGGATGACCCGCTTGTCGATCCACAGCTCCAGGTCGCCGCCCGCCCCGCCGGGGTGGACCTCCAGGCCGCGCGAGAGCCGCGCCTCGGGCGGCTGCACGAGCTGCGCGCCGAGGTTGCGCTTCCACCCCAGCGCGTCGACGACGAGCGGCGCGGAGACGTCGCCCCGGTCGGTGTGCACGGTGGTGCCGCTGCGCCCGTCGACCTTGGCGGTCTCGAACTCGGTGCCGTCGCCGCGCTGCGCCCACAGCAGGTCGCACAGCTCCCGGTAGTCGAACGTCGAGAACGTCCAGCCGAGCGGCCAGCGCGCGTGCGCGCGCGGCGTGTGGACGACCAGCGAGCCGAAGGTCTGGCGGATCGAGGCCGCGAGGCCGAGGTTCTCCAGCCACTCCGTCGGCGCCGCGCAGGCGGAGGTCTGGCGCTCGCCGATCTCGTAGCGGTCGAGCACCAGGATCCGGGCGCCCGTCGCCCGGAGCTCGCGCGCCAGCGCGAGGCCCGCGAAGGACGCGCCGCAGATCAGGACGTCGAAGTCGCCGCTCAGTGCGGTGCGGGCGGCGCCGCGCTTGGTGGCTCGGACGGGCATCGGCGGCGGAGGATTCTAGATAAACGCGCCCACGGCGCGGTTGCGGGGAGCGGCTAGACTTTCCCTCTGACTATGGAAGCCACTATGACCCCGCCCACCACGACCACCGACGCCCGCGTCGTCGAGGGTTCGGACGGGATGCTGCTGGAGATCGACGGCAGGATCATCCCGAACTACGACGCGACGATCGTCCCCTTCGAGGAGGGAGACGTCGTCACGGGTGCAGTGGTGCGCATCGACAAGGACGAGGTCCTCGTCGACATCGGTTACAAGAGCGAGGGGGTCATCCCCTCCAACGAACTCTCGATCCGCAAGTCGGTCAACCCGAACGAAGAGGTCGAGATCGGCGAGGAGGTCGACGCCCTCGTCCTCACCAAGGAGGACCAGGACGGCCGCCTGATCCTCTCCAAGAAGCGTGCCCGCTTCGAGCGCGCCTGGCGGCGCATCGAGGCGGCGGCCGAGTCGGGCGAGCCCGTCCACGGCTCGGTCATCGAGGTCGTCAAGGGCGGCCTGATCGTCGACCTCGGCGTGCGCGGGTTCCTGCCCGCGTCGCTCGTCGACATCCGCCGCGTCCCGAACCTCGACGAGTACCTCGGCCAGACGATCGAGTCGAAGGTCATCGAGCTCAACCGCCCGCGCAACAACGTGGTCCTGAGCCGCCGCGCGGTGCTGGAGGAGGAGCGCAAGGAGCAGCGCCAGGCGATCCTGGAGCGGCTGCAGCCCGGCCTCATCATCGAGGGCCAGATCTCGAACATCGTCGAGTTCGGCGCCTTCGTCGACCTCGACGGCATCGACGGCCTGATCCACATCTCCGAGCTCTCGTGGTCGCACGTCAACCACCCGAGCGAGATCCTCAACATCGGCGACACCGTGCAGGTCAAGGTGCTCGACATCGACCGCGACCGCCAGCGCATCTCCCTGGGTCTCAAGCAGACCCAGGAGGACCCGTGGCAGCGCGTGGTCGACACGTACTCCGTCGGCGACGAGCTCGAGGGCAAGGTCACCAAGGTGGTCGCCTTCGGCGCGTTCGTCGAGATCCTGGAGGGCGTGGAGGGCCTCGTCCACATCTCCGAGCTCGCCCAGCAGCACGTGGAGAACCCGCGCGAGATCGTCCAGCCGGGTGACGACGTCAAGGTGAAGATCCTCGAGATCGACTCCGAGCGCCGCCGCCTGTCGCTCTCGATCAAGCGCGTCGAGGACCAGATCCTCCCGCGCCGCACGCTGCCGCCCGCGGGCGACGGCGAGGACGCCGGCGCCGGCGACCTCGACAACGTGCCCGAGCTGGGGCTGTCGGAGGACGTCTTCGCGGCCGAGCCCGCGGGGAGCGTCGACCAGGAGCCGGCGATCATCGAGGACGCCGTCGTGCTCGACGACGCCGCCGAGGCCCCGGCCGAGTCCCCCGACGAGGACGAGGAGCAGGCGTAGCCGCACCGCCGTTCGTCGCCCTCACGGGCGGGATCGGCGCCGGCAAGTCCGAGGCGCTGGCGGCGCTCGCCCGGCTGGGCGCCGCCACGTTGTCGGCCGACGCCGTCGTGCACGAGCTGTACGCCGGCCCCGAGGTGCGCGACGCCGTCGTCGCGCGCTGGGGCCCGGACGTCGCGCCCGGCGGGGTCGTCGACCGTGCCGCGGTCGCCCGCCACGCGTTCGCGTCGCCCGACGAGCGCGCCTGGCTCGAGGGCCTGATCTGGCCGCTGGTCGGCGCCCGCGTGGCGGCCTGGCGCGCGGCGGAGTCCGCGCGCGACCCGGCCCCGCGTGCGCTCGTGGTCGAGACCCCGCTGCTGTTCGAGGCGGGGCTGGAGCAGGCCTACGACGCTACGCTGGTGGTGGTCGCGGACGAGGCCGTCCGCACGAGACGCGCCGCGGCACGGGGGCACGCGGCGGTGGACGAGCGGACCGCGCGCCAGCTGACGCAGGAGGAGAAGGCCGCGCGGGCGGACCACGTCGTCCGCAACGACCGGGATCTTGCCGCGTTGGAGCAGGAACTCGCCGCCGTCCTTGAGAAGCTGTCCCCAGACCGACGATGAGCACGCGCAGCGCCACCCGCAGCACCAGCCCGCGCCCGGCGCCGCGCCGGAGGGTGTCGCGCGCGCAGATCCTCAAGCGCCGGCTCTTCTTCCTGCTCGCCGCCGGGGTGGCGACGCTCGCGGTCGCCCTGACGCTCGCGCCGTGGGCCGACCACGCCGTGCAGGAGGCGGTCATCCTGCCGCTCCGGCACGACGACATCATCCGCCAGCAGGCCGCGGAGAAGGACCTCGACCCGGCGCTGATCGCCGGCGTGATCTTCACCGAGTCGCGCTTCCGCGACGCGACGTCGCACGCGGGCGCGAAGGGCCTGATGCAGCTGATGCCCGAGACCGCCGACTACATCGCCCGCAAGTCGGGCGGGACCGCGTTCGAGCAGGGCGACCTCGCCTCGCCGCAGGTCAACATCGCCTACGGCTCGTGGCTGCTGCGCTCGCTGCTCGACCACTACGACGGCGAGGAGACGCTCGCGCTCGCCGCCTACAACGCCGGCCAGGGGAACGTCGACGAGTGGGTCGCGTCGGCGCGGGCGCGCGGCGAGGACTTCCGCGCCGCCGACCACATCCCGTTCCCGGAGACCCGCGCGTACGTGCAGAAGGTGCTCGCGGCGCGCGAGGACTACCGCCGCGAGTACGCCGACGAGCTCGGGCTCTAGCCCGCCGCCATGCGGCGCGGCGCGGCGATCGCGGGCGTTGCGCTCGCGGCCGGGGGCGCGGCCGCCGTCGTCGCGCTCTGGTGGACGAGCGCCGAGGGCACCGGCGCCGCCGCGGGCACGCTGGCGGAGGTCGCGCGGCTGTGCGGGCTGCTCGGCGCCTACCTCGTCCTGATCGAGCTGCTGCTGCTCGCGCGGCTGCCGCTGCTCGACCGGCTCTACGGCTTCGGCAACCTGACCGCCTGGCACCGCTGGAACGGCCGCGCCTGCGTGTCGCTGCTGGTCGCCCACGCGCTCCTGATCGTGATCGCGTACGCCCGCGCCGACGACCGCTCGCTCCCCGGCGAGCTGGTGCGGCTGATCGAGGAGTTCCCCGGCGTGATCACCGCGCTGGCCGGCCTCGTCCTGCTGATCGCGGTGGTGGTGTCCTCGGCGGTGATCGTGCGCCGGCGGCTGCGCTACGAGACCTGGTACTTCGTCCATCTGTACGCCTACCTGGCGGTGGCACTGGCGTTCAGCCACCAGCTCGCGACCGGGACCGCGTTCGTCGGGCGCCCGCTCGCGCGCACGTTCTGGACCGCGCTCTACGTCGCCACGCTCGCCGCGATCGTCGGCTTCCGGATCGTGCTGCCGGTCGTCCGGAGCCTGCGCCACCGGCTGCGCGTCGCCCGCGTCGTCGAGGAGGCGCCGGGCTTCGCGTCGATCGAGATCGCGGGCACCGGCCTCGACCGGCTCGGGGCGCGGACCGGGCAGTTCTTCGGCTGGCGCTTCCTGACCCGCGACCGCTGGTGGGAGTCGCACCCGTTCTCGCTCTCCGCCGCCCCCGAGCCCGACCGGCTGCGGATCACCGTCAAGGGCGTCGGCGACTTCAGCGGGCGCCTGCGCTCGCTCACGCCCGGCACCCGCGTGATCGCCGAGGGCCCGTTCGGGGCGTTCACCACCGCCGCGCGGCGGCGTCCCGCGCGTCGCGCTGATCGCGGGCGGCGTCGGGATCACGCCGATCCGCGCGCTGCTGGAGGACATGCCGGGCGAGCCGGGCGACATCACGGTCGTCTACCGCGCCCGCCGGCCGGAGGACGTGATCCTGCGCGCCGAGCTGGACGAGCTCGCCGGGCGGCGCGGGGCGGAGGTCCACTACGTGCTCGGCGGCGACGACGCGCTCTCGGCCGAGCGGCTGCTCGCGCTGGTCCCCGACCTCACCGAGCGCGACGTCTACCTCTGCGGCTCGCCGGCGATGACCCGCGCGACGCGCGCCAGCCTCGCGCACTCCGGCGTCCCGCGGCGCCAGATCGTCACGGAGCGCTTCGCCTATTGAGCCGCAGGCCGCCGTCCGCGGCCGGCTCGACGGCGATCGGGTCGCCGAGCTCGCCGCGGAAGGCGCCCGCGCGGTCGCGCACGTGCCAGCCCATGAACCACCACCCGCCCCGGTGCTCGACCACGCGCCCGGCGTACAGCGGATCCTCGGGGTCGCCGGCGAGGAACTCCTCGCGGTCCAGGCGGTAGGGGCCGTCCCGCTCCGCCGCCGTCAGGTAGTGGGTGCCCCACTGCGGCCGCGCGCCGGGCTGGGCGAGCCGCGCCGCCGCGTGGTCCTCCGCCGTCACGCAGAACAGCACGCGCCAGGCGCCGCCGAGGTGGACGCGCTGCGGGACCTCGAGATGCAGGAAGGCGCCCGGCTCCGACACGGGCGGCAGCGCCTCCCAGGTGCGCAGGTCGGCCGACCGCGCGCGCCCGATCACCCCGCGGCCGTCCTCGGGCCCGCTGCGCGCCCGCGCGGTCAGGAGCATCTCGAAGCCGTCCTCGCGGGCCTCGACCCACGGATCGCGCCAGGCCGGCGGCTCGTACCAGCGCGGGTCGGCCTCGAGCACCATGCCGTGGCGCTCCCAGCGCAGCAGGTCCGCCGAGCTCGCCAGCCCGATCCGCTGCGCATCGGCGCCCTCGGCGCGGGAGACCCCGGTGTAGAGCAGCATCCAGCGCCCGCCGTGCTCGACGATGCTCCCGGTCCAGGTCGCGAGGTCGTCGAACGCGCCCGGCTCTCCGGGCCCGAGCGCGTCGGGGAGGACCCGCCAGTCGCGCAGGTCGCGCGACACGGCGTGCCCGATCGTCGCGTTGACGGTGGCGCAGCTCCGGGTCGCCGAGCGCCCGCGGCGCCTGCAGGTAGAAGACGTGGACGTCGTCGCCGTCGCGCGCGAACCAGAAGTCCCACAGCCAGCGGTCGGGGAGCCGCAGCGTCACCCGCGGACCCGCTTGAGCACGCGGCCCTCCCACGGGCCGAGCGCCCGTCCGGGCGTCCCGATCAGCGCCTCGGCGCCGTCCCAGCCGTCGATCCCCGGATCGGCCGGCTCCCCCGAGCAGTTGCCGACCACCAGCAGCTCGACGTCGCCGAGCGTCCGCGTGAAGGCCCAGATGCGCTCGTCGTCGGGCAGCAGCAGCGCGAAGTCGCCGAGCGCGACGGCGGGCTCCGCGTGGCGCAGCGCGATCAGCCGCCGGTAGTGGTGGAAGACGGAGTCCGGGTCGGCGCGGGCGGCGGCGGCGTTGATCTCGGCGAAGTTCGGGTTCACCGGCAGCCACGGCTCGCCGGTCGTGAAGCCGGCGTGCGGGCTGTCGTCCCACTGCACGGGGGTGCGGGCGTTGTCGCGGCTGCGCGCGCGCAGCTCGTCGAGCAGCGCGGCCGGGTCGGCGCCGTCGCCGACCGCCTCGGCGTAGTGGTTGAGCGTCTCGACGTCGCGGAACTGCTCGAGCGAGGCCCACGGCGCGTTCGTCATCCCGAGCTCCTCGCCCTGGTACACGTACGGCGTCCCGCGGTGCAGGTGCATGAGCGTGCCGAGCAGCTTGGCGGAGGCCACCCGGTGCTCGCCGTCGTCGCCGAACCGCGACACGACCCGCGGCTGGTCGTGGTTGTTCCAGTAGAGGCTGTTCCAGCCGGTCTCGGCCAGCCCCTCCTGCCAGCGCGCCATGACCGCCTTGAGCGCCGGCAGCGAGACCGGCTTCGCGCGCCACTTCGAGCCGTCCTGGTCGACGCGGACGTGCTCGAACTGGAAGATCATGTCGAGCTCGCGCCGGGCGGGGTCGGTGAACAGGCGGGCGTCCTCGAGCGTCGCGGTCGGCGTCTCGCCGACGGTCAGCAGCTCGGCGTCGCGGCCCGCGAAGACCGCCGCGTGCATCTCGGCCAGGAACTCGTGGATCCGCGGGCCGCAGCCGTAGTACGGCGTGCCGTCGCCGAACCGCCCGCCGGGCGGGACCGGCCCGTCCGGGAGGCCCGGGGCCTTCGAGAGCAGGTCGACGACGTCCATCCGGAACCCGTCGACGCCGCGGTCGATCCACCAGTTCATCAGCTCGTACACGGCGGCGCGGACCTCCGGGTTCTCCCAGTTGAGGTCGGGCTGCTTGCGCGAGAACAGGTGCAGGTAGTGCTCGCCCGTCGCCGGGTCGAGCTCCCACGCCGAGCCGGAGAAGAACGACGCCCAGTTGTTCGGCCGCTCGCGCCACCAGTACCAGTCGCGCTTGGGGCTGTCGCGGCTCGCGCGCGACTCCGCGAACCACGGGTGCTCGTCGGAGGTGTGGTTGACGACGAGGTCCATGATCAGCTTCATGCCGCGCTCGTGCACGGCCGCGAGCAGCGCGTCGAAGTCCGCGAGCGTGCCGAACGTCGGGTCGATGTCGCGGTAGTCGGAGATGTCGTAGCCGGCGTCGTCCTGCGGCGACGGGTAGATGGGGGAGAGCCAGAGCACGTCGACGCCCAGCGCGGCGAGGTGGTCGAGGTGCGCGAGGATCCCGCGCAGGTCGCCGATCCCGTCGCCGTCGGCGTCCGCGAAGCTGCGCGGCCAGATCTGGTAGACGACGGCGCGCTGCCACCACTGCGTCATGCGGCCTCCAGGCTCGCGGCGATCGAGGCTCCGGCGCAGTGGCGCGCGAAGCCGGGGGTCGAGAGCACGCGGTCGCCGGGCACGATCGTCATCGCCTCGTAGCCGTCCAGGCCGGCGGTCCACGCCGGGCCGTCCGCGCCGAGCGCGAACGCCGCGGTGGCGTAGGCGTCGGCGGTGCCGAGGTCCGGGCCGACGACCGTGACCGACTCGACGCCGGCCGGCGCGCGGCCGGTGCGCGGGTCGCGGATGTGCTCGCCGCGCTCGTACGCGCCGGACGTGGCCACGGCGGCGTCGCGGACGGTCAGCACCGCCGCGAGCCGGTCGCGCCGGCGCGGGTGGCGGATCCCGACCCGCCACGGCCCGCCGCGCGCGACGACGTCGCCGCCCGCGTCGAGCAGCAGGTCGCGCGCGCCGGCCGCGAGGAGCCGCGACGCGGCGCGCTCGACCGCCCAGCCCTTCACCAGGCCGCAGGGATCGAGCCCGCCCGAGTGGCGGACGTCGAACGCGCCGCCGGTCGCCTCGCGCAGCGCCTCGCAGCGGTCGAGCACCTCGCGCACGAGCGGGTGCGCGTCGGCGGGCGCCAGCGCGCCGCGCCCGATCCGCCGGATCTCGCTGCCCGCCACGAAGGGGGAGAACGTCGCGTCGACCCAGCGCAGCCAGCCGAACATCCCGTCGAGCGCCGCCGCCGGCACGGCGTCGCGGACGAGCGCGCGCACCGGCATCCCCATCACGTGCTCGACGCGCTCAACCACGGCGCGCGTCCCGGATCGCCGCCTCGAGCGACTCGATCCAGCTCTCGCTCGTGTACGTCGCGCCCGAGACCGTGTCGATCCGCGCGCTCCCGGCGCGCAGGGCCTCGGCCCGCAGGAGCGGCTCGGCGCGGGCGTTGATCGACCGCGTGTGCGCGTCGGCGCCGCTCAGCGACAGCGTCCGCACGCCGGTCAGCCGGCCCCGCGTCAGCTCCGCGCGCACCTGGATCGAGGAGAACGGCGTGGTCAGCAGCGGCCCGGTCCCGACCTTCACGCCCGGCTTCGGCCGCGCGGGCGCCTTGGCGGCGCGCGCGGGCGGCGGCGGCTCGGGCGGGGGGTGGGTCTGGTAGCGCGCGAGCAGCACGACCGCGACGGCGGTCACGACCAGCGCGGCGAGGGCACGCCTCATGACGCTGCGCCGGGCCCGCTCACGCGGGCCCGGTCGCCGGCAGCGTCGTCTCCGTCATCCCTCCCGGGTTGACGAGGCTCTTGCCCCCGCTGGGGTCGAAGAGCTGGAGGTACTGCGTGTCGAGCACCAGGTTGGCCTCGCCGCCCGGGCGGGCGCCGCTCGCGGCGTCGAGCCGGGCCACGACCTGCTGGACGTCCCCGCCGCCGTGGGTCGGGAGATCGCTGAGGCCCGCGTCCTCCGCCAGCTCGTTGAGCTCGGAGGACTGGACGTGCCCGTGCTCGATGTCGAAGTACGCGTAGAGCTCGGAGCCCATCGACTCGACCACCGAGACCGGAGCGGTGAACTTCAACCCCTCCTTGTCGGGCTCGACGTCGGCGTCCTCGAAGTGCTCCGGCCGGACCCCCGCGATGACGTCGCGGGTCTTGCCGTTGCCCCCTTCGAGCACGCTGCGCATCGCGTCCGGGAGCGGCGCGTCGCCGAACGGCAGCTTGATCCTGCCGTCCTCCAGCTTCGCCGGCAGGAAGTTCATCGACGGGGAGCCGATGAAGCCCGCGACGAACAGGTTCTGCGGCTTCTCGTAGAGGTTCTTCGGGCTGTCGACCTGCTGGATGACCCCGCCGCGCATCACGGCCACGCGGTCGCCGAGCGTCATCGCCTCGACCTGGTCGTGGGTCACGTAGACGGTGGTCGTGCCGACCCGCTGCTGGATCCGCGACACCTCGGTGCGCATCTGCACGCGCAGCTTGGCGTCGAGGTTCGACAGCGGCTCGTCCATGAGGAACACCTTCGGGGAGCGCACGATCGCGCGCCCCATCGCGACGCGCTGGCGCTGGCCACCGGAGAGGTTGGCCGGCTTGCGCTCGAGGTGCTGCTCGAGGTCGAGGATCCGCGCCGCCTCGTCGACGCGCTCGCGGATCACGCTCTCGTCCTCCTTCGCGAGCTTCAGGGCGAAGCCCATGTTCTCGCGCACCGTCATGTGCGGGTACAGCGCGTAGTTCTGGAAGACCATCGCGATGTCCCGGTCGCGCGGCGCCAGGTCGTTGACCCGCTCGCCGCCGATCAGCAGGTCGCCGTCGGAGATCTCCTCCAGCCCGGCGATCATCCGCAGGGCCGTCGACTTGCCGCAGCCCGACGGCCCGACGAGGATCATGAACTCCCCGTCGCCGATCTCCAGGTCGACCTGCTTGACGGCCTCCGTGCCGTCCGGATAGCGCTTGGTCACCTTCTCCAGCTTGATGTCTGCCATTCAGCTCACCCCTTGACTGCGCCGGCGGTGAGTCCGGCGACGATCCGCTTCTGGAACAGGAGGACCATCACGATCAGTGGTATCGAGATGGTCACGGACGCCGCGGAGATGGTGCCCAGCGGCTGTTCGAACTGCGTCGAGCCCGTGAAGAACGCGATCGCGGCCGGCACGGTGCGGGCGGCCGGTGACGAGGTCAGCGTGATCGCCAGCAGGAACTCGTTCCACGCCGCGATGAACGTCAGGATCCCGGCGGTGGCCAGGCCGGGCGCCGCGAGCGGCACGACGACCTTGTAGAACGCCTGGAAGTTCGTCGCCCCGTCCACCAGCGCGGCCTCCTCGAGGTCCCGGGGGATCTCGCGGAAGAACGACGTGAGGATGTAGATCGCGAGCGGGAGCGCGAACGTCAGGTACGGGATCACCAGGCCCGGGATCGTGTTGTACAGGCCGATGTCGCGCCACAGCTTGAAGATCGGCGCGGCGATGGTGATCTGCGGGAACGTCGTGATCGTCAGGACGATCGCGAGGATCGCGAACTTGAACCGGATCCTCAGGCGCGCCAGCGCGTACGCGCAGAACGAGCCGACGATCAGCGCGAGCGCCGTCGTCGCGAGCGCCACGATCGCGCTGTTCTTGAGCGCGGTCGTGAAGTTCGAGTCCTTGAAGATCGACTTGAAGTTCTCCAGCGTCGGGTTCGGCGGGAACAGCGACGAGGTCGACAGGTCCGGCCCCGTCTTGAGCGACGTGTTGATCAGCCAGTAGAACGGGAACAGGCAGAACAGCACGATCGCGACGACGCAGACCCACATCCACCACGGCGTCTTCTGCTGCTCGCCGGTCTTGAGCTTCTTCTTCTTCGCGCGCGGACGGACGTCCGCCGCGGGAACGCTTGCGGCTTCCATGTCACTCCTCCGCCAGGCCGCGCAGGTTGCCGCCCACGAACCGGATGTAGATGAACGAGACGAGCATCACGACCACGAAGGTCAGGATGGCCAGCGCGGAGCCCTCGCCGTAGAGCCGGTTCGCGCTGAACTCCTGCTGCGCGATCAGCGACAGCGTGGTCGTGCCCTGGGCACCCTTCGTCAGCACGTACGGCAGGTCGAAGATCCGCAGTGCGTCGAGCGTCCGGAAGATCAGCGCGACGAGGATCGCCGGCTTCAGCAGCGGCAGCGTGATGCGGACGAACCGCTGCCACGCCGTCGCGCCGTCGACCTTCGCCGCCTCGTAGATCTCACCGGGGATCGTCTGCAACCCGGCGAGCACGAGCAGCGCCATGAACGGCGCCGTCTTCCAGACGTCGGCGAAGATCATCACCCCCAGCGCCTCAGGCTGTGAGCCCAGCCAGACCGTGTCGTCCGGGAGCCCGATCGCCCCGAGCAGGCTGTTCACGAAGCCCAGCTCCGGCTCGAAGATGGTCTGCCAGGTGATCGCGGTGACGACCGTCAGGATCGCCCACGGGACGAGCACGACGGTGCGCAGGATGCCCTGGCCCTTGAAGGCCGCGTGCATCGCCATCGCCATCGCGACACCGAGGATCAGCTCGAAGAAGACCGAGATGATCGTGAAGATGAACGTCGTGCGGAAGGCGGCCCAGAACTCCGAGCTGCCGTCGCCCCAGAGGGCCCGCGTGTAGTTGCCGAACGGTGCGTTCGGCTCCGCCCACCGGGTGAGTCCCGCCTCCAGCAGCGAGTACTGGTGCAGCGAGACCCAGATCCCGTACAGGATCGGATAGAGCGCCACCAGCGCGATGAGCACGAGTGACGGCGACACCATGAACCACGCGAGGCGGCGCTCCGGGATACCCCGGGAGCGCCGCTTCTGCGTGGCACCGGCCGCTGTGGTTGCGGGTGCGGTGGACATCGTCGTCTAGAACGTGGCCAGCGCCTGGTTGATCTGGTCGTCGGCCTTCTTGATCGCGTCCTCGGCGCTCATGCTTCCGGCGAGCGCGGCGTTGACGTTGGTGTAGATCGCCTCGGAGATCTGCGGGTACACCGGCGAGACCGGGCGGGCCTTGGCCTGCTCGATCGCCTGCTTCAGCTCCGGCGCGAACGGGAGCGCCTTCTGGACGCTCGGGTCGTCGTACGGGGCCGACGTCGCCGGCGGCAGCGAGAAGTCCGCCGCGAGCTCGATCTGATGCTCCGGGCTGAGCGAGTAGTCGACCAGCGCCAGCGCGGCACCCGGGTTCTTCGAGTACACCGAGATCACGTCGTTGTGGCCGCCGAGGATGCCGGCCTTGCCGCCGCCCTCGAACGCCGGGAACGGCGCGACCTCGAACTTCGCGGCGTCCTTGTTCTTCTTGCCGGCGGCGTAGGCGTACGGCCAGTTGCGCATGAAGGCGGCACGGTTGCGCCTCGAAGGCGCGCCGCGACTCCTCCTCCATGTACGTGACGACGGCCTTCGGCGCGTCGCCGTTCTTGATGCCGTCCATCATGAACTGGAGCGCCTTGACGTTCTCAGGCGAGTTGAACGTCGACTTCTTGCCGTCGTCGGAGATGACCGAGCCGCCCGCGGCGAACGCGATCTCGAGGAAGTCGCAGGTCAGGCCCTCGTAGGCGGCGCCCTGGTAGACGATGCCGCCCTTCTGCCCGGCCTCCGAGTAGACGTCCTGCCAGGTCTGCGGGACCTCCTTGACCTTGTCCGTGTGGTAGTAGATGAACGCCGCGTCGGACGTGTTCGGCACGGCCCAGATCTTGTCGTTGTAGGTCGCGGTCTCGAGCACCGCGGGGATGAAGTCGCTCTTCTTCGACTCGACGTACGGCGTCATGTCGTAGATCCAGCCCTGCGAGGCGAACTCCGCGGTCCAGATCACGTCGGACGAGAAGACGTCGCACTCGCCGGACTTGGCCTCCTGGCGCTGCACGAACTGCGCGCGCTGCTGGCCTGCATCCGCCGGGAACTCGACGAGCTTCGCGGTGATGCCCTGCGACTGGAACTTCTGGTTGAAGCCCTCGATCAGGGCCTTGGCGTTACCGGCGGTGTCCTTGCCCTGGCAGTAGGTGATCTCGCCCTTGGCACCGTCCATCGACGCGGGGTCGATGACCTTCGCGTTCGCGGACTCGCCGCCGCTGTCGCTGCTGGTGGACCCTCCGCCACCGCCGCTGTCGCTGTCGTCGCCGCAGGCGCCGACCAGGCCGCCCATCAGCGCGACGCAGCCGAGCAGAACGGCTGCTTTCCCTCTCCCTCTCACTGCATCCCTCCTCCATCGTTGGTCGCCAGACCGTTGTTGGTCGGCCCTGTACCCCTCTTCCCGCTGCTCGAAGCAAGGCGGGACGTCGTGTGGCGCTCCACCACCCTCAGCGGCAGGCGCCGGCTCTCGGCGGGTTCTCCGGAGAGCGCACGCAGCAGCTGGTCGGCGCCGATGGCGCCGCTCTCCTCGAGCGACTGCGTGATCGTGGTCAGCCCCGCGTACGCGGCGGCCTCCACGTCGTCGAAGCCGATGACCGAGAGCTCGCCCGGCACCGGCACGCCGGCCGCGCGGGCGGCCTCGAGAACCCCGATCGCCTGGACGTCGGAGCTCGCGAAGACCGCCGTGGGCCGGTCCTCGAGCGCGAGCAGGGCGGCGCCGGAGTCCCGGCCGGCCTCCCGCCCATGCGGTCCGCGCTTGATCCATTCGGGACGCAACGGCGCCCCGGCGGCGCTGCAGCGCCGCCTCGAAGCCCTCGCGCCGGCGCGCGCTGGAGGCGAACCCGAACGGGTTCTCCTCCTCGTCACCGACGAAGCCGATCCGCCGGTGGCCCAGGCCGATCAGGTACGAGCCGGCCATCCGGCCGCCCTGGACGTCGTCGACGCTGATCGCCGGCAGGGCGTCGTGCTCCTGGTCGACGAGCACGATCGGGGTGCCGGCCGACTCGAACCGCTTGGTCTCGCGCGACGTCGGGGCGAGCGAGATCGAGAGCACGCCGTCGACGCGGCCGCGCATCGTCAGCGAGCGGAAGGTGTCGCGCGTCTGGTCGGCGCGCTCGACGTCGAACAGCACGAGCTGGTAGCCCGACGCGGCGAGCCGGGGGGAGATGCCGCGCAGGCGCTCGATCACCGACGGCTGGGTGAAGAACGGCGCGACGACGCCGACCGCGTGCGTGCGGCCGGTCGAGAGCGCGCGCGCGACGGCGCTCGGCTGGTAGTCGAGCGTGGCGATCGCCTCGAGCACGCGCCGGCGCGTGTCCTCGCTCACGGACGGCGAGCCGTTCAGCACCCGCGACACCGTGCCGACGCCCACGCCGGCCTCTGCCGCCACCCTGGCGATCGTCAGCCCCCTCACATCCGCCCTCTCCCGAAGCGGTTCCACGTGGAACCGGTTCCAATCGTGTCACTTGTGTCAAGCGGGCAATGCGTATCCTGCCGCGCCATGGCCGACGAGACGTGGTGGCGCGAGGGCGTGCTGTACCAGATCTACCCGCGCTCGTTCGCGGACTCCGACGGGGACGGGATCGGGGACCTGCGCGGCATCCTGGCGCGCCTCGACCACCTCGAGTGGCTCGGCGTCGACGGGATCTGGCTCAACCCGACGATGCCCTCGCCGAACGACGACTGGGGCTACGACGTCGCCGACTACACCGCGGTGCACCCGGACCTCGGCACGCTCGAGGACCTCGAGGCGCTGATCGCGGCCGCCGGCGAGCGCGGGATCCGCGTGCTGCTCGACCTGGTCCCGAACCACACGTCGGACCGCCACGCCTGGTTCGTCGACGCGCTCGGCGGCCGCGACGCCGAGCACCGCGACTTCTACGTCTGGGCCGACCCGGCGGCGGACGGCGGGCCGCCGAACAACTGGCTCTCGAACTTCGGCGGCGCGGCCTGGACGCTCGACGAGCCCAGCGGCCAGTACTTCCTGCACAACTTCCTGCCGAGCCAGCCCGACCTCAACTGGTGGAACGACGAGGTCCGCGACGCGTTCGACGGGATCCTGCGGTTCTGGTACGACCGCGGCGTGGCGGGCTTCCGGATCGACGTCTGCCACGCGATCATCAAGGACCGCGAGCTGCGCGACGACCCGGCGGTCACGCCCGTCGACCATCCCGAGGTGCAGCGGCGCCCGGTGCGCCAGGTCTTCTCGATGAACCGGCCCGAGGTCCACGACGTGCTGCGCCGCTGGCGCGGGCTGTCCGACGCGGAGGACCCGGAGCGCGTGCTCGTCGGGGAGACCTACGTGCTCGACCTCGACCAGCTGATGCCGTTCTACGGCAACGGGGAGGACGAGCTGAACCTCGCGTTCAACTTCCTCTTCGTCCACGCGCCGCTCGAGGCGGAGCGGCTGCGGACGATCGTCGAGGGCGTCGAGGCGCAGCTGCCGCAGGGCGCCTGGCCGGTCTGGGCGGGCTCGAACCACGACGCCCGGCGACTCGCGACGCGCTGGGCCGGCGACGACCCGGCGCGCGCCCGGGCCGCGCTGGTGATGCTGCTCACCCTGCGCGGGACGCCGTTCCTCTACTACGGCGACGAGCTCGGGCTGCCGGACGTGCCGTCCGACCCGCTCGCCGCGAAGGACCCGGTCGCCCGGCGCACCGGCGACCCGGCGGACAACCGCGACGTGTGCCGCACGCCGATGCCGTGGAGCGACGAGCCCGGCGGCGGCTTCACGACGCCCGGACGCGACGCCGTGGCTGGCGTTCGGCGACCTCGCCGCCCACAACGTGGCCGCCCAGCGCGCCGACGCGGGCTCGACGCTGCACCTCGTGCGCGACCTGATCGCGCTGCGCCGCGCGACGCCCGACCTGACCGCGGGCGCGTACGCGACGCTGCCCGCGCCGGCGGGCGCGTGGGCGTGGGCGCGCGGGGACGGGCACGCGGTCGCGCTCAACCTGTCGGACGCACCGGTCGTCGTCGACGCGGTCGCCGGGCGGATCGCGATCGCGACCGACCGGGCCCGTGACGGCGAGGTCGTCGACGGGATCCCGCTCGGCCCGTACGAGGCCGCGGTCGTCGCCCGCTGATGGCCGTCGCGGCGCTCGAGCCGCTGCTCTCGGACGCAGGCTGGGCGTACGCGTCGCTGCCGCCGCAGGAGCCCGGCGACCCGGGCCGCTTCCACGCGCTGTTCGGCCGCGACTCGCTGATCACCGCGCTGCAGGTGCTGCCGGAGGCGCCGGAGGTCGCGGTCGCGACGCTGCGGGCGCTCGCGGCGCTGCAGGGCCGCGCGGACGATCCGGCGACGGACGAGGAGCCGGGCAAGATCCTGCACGAGTACCGCCCGGTCGCCGAGCCGCGGTTCGCCGCGGCCGGCTGGCCGGTGCGCGACGGCGAGCTGCGCTACTACGGCAGCGCCGACAGCACGAGCTGGTTCCTCGTCGTGCTCGCCGCGCTCCAGGACGACGGGCTCGCCGCCGAGCTCGCGGACGCGCGGCGGCGCGCCGGCGAGTGGCTGGCGCGGGCGCTCGACGCCGGCGGCGGGCTCGTGCGCTACGGGCCGCGGCGCGCGCCCGGCGGGCTCGCGCACCAGGGCTGGCGCGACGCGACGGCGCCGGTCTCCGAGCACTCCGAGGGATCGGGGATCGTCCGCCCGGACGGCAGCGACCCGGAGCCGCCGCTCGCGGACGCCGACTGCCAGGCGGCCGCGCACGCGGCGCTGCGGGCGCTCGCGCGGCTCGACCCGGACGGCGACTGGGACGCGCGGGCGGCGGCGCTGCGCGCGCGGGTGGGGGAGGCGTTCGCGCCCGGCGCCGACTGGGCGCTGGCGATCGAGGCCGACGGCACGGCGGTCCCGGGCGCCGGCTCGCAGCTCGGCTGGCTGCTGTGGGCCGGCGCGCTCGAGCCGGAGCCTCGCCGGCCGCCGCGGCGCAGCGGCTCGCCGCGCCCGACGTGCTCACGGCGTACGGGCTGCGCACGCTCGCCGCCGGCCATCCCGCGTTCCGGCCCGGCAACTACCACCGCGGCGGGATCTGGCCGTTCGACTCGTGGCTCGGCTGGGGCGGGCTGCGCGCCCAGGGGCTGGTCGCCGAGGCGGAGCGGGTCCGGACCGGCGTGCTCGACGCGCTCGACCGGCTCGGCCGGGCGCCGGAGCTGTACGCGGTCTCGGAGGCCGGGGCGCTCGAGGCGATCCCGGTCGCCAACCGCGTCCAGGCCTGGACGGTCGGCGCGCGCTGGGCGCTCGAGCACGGCTGGGACGGGCGCGCATGACCAACTCCCACGGTCGGGATTCTGTGTTAGGTTAGGGGCGCCTAAGGTGGCCCGAGCGGGCCGCCCGTAGCGTCCCGAGACTTTCTGGAGGAACACCCCCGTGCAAGGAATGCGGAGGCGGCTGTGCGCCGCTCTGGTCGCGACCGGATGCGCCGTCGGCGTGGTCGCGTGTGGCGGAGACGACGACGCCGAGCCGGCCGCGAGCGCCACGCCCGCCGCCGAGCAGGCCGACCTGCAGCCGGTGAAGGACTTCCTGCTCGAGCACACGGCGTCGCTCAACGAGGACGCCGCCGAGCTCCGCGAGGGCGCCGAGCAGTACTACGAGATGGCGCAGGCCGCCGACTTCGACTACGCCGCGCTGCTGAAGGACAAGCGCGCCGACGTGCAGGCGTTCGTCAAGCAGGCCCAGGAGCAGTTCGCCGCCGCGAACCCGGCCTACGAGGAGATGGAGGGCGTCGTCGCCGGCGTCCCGTCGCTCGCCGACTACGACGTGATCATCGACGCGGGCGCCGACAAGAGCGACCCGGAGAACGCCGCCCCGATCACGCTGAAGACGCCGGCCGGCAAGACCTGGGACCGCCCGGGCAACTTCAACTACCTGATCGAGACGTCCGCCTACGGCACCGAGCCGAAGTTCGCCGCCAAGGGCGTCGAGCCCGACCTCGACGGCGACGGCAAGGTCAGCTTCGGCGAGGCGGTGCCGGACGCCGACTTCTACGTCACGGCCGCGCGCGAGTTCGAGAAGACCACGCAAGGAGCTCGACGCGGCCGCGAAGGAGTGGACGCCGACCGCGCAGGACGCCTTCACCGCGCTCGTCGTCATGACCCCGACGATGTCGGAGTACTTCGACGCGTGGAAGAACTCGCGCTTCGTCGCCGGGAACAAGGCGGAGGAGAAGGCGTTCGTCGCCGCCTCGCGCCTGCAGGACATCGCCGACATCCTCGGCGGCCTCGAGACGGTCTACGCCGCGGTCCAGCCGAGCATCGCCAGCGTCGACGGCGCCCAGGCGACGCAGACGAAGGAGGACCTGAGCGGCCTGACCGACTTCGCCGCGCGCCTGCGCGACGAGGAGGCGGGCGGCAAGCAGTTCACCGCCGACGAGGCCGAGACGCTCGGCACCGAGGCGCAGTCGCGCGCCGAGGCGATCGCCGGGCAGGTCTCGCAGGCGGCCGGCCAGCTCGACATCAAGCTGGAGTCCTAGCCGGCCGTGCACGCGCCTCCGCCCGTCCACCGTCGCCGCGGGCCTGCTCGCGGCGGCGGCGCTCGCCCTCGTCGCCGCGGCGCCCGCCGCGGCGCAGGGCGACGCACCGTGGCAGCGGGCGGACGCGATCCGCGGCGGCCTGGCCGCCGCGCTCACCGAGCTGATCCTCGACGACCGCGCCAAGGCGCAGGCCGAGGCGAGGCGGGCGGTCCGGGCCTACCGCGGCGACCTGCGGGCGCAGATCCGCACCGCCGCGCCGGAGGCCGACGCCGCCGCCCGCGCCGCCCTGCGGCGGGTCGAGCGCGCGGCCGCCGCGCGGCGACGCGCAGGCGCTCGCGGCCGCGCGCGGCGCGCTCCAGGGCGCGCTGTTCCGCGGCTCGATGGCGGTCACGCTCGCCGCCGTGCGGGCGGGCGACGTCGACACCGCCCGCGCCTGGCTGCTCGTGCGCGAGTTCCGCACGGCGACGCGGCTCACCCGCCCGGGCAGCGACGCGACCGTCGCCCTGCGCGACCTGCAGGCGAAGCGGACGAGCCCGGACGCCGCCGCGGAGGCGGTCCAGAAGGACCTGCTCGACGCCTACCAGGGGCGCCAGCGCGACCTGCTCGGCGACGCCGACGCGGCCGCGGAGCGCGGCCTGGAGACCCGGCTCGCCGAGGCGACGGCGCAGGCCGCCGCGTACTGGCCGATCCTCGCGCCGCGCTACGTCCAGGACCGCGGCCAGGACGCCGCCGACGCGCTCGGGAAGGACTTCGCGGCCCTGGCCGCCGCGGGCGCGGCCGGCGACGTCGCCGCCTACCGCGCCGCCCGCGATCGGGTCACCTCCGGGCTCGCCGACTTCACCGCCGCGCCGCTGACCTCGGAGGAGTCCGCCCGCCGCGCCCAGCAGCTGCTGCGCTTCCTCGCGCTCGTCCCGGTCGAGTACGGCCGCGGCACCAAGGACACGCGGGTCACGCTCGACTTCGAGATCCAGGAGGCGGTCGCGTTCCACACCGGCGCCGTCGCCGCGCTCGCCGACCTGCAGTCGCAGCTCGCCAAGCGCGACCCGGCGCGCGCGAAGGCGATCGAGGACGGGATCGCCGAGCTCGGCGGGATCGTCGGCGAGGCGACCGAGAAGACCGAGGGCGTGCGCCCGTCGGAGGACGTCGACGCGCTGACGAAGCGGATCCAGGACGACCTCGCGGCGACGATGCCGAAGGAGTGGCAGGAGCCGAACGACGAATCCGACTACGACCTGATCGCGCTGACGCTCGACCGGCTCGAGGCGGCCGTCGGCGCCCAGCAGTACCAGCAGGCCGAGCAGGCGCGGCTCGAGGCCTACGCGTTCTTCGAGTTCGGGCCCGAGCGGCGGCTGAAGTCGTTCGAGCCAGGGCTCGCGACCGACGTCGAGGGCCTGATCTGGTTCGGCGCGGTCGACAAGGAGGGCCTCGCCAAGCTGATCGCCGATCGCGCGCCGCGGCGCGAGATCCACGAGACGCGGCTCGTGCTCGACCAGAAGCTCGCCGACGCCGCCGCGACGCTCGGGGACGCCGCCAACAAGGCGACCGTCGTCACCAACTCGGCGATCATCGTGTTCCGCGAGGGGCTCGAGGCGGTGCTCATCCTCGCCGCCATCACGGCCTCGTTCGTCGGCGTGCGGCGCCGGATGCGCCGGCCCGTGCTGGTGGGCGCCGGGCTCGGCCTCCTCGTCACGATGCTCACCTGGGTCCTGGCCCAGACGCTGCTGGGCTCGCTCGAGCAGTACGGCGAGAAGCTCGAGGCGGTGGTCGGGCTGATCGCGATCGCGGTGCTGCTGCTGATCATGAACTGGTTCTTCCACCGCGTGTACTGGAGCGAGTGGATCGGGCGCTTCCACCGCCGCCGGCGCGAGCTGATGGCCGACGAGAAGGCCGGCTTCTTCTCCGCCCAGGTGCTCGGGCTCGCGGTGCTCGGGCTGACCAGCGTCTACCGCGAGGGCTTCGAGACCGTCCTCTTCCTGCAGTCGCTGGAGCTGAGCGCCGGCACGGTCACGGTGCTCGAGGGCGCGAGCCTCGGGCTCGCGCTGACGCTCGGCGTCGCCGTCCTCACGTTCGCGCTCCAGCGCAAGCTGCCCTACAAGAAGATGCTGGTCGCGACGGGGATCCTCCTCGCCGTCGTGCTCGTGGTGATGGTCGGCCAGACCGCGCGCACGCTCCAGGGCACGGGCTGGCTGTCGATCACCCCGGCGCCGTTCGACGTGCCGTACTGGGCGGGGCTCTGGTTCGGCGTCTACCCGACCTGGGAGACGCTGGTCGCGCAGGTCGCCGCGTTCGTGTTCGTGATCGGCTCCTACTTCCTCGCCCAGGAGGTCAAGGTCAAGCGGCCGCAGCGCAAGGTGCGCGACCGCGCGCCCGAGGACGAGCCCGCCGGCGAGCGCGAGCCCGCCGGCGTCCGCTAGCTCGAGGCGCGGACGATCAGCTCGGGCGGGGAGAGGCGCGCAGGCGCCGGGTCCTCGCCGTCGATCGCGCGCAGCAGCGCAGCGGCCGCGGCGGCGCCGAACTCCGCGTAGTCGACCCGCACCGAGGTCAGCGCCGGCACGTTGTGCGCGGCGAGCGGGGAGTCGTCGAAGCCGGTCACGGCCAGCTCCCGGCCCGCGGCCCCGGCCGCCGCGAGCAGGGCGAGCGCCAGCACGTCGCTCGTGGCGGCGACGGCGGTGACGCCCGACGCGAGCAGCTCGTCCGGGGGGCCGCCGCAGACGACCGGCCCGGGCTCCAGCCCGGCGGCGAGCAGCGCCGCGCGCCAGTGCTCGAGCCGCACCTGGACGTAGTCGAGCCCGGCGGCGCCGCCGAGGAACCCGATCCGCTCGTGCCCGCGCGCGGCGAGGTGGCGGACGGCGGCGGCCATCCCCTCGCCGTGGGCGGTCTCGAGCCACGGGAACGGGCACTCGGGGCCGGGGTGGCCGGCCACCACCGCGGGCACGCCGGCGGCCTCGATGACCGCGAAGCGCGGGTCGTCGCGCGCCACGTCGGTCAGCACGAAGCCGTCGACGCGGCCGGCGGCGGCGAGCCGGGCGTACGCGCGCGGGTCCGGCTCGGGCGTGAGCTGGAGCAGCAGCGCGAGGTCCTGCGGCGCGAGCGTGCGCTCCAGCCCGGCGACGAAGCGGGCGAAGAACGCGTCGGTCTCGAGCGCGGCGGGGTCGCGCGCCAGCACGAGGCCGACCGCGCGGGCGCGGGCGTCGGTCAGCGCCCGGGCTGGGGCGCTCGGCTCCCAGCCGAGGTCGGCGGCCGCGGCCAGGATCCGCGCACGCGTCTCCGCCGCCACGCCGGGACGGTCGTTGACGGCGAACGAGACCGCCGCGGAGGACACGCCCGCCCGCCGCGCCACGTCCGCGATGGTCGGGCGCGTCCGGCGCGGGTCGGGGGATTGGGGACGCGCGATCCGGGTACTTTGACGCTGCTTAAGCGCTTTAGCAAACGGGAGGGGAGCGCATGCGCGCGATAGGTGCAGCTGTGGGAGCCGGCTTGGCGCTGGCGGCGCTGGCCGCCGCCCCGGCGATGGCGGCCGGCGAGCTGTCGGTCGGACCAGCGACTCGACGACCGCCGCGAGGTCGCGGCGGGCACGCGGGCCCAGGTCCTCGGGTTCGAGGACGGGCGGTTCTACGCCCAGGGCTGGCACATCACGGGGGAGATGGGCGGCATCGTCACGCCCCCGCTCAAGCTGCTCGACTCGGTCTCGTTCGGGGTCGACGGCCAGTGGATCGGCAAGGCGACGCGGTTCACGAGCGGCGCCGGCTACGTCCGCTACGACCTGCCGCGCACGGCGGGGATCGACGTGGAGCGCACCGACGTCGCGCCGGACGGCGTCCGCGGCGCGCTGCTCGGGCTCGAGCTGCGCAACCCGGGCAACGGGGCGCGCACCGTGCGCATCCAGGTCGACGCGCACTCCGAGCTCATGGGCCAGTACCCGTGGGGCTTCGACAACGTCGTCCCCAGGGCGAGCGACAACGCGCCCGACACCGGCGCCTACGCGGACGGCCGGCTCGTGTTCCGCGACACCGGACAGCTCCCGGGCGAGGCCGCTCCGCACTCCTACACCGCGATGGTCGGCTCCGATCGCGAGCCCGTGACCGGCGCGGTCGGCCCGGGCCACTACGGCCCGAACGGCATGGGCCGCGACCTGCGCCCCACGCAGGATCCGACGCCGGCGCCGATGCCGAAGGACTGCGACGACGGCCCGTTCGGCAAGGGCACCGGCGGCCGGCTCACCTACGAGCTCAAGCTGCCCTCGGGCGGCTCGCGGTCGCTCTGGATCGGCGTGGCCGGGTCGGACGACTCGCCGGCCGACGCGCGCTCCGCGCTGCGCGAGCTGACGCGTGACCCGCGCGCGCGCGCTGCGCGAGAAGCAGCGCACGCGCAAGCAGCTCGCGCGCTGGACGCAGCTCTGGCTGCCCGGCGACCAGCAGCTGCAGGACTCGATCGAGTGGGGCAAGCAGAACCTCGCCGACCTCACGCAGGAGGCGACCGGGCTCGACCTGCGCTGGACGAACCAGGGCAAGGAGTGGACCCACGTCGGCTCGCTGGCGCGGATGCGCTGGATCGGCGCGGGCTACCCGGACTACCCGTGGCTGTTCGGCGTCGACGGCGAGTACACCGCGCACGCCTCGGTCTCGCTCGGCCAGTTCGAGGCGATCGAGGACCACCTGCGCGCGCTGCGCGACATCTCCGACCAGCTCAGCGCCCGCTCGGGCGTCGTCGTCCACGAGGTCGTGTCCGACGGCTCGATCTGGTTCGGCCGCGACGGCCGCCGGACGAATCCGGACGGCACGATCTCGTACGACTTCAACACGGACGAGATCCTCAAGTTCCCGGCCGCGGTGGCGCTGGTCTGGCGCTGGACCGGGGACGACCGCTTCCGCGACGAGATGCTCGACTTCATGGGCCGCGGCCTCGACTACGTGGCCACGAAGCTCGACGACGACCACGACGGCTGGCCGCAGGGCAACGGCAACGTGGAGCGGACCGGGATGGGCCCGGAGAAGCTCGACAACGCCGTCTACTACATCCGCGCGCTCTACGACTACGCCGACATGGCGCGGTCCGCGGGCATGACGGCGAAGGCCGACGCCGCGCAGGCGAAGGCGAAGGGCCTCGCGGGCCGCTTCGAGTCCACCTGGTGGATGGAGGACGAGGGCGCCTACGCCGACTCGCTCAAGGATCCGGGCAACGTGCCGACCAACCAGAAGCACTGGATCGGGGCGACGCCGATGGAGGCGGAGCTCGTGGTCGACGGGGAGACCGTCCCCGGCCTCGCGTCGGCCGAGCACGGCTCGGGCGCGCTCGCCACGCGCGAGAACAGCTGCTACAGCGGCGAGCGGCCGGGCAACCGCGGCCTGTTCCACACGGGCTGCGGCGGCGGACCCGACGGGCGCCGGCGAGTTCAACATCTTCTCGATCGGCACCGGGATCATGGCCGTCGGGGAGGGCAACTACGCGCGGCTCGGCGCGGAGCAGCAGCAGCGCTACACCGGCGCGAACGCCGAGACGCAGTTCGACGAGCCGGCGACCGACGGGACGCCGGACGAGCAGCCGGGCGCGATGCCGGAGATCTTCCCCTCGCAGACAGCGGCGCGGCCGACCGGCACGCCGCCGAACATCGACCGCTGCTGGACCTGCCGGTCGATGTTCATGCAGGCCTGGGGCCACTACGGCACGGCCTGGTCGGTCGTCCACCAGGGCCTCGGCGTGCGGCCGGACCTCGGCCGCGACCGGCTGGAGATCATGCCGCTCGTGCCGGGCGACCAGCCGCTGCAGGGGTCGAACATCCGGCTCGGCGACGGCAGCGTCGACGTCCAGGCGTCGCACACGGGCGACCGCTACGTGACGACCGCCGCGCAGCACGGGGCGGGCATCTCGACGCTGCTGCTCGGGCACACGCTGCCGGCGGGCGCCGAGGTGGCGCGCGTGACGCTCGACGGCCGCGCGACCGATGACTACACGACGCGCGAGACGAGCCGCGGCCTCGAGCTGCGGGTCGAGGCGGGCCCGCGCGGCCGCCACACGCTCGTCGTCACCACCGTCGGGTAGGGGCAGGGGGAGCGGGCGGCGTGCGCCGCCCGCTCCCCCGGAATTCCGCGAGCGCACAACGTCCAGAACGCCGACGGCCGCGGGTGCTCGCTCGACGTCGTGCGCGGCCGTCGGCGTTGTGGTCGTATACCGCCCCCAACGCCGACCGCTCGCGGCTCGCGCGGCGAGCTGTCGACGTTGTTCGTACCTACGCCGCGGTCAACGTCGACCGCGCGCCGGATCCGTCGCCTCCGGCGTCACGTTGTGGCCGTAGTGTCGTCCCAACGCCGACCGCTCAGGCTCGCACTTCGACGGCGCGGCATTGAGTGGCGGGTCCGGACGGCGCAGAACGTCGAGACCGAGGCGCCGCGCGGTCGAGCGCCGGTCGACGTTGTGCGCGCTATGTCGTGCGCAGAACGTCGATCGGTCGGCCCACGGGCGCGCGATTCGACGTTGTGGGCGCCCGCGCCGGGACCGCGCTCCCTCACTGCCCGAAGTTCGTCCCGCCGGTCCTCACGAGTCGCGCCCCTCGTCGAACTGCGCCTCCGGGTTGACGACCTCGCCCCGCCGCAGCCGCGAGTGCCTGCGGCCGTAGAAGAAGTAGATCAGCAGCCCGAGCACGAGCCACCCGACGAACCGCTCCCACGTCGTCGCGGGCAGGTCGATCATCAGGTAGAGGCAGAGGATGCAGCCGATCGGCGCGCAGATCCAGACCGCCGGGACGCGGAAGCCGCGCTCCAGGTCCGGCTTGGTCCGCCGCAGGACCATCACCCCGATGTTCACCAGCAGGAAGGCGAACAGCGTGCCGATGTTGACCAGCTTCGCGATCTCCGCGAGCGGCACGACCGCGGCGAGCAGCGCGATCAGCAGCGCGAAGCCGGCCGTCGTGTAGACCGGCGTGCGCGTCTTCGGGTGCACGTAGGCGAGCCAGCGCGGGACGAGCCCGTCGCGCGACATCGCGAACATGATCCGCGTCTGCCCGTAGAGCACGGTGAGCACGACCGAGGTGATCGCGATCAGCGCTCCGATCGACAGGACCGTCGCGCCCCAGGTGAAGCCCGCGCCCTGGCTGAGCGCGTCGGCCAGCGGCGCCTCGGAGCCGTCGAGCTCCTTGTACGGGATCGCGCCCGTCGCGGCGAGCGCGACGAGGATGTAGAGCACGGTCGCTATGAAGAGCGACCCGATGATCGCGATCGGCAGGTGCTTCTGCGGGTTCTTCGTCTCCTCCCCGGACGTGGAGATGGCGTCGAACCCGATGTAGGCGAAGAAGATCAGCGACGCCGCGCTCACGATCCCGTCCGTCCCGGACGGCGCGAACGGCTTGATGTTGTCCGTGTTGAACGCCGTGAAGGCGAGCACGATGAACATCACCAGGATCGAGATCTTGATCACGACCATCACCGTGTTGGTGCGGGCGCTCTCGCGGAACCCGGCGATCAGCAGCGCGGCGACGGCGAGGACGACGAAGACCGCCGGCAGGTTGACGACTCCGCCCTCGCCCGGCGGCTGCGAGATCGAGTCCGGCAGCGTGAAGCCGAAGGCCGAGTCGAGCAGCTCGTTGAGGTAGCCGCCCCAGCCGACGGCGACGGCCGCGACCGACACGCCGTACTCGAGGATCAGGTCCCAGCCGATGATCCAGGCGATCAGCTCGCCCATCGTCGCGTAGGAGTAGGTGTAGGCGCTGCCTGCGACCGGGATCGTGGACGCCATCTCGGCGTAGGACAGCGCGGAGAACGCGCAGGTCACGCCGGCGAGGACGAACGAGAGGACGATCGCCGGCCCGGCGTCGCCGATCGCCTCGCCGAGGATGACGAAGATGCCGGTGCCGATGATCGCGCCGAGGCCGAGCGCGGAGAGGTCGAGCAGGCCGACCGAGCGCTCGAGCGTGTGGTCGCCGTCCTTCGTGTCGGCGACGAGGGCGTCGACGGGCTTGGTGGAGAACGCGCCGCTGCCCGACGTGGGGGTGGTGGTCATGCCGACGGCTCGTGCGGCGGCGTGATGACGAGGACCGGACGGCGGGAGCGCTCGATCAGCCGCGTCGTCACGTTCCCGAGGAACCGCCGTGCGACCCGGCCGCGGCTCGTCGCGCCGGCGATGACCAGGTCCGCCTCCTGCTCCTCCGCGAACACGAGCACGCCGCGCACGACGGGCCCGGCCCGGTGGTGGGGGGTGGCGTGGATGCCCCGCGCCCCGATCCGCTCGGCCATCTTCGCGGCCGCCTGCTCCGCGCTCTCGGCCACCGCCCCGCGCGGCACCGTCGACAGCGCCTCGAGCTCCATCCCGTCCATGCTCACCACGGCGACCTCGGCTCCCATCTCCTCCGCGATGTCCGCGGCGGCGTCGGCGAGCCAGGGCTGGTCGGCGCCTGCCTTCGCAGCAACCACGATGCGTTTCATGCGGCCGCCCTATCCGCATCGCCGCGTGGCGAAACGCACAGGCACCGGTCGCTGACCCACCTCGCGGTGGGGTCGGGAGCGTGGTTCCGTCCGGGGCCTTCCATACTGTTGATCGGCTATGCCTCCGTTCAAGCTCGACGCCGTCTACTCGCCCACCGCCGACCAGCCGGCGGCGATCGACGGCATCGCGGCGGCGGTCCAGGACGGGGCGCGCGGGGTGACGCTGCTCGGGGCCACCGGGACGGGCAAGACGATGACGATGGCGGCGACGATCGAGCGGCTGCAGCGGCCGGCGCTCGTGATCGCGCACAACAAGACGCTCGCCGCGCAGCTCTGCAACGAGTTCCGGACCTACTTCCCGAGCAACTCGGTCGAGTACTTCGTCTCCTACTACGACTACTACCAGCCCGAGGCGTACGTCCCGTCGCGCGACCTCTACATCGAGAAGGACTCGGCGATCAACCAGGAGATCGACCGGCTCCGGCATGCCGCGACCGCGTCGCTGTTCGCCCGCCGCGACGTCGTGATCGTCGCGTCCGTGTCGTGCATCTTCGGCCTCGGCTCGCCCGAGACCTACAACGCGAACTGCCAGGTGCTCGTCAAGGGCGGCTTCGTCGACCGCGACGACCTGCTGCGCAAGCTCGTCTCGCTCCAGTACAACCGCAACGACCAGGCGCTCGGGCGCGGCACGTTCCGCGTCCGCGGCGACACCCTCGAGGTCTTCCCCGCCTACGAGGAGACCGCGTTCCGGGCGATGCTGTTCGGCGACGAGGTCGAGCGGCTGCAGCACTTCGACCCGCTGACGGGCGAGATCATCAAGGACGATCTCGAGCACGTCGCGGTCTGGCCCGCGACGCACTACAACGTCCAGGAGGGCCGGCTCGAGGAGGCGGTCGCCGAGATCGGGCGCGAGCTCAACGAGCGGACGGCGCAGCTCGAGGCCGAGGGCAAGCTGCTCGAGTCGCACCGCCTGCGCCAGCGCACGCAGTACGACATGGAGATGCTGCGCGAGGTCGGCTTCTGCTCCGGGATCGAGAACTACTCGCGGATCCTCGACGCGCGCGCGCCGGGCTCGCGGCCGTACTGCCTGATCGACTACTTCCCCGAGGACTTCGTCTGCTTCATCGACGAGTCGCACCAGACGGTGCCGCAGATCGGCGGCATGCACGAGGGCGACCGCTCGCGCAAGCAGACGCTCGTCGACTACGGCTTCCGGCTCCCGAGCGCGCTCGACAACCGCCCGCAGACGTTCGAGGAGTTCCTCACGATCTCGCCGCAGCTCGTGTTCGTGTCCGCGACGCCCGGCCAGTACGAGCGCTCGCACTCCGCGCGCGTGGTCGAGCAGATCGTGCGGCCGACGGGGATCGTCGACCCCGAGGTCGAGGTGCGCGCGACGCGCAACCAGATCGACGACCTGATGAACGAGATCCGCGGGCGGGTCGAGCGCGACGAGCGCACCCTGGTCACGACGCTCACGAAGAAGATGAGCGAGGACCTGACCGACTACCTGCTCGAGATGGGCTTCAAGGTCCGCTACCTGCACTCCGAGATCGACACGCTGGAGCGGATCCAGATCATCCGCGAGCTGCGCCTGGGCGAGTACGACGTGCTCGTCGGCGTCAACCTCCTGCGCGAGGGGCTCGACCTGCCGGAGGTCACGCTGGTGGCGATCCTCGACGCGGACAAGGAGGGCTTCCTGCGCGGGGAGACCTCGCTGATCCAGACGATCGGCCGCGCCGCGCGCAACATCGGCGGCAAGGTGCTGATGTACGCCGACAAGCACACCGACGCGATGACGAACGCGATCGACGAGACGAACCGCCGGCGCGCGATCCAGGTCGCCTACAACGAGGAGCACGGCATCACGCCGGAGACGATCGTCAAGGGGATCTCCGACATCACCGAGTTCCTGATGGGCGACTCGAAGGTGCCCACGAAGCGCCGCCGCCGGCGCGAGCGCACCACCGAGATGGCCCCGGCGGAGCTCGAGACGACGATCGTCGAGCTCGAGGAGGAGATGCTCGCCGCCGCCGAGGAGCTGCGCTTCGAGTACGCCGCGAAGCTCCGCGACGAGATCCGCGAGCTGAGACGCGACTTGCAAGAAGCCACCGCCCCTTCGTGAGGGGCGTACTCTGGACGGGATGGCGACGCAGCCCAGGGTTCCCGGCGCCGCGTCCACCGAGGTCGACTTCGAGCTGGAGCGCTTCGAGCGGACGGGCCCCGACCGGATCGAGATCGCCGGCCGCTGGTACGGCCTGCGCGGTCGCCGGTTCGTGCGCCCGGTGCTGAACCTGCGCACCGGCGGCGGCTCGCGCCGCCGCGCGATCGCCCTGCTCGAGCACAAGCCGTGGGCCGCCGACGACGGCGAGACGTGGCTCGCCGCCTTCACGTGGCCGAAGGGCGCCGCCGACATCGAGGGCGCCGAGCTCGAGGTCGGGCCCGGCCTCGCCGTCGAGCTGCCCGCGCCCGGCGCCGCCTCGCTGGGCCGCCCGCGGGTCAGCGCGCTGCGGCCCTACGCGCCGACGCCGTCCGTGACGGTGCGCGCCGACCCCGAGGCGCCCGAGGGCCAGGGCGCCCCGCCGCGCGACCGCGACGCGCCGCGCTATGTCGACACCCCGCCGCGGCCGCCGCGCGACGGCGCCGCGGTGCGCCGGTCGGCGCCGGCGTGGGAGCCGGCCGAGCGCGCGCCCGCCGCGCGCGAGCATCAGGGCGACGGCGTCGCGCCGCCGCGCGGCCGCTCCGCCGCCCGCCCGTGGGACGCGCCGGACGCTCCGCAGCGCGAGCGCGCGGTCAGCCCCCCGCGCGACGTGCTCACCGCCGCCTTCGCGGAGCGCGACGAGGCGGTCACCACGCGCGACGCCGCCGAGCGCGACCGCGTCCAGGCGCTCGTCGAGCGCGACGACGCGCTCTCCCGCCGCGACGCCGCGCTGCGCGACGCCGACCGCGCGGCCGAGGAGCGCGACGAGGCCGTCGCCGAGCGCGACCGGCTGCGCAGCGAGATCGACCGCATCACCCACGAGCGCGACGTCGCCGACGCCGAGCGCAAGCGGACGCTCACCGACGCCGAGGCCGTCGAGCGCGACCGCGACCAGGCCGCCGCCGAGCGCGACGCCGCCCGCGCCGAGCTGGCGCGCGCGCTGCCCGCGCGCGACGTCGCCCTGCGCGAGGCCGAGCAGATGTCGGCGCGCGCCGAGCAGGCCGAGGCCGAGCGGGACACGGCGCTCGCCGAGCGCAAGTCCGCGGTCGCCCAGCGCGACCGCGCCCGGCGCGAGCGCGACCGCGCGATGCGCGCCGCCGGCGTCGAGCCGCCGGTCGAGTCGCCGCACGTCGGCCCGGCTCGCCCCGCGGCCGCCCCGCCCGCGTTCTCGACCGCGCCGGTCGATCCGCCGGCCGACGGCGAGGCGCCCGCCGAGGCGGTCCCGGGCGCCCATCCCCCCGGCACGCCGCTGCCGACCCGGCCGGTCAAGGTGATCGGCGGGCCGCCCGGCCCGACGCCCGAGCCGAAGCCGCTGCTCACGCCGGTCGACTCCGGCCTCGCCCGGCGACTGTCGCGCACGCGCCGCACGCCGTCGGCGCCCGCCCGCTGGGCCGTGCGCTTCCTCGTCCTGCTCGTGATGCTCGCCGTGGTCGCGGTGCTCGCCGTGCTGCTGCTCACCGTCGTCTAGCGCTGCCTTGCGGCGCGTCACGTTCCGCCTCCCGGCCGCCGAGAAGGAGGACCTCCTCGACGCGCTGATGCCGTTGCTGCCGGCCGGCGTGCGGGAGCGGCCGCTCGGCGACGGCCGGGTCGAGCTGGCCACGCTCGCGCCGCCCGCGCGCGAGCTGCTGGAGGCCGCGACCGGCCGCCCGCTGGAGGACTGGGTGGAGGAGACGGTCCCGGCCGACTGGCGCGTCCGCCGCGCGCGCTTCGGCGGCGGCGCGTACGTCGTCGGCGGCCGCCTGCACGTGCGCTCGCCCTGGGACCCACCGGCGGCGGACGGCCAGATCGACCTGGTGCTCGAGCGCACGGGCGGCGGCTTCGGCTCCGGCTCGCACCCGACGACGAGGATGTCGCTCGCGCTGCTGCTCGACCTCGCGCCGGCGGGCGGCGCGGCCGACCTGGGCTGCGGCCTGGGGACGCTCGCGATCGCCGCCGCCCGGCTCGGCTGGGCGCCGGTGGTCGGCGTCGACCGGATGGCCGGCGCGGTCGCCGCCGCGCGCACGAACGGCGCGCGCAACGGCGTCGCCGTGGAGTGGCGCGAGACCGACCTCGAATCCGCGCCGGTCCCGCTCGCCGCGCTGGTCCTGGTCAACGCCCCGCCGCCGGTCCACGCGCGGGTCGCGGACGCGCTCGCCGATGCGTCGCTGCCGCGCGCCATCGTCGCCTCCGGCCTCGTCGCCGCGGAGCTCCCCGCCGCCGCGGCGCGCTACGCCGCCGCCGGGTGGACGGTCGCCGCCGCGCTCGAGGAGGAGGGCTGGACCGCCGTCCGGCTGGAGCGGGACGGTGCGTGAGGACGTCCTCGACCCCGACCGCGCGGCCGCCGCGGGGAGCGCGTTCGGCCAGCTCGCCGGCAGGCTGCCGGCGGGCGGGCTGCTGCTCGCGTCCTCGCGGCTGGTCGAGATCGGCGCGCGCGCGACCGTCCTGCTGGCGCCCGGGCTGTTCCGGCTCGACCTCACCCCGCAGGAGGAGACGCTCGGCGTGCTCACGCGCCCGCTCACGCGGGATCCGGTGCGCTGGCAGGCCGACCAGTCGGCCTGGGACGGGTACCGCGACGCCGGCGGCGGGCTCGTACCGCTCGAGCTGCGCGGGCGCTTCGAGCTCGCCGACGGCCCGCTGACCGTCGCCGTCCGGGTCCTGTCGCTCGCCGACAGCGACGCGGGCGCGGTCCACTTCGCCGCCCGCGCGGAGCTGCGGTGAGCGAGCGCGCCGGCGCGCTGCTGGACTGGTACGGGCGCGTCCGCCGTCCGCTGCCGTGGCGCGCGACGCGCGACCCGTACGCGCTGCTCGTCTCCGAGGTCATGCTCCAGCAGACCCAGGCCGCCCGCGTCGTCCCGTACTACGAGGCGTTCCTGGCCCGCTTCCCCGATCCGGCCGCGCTCGCCGCCGCGCCGGCGCGCGACGTGCTCGCCGCCTGGAGCGGGCTCGGCTACAACCGCCGCGCGCTGGCGCTCCAGCGCGCCGCGGCGGTCGTCGCCGAGCGCGGCTGGCCGGACGACCTGACCGAGCTCCCCGGCGTCGGCCCGTACACGGCGGCCGCCGTCGCCGCGTTCGCGTGGGACGCGCCGCGCGCCGCCGTCGACGTCAACGCCCGCCGCGTGCTCGAGCGCTGGGACGGCCGCCGCCATCCGCCCGCCGCGCTCGCGGCCCGCGCGGCCGCGCTCCTGCCCGCCGGCCGCGCCGCGGAGTGGAACCAGGCGATGATGGAGCTCGGCGCGACCGTCTGCACCGCCCGCGCGCCGCGGTGCGGCGCGTGCCCGGTGGCGGCGTGGTGCGCGAGCGCGGGCGCGCCGGTCCCCGCCCGCGGCCGGACGGCGCCGCGCCCGCGCTTCGAGGACACCGACCGCTACGTGCGCGGCCGGATCGTGGCCGCGCTGCTCGCGGGCGAGCCGCTGCCGGCGCTGGCGCCCGAGCGGATCGAGCGCGCGCTGACCGGCCTGGCGCGCGACGGCCTGATCGTGCGCGACGCCGCCGGGTCCCCGGCGCTGCCCTGACGCCGTCTCTATCCTGCGACGCTTGCCCGCCGCCGCACCCGCCGAGCTCCACGCGCTGCAGGAGCGCGCCGCGATCCTCTCCGACCTGGGTCGCATCCACGCGCTGATGTTCTGGGACCAGAACACGATGATGCCGCCGGACGGGGCCGCCGCGCACGGCGACCAGTCGGCCACGCTCGAGACGATCAGCCACGAGCGGCTCACCGACCCGGCGCTCGGGCGGCTGCTCGACGCGCTCGAGCCCTGGGCGGCCGGCGAGGACCCGGACTCCGACCCCGTCCGCCTGATCCGCGAGCTGCGGCGCGACTTCGAGAAGGCCGTCCGCGTCCCCACCGCGCTCGCCGCCGAGGCCAGCCGCGCCGCCGCGCTCGGCCAGGCCGCGTGGATGGAGGCGCGCGCCGCCGCCGACTTCGGCCGCTTCCGCGACGCGCTCGCCCACCAGCTCGAGCTGCGCCACCAATACGTCGCGTGCTTCGACTCGTTCGCGCACCCCTACGACGCGCTGCTCGACGACTTCGAGCCCGGCATGACCGTCGCCCAGGTCGAGCCGCTGCTGGACGAGCTCGCCGAGGGCCTCGTCCCGCTCGTCGCGGACGCCGCGGGCGACGCGGGACCTGCGGGCGGCCCGTTCGGCGGTCCGTACGAGCCGGAGGACCAGCGGCGCGCGGTGATGGCGATCCTCGAGGGGGTCGGGTTCGACCCCGACGGCTGGCGGCTCGACGTCGCCCCGCACCCGTTCGCGCAGGGGATCGCGCACGGCGACGTCCGGATCACCACCCGCTACGACCTGCACGAGTTCAAGTCCGCGTACTTCGCCGGCCTGCACGAGTTCGGCCACGGCCTCTACGAGGCGGGGATCCCCGCGCACCTGCAGCGCAGCCCGCTCGGCTCGCCGGTGTCGCTCGGCGTCCACGAGTCGCAGAGCCGCCTGTGGGAGAACCTCGTCGGCCGCTCGCGCCCGTTCTGCGCCTGGGCGCTCCCCACGCTCGCCGCCGAGCTCCCCGGCGGCCTCGACGGCGTCACGCCCGACGACGCTCTTCCGCGGCGTCAACCGCGTGTCGCGCAGCCTGATCCGCGTCGAGTCCGACGAGACGACCTACAACCTCCACATCATCCTGCGCTTCCAGCTCGAGCTGGCGCTGATCGACGGCTCGCTGGCCGTCGACGACCTCCCGCACGCCTGGAACGACGGCATGCACCGGCTGCTCGGCCTCGACGTGCCCGACGACGCCCAGGGCGTCCTGCAGGACGTCCACTGGGGCGCCGGGCTGATCGGCTACTTCCCGACCTACACGCTCGGCAACCTGATGGCCGCGCAGCTGTGGGAGACGCTCCGCGCCGACCTGCCGGACCTCGACGCGCAGCTCGAGCAGGGCGACTTCGGGCCCCTGCGGGCGTGGCTGGTGGACAACATCCACCGCCACGGCCGCAAGTTCCCGCCCGGCGAGCTGCTCCGGCGCGTGACCGGCCGCGAGCGCGAGGTCGGGCCGTTCCTCGCGTACCTCCGCGCCAAGCTCGCCGACGCCGGCCTGCTCAGCGCAGAGCTGCGTTGAAGAAGCCGACGACGCGCCGCTCGTACTCCTCCGGCCGGGCCTTCAGCCCGCCGACGTGGCCGGACTCGGGGATCTCCCACAGCTCGGCGCCCGCCGCGGCGGCGTAGCCGCGGTTGAGGTCCTCGCCGTGGCCGCTGTTCGGCGCCGCGATCAGCAGCGCCGGCTCCTGCACCCGGCCGGCGAGCTGCTGCAGGTCGGGCGGCGGGGACTGGTGCGCGAACACCGCCACGCCGGCCGTCTTGACCGCGCTGATCGGGCCGCCGAGGATCAGGTCGGAGGCCGGCATCTCCTCGTTCAGGTCCTCGCGGATCGACCGTGCGCCGGCGCCCTCGGACACGAGCGCGTCCAGCGCGTCGGTCCGCCCCGCCGTCTCGAGCAGCATCTCGCCGCCGACCGAGAAGCCGATCCCGCCGATCCGGCCGGGCTCGACGTCGGTCCGCCGCCGCAGGTACGCGGCCGCCGCCTCGACGTCGCGCCAGCCGCCCCAGCCCCAGGCGTTCGGCTCGCCCTCGGAGCGGCCCTCGCCGCGCCGGTCGATCAGCAGCACGCCGTAGCCGTGGCGGGCGAGCATCCGCGCCTCGTCCTGCGGGCCGCTGCGCCCGGGGAACGCGATCACGGCCGCGCCGTTGCGCGACGGCACGTACCAGCCCTCGAGCCGCAGCCCGTCGGACGTCGTGAACGCGACGTCCTCGGACGCCGCGCCGAGCGTGTTCGCGGGGACGACGGCGCGCGCGGTGTGCGTCGTCACGTAGGCGAGCGCGATCGGGAACAGCACGACCGCGAGCACGAGCAGCCCGGCCGCGCCGAGCAGGACCCGGCGCGCGTAGCGCCACGCCCGGTTGCCGCCGGTCCGGCGCGTCCGCCACAGCGTGACGGCGCCCAGGCCGAGCAGCGACCGGGCCGGCGGCGAGCGCGAGCAGCCCGGTGAAGTCGTCGCCGGACGGGCCGACGGTGCGCGTGTAGTGCAGCGCCTCGGCGCCGGCGGCGATCCCGAGCACGCCCAGCGCGAGCGCCAGGGCGCCGCGCCGGCCGCCGGTGAGGCGGGGATACGCCCAGGCCGCGAGCCCGAGCAGGGCGAGCGGCACGAGCGCGCTGATCCAGGCGGGCGACGTGCCCGCCGGCGGCTGGAAGACGGTGTCGTCCAGCACGTGCAGCGCGATCGCGGCGACCGCGCCGAGGAAGACGTAGGTCCCACCGCCACCCCGCCGCTCGCGCGGCGGGGTGGGGGCGGGGCGGACCGCGGTGGCGGCCATCACTCGTACTTGAGCGCGTCGAGGACGTTCAGCCGCGACGCCCGGCGGGCGGGCATCACCGCCGCGCCGACGCCGGCGAGCACCGCCACCAGCGTGAAGGCGAGCAGCGTCGGCACGGGCAGCGAGAACGCCACGTCGTAGTCCGACATCGCCTTCGTGACCAGCGCGGAGAGGAACACGCCGAGCCCGAGGCCCAGCACCGCGCCGATCAGCGCGGTGATGACGCTCTCCTGGCGGATCATCCGGCGCGACTGACGGCGCGTCATGCCGAGCGTCCGCAGCATGCCGATCTCGCGGGTGCGCTCGAACACCGAGAGCACCATCGTGTTGACCATGCCGAACAGGCTCACGATCACCGAGAAGCCGAGCAGCACGTAGAGCATCGCCAGCATCGTCGACAGATCCTTCGTGGCGTCCTTCGGGAACTCGGCGCCCGTGTGGTACGTCGCGTCGCCGAGGTCCTTGGCCGCCGCCGCGAGCGCCGTGCCGGTCTCCGCGTTCCCGTCGATGAACGTGAAGCTGTTCTTCGCGACGCCGAACGCGTCGTCGAAGCCGGCCTGCGTCATCGTGACCGGACCGAGCAGGGGCTTGGCCTGGGGCGGGTCGTGGATCCCGCGCACGACGAGCGTGCGCTCCTCGCCCGAGGGCGTGGTGAGGGACAGCTTCCCGCCGACCTTCACGTCCTGCGCCTCGGCGTAGTCCTGCGTCACGAGCGCGCCGTCCGGACCCAGGCGGTCGAGATCCGCCTGCGACGAGCCGGGCGACCACGCGAACCGGTAGAAGTGGCCGATCGACGCGGGGTTGACGCCGCTGACGTCGCCCTCCTCGCCCTGCACGAGCGCGGTGTCCGACCGCACGTGCGAGACGGCGGTGACGCCGGGGGTGCCGGCGAGCGCGTCGCCCTCGGAGGCCCGGAACGGCAGGCCCTGCTTCCCGTCGATCACGTGATCGGCGTGGAGCTGGTCCGAGACGGCGTTCTCCGTCGTCGCCTTCAAGCCGGAGCCGAGCACCGCCACGACGGTGACCAGGCAGAGCCCGATCATCAGCGCGGCGGCGGTCGACGCGGTCCGGCCGGGGTTGCGGACGGCATTGGCGCCGGCGAGCTCGCCGGCGACGCCGCCGGCGCGCCGCGCCGGCCAGCCCACCACGCGGGCGAGCGGCTTGACGAGACGCGGCGCGAGCATGGCGATCCCGGCGAACAGCCCGAGCACGCCGACCGCGAGCAGCAGCGCCACCATGCCGGCCTGCGCGCCGCCGAAGATCCCGAGCGAGACCGCGGTGAGCGAGGCGAGCACGACGACGACGCCCGCGCGGGAGGACCGCGTGCGCGATGTCGGGAGCACCGCGCCCTCGCGGACCGCCGAGATCGGCGGGACGCGCGTCGCGCGCCGGGCGGGCAGGACGCTGGCGAGCAGCGTCACGCCGGTGCCGAGCAGGAGCGAGACGACGATCGTCCGCAGCGCGACCACGGTGGGCGCGTCCGGCAGGTCGACGCCCAGGGCGCTGAACAAGCGGATCATGCCCTCGGAGATCCCGAAGCCGGCGAGGATCCCGAGCACGGAGGCGACGAGCCCGATCACGAGGCCCTCGATCACGACGGACCGCAGGACCTGCTTGCGCGAGGCGCCGAGGGTCCGCAGCGTCGCGAACTCGCGCGTGCGCTGGGCGACCGTGATCGACAGGGTGTTGAAGATCACGAACGCGCCCACGAGCAGCGCGATCAGGCCGAACCCGAGCAGGAACAGCCGGATCGTCTTCATGCCCTCGTTGACCTGAGCCGCGTCGTCCTTCGCCTGCTGCGCGCTGTTCTTGACCTCGAGCTGATCGGGCACGAGCGGCGCGACCGCGGCGACGAGCTCGTCCGGCGACGTGCCGGACTTGGCGGCGATCGAGACGGTGTCGTAGCGGCCCGCGCGGTCGAGCACGTGCTGCGCGGTCGGGAGGTCCCACACGGCGATGCTGCCGAAGCCGAGCGAGTCCACGTCGCCGTAGCCGGCCGTACCGGAGATCCGGTAGCTGCCCCGCTCGCCGCCCGTGGCGATGACGACCTGGTCGCCGGCGCCGAGATCCTCCTTGGCGGCGGTGCCGGCGTCGATCACGACCTGATCGTCGCCCTGGGGCCAGTCGCCCGTCTTGAGCCGGAGCGGGCTGAAGCGCGCGTTCGCGGCGTCGTAGCTCATGCCGAGGCTCTCCTTCGCCACGGCCTTGCCGTCGTCGCCGATGATGTCGGCGCCGTTGACCTCGTCGGGTGCGACGGTGCCGCCGGCCGCCTCGACCTCGGGCAGCGCCCGGATCTCCTCGACGAGCCCTGCGGGAACGGTGACGCCGCTCCCGTTGGTGGATCCCTGGACGATCTCCTTTCCGCCGATGACGGCGTCGGTCTTGTCCAGCGAGGCGCTGAACAGGCCGTTGAACGACTTCTGCATGGTGTCGGTGAGCACGAACGTGCCCGCCACCATCGACACGCCGATGACCACGGCGAGCGCGGTGAGCAGTGCGCGGACCTTGCGGCCCGCGAGTCCCTTCAAGGCGACCCCGATCATCGGCAGCTCACCTCCTCGAGCGTGCTGAGGATGTCGTGCGAGCTGCTCGGACCGAGGTCGCGGACGATGTCGCCGTCGGCGAGGAACAGGATCCGGTCGGCGATCGCCGCGGCGCTCGCGTCGTGGGTCACCATCACGGTGGTCTGGCCGAGGGTGTCGACCGAGTCGCGCAGCAGCCCGAGGATCTCGCCGCTGGTGGTCGAGTCGAGGTTGCCGGTCGGCTCGTCGGCGAACATCACGCTCGGCCGCGCGACGAGCGCGCGGGCGACCGCGACACGCTGCTGCTGGCCGCCCGAGAGCTCCGACGGGCGGTGGCCCAGCCGCTCCTCCAGGCCGACCGTGTGCACCAGCTCGTCCAGCCAGCCGGGATCCGGCTTCCCGCCGGCGAGCTTGAGCGGCAGCGCGATGTTCTCGGCCGCCGTCAGCATCGGCAGGAGGTTGAAGAACTGGAAGATGAAGCCGATGTGGTCGCGGCGCAGGAGCGTGAGCTCGGAGTCGCCCATGTCCGTGATGTCGACGCCGGCGACGCTGACCTCGCCGGACGTGGGCTGGTCGAGGCCGGCGAGGATGTGCATGAGCGTCGACTTGCCGGAGCCCGACGGGCCCATGACCGCGGTGAGGCGACCTTCGGCGATGTCGACGGAGACGCCGCGCAGGGCGTCGACCGTGGTGTCGCCCTCGCCGTAGCGGCGGACGACGTCACGCGCGGTGACGACGGCAGCGGGCTCCTGCCCGGGGTCGACCACGATGGATTGGAGGGAGGTGTGGGGAGTCATGCACGCAGCGTCCCGGCGCGGGCATGGCGTCGCCACCGCGCTCGCCCGCGTCCGTGGGGGCGGACCTCCGGGGGTCGGCCGGTGCGGCTCAGGCCGACTGGAGGTACCGCAGGACGGCGAGGACGCGCCGGTCCTCGGTGCCGGTGTCGGGCAGTCCGAGCTTCGCGAAGATCGCCGACACGTGCTTCTCGGCGCTGCGCCGCGTGATCCCGGTCCGCTCCGCGATCCCGGGGTTCGAGCAGCCCTCGGCGAGGAGCTGGAGCACCTCGCGCTCGCGCGGGGTGAGCGTCTGGAGCGGCCCGTCGTCGTCGCCGGCGTCGAGCAGCCGCGAGACGACGAGCGGGTCGAGCGCGGTCCCGCCGGCGGCGACGCGCCGCAGCGTGCCGGCGAAGTCGTCGAGGTCGGTCACGCGGTCCTTCAGCAGGTAGCCCAGCCCGGCGGGGTCCTCGGCGAGGACGCGCGTGGCGACGCCGTGCTCGACGTGCGAGGAGAGCACGACGATCGCGACGCCCGGATGGCGGGCGCGGATCGCGTGTGCGGCGACGAGCCCCTCCTCGGTCTGCGTCGGCGGCATCCGGATGTCGACGATCGCGATGTCCGGCGCGTCCGCGTCGACCGCGTCGAGCAGCTCCGCGGCCGTGCCGGCCTCGGCGCTCACCTCGAACCCGGCCTCGCCGAGCAGCGCGACGATCCCCTTGCGGACGAGCAGGTTGTCGTCCGCGATCACGACCCGCACGGCAGCTCCGCGCTGACCGTCGTCCCGCCGCCGGGCGGGCTGACGACGCGGAGCCGGCCGTCGAGCGCCTCGACCCGGTCCGCGAGGCCGCGCAGCCCGCTGCCGAGCGAGTCGTCGGCGCCGCCGACGCCGTCGTCGGCGATCTCGATCGTGGCGAGCCCGTTCGTGCGCTGGACGCGCATGCTGACGCTGTCCGCCTGTGCGTACTTCGACACGTTGGCCAGCGCCTCGCAGGCGACGAAGTAGGCCGCGAGCTCGACCTGCTCGGGCAGTCGCCCGTCCGCCTCGTAGCTCACGGTGGCGGGGACGGTCGACCGCGCGGCGAGCCCGTCGAGCGCGGCGGCGAGGCCGTGCTCGAGCACCGCGGGATGGATCCCGCGCGCGAGCTCGCGCAGCTCCGCCAGCGACCGGGCGAGCTCCTCGCTCGCCGTGGTGACGAGCTGCTCGGCGGACGGATCGTCGCGCAGCCGGTTCTGCAGCAGCCGCAACTGGAGCGAGATCGCGACGAGCCGCTGCTGGGCGCCGTCGTGGAGGTCGCGCTCCAGCCGCCTGCGCTCCGCGTCGCCGGCGCTCACGATCCGCTCGCGCGACGCGCGGAGGTCGGCGAGCCGCGCCGCCGACTCGGCGTGCAGGTGCGCGTTCTCCAGCGCGATCGCCGCCGCGGCGGTCACCGCCTCGAGCAGCTCGGGGTCGTCGTCGAGCGAGGCGTCGTGGACGAGCACGGCGATCTGGCGCCCGTCGCGCTCGACGGGCGCGACGGCGAGGTCGCCGCCGGGCTCCGGCAGCTCCACCGGCTGCCCGTCCGCATCCGCGTAGGCGTCGTACTCGGGCAGCCAGTAGGCCACGCGCAGATCCGGGTCGCCCAGCGTCCTGGCCAGCACGCGCTCGAGGTCGGCGCCGTGGGCGGAGCCGAGGTCGCGGACCAGCTCCGCCAGGCCGCCGCGCGCGAGCCGGGAGCGCAGCAGCCCGGCCAGGAAGGCGGCGGGGACCGCGACGAGCGAGCAGGCGGCGCACCAGAGCAGGAACTGCGAGCGCGTGCCGGAGATCAGGTCGTTGACGAGCAGCGCCGCGAAGCAGGCGAGCGCGAACGCGCCGGCCAGGCTCGGGAGCAGCGCGCGCCGGCGTGGCCCGGACGCGCGCAGCCAGCGCGCCACGATCACCACGACCGTCACCGCGCCGAGCAGCGCGAGCGAGCCGCGCTGCAGCCGGTCGATCTCGTGGGCGAAGTCCGCGTCCGGGAAGACCAGCAGCAGGTTCTTCCCCGTGAGGTCGGTGCCGTCGACCAGGTCGGCGGTCAGGAGCCAGGCCGCCTGCAGGACGATCACCGGCAGCGCGAACGAGGCGACCAGCCAGCGGTCGACGCCGGGCTGCAGCCGTCCCGCGGTCAGGAAGGTCAGCAGCAGCGCGACGAACGGGAAGATCCACAGGTCGACGACCAGCACGTAGACCGTGAAGGCGAGCGGCGCCTCGAGCGGCCCGAGCACGGGGGCGGCGAAGAACAGGAAGCCGGTCGCCGTCATGAGGGCGCCGCTGCGGCTGTCCGGCCGCCGGTGCCAGGCGATCAGGCCGAAGGCGCAGAAGGAGCCGCCGACGAGGGCGAACACGACGCCGATGCCGTCGACCGGGCCGGTGATGAAGGGCCGCAGCGCGAGCAGCTCACCCGCGATCGCCGCCGCCCACCAGGCGATCCAGAAGGTGCGTGAGTGGCTCCGCGCCGCGAAGCGGCTGCGGATCCGCGCGACCTCGGATGGCGCCAAGCTGGTCATCGAACGTCCCTCGTCCCGGCTCTGCGCCGACCCTATCCCAACCGCGGCCGCAAAGTGCGGCCGGATGCGAACAGGTGTTCGAAGGATCCGTCCGGGCGTTACGTACACTGGAACGTGTGTCCCGACAGGCCCAGATCGTCGTCTCCGGCGCGCGCGAGCACAATCTCAAGGACGTCACCGTGGCCATGCCGCGCGATGCGCTCGTGGTCATCACCGGGCTGTCCGGATCCGGCAAGTCGTCGCTGGCGTTCGACACGATCTACGCCGAGGGGCAGCGCCGCTACGTCGAGTCGCTGAGCGCGTACGCGCGCCAGTTCCTCGGGCAGATGGACAAGCCCGACGTCGACTCGATCGAGGGGCTGTCGCCGGCGATCTCGATCGACCAGAAGACGACGTCGCGCAACCCGCGCTCGACGGTCGGGACCGTGACCGAGATCTACGACTACCTGCGCCTGCTGTGGGCGCGGATCGGCAAGCCGCACTGCTTCAACTGCGGGCGCCCGATCGCCGCCCAGTCGGCCGAGCAGATCATCGACCAGATCATGGGGCTCGAGGACGGCACCCGGTTCATGGTCATGGCGCCGATCGTGCGCGGGCGCAAGGGCGAGTACGGCAAGCAGTTCGAGGAGCTGCGGTCGGAGGGCTTCACGCGCGTGAAGGTCGACGGCGAGGTGCGGCTGCTCGAGGAGGAGATCGTCCTCGACAAGAAGTTCAAGCACGACATCTCGGTCGTGGTCGACCGGCTCGTGATGCGGCCCGAGTCGCGCAAGCGGCTCGCGGACTCGGTCGAGACGGCGGTCGCGCTCGCCGACGGGATCCTCGAGATCGAGACGCTGCCGCGCGACGGCGGCGACCCCGTCGTGCAGACGTACTCCGAGCGGTTCGCGTGCCTGCACTGCGGGATCTCGATGCCCGAGCTCGAGCCGCGGATCTTCTCCTTCAACTCGCCGCACGGCGCGTGCCCGCGCTGCACCGGGCTCGGCTCCCAGATGGAGATCGACCCGGACCTCGTCGTGCCCGACCCGTCGCTGTCGATCGGCGACGGGCGCGATCCTGCCGTGGTCGAGCGGCGCGTCGACGTACTACGACCAGATCACGCAGGCGATCGCCGAGCGCTACGAGATCGACCTCGAGGCGCCGTGGGAGGACCTGCCCGCCGATCAGCAGGACCTGTTCCTGTACGGCACGGACGGCGACCGGATCTACGTCACCTACCGCAACCGGATGGGGCGCAAGCGCTCCTACATGACGACCTTCGAGGGCATCGTCCCGAACCTCGAGCGGCGCTACAAGGAGACCGACTCCGACTGGTCGCGCGAGAAGATCGAGGAGTACATGACGATGCGGCCGTGCCCGGAGTGCAAGGGCGCGCGGCTGCGGCCCGAGTCGCGCGCGGTCCAGGTGGCGGGGATGCCGATCCACGAGTTCACCGGGCTGAGCGCGCGGCGCTCGCTCGAGTGGATCGCGGCGCTGGAGCTGTCCGACCAGGACCGCGCGATCGCGCGGCTGATCCTGCGCGAGATCGAGGAGCGGCTGCGCTTCCTCGACAACGTCGGCGTCGGCTACCTCAGCATGGCCCGGGCGGCCTCGACGCTGTCGGGCGGCGAGGCGCAGCGGATCCGGCTCGCGACGCAGATCGGGTCGTCGCTCGTCGGCGTGCTCTACATCCTCGACGAGCCCTCGATCGGGCTGCACCAGCGCGACAACGAGCGGCTGATCGCGACGCTGGAGCGGCTGCGGGACCTCGGCAACACGGTGCTCGTGGTCGAGCACGACGAGGGCACGATGCGCGCGGCCGACCATGTGATCGACATGGGGCCGGGCGCCGGCGAGCACGGCGGCTACGTCGTGGCGCAGGGCACGGCGGACGAGGTCGAGGCGGTCGCGGAGTCGCTGACCGGCCAGTACCTCGCCGGCACGCGCCGGATCGAGGTGCCGGCGAAGCGCCGGCGGCCCGAGCGGCTACGTCGAGATCACCGGCGCGTCGCAGCACAACCTGAAGAACGTGAACGTGAAGGTGCCGCTCGGCGTGCTCACCGCGGTCACCGGCGTGTCGGGCTCGGGCAAGTCGACGCTGGTCAACGAGGTGCTCTACAAGGCGGTGGCGAACCGGCTCAACCGGGCGCGGATGCGGCCGGGCGCGCACAAGCGGATCGAGGGGCTCGAGCAGCTCGACAAGGTGATCAGCGTCGACCAGTCGCCGATCGGGCGGACGCCGCGGTCGAACCCGGCGACGTACATCGGGCTGTTCGACGTCATCCGCGACCTGTTCTCCAAGACGCAGGAGGCGCGGGCGCGCGGCTACAAGCCCGGGCGGTTCTCGTTCAACGTCAAGGGCGGGCGCTGCGAGGTCTGCCGCGGCGACGGCCAGATCAAGATCGAGATGCACTTCCTCCCGGACGTGTACGTCCCGTGCGAGCAGTGCCACGGCAAGCGCTACAACCGCGAGACGCTCGACATCCGCTTCAAGGGCAAGACGATCGCCGACGTGCTCGAGATGCCGATCGAGGAGGCGCTCGGGTTCTTCGCGCACATCCCGAAGATCCAGCGCCGGCTGCAGACGCTGCACGACGTGGGGCTCGACTACATGCGGCTCGGCCAGCCGGCGACGACGCTGTCGGGCGGGGAGGCGCAGCGCGTCAAGCTGGCGTCCGAGCTGGCCAAGGTGGCGACCGGGCGGACGCTCTACATCCTCGACGAGCCGACCACCGGCCTGCACTTCGCCGACATCGAGAAGCTGCTCGAGGTGCTGCAGCGGCTCGTCGACCAGGGCAACACCGTCGTCGTCATCGAGCACAACCTCGACGTGATCAAGACCGCCGACCGGCTGCTCGACATGGGCCCGGAGGGCGGGGAGGAGGGCGGCTACCTGATCGCGGCGGGCACGCCCGAGGAGGTCGCCGCGGAGGAGGAGTCCGCCACCGGCTCGTTCCTCTCCGGGCTGGTCACGCCGAAGCCCGCGCGCCGCCGGGCGGCGTCGCGCCGCCGGGTCGCCGCCGCGGCCTGAGCGGGCGGTCGCACGGGTGGATGCTCGGTTGACGTCGCTATGCGATGTGAATGGAGCATCGACCCGCGCCGCCGCGACCTGAGCGCCGCGCCGGGCGCGGTCAGCCGCGCCGGTAGCCGCGCCGTGCCGCGTGCAGCGCCCGCATCTCCTCGACCGCGAGCGGCGCGGTCGGGTCGGGGTGCGCCTGGGACTTGAGCAGCCGCGGCTCGATCGCCTCCTCGACGGCCGCGCCGTCGACCGCGTGGACGCGGTAGGCGCGCGCGTTCGGGCGCGAGGCCACGACCTCGGCGAGGCGCGTCCCGCGGAACAGCAGCCCGGCGCCGTCGTCGACGCCCCAGCCGGCAGGGGCGTCGCCGTTCGCGACCGCCTCGAGGTAGACCGGCCGCCGCTCCGGCTCGCCGTCGTAGTGGACGGAGTTCGAGCCCGGCAGGAAGCCGAGCCCGCGCGTGACCGTCGGGCGGCCGACCGACTTCGTGACGCCGTACTCGAACCAGCACATCGACCCGGCGCTCAGCCCCGCGAGCACGATCCCGGCCTGCCACGCCTCGCGCAGGATCTCGTCGAGCCCGTGCGCGCGCCACAGCGCGATCAGGTTGACCATCGACCCGCCGCCGACGTAGATCACGTCCTGCGCGAGCAGGTGGTCGCGCAGCGGCACCGGGCGCGTCCCGAGCCGGAACAGCGAGATGTAGCTCGTCTCGCAGAGCTGGTCGCGGAACGCCATGTGGAAGCGCCGGATCTGGTCCTCGGAGTCGCCGCCCGCCGTCGGGAGCAGGCAGATCCGCGGCTCGCGCGCCGGCGCGAGCGAGCGGACGTAGTCGTCGAGCGCCGGGTTCTCCGGCTCCATCGTGAAGCCGCCGCCGCCCATCGCGAAGATGGTGGGCACGCGGCCGGCACGCCGCGCGCCCGGCTCAGGCGGCAAGGGCGGGCTCCGCGGCGTCCGCCGCCCCCAGGTACGTCACGGGCAGCGCGAGCTCGACGACCTCGTCGTTCACGGACTCCACCCTATAGGCCTTCGACTCCGGGCGGGACGACACGACCCGCGCCAGGTCCTCGCCGACGAAGTGCAGCGCGGCGCCGTCCTCGGCCGCGTAGCCGCCGGGCATGCCGCCCGCGACCGCGCGGTGGTAGGCGGGCCGCCGGTGCGGCTCCTTGTCGTAGTGCACGGCGTTGGAGGCGGGGATCAGGCCGATGCCCTCCACGGGGCGCGACTTGCCGTGGTAGCCGGTCATCGCCTCGGCGAACCAGCACAGCGACCCCGCGCTGAGCCCGCACAGGACGACGCCGGCCTCCCACGCCTCGCGCAGCGCGACGTCGAGGCCGTGCGCGCGCAGCACCCCCATCAGGCTGATGACGCTGCCGCCCCCGACGTAGACCAGGTCCTGCTCGAGCAGGTGCGCGCGCACGTCGTCGGTGCCGCAGTCGCGGCGGAACAGCGACACGTGCGAGGGTTCGCAGCGACCCGCCGAGAAGTGCCGGTAGAAGCGCACGATGTAGTGGTCCGCGTCGCCGGACGCGGTCGGGAGGAAGCACACCTTCGGCCGGTCCCCGCGTGCCGCCGCGGCCAGCCCGAGCACGTAGTCGTCCAGCAGCGGGTTCCCGGCCTCCATCGAGAACCCGCCGCCCCCGAAGGCGACGATCTGGCGAGGGCGCGTCATGGCGTGAAGGTACGGATCGCGCCTGCACCGCGCGGGAATTTCGTGCCCCGTGTCGAGCCGGTCTGGACCGCGTGTCGGCCGATCGGCCGGGACCCGTACGATCCCGTCCATGATCGCGCGCATCTGGCGGGGCACGACCGCCGAGGACCGGGCCGACGAGTACGCGCAGTACCTGCGGGGGACCGGCCTCGCCGACTACGTCAAGACCCCGGGCAACCACGGGGTCTCGATGCTCGTCCGCCGCCACGACGGACGGGCCGACTTCACGCTGATCTCGTACTGGGAGTCGATGGAGCACGTCAAGGCGTTCGCCGGCGACGACCCGGAGGTCGCCGTCTTCTACCCCGAGGACGACGACTTCCTGATCGATCGCGAGACGACGGTCACCCACCACGACGTGGTGGTGCCCGGCCCGCGCCTGCGGCAGGTCTAGCCGCCGAACCGCGAGCGCAGCGCCTGCACGTTGGCGACGTACTGCTGCGTGTCGTCGTAGAGCCCGCGGTCGCGGACGGACTGCAGCCCCTGGTAGTAGGCCGCGGCCGCGGTCGCCTCGTCGCCGCCGGTCTGCTGCAGCAGGTGGCGCAGGAACAGCACGCCGGCCTGGACGTTGTCGGTCGCCGACGCCGGGTCCAGCGTGCGCCCGGCGAGGTTGCGCTCGACGTAGTCCCACGTGCCCGGCATGACCTGCATCACGCCGCGCGCGTTCGCCGAGGACACGACCCCGTTGTTGAAGCCGCTCTCCTGCCACGCGATCGCCGTCGCCAGCGAGGGGGAGACGCCGTAGGTCGAGGCGACCGACTGGATGTCGGACGCGCCGAGGCGCGTCGCGGTCGGCACCGGGTCGGCGGCCGGGACGATCGGCGCGGGCGCCGGCTGGGACGAGCGCGGCGGCGCCGGCGCGCCGGTCGGCAGCTTGAGCACGGTGCCGACGAGCAGCATGCCGTCCGGATCGAGGCCGTTCATCGCCGCGATGCTGGCGGCGGGGACGCCCGAGCTGGCGGCCAGCTGGCCGAGGGAGTCGCCGGGGCGCACGGTGTAGCCGCCGAGCGGGCCGGGGCCCGTGCCGCTCGATGACGCGGAGGAGGCCGCGGCAGGCGCCGGGGCGCCGCCCGGGATCGTGAGCGACGCGGCCGGCGACCAGCAGGCCCGCCGGGTCGAGGCCGTTGGCCGCGGCGAGGGCGGAGACCGTGGTGCCGCGGGCGGCGGCGATCGCGGTCAGCGTGTCGCCCGCCTGGACGGTGTAGCCGCCGGAGGACGGCGCCGCGGCCGGGGCGGATGTCGTCGGTGGTTGCGGGCGCGGCCACCATCCCGGCCTGCTGGAGCGCGGCGTAGCCCTCCGTGGTCGTCGGCACGCGGACGGTCTGGCCGACGACGACCGTCGAGGTCTCCGCGAGGCCGTTGTACGCGGCCACGGTCCGCGTCGTCAGGTTGTTCGCCGCGGCGATCGACCAGAGCGACTCGCCCGGTGCGACGGTATGGGCGACCTCCGCCGACGCCGGGGCGGCGAGGGCGAGCAGGGCGAACAGGGTGGTGCCGAGGAGCCGGCGCACGACGGGGACCTCCAGGGTCGGGTTCCGTCTGCACCTTTAGCCCGGATCCCTCCGGCCATGGGCGGTGCGCGCACAGTTACGGCGCCTTGCACGCCGGCTTGCCGCGCCGGGGCACGGTTACGTCGCCCTGCAAGCCCGCTAGCGTCCCGCCGGCGATGGACCCGGCGGACCTCAAGCTGTGGGCGCAGAAGTGGCGCCACTACGAGCGCAACTCGCTGCCGTGGAACCGCGCGCGGATCCACCTCGAGTTCGCCCGCCGGCGGGCGTTCTGCCGCTGGCCGGTCCACGGCAACGTGCTCGAGCTCCTGCGCGAGGGCCGGCTCGAGCTCGGCGAGCACGTCCTGCTCGAGCCGGGCGTGTGGCTCACGGCGCCGGCGCCGGGCCGGATCGTGATCGGCGCGGGCACGTTCCTGAACCTGGGCGTCCAGGTCGCCGCCGTCGAGCTGGTCCAGATCGGCGCGCACTGCATGTTCGCCAACGGCTGCTTCGTCACCGACGGCAACCACCGCTTCGACGACCCGGACCGGCCCGTGCCGTGGCAGGGGTTCAGCACGAAGGGCCCGACCCGGATCGGCGACAACGTCTGGTGCGGCGCCAACGTGGTGATCACGAGCGGCGTCAGCGTCGGCGACCGCTGCGTGATCGGGGCCAACTCGGTCGTCACGCGCGACCTGCCGCCGTTCTCGATCGCCGCCGGGGCGCCCGCGACGGTGCTCAAGACGATCGAATACGCATAGCCTGCGGGCGATGGGACCCGAGGAGCAGGGGCTGGTCGACGCGATCGCCGCCCGCGAGGACGACCTGGTCGCGCTCCTGTGCGAGCTGATCCGGTTCGACACCACCAGCCGCGACGACCCGCGCGAGCCGGCCCGTGACGAGGCGGCCCTCCAGGCCCACCTCGCCGACCGGCTCGCCGGCGCCGGCGCGGACGTCGACGTCTGGGAGCCGGAGCCCGCCGACGTGGAGGGCCACCCGGTCACGCCGGCGGGCGGGATCGGCTTCGAGGGCCGCCCGCAGCTCGCGGCCCGCTTCCGCGGCGCCGGCCGCGGCGGGTCGCTGCTCCTGAACGGCCACATCGACGTCGTCCCCGCCCGGCGCGAGGACGGCTGGGACCACGATCCCTTCGACCCGCAGGTGCGCGACGGCCGGATCAGCGGCCGCGGCGCCTGCGACATGAAGGGCGGGATCGCCGCGATGGTGGTCGCGGCGGAGACCGTCGCCGGGGCGATCGGCGGCGAGCTGATCGTGTGCACGAACACGGACGAGGAGTCCAGCGGCGTCGGCGGCCTGGCCTGCGCGCGCCATGGCGTCGCCGCCGACTTCGCGATCGTGCCCGAGCCGACGAGCCTCGAGGTCTGGCCCGCCTGCCGCGGCTCGGTCTACTGCTCCGTCGTCGTCGACGGCCGCGCGGGCCACACGGAGCAGGAGCACGCGAGCTGGCGCGACGGCGGCGCCGTCAACGCGGTCGACAAGGCGCGCCACCTGCTCGACGGCGTCGACCGCCTGCGCGCGGAGTGGCGCGCGCGGCTCGGCGCGCGGCACCCGCTGCTCAGCCCGCCCGACATCGTCGCCAGCCGGCTCGTGGCCGACTCGGGCTGGCCGGTGACGATCCCCGACCGGGCCGAGATCACGCTCGCCGCGCTGATCCTCCCGAACCAGGCCGACGCCGACGGCTGGACGAACGGCGTCCAGCGGGAGATCGAGGACTTCCTGCGGCGCTGGTGCGACGCCGACCCATGGCTCGCCGAGCACCCGCCGCGCTTCAGCTGGCACACGCAGGTGAACCCGTGCGAGACGCCCACCGACGCGGCGAGCGTCCAGGCGCTGCTCGCCGCCAACACGGCGCTCGGCCTGCCGGCGACGCTCGGCGGGCTCGACTCCTGGTACGACGGCGGCACGTTCTCGCTCGAGGCGCGGACGCCGGCGCTGATGTACGGGCCGAGCAGCATCGACCGCGCGCACACGGTCGGCGAGTGGGTCCCGGTCGCCGACCTGGTGGCCTGCGCGCAGGGGATCGCGCTGGCCGCCTACCGGCTCTGTCGCTAGCGCTGCACCATCGCGTGCACGCCGAGCACGATGCCGGCGGCGAACAGCGCGAAGCAGACCACGGCGAGCAGGAACCACGGCACCGCGGCGAGCGAGTGCCCGGCCTTGCGGGCGTCGCCGGCCCGCGCGGCGCCCACGATCACGAGCGAGAACAGCACGCTGATCCCGATGCACGCGAGGAACGAGACCCAGACGACCTCGATCAGCAGGTGGCTCTCGACGGCGAAGACGGTCATCAGCCCTCCGCCGTGAGCGTCCGGCCGGCCACGAGGCGGCGCACCAGGGTGAGCGCGAGCGCGGCGAGGAGCACCACGGAGACGACGAACGGGCCGACGCCGTCCGCGCCCAGGACCCAGACCAGGGCGTACGTGACGCCTCCGACCACCGCCGACGCCGGCAGCGTCAGCACCCACGCGGTGACGATGTTCCCCGCCACACCCCAGCGGACCGCGGAGACGCGCTTGGCCGCGCCGGTCCCCATGATCGCGCCGGAGATGACGTGGGTCGTCGAGAGCGGGAACCCGACGTGCGACGCGGCCATGATGACCGCGGCGCCGACACCCTGGGCCGCGAAGCCCTGCGCCGGGTCCATCTTGATGATCCGGCTGCCCATCGTGCGGATGATCCGCCAGCCGCCGACGTACGTGCCGAGCGCGATCGCGCTCGCCGAGGACACGACGACCCAGGTCGGGATGTCGGCGTCCGCCGACAGCGTGCCGTTGGCGACCAGCGCCAGGAAGATGATCCCCATCGTCTTCTGGGCGTCGTTCATCCCGTGCGCGAGCGCGAGCAGGCTCGCGGAGATGACCTGGCCGAGACGGAATCCGCGCGTGACCGGCCCGGGCCGCTGGCGCCCGACGATCCGGTAGATGATCAGGATCGACATGCCGCCGGCGATGAAGGCCATCACCGGCGCGACGAGCGCCGGGACGATGACCAGGTCGAGCAGCCCGTTGCCGTAGACGGCCGACGCGCCCTCGGCCACGAACGTCGCGCCGACCACGCCGCCGATCAGCGCGTGCGACGACGAGGAGGGCAGCCCGAAGTACCAGGTGGCGAGGTTCCAGGTGATCGCGCCCACGAGGCCGGCGAAGACGATCGCCGGCGTCACGAGGTCGGCGTTGACGATGCCCTTGGCGATCGTCGCGGCGACGGCGAGCGAGATGAACGCCCCGGCGAAGTTCAGGATCGCGGCGAGCGTGACCGCCAGCTTCGGCGAGAGGGCGCGGGTCGAGATCGACGTGGCGACCGAGTTGGCGGTGTCGTGGAAGCCGTTGGTGAAGTCGAACGCCAGCGCCGTCCCGACCACGATCCAGAGCACGACGGAGGAGTCCATCGCCGCCCTAGGTGTTCTTGATCGTGATCCCCTCGAGGATGTTCGACACCTTCTCGGTGGCGTCGATCGCGTCCTCGAGGCGCTCGAAGATGTCCTTCCAGCGGATCACCAGCATCGGGTCGATCCCCGCCTCGAACAGCGAGGCCAGCGCCTCGCGCACGACGCGGTCGCCCTCGTTCTCGTAGCGGTTGATCTCGACCGTGAAGTGGTGGATGTCGCCGAAGTTCCGCAGCCGCGGGATCGCGTGGGCGACCTCCTGGCAGGCCAGGTTGAGGATCCGCGCCTGCTGCTGGGCCTGCACCATCGGCGCCTCGATCCGGTACAGCGCGCAGAAGTCGGCGACCTCCTCGATCCAGTCGACGATGTCGTCGAGCCCGGAGGCGAGCGCGTAGATGTCCTCGCGGTCGATCGGCGTGACGAACGTCTGGTTCAGCCGCTGGACGATGTCGTGCGTGATCCGGTCGCCCTCCTGCTCGCAGATCACGACCTCGCGGCCCAGCGCGCCGTGGTCGGGCCATTCGTCGAGCATCCGCTCGAGCAGGCCGGCCGCCCGCACGATGTTGGCGCCGGCCTCCTCGAACAGGTCGAAGAACACGCGCTCCTTGGGAGCGAACAGCTTGGACAGTTCGACCATGCGGCGGGCACTGTAGTTGTGACCGCCCTGTGAACTTGTGAACGACTTGTTTACACGTGCTGCTGCTGGGCCAATCCGTCCTGCAGCCGGTGCAGCTCCTCGGGCGCGATGCCGTAGGTGTGCTCGGGCCCGGGGAACGCCCGCGTGCGGACGTCCTCGGCGTACGCCTGCAGCCCGCGGAGCATCTCGCCGCGCACGTCCGCGTACCGCTTGACGAACTTGGGCTGGTAGCCGTCGTTGATCCCGAGCAGGTCGTGCAGGACGAGCACCTGGCCGTCCGTGCTCGCCCCGGCGCCGATCCCGATCACCGGGATCTCCATCGCGCCCATGATCACGTCGGTGACGTCCGACGGGATCGCCTCGAAGACGATCGCGAAGCAGCCGGCCTCCTGGAGCGCGAGCGCCTCGTCGAGCACGGCGCGGGCGCGCTCGGCCGTCCGCCCCTGCGCGCGGTAGCCGCCGAGCGCGGTCGCGGTCTGGGGCGTCAGGCCGACGTGGCCCATCACCGGGACGCCGGCGCGCACGATCGCCCGCGCGCGGTCGGCCGAGCCCTCGACCTTGACCGCGTCGCAGCCGGCCTCCTTGACGAACCGGTGCGCGGTGGCGATCGCCCGCTCGTCGCTCGCCTCGTAGGAGCCGAACGGGAGGTCGCCGACCAGCAGCGGCGTCCGCAGCCCGCGGTTGACGGCGGCCGCGAGCATCAGCAGCTCGTCGACGGTCACCGGGACGGTGTCGCTGTAGCCGAGGACGTTGTTCGCCGCGCTGTCGCCGACGAGGACGACGTCGACGCCCGCCGCCTCGGCGACGCGCGCGCTCGGGTGGTCGTACGCGGTCACCATGACGATCGGCTCGCCGAGCGCCCGCATCTCGCCCAGCTTCGTGAGCGTGACCGGCTTGCGCGGGGTGTCTTCCGGATGATCGTGACGCGGGGGAGAGGACATCGCTGCTCCTTTGCCTGGTTGACGCCCCTAGGCCGGGGTCGCCACCTGCTCGATGAGGACGTTGTCGATCAGCCGTGCCGGCCCGACGCGGGCCGCCACGAGGACGAGGGCGCTCCCCTCGACGCGCTCGAGCGGCTCGAGCGTGGCGGGGTCGGCGACGGTGAGGTATTCGGGCTCGATGCGGGCCTCGGCCAGCACCGCGCGGCCGCGGGCGGCGGCCCGCTCCGCGTCGCGCTCGCCGGCCGCGATCGCGTCGGCGACGGCGCGGAGCGCGCGGCTCAGCGCCGTGGCGCGCTCGCGGTCGTCCGGCCCGAGACGGGCGTTGCGGGACGAGAGCGCGAGCCCGTCGTCGGCGCGGACGGTCGGGACGATCTCCATCGCGACCGGGATGTCGAGGTCGCGGATCATCCGGCGCAGGACGACGACCTGCTGCGCGTCCTTCTGGCCGAAGTAGGCGGCGTCGGGCCGGACGATGTTCAGCAGCTTGCAGACCACGGTGCAGACGCCGTCGAAGTGCTCCGGCCCGCGCTCGGCGCCCTCGAGCACGCCGCCGAGGCCGGCGACGCGGATCCGCGTGGCGAACCCGCCGGGGTAGAGCTCGGCCGCCGCCGGGGCGAACAGCGCGTCGACGCCGAGGCCCTCGGCGATCGCCGCGTCGGAGGCCTCCGTGCGCGGGTACGCGTCGAGGTCGGCGGCCTCGTTGAACTGCGTCGGGTTGACGAACAGCGACACCACGACGTCGTCGTATCCGTCACGCGCAGCCTTCATCAGCGCCTCGTGGCCGGCGTGGAACGCGCCCATGGTCGGGACGAGCCCGACGCTGCGACCGGCGCGGCGCGCCGCGGCGACGTGCGCGCGGACCTCGGCGATCGTGCGCAGGGTCTTCATCGCGCCGTCTCCAGCGCCAGCTCGCGGGTGGCGGCCGCGAGCGCGTCGAACAGCGGGAGCAGGTCGGGCGTGCGCTCCTCGATCGCCGCGCGCTGGCGGGCGACGGTCTCCTCGTCGCCGCGCGCGATCGGCCCGGTGAGCGCGCCGGCGGGCCCGAGCGCCGCCCAGTTCGCGACGGCGGCCTCGACGAGCGGGACGAGCATCGCGCGGTCGACGCCGGCCGTCGCGCCGATCCGCTCCGCCGCCGCCTTCGAGCGTGACGAGGAAGTTCGAGGCGATCGAGGCGGCCGCGTGGTAGGCGGCGCGGTCGGCGTCGTCGACCACGGTGGCGCGCATCCCGAGCCGGCCGGCCAGGTCGAGCGCGAACGCGAGCGCCCGCGTCGTGCTCCCGGCGACGGCCGCGCCGACACCCTCGAAGCGCGCCGGGCCGCCGGTCGTCACGGTCGTGAGCGGGTGCAGGGAGAACGCCTCGCGCCCGTCGAGCACCCCCAGGCCGTTGGCCCCCGAGCAATGGCCGACGAGCACGCCGGCGGGCGCGCTCGCGGCGGCGTCCGCGATCTCGGCGTCCGGGACGCAGAGCAGCACGGCGTCGACGCCTGGATCCGGCGCCTGGGCGCGCGTCAGCGGGCCGTCGATCTCGAGGCCGGTGGCGCGCAGGGCGGCGGCGAGGGCGGTGCCGAGGCGGCCCGCGCCGACGATCGCGCAACGGGTGGGTGTGGGGTTCCGGTCCAGTTCTCGCATGGGAGATACCGGCTGGTCGAGAGGAGTGTAGAGCCCGCAAACTCGGGCGTCGCCGGCTCCGGTCGCCGGGGCCGTGGGTATGGTGGGATCGTGCCCTCGGCGGAGTCCCGGCGCGAAGCTCTCAAGGCGGTCTGGCAGCAGGCGCAGACGTGCGCGAAGTGCCCGCAACTCGCCTCCACGCGGACGAAGGTGGTGTTCGGCGCCGGCAACGCGGACGCGGACCTGATGTTCGTCGGCGAGGCGCCCGGGGCGAACGAGGACCGGCTCGGCCTGCCGTTCGTCGGCCAGGCCGGGAAGCTGCTCGACACGCTGCTCGGGGAGATCGGGCTGAGCCGCCCCGAGGTCTTCATCTGCAACACGCTCAAGTGCCGGCCGCCGGGCAACCGCGACCCGCTGCCGGGCGAGATCGACGCGTGCCAGGACTACCTCTTCCGCCAGCTCGAGCTGATCGAGCCGCGCGTGGTCTGCACGCTCGGCAACTTCGCCACGAAGCTCCTGCGCGCCGACGTCACGACCGGGATCACGCGGCTGCACGGGCGGGCGGAGGAGCGCACGATCGGGCCGCGCGCGGTCCGGCTCTACCCGCTGTTCCACCCCGCGGCGGCGCTCTACACGCCGTCGATGCTCGCGACGCTGCGGGAGGACTTCCAGCGGATCCCCGAGCTGCTCGCCCTGCCCGCGCCGGAGCAGCCGCCGCCGCCCGAGGCCGAGCTGGTCGTGCCGGAGCCGGAGGTCGTCGCCGCGGCGGCCGAGCCCGAGGCCGAGCCCCAGCTCGGGCTGTTCTAGCCGCCGTTGCCCGCGGCGGCGTGCTCGTCGGCGGTGATCGCGTAGCGCTCGTGGTCGCGCCAGCGCCCGCCGATCAGCAGGTAGCGCGGCGAGTAGCCCTCCAGCCGGAAGCCGGCGCCGCGCGCGAGCGCGATCGAGGGCGCGTTGCCGGGCTGGATGTTGGCCTCCAGCCGGTGCAGCGCGAGCCCGCCGAACGCGTGGTCGAGCACGAGCGACATCGACTCCGACATCAGCCCCTTGCCGGCGTGGCGCGCGCCCGCGTAGTACCCGAGGTAGGCGGACTGGAAGTAGCCGCGGACGATCTGCGAGATCGTGAAGATGCCGACGAGGTCGCCGTCGTCGGCGAGCACGCTGGTCAGGCACTCGAAGTCGTCGCGGACGGTCCGCGACACGAGGTCGTCGAACTGGTCGGGCCGCTCGGGCGGGTAGGTCCACGGGCGGTGGAGCTCGCGGCTCTCGCGCACCATGGCCAGGAACGCGTCGCGATCGGCGTAGACCAGCTCCCGCAGCTCGACCCTGCTCCCCTCGCGGGTGGCCAGCGGCGGCGGGATCGCGTCGCCGAGCGACGGCCGCCGCAGCAGGCGGCGTCTCACTCGGCGTCCGATCGGCTGCGCATGGGCACCATGAAACCGTACGCGACCATGATGTGCGCGTGAACGCGATCGACGCGCGCGCCGCCGCGCGCCCCGAGCTCGGCGGCGTGGAGCGCTGGGCGCGCGAGCTGTCCGCGCGGCTGCCCGCGCTCGGCGACTACCGCGTGCTGCGCCCGCCGCGCGCGCTCGCGCACCGTGCCGGGCACGCGTGGGAGCAGGCGGTGCTCCCGCTGCGGGCGCGCGACGCGCGCGTGCTGGTCTGCCCGGCGAACCTGGCGCCCGTGGCGTTCCCCCGCTCGGTGGTCGTGCTCCACGACGCCGCCGTCCTGCGCCATCCCGGCTGGTACTCGGGCGCCTACGCGGCCTGGCAGCGGCGGCTGCTGCCGGCGCTGGCGCGGCGGGCGCTGCGCGTGATCACGGTGTCGGAGTTCTCGCGCGGCGAGCTGCGCGAGCTGCTCGAGCTCGAGGAGGTCAGCGTGGTGCCGGGCGGGGTCGACCCGGCGTTCTCGCCGGACGCCGACGCGGCGCGCGCCCGTGCGGCGCTGGGCCTCGCGCGGCCGTACGTGCTGTGCGTCGCCTCGCACACGGCGCGCAAGAACCTCGGCGCGCTCGTCCCCGCCGCGCGGGCGCTCGCGCGCGAGGGCATCGGACGTGGTGGTCGCCGGCGGCCATCGGCCGCAGTTCGCCGCCGAGCCGGGCCTCGAGGCGCTGCGGCTGCTCGGCCACGTGTCCGACCCGCTGCTGCCGGGCCTGTATGCGGGCGCGGCGGCGTTCGCGCTGCCGTCGGCGTACGAGGGCTTCGGGTTGCCGGTGCTCGAGGCGATGGCGTCCGGGACGCCGGTCGTGGCCTCCGACGCCGCCGCGCTGCCCGAGACGTGCGGCGGCGCCGCGGTGCTCGTGCCGCCGGACGGCGAGGCCGTCCGGGACGCGCTGCTCGCGCTGCTCGGCGACGCGGGCGAGCGCGAGCGGCTGCGGGCCGCCGGGCGGGCGCGGGCGGCCGCGTTCAGCTGGGACGCGACCGCGCGCGGCGTGGACGCGGTCGTGCGCGCGGTCGGCTAGGCGCAGCGGCGCGCGTCGCGGGGCGCCTTGCGGCAGCCCTCGAGCTTGCGCGCCGCGATCCGGAACACCCGCAGGGCCGGCGTCGACACGACGCCGCCCTTGTGCTGCAGCCGCAGGCCGGACCAGTCGAACGGGTTCGGGCCCTTGCCGCTCGAGAGCCACGTGTACCAGAGGACCTTCTCGATCCGCTCGCGCTTGCGGGCGCGGGCGAGCAGCCGCAGCGCCTGGGCGAGCAGGGTCGCCTGCTCCCGCGCGCTGACCTCGATCCCGATCCCGCGGCCGGCGCGCGGGCGGCCCTCCGCCGCCGGCCAGCTCAGCTCGGTGATCCACACCGGGAGGGCGCCGTCGCCGTTCTTGGCCATGACCCGGCGGGCGAACCGCACGAGCTTGAGCACGTCCTCCGCGCGGCGCGTGTACGGGTGCAGGGCGACGACGTCGAACAGGCCGCGCGCGCCGAACTTGTACAGCTGGCGCAGCGCGAGCCAGCTGCGGTTCGTGAGGCCGGCGAGCACGATCGTCGCGCCCGGGTCGGCGGCGCGGATGCCGGCGGCGACCGCGCGCAGCGTGGCGACGTAGCTCGGCGCGTACGGCGCCTCGGACCAGAACC
>CAVRTO010000019.1:0-137199 GCA_963724145.1 uncultured Solirubrobacteraceae bacterium
CCGAGTGGTTCGGCTCGTTGAACACCTGCCACGCGCGGATCGGCAGCCTCGGCAGCTCGGGATGCTCGCCCCAGAACGACCCGGACGGGCCGTAGCGGGCGACGAGCGCGGCCGCGAACGCCTGCGCGGTGGCCGGGTCGCGCGGCGCGGCGGCCAGGTCGCCCGGTCGCGTGGCCGCCCAGCCCGGCGTCTGCTCGATCACCGGGAGGACCTGCATCCCGCGCGCGACGGCGGCCGCGACGGCGGCGTCGCTGACGCTCAGGTCGTACGTGCCCGGCGGCGGGCTGGAGCTGGAACCAGCGGAACGCGACGCGCACGGTCTCCACGCCAGACTTCGCCATCCGATCCCACTCGCCGGTCTGCGCCCCGGTCAGCGGGCCGTCGGCGGTGGCGCCCAGCCAGCCCTGGGGCACCCGGCGCTGGGCGGCGTCCGCGGGCGCCGCGAGCGCGGCGGCGGCGAGCAGGGCGATCAGGAGCGTGAGCGTGCGCATCGGCGGGCGGCGGAGTGTAGGCGGCCAGGAAACCGGTGCGCCGATCTCCCGCTACGCCGAGAACCCGGGGGCGTCCGGATCGATGCGGTCATCGCGAGGCCGCGCGGCGACCCGTCGCGGTCCGTAGACTCGCGCGGCTCATGGCGTCCCGGGTGGCCCTCGTCCACGACTTCCTGCTCGACCTCCGCGGCGCGGAGCGCGTCTTCGCGGCGATCTGCGACCAGTGGCCGGACGCCGACGTCTTCACCGCCGTCTACGACGAGAAGGGCACCGAGGGCCGGTTCGCGGACCGCCATCCGCACACGTCGTTCCTCCAGCGCGTCCGGCCGACCTCGCGCACGTTCCGGCCGCTGCTGCCGTTCTACCCGCACGCGATCGAGTCGTTCGACCTGCGCGGCTACGACACGGTGATCTCGTCGTCGAGCGCGTGGGCGCACGGCGTCCTGGTCGATCCCGGGGCGGTCCACGTCTGCTACTGCCACAACCCGTTCCGCTACGCCTGGACCGAGCGCGAGGCGACGCTGCGGGCCCGCCACCCGCTCGCGCGGCCCGGGCTCCGGGTGCTGCTGAACCGCTGGCGCCAGTGGGACTGGATCGCCGCACAGCGCGTCGACCGCTACGTCGCCAACTCGCACATCACCGCCGCCCGGGTGAAGCGCTACTTCGGGCGCGAGTCGACCGTCCTCTACCCGCCCGTGGAGACCGGCCGCTTCCGGCCCGCGAGCGATGCGGGAGAGCACTACATGGTGCTCGCGGAGCTGATGGCCCACAAGCGGATCGACGTGGCCGTGCGCGCCTTCGACGCGCTCGGGCTGCCGCTGCTCGTGGTGGGCGACGGGCCCGAGCTGCGGCACCTCAAGCGCATCGCCGGGCCGACGGTCGGCTTCACCGGCCGGGTGAGCGACGAGCGCGTCGCCGAGCTGCTCGAGCGCGCCCGGGCGCTCGTGGTGACCGCCACGGAGGAGTTCGGGATCGCCGCCGTCGAGGCGCTGGCGGCCGGCCGGCCCGTGATCGCGCTCGGGGAGGGCGGCGTGCGCGAGAGCGTGACCGAGGGCGTGACGGGCACCTTCTTCGCGCCGTGCGAGCCGGAGGCGCTGATCGAGGCCGTGCGGCGCTTCGAGCCGGAGTCCGTCGACCCGGCGGCGTGCCGTGCCGCGGCGGAGCGCTTCGGCGCCGACCGCTTCCGCGCCGAGCTGGCGCGGATCGTGGACGAGGCCGTGGCGGGCGAGCGGCCTGCGCGCGAGGGCGAGCGCAGCGCCGCACGGGGCCTGGCCGGCGTGCCCGGACGCCGTCGTATGCAACGATCCGCGCACGGATCGTGACGAATCGCGCCGAACTTCCTAAAAGTTCGGTGAGTCCGTAACCTAACGAGGTTCCGAGGGTTTAAGTTCTCGGTGGGCCGCTCGGTGGGATGCACCGAGGACGCGGCCACGGGGGATTCGGTTGCGGTCGCCGCAGGAGCTGGCGCGGCGAGACGGTCCCCCGCAGGGTAGCGCACCGCTGAGCCGGAACAGTTGCGCCGGCAACGATTTACGACTATAATTCCGACTTGGAGAGTTGGTTTTTCTCCAAGACCGAAGAGACTGAAATCAGAGGGCAGATGTCCACGACTTACATGGAGAACAGCACGAGCAAGAAGGACACCGAGCAGCAGTACCACGCCGACGTGGACCCGACGCTCGACTCCCTTCAGCTCCTGCTCCGCGAGGCGGGCCGCTTCACGCTGCTCACCCCGGCGGAGGAGATCGAGCTGGCGAAGCGGATCGAGAAGGGCGACCTCGTCGCGAAGGACCGGATGATCAACTCGAACCTCCGCCTGGTGGTCGCGAACGCGCGCCGTTACCAGGGCCAGGGCCTCGCCCTCGGCGACCTGATCCAGGAGGGGATGCTGGGGCTCATCCGCGCCGTCGAGAAGTTCGACTGGCGCAAGGGCTTCCGCTTCTCGACCTACGCGACGCTGTGGATCCGGCAGGCGATCCAGCGCGGGCTCGAGAACACGAGCCGCACGATCCGCCTCCCCGTCCACGTCGCGCAGCGGTCGCGCAAGGTCGGCCGGATCGAGCGCGAGCTCACGACCAAGCTCGGCCACGAGCCGACCGACGAGGAGATCGCCGACGCCGCGGACCTTCCGCTGGCCGACGTGATCGAGATCCGCAAGGCGGATCGCGCGGTCGTCTCGCTCGACAAGCCGGTCGGCGACGACGGCGACACCTCGTTCGGCGACCTGCTCGCCATCGAGACGGCGCCGGTCGACGAGGAGGTGCAGGAGAAGCTCCGCTCGGAGACCCTCCTCAGCGCCATCGCCGAGCTCCCGGAGCCCGAGCGCAACGTGATCGAGATGCGCTTCGGCGCCGGCGACCAGGAGCCGCAGACGCTCTCGCAGGCCGGCAAGAAGCTCGGCGTCTCGACCGAGCGCGCCCGGCAGCTCGAGGAGCGCGCGCTGCGCAAGCTCAGCCAGCGGCCGGAGCTGATCGCGCTCCGCGAGGCGGCGCCGAAGACGATGCGGCGAGGAAGAGCACGGTCGTCTGGCAGGCGAAACCGAATATGTACCGAGACCCGGGTCCGCCCGGGTCTCGGTCGTTAACGAGCCGCCGCAACGACGGCGGCGAAGCGCCGCGACGCCTCATCCGCGTCGAAAGCTCGCGCCCGTTCGCGTGCCGCGCTCGGCGTGACCGCGCCGCCCAGCGCGGCTCGCAGGGCGTCGGCGCCGGCGTCAGGGTCGCCCGGCGTGTAGAGGATCCCGGCGCCCGTGGACACGATCTCCAACGGTCCGCCTGCGGCGGGGGCGACGACCGGGCGTCCGGCGGCGAGCGCCTCGACGAGCGCGAGCCCGAACGGCTCGCGGTCTGCGCAGTGGAGAAGGACCTGCGCGGCTCGCAGCGCCGTGCGCGGGTCGTCGACGCGGCCGAGGAGCCGCACCCGGCCGGCGAGATCCGGCTGCGACGCCCGCTCGTGCAGCCGATCCACGAACCCTGGCGCGTCGTCCGGCAACGGAGCGCCCGCGACGTCGAGCATCAGCTCGGGCATCCGCGCCGCGATCGCGAGTGCGAGATCCGCGCGCTTCCAAGGGACGAGCGCGCCGAGCATGAGCGCACGCGGTGGCCCGGGTGCCGGGTCGGGGAGCGACCAGGACGCCGCGTCGACCCCGGGATGGATCACGGTCGCTCCGCCGAGCGCTCTCGCGATCGCCTGCGAGGTCGCGACGATGACGGACGCGCGTCGCGACGCGATCCGCAGCAGCCCGCCCGTGATCGCATCAGGCGGTAGGTCGTGGTGCAGCGCGATGCTGCGCGCACCGCCGAGGGGGGCCATGGCGGCCGCGAGGACGGCCCGTGCGCCGGAGGCGACGACGACCGCCGGTCGCACACGGCGCGCCACGCCGGCGAGCTCGCGCGCGAGGCCGGCGAGTTCGAGCGTCGCCGCGGCGGTCCGGCCACGCCGGCGCGCCGACCGGGCGCGCAGCGGCACGACCGGAACGCCCGCCGCGTCCGCCGAGGGTCCCGGCGGGCACGCGAGCACCACCGGGCCGTCGAGCGCAGCAGCCCAGTCGAGCAGCACCCGTTCGGCACCGCCGAGGACGCCGCTCGTCGAGACGAGCAGCACCGGCCGCTCCGGGCCCGCGCCCGCGTCACGGCCGGCCCGCGATCGCTCGTGCCAGCGCGTCGAGCTGCCGCCGCGGCCGCGCGGCGTCACCCCCCAGCAGCGCATGGCCCGCGGCACGGCTCGCGAACGTCAACCCCTGCGCCGCGTCGTCGAGCGCCAGCGCCGCGCGGCCGCGCGTGGCCCTGATCACCGCGCGCCTGCGTCGCGCCAGCACGTCCAGCGGCTCGCCGGCGCGTCGCGTCGCGTGGCCGCCCGTGTGGCGGATGCGTAGCTCGGGGTGGAGCACGGTGGGGCGGCCCGTCGCGCGCGCCCGCAGGCAAAGGTCCATGTCCTCCGCGAACAGGTGGGCCGCAGGGTCGAACGGGCCGAGCTCGCGCGAGAACGGCCGTCGTGCCGGCGAGGCACGCGCCGATCGCCCAGCCGACGGTCCGCGTCGTCTCCGCGCGGTATGGCTCCAGCCGATCGCGCACGGATCGCGGGAGCAGCGGGGCGTGCAGCGGTGCCGCGAGCAGCGCACCTATCGTTCCGGGCAGAGGGTGCGCGGAACGCTGGACGCCGTCCGTCAGCGTCGAGCAATCGCGGCGCGTGCAGCGCGTCCGTCCGCGCCCGGACGCGCGCGACGATCGCTTCGAGGCTCCCATCGAGCAGTTCGCAGTCGGGGTTCAACAGCACGCAGACGTCATGGCGCGCCCGCTCGACGCCCGCGTCGTTGGCCGCGCCATAGCCGGGATCCCCGGGCAGCGCGACGATCTCGGCACCCCAGTCGGCGGCGACTTCCATACCTTCGTCGCGCGAGCCCGCATCCACGGCGACGACCTGGGGCCGCTCGGGTGCGAACCGCTCGAGCGAGCGCAGCAGCATCCTCAGCTCCGGCGCGGAGTCGTGCAGCACGACGACGACCGTGTATGGCACGAGGCGGCACCGTAGCCGAACGATGAGCCGCCCACGCGGCGGCGAGCGGCGCCCGCTAGGCTGCTCCGCCTCATGGGGCCGGAGCTGGAGACGGGAGAGCTCGCCGCGCTGCGCGCGGCAGCACTGGAGGCGGTCCGCACGTACGCCGCGGCGGCGCTGGCCGAGCAGCCGTTCGAGCCGGGCGCGTCCCGGGTGCCCGTCGCCGCCAAGGTGCTCGACGCCGAGGACCTCGCCGCGGCGACCGAAGCCGTCCTGGACGCCTCGCTGACCGAGGGGCGGTTCGCCGATGCGTTCCGCCTCGGCCTCGCGCGGGCGACCGACCGGCAGCACGCAGTGCTGGTCGGCTCCGGCTCGCAGGCCAACCTGCTCGCCACCGCCGCGGCGCTGTCGCATCTGCACGAGCGCCCGCTCGCGCCGGGCGACGAGGTGATCACCGCCGCCGTCGGGTTCCCGACCACGATCGCCCCGGCCTACCAGCAGGGCCTCGTGCCGGTCTACGTCGACGTCGAGCCGGATACGTACAACCCTTCGCTCGAGGCGATCGCCGCGGCGATCGGCCCGCGTACACGTGGTCTGGTCCTCGCCCACACGCTCGGCAATCCGTTCGACGGACCTGGTGTGGAGGCGCTCTGCCGGGAGCATGACCTCGTCCTGATCGAGGACTGCTGCGACGCGCTCGGGTCGCGCATCGGCGGCCGCCAGGTGGGGACGTTCGGCGCTGCGGCGACCTATTCGTTCTATCCCGCCCACCACATGACGACCGGTGAGGGCGGCGCGGTCGTCGCCGACGACCCCGTCTGGGTCCGCGCACTCGGCTCGCTGCGCGAGTGGGGGCGCGACTGCTGGTGCCCGCCCGGCATGGATGGCGTCTGCGGGCGCCGCTTCGAAGGCCGCTTCGGCGAGCTGCCGCCGGGCTACGACCACAAGTACGTGTTCTCCCACGTCGGGTTCAACTTCAAGGTCACCGACGTCCAGGCCGCGCTGGGCACGTCCCAGCTGGGCAAGCTCGCCGACTTCGGGCGGCGCCGCCGCGAGCACGCCGCCTACCTCGCCGAGGCGTTCGCGCCGTTCGAGGACCGGTTCGTCCTCCCGCGGACGCTCCCGGGGGCGGATCCGTCATGGTTCGGCTTCCCGCTCACGCTGCGCGAGGGCGGCGCCGACCGCCGCCGGCGGCTGCAGCAGTTCCTGCTCGACCGGCGGATCGACACGCGGCTGCTGCTGGCGGGCAACCTGGTCCGCCAGCCCGGCTTCCGGGAGCGCGAGCACCGCATCGCGGGTGAGCTGACGCACAGCGACCGGATCACCGAGGCGTCGCTCTGGGTCGGCTGCTGGCCGGGCCTGACGCGCCCGATGCTCGACTGGATCGTCGAGTCGGTCGGCGACTTCCTGGCCACGGGCTAGCGGCGCTCGAGCACCGCCAGTGCGCCGTGGCGCGCGACCTCGCGGTAGGTCCTCGCCACGTACTCGTCGAGCAGCGTGACACCGGACGAGCGTCCCGCGGCATTGGGCTCCCGCGCGGCGGTGACCGGCGAGGTGTCGCGCACCACGACTCGCGGGCGTGTGCGCTCGAGGTCGGCGACGATCTCTCGCTGGACCGGCTCCGAGGTGACCACGCCGGGGGCCTCGATGTCGTAGCGCGTCGGGTTCGGGCGATTCGCGAGCACGTAGAGCAGCGGATTGCCCGCCGTGACGAGATCGGATCGCCGCGGGAGGACGTAGATCGGCGCGCCGGGCGGGACGCGGGCCTGGATCGCGGCGACCGTCTCCTCGAGCGCGCGTGCCTCGGCGGCCGGCACCCGGACACCGTCGGCGACCGGCAGCGCGAGGGCCGTCCCGCCCGCACGCGCCAGCAGCCACGCCCGGTCCGCTCCCTCCACGACCGCGTAGGCGAGCGCGGCGCACGCCAGCGCCGCCGACACCGCCGCGATCGAGGCCCAGGGCCGGTGCAACGCCGGGGCTACCCAGGCGGCGAGCACCGCGACCATGACGGCCAGCGGACCGGTATGGAACAGGTCGGTACGCGCCAGCAGGTAGTGCGCCATTCCCAGCGCGAACACCGCGACGGCCAGCCGCCACCATTCCGCACGCGTGAACCGCAGCGCGCCGGCCACCAGCGCGGCGAGCAGGCCCATCACCAGCGCGAGCGGCAGGTAGAAGAGCAGCAGGCTCTCGGCGGAGTCGGACACGAAGCCCCACGGCGAGCCGGTGTTGAGCGGGCCGTCGTAGGACAGCGGGAACGGCAGCGACTGGTAGTCCGAGAAGTCGAGCAGCGGGTAGCGGATCAGCAGCTCGAAGGCGTCGCCGGGTCCCGCGGCGATCACGAACGGCGCGAACAGCAGCGCAGTGGTGCCGACGGCCGCGGCGGCGTAGCGCGCCGCCGCGCGCCTGCTCTGCCCCCTCACTGCGTACGCGAGCAACACGCCGAGCGCCAGATATGCGGCGAACTCGAGCCGCCAGAATCCGGCGGCGCCCGTCAGCACGCCCGCGAGCAACGGGCGCTCGAGACAGAGCAGCGCGCCGAGGCAGAGGGCGAGCGTGATCGGGAACGGATGCGGCCCGGTCGGATACGCCAGCGCGAAGGTCGCTGCCGCCCACGCGGCGAGCGCCGCCCAGCTCGGCGCGCCGCCACGGCGCGCGAGCCGCCACGCGAGCACGGCGGCCGCTCCGGCCGCGATCGCGCGCACGAGCTTCCAGCCCAGCAGCGAGGGGCCGAAGGCCGCCCACAGCGCACCCAGCAGCACCGGCTGGCCAGGCGGGTAGAACCACCAGAAGTCGCGGTAGGGCCATTGGCCGTCGGCGATCCGCGCCGCGGCCTGGAGCATCAGGCCCTCGTCGTTCGGCTGGATCCCGGAGAACGCCGCCGCACCGGTCACGAGCGCCGCGACGGCGAACAGCACGAGCGTGAGCCCCCGCTCGCGCATCACGGTCGCAGCTCGTAGACGGTCGCGCAGCCGAAGCGCCGCTCGCTCGCGATCAGCGGCCCGAGCAGGGGGCCGAGGTCGCGGAGTCCTGGCCGGCAGTCGGCGAACGCGAACTGTGCGCCGGACCGGCGCACGAGGGCTCTCGCCTCGGCGGCGCTCATGTCGCCCTCGAAGAGGTCGCGGGTCTCGGCGACCCGTCGCGACCAGTCCGGCGTCCAGGACAGCGCCCCGACGTAGACCTCACGTCCTGTCCGGTAAGGGAGCATGTGCCCGTCGTACGCCTCGGCGAGCACACCGCCGGGACGCGGATCGGCTTCCAGCGCGTCGAGCGCGCGCTGTTCGTCGGGGAACACGAAGTACGGGTCCCCCGCCGCGCGGACCGAATTGACTGCGATCTCGAAGCGGTGCACCGTTCCCGGCACGATCATCAGCGCACAGCGCGATCACCACGAGCCAGGGGGACGGCCGCGCCCAGACCGAGCGGACGCCCTGGACGGCGAGCACTGCGAGCGGGATCGACATGCCCTGGAACGCGTGGTACGGGAACGTGCCCACCGGCGCGAGGTAGATCAGCAGCGCGGCGAACGGCCAGATCCGCACGGCGATCTCTTGCCATCCTGGGGTCTCGAGGCGGTAGCTCAGCGCCGCTGGGACGGCGAGTGGCGCGAGCGAGAGCACGATCGCCCACCAAGGCCAGCTCCAGGTCGCCTGGTTCCCGGCCGCGTTGACCTGTCCGGCGAGCTCCCAGGCGGCGTCCGTCCGCTCCAGGATCGCGTAGTAGATCGCGGGCGCGCACGCCGCGGTGAGGATGACCAGCATCCCGGCGGCAGGTCGGACCCGCGTCCGCCGCCAGGTGAGCGCCTCGGTGGCGGCGATCACCAGGACCAGCGTTGCTCCCTGCCACGGTTGCAGCCAGGTCACCAGAAGCGCGCCCGCCGCGGCGAGCGCGAGCGTCCGGCTCCGGCGCGAGGACCGCCAGTCCTCGACCGCGAGCAGCACGAGCGGCATCAACGCCACCGCGATCGCGGTCATCAGATAACCCCAGAGATACTGCGCAGAGGCGAGCTCGCCGGCGATGAAGTCGAACGTGTACTGGCGCGGCTTGCCGCCGAACCCGGTCCAGGCCACCAGCGCGCTCGCCGGCATCACCGCAAACAGCGCGAGCAGCAGCCCGCAGATGCGCGCGCCGCCCGCCGGCAGCAGCCGTCGCACATAGCGCAGCGCGCCCCAGAACAGCAGGGCGACGGCGACCGGCTTCCACAGCAGATAGCTCAGCGGAACGGTGAGGCCCAGCCAGCTCGAGGCCAGTCCGGAGAGCAGGAAGCCCTGGGTGGAGGAAGACGCGATGGTCCGGCGCGAGGTCGTACTCGTTGCCGATCAGGCCGTGCTCGCCCGCCTGGCGGATCCAGGTGAAGTACTGCAGCTGGTCGGACGCGAGCAGGCCGTCGGCACCGGTCAACGCGCGGCCCTTGGTGAGCAGCGCGGCGAGGACCAGCAGCGACAGTCCGGCAAGCGCGATGAGCGCCGCGAGCTCGCCGCGGCCGAGTCGCCTCATCGGAGCCGCACCGCGCGCCGCAGCCGCCGGCCCACACGCCGGGCGGCCGCCACGGGGCCTTCTCCGGCCAGCGTCTCCCCGAGCGCCCAGCGGTACTGCGCGAGCCCGGCCCGCCGGACGACGGAACGCTGGACGGCCCGCCGCTCGCGCGCAGGCGCCGTCGCGCACCAGCCGGCGAGCGGCGCAGCCGCCGCACTCCAGCGGAGCCCCGGCGTGACTGCGGCGATCCGATCACGCACGGCGGCGCCGTCCGGTCCGAGCAGCCGCGCGCACGCGTCGGCGAAGGCCGCCGGATCGTCGGGCGGCACGGTGATCCCGAGTCCGTCGCGGTCCACGGCCGCGGCGAGCGCGTCGCCGTGCGTGGCCACCACGGGAAGGCCGGCCCACAGGTAGTCGAGCACCCGCGTGCGGTGCGCGTAGCGGGCCTCGAGATGGTCGTGATGCGCGGTCACGCCGAGGTCCGCGTCGGCCAGCCAGCCGCCGCGCGCCGCGTATGGCACCCAGCCGTCGTTCACATGGACGAGGTCTCCCAGCAACCCCGCGGAGCGGGCCGTGGCGAGTGCGCGGTCCGCAGCGGCCGCCTGGCCCGAGGCCTCGAGCGCAGGCCGCGCCGCTCCGAGCACGACGAGGTGGGTGCGCGGCCCGCCGCGCTCGTTGAGCAGCGAGACGGCGCGCATCGGGGTCACCGGATCGAGCCACCCCCAGACTCCGCCGCCCCAGACGAGCACCCGCTCTCTGTCGCCGATCGCGGGAAACGCCGCGCGCAGCGCGCCAGATGGGGCCGGCGGCGGTCCGTCCGGGAGCCCGAACGGCACGATCATGACCCGCGCGCGGAGCGTCGGGTCGCTCGCGTACTCGTCCGGCCCGATCAGCCCGTGGAGCGCCATCCCGCCGATCCAGAGATCGCGCTGGCGCTCGTTCGCGCACAGGACGAGGTCGGCCGCGGCGCACATCGCGAGCGAGCGCGCGACGATCCGGCGGTGCAGGCGCCGCTGCTCGGGGGCCGCCCGCCCGGCCACTCCCTCGAGCACCTCGACGACCTGCGGGTTGTAGAGATCCGCGACCAGCTTGGCGCGCCCGCGCGCGAGCCGTTCGATGACCACGGGCGGCAGCTCCTGAGCGACGACCACGTCATGGTCGCGGGCGGCGCCCAGCAGTTGCTCGACGTCCTCCATCCCCGCCTCCAGCAGCCGCACTCCGGAGGCCTCGCTCGGTTCCGCGGCGGCGAGCGTCACGTCACACGCGGCGCTCAGCGATCGCGCGAGCTCGAGCGCGCGGATCGAGGGGCCGGCCATGCGGTCGCCGACCGGCTCCGGCGAGACGACGAGCACGGAGGTCATCCGCGCAGCGTCTCCAGCGTCCGCCGGTCGATCCCGCCGAGCGCCGCGAGCACGGCGCCGTACACGACGGCGCCGATCGGAACGGTGAGCGCCGGCGTGCGCTCGCGCAGCGGCCAGACCGCTGCCGCCATGACCGCCGCGGCCAGCGCGATCCGCCACAGTCCGGGGATCGCCGGTCGGAGCCGAAGTCGCCGGCGCACCAACCACCAGCCTCCCGCGAGCAGCAGTGCCTCCGTGCCGAGTGCCACCGCCGCCGCTGCGGTCACACCGAGGGAAGGGACGAGTGCCGCGTTGAGGACGAGGTTGACGGCGAGCGCGACGAGCGAGAGGCGCAACGTGTCCCGCTGGCGGTCACCGGCGATCAGCGCGAAGCCGAACAGACCGGAGAGGTACGCCAGCGCGGCCGCGCAGAGCAGGAGCCTGAGCGGATCGGCCGCGGCGACGAACTCCTCGCCACCCGCGAGCTTGGCGAGCTGCGGCGCGATCTCCAGTCCGCCGATCGCGACCGGCACCCCCAGCGTCGCGAACGCGCCCGCCGTCGCACGTAGCGTGCGCTCTGCCTGGGCGCGGTCGTGCGCGAGATGGTGCGACAGCAAGGGGAACACGGAGGTCATGACGATCGCGGGCAGGATCGCGAGCAACTCGTAGATCCGGTAGGACAGCGCATACAGGCCGACGTCGGAGGCGGGGCGAGAGAGCGAGACGATGAAGGTGTCCGCCCGGAAGTACAGCTCTGCGATAGCCAGGGTGAGACCGAGCGGCACGGCCAGTCGCACCAGTTCACGCCAGAGCGCCCCGTCGTACGCCAGCCGCAGCGCGACCAGTCGGCGCGCGAAGCCGACGGTGATCGCCAGTGCGACGGCGGCCCCCACGGCGGCGCTGGCGACGACGGCGAGGAAGCCGAGATCGGTCGCGACGACGACCGCGAGAGCGCCGAGGCTCGCGACGCGGCCTGCCGCGTCCGCGAGAGCCGCGCGACCCATCTGGAGCCGCACCTGGAAGACGGCGGCGAGGGTCGACGAGACGATGCCCATGGCGAACGGCACCGTGGCCACGAGTACTGCCTCGCCGACGCTGCTCCCGTAGCCGGCAAGTGTGCTCGCGCCCAGGGCGAGCAGCACCACGAGCGGCGCCAGCGCCAGACGGATCGCGAGTGCATTGGCCACGAGGTCGCCGATCCGCGCCGGCGTCCGGCTGGCCTCGCGCACTACCGCTGTGACCAGCCCGGCGTCCGCGAGCACGCCGAACGACTGCAACAGTGCGAGCGCGAGCGCGAACTGCCCGTAGTCGGTCGTCCCGAGATAGCGGGTCGTGATCGCGATCGACACCGCGCCGGCGGCCAGGACGACGACCTTGCCCGCCGCCTGCGCCGCCGTGTTGCGGGCGACGACCGCGGCCTCCGGTCGGGGCGCCGGGGCCTCGGCGCTCACCCAGCCGCCGCTGCGTCGCGCGCGTGGTCCGGTTCGAGCCGCGCCGCGGGCGGCTGCAGCACGGGCCACGCTCGGCCGCGCTGGTGCATGCGGAACCGGACCAGCACCCAGAGCGTCTTGATCCCATAGCGGACGGACGCGCGGAACGAGACGCTCGACGCATCGAGGAAATAGCGGGTGGGGATCGGCAGCTCGACGACGTGGCTCCGGCTCGCCACGATCTGGGCGATCATCTCCTGGTCGAACACGAAGTCGTCGGAGTTGCGCAGGAAGGCGACGCGCCGGAGAAAGTCGGCGGAGTAGGCGCGGTAGCCGGTGTGGTACTCGCTGAACCCGCGCCGGAACGCGAGATTCTCCACAGCGGTGAGCGCGCGGTTGCCGACCCACTTCCAGCGCGGCATCCCGCCGGCGATCGTCTCGTCCTCGAGCAGCCGGGAGCCCAGCACGACGTCCGCGATGCCTGTCTGCAGCGGTACGACCATCCGCTCGACGAGCGACGGGTCGTACTGGTTGTCGGCGTGGACCATGACGACGATGTCGGCGCCGTCGAGCAGGGCGCGCGCATAGCCCACCTTCTGGTTCCCGCCGTAGCCCCGGTTCACCGGCATCCGCAGCAGCTCGAACCCCTCGCGCAGGGCGATCTCCGGCGTGGTGTCCGGGCTCGCGTCGTCGACCAGCAGTGCACGATCGACGGCGTCGACCGGCATCGCCTTGGCGACGGCGGGGATCGTGCTCGCCGCCCGATACGCCGGCAGGACGACGGTGACGCGCGTCGACTCGCCACGGTCGTTCGCGAGCGGTCGCGCCGGGCGCACGACACTCGTCCGCTGCGCGACGACCATCCGCTCGTCGCCGAGCGACAGCGAGACGGTTCGGCGCCGAGCGGCGTGGCCGCGACCCTGCGCAGCAGCCCCCCGGCACGTCCGCCACGCTCGGAGAGCCCGGCCATCCAATACCGCAGCGCGAACGAGCGGACGTGCCCAGCGTCGGCGGCGATGGTCAGTCCGCGCGCGGCCAGCAGCTCGCGCAGCGTGCGGGCGCGGGAGCAGGCAGGTGTGGGCGGGCACGTAGCCCCACCAGCGCTCGCCGGCCAGGCGTGCGAGCGGCGCCGACGGGTCCGGAGTGATCACGCAGAGCGCCCCGCCGTCCGCCAGCAGCCCGACACATGCGTCCAACGCGGACGCGGGGTCCTCGACGTGTTCGATCACGTCCGCGAGGACCACCACGTCGAACCCGCGCGGCCGGCTCGCCGCGAACGCCTCCACCGGCTCCTCGCGCACCTCGAGCCCGAGCACGTCGCGCGCGTAGCCCGCGGCCGTGCGGGAGAGCTCCAGCCCCAGTACTTCGTAGCCCATGCGGCGCGCCTCGTCGAGCAGCAGCCCGTGACCGCAGCCGACGTCGAGGAGCCGCCCGCCGGCACGTGGCGCGCGATCGTCCGGAGCACCCGCCGGGCGGTCGCGCGGCGACCCTGCTCCTCGGCGAGGTACTCCGCGTCCGACATCTCGCGGTAGAGGTCGTGGAGCTCGGCCCCGGACGGCAGCCCCGGCTGCTGCACGGCGCCGCAGTCGCGGCACCGGACAAGCGGACCGTGCTCGCCCGGACGGTGGTTCGAGGGTGCGAAGTCGGCCGGCGCGGGACCACCCCCGCGGCCTCGGTGGAAGGGCTCGAGCGAGCCCGAGCAGATGCGGCAGCCGTGCGCCTCCATCGGAGGCGGGCAGCCTACTCGACCACTGCCGGGACGCCGTAGACTCCGCCGCCGATGGCGACCCCCGACCTGTCCGTCGTGGTGCCGGCGTACAACGAGCGCTCCGGCATCGCGGCCACGCTGGCGTCGCTGCATGCGACGCTCGACGCGCTCGGCGCCACGCACGAGATCCTCGTCGTCGACAACGCCAGCGACGACGGCACGGCCGGCGCGGTCGATGCGCTCGGCGACCTCGCGCGCGCGTGCTCCGCAACGCGGAGAACCTCGGCAAGGGGGCATCGGTGCGGCGGGGGATGCTCGAGGCCACCGCGCCGCTGCGGCTCCACTGCGACGCGGACTGCGGCCCGTCGGTGCAGGCGCTCCCGCGCATGCTCGAGCTGGCCGGCGGGTTCGACGTGGTCGTCGGCTCGCGGCTCGCCCCAGGCGCCGCCGTCGGCCGGCGCCAGCCGGTCCGTCGGAGGGTCGCAGGCCGGAGCTTCGGGATCCTGTGCCGCGCGGTGCTACGGGAGCCGACGCGCGACCTGTTCTGCGGCTTCAAGCTCTGGCGCGCCGACGCGGCCGAGGCCGCGTACCGCCATTCGTCGTTGACCGGCTGGACGTTCGATGCCGAGACGCTCGCCATGGCTCGCGCGCTGGGCTTCTCGATCGTCGAGGTCGGGATCCCCTGGACCGACCGGGAGGGATCGCGCCTCTCGATGGCCCATGTGATCGTGCCCGTGACGCGGGAGCTGTTCGAGGCGCGCCGGCGGGTGCGGCGGGCGGCGCGCGCGGCCTCCGTCCCGATCGCCACGGCTCCCGCCGAGTCGCAGGGGTGAGCGCCACGGTCGCGCCCTCCGCCGCCCCGGCCCGGCCGCCGGCACGGCGGCGGATCGGCCTGTTCGAAGCGGGTGTGCTCGCGGCGCTCGCCGCGCTCGCGCTCTCCGTCCTCGCCGCGCTCGTGCTCAAGGTCTGGCTGCGCGGCGGCGTCGTGACCGGCGGTGACGGCTTCCTGGTCGCCGACCCGTTGCAGTACCTCGACTGGACGCGACAGGCCGGCGAGTCCGTGCTGATCGCAATCGCCAGGATCTCGCGCCCGGCGACCGCGCCTTCCTCCATCCGGGGTTGCTGATCTCGGGCGGGCTGTGGCGGCTGGGCGCTGGGCCCGCGCTGGCGTACCTGATCTGGAAGCCGGTCGCGATCGGCGTGCTCTTCGCGGGGACGCTCGGCCTCGTACGGCGCTTCCTCGACCGGCGCGACGATCGCCGGCTCGCGCTGGTGCTGGCGCTGTTCGCGTGCTCGCCCGTCGCCGCGCTCGTCGGCTGGGGCGGGATCGGCGATGCCGGGGACAAGCTGCAGGTCGACTTCATCACCGGCGAGCTGTGGAGTGGTGCCTATCTGTGGGGCTACCTGTTCACGGCGATCGCCGTCGGCCTGCTGCCGCTCGCGCTGCTCGCGTACGAGCGCGGACGCGAAGGCGGCGGCGGGCGCTGGCTCGCGCTCGCGGCGGCGGGGGGCTGCTGTGCAGCTGGCTGCAGCCGTGGCAGGGAGCGACGTTCGCGTTCGTCCTCGCCGGCGCGGAGTTGGTGCAGGTGCGCCGCGGTCGCCGCTCGCTCGCGGCGGCGCGCGAGCTCGCCGGACCCATCGCCGCCACCGCCGTGCCGCTCGTCTACTACGCGCTGCTCGCGCGCTTCGACCCCGCCTGGGAGCTCGCAGGCGCCGTCAACGACCTGCCGCGCTGGTCATGGTGGGTGCTGGTCGTCGGTCTGCTGCCGCTCGCCGTGCCCGCGGCGTTCGCGTACCGGCTGCCCACGCCCGACTTCGGCGACGTCGCGCTGCGCGCCTGGCCACTCGCCGCCGTGCTCGTCTACTTCCAGCCGTTCGGTACGTTTCCGTTCCACGCCATCCAGGGTCTGACGCCGCCGCTCGTGGTGCTCGGGATGCTCGCGGTCCGCATGCGTCTGCGCGACCGCCCGATCCGGCTGTGGCCCGCGGTCGGCGTCGTCGCGCTGCTGGTGGTCGTCGGGACCGCCTACCGCGCGTGGAGCATCGCCGACGCCGTGCGCCTCGATCGCCAGCCTTTCACTCTCACGGCGGACGAGCGCGCCGCGCTGCGGTCGCTCGACCGTCGCGCCGAGCCCGGTGGCGTCCTCGCGCCCGTCTACACGGGCATCACCGTCCCCGCCTACACCGGTCGCGAGACGTGGATCGGCGCGGGCTCGTGGACGCCCGACCAGCCAGGTCGGACCGAGGAGGCCGAGGCGCTGTTCGGCGGCCGGCTCGACCCGGCTGCGGCGCGAGGCGCTCGTGCGGCGGTCCGGCGCTCGCTTCCTGCTGTCCGACTGCCACGGGCGGGCGGACATCACACGCACCGTCGCGGGCTTCACCGAGCCGCCTGAGCGGTTCGGCTGCGCGACCGTCTGGAAGGTGCGGTGAATCCCGAGGCGTGGCACCTGCGGAGCGTCGACAGCCTGCGCGCGGTCGCCGCCCTCCTGATCGTCGCCTACCACGTGGCGTTCGTGCTCGGCGCGCTCGGGGGCGAGGGCTCCGGCGCGTGGCTCGCGCAGCTGCAGGTCGGGGTGCCGTTGTTCTTCGCGATCTCCGGGTTCCTGCTGTACCGCCCGTGGGTCAGGGCGAAGCTGGCAGGCGGCGAGGCGCCGGCGACGCGGGTCTTCGCGCTGCGGCGCGCGCTGCGCATCCTCCCGGCGTATTGGGTAGCGCTCGTGATCATCGCGCTCGTGCTCGGGCGCGACGGGGTGTTCGCGTGGCCCGGCGGACTCGTCTTCGGCGTGCTCGGCCAGGCCTACGACGCCGGCCGCTTCACGGGCGGCATCGGCCAGGCGTGGACGCTCACCGTCGAGGTCGCCTTCTACGTCGCGCTGCCGTTCCTCGCGCTGCTCGCTCGGCGGCTGCCTGGGCTGCGCGGCGAGGCGGTGCTGCTGGGCGGGCTCGTTGCGCTGTCGCTGGCGTGGCGCATCGCCGTCGTGACGGCAGTCGAGCCGACAGACAGGGCGTACTTCCCGCTGCTCGTGGCTCTGCCCGCCGAGCTCGACTACTTCGCGGCCGGGATGGCGCTTGCGGTGCTGAGCGTCGCCGCCCCGGATGTGCGCGCCCCCGCCTGGGCGGCCTGGGCGACGGCGTTCGCGGCTTTCGCGCTCCTGGCACTCTGGACACCGGACCCGACGCCGTCGGTGCTCGCGGGTCACGAGCTCCAACTCGTCGTCGCCGCCGGGCTGCTGGCGCCGGCGGTGCTCGGTACGGCGCGGGCCGGCGGCCTGGGGCGTCTGCTGGTGTGGCGGCCGCTCGCCTGGATCGGACTCGTGTCCTACGGCATCTACCTGTGGCATCTCGACGTCCTGCGCGAGATCGCGGCGACGGACGCGCCGGGCGTGGTGGTCGCGGGGGCCGGGCTGGTGATCTCCGTCGCGCTCGGCGCCGCGAGCTGGTACCTCATCGAGCGCAACGCGATCCGCGCCGGCCATCGCCTCCCGCTGCGGCCGCGCGCGGCGCTGCGCCAGGACCGGCCGGCGGCGGGCGTCGACGCATGAACGCGGCGCGGACCGGCGCCGCGGTGGCGCTGCTCGCCGGACCGATGGTGCTGGCCTTCGCCAGCGGGGGCTTCTTCGCGACCGCGCGCCTGTGGGCCGCGCTCGTCGCCTGCCTGCTCGCCGCGCTCGCGGCCGTCGTGGCGCCGCAGCCGCTTCCGCGCTCGACCCCGGGCCGGATCGCGCTCGCCGGCCTCGCCGGCCTGCTCGGCTGGACGATCGTCTCCCGGGGCTGGGCGCCGGTGGTGGGCGTGGTGAACGCCGACGCGCAGCGCCTCGCGCTCTATCTCGCCGCGCTGGTCGCCGCGACCGCGCTGCTGCGCGGCCGTCCCGCGCGATGGGCCGAACCGGCGCTGGCGGCCGGGATCGTCGTCGTGATCGGGTACGGCCTCGCCGAGCGGGTGCTGCCCGGCGTCGTGGACCTCGACGACGTGCGCGCGGCATTCGGCCGGCTGGCACAACCGCTGACGTACTGGAACGCGATGGGCGCGCTGGCCGCGCTCGGCCTGATCCTCGTCGCCCGCCTTGTGGGCGATCCGACGCGCGCCGCGCCGCTGCGGATCGTGGCGGCGTGCGCGGCCGCGCCACTCGGTGCCGGGCTGGTCCTCGCGTTCTCACGCGGCGCGATCGCCGCCGCGCTGATCGGGCTTGCCGTGCTCGCCGCCCTCCATCCGAGCCCCGCGCAGCTCCGCGGCGGTGCGGTCGTCGTGGGGCGGCGGGCTTCAGCGGCATCGTGGCCGCGGTCGCGCCCGACGTCCGCGACGTCGCGGCCCCGCCCGGCGAGCGGGAGGCCGGCGGCCTGCTGCTCGGCGCCGCCGTCGTGCTCGTGGCGGCGATCGCGGGTTTCGCGGCGTCGCGCGCGGGCGATGCCGACGTCGCGCGGCGCCGGATCCGGCTCCGCTCGTGCTCGCCGGCGTCGCCGTCGCGCTGGGGCTCGTCCTGGCGGCGGCCGCGATCGAGGGGGCCGGAAGCACGGACGAGGGCGTGATGGCCGCGCGTTTCGGCAGCGCCGACTCGAACCGCTACGCGTACTGGAAGGTCGCGGCGAACGCATTCGCCGACGCGCCGCTGCGCGGCCACGGCTCCGGGTCGTTCTCCGTGCTGTGGCTGCGCGACCGCACCGTCGCCAAGGCGGTCCGCGATGCCCATTCGCTCGAGCTCGAGATGGCCGCGGAGCTCGGCCTGGTCGGGTCGGCGCTGCTCGCGGCGTCGCTCGGCGGCGTCGCGGTCTGCGCGATGCGGGCCGCGCGGGCGGACGCGGCCGCGGTGGCGGTCCCCATCGCGGTGCTCGCCGCCTGGACGGCGCACAGCGCCGTCGACTGGGACTGGAGATGCCCGCGCTGACGCTGATCGCGGTGCTGCTCGCGGGTCTCGTCGTCGCCCGCGCCGATCCGCCCGAGGGCCGCGCCACGAGCCGCACGATGTGATCGCGCGCCTCCGCGGCCGCGCGCTCGTCGCCCGCGACCCGGGCCGCGTACCCGACGAGCAGCCACGCACGCGTGTTCGCGGGTTCGCGCCGCGCCGCGGTCAAGAGCGGTGGACAGCGCGGCGCGGAAGTCCGAGACGCCGAGCTCGAGCTCCGCCTGACGCAGGAGCGGCGCGGTGTCGGACGTGCCCGACGCCACGGAGCGCAGCTCGGCGGTGGCCCGCCTGATGGTCGCGGCGGACGGGTCGCGCCCGAGCTTCTGCCACTGCGCGATGAACATCGTGCGTGGTCCGGAGGTCTGCGGCGAGAACAAGCAGCCGCGGCCAAGGTCACCACCGCGAGGACGACGCGGGCGATCACGCGCGCGCCGGGCGCGCCCGCCGGGACGCGGCGCAGGGTCGGGACCACCACCGCGAGCGCGGCGGCGAAGCCGACGAGCAGCACGATCGTGGGGGCGGCGAACGAGGTCAACCGGTCGAGCGAGCCCAGCGCGAGCAGGACGGGTTCCGCGAGCGCGACGACTGCGAGCGGCAGCAGGAAGCGGGTCGCGCCACGCGCGAGCAGGTAGTCCACAGTCAGATACGCGAAGGGCGAGCAGCGTCATCGCCAGCCCGAGGATCGGAAGCGCGTCGGCGGCGATCTCGTACTCGGGGCCGAAGCCGAGCCGCAGGACCAGGTCCGGCGCGAGCGCCATCACGAGCAGCGCGGGCGCGGCCACCACTGCGACGACCCCGCCGGCGCGGAACAGTACCTCGCGCGCGCGCCGCCCCGCGGCCGTCCGCCCGGCGGCTTCCGGGATCACGTAGAGCGCGACGCCGACAGCGGTCCACATGATGACCTTCGCGGCGACCGCGGCCGCCGCGTAGGCGCCCGCCTGGATGTCGCCGACCTGGTGGCGGACGACGATCACGTCGACGTTCTGCAACACGGCGATGAGCGCGAGCGCCAGCGTCGGGATCAGCGCCTCGCGGAAGAGGGCGGTGAGCGCGCGGGCGGGGCCTCCGCGCGCTCGGCCGGGGTCCGCGCGACGATCACGTGCGCCAGCACGGCCGCTGCGAGCGCCATCGCAAGCGGTGTTCCGAGGTAGGCGCCGGTCGTGCCGAGACCGACACCGACAAGCGCGAGGCCGAGGACAAGCCGGCCGCCGGCCTCGCCCACGATCGACCAGCCGACCGCTCCGTAGGCACCCCGGCCGGCGAGGACGCCGCGCTCGAGACAGAGCAGGATCCACAGCGTCACGGTCGGGACGGTCGCGGCGGCCGCGCCGGCGGCGCTGACGTTGAGAGCTCGGCGAAAGGGCTCGCGCAGCACGAACGCGACGAGCGCGGCGACGGCGGTGGCGAGTGCGAGCTGCGCCGCCCAGCGCCGGATCGTCGGGCCGAGCTCGCCGTGCGCGCCGAGCCGCCCGGCGGCGACCGCGCGCGAGGCCGCCAGCTGGAGCGCGTAGCCCGGCACCGAAAGGATCAGGAAGGTCGACAGCGCGGCCGCGAGCACGCCGTAGTCGGCGCGGCCGAGCACGCGGGCGAAGATCGCGGTGAAGATCACGGCGATGCCGTTGGCGGCGAGCTGGGCCGCGGCGAGCCGGGCCGCCGTGCTCGTGCCCGCGTCACGAGCCGGCGCGGTTTCCGCGTCGCGCGGGGGCGCCGGCGGCGGCGGAGCGGGGCTGGGACGCACGCCTGGCACGAGCGCCGACGGTATCGCAGGGCGGTCGCTATGGTGCGCGCGATGCCGGTCCGCCGCCGACTCGCCGTCCTCGTGGCCGCCGCGGCGCTGCTCGCCGCGCCGGCTCCCGCACTGGCCCAGAGCGCCGGCGACGAGCAGTACGAGGACCCGTTCGCGGGCCAGAACGACAACGGCGGCGGGAACGAGTCGCAGCAGCCCGCGGCGACCGCGACGCCCGCGCCCGCCCAGCAGGCGCCGGCGCCTGCCGCCACGGCCGCCCCGTCAACCGGCGCGGCGCCCGCGGCGGGCGGCTCGACCTCGGTCGCGCCGGCGTCCGGTCAGGCGGAGCTGCCCCGGACCGGCCTCGACACCGCGCCCCTGATCGTCCTCGGGACCGTGCTGCTCGCCTCGGGCGTCGCCCTCCGGGTCCGCCTGCGTGAGCGCCGATAGCGAGACGCGCGATCCGGCCGGGACCGAGCGCGCCGGCGCCGAGCTGGCGACCCGGCTGCGGCCGGGCGACGTCGTGCTCGTCTCGGGCGAGCTCGGCGCGGGCAAGACCACCTTCGTGCGCGGCGCCCTGGCGGCGCTCGGCGTGACCGAGCCGGTCACGAGCCCCACGTTCGTCGTCGGGATCCTCTACGACGGCGCGGAGGGCCCGCTGGCGCACCTCGACCTCTACCGCCTCGCGGGCCTGGAGGACGAGGATCCGGGGCTGCTCGACCCCTACTTCGGCGACGACACGATCACGTTCGTGGAGTGGCCCGAGCGCGCCGGGTCGGCGCTGCTGCTCGGCGGCCGCGCGGTCGCCCGCCACGTGACCCTCGCCCACGCGGGCGGCGACCGGCGCCGGATCGAGGTGCGCGGCGCGTGATCGTCGCCGGGATCGACACGGCGACGCCCGCGACGGTCACGGGCGTCCTGTTGCCGGACGGCGCGGTCGTCGAGGCGCGCGACGAGCCGGAGGAGGGCTCGCGCGGCGCGCACGCGAGCCGGCTGCTCGTCCTCCTCGAGCGGGCGCTGGACGAGGGCGGGGTCGCGTGGGCGGACGTCGACCGGATCGCGGTCGGCGTCGGGCCGGGCGGCTTCACCGGCCTGCGGATCGGGATCGCGACGGCGCGGGCGCTCGCGCAGGCTCGGGGGCTGCCGCTCGTGCCGGTCTCCTCGCTCGCGACGCTCGCAGCGGGCGCCGGGGACGGCCCGGTCGCCGCGGTGATCGACGCCCGCCGCGGCGAGGTGTTCGCGGCGGCCTGGGACGGCGCGACGGCGCTGGTCGAGCCGGCCGCCTACGCGCCCGAGGCGCTGGCCGAGCGGCTGCTCGCGCTGGATGTCCCGGTGCAGGCCGTGGGGGACGGGGCGGTACGCTTCCGTGAGGAGCTCGAGGGCGCCGGGGTCGCGGTCCCGGTCGACGGTTCGGCCGTCCACCGCATCGCCGCCGCGCCGCTCTGCCGGCTCGGTGCGGCGGGGGAGCCGGCGGAACGCGACCGGCTCCTGCCGGACTACCGGCGCGAGCCCGACGCGAAGCCGCCGCAACGATGACCGCCCCACCCGCCGCCGCCATCGAGATCCGCCGCCTCACGTACGCCGATCTCCCGCAGGTCGTCGCGATCGAGCGCCGCGCGTTCCCGACGCCATGGTCGCTGGCGATGTTCGTGCTCGAGCTGTCGAAGGCGTCGGGGATCTGCCTCGCCGCGTTCGTCGACGACGAGCTCGCCGGCTACATGATCTGCTCGCGCTACGACACCGTCTGGCACATCATGAACATCGCGGTCGACCCCGACCGGCGCCGCCACGGGATCGCCTCGACGCTGCTCACGCGGCTGTTCGAGCGGGTCGACGACCCCGATGCGCAGTACACGCTCGAGGTGCGCCGCTCGAACACGGGCGCGATCGCGCTCTATGACCGCTTCCGGTTCCGCGGCGCGGGCGTGCGCCGGCGCTACTACGCCGACAACGGCGAGGACGCGCTGATCATGTGGCGCACGCCCGCCACGCTGCGCGGCTCGCTCGACGACGTGCCCGACGCCCGGCCGCTTTGATCCTGGCGCTCGAGACCTCGTGCGACGACACGTGCGCGGCGGTCGTCACCGGCGCCGGCGACGTGCGCGCGAACGTCGTCTCGTCCCAGGGCGTCCACGACCGCTTCGGCGGCGTCGTGCCCGAGATCGCGTCGCGCCACCACCTCGAGCTGGTCAACGCGGTCGTCGACGACGCGCTCGGCCAGGCGGGCGCGACGCTCGACGACGTCGAGCTCGTCGCCGTCACGCAGGGGCCGGGTCTGGTCGGGGCGCTGCTCGTCGGCGTCGCGACCGCCAAGGGGATCGCCGCGGGCCGGCGGCTCCCGCTCGCCCCGGTGGACCACCTGCAGGGTCACGTCGCCGCGAACTTCCTCGCGCCGGACCCGATCGAGCCGCCGTTCCTGTGCCTGATCGCGAGCGGCGGGCACACGCTGCTCGTCCGCGTCGCCGACCACCGCGGCTACGAGGTGCTCGGCCGGACGCTCGACGACGCCGCCGGCGAGGCGTTCGACAAGGGGGCGCGGCTGCTCGGGCTCGGGTACCCGGGCGGGCCGGCGCTCTCGAAGCTCGCGGCCCAGGGCGACCCGGCGGCGTTCGCGTTCCCGACCGCGGCGCGCGTGCCCGGGCTCGACTTCTCCTTCGCCGGGCTCAAGACCGCGCTGCTCTACACGGTGCGCGACCTGGGGGAGGCGGAGACCGCCCGCCGCGCCGCCGACCTCGCCGCGTCCTACGAGCACGCGATCGTCGAGGCGCTGATCGCCCGCGTCGAGCGGGCGCTCGCCGCCGCGCCCGGCGCGCGGCTCGCGATCGGCGGCGGGGTGGCCGCGAACCGGCTGCTGCGGTCGCGCGCCGAGGCGCTCGGCGCCGGCGTCAAGATCCCGCCGCCGGAGTGGTGCACCGACAACGCGGCGATGATCGGCTCGGCCGCCCGCTGGGTCGACCCCGTGCCGTACCCGGACTACCTGGCGCTGGACGCCTACGCGACGAGCCGGCGGCGCCGCGCCGCCTGACGCCGTGGCCGGCGACGAGACGACGAGCCGGACGCGCCCGCGCGGCACGACCGGCGGCGGCTGCTGATCATCGGCGGCGCCGGCGCGGCGCTGATCGCGGTGGCCGCCGCGGTCGTGCTGCTGGCCGGCGGCGGATCGCCGCCACCGCCGGCGCGCGCCGACGCCACGCCGTACGACGGGCGCTCGCCGCGCGAGCCGAGCGGCCGCGGCACCCGCGTGATCGTCGAGCTCCCGCGCCCGTCGCTCGGCGAGGCGGGGATCGTCGACCCCGAGCGCCAGCGGACGTACGTGCAGTCGCTGGAGGACGAGTCCGCCGCGCTGCGCAGCGCGCTCGGCGCCCGCGGCATCCGCCTCTCCGACGTCGTCGTCTACACGCGGACGTTCGACGGCTTCGCCGCCACCGTCGACACGGGCGACCTCGCCGACCTGCCGTCGCTCGGCGTCCGCGCCCAGCCCGCGCGCCGCTTCTACCCCGCCACGAGCGAGCCCGCGCGGATCCCGGGCGTGAAGCCGCCCACCGCCGCCGCGCCGCTCGGCGGGGCCTCCGTGGCGGTCCTGGACACCGGGGTCGACAAGCGCCATCCGCTGCTCGCCAACCGGCTCGACCGCGGCTACGACGCGGTCGATCGCGACCGCGACCCCGCGCCCGCCGCCGACCCGCGCGGCGGTCGCCGCGAGACGAGCGGGACCGCGCTCGCGGGCATCCTCGTCGCGGCCGGGGAGCGCGTGCTGCCGATCCGCGTCGCCGGGCTCCAGCCCGCCGCGCAGGGCACCGGGCTGGAGGACGTGGCGGTCTCGGACACGCTGCTGGCCGGGCTCGAGCGCGCCGTCGACCCGAACGGCGACGGCGCCACGGACGACCACGTGCCGATCGCCGTCATCGGCGTCAACTCGCCCTACGCGGGCTTCGAGGACTCGCCCGAGGCGCAGGCGGTCACCGGCGCGGCCGACCTCGGGACGCTGGTGATCGCGCCCGCGGGCGGCGAGGGCGCCGCGGCCGGGACGAGCGGGACGATCGGCTCGCCCGCCGCCGCGCCGGACGCCCTCGCCGTCGGCGCGCTCACCGCGCCGTCCGCCGTCGCGCGGATCGACCTGGAGCTCGGCGGCGTCGACGCCCGCGGCGCCGCGCTGCTCGCCGGCCCGCCGCCGCCGTCCGGCCTGACGACCGCCGGACCCGTCGACGCGACCGATCCGGCCGAGCTGCTGAAGGGGAAGAGCCTGCGCGGGAAGCTCGCCGTCGTCCGCGCCGGCGACGATCCCGCCGGCCAGGCGGTCGCCGCGGCCGCGGCCGGGGCCCGCGCGGTGCTGCTCGCCGACCCGCGCGACCGGCCGCTGCCGTCGATCCCCGCCGGGCGCGTCGCCGCGCCCGTGCTCGGCGTGACCGGCGCGGCGGCCGAGGACGTCCTCGGCACCGACGCCGGCGCGGAGGCGGAGGTCGGCGACGCCGTCGCGGGCACGCCGCCGCCGGCCACGCTCGCCGACGCCGGCGAGGGCAGCACGGCCATCGCCCTGTCGCCGTTCAGCAGCCGCGGCCCGGCCGCCGCCGGTGCCGCCCGCCCGGACGTCGCCGCGCCCGGCGCCGCCCTGACCGCGACCCCCGGGAACGGCGGCGCGATCGAGGGCGGGACCGCCGTCGCCGCCGCCCGCGCGGCGATCGAGGCCGCGCGGCTCGCGCGCGAGCGCCCGAACGCGTCGCCGCGGGAGCTCCGCCGCGCCCTCGTCGCCGGCGCGCGGCCCGACGCCGGGCTGCCCGCCCGCGGCGCCGGCGCCGGCGCGGTGCGCCAGCCGCCACAGGCCGCGGCGATCTCCGCGCGCACGCGCCCGGAGCGCCGCTCCGACCCGTGCCCGGGCGTGCCCGCATGCGTCCGCGTGGTGCTCGCGAACGAGGGCGCGAGCGCGGTGTCGCTCGCGCTCGCCGTCCTGCCCGACGCGGGCACGCGGGCCGCGCTCGCGAGCGAGCGTCTCAGCATCCCGCCGGGCGGCCGGCGCGAGGCCGAGATCGACGTCCGCGCCGGCGCGCAGGGGCTCGCGAGCGGCCGCCTCGTCGCCCGCGTCGGGGGCGCGGACCCGGTGCTGACGCACCCGTTCGCGATCGCGACCACGGCGCCGCGGCCGCCGCCGCTCGGCCCGCTCCGGCTCGAGCGCAGGGCGCGCCGCATCGACGGCGTCCGCTTCCCGCTCGGCGCGTTCGAGCGCGGCGATCCCGTCACCACCGGCACGCGCGTCCAGCTCACCGAACGGCTCGAGCTCACGCTCGTCGACGCGGAGCGCGACCGCGTCGTGCAGCGGCTGACCCCGCCGGGCGGCGCGCGCGAGCTGCTGCCGGCCGAGTACGCCTACACGCTGCCCGCGGGCGCGCTGCGGGCGCTCGATCCCGGCCGCTACGCGTTCCGCGCCGTCGCGCGCTCGCCGCGCGGGGGCGAGCCGGCGGTCGTCCGCTCGGAGCCCTTCACGCGATGAGGACGGTCACGCTCTACGGCCGCGCCGGCTGCCATCTGTGCGACGACGCCCGCGCGCGGCTCGAGGCGATCCGGCGCACGCACCCGTTCGTGCTGCGCGAGGTCGACATCGAGGCCGACGACGCGTTGTTCAAGCGCTACCTGGAGCGGATCCCCGTCGTCGCGCTCGACGGGGAGGAGCTGTTCGAGCTGTTCGTCGACGACGAGATCCTGCGGCAGAGGCTCTAGAGTGGACGCGCCATGAGCTTCAGCGACGTCGCGAGCAGCGGGCCCCGCAACGAGACAACCGGTCCGCTCTCGGAGCGGCTGTCGCTCGGCGTCGCCGCCCGCCTCTCGCGCTACCTGCAGGTGCTCACGCAGGCACGCAAGATGGGCAAGGAGACGATCTCCTCGCAGGAGCTCTCCGAGTACACGCACGTCAACTCGACGCAGATCCGCCGCGACCTCTCCGGCTTCGGGAAGTTCGGCAAGCGCGGCGTGGGCTACAACGTCGACTCGCTCGTCTCGCAGATCCGCAAGATCCTGCGGACCTCGGGCCAGCACAACATCGCCCTGTTCGGCGCCGGCCACCTCGGCCGCGCGATCGCCTCGTCGGACATCTTCGCGGACCACGGCTTCCGCGTCGTGGCCATGTTCGACGCCGACCGGTCGAAGATCGGCGAGCAGATCAACGGCGTCCGGGTCCGGCACATCGACGACCTCAAGCAGGTCGTCGAGGAGGAGGACATCGTCGTCGGCGTCCTGGCCGTCCCGACCGCGGCCGCCCAGGAGCTGGCCGACGACCTCGTCGAGGCGGGCGTGAAGATCATCTTCAACTACTCCGAGGCGCTGCTGCAGGTGCCGCCGGAGGTCACGGTCCACACGTCGAGCCCCGCCGTGGACCTGCTCTACGCGCTCTACTTCTACCTGACCTGACGGACACCGCGTGATCGACCTCGCCACCGCGCGCGAGACGTTCGAGGACTCGGCCGACCTCACCGTCGGCATCGAGGAGGAGTTCGCGCTCGTCGACCCGGACTCGCTGCTGCTGGTCCCGCGGTTCGAGGCGCTGCGCGACGCCGGGGCGACCGACCCGGTGCTGGCCGACTCGATCGCCGGCGAGCTGATCAGCTCGGAGATCGAGATCCGCTCGGGCGCCGGCGCGGACGTCGAGGACGCCCGCGCGCGCCAGGCCGACGCCCGCCGGCGGCTGTTCGCGCTGGCGGCCGCGCAGGGCATCGCGCTCGGCGCGACCGGCACCCACCCGCTGAGCGACTACCGCGAGCAGCACATCATCGACACCGAGCACTACCACCGCGTCGAGGACGGGTTGAAGTACGTCGCGTGGCGCAACAACACCTTCTCGGTCCACGTCCACGTCGGGGTCCGCGGCGCCGACCGCGCCGTCCGCGTCTGCGACCGGCTGCGGCCGGTGCTCCCGCTCCTGCTGGCGATCAGCGCCAACTCGCCCTACATCGACGGGCGCGACTCCGGCCTGCACTCGGGCCGCAGCCAGACGTTCACGAAGTCGTTCCCGCGCTGCGGCATCCCCGACGTCTTCGGCTCGTGGGACGCGTGGGCGGACTACGTCGGGCTGCTCGTCCGCACGGAGTCGATCGTCGAGTTCACGCAGCTCTGGTGGTCCGTCCGCCCGCACCACAGCTTCGGCACCGTCGAGGTGCGGATCTGCGACGCCCAGACCACGGGCGCCGAGGCCGACGCGCTGGCAGCGCTGATCGTCGCCTGCGTGCGCCGCGCGGCGGCGGAGGTCGACGCGGGGGAGACGCCGCCCGACCTGCCCGGCCGGCTGATCGAGGAGAACATGTGGCGCGCGATCCGCTACGGGCTGGACGGCCGCCTGCTCGATCTCCAGGCGCCGGTGATCGAGGAGTTCGACGCCGCGGAGGCGCTCGACCGGCTCAACGCGTGGGCCGGATCGGACGTCGTGCTGCCGTCCCGCAACGGCGCGCAGCGCCAGCGCGCCCTGATCGAGGCCGGCGCGACGCCGGCGGAGGTGTACGAGGCCTGCGTGCGGGAAACCCAAGCCACATACGTCGAGGAGACCGCTGATGAGCCAGCCTGAATTCACCGAGGAGGAGCTCCGCCAGCTCGAGGCCGAGATGCAGCGCATCACGGTCGACGACGTGCTGCTCCAGACCACGGTCACCCTGCTCAACCTCGCCGCCCGCAAGGCCGGGCTCGGGGCGCCTCCCGGCGAGGCGCCCGCGCCGGACTGGGAGCAGGTCCGCCAGGCGATCGAGGGCGCCAGGGCGATCCTGCCGCTGCTCGAGCCGCGCCACAGCGAGCAGCTCGGCCCGGTCCGCGACACGCTGTCGCGGCTGCAGATGGTCTACGCGCAGCAGTCCGGCGCCGCCGGCGCCGCACCGGCGCCCGAGCCGGGCGGCGAGCCGCCGGCCGAGCCCGGAGACCCGCAGCAGCCCGAGGGGCCCGGCCCGGCGCAGAGCTCCGGCCGGCTGTGGATCCCCGGCCAGTGACGGCGCGGGTCGTCCACGCCCCTCGATAGACTGCGCGCCGCTCCGGCGGCGGCCCTAGCCCGGCCGCCGTCTTCGTGTTTGTCTGAACGGTTTACGAGAGGGTTCCCTTGTCCGATTTCCTAGCCGACCACGGCGTCGTCGTCGCGCTGATCTGCGCGCTGGCCGCCGTGGCGTACGGCCTGGTCACCAGTCGCTCGCTGCTGGCGCTCTCGCCCGGCAACGAAGTCATGCGTGGCCTGTCCGCCGCGATCCAGGAGGGCGCCTCCGCGTACCTCCGGCGCCAGTACACGACGATCGCGATCGTCGGCGCCGTCCTGTTCGTCGCGCTGATCCCGCTGCAGAACATCGAGGTCGCCGTCGGCTTCCTCATCGGCGGCCTGCTGTCCGCGTCGGCGGGCTTCATCGGGATGAACGTCTCCGTGCGCGCCAACGCCCGCGTGGCCGAGGCGGCCCGCAGCGGCGTCGGTCCCGCGCTCGACGTCGCGTTCCGCGGCGGCGCCGTGACCGGCATGCTGGTCGCGGGCCTCGCGCTGCTCGGCGTCGCCGGCTACTACGGCGTCCTGACCTTCATCTTCGACGTCGAGCCGAAGGAGGCCGTGGACGCGCTCATCGGCCTCGGCTTCGGCGGCTCGCTGATCTCGGTCTTCGCCCGTCTGGGCGGCGGCATCTTCACGAAGGGCGCCGACGTCGGCGCGGACATCGTGGGCAAGATCGAGGCCGGCATCCCCGAGGACGACCCGCGCAACCCCGCGGTCATCGCCGACAACGTGGGCGACAACGTGGGCGACTGCGCCGGCATGGCGGCCGACCTGTTCGAGACCTACGCGGTCACCGCCGTCGCCGTGATGCTGCTCGGCGTCCTCACCTTCGGCCTGCCGGAGACGCAGAACGCCGTGATCCTCTACCCGCTCGTGCTGGGCGGCGTGTCGATCGTCGCGTCGATCATCGGCACGTTCGCGGTCAAGTCGGCGGCGGGCAACGTGGAGCGCGCGCTCTACCAGGGCCTGGTCCTCTCGGGCGCGCTCGCGGCGATCTTCTTCCTGCCGGTGACGGCCTGGATGATGGACGACCTGACCCGCATCCTCGGCGGCCCGGCGCCCTCGTGGAGCGACATCTACTTCTGCTCGCTGATCGGCCTGGCCGTGACCGCGTGCCTGTTCGTCATCACGGACTACTACACCTCGACGCGCTTCTCCCCGGTCAAGTCGACCGCCCGCGCGTCGGTCACGGGCCACGCCACGAACATCATCCAGGGCCTCGCCCAGGGCATGCAGGCGACCGTGCTGCCGGCGCTGGTCATCGTGCTCGGCATCTTCACCGCGAACGAGCTCGCCGGGATCTACGGCGTCGGCGTCGCGGTGATGGCGCAGCTCTCGCTGACCGGCCTGATCGTCGCGCTCGACGCGTTCGGGCCGATCACCGACAACGCCGGCGGCATCGCCGAGATGGCCGATATGCCCGAGGAGGTCCGCAACGTCACCGATCCGCTCGACGCGGTCGGCAACACGACGAAGGCGGTCACCAAGGGCTACGCGATCGGCTCGGCCGCGCTCGCCGCGCTCGTGCTGTTCGCGGCGTTCAAGATCGAGCTGCAGGACGAGGTCGGCGGCGTCGTGACGTTCGCGCTCGACGACCCGGACGTGCTGATCGGCCTGATCATCGGCGGCATGATGGTCACGCTGTTCGCCGCGCTCTCGATGGAGGCGGTCGGCCGCGCCGGCGGCGCCGTGGTCGAGGAGGTCCGGCGCCAGTTCAAGGCCAAGCCGGGGATCATGGACGGCACGGAGAAGCCGGACTACGGCCAGTGCGTGGACATCGTGACCCGCACGGCACAGCGCGAGATGATCATCCCGTCGCTGATCCCGATCGTGGTGCCGGTGATCGTCGGCATCCTCTCCGACAAGGCGCTCGGCGGCCTGCTGATCGGCGTGATCGTCGTCGGCCTGTTCTTCGCGGTGATGATGACCTCGGGCGGCGGCGCCTGGGACAACGCGAAGAAGCTGATCGAGGACGGCGCGTACGGCGGCAAGGGCTCCGAGGCCCACGCCGCGTCGGTCACCGGCGACACCGTCGGCGACCCGTTCAAGGACACCGCCGGCCCGGCGATCAACCCGATGATCAAGGTGGCGAACATCGTCGCCCTGCTGATCATCCCGCTGATCGCCTAGGTACCTCCCGGAGCGCAGGCGGGAGGCTGCCTGCCGCCTGCGCTCCGTCGTTCCGCCCGGTCAGCCGGACGCCGAGCACCGGAGCAGGTACTCCGTGGTGACGACCGTGGCGAACTCCCCATGGAGGCTCGCCGCCGTGGCCCGCGCCAGGTCGTCGGCGGCGATCACGACGCCGTCCGGCCCGGCGCGGTCGAACGTGTGCGTCGCGTCGGCGACGAACTGCACGTCGAAGCCGAGGTTCCCGCCCACGCGGGCGGTCGTCTCGCAGCAGTGGTTGGTGGTGATCCCGCAGATCGCGATCGACCCGAGCCCGCGGTCGCGCAGCCAGCCGGCGAGGTCGGGCTCGCCGTGGAAGGCGGAGTTGACCTGCTTGGTGACGAGCAGGTCGTGCGGGCCCTCGACCTCGGGGCGCAGCGCGTTGCCGGGGTGGCCGGGCCGCAGCGGCGATCCGGGCTCGTCCGAGTCGTGGCGGACCAGCACGAGCGGGCGACCGGCCGCCCGCCAGGCGGTCACGAGCGCGGCGATGTTCGCCTCGCAGGCCGGGTTGTTGCGCCGCCCCCAGTAGCCCGCGTCCTCGAACGCGTGCTGCGCGTCGACGACGATCAGGGCGGTCTGGTCGCGGTCCGTCATATCCGGATGCTACGGCGCCTAGAATCGCGCCCAGGACATGGCAAGACGCCGACTGGAAGGGCTCGAACGGGTCCTGGGGGTCAACGCCCTCTTCTCCACCGCCTACGGCAACGTCGGGTCCTCGATCTACTACGCCCTCGGCCTCGTCGCGTCCTACGCGCTGGGCCTGACGCCGGTGGTCTTCGTCATCACGGGGTTCTTCTTCTTCTGCACCGCCGCCAGCTACGCCGAGGCGACGGCGATGTTCCCGGAGGCCGGCGGCTCCTCGAGCTTCGCGCGGCGCGCGTTCAACGAGTTCTGGTCGTTCTTCGCCGCGTGGGCGGGGATGCTCACCTACACGGTCACGATCGCCATCTCGGCGTTCTTCGTGCCGCACTACATCGGCGGCGTCTTCGAGTTCGCCGAGGCGCTGCGGACCAGCCCGGGGGACATCGTCGCGGCCTGCGTGGTGATCGCGGTGCTCGCGGCGGTCAACGTCTTCGGCGCCAAGGAGTCGACCGGCATCAACGTGACGCTCGCGGTGATCGACTTCATGACCCAGCTGCTGCTGGTGCTCGTCGGCGCGATCCTCATCCTCTCGCCGAGCGTGCTGGTGGACAACGTCACGCTCGGCGTCGCGCCCGAGTGGAAGGACTTCGTCCTCGCGATCCCGATCGGGATGCTCGCCTACACGGGCATCGAGACGGTCTCGAACATGGCCGAGGAGGCCAAGGACGAGATCCACACGATCCCGGCCGCGATCAACCGCGTCCGGCTCGCCGTGTTCGCGATCTACTTCACGCTCCCGGCGGTCGCGCTCTCCGCGCTGCCCGTCACGCAGGTCGACGGCGAGTACCAGACCAAGCTCGGGCTGACCGAGGAGGAGGGCGGCTTCGCCGGCGACCCGGTGCTCGGGGTGGTCAAGCAGCTCGACCTCGGGATCTTCCAGGCGGCCGACCGAGATCTACGTCGGCGCTGCTCGCGGCCACGATCCTCTTCCTGGCCACGAACGCGGGCATCATCGGCGTCTCGCGGCTCGTCTACTCGATGGGCATCCACCGCCAGATGCCCGACGCGCTGCGCCGCCTGCACCCGCACTACCGCACGCCGTGGATCGGGATCCTCGTCTTCTCCGGCGCCGCGATCGTGCTGATCCTGCCGGGCCAGGAGACGCTGCTCGGCAGCGTCTACAGCTTCGGCGCGCTGCTCAGCTTCACGATGGCGCACGCGGCGGTGGCGCGCCTGCGCGCGACGCGGCCCGACCTCGAGCGGCCCTACCGCGGGCCGGGCAACGTCCGGATCGGCAGCTACGACGCGCCGCTGTTCGCGCTCGTCGGCGGCACGTTCACGGCGATCGCGTTCGTGGTGATCGTCGTCCTGAACCTCAAGGTGGCGGCGATCGGCGCCGGCTGGCTGTCGGGGCGTGCTCGTCTACGCCGCCTTCCGCCGCCGCCAGGGCCTCGACCTGTCCTCGACCCACAAGGTGGCGATCGCCCAGCCGGTCGTCGACCACGAGGCGGAGTACGACTCCGTGCTCGTCCACGTCGGGGACGGCGTCTACGACGAGCAGACGATGGCCACCGCGGTCAAGCTCGCGGCGCGCCGGCGCCGCGGGATCCACGTGCTGGTCACGATCATCGTGCCGAAGGCGCTGCCGATCGACGCGCCGCTCGCGGACGCGGAGTCGGCCGCCGACACGATCATCGAGCAGGCCAAGCTCCAGGGCGGCGGGCGCGTCTCGGGGCACTGGGAGAAGGTGCGCGCCGGCCAGGCGGGACGCCGGATCATCGAGGAGGCGCAGGACATGCGCGCGACCGCGGTCGTGATGGCGCTGCCCGGCGGATCGCTTCGGGGGAGGTCTGGGTGGGGTTCGATGGGGGGGGGGGGGGTGATGTAATGGGTTCGGACATGGCAGACGCCGACTGGAAGAACTCGAACGGGTGCTGGGTCACGCCTCTTCTCCACGCCTACGGCACGTCGGGCTCGATCTCTCGCCTCGGTCTCGTCGCGTCTAGCGCTCGGGCTGACTCCGGTAGTTTCATCATCAACGGGTTCTTCTTCTTCTGCACGGCTGCGAGCTACGCCGAGGCGACGGCGATGTTCCCGGAGGCGGGCGGTCGTCGAGCTTCGCGCGGCGCGCGTTGAACGAGTTCTGGTCGTTCTTCGCCGCGTGGGCGGGGATGCTGACCTACACGGTCACGATCGCCATCTCGGCGTTCTTCGTGCCGCACTACATCGGCGGCTGTTCGAGTTCGCGACGCGCTGCGCACGAGCCCGGGCGACATCTCGCCGGCGTGCGTCGTGATCGCGCTGCTCGCGGCGGTCGACTCGTCGGCGCGAAGGAGTCGACGGGCATCAACGTGACGCTGGCGGTCGTCGACTTCCTCACGCAGCTGCTGCTCGTGCTGATCGGCGCGGTGCTCTCTTCTCGCCAGAGCGTGCTCGTCGACGACGTCGTCGCTCGGCGTCGCGCCCGAGTGGAAGGACTTCATCCTCGCGATCCCGATCGGGATGCTCGCCTACACGGGCATCGAGACGGTCTCGAACATGGCCGAGGAGGCAAGGACGAGATCCACACGATCCCCGCGGCGATCAACCGCGTCCGGCTCGCGGTGTTCGCGATCTACTTCACGCTGCCGGCGATCGCGCTCTCGGCGCTGCCGGTGACGGAGCGAGGACGGCGAGTACCAGACGCAGCTCGGGCTGACCGAGGAGGAGGGCGGCTACGCCGGCGACCCGGTGCTCGGGCGTGGTCAAGCAGCTCGACCTCGGGATCTTCCAGGACGCCGACCGAGATCTACGTCGGCCTGCTGGCCGCGACGATCCTGTTCCTGGCCACGAACGCGGGCATCATCGGCGTCTCGCGGCTCGTGTACTCGATGGGCATCCACCGCCAGATGCCCGACGCGCTGCGCCGCCTGCACCCGCGCTACCGCACGCCCGTGGATCGGGATCCTCGTCTTCTCCGGCGCCGCGATCGTGCTGATCCTGCCGGGCCAGGAGACGCTGCTCGGCAGCGTCTACTCCTTCGGCGCGCTGCTCAGCTTCACGATGGCGCACGCGGCGGTGGCGCGGCTGCGCGCGAAGCGGCCCGACCTCGAGCGGCCCTACCGCGGGCCGGGCAACGTCCGGATCGGCGGCTACGACGCGCCGCTGTTCGCGCTCGTCGGCGGCACGTTCACGGCGATCGCGTTCGTGGTGATCGTCGTGCTGAACCTCAAGGTGGCGGCGATCGGCGCCGGCTGGCTGCTCGTCGGCATCGTCGTCTACGTCGTCTTCCGCCGCCGCCAGGGCCTCGACCTGGCCTCGACGCACAAGGTCGCGATCGCCGCAGCCGGTCGTCGACCACGAGGCGGAGTACGACTCGGTGCTGGTCCACGTCGGGGACGGCGTCTACGACGAGCAGACGATGGCGACCGCGGTCAAGCTCGCCGGCGCGCCGGCGCCGCGGGATCCACGTGCTGGTCACGATCATCGGTGCCGAGGGCGCTGCCGATCGACGCGCCGCTGCCGGACGCGGAGTCGGCCGCCGACACGATCATCGAGCAGGCCAAGCTCCAGGGCGGCGGGCGCGTCTCGGGGCACTGGGAGAAGGTGCGCGCCGGCCAGGCGGGACGCCGGATCATCGAGGAGGCGCAGGACATGCGCGCGACCGCGGTCGTGATGGCGCTGCCCGAGCGCGTCCCGGGCACGTCGGTGTTCGGCAAGACGATCGAGACCGTGCTCGCCGAGCGGCCCTGCCGCGTGATCATCGAGTCGCGGCCGCCGGCGCGCCGGCAGGCCGGGCGCCGCGGGGGCCGGCCGCGGGTGACGGCATGAGCCCGGTCACGCTGCTGCTCTCGGGCGTCATGGTGCTGCTCGGCGTGGCGATCATCGTCCGCACGGTCGCCGCGGGCGGCGGCCCGGCGGCGTACGGGATCCTGTTCGGCGTGCTCTTCATCGCGGCCGGGGCCGGGCGGCTCTGGGTGGAGCGGCGGCGATGACCGAGCGCCGGATGCCGAAGCTCGATCCGCCGCCGGGCTTCAAGCGCGGGACGGGCTCCCCGCCGCTGTTCGGCATCGTCCAGGGGTTCCTCTCCGCGTCGCTGTACTTCGCGCTCGGCGTCATCGTCGTCGAACGCGCTCGGCGCGACCTGGCTCGTGCTGCTCGGCGCCTCGCTGTTCTTCTTCCTGCTCGTCCTCTCCTACATGGAGGGCGCGTCGCTGCACCAGGAGCGCGGCGGCGCGACGGTCATCGCCCGCTACGGCTTCAACGAGCTGTGGAGCTTCATCGCCGGCTGGGCGATCCTGCTCGACTACCTGATCCTCATCGCGATCACCGCGTACGCGACGACGGACTACCTGGTCCCGTTCTGGAGCGGGTTCGCGTCGGGCGCGCCGCAGATCATCTTCGCGATCGCCGTGATCGTCTACGTCGCGCTCGTCAACGCGCGCGGGGCGGGCTCGCGGCGCTGGGGGCGCGCGGCGTTCGTGGTGCTCGCCGACCTCGTCGTCCAGCTCCTGATCGTGATCCTCGGGCTCGCGCTGCTGCTCGACCCCGACGTGCTGACCGACCCGGCGGCGATCGCGGGCGCGCCGGGGGTCGAGGACATCCTGTTCGCGTTCACGATCGCGATCGCCGCCTTCTCGGGGCTGGACGCGTCCTCGGCGCTCGCCGGCGAGGTCGCCGTCTCGCGCCGCGGGCTCAAGCGGCTGTTCGTCGTCCGCGCCGCCGCGGCCGTGCCGTACCTGGGCATCGGGCTCGTCGCCTCGTCGGTGCTGCCGCAGACCGGCGGCCGCTGGTACGAGGCGCCGATGCTGGGCCTGGTGTCGTCGTTCGACCAGGCCTGGCTGCGCGAGCCGCTGCGCTATCTCGTCGCGGTCAGCGCGCTCGCGCTGCTGGTGATCGCGTGCAACGCGGCGATGTTCGGGCTCTCGCGGCTCGGCTACTCGCTCGCGCTCAACCGCCAGATCCCGTCGATGCTCGGCCGCCTGCACCCGCGCTTCGACACGCCGTTCGTGCTGATCGCGCTCGGCGCGCTGTTCGCCATCGCGCTCGTGCTGCCCGCCGATCTCGAGCTGCTGGCCGCGATCTACGCGTTCGGGGCCACGCTCGCCTTCACGCTGGTCCACCTCTCGGTCCTGCGGCTCCGCTTCCGCGAGCCGGAGCGCGACCGCCCGTACCGGATCCCGTTCGGGATCCGGATCGGCGCCGCGGTGCTGCCCGTCTCGGCGCTCCTCGGCGCGCTGCTGTCGGGCGTCGCGTTCGCCTCCGTGCTCTACCTGCACGACGCCGCCCGCTTCGTCGGCGCCGGCTGGCTGCTGTTCGGCGTCGTGCTCTACGTCGCGCTACCGGACCGTCGAGGGCAAGCCGATCTTCAAGCGGATCAGCGTGCCGGCCAAGGCGCTCACCCGGCGCGACGTCGAGGCGGAGTTCGGCTCGATCCTCGTGCCCGTGCTCGGGACGCCGCTCGACGACGACATCATGCAGACCGCGGGGCGGCTCGCCGGCGAGGAGAACGAGGACACCGGCGAGGGCGGCGCGGTGATCGAGGCGCTCTGGGTGTTCGAGATCGCGATGGCGCTGCCGCTCGACGCGCGCGTCGGCGAGGACGAGCTCAAGGCCGCCCGCAAGGCGCTCGCGCGCGCCAAGGCGGTGGGCGAGGAGTACGAGGGCGTCGAGGTCGCCACCGCGACCGTGCGCGCGCGCCGCGCCGGCGAGGCGATCGTGCACGAGGCCAAGCGCCGCGGCGTCGAGGCGATCGTCCTCGCGGCGGAGGAGCCGACCGGCATCCGCGGCGGCCTCTGGCTCGGCGGCAAGGAGGGCCTGCACGACTCGTTCGTGGGCGAGACGACGCGCTACGTGCTCCAGAAGGCGACGTGCCGGGTGATCCTCACCGCGCCGCCGTCCGAGAAGGCGCGCGACTTCCTGATGCACCCGGTCTCCGGCCCCGGGTCCGGAGCATCCGCTGGGCCATCCCGCGCTGGGGGACGGCGCGGGCGCCGTCTCGGTAGAGTGCCCGCCCGATGTTCCTTCTCGTCGTCGGAGCCGGCCGCGTCGGCTCCTCCGTCGCCACCTCGGCGCTGCGCGCCGGCCACACCGTCTCGGTGCTCGACGAGGACCCGCTCTCGCACGAGCGGCTCGACGTCGAGCTCGGCACGTCGTGGGAGGAGGCGGGCGGCCGCTTCACGATCGGCACCGCGCTCGAGCTCGACGCGCTGATCGAGTCGGGGATCGAGGACGCGGACATCTTCATCGCCTCCACCAACGGGGACAACACGAACCTCGTGGTCGCGCAGCTCGCGCAGCTGCGCTTCGAGGTCCCGCGCGTGATCGCGCGCATCCTCGATCCGCGCCGCGCGGCGTGGTACGCCGAGCAGGGGCTCGAGACGATCTGCCCGACGCAGATCGCGATCGAGCAGCTCGAGAAGGCGGCCCTGGACCTCTGATGGCCGGCCTGTACGTGATCATCGCCGGCGCCGGCAAGGTCGGCTGGAACCTCGCGCGCGAGCTGCTCGAGCGCGGCGACGAGGTGACCGTGATCGAGCAGGACCGGCGCCGCTACCTGACCGTCGAGCAGGAGCTCGAGCACGCCGTCCAGTACGGCGACGCGACCGAGCTGTGGGTCCTCGAGCGGGCCGGGATCCAGCGCGCGGACCTCGTCGTGGCGGTCACCGGCGACGACGAGGACAACCTGCTGATCTGCCAGGTCGCGAAGGAGAAGTACCTCTGCGAGCGGATCATCGCGCGCTGCAACAACCCGCGGAACCTCGCCCACTTCAAGCTGCTCGGCATCCAGCCGGCGGTCTCCGCGACCGACCTGATCCTGCGCCTGATCGAGCACGAGGTCCCGCGCTACGGGCTCGTCCACCTGCTCGACCTGCCCGAGGAGCGGCTCGAGATCATCGAGCTCGTCGTGGGCGAGGGCTGCACGGCGGACGGCATGAACGTGGCCGACCTGACGCTGCCCGACGGTGCGCTGATCATCTCGGTGCTGCGCGACGGCTCCGGGTTCGTGCCGAAGTCGACAGCGTCGTCACGGCCGGGGACGAGGTGCTCGTCGTGCTCGACCCGGGGCTGGAGGACGACATCACGAAGCTGTTCGTCGGCAACGACGCCGATGGCTGACCGGCGCGTCGGCGCGCTGATCGTCGGCGGCGGGGCGGCCGCGGCGGCGTGCGCGGAGTCGCTGCACGAGGGCGGGTACGGCGAGGGCGTCCTGCTGGTCGGCCGCGAGCCCGATCCGCCGTACGAGCGGCCGCCGTGCTCGAAGGAGTACCTCGCCGGCAAGCAGGACCGCGACGCCTGCCTGCTCCACGACGCCGACTGGTACAGCCGCAACGGGATCGAGCTCGCGACGCGCACGAGCGTGATGAAGCTCGACACCGCGGCGCGCACCGCGACGCTCTCCACCAAGGAGGTCGTCGAGTTCGGCGTCGCCCTGCTCGCCACCGGCGCGAACGTCCGCCGGCTGCGGGTCGACGGCGCCCAGCTCTCCGGCATCCACTACCTGCGCACGCTCGGGACGTCCGACGCGATCCGCGCCGACGCCGACCAGGCGGAGCGCGTCGTGCTGATCGGCGGCTCCTACATCGCCTGCGAGGTCGCGGCGACGCTCACCGCCCGCGGGCAGCACTGCACGCTCGTGATGCTCGAGGACGCGCCGCTCTCGACGACGTTCGGCGCGGCCGCGGGCGCGTTCTTCGCCGACGTGCTGCGCTCGCACGGCGTCGAGCTCGTCACCGGCGACGGGCTCGAGCGGCTGGAGGGCGGCGAGCGCGTCGAGCGCGTGGTGACCGCGTCGGGCCGCGAGCTCCCGGCCGACATGGTCGTGATGGGCACGGGCGCGATGCCCGACGTGCTGCTCGCCCGCGCCGCCGGGCTGGAGCTCGGCGAGTCGGGCGGCGTCGCCTGCGCCGCGCACCTGGAGACGTCGGCGCCGGGCGTGTTCGCCGCCGGCGACATGTGCGAGTGGGAGTCCGGGCTGCACGAGGGCCCGGCGCGGATCGAGCACTTCGAGGTCGCCCAGGCACAGGGCCGCGCGGCCGCCGCGGCCATGCTCGGGGCGCGCAAGCCGTTCGCCGAGGTGCCGTACTTCTGGACCGACATGGCCGACTGGGCGAGCGCCGAGTGGGTCGGGCTCGGGATGCCGTCCGAGCGCGAGGTGGTGCGCGGCGATCCCGCCGCGGGCGCGTTCAGCGTCCTGCACGTCGCCGGCGGGCGCGTGATCGGCGCGCTCAGCGTCGAGCGCGGCGCGGACCTCGAGAGCGCGCGCCGGCTGATCGCGGAGAAGACCGACGTCGGCGAGGCTGCCGCTCGCCGACGCCGACCTCGAGGCGCTCTAGCGGGTCGCGCGTACCGCGCGATCGCGCTCGAAGCGCAGCGCGTCGCCGCGCGGGCGGCGGACGGCGAGCGGGTCGTGCGCCCGCGGCCGGGCGCGCAGCAGCCACTCGCCGTCGGTGCGGCGCTCGATCGCGCCGCGGGCGATCAGCTGACCCAGCCCCGTCGTCACCGACGGGCGGCGGGCGCCGACCATCCCGGCGAGCGTGCGGTGCGAGAGCCGCAGCGAGACCACGACGCCGTCCGGCACCACGCGGCCCCAGCGCTCGGCCAGGCACCAGAGGAGGGCCAGGAGGCGGTCGTCGACGCGCGTCAGGTGCGCGATCGCCTGCAGCACGACGAGCCGCTCGGCGCGGCGGCCCGCGCGGTCGAGCAGCGCCGCGAAGATCTCCGGCCACTGCGCGAGCCGGACGGCCAGCGCCTGGTCGATGATCGCGATCCGGGTCGCGGCGAGCGCGCTCCACTCGGTCGCGCGCGGGAGCAGCTCCTCGGCGTCGTCGTCGGCCCACGCGCGGACGAGGTCGCCCGGGCCGAGCAGCTCGGCGGCCGGGTGGTCGCTGACGGCGGCCTCGCGGACCATCAGGCCCTCGAGGATCAGCAGCCCGAGCGGGCGCGAGCCGCCGGCGAAGCGCGTGCCGGGGTCCCAGCGGCCGCGCGGGAGGTCGATGACGCGGACGGGGAGCCGCTGGGCGGCGTCGCGCGCACGGCGCGCGTCGAGCCCGCGCGCGAGGTCTGGGTCCGCATCGAGGAGCTGGACGGCGGCGCCGCTGCCTTCCGGCATTGACTGTCCTTCCGGTTTCGGGAGTCGGGACACACCGCCGGCGGGCCCGGCGCGGGGGGTTGTGGGGGGGTCGGGTCGCGGCGCCGTATCCCGCCGGAGGCGCACGTCGACGCGGCCACTGTAGCGTCGAGTTCTGACAATGGAAGAGGTCCTTGATCGCTCCACCACTCGGGCATCCGTGCCGATGAGAGGAGGATGCGCCCGCGCGATCCGATCGAGGTCGTCGAAGCGACCGTCGCCGGCGCGACGGCGCGCTTCCGCCTGTGGACCGAGCCGGCGGAGACCGACTACGAGGGCTCGCTGGACTTCGGCGCGCGCGCGGCGTCGTTCCGCGGCACGCGGCGCGCCAGCGGGCGCGTGCTGCAGACGGTCTCGCTGCCCGAGGCGACGTTCCTGCGCGAGCCGGGCCGCCCCGGCTGGATCCGGCTGCACAGCGCGCGCTGGCGCCAGGGCAGCTGGGAGCCGTTCGGCGTGCTCGACGTCGTCGCGGCGCTGCCCGCGCTGACGCCGACGGAGCCGGCGCCCGCCGTGCGCGGCGGACTCCAGCATCACGCCGGGAAACTTGGCGCGGAGGCGGTCGCCCGGCTCGCCGACGAGGCCTCGACGGTGATGCGGCGCGTCCGTCCGCTGCCGCCCGCCGAGCAGGACGGGGAGGCCGAGATCTCGGTCTGGCTCGACAGCCGGCTCCGGATCCACCGGGTCCGCTACGCGACGACGCGCCCACGCGCCGCGCTGCTGCATCTGGACCTCTTCGACTTCGCCCGGCCGGTCTCGGTGATCGTCCCGGAGCGCTTCGACTCGGTCGACCTCGACGTCGTCCGCGGCGCGCTGCGCACCGAGGGCTGAGGCGGGGCCGCGGCTATACTCGGGGCCGCCCGTTGCCGGGTGGTGTAATTGGCAGCACGCCAGATTCTGGATCTGGTAGTTGGGGTTCGAGTCCCTGCCCGGCAGCTCTCCCGCCCGGCGCCGGGCATATCCTGCGCCGGTGCTCGACGCCCGCTTGATCCACGCCGTCCACGCCGCGAGCGGCGACGGGGCCGTCTTCCAGACGTCGACGCTCGAGGCGCTGCTGCACGGCGCCTACCTCGGCGACGTCACCGTGGCCGAGCTCGCGCGGCGCGGCGACCTCGGGCTCGGGACGTTCGACGCGCTCGACGGCGAGCTGATCCTCGTCGACGGCGTCGTGTACCGCGCGGCCGCGGACGGCTCCGTCGCGCCGGCCGACCCGGGCCGCCGCTCGCCCTTCGCGGTCGTCACGCGCTTCACGCCGCGCACCGAGGTCGCGCTCGGGCCGCTGGACGTTCGACGCGCTGCTCGAGCGGCTCGACCGCGACGTGCCGCGCGACGGCGTCTGCTCCGCGGTGCGGATCGACGGCGCGTTCGCGCACGTGCGGCTCCGCTCGGTGCCGGCGCAGCGACCGCCGTTCCGCACGCTCGACGCGGTGCTCGCCGAGCAGCGGGTGCTCGACGCCGCCGACGTGACCGGCACGATCGTCGGCTTCCGGTTCCTGCCGGGCGCGGCGGGGCTCGACGATCGCCGGCTTCCATCTGCACTTCATCTCGGAGGACCGCGCGTTCGGCGGCCACCTGCTGAGCTGCCGGCCGCGCGCCGCGGTCGCGCGGCTCGACTTCGACGCCGACCTCGACCTCGAGCTCCCGCCCGGGGTGCAGCTGCCCTCCGACGGCGCCGACCTCGACGGGCTCGCGCGGCTCGAGCGCGACGCGCCGCCCCCGCAAGGCGCGGCGTGAGCGCGATCCTGCGCTGGCGGCCGTCGGATCCCGGGCACTTCGCGCTGCGCCAGGCCGTCCGGACGGGCATCGTGATGCCGCTCGCGCTCGCGCTCGGCAACGCCACGGGCGACGAGCAGACCGCGCTGTTCGCCGCCTTCGGGGCGTTCGCGATGCTGGTGTTCGTCGACTTCGGCGGCCCGCTGGCGATGCGGGCGCTCGCCTACCTGGTGCTGGCCGTCTTCTGCAGCGGGCTGATCGCGCTCGGGACGCTGTGCTCGAACGCGCCGGCGCTCGGCGCGGCGGTGATGCTCGTCGTCGGCTTCGCGATCCTCTTCAGCGGCGTGCTGAACGGCTACTTCGCGGCCGCCGCGTCGGCCGCGCTGCTCGCCTTCGTGCTGCCGGCGATGGTGCCGGGGGACGCATCGGTCATCGGGGCGCGGCTGGGCGGCTGGTGGATCGCCGCCGCGCTCTCCGTGCCGGCGTCGCTGTTCCTGCTCGCCGCGCGGCCGCGCGACCGGGTGCGGGCGAGCGTGGCCGAGGCGTGCCGGACGCTCGCGGCGTACGTCCGCGACGCCCACCGAGGACGCCGAGCGCGCGCTCACCGCGGCCGTCGACGCCATGCACGAGCGCTTCGCGGGCACGCCGTTCCGCCCGACCGGGCCGACCGGCGCGACCGGCGCGCTCGCCGCGATGATCGACGAGCTCGACTGGCTCAAGGGGGTGGCGCTCCGGCCGGCGTCGACCGATGCCGTGCTGGATCCCACGCCCGGTGAGGTCGCGCTGCGCGAGATCAGCGCCGACGCGCTGATCGCCTCGGCGGCGCTGGTCGCGGGCCGGTCGATGCAGCCGCCCGACCGCGACGCGCTGGAGCGGGGGAGGGCGCGCGTCTTCGAGGAGCTGCTCGGCCAGATCGGCGACCCGGCGGTGCGCGACGACGACGCGCTGCTCTGGTCGGCGCTGCAGCGGGCGTGGGACGTGCGGGTGATCTCCTTCCTCACCCGCGACCTTGCCGATCGCGCCCTGCTGGCCGGCGGCACGGCGACCGAGGGCGACGGGCCGCGCTGGCTGCGCTTCGTGCGCCGCCAGGGCGTCGCGCTCGCCGCCTCGGGCCGGGTGGCCGCGGCGCACGCCGGGCGTGCGCTCGATCTGGTTCCGCAACAGCCTGCGGGGCGCGGTCGGGCTCGCGCTCGCCGTGTTCGTGGCGGGGGAGGCCTCGGTCCAGCACGCGTTCTGGGTCGTGCTCGGCTCGCTGTCCGTGCTGCGGTCGAGCGCGCTCAACACCGGGGCGTCGATGGTCCAGGCGCTGCTCGGGACGCTGATCGGCATCACCGTCGGCGGGCTGCTCGTGACGGCGATCGGCGGCGACGAGACGGGCCTCTGGATCGCGCTCCCGTTCGCGGCGATGCTCGCCGCCTACGCGCCGCGGGCGGTCTCGTTCGCGGCCGGCCAGGCGGGCTTCACGGTCGCCATCCTCGTCATCTTCAACCTGCTGGCCCCGAGCGGCTGGCAGGTCGGGCTGATCCGGCTCGAGGACGTGTCGATCGGCTTCGCGATCAGCCTGGGCGTGGGGCTGCTGTTCTGGCCGCGCGGCGCCGCCGCGCTGCTGCGCCGCACGCTCGACGACGCGCTCGCCACGGCGGCCGGCTACGTGCGGGGCGCGTTCGGCCGCCTGGCCACCGGCGCGCCCGCGGCGCCGGTCGAGTGAGAGTCGACGGAGGCGCTCGCCGCCTGGGGGCGGCTCGACGCGGCGTTCCGCCAGCGGCTCTCCGAGCGTGCGAGCCACGATCCGCGGCTGCCCGCACACAGCCGGCTGATCAGCGTCGCCGCGCGGCTGCGCGGCACGGGCGACGCGATGCAGTACCTCTCCGGCGCGGCTCGGCGCCACCCCGCGCCCCGCCGAGGCGAGCGCGCTGCTCGGCGGCGCCGGCGCGCTCGCCCGCTGGTACGCGGACCTGGGGCAGAGCGTGTCGGCGGCTGCACGCCCCGCCGCAGGGCGCGGCGGCCGACCCGGCGCTCCATCCGGCACTGCTCGCGGCCGTCCGCAGCTCCCACGCGACCGGCGATCGCGACCGGCTGATCGCCGGCGACGGCGATGGCGTGGGGCGGGCTGCACCTCGACTCGCTGCGGGCGCTGGAGGACCGCTGCGCGCAGGCGGCGGCCGACGCTGCTCGACCGCGGGCGCTGAGCCCGAGGGTCAGCCGGCGGCGTCGAGGTCGGACCGGCGCGGCCCGGCGGCGGCGTCGCGGAGGTCGGGCTCACCGTGCGCCGGCGGCTCGGCGCCGCCGTCGGTCAGCGCGTCGGCGCGGTCGCCCGCCGAGCGATCGATGCCGTCCTCGGTCGCGGGCTCGTCCGAGCCGGTCGTGCGGCCGAGCACGTCGCTGCCGAGCTGCGGGTCGTCGTCGAGCAGCTCGCGCGGCGCGTCGGAGCCGCCGAGCTCGGCGGGGACGATCCCGTCGGCCGCGGTGCCGGCCCATTCGCCCTTCTCCTGCGCCTCGGCTCCGCCCGGGGTGGAGCCCCCGCGCTGCTCGCTGGGCTTGACCCGATCCTGCTCCGCTCCGGCCATCGGACCCTCCTCGCTCGTGGACGACTCGGGGTCGTCCTACCCGGCGAGCTCGAGCGGCAGTGGTGCGGCGGGCTTGAGCTCCTCGAGGTGCAGCAGCGTCGTCACGCGCGCGGCGCCGCCGCGGGTCGAGAGCCGGACGAGCACGCGCTGGAGCTCGGCGACCTCGCGCGCGACGACGTGCAGCAGCGCGTCGGTCTCGCCGGTCACCCAGTCGGCGGACAGCACCTCGGGCATCGCGCGGACCGCCGTCGCAAAGCGGCGGTGGGCGACGTCGTCGTGGCGCTCGAGCGTCACCGCCACGTAGACCTTGAGCGGGAAGCCCGCCGCGGCCGGGTCCATGCGCGCGACGATCCCGCGCACGATCCCGGACTCCTTGAGCCGCCGGATCCGGTGCAGCGTCGCGGCGGGGGAGAGCCCGACGAGCCGCGCGAACTCCACGTTCGGGCGGTCGGCGTCGGCCTGCAGCTCCTCGAGCAGGCGCAGATCAACGGAATCGAGTGAGATGGCCATCTGGCCGAACAATATTTCGTGAAACAGCCGATCCGTCAACAGCAGGCCCGGATCGACGCCGAACGCTTCCACCATGCAGTGCATGCAGACGACGAACCGCACCGCGATCCTGGCGCTCGCCGCCGCGGGCGCCCTGTGGGGCCTGACCGTGCCGCTCTCGAAGCTCTCGCTCGAGTGGCTCGGCCCGGGCTGGCTGACCGTGGCGCGCTTCGCCGCCGCCGCGCCGCTGCTGGCGCTCGCTCGCGCGGCGCGATCTGCGCGGGGCGCTCGCTCCGCGCGTCGTCGCCGCGGGCGCGGTCGGCTTCGGCGCCGTGATCGTGCTCCAGAACGCCGGCATCGAGCGCACGAGCGTCACCCACGCGGCGCTCGTCGTCGGCGCCGCGCCGGTGCTCGTCGCGCTGATCGCCGCCGGGCTCGGCCGGTCGGTCTCGCGCCCGGTGACGTGGGGCGGCTACGCGCTGGCGCTCGCCGGCATCGCGTTCGTGGCCCGCGCGGGCGGGGGCGAGGCGTCCGCGGGCGGCGACCTGCTCGTGCTCGCGTCGGTCGCGGTCTCGGCGGCGTTCATCGTCGTCCAGCCGGCGCTGCTGCGCGGGCGCGACCCCGCCGCCGTCACCGCGGTGCAGTTCGCCGCCGGCGGGCTGCTCGCGATCCCGGTCGCCGCGCTGATGGAGGGCGCGCCGCCGCTGCCCGCCGGATCCGGCGCCGGTCGTGGCGGTCGCGGCGCTCGCCCTCGGCGGCACGCTGCTCCCGTTCTGGCTGTTCGCCTTCGCGCAGGCGCGCGTCCCGGCGGAGCTCGCGGGCGCGTTCGTCAACCTCGAGCCGGTGGTCGGCGCCGCGGCGGGCTGGCTGCTGCTCGGGGAGAGCGCGGCGATCGGCCAGGTCGCGGGCGCGACGGCGGTGCTGATCGGCATCGCGGTGAGCACGCTCCCGGCGCGGGCGCCCGCGGCCTGCGCCCGGTAACACCGGCGTACCTCATTCCCGGCCGGGTGCCGTGGGTCACTAGCCTGGCCCGCGGTGTCCGGCTCGTACCCCGCCTTCCTCGCGCGGCGCCTCGCGCTGCTGATGCTCACGCTCGTGCTCGTCCCGTCGCTGAGCTTCCTGATGTTCACGCTCATCCAGGGCGACCACACCGCCCCGCTGGACCTGCTCCGGCAGCTCGTCACCTACCTCGGCGCGACGTTCCTGCACGCCGACGTCGGCGCCGAGGGCTTCCAGGGCGGGACGTTCATCCGCACCCGCAGCGCGTTCGACGTGGTCGCCGACGGGTTCCTCGTCGACGTCTACCTGCTGTCGGGCGCGATCCTGCTCGCGATCGTGCTCGGGCTGCTCGCCGGCGCGGTCCAGGCCACGCGGCCGCACTCGTTCGCCGCGCGCGTGGTCTCGCTGCTGGTCGCGCTCGTGCTCTCCTCGCCGGTCTACTGGGTCGGGCTGATGGTGCTGCTGCTGTTCGCGCCCGGCGTCGGCTCGGTCGTGCAGATCCCGTTCCTCTCGACGGTCGGCGGCTACCACAGCCCGTTCGAGGACCCGCTGCGCTTCGTCCAGGGCACGTGGCTGCCATGCCTGATCATCGGCGCGCCGCTGCTGGCGGGCGTCGCGCGGATGAGCGGCTCGCAGCTGCGCGAGGTGCTCGGCGACGACGTCGTCCGCACCGCGCGGGCGAAGGGGCTCGGCGGCAGCCGGGTGCTGTGGCGGCACGCGCTGCCGCTCGGCGCGGTCCCGGTGATCGCGCTGATCGGCGTGAACATGAACCTGGTCCTCACGAACATGGCGCTGATCGAGGTCGTGTTCAACATGCCCGGCGGCTACCGCTACATCGAGCGCGCGCTGGTCAACCGCGACGTCGACCTCGTCCAGGCGCTCGTCCTCGAGTCGACGTTCTTCATCGTGATGGCGAACTTCCTCGCCGACGCGCTCCAGGCCTGGCTCGACCCGCGCGCGCGCGGCGGCGAGCCGCTCTAGGCCGCGGCCTGCTCGGCCCAGTCGCGGTACAGGCGCCAGTACGCGCCCTCCGCGGCGATCAGCTCGTCGTGCGTGCCCTGCTCCCGGATCCGCCCGTGCTCGAGCACGACGATCCGGTCGGCGCCGCGGATCGTCGACAGCCGGTGCGCGATGACCACCGCGGTGCGGCCGGCGAGCAGCAGCCGCAGGCCCTCCTCGATCCGCGTCTCGGTGTGGATGTCGACGTTCGAGGTCGCCTCGTCGAGCACGAGGATCCGCGGGTCGGAGATCAGCGCGCGCGTGAACGCGACGAGCTGGCGCTGGCCCGCCGAGAGCTGGATCCCGCGCTCGCCGATCTCGGTCTCGTAGCCGTGCTCGAGCGCCGCGATGAAGTCGTGCGCGCCGACCGCGCGCGCGGCGTCCTCGACCTCGTCGAGGGTCGCGTCCGGCCGCCCGAAGGAGAGGTTGTCGAGGATCGTCCCCGAGAACAGGAACGCCTCCTGGGGCACGATCCCCAGCTGCGCGCGGAGCGAGCGCGCCTGCACGTCGCGCAGGTCGTGCCCGTCGACGCGGATCGCCCCCTCGGTCGGGTCGTAGAAGCGCGCCGCGAGCTTGGCGAAGGTCGACTTGCCCGCGCCGGTCGAGCCGACGAGCGCGACCGTCTGCCCGGCGGGCACGTGGAGGTCGATGTCCGTGAGGGCGTTCTCGCCGCCCGGCGCGTAGGCGAACGAGACGTGGTCGAAGCGCAGCTCGCCGCGCAGCCGCGGCAGCGCGAGCGCGCCGGGCCGGTCGCGGAGGTCCGGCTCCTCGTCGAGCAGCTCGAAGATCTTGTCGAGCGCGGCCATGCCCGCCTGATAGGTCGTGTAGAGCTGGGAGAGCTGCTGGATCGGGTCGAAGAAGTTGTTCAGCGCGGCGATGAACGCGACGAGGACGCCGACCGTCACGTCGCCCTGGATCGCCTGCAGCCCGCCGTAGAGCAGGATCCCCGCGGTCACGAGCGCGGACAGCAGCTCGACCGCCGGGAAGTAGGCGGCGTTGAGGTTGACCGTCGTCATGTTCGCCGCGCGGTTCTCGTCGTTGAGGCCGGAGAAGACGCGCTCGTGGCGGCGCTCCTGGCCGAACACGCGCACGACGCGGACGCCCGACAGCGTCTCCTGCAGGTACGCGGTGATCGCGGCGACCTTCTCGCGCGTGGCGCGGTAGGCGTCGGCGCTGATGATCCGGAACGCGAACGACCCGATCCCCAGCACCGGGAAGATCAGGAACGTCAGCAGCGCGAGCTGCCAGTCGAGCACGACCAGGATCACCGCGGTGCCGACCAGCGTCAGCGACGCGCCGAACAGCGTCACGACGCCGTCGGAGACGAGCTGGTCGAGCGCCTGCACGTCGTTCGTCAGCCGCGAGATGATCACGCCGGCCTGGCGGCGCGAGTAGAAGCCGATCGACAGCGCCTGCAGGTGCGCGAAGAGCTGGATCCGCAGGTCCTGCAGGACGCGCTGGCCGATCCAGCCGACGAGCCAGGTCTGCGCCCACGTCGCCGCCCACAGGATCAGCGCCGAGGCCATGAAGGCGACGACGACGAGGTTCAGCTTCGCGAGATCGCCGGGGACGATGCCGTCGTCGATCGCGAGCTTGGCCAGCGGCGGCGGCGCGAGCGACGCGGCCGTGCCGATGATCAGCGACGCGAACATCAGCATCGTGCGCCCGCGGTACGGCCGCAGCAGCGCGAGCAGCCCGCGCAGCTTGCGCCCGCGGCCGCTCGTCGCGCGCCAGCGCCGCACGAGCTCGTCGCGCCGGGTGGGGACGGCGACGCTCACAGCGCCTCGACCGCGCCCTCGGACGGCTTGCGGTTGAGGAACACCTGGTCGGGCAGGCCCTTGGCCGCGATCTCCGCGTACAGCGCCGAGCGCTCGAGCAGCTCGTCGTGCGTCCCGCGCGCGGCGATCCGGCCGTCCTCGAGCACGACGATGTCGTCGGCCAGCGCGATCGTCGACAGCCGGTGCGCGATGACGAACGTCGTCCGGCCGGCCATCACCTCGCGCAGCGCGTCCTTGATCGCCTGCTCGGTCGAGGCGTCGACCGACGAGGTCGCGTCGTCGAGCACGAGGATCCGCGGGTCGGACAGCAGCGCGCGCGCGATCGCGACGCGCTGGCGCTGGCCGCCCGAGAGCGTGAGCCCGCGCTCGCCGATCCGCGTCTCGTAGCCGTTCGGCAGCTCGGCGATGAAGCCCGCCGCCTGGGCGCGCTCCGCGGCGCGCTCGATCTCCTCCTGCGTCGCGTCCGGCCGCCCGTAGGCGATGTTCTCGGCGACGGTCGCGCTGAACAGGAACGGGTCGTCGTCGACGACGCTGATCGCCGCCCGCAGCGACGGCAGGTCGATCGAGCGGACGTCGGCGCCGTCGATCAGCACCGCGCCCTCGCTCACGTCGTAGAGCCGCGCGAGCAGCTGGACCAGCGTGGTCTTGCCGGAGCCGGTCGCGCCGACGAGCGCCACGGTCGTGCCGGCCTCGACGACGAGGTCGATGTCCGACAGCGCCGGCCGCGGCGCGCGTCTCGTACTGGAACGTGACGTCGCGCAGCTCGACCCGGCCGCGTCCCTCCGGGAGCGGCGGCGCACCCGGCGGTGCGACGAGCCCGGGCTCGCGGTCGAGGATCTCGAACAGCCGCGCGCCGGACGCCGTCGCGCGCTGGGCGAGGCCGAGGACGATGCCGAGCGACCGCATCGGCCCGATCAGCAGCAGCAGGTACGCGTAGAAGGCGGTGAAGTCGCCGAGCGACAGCGACCCGTCGATCACCTGGCGGCCGCCGAACAGCAGGATCACGGCCAGCCCGATGCTCGGCAGGAAGCCGATGAACGGGTTGTAGAACGCCCGCAGCCGCGTCGCGATCATCGACTGGTCGAACACCCGCTCCGCGCTGCCCTCGAAGCGCTGGAGCTGGCGCGGCTCGGCGGCGAACGCCTTCACGACGCGCACGCCCGAGACGTTCTCCTCGACGTCGGCGGTGAGCTCCGCGATCCGCTGCTGGACCTCCTGCAGCGCGGGCCGCGACCGGCGCCCGTAGCGCGTCGCGACGAGCACCACGAACGGGACCGGGAACAGCGACAGCGCGGCCAGCACCGGGTCGATCAGAAGCATCGCGACCGCGGCGAGCAGGATCGTCAGCGCGCTCTGCGTGATGAACACGAGCCCGTAGCCGAGGAAGAAGCGCACGGCCTGCAGGTCGACGGTCGCGCGCGACATCAGCTGCCCGGTCTGCTGGCGGTCGAAGAACGCGAGCTCGAGCGACTGGAGGTGGACGTAGAGCAGGTTGCGCAGGTCGAACTCGATCGCCAGCGACACCCGGCCGGCGACCAGCCGGCGCGCGACCGAGATCCCCAGCCGGACCACGGCGACGCCCCCGATCAGCAGGGCGTACCGGCGCAGGGCGGCGTCGTCACCGGCGTCGACGCGGTCGATGGCCTGTCCCGTGAGCCACGGGATGGCCACCGTGCCGACCATCGCGAGCGCGGCGAGCACGAGGGACCAGATCGCGCCGGCGCGGTAGGGCCTCAAGAACCCGAGCAGGCGCCGGAACGTGTTCACTCAACAACAGGATACGGCTCCGGGTTCGGGTATCTTCGCCGTTCGCATGACGGACGCCATCGCATTGCGCAACCGCTTCGCCATGGTCAAAGGGGCGTGGGACGACCACCTCCGCGGGGTCCCGTTCCCGCCCCTCGGCGAGGGCACGGCGGAGGAGAAGATCGAGCGGCTGGAGCTCGCGCTCGTCGACCTGATGCGCGAGCGCGCGACCCCCGAGACGGCCGAGCAGGCGGCCGACGCGATGTGGGGGCTCGTCCACGCCCGGCCCGACGAGGATCCGGTCAAGCAGCGGGTGACCCAGCACCACGAGGACCTGGCCCGGCTGGGTCATCGCCGGGTCTGAGCGGCTCGTGGCCGCGGCAGGCCAGGACCGGCAGCCGCGGGTACTTCGGGTAGGCGGGATCGGTCCGCGCGCGCAGGCACATCGAGAACTCCGACCCGCGCCCGCTGCGGATCAGCTTCTGGTGCCGGCAGCTCGCGCAGAGCCCGGCGCCGAGCACGCTCAGCCCGTCTGCGGGCGGTCGAGCACGAGGTAGAGGCTCGCGTCCTGGCCCTGCTGGAACGTCGCCGTGAACAGGTTCGAGCGGGTCAGCGCGTCGATCCGCTGCGAGTCGGGCGCGTCGAGCTTCATCTGCGCCGGCTTCGGCGTCGCGTTCGGGATCGTCGTCGCGAGCGGGACGCCGAGCTCGCCGCTCAGGTCGCCGGGCCGGTAGAAGAGCGCCTGGACCGGCGGGAGCGTCGTGTTCGCCTCCTCCTTGCCCTTCTCCGGCGGCGCCGGGGGCAGGAGCGCGACGACCATGTCGACGTCGGAGCGGTAGCGGAACGTGTACAGCGCGAGCTCGAGCGCCTCGCGCCGCAGCAGCAGGTGGCGCTGCTCCGACGGGGTGCCGCCGGGGATCGACCCGTTGGGGCCGAGCCCGTTGAGCGTGTACATCACGCCCTTGCCGTCGAGCAGCTCGATGTCGCCGCCGACCGCCGCGGTGCGCATCGCGACGTTGAGCGGGCGGCCGTCGAGCTCGAGCGGCTTGGCGTCGACGGCGACGAGCTGGTCCGCGTCGCCGAGCCGGTACCTCGGGCCCACGTGCTCGGCGATCTGCTTGGCCGCGCGCGGCGTCGTCGTCGGCCGACGGCTTCCAGGCCGACCAGCCGCTCGGCCCGCCGTCGGTCGATCCGCCGCTCGCGGCGAGCGCGACGCCGATGCCGATCGCGACCAGCGCGACGCCGATCAGCGCGCCGAGGACGAAGCCGAAGCGCGGCCGGTACGGCGACGGGCCGGGGGCGACGGGCGCCGCGGGCGCGGGATCGGGCTCGGGCGCGGCCGCGGCGACGGGCTCGCTGCCGCCCCACTCGCGCGCGCGCTCTCTGCTTCTCGGACGAGTCGGGCTCGGGGCGCCCCGCGGGCGAGGGCGGCGGGATCAGATCGCCGGCCATGACTCCTCGTCGAGCACGTCGATCTCGGGCTTCTTGAGCTCGGCCTCGTCGAGCAGCGTGACGACGTCGTCGCCGTAGATCTCGCGCTTGGCGACGAGCACGTCCGCGACGTGCGCGGTGCCCTCCTTGTTGGCGCGGATCGTGTTGTAGGCGATCACGTAGGCCTGGCCGAGCAGGCCGGAGACGAGCTTGCGCTTCTCCGGGTCGTTGACCACGGCCTGCATCGGGTCGGCGTCCATCACGCCGCCGCCGGAGCGGTGCATGATCTGGATCCCGATCCGGCGGAAGCGGTCCATGATCCGGTCCTCCTCCTGCTCGCGCAGCTCCGGATCCTCGATCCGGTCGGAGAGGTCGACGCGCTCGGGCGCCATCGCCGCGAACCCGACCATCCGGCCGGCGAGCCAGGTGACCGAGCGGACGTCGCCGCCCACCCCGGTCGTGTTCTGGCCGTAGAAGACGACCTCGGCGGCCATCGCGCCGAGCACGTGGATCAGGCGGCCGAACATCTCCGAGCGCCAGTCCGCGAAGCGCTCCTCGATCTCCATCGCCTGGTGGTGGCCGCCCGACGAGCCGCGCTTGCGGATCGACAGCCGGGTCGAGAGGAGGTTCTCGTTGTAGAGGTGGCTGCAGACCGCGTGGCCCGCCTCGTGGATCGCGGTCGCGCGCTCCTCGTGCGGCGGGTAGTTCTGCCCGATCGCGACGCCCGCCTCGACGGTCGTCATCGCCTGGACGATGTCCTCCCAGGTGAACGCCGGGCGGCCCTCGGCGTGGGCGTAGGTCAGCGCCATCGAGCAGACCTGGTCGATCATCGCCGGCGAGTAGCCGGAGGTCACGCGCGCGAGCTCGTCGCGCTTCTTCTGCGTGTCGAGCTCCTCCTCGTGCGCGACCTTGCGGATGTAGAGGTCGAAGATGTCGCGCCGGTCCTCCCAGGTGGGGGAGCGGAAGAAGATGTGGCGGCCCATCCGGCCCGGGCGGGTGAGCGCGGGGTCGAGCGACTCGATCGGCACGTTGCAGGCGCCGACGAAGTAGATCTCCTCCTTGCGCGGCTTCGGCGGCTTCTTGCGGAGCCGCATCGGGCCGACCTTCTGCGGCACGACGTAGAGCGCGTCGAGGAACGTGTTCAGGCGGTTGGTGACGACGCGCTTCGTCAGCGGCGGGTCGTCGATGCCGTCCATCACGACGAGCAGCTGGTTGAGCGCGAGCGAGCCGCCGCCGCCCATGCCGGGGACCATGAACTGGTCGACGACGCCCTTCATCCGGTGCACGAACGGCGGGTAGACCGCCCCGGGCGGCTCGGAGCGCATCGCGAACATCCGGTCGCGCCAGGCGCGCGACTCGATCACGAGGTCGCCGTCGGGCGTCAGCGCGCCGTCCTGGCCGTAGAAGAGGTGGTCGTGGATCGAGCCCGTGCTGTACGGCTGGAAGCCGCTGCCGAGCGACTGCCGGCGCATGCCGACGGCGTCGATCTCGTCGATGAAGACGATGCACTGGCCGCCCCACTTGGCCGCCAGCTTCTTCGCCTTGCGCGCGAGGAACCGGACGATCACGGCGTCCATCCCGATGAAGGTCTGGGCGAAGCCGGAGCCCGGGATCGTCACGAACGGGCAGTTGAACGACGTCGCGATCGCCTTCGAGAGCATCGTCTTGCCGGTGCCGGGCGGGCCGAGGAAGAGGACGCCGCGCTCGCGCTTGCCGCCCGCCTTCTCGAACTCCTCGCCCGACTGCCAGAGGCTGACGACGCGGGTGATCTCCTCCTTGGCCTCGGCCTGGCCGCGGACGTCCTCGAGCTTGACGCCCCAGTCGGCGTCGCCCGGCTCGTAGCCCTTGATCTGCTGGATGCCGAGGAAGACGAGCGGCCCGAAGAGGATCAGGAAGTTGATCAGGAACAGCACGACGAGCATGAGGCCGAGCTGCGGCGCGGCGGCGAGCGCGGCCGGGATCGCGCCGAGCACCTCGCCCATGGCGTCGCCCAGCCCCTCGCCCTGGAAGATCATCACCACGATCGAGACGACCAGGAACAGGCCGCCCCAGAAGAAGAGCCGGCGGAACTTCTTGCGCCAGTACCAGGTGCGGCGCCGGCCGATCACGTCGGCCTCGGCGAGCTCGGCCTCGGCGCCGTAGATCGTCGGCGTCGGGATCAGCTTGTGGGCGAGGACGTCGACCGCGCCGCGGAAGACGACGATCAGCGCGAAGGCGGCGAGCAGCGACCAGTACCAGGGCCAGCCGAAGCCGCTGACCAGCGCGGCGAAGACGATCGGGCTCGTGAGCACGGCGACCGCGGTCGCCGCGCGCCCGAGTCGCTTCCACTCGCGGGCGAGCGCGAGCGAATGCTCGTTGACGCCGCCGGTCCGCAGCGCGGGCGTGGACTCCCCAGAGGCCAAGGCGCGACGGATTGTACGGCGCGTAGCGCCCGCGGCCGGAAGCGACCGGCGAATGTTCGACGCGCGGGCGCGCCCGCGCGGGCGGACCGGGCGGTGCGGGAGGACCCGGAGGCGCGCGGTTGAGCGCAAAATGCGGGAAGCCGCCGGCGATCGAACCCGGCGCGCTTGACCTGTTTGCGGAGTGGCGTCAGCCTTTTATTCGGTATTTCGGGACTTGAGCCGCAAGGAATGGGCTCGACGAACGTTTCGTCTCTAGGCAACGCAACGCAACTCAGGCAATCGCCGACCCGGGCAGGCAGGGGGAACAGCCCCGCCGGGAAGGCACGGAGAAGGCTCAAGGATGGCGGCGATCCCGGCGAGGCGGGGACCGGCAGATCATGGGCCGAGGGAGACAGGCACATGAGCAACCGCATACTGAAGGCGCCGCTCGTAGCGGTGACCGGGCTCCTCGCCATGGCGGCGATCCCGGCTGTCGCGCAGGCGGGCGGCGGGACCTACCCCACGCCGAGACCCGGCGATCTCGCTCGACAAGACCGGCGCCGCGACCGCGAACGCGGGTGACACCTTCACCTACAGCTTCGCGGTCACCAACACCGGCAACGTCACGCTGACCAACGTCGAGCTGACCGACGACAAGTGCCAGGACACGCTGACGCGCGAACCCGGCCGAGACCGACGAGGCCTTCGACCCGGGCTGACGTCTGGCACTACACGTGCACGGTGGTCGCGCCCGCGGGCCCGGCCGAGGTGCACAACGTGGCCACGGTCACCGCGAAGTGCGTCGTACCAGTGCAAGACCAAGACGGTCGAGGCGACCGACGACCACACGTTCACCGTCCCGGCGCCGACCCCGCCGGTGAACCCGCCGGTCAACCCGCCCGTGAACCCGCCGGCGAACCCGCCGGCGAACGCCGCCCGCGACCCCGCCGGCGACGCCGCCCGCGGGCGGAGGCGTGCTCCCGGAGCAGGTGATCTCCGGCCGTGCAGCGCTGCGCGGGCCGAGCGGCTGCGTCAAGCAGGCGTTCCGCGCCCGGGTGGCCGGCCGCCGCATCGAGTCGGTGACGTTCTTCATGGACGGCAAGCGCGTGAAGCGGGTGACGTCCGGCAACGCGTCGCTCCGGATCGTCCCGAAGCGGATCGGCTTCGGCCGCCACCGCGTCGTGGCGCTGGTCCGCTTCACCGAGGCGAGCGGGACCCCGTGCCCGCCGCCTGCTGCTCACGTTCCGTCGCTGCGCGCGCCAGGTCGTGAACCCGCAGTTCACCGGCTGAGCGCCCGCCACATCCGCGGAGTACCGGAGGCCCCGAGCGATCGGGGCCTCCGCCGTGCCTACGGCGCGGCCGCGCCCGACGCCGCCCGGCACTCCTCGACGAACGCGGCGATCAGGCGGTCCGCCTCGTCCTCCTCGGGATGCCAGAGCACGCCGAGCATGAAGCGCCGCGCGGTGTCCTCGACCGCCTCGGTCGTGCCGTCGCCCTCGGCGCGCGCGGTGACGCGCAGGCCGTCGCCGACGCGCGCGACGCCCTGGTGGTGCCAGCTCTTGACCGCCACCCGGGTCCCGCCCGCCGCCCGCGCCGCGAGGCTCCCGTCCTCGACGTCGACGCGATGGTCCGCGAACGCGCCGACCGGCCCGCGGTGGATGTCGTCCTCGAGCCGGTCGGCGAGGTGCTGGTCCAGCTCCCCGCCGTACGCGACGTTGACGACCTGCATCCCGCGGCAGATGCCGAGGCAGGGGAGATCGAGCGCGGCGGCGCGGCGCACGAGCAGCAGCTCGAACGCGTCGCGCTCGGCCGACGTCGCCTCGGTCTCGGGATGCGGCTCGGCGCCGTAGGTCGCGGCGGCCAGGTCGGCGCCGCCGGTGATGAGCACGCCGTCGAGGAGCGCCAGCAGCTCGCCCGGGTCGGCGAGGTCGGCCGGCGTCGGCGCGAGCAGCAGCGGCCGCCCGCCCGCGCGCGCGACGGCGTTCGACGTACGTGAGCGGCACGAGCGCGGCGGCCTCGGTCCAGCCGAGGTACGTGACGTCCTCGACGTTGCAGCTGATCCCGATGTTCGGCGTGCGCACGCGCGGGAGTATCTCAGCGCGCCTTGAGCGCGAGCACCCGCGCGGCGGACTCACGCACGCGCGCGCGGAACGACGGCGACCGCCGCGCCAGCGCGAGCAGGTGCTGGTAGACCGGCGCGTAGGAGCCCTTGCCGGTGAGCAGCAGCAGGTCGGCGCCGGCGCGCACCGCGCGCTCCGACGTCGGCGGTGATCGGGCCGGTGGCCAGCGACGCGGCGGCCTCCATCGAGTCGGTGACGACCACGCCGCGGAAGCCCAGCTCGTCGCGCAGCACGCCCTCGATGACCGGGCGCGACTGCGACGCGATCCGGTCGCGGTCGAGCGCCGGGTAGCGCGCGTGCCCGACCATGACGAGCGGGACCCCCGTGTCGATCGCCGCCGCGAAGGGCGGCAGGTCGACCGCCTCGAGCTGCGCCCGCGAGCGGTCGATCGTCGCCGGGCCGTCGTCGGTGTTGACGGTCGCGCCGCCGAGGCCGGGGAAGTGCTTGACGGTGGCGGCGACGCCGCCGGCGCGCCAGCCCGCCACGGCGTCGCGCAGCGCGGCCTCGGCGTCGCCGGGGTCCGACGCGAACGCGCGGCCGCCGAGCGCCGCGCCGGTCACCGTCGGGACGTCGGCCACCGGCGCGAGGCTCACCGTGATGCCGAGCCCGCGCAGCGCGGTCGCGGACGCGCGGGCGTCGGCGCGGACGGTCCCGTCCGCCGCCTGCTCGCGCCTGCGACGCGGCCGGCGGCGCCCACGGGACGATCCGGATCTCGCCACCCTCCTGGTCGACGGCGACGAGCGGGCGGCCCCCGGCCGCCGCAGCGCCCCGGTGAGCGCCCGCGTCTGGTCGGGGCGTCGCGACGTTGTCGCGGAACAGGATCACCCCGGCCGCGCGGCGCTCGCGCAGCACCTCGCGCGCGTACGCGGGCGGCGACGTGCCGTCGAAGCGCAGCACGATCAGCTGGCCGACGCGCTGGCGCAGCGTGAGCCGGTCGACCGGGTCGGGCGCGTCGCGCTCCTCCGGCGGCGCGCCCGCGGGCGGGACGACCGTGTTCGCGGGCGGCGGCGTCGACGCGCGCTCGCCGTCGTCGTCGTCCCCGCCGGTCGAGGCGCGCGACCAGCACGCCCGCCACGAGCGCGACCGCGGCGCACGCGGCGAGCGCGCGCCGGCGGCGGAGCACGGTGCGGCGGTCGGCCACGGCGGCGCCTACGCGGCGCGCTCGGCCTCGTCGGCGACGTACCTCGCGATCGCCAGCGACGCGGTCGCGCCCGGCGACGGCGCGTTGCGCACGTGCAGCGCGCGCTCGGTGTGCGAGAAGGCGAAGTCGTCGACGAGCGAGCCGTCGCGGGCGAGCGCCTGCGCGCGCACCCCCGCGAACGCCGGCTCGGCGTCGCCGGGCGCGATCGCGGGCAGGTAGGCCGCGGCGGCGCGCGTGAGCGCGGCGGGGGAGACCGCGTGGTGCAGCTCGGTCGCCCCGGTCCGCCAGTAGCGCCGCGCGAGCCTCCAGGTGCCGGGCCAGCGCAGCGTCTCGCCGAGGTCGTCGCGCTTGACCGTCCGGAGCGCGTACGCGTCGCGCGCCGGCGCGAGCAGCGCGGTCGGCCCGATCAGGACCTCGCCGTCGATGTGGCGGGTGAGGTGCACGCCGAGGAACGGCAGCGACGGATCCGGCACCGGGTAGATGAGCCCGCGCACCAGTCTGCGCGCGCTCGGGCTTGAGCCGCAGGTAGGCGCCGCGGAACGGGACGATCCGCGGGTCCGGGTCCGCTCCGGCGAGCCGCGCCAGCCGGTCGGACCACAGCCCGGCGCAGAACACCGCGAAGCCGGCCGCGACCTCGCCGCCGGCGTGGCGCAGGACGACGCGCCGGCCGCGCGCGGCCGGCGCCGGCGGGCTGCCCGTTCGCGGCGGCGCGGACGTCGATCCCCTCGACCGGCGCCCCGAGCAGGATCTCGCCGCCGGCCGCGCGGACGTCGTCGGCCAGCGCCCGGGCGACCGCGCCGAAGTCCGCGATCGCCGTCTCCGGCGAGTGCAGCGCGGCGATCCCGGCCGCGTGCGGCTCGATCTCGCGCAGCCCCGCCGCGTCGAGCCGCCGCAAGCCCCGGCACGCCGTTGGCGATCCCGCGCCGCTCGAGCTCGTCGAGCCCGGGCAGCTCGTGCTCGCCGAGCGCGACGATCAGCTTCCCGCACGCGTCGTAGGCGATCCCGCGCTCCTCGCAGTACGCGCGCAGCTCGCGCACGCCCTCGACGCACAGCCGCGCCTTCAGCGAGCCGGGGGCGTAGTAGATCCCCGCGTGCACGACGCCCGAGTTGTGGCCGGTCTGGTGCTCGCCCACCTGCGCCTCGCGCTCGAGCACGACGATCCGCCGCGCCGGGTCGCGCCGCCCGAGCTCGCGCGCGACCGCGAGCCCGAGGATGCCGCCGCCGACGACCGCGATGTCCGCCGTCGTCGTCACGCGGCGCGATGCACGATCTCGCCGTCGACCACGGTGAGCCGGACCGGCACGTCCGGCAGCTCGTCGGGCGGGCAGTCGACCGGGTCGGCGCCGAGCCCGGTCAGGTCGGCGCGCAGGCCGACCGCGATCCGGCCGCCGAGCGACGCCTCGCCGACGATCCGCGCCGCCTCGCTCGTGTAGCCCGCCAGCGCCTGCTCGGCGGACAGGGCCTGCTCGGGATGGAACGGCGTCCGGTCCGGTTGCCCGGGCGCGCGCCGCAGCCGCGCCCATGCGAGGCCGGGCCGCGGGTCGGCGCTCACGACCGGCCAGTCCGAGCCGAGCGCGAGGATCGCGCCCGAGCGGACCAGGTCGGCCCAGCGGAACCCGGCCTCGACCTGCGCCGGCCGGAGCCGGTCGCGCCAGTTGAACGGCCCCGGCTCGTCGAGCCCCATCGCGTGCAGCGGCTGCATCGACGCCGCCACGCCCTCCGCCGCGAAGCGCGGCAGCTCGGCGTCGCGCAGCGTCTCGATGTGCTCGACGCGGTGCGGCCCGCTCCCGCGCGCGCCGGCGTCGCGGTAGGCGTCGAGCGCCGCAGCCACCGCCCGGTCGCCGATCGCGTGCGTCGCGCACTGCAGCCCGGCCTGCGCGCAGCGGGCGACGACCGCGGCGTAGCGGGCCGGGTCGGGCCAGTAGGGCTCGGTGCCCTCGCCGTGCGGGCCTGGCTCGAACAGCCAGCCGGTGCCGCTGTCGATGACGCCGTCGATGAAGAACTTCGCCACCCCGGCGCGCCAGCGCCGCCCGCGCCTCCCGGCGTGCTCCAGCAGCCCGGCGACCTCGTCGTCGCTGACGTCGGGCTCCATCAGCAGCGGCAGCACGCAGCGCACGGTCAGGTCCCCGCGCGCCTCGAGCGTCTCGACGTCGTCGAACAGCCACGGCCAGCCGAGCATCACGTGCGCGCCGGTGATCCCGAGCGCGTTGAGCCGGCGCAGGCTCTCCGCGTAGGCGTCGAGCCGCTCGGCGTGGGTGCGGGCCGGGACGTGGCCCTCGACCAGCGCCATCGCCGGCGCCTCGCGGAGCATCCCGGTCGGGACGCCGGCGTCGTCGCAGACGACCGACGCGCCGGCGCCGAAGCCGCGCGGCCCGTCGACGCCGGCCGTCGCCAGCGCCGGCCGGCTCGCCAGCGCCGAGTGGTAGTCGAAGAACGTCACGTACGCCGGGTGGTCGCCCGTGATGTCGGCGACGGCGTCCGCGGACGGGACGGCGCCGCCGAACGCGTCGTAGGTCAGGCCCCAGCCGAGCAGCCACTCGCCCGGCGCGCAGCGCGCCCGCTCGGCCGCGAGTGCGCCGCGCACCTCGTCGAGCGTCCGCAGCCCGTTCAGGTCGGCGCCGCGCGTCCCGTCGGTGCCGTGGAAGGGATGGATGTGGCTGTCGACCAGCCCGGGGACGAGCGCGATCCCGGTCCCGTCGACGATCTCCGTCCCCGGCCCGCAGAGCGCGCGCACCTCGGCGTCGTCGCCGACCGCGGCGATCAGCCCGTCGCGCACGGCGACCGCGGACGCGGACGGGCGCGCCGGGTCGAGCGTGCGGATCGCGGCGCCGAGGACGGCGAGGTCGGCCGGGGGCATGCGCCGCCCAGCCTAGAGCGCGTCGCCTACAGGCGGCGCCACAGGCCCGTGTCGGCGGTCACCAGGCCGAGCCGCACGGTGCTGCCGCAGTGCGGGCACGTCGCGTCGGCGTGGCAGTCGAGGTACCCGGGGTCGCCCAGCTCGGGGTCGGCCTCGAGGTTGGCGCACGGGCGCCAGTAGTCCTGGAAGTGCACACCGCACTTCGGGCACTCGACGCTGATGGACTCGGATGCGCCCATTCCCCACCCCGGATCGTACGCCGCGGCGCGGCATCCGGGAAGGGCTAGCTGCGCGCGGCCAGCCGGATCATGTACAGCGAGGCGGGCCGGAACCCGCGCCGCTCGTAGAGCCGGATCGCGTCGACGTTGGTGACGAAGGCGGCGATCAGCACGTCGTCGATGCCCTCCGCCGCGAGCTCGGCGTCGACGAAGTCGAGCAGCGCGGTGCCGACGCCGGCGCCGCGCGCGGCGGGGAGGACCGACATCGTCTCGATGTCGGCCACCCGCGGCGCCGACACCCAGGTGTCGTCGAGCTCGGTCTCGGCCGAGGTCTTGATCGCCACCATCGCGTAGCCGATCAGCTCGCCGTCGCGCTCGGCCAGCGCCGCGAAGCCGCCGCCGGCGAAGAACTCGCGGTAGAGCTCGCGCCGCGCGGCCCACGAGGCGTCGTCGCCGACGTAGGGCCCGAGCGCGGCGCCGCCCACGTGCTGGTGGTGGTGGTGCAGCTCGAGCCACAGCGGGCGCAGTCGATCCAGCGCCTCGGCGCCGGCGCGGCGGATGGTGACGTCCACGCCGCGGAGGCTACGCGGCGGCGGCGTGCCGCGTGGACGCATCCGCGCGCCCCGCGTTCGACACCACGGCGTCCACGATCCGGTCCCACGCGCCGCGCGGGAGGTCGTGGCCCATGCCGTCGATCTCGACCAGCCGGGCGCCGGGGATCGCGTCGGCCGTCGCGCGCCCGCCGGACGGCGTGACGAGCCGGTCGCGCGTCCCGTGGATGACCACGGTCGGCGCCTTGATCGTCTTCAGCTCCGGCGTGCGGTCCGGCGACATCACGATCGCGGCCAGCTGGCGCGCGCTCCCGGCAGGGTCGTGGCCGCGCTCGAAGCTCTGGTGGGCGACCGCGCGGAGCGCCTCCTCCTCGAACGGGAAGCCGGGGGAGCCGATCACGCGCATCGTCTGCAGCGTCGACTCGATCGCCGCGTCGCGCTCGGTGGCGGGGCGGCGGGCGAGCAGCGGATAGATCCGCCAGGCCGGGCGACCCTTCCACAGGTGCCCGGTGTTGGACATGATCGAGGCGAGCGAGAGCACCCGGTCCGGGTGACGGGCCGCCATCAGCTGGGCGATCATGCCGCCCATCGAGGCGCCGGCGACGTGCGCGCGCTCGATCCCGAGCGCGGCGAGCAGTCCGATCCCGTCCTCGGCCATGTCGGCGAGCGAGTAGTGCGCGGCGCTCTTGTCGCGCACGAGCAGCTGGCGCAGCGTCGGCGGGCGGAACTGGCGCAGGTGCGTCGAGCGGCCGATGTCGCGGTTGTCGTAGCGGATGACGTGGAAGCCGCGGCCGGCGAGCTGCTCGCAGAACGCGTCGGGCCAGCCGATCATCTGCGTGCCGAGGCCCATGACGAGCAGCAGCGTCGGATCCTCCCGGGAGCCGAACGCCTCATAGCAGAGGTCGATCTCGCCGATATGGGCCATGTGTTCGGTCATCCGGGTCATCGAGGCTAGCGTGCGCCGGATTCTTGAACCGCGCTTCAGGCCGCGCTGGTGGACTCTGGGCGCGATGCATCGCATCCCGCTCACGCTGCGCGCGCTCGTGCTGCTGCCGCTGCTCGCCCTCGGCGTCGACCATGCGCGCGCCTCGCTGGCGTGCGGGCCGCAGGCCGAGAGCTGCCTCGAGGCGGCCGGCCACGGCTGGCTCGGCGTGGCCGGGGTGCTCGTGCTGCTCGCCTACGCCGCCGGACTGGCCGTCGGGCTCGCCCGGCTCGCGGCGGGCCGTGCGCCCGGCTTCCTGCGCCTGTGGGCGCTCGGGGCGGCCGGCGTCGGCGCCGTCTGCGCCGGCCAGGCGCTGCTCGCCTACGCGCTCGGCGACGCCGCGCTGCTCGGCGGCGGCTGGAGCGAGCTGCTCGCCTTCTGCCTGCTCGCCGGCGGCGTGCTCGCGCTCGCGCTGCGTGCCGCGCCCGCCGCGGTCGCGCTGGTGCGCGCGCTGCGCCCCGCGGCACCACGCCTCCGCCTCAGCGCCGCGTCGCCGCGGCTCCTCGCGCCCGCCGCCGCACGGCGCCCGCGCCTGCTCCTCCCGCTCGCGGTCCCGGTCCGCGGGCCCCCGCTCGCGGGCTGACCGCGCGACCCGATCGCGCTCCAGCCCGGGCGGCGCCGCGACGCGGCGCGCCACCGACCCCTGTCGAGCGTCCCTTCCGGAGGAGCCAGATGTCCACCCAGTCCAAGCCGACCAAGCGCGAGCTGCGCGAGCAGCGCCGCGCCGAGCGCCTCGAGTCCGAGCGCGCGGAGGCCGCCGCGGCGGCCCGCAAGCGCCGCGGGCTCACCCTGCTCGGCGCCCTCGGCGTCGCGGCCGTCGCGGTCGTGATCGCCATCGCCGTCTCGTCGTCCGGCGGCAAGTCCGACACGCCGGCACCCGCCGCATCGACGGGGCAGGCGGCGAGCCTGTTCGCCGGCATCCCCGAGCGCGACGGCGTGCTCGGGAAGAAGAGCGCGCCGCTGACCCTCACCGAGTTCGTCGACCTCCAGTGCCCGATCTGCGCCGAGACGTCGAAGACGACGCTGCCCACGCTGATCCAGGACTACGTCCGCACGGGCAAGGTCAAGCTCGACGCGCGCACCCTGCACTTCATCGGGCCCGACTCCTCGACCGCCGCGCTGATGGCGGCCGGCGCCCAGCAGCAGGGCAAGCTGTGGCCGTTCCTCGAGGCGTTCTACGCGATGCAGGGCGAGGAGAACTCCGGCTACGTGACCGACGGCTTCCTGCGCCAGGTCGCGCAGGCCGCGGGCGTCGACGCCGACAAGGCGCTCGCCTACGCCAAGACCGCGGCGGCGCAGGATCGCCTGAACCAGGCGAACCGCGACGCCGAGACGCTCGGCGTGAACGCGACGCCGACGTTCGCCGTCGCGCGCGGCGACGGCCAGGCGAAGGTGATCGCCGGCGGCAACCACGACATCGGCTCGCTGTCGGCCGCCCTGGACGCCGAGGCGAAGCAGTGACCGCCGTGCCCCTCACGCGCGACGCGGGCGCCCGCGCGCCCGCGCTGCGGGTGGCGATCGGCGCCGTGGCGCTGATCGGGCTGGCGATCGCGTCGTACCTGACGGTCGTGCACTACACGGGCGACCAGCCCGTGTGCGCGATCGCGCACGGCTGCGCGGTCGTCCAGCAGTCCGACTACGCGGCGCTGGCCGGGATCCCGGTCGCCGTCCTCGGCGTGGCCGGCTATCTCGCGATCCTCGGCTCGCTCGTCCGCGAGGGCGAGCTGTGGCGCGGCGCGACCGCGCTGTTCGCGCTGGCCGGCTTCGGCTTCTCGGCCTGGCTGACCTACGTCGAGATCGTCCGGCTCGACGCGATCTGCATCTGGTGCGTCGGGTCGGCGATCTGCATGACGATCCTGGCGGTGCTGGCGGTGGTGCGCGTGCTCAGCGCGCCGCCGCCCGCCCTGCGTCCGTGAGCGTGAAGACGGCCGGGGCGGTCGAGCCGCAGATCCCGTCGGGTCCGCAGTCCGCCCCGGCCGAGGAGTGCACCAGCCCGCGGCCGACGGCCTCGTCGACCGCCCAGGTCAGCGCCTCGCGCTCGGGGGCGCCGAGCCGCGCGTGGAGCGCGTCGAGCGTGGCGGGGCCGCCGCGCAGCGCGCGCAGGATCTCGTGGGAGCCCATACTCCCAGTGTGACGCGCGACCGGGAGCGCCGTAGTACCGGTATGCCCCGCCTCGCCTGCCTCGCCGTCGTGCTCTGCGCCGCGCTCGCCGGCTGCGGCGGCGACGAGGACGAGGCCGCCGCGCCGGTGCCGCAGCCGGCCGGCGGGAACGCGCTCTCCGTGGTCGTCACGGGCGCCGCCTCGCAGCCGATCCGGATGGCGCTGCACTGCGGCGGGACGTGCGACCGCAAGGCCGTGCGCGAGGCGATCGCACCGCGCGACCCGGCCGCGGCCTGCACGCAGCAGTACGGCGGGCCGGAGCGGGCGAAGGTCAGCGGGACCTTCGACGGCAAGCCCGTCGACGTGGTGATCACGCGCGAGGACGGCTGCGGGATCGCCGCCTACGAGACGCTGTTCGCGGCCTTCGGGCGCCAGCCCCCTGTCGCCGGCTGACCGGACGCGCGATGATGCCTGCATGAGCGATCATGCGGAACGCACGCCCGCCACGCGTCCGGGCGACAAGCCCGAGAAGGCGGCCACCACACGGCTCGTCGCGGCGGGGATCCTCGGCGTGCTCGCCGCCGTCTTCGCCGTCATCAACCTCGAAGAGGTCGAGGTCGACTGGCTCATCGGGTCGTGGCAGACGCCGCTGATCGTGGTGATCGTGGTGTCGATGCTGCTCGGCGCCGGGATCGACCGGCTGCTGGTGCGGCGCGCCCGCAAGCGCAAGGAGATCAAGCGCCGCAGCGACTGAGCCGCGCTCAGTCCTCCTCGGCGTCGTCGTCGCCGGCCAGCTGCTCGAGCAGCTCGAGCGCCGTCGCCTGCGCCGGCGTGGCGGCGACCTCGCCGCCGCCGAGGTCCTCCAGCTGCGGGTAGAAGCTCGCGTGGACGGTGATCTCGTCGCCGCCCGCGTCCTCGAGCACGATCGCCGCCCGCCCGCCGGTCTCGCCCGTCGGCCGGCTCGGGGCCCGACGCGGTCCGCGCGGCGGTGAGGATCGTCATGGCCAGCTCGCGCCAGTGACCGACGGCGTCGGCCTGCTCGCGCTCGCTCATATCGGCCAGGTGATGCTGGTTGCGCTCAGCGAGAGCGGCGACCGCGGCCTGGAGGGCGGCTTCGCCGAGGAGGTCGTCGGGCTGGAAGGCCATGGGCACCAGCGTACGGCGCGGGCGGCCCGCGTGCATAGACGTGCCGTGTGCGAACCTCCGCGCCCTGCCCAGCGCGCCCGGACCGATCGCCCGTCTCGTCCCCGCCTGGGCGCGGGGCTACGAGCGCGCCTGGCTCCGCGCGGACGTGATCGCCGGCATCGTCGTCGCGAGCGTGGTGGTCCCGCAGGCGGTCGCCTACGCGCAGATCGCCCAGCTCCCGCCCGAGGCGGGCCTGATGGCCGCGCCCGGGGCGATGATCGCCTACGCGCTGCTCGGCACGTCGCGGACGCTGGTGGTGAGCGCGACGACCGCGACCGCCGCGGTGTCGGCGGCGGCGGTCGGCCCGCTCGCGGGCGGCGACACCGCGCGCTTCGCCGCGCTGTCGGCCGCGCTCGCGCTCGTCACCGCGGTCGTGCTCCTGCTCGCCGGCGCGCTGCGGCTCGGCGCCGTCGCGGACCTCGTCTCCAAGCCGGTCATGACCGGGTTCCTGTTCGGGCTCGGCCTGACGATCATGGTCAGCCAGGTGCCGAGCCTGGTCGGCGTGCCGGCGGGCGAGGGCGACTTCTTCCCGCGCCTGGAGGATCTGATCGGCGACCTCGGCGACGTCCACACGGCGACGCTCGCGCTCGGGGTCGGCGTGCATCGCCGTGCTGGCCGCCGGGAAGCGGCTCGCCCCGGTCGTGCCGTGGACGCTGGTCGTCCTCGTGCTCGCGATCGCCGTGTCCGCGCTGTTCGACCTCGACGCGCACGGCGTCGCGGTCGTCGGCGACCTGCCGACGGCCCTGCCGGATCCGGCGCTGCCGGACGTCGGCGTGGGCGATCTCGTCGACCTGATCGCGCCGGCGCTGGGCGTGCTGGTGCTCACCGCCGAGGCGATCGGCGTCTCCCGCTCGCTCGCGACGCTGCACGGCTACAAGGTCGACGCGAACCGCGACCTGGCCGCGCTCGGCGCCTCCAACCTCGTCGCGGGCCTCGGCTCGGGCTTCGTCCAGTCGGGCGGTGCGAGCCAGACGGCGGCCGCCGAGGGCGCCGGCGGGCGCTCGCAGCTCGCGACCCTGATCGCCGGCGTCCTCGTGCTGCTGACGGGGGCGTTCCTGACGTCGCTCTTCGAGCCGCTGCCGGAGGCGACGCTCGCGGCGATCGTCATCGTCGCGGTCGCCGGCTTCCTGCGCGTGGACGAGCTCGCCCGCTTCGCCCGGATCCGCACGAGCGCCGTCGTGTTCGCCGGCCTGGCGCTGGCCGGCGTGCTGGCGCTCGGGGTGCTGCAGGGGCTCGTGATCACCGCGGTCCTGACGTTGATCTGGGTGATCAAGCGGCTGGCCGAGCCCGACCTCCACCCGCTCGCGCGCGACCCGGCCAGCGGCGCCTGGGGCCGGATCGACCGGCATCCCGACTGGATCGCCCCGGAGGGCGTGCACGTCCTGCGCAACGACGGCCCGCTGTTCTACGCCAACGCGGTCGGGGTCAAGGACCGGATCCTCGCGCAGGCGGGCTCGGACCCGGTCGTGCTCGACCTCTCCGCGAGCGGCGACCTCGACGTCGGCGCGCTCGACATGATCGGCGAGCTGGCCGGCGCGCTGCCGGGGCGGCTCTGGCTCACCGGCGTCCGGACGCCGGAGGTCGAGCTGCTGGCGCGCGCCGGCCTCGCCGGCCGGGTGCACGTCGAGCCGCGGATCGACGCGGCCCTCGAGCGGCTCAGTCGGTCCTGAGCACCCCCGGCCGCGTCAGGGCCCAGATCACCCACACGTCGAGCGCGATCAGCACGATCGACCAGAAGGGGTAGTAGGGGATGAAGAAGAAGTTCTCGATCGCGCTCAGGATCGCGAGGATGATCGCCGTCACGCCGGCCCACGGGGCGCGTGAGAACAGCCCGAACGCGGTGATGATCAGCAGGACCCCGATGAGCAGGTGGATCCAGCCCCACGCGCTCGTGTCGAGGTCGAACGTGTAGTTCTCGGTCCGGATGAAGAAGTCGTCGTTGAGGACCGCGGTCAGGCCCGCGATCAGCTGGAATGAGCCGATCAGGCCCAGGATGCAGCCGGCGAACGTCACGCCGGCGCTGGCCCAGCCGCTCGGCTCCTGACGCGAACTCGGATCGCTCATGACGCGGCACTCCTTTGGTGGGGACGGGGGGTACGAGCGCCAATGTGCCACGCGGACCGGACGCCAGGATCACCCCGAAAGGGTGATCACACGTCACCCTGCGGACCGCGACGATCGCGGCAGAGCCGCGTGGACCAGTACGAGATCCGAGTCCGGGGGCGCGTGACGCCCGCCCTGCTCGCCCGCTTCGAGGGACTGGACGCGAGCGTGGAGCCGGTCGAGACGGTCCTGCACGGGCCGGTCGAGGACCAGGCCGCGCTGCACGGCGTGATCCACCTCGTCAACCAGCTGGGCCTCGAGCTCGTCGAGGTCCGGCGCCTGCCCGGCGGCGCGCCGCCGCGCGCCGACGACGCCTGACCCTTCCGACCCGAGGAGAACGCGATGGCCGATCCGCGCCGACGACTTCCTGACCAACCTGGCCGAGAACGACCCCGAGCTGATCGAGCGGCTCGTCGGCCGCCACCTCCAGAACATCGAGGAGTCCGGGCTCGATCCCCGGATCCACGCGCTCGTGCGGATCGCGTCGCTGATCACGCTCGGCGCGCCGGCCGCGTCCTACGACTTCCAGGTCGCGCTGGCGCGCGAGTCCGGCGCGAGCGACGACGAGATCGCCGGGGTGCTGATCGCGGTGACCCAGACGGCCGGGCTGCCGCGCGTGGTCGAGGCCGCGCCGCTGGTGGCCGCCGCGCTCGCGTCCTAGGCGCACGACGCAGCGGAAGCCGATGTGGCTCGTCGAGGTGTCGATCGCCTCGCCCTGCCGGGCCGCCGGCCGGAAGCGCAGGCAGTAGCTCGGCGCGCACAGGTGCGACCCGCCCTTGATGACGCGGCGGGGGAACTCGCCGTCGGTCGGTCGGCGGCGGCCCGCAGCACGGCGACGGCGCGGCGTGGTCGGCGGTGAACCAGTCGTCGGTCCACTCCCAGACGTTGCCGCAGACGTCGAACAGCCCGAACCCGTTCGCCGGGAACGAGCCGACCGGTGACGTGCCGGCGTAGCCGTCCTCGAGCGTGTTGCGCCACGGGAACTCGCCCTCCCAGGTGTTGGCGAGCGGCACGCCGTCCGGCTGCGGGTCGTCGCCCCAGGCGTAGGTGCAGCCGTCGAGCCCGCCGCGCGCCGCGCGCTCCCACTCGGCCTCGGTCGGCAGCGACCGGCCCGCCCACGCCGCGTAGGCCGAGGCGTCCGCGTGCGTGACGTGCGTGACCGGGTGGTCCGCGCGCTGGTAGGTGTCCGACCCCGGGCCCTCGGGCCGGTGCCAGCAGGCGCCCGGGACGTAGGCCCACCAGTTGCGGTGGTCGCGCAGGTCGACGGGCCCGCGCTGCGGCTGGAACACGAGCGACCCGGGCACCAGCAGCGCCGGGTCGGCGTCGGGGTAGTGCTCGCGATCGGGCGCGCGCTCGGCGGTCGTGACGTGGCCCGTCGCCTTCACGAAGCGGCGGAACTCGCGCACCGTGACCGGATGGGCCTCGATCCGGAACGCGCCGACCGCGACCTCGCGCACCGGAGCCTCCTCCGGGTAGAAGTCCTCGGACCCCATCGCGAAGCGGCCCGCGGGGATGTCGACCAGGGTCTCGCTCATGGCGCCAGCAGCCCGAGCTCGCGCGCGCGCCGGACCGCCTCGCGCCGGTCGGGGACGTCGAGCTTGCGGTAGATCGACTTCAGGTGGGTCTTGACGGTGTTGATGGACACGAACAGCTCCGCGGCGATCTCGCCGTTGGACATCATGGTGGGCAGGAAGCGCAGGACCGCAGCTTCCCGGTCGGAGAGCGGCTCGACGAGCAGCGAGCGCGGCCGCGCGTCCGCGGCGGGGCGGGCCAGCTCCTGCAGCAGCGTCTCGACGAGCGACCGGTGCGCGGAGCCCTGGCGCAGCTGGCGCCGCAGCAGCGTCGCGACGGGGGTGCCGAGCTCGACGAACGGGCGCCGGATGCCGTGCGGCTCGGCCTCGTCGAGCGCCCGCTCCAGCGCCGCGGCGGCCGGCTCGGGCGTCGCGGCCGGCGTCGTGCGCGAGCGCCTCGAGCAGCCACAGCTCGACGGCCGTCGGGCCGTAGGCGTCGGCGGCGCGGTCGAGCCACGGCGCGAGCGCCGCGTGGGCGCCGGCCGGATCGCCCGCCAGCAGCCGCAGGCGGGCGAGCGCCGCGGCCTGCTCGGACGTGGCGGGCTGACCGGCGCCGTTGCGCAGCTGCGCCTCGGCCGCCGCGGGGCCGCCGAGCGCGGCGCGGCTGATCGCCTCCAGCCCGGCGGCAAGCCCGCGCATCGCCGGCATCACCGGCCAGCCCTCGCTCAGCTCGGCCGCGCGCTCGAGCGCCTCGAGCGCCGGCTCCGGCCGGCCCTCGGCGACCGCGAGCCGGGCGCGCTGCATCATCATCGCCATCCGCAGCGGGACGTCGGACGCGTGGGTCAGCAGCTCGTCCGCGCGGCGGAAGTGGGCGAGCGCGTCCTCGCGCCGGTTGCGCTCCAGCGCGACGCCGCTGAGCGTCGCCTCGGCGAGCCCGACCGGCCACGTCCGCACCCAGCCGCGCTCGCCCGCGAGCGCGAGCGTCTCGCCGGCCAGCCGGCGCGCCCGCTCCAGCCGGCCGGTCACGACCGCGTGGGCGGCGAGGCTGGCGACGGCGACGAGCGCGAGCCAGTCGCGGCCGCCGGTCTCGGCCGCGCGGCGGGCGGACTCGAGGTCGCGGGCGGCGGCCTCCAGCGCGCCCGGTCCAGAGCCGCGTGATCCCGAGGTTGAGCAGCCCGAGCGTGCGCAGGTCGCGGCCCGCGTCGGTGGCGAGCAGCCGCTCGGCGTGGTGCTCGGCGCCGGCGAGGTCGCCCCGCATCCGCGCCCGGATCACGCCGGCGGCGGCGAGCCCGAGCGCGAACTGGTCGGCGCGCTCCTCGGGCACGGCGCCCGCACGCTGTCCGGCGCGGCGGTAGAGCGCCGCGGCACCGGGCTCGTCGCCGGCGTCGAGGATCGTCGCCGCGAGCGCGAGCGCGACCTCGGGGTCCTCGCGCGCGCGCTCGCGCGGGAGCCCCTCGAGCACGGGGCGGAGCATGCCCCAGCTCGCCGCTGACCAGCAGCGGCATCCAGTGCTCGCCGGCCAGCCGCGCGACCATCTCCCACTCGCCGGCGTCGGCGGCGTGGCGCAGCGCCTCCGCGGGGCGCTCGCGGGCGGCGTACCAGCGCGCGGCCCGGGCGTGCAGCTCCGGCACCTCGCCGGCGCGGCGGAAGCGCAGCTCGGAGCGCAGCAGCTCGCGCAGCAGCGGGTGATAGCGGTGCCAGAGCCGGTCGTCGCCGATCGCCGCGACGAGCGCATGCTCGCGCTCGAGCCGGGCGAGCAGCCGGTCGGCGTCCGCGCGCCCGGTCAGCACGGTCGCGAGCTCGCCGGAGACGAGGCTCACGATCGACGTGCGCAGGAGGAAGTCGACGAGCTCGGGCGGCTGCTGTGCGAGCACCTCGGAGAGCAGGTAGTCGGCCATCGCGACGTCGTCGCCCGCGAAGGCGGCCACGAACCGGCCGGGGTCCGGATGGGTGCGCAGCGCGATCGCCGCCATCCGGAGCCCGGCCGCCCAACCCTCGGTCCGCTGCCAGAGGACGCGCACCGCGGCCGGCTCGAGCTCGGTCCCGCCGGCGCGCAGCAGCGCGCCGGTCTCGGCCTCGGTGAAGGCGAGATCGCGCTCGCGGATGTCGGACAGATCGCCGGCGAGCCGCATGCGGCCGAGCCGCAGCGGCGGGTCGATCCGCGTCGCGGCGACGATCCGCAGCGCGGCCGGCGGATGCCGCAGGAGCCGGTCGAGGTCGGCGATCGCGGCGCCGTCGCCGACCTCGTGCAGGTCGTCGAGGACGAGCACGATCGGCTGGTCGACGTGCTCGAGCGCGTTGACCAGCTCGGGCACGACGAGGTCGACGCTCTCGGTCGGGTGGACGGTGAGCGAGGCGACGGGCTCCGGCGCGCCCGCGCGCGAGAGCGCCTCGAGCACGCCGCGCCAGAACCGCCGCCGGTCGCGGTCGAGCCCCTCGAGCGACAGCCACGCGAGCGTGCCCTCGCAGCGGCGCGCGGCGACCCACGAGCCGAGCAGCGCGCTCTTGCCGGCGCCCGGCGAGGCGGCGATCAGCGTCAGCGGCGCCTGCAGGCCGCGCTCGAGCGCCGCGTCCAGCCGCGGGCGCGCGACCCAGCCCGGCGGGACGCGGGGCGGAGCGAACTTCGTCGCGGCGAGCGCGTCGGTGACCTGGGTGCGGGGCAACGCTGCTGGGGGGCGGGCTGAGGTTGCTGCGCCAGCATCGTACGCGCCCGCCGGGGCGCCCGGCTCACCGGTCAGGCGTAGTCGTCGCCGTGGACCGACAGCCCGTAGATCAGGAGCAGGTCGACGATCAGGATCGTCGCCGACCACAGCGGATAGGCGGCGAAGGTGAACATCGCGTTGACCGCGCTGAGCACGGCGAGCACGATCCCGAGCACCTGGCCCGAGCGGCGGGACTGCGCGATCAGCCAGGCGGCGGCCAGCTGCAGCGCCCCGAGGACGAGGTAGAAGATCCCCCACAGGGTCAGGTCGCCGAACAGCAGCTCGTCGGAGACGAAGTTGTCGTCGTTCGTGATGCCGGCGATCCCCCACATGACGTGGAAGATGCCGGCGAGCACGAACAGCACGCCCGCGAAGACCGCCCAGCCCTCGCCGCTCGTCCGCGTCCGGTCGCTCATGGCCGGAACGCTGTCACGCCCACCGGCGGCGGGCATCACCCGACGTGGGTGATCCGGTCCGACCGGGTGCGCTGGCGGACCGTGCCGGGATGGCGACCGACGACCCGCGCGCCTAGCGCGGCGTGAGGTCGGGCTCGCCCGTGTCGGCGAACGTCTCGGCGACCGTCGCGCCGATCGCGGCCGAGCCGACCAGGCAGAGCGAGATCGCGAACAGCAGCGAGAGCAGCGTGAAGGCGACGCCGAGCACGCCGAACTCCTTCGAGGTCGTCTGCGACCGCGTGCGGCAGGTAGATCGCGCCGGCGATCGCGAGCGCGTCCAGCGACAGCGCGGTCAGCAGCGCCTGCGGCACGAGCCGCCGCCACGCGATCCGCTTCGCGACGAGCAGGTACGGGGTGATGACCCACATCGCCGTCGAGAGCGCGAGCGAGAACGCGAACGCCGTCACGCCGGAGAACAGGTGGATGATCAGCGGCTGGAGCGACCAGAAGAGCACGAAGATCACGAGCCACTCGAAGCCCCCAGAGGTTGCCGCGCAGGCCGAGCTTGCCGAGCCGCCACGCGCGCACGTAGAGGCGCTGCATCGCGCGCGTGAACGACAGCGCGGAGATCACCAGCAGGAACACGCCGAGCACGCCGATCCCGGGATCGGGCGGCTGCGCGACGGCGCTGTGCAGCGTGTCGGAGGCGCCCGGGTCGAGCTTGAAGCGCGACGTGAGGGCGTCGGAGAGGTCGTCGCCGCCCTGCGGCGAGACCGAGCCGATCACGATCAGCAGCGGCAGCAGGGCCGCGAACGCCTGGCCGGCCAGCGCCATCGCGCGATCGAAGCCCTCCAGCTCGACGAACCGCCCGAGGCAGCGGCGGACGAACTCCACGGTCGACAGCAGCTGGCGCGGCACCGACGCGATCATGCCCGAGACTGGCAAGCTGTGGGCCGATGAGCACGCCCGCCGTCGACGCCACCCGCCGGACGCGGCTCGCGAACGAGCGCACCTTCCTGTCCTGGTGGCGCACCGCGCTCGGCACGCAGGGCGTCGCCGTCGCGATCGGCAAGGTGATCCCCGAGGTCTCGGACGGGCCGCACTGGCCCTACGTCGCGCTCGGGACGCTGCTCGCGCTGCTCGGCGGCGCGCTGGGGGCGATCGGCTGGTGGCGGTACACGGTCGTCGACCACGCGCTGACCGGCGGGGAGGAGGCCGTCGCGCCGGCCTGGCTCGTGGCGTCGCTGAGCCTCCCGATCGCCGTCGTCGGCGCGATCCTCGCCGTGCTCATCGCCGTGGCCTAGAGCCCGCTGATCGCGTCGCCGATCAGCTTCGCGGCGATCACGACCAGCAGCACGGACATGATCGTCGCGTTGTTGGCCGCGAGCCAGTCCTTGAGCTCGTCGAGCAGGTGGCGCGAGCGGTCGCCCATCGCGACCGCCACGATCACCGGCGCGGCCACGCCGACCGAGGCGACGAGGACGAACACGACCCATGCGATCGCCTGCTCCCCGCCGCTGATCCCCGTCTGCGCGATCGCCGCGGCGCCGGCCACGGCGAGCAGCAGGTTCTTCGGGTTGACCGACGAGAGCAGCACGCCGGTGCCGATCGCCTTCGGCGGCTCGAAGGTGTCGAGCGCCCGCATCCACTTCGGCGGCTCGGGGGTGGCGTCGCCGCGCGGCCGGCCGCGGAACTGGCGCACGCCGAGCAGCAGCACGGCGAGGCCGAGGACCAGCTCGAGCACGCTGACCCAGGTGGCCGGCCCGCCGTCGTCCGACGCGCTCGCGCCGCTCGCCACGCTGAGCACGATCGCGCCGACGACCGCGAGCCCCAGCATCCAGCCCAGCACGAACGCCGGGCCGTTCACGCGCCCCCGCGGTGTCACCAGCATCAGCACGACCGCGACGATCGGCAGTGGGCTGATCGCCACGCCGACGGCCGCCGGCAGCATCTGGCCGATCGCCTCGCCCATTCGCGCGCGAACGCTAACGACGCCCGCGGACGGTTGTCACGAGAGGCCCGACAGCCCCGCCGCGACCGCGAAGCCGAGCACGAGCACGAGCCCGCCGGCGAGGCCGGACTTGCGCCGCGCCTCGGGGATCATCGAGTCGGCGAGCATCACGAGCAGCGCGCCCGCCGCGAAGCCGTCGATCGCACCCTTGAGCTCGTCGCTCGCCGTGTCGGCGATCGCGTACCCGCACACCGTCGCGAGCGCGCAGATCAGGCTCACCGCGAGCCACAGCCGGAGGATCGTCCGCCGCGTCTTCCCGGCCTCGAGCATGTCGGCGCTGGCGCCGATCGACTCCGGCAGGTTGGAGACGAACACCGCGACGAGCAGCCCGACGCTGACGCCCTCGCCGGTCGCGAGCCCGATCCCGAGCACCGCCTGCTCCGGGATCCCGTCGAGGAACGCGCCGAGCGCGAGCGAGCCGCCGCCGGCGTCCGGCTTGCGCTCGAGCGGCCGGTCGGCGAGGAAGTAGGTCAGCGCCCCCGCGGCGAGCCCGAGCGCGAGCGGCAGCGCGCCGCCGACCTGCGCGCCCTCCTCGGCGAGCTCGAAGCTCACGGCGCTGATCAGCGCGCCGGCGCCGAACGACAGCACGAGCCCGACCATCCGGTCCGGCCAGCGGCGCCCGAGCGCGAGCAGGGCGCCGAGGACGAGCGAGGAGGCCGCGAGGGCGCCCCAGCCGATCGCGGCGAGCATCGGCGGGCAGCCTACGCTTCGCCGGTGGACGACGTGCGGCAGCTGCTCGCCGCGGCCCGCGGGGACCGCGGGCTGGTGGTGATCGAGGGGTTCCACGCGCTCAAGCACGCGCTGCGCTTCGGCGCCGACGTGCTCGCCGCCGGGACGACCGACCCGGACGGGCTCGCCGCGCTCGCGGAGGAGCTGGCGCCCGACCTCGCGCTCGCGGGGCTGGTGGCGACGGTCGGCGACCTCGGCCCGGACGCACACCACACCGGCGTCGTCGCCGTCGCGCGCCGGCCGCCGTTCGACCCGGGCGCGCTCGGGCCGGGCCGGGTGGTGCTGCTCGACGCGCCGCGCCATCCCGGCAACGTCGGCGCCGCCGTGCGGGTCGCCGCGGCGGCGGGCGCCGCCGGCCTGCTCGTCACCGGCGAGCGCGACCCGTGGGCGCCCGGCCGCGCTGCGCGGCTCGGCCGGGCTGCACTTCGCGCTGCCCGGTCGGCCGCGTCGACGCCCGCCCGACGACCGCCCGCTCGTCGCCGTCGATCCCGGCGGTGCGCCGCTCGCCACGCTGCCGGACGACGCCGTGCTCGCGTTCGGCTCCGAGCGCCACGGGCTGGGCGCCGCGCTGCTGGCGCGCGCCGACGCGCGCGTGGGGATCCCGATGCGGCCCGGCGTCTCCAGCCTGAACCTCGCGACGGCCGTCGCCGTCGTGCTCTACGCGTGAGGCTGGAGCGTCTTCTCCCAGCGCTCGATCGTCCAGACCGCCGCCATGCCGACCGACTCGTAGAGCCGCGTCGCGCCGGCGTTCTCGCCCTGGACCGACAGCTCGACCGTGCCCAGCCCCGCGTCGCGCAGGGCCGTCAGCCCGTGCAGCAGGAGCGCGCGGCCGAGCCCGTGGCCCTGGGCGCGCGGCGCGACGGCGAGGTAGTCGACGTAGCCGACGCCCTCCTCCCAGCGCTCGCACAGCACGACGCCGGCGAGGCCGCCCGCGTCCTCGTGCAGCAGCCACAGGGCCGGGTCCCAGCCCTCCTTGTCGATCTTGGCGGCCTGCCAGGACTCGAGCGAGCGCGCCTCGTTGCCGGGGACGCCCGCCATCGCCTCCTCGACCAGCGCGTGGACGGGCTTGTCGTCGACCCCGCGGGTGAACGGCCGGACCGGGACGCCGGCGGGGGCGGGCGGCGCGTCGGCGAGGTCCATCCGCATCCGGAAGTAGCTGTAGGCGGGCCAGTAGCCGGCGTCGAGCAGGTGGGTCCGCGCGGCCTCGTTGGTCAGCGGGACGTACTGGCGCACGATCGCCTCGCCGCGGTCGCGCGCCCGCGTCTCGGCGGCCTCGCGCAGCGCGGTGCCGACCCCGCGGCCCTCGGTCGCGGGCGGGACGGTGATCAGCGCGGCGCCGCGGTCGTCGAGCAGCGCGTAGCCGAGCGCGGCGCCGTCCTCCTCGGCGAGCCAGGCGTCGAGCCCGAGCTCGATCCCGGGCGCGGCCCAGTCGGCCTCGACGTCCTCGAGCGTGTAGTCGGGCCGCCCGAGGTCGGCGACGTCGCGGGCGACGATGAGGTCGAGCACCGCGGCGGCGTCCGTGGCCCGGGGTGCGCGCAGCTCCATGGCCGCGCACTGTAGACGCGCGCGCCGTCAGCCGGCCGCCGGGGCGGCGCGCGGCGCGGTGTCCGTGCGCGTCATCCGCACCGTGGCGTGCAGATCGGCGTTGGCGTGGCCGCGGTAGACGCCGCGGACGGGAGGGACGTCGGAGTAGTGGCGGCCGTGGCCGATCTTCACGTGCCGCTCGCCGGTCAGCCCGCGGTTGGTCGGGTCGGCGGCGATCCAGACCGGCTCGCCGCCGTCCGGCGCCGGCAGCAGCGTCTCGACCCAGGCGTGCGTCTCGACCTCGGCCGAGTCGGCCGACTCGTCGTCCTCGGGCGGCGCGAACAGGTAGCCGGACACGTAGCGCGCCGCGAGGCCGTGGCGCCGCAGCAGCACCAGCGCGAGGTGGGCGAAGTCCTGGCACACGCCGGCGCCGGCGGCCAGCAGGTCGCGCACGTCCGAGCCGACGTAGGTGACGCCGGTCTTGTACTCGAAGCGGTCCGGGATCAGCTCGCGTGACGGCCTTGAGCGTCGCCGCCGGCGTCGGTTGCCGCGAGAGCCCGACCAGCTCGTCCAGCAGCGCCAGCTCCGGCTCGGTCCCGAACGGGAGCCGGAACTCGCCGCCGGCGGCGAGGTAGCCGCGCTCCTCCGCCGCCGCCCAGTCCGCCTCGGGTGGCGCCGGCGGCGCGATCGTGGCGACGCGGGCGCGGACGTCGATCGCGAGCTGCTCGTGCGGCTTGGAGATCCCGAACTCGATCACGGCCGTGCCGAAGTAGTCGAGGTGCTGGGTGAGGCGGGTCTCCGGGTCGACGCGGACGCCGAAGTCGTCGACCCGCTGGAACTGGGTCGTCGCGGGCGTCACCCGCAGCGCGTTGAGGTTGTCGCTGACCGGCTCCTCGTAGCGGTACTCGGTCAGGTAGCGGATGGCGAAGTGCATCAGGGCGTCGCCATCCTGGGCGCGGGCGGGGACGCGCCGCCGAAGTAGCGCACCGCGATGTCGGCGTCGACCTGCGCGAGCTCCTGGCGGACGTCCTCGACGATCGGCATGATGCCGCCGCCGTTGGCGTCGAGCGCGCGCGAGCGGAAGTCGAGGTCGGCCTGGAGCCGCCCGAGCCGCAGCACGGGGGCGGAGTTGCGGTAGTTCGCGTCGGCCTCGGTCAGCGCCTGGTGGAGCGACTCGACGGAGGCCGCCACCGAGTCCGGATACGCGCGCTCGTAGAGCAGGAAGCGGCCGACGGGGCGCGCGTTCGGCGGCTGCGGGACCGCGCGCCGGAACGCCTGGAAGCCGCCGACCGCCTGCAGCAGCGCGAGCGCCTGGCCGTCGGTGGTGTGGTCGTCCGGGTCGCCGCCGCCGGGCAGCGCGACGCGCAGCATCCGCAGCATCATGTCGGCGGCCTCGATCCGCGCGCCCGCCTCGAGGAACGCGTACGCCTCGTCGCGGAGCATCGTCCGCCCGGTCACGCCCCAGAACAGGCCGCAGCGCTCCTTGACGTAGGCGTAGACCGAGTACGGGCCGGTGCGCAGGGCGGCGGAGTTGTCGCGCCGCAGCAGCCCGAGGTGGAAGGTGTTGATCGCCTCCCACATCTCCGCGGAGAAGACGTCGCGCACCGTGCGGGCGCCCTCGCGCGCCTGGGTCACGCAGCTCGCGACGCTCGCCGGGTGCTCGCGGTCGAGCGTCAGCCGCTGGACGACGGCGTCGCGGGTCGCGTCGTCGGGCCGCTCGTCGCCCATGATCGCCAGCAGCCCGACCCACGAGAGGCGGACGCCGCCGGTGTCCTGGCGCCGCCCCTGGACGTCGGCGTGGAAGACGCCGTCGAGCATCCGCGCGGTGTGCTCGGCGCGCGACAGCTGGCGGCCGATCCAGTACAGCTCGTGCGCGATCCGGGCCAGCATCTACTGCTGTTGCTGCTGTTGCTGGCCGGAGAACTCGCCGCTCTGCCGCAGGCCGGGCAGCTCGGGCGGCGACCAGGCGGCCTGCTGCTCCTCGCGGCGCCCGTCCGGTGCGTCCTCCTCCGCGAGCACCCAGGTGTCCTTCGAGCCGCCGCCCTGGGACGAGTTGACGATCATCGAGCCTTCGCGCAGCGCCACGCGCGTGAGCCCGCCGGGGACGATGTGGATGTCCTCGCCGAAGACCGCGAACGGGCGCAGGTCGACGTGGCGGCCGACGAGCCGGCCGTCGGGCGAGGCGGTCGGGCAGGTCGAGAGCTGCACGAGCTCCTGCGCGATCCAGCGCTCGGGGCGGCGCTGCAGCTCGGCGGCCTGGCGCGCGATCTGCTCGTCGCTCGCGCCGGGGCCGATGAACACGCCCTTGCCGCCGGACTGGTCGACCGGCTTGACGACGAGCTGGTCGAGCCGCTCGAGCACCTGGGCGCGCTGCTCGGGGTCGGCGAGCAGGTACGTCGGCACGTTCTGGAGGATCGGCTCCTCGTCGAGGTAGAAGCGGATCATGTCCGGGACGTGGTGGTAGACCGCCTTGTCGTCCGCGACGCCGGTGCCGACCGCGTTGACGATCGCGACCGTGCCGGCGCGGTAGGCGCGCATCAGCCCCGGGACGCCGAGCAGCGAGTCGGGGCGGAACTCGAGCGGGTCCATGAAGTCGTCGTCGATCCGGCGGTAGATCGCGTGGACGCGCTGGAGCCCGTTCGTGGTGCGGATGTAGCACGCGGCGTCGCGCACCACGAGGTCCGACGCCTCGACGAGCTCGACGCCCATCTGGCGCGCGAGGAAGGCGTGCTCGAAGTAGGCGGAGTTGAACGGGCCCGGGGTCCAGACGACGACCGTCGCCTCCTCCTCGGCGCTCGTCGGGGCGACCTCGGTCAGCGCCGTGCGCAGCAGCGCGGGGTAGTGGTCGACGGGCCGGACGCGGTAGGACCCGAACAGCCCGGGCAGCAGCCGCGTCATCGCGACGCGGTTCTCGAGCACGTAGGAGATCCCGCTCGGCGTCCGGACGTTGTCCTCGAGCACCTTCCAGCTGCCGTCGGCGTCGCGGACGAGGTCGCAGCCGGACACGTGGCAGTAGACGCCGCCGGGCGGCCGGATGCCGTGCGCGGCGCGGGCGAAGGCGGAGCGGGAGACGATCAGCTCCCACGGCACGATGCCGGCGTGGACGATCTCGCGCGCGTGGTAGACGTCGTCGACGAACGCGTTGAGCGCGCGGATCCGCTGCGCGAGGCCGCGCTTGATGTCGCGCCACTCGCCCGCGGGGATGATCCGCGGGACGAGGTCGAGCGGGAACGGCCGGTCGCGCACCGGGCCGTCAGGGACACCGTCCCCACCCACCCCGGCGGCATCGAAGGTGATGCCCTGCTGCATGAAGATCGAGTCGCGCATCCGGCCGGCGTCGGTCAGCGCGTCGGGGCCGAGGTCGGCGAGCGCCGCCGCCAGCGCGACCGCGTGCTCGCGCGGCTGCCCGGGAGCCGCGAACACCTCGTCGTAGCTGCCGTCCATCGGCGGGGATCTTCACACGTCGCCCGCCTCGGGGCGAAGCGCCGCGGTGTCGAGGCCCGGCGCGCCGAGTTCATCCCTATGGGCCATGCGCGCCCGCTGACGTGCCGTCAGTGTCGCGACCATGACCCCCCTCCGCGCCATCGCGGCCGCGCTCTTCGCGTCCGCCCTCCTTCCCGCCGCCGCCCAGGCGAACGCGACCGTCACGAAGCCGGGCACCCAGACCGTCTATCAGGGCACCGACGGCGTCGACGACTTCAGCATCACCCTGAACAACCCGCCCGCGCTCATCTTCCAGCGCGCGAGCGGATCCGAGATGGATGCGAGCAACGGCTGCTCCGGCGTCACCGGGCAGGAGCACACGCGCGTCGCATGCGGCCCGGGCAGTGCGGTCATCAACCTGAACGGCGGCGCCGACAAGGTGCTCGGCGGCGCGGACGGCTACGGGATGACCTTCAACGGCGGCGCGGGCGACGACACGGTCAGCGTGGGCAGCACCGCGGTGAACGCCGTGAACGGCGGCGACGGGAACGACTCGATCATGGCGTACGGCGCGAACGGCGACCCGATCGACGGCGGGGCCGGGAACGACACGATCCGCTACCCGAGCGGTCCGGACGACATCCGCGGCGGCGGCGGGACCGATCTGCTCCTGCTGTCGTCGCCGGCGCCCGTGACGGTCAGCCTCGACGACGCGGCGAACGACGCCGGCGGCGCGAACGTCCACGCGGACGTCGAGAACCTCACCGGAGCCGCCGAGGCCGACACCTTCACCGGCTCGGCGGCCGCCAACGTGCTGACCGGCGGGCAGGGGAACGACACGCTCGACGGCGCCGGCGGCGCCGACACGGTCCTCGGTGGCGAGGGCGACGACACGATCAGCGCGCGCGACGGCGTCGCCGACACGATCGACTGCGGCGTCGGCGACGACACGGCGACCGTCGACGCGCTGGACACCGTCAGCGGCTGCGAGACCGTCCTGCGGCCCGACGACGACCTCGACGGCATCCCCCGCGCCGATCGACTGCAACGACGCGAAGCCCGGCGATCCGCCCGGGCGCCGGCGACGACGCCCGGCGACGGGATCGACCAGGACTGCTCGGGCGCCGACACGCCCGCGCCCCCCAGGGCGCCGGTGTCCGGGTCTGCCGCCGACCGGGCGCGTGACGGTCACGCAGATCGCGGCGCCCGTGCGCAACCGCTGGCTCGTCAAGCGCCGCGATCACGAAGGTCACCGCGTTCTCGGTCAGCGGGGCGCCCGCGGGCGGGCGGGTCACGGTCACCTGCGAGGGCAAGGGCTGCCCGTTCGCGAAGCGCAGCCGCCAGGTCCCGCCGAACGGCAAGGTCGGCTTCACCGGCGCGCTCGAGGGCCACAGGCTCAAGCCCGGTGCGGTGATCGAGGTGCGGATCACGGCGCGCGGCTGGATCGGCAAGGTCGTCCGCTACACGATGCGCAAGGGCAAGCTGCCGAAGGCCGAGACGCTCTGCCTCGCGCCGGGTGCGTCGAAGCCCGCCACGCGCTGCTGACACCGCCCGCTCGCTAGGGTCACGGCGATGCGCTTCGCCGTGATGGTCGAGGGCCAGGAGGACGTGACCTGGGAGCAGTGGCGCGCGCTCGCCGCGACGGCCGAGCGGCTGGGGTTCGACGCGCTGCTGCGCTCGGACCACTACGGCTCGGTCGACGGCGACACCGCCCGCGGGTCGCTCGACGCGTGGTCGACGATCTGCGGGCTGGCGGCGACGACGAGCACGCTGCGGCTCGGGACGCTCGTCTCGCCCGCCACGTTCCGCCACCCGTCCGTCCTGGCCAAGTCCGCGGTGACGGCCGACCACATCTCGGGCGGGCGGATCGAGGTCGGGATCGGGACGGGCTGGCACGAGGCCGAGCACCGCGCCTACGGCTTCCCGTTCCCGCCGATGAAGGTCCGCATGGACCGGCTCGCCGAGCAGCTCGAGATCATCGCCGGCTCGTGGGCGCCCGGCCCGTTCTCGTTCGCCGGCGAGCACTACGCGGTCGAGGACCTCGACGCGCTGCCCAAGCCGGTCCAGGACCCGCTGCCGCTGCTGATGGGCGGGGCGGCGGGCTCCGCGCGGCGCGGCGCTCGCCGCGCGCTTCGCGACGGAGTACAACGTCGTCCACCAGACGCCGGAGGACGCCGACGCGGCCCGCGAGCGGATCGCCGCCGCGTGCGCGGAGGCCGGCCGCGACCCGGCGACGATGACCTTCAGCCTCATGCACGGGTTCCTGATCGGCGCCGACGAGGACGACCTGCGCGAGCGCGGCGAGCGGCTCTCCGCCCGCACCGGCATGTCCGTCGCGGATCTGCGCGCCGGCTGGCTCTCCGGGACGCCGGAGCAGTTCGCCGCCCGGCTGCGCGAGTACGAGGCGGCGGGCGTCGAGCGCGTGATGCTGCAGCACCACCTGGTCGACGACCACGCGGCGCTCGAGCTCATCGCGTCCGCGGTCGTCCCGGCGCTGGCGTGAGCGGCGCGAACGCGTTCACCGGCGCGCGGCTCGACCGCGCGGGCGACGAGCGCCGGCGCGACGACGCGTGGCTCGCCGCGCGCTTCGGGGACCCGCGGGCGCGCGCGGTGCTGGCCGGCGACGCGGGCGTCGTGATGGACGGGCGAGCGGCTCGCGATCGTCCCGCTCGCCGAGGCGGGGCCGGACCACGGCGGGCCGTACCTGCTCGGCGACACCGGACGACGGGCCGCTGTTCGCGGTCGACGTCGACGCACCGCCGCCCGGCGGCTCGCGCCCGGCGCGGCTGATCGCGGCCGGCGGGCCGCGCGGCAGCGGCGCCGAGCGGCCGGCGCCCGCCGACGGCCCCCGCCCGGTCGCGCTGCGCGAGGCGGTCGCGGTGCTCCCGCAGGACGAGGGCGGCCTCGTCGCCTACGTCGCCGCGCTGCTCAACTGGCACCGCCGGCACGCGTTCTGCGCCGCCTGCGGCACGCCGTCGGACGTCACCGAGGGCGGGCTCGCCCGGCTCTGCCCGCGCTGCGCGACGACGCACCACCCGCGGACCGACCCCGTCGTGATCATGCTCGTCGCGGACGGCGACCGGCTCCTGCTCGGCCGCGCCCCGAGCTGGCCCCCGCGCCGCTTCTCGGCGCTCGCCGGCTTCGTCGAGCCGGGGGAGAGCCTGGAGGAGGCGGTGGTCCGCGAGGTCGCCGAGGAGAGCGGCGTCACGGCCGGCCCGCCGCGCTACATCGCCTCGCAGCCGTGGCCGTTCCCGTCCTCGCTGATGCTCGGCTTCATCGCGCCGTGGGTCGCGGGCGACCCGCACCGCAGGAGGACGAGATCCAGGACGTGCGCTGGTTCAGCCGGGCCGAGGTGGCCGCCGCGGCCGCCGACGACGTCGACGGCTGGGGCGGCGGCCACGACCCGGCGGACCCGGACGCGACCGCGCTCCTGCTGCCGCCGCGCCTCGCCATCGCGCGGCGCCTGATCGAGCGCTGGCTCGACGAGGGCTAGCTCAGGCGATCGCGGCGGCGGCCCAGCCGGCCGCGGCCGCGGCGACGTGGCGCTCGTCGGTCCCGCAGCAGCCGCCGATCACCGTCACGGACGGGAGCAGCGGCCGCAGCGCGGCACCCTCGGCGCCGAGCCCGGCCGGGTCGCCCTCGTCGAGGTCGGTCGCCTCGTCGAGCTCGGCGTGGCTCCGCGCGGAGGCGTTCGGCCGCAGCCCCGCGATCCGCTCGCGCCAGCTGCCGCCGGCCGCCAGCGTGGCGGCGAAGTGCGACGGGTGCGCGCAGTTGATCATGTAGTAGGCGACCGACCCGAGCGTCTCGGCGTCGACCTGCTCGATCGCGTCGCCGAGCGCCTGGCCGTCCGGCAGCCGCCCGTCGGTCTCGACGGTGAACGAGACGACGGCGGGGAGCCCGGCCGCGTCGGCGGCGCGGGCGACGCCGATCGCCTCGGCGGCATGGGTCATGGTGATCGCCGAGACCATGTCCGCGCCGGCGGCGGCGAACGCGGCCACCTGCGGGGCGTGGTAGGCCTGCGCCTCGCCGGGGGTCATCAGCGACTCGGGCGCGTACCCGTCGCCGCGCGGGCCGACGACGCCGTCGACGAGGATCGGGGACGGGCCCGTCCTGCGCGGCGTCGCGCAGCTCGCGGGCGAACGCGACCGAGGCGCGGTTGACGCGGTCGAGCGCGGCGGCGTCGTAGCCGAGCCGCGCGCCCCAGTCGGGGTTGGCGCGCCAGGTGGCGGTGTCGAGCACGAAGCCGGCGTCGTGCTCGCGGGCGATCGCCAGGTAGCCCTCGAAGTAGTCGCGCAGCGCCGCGCGGCCCTCGGCGGTCCCGAGCAGCGGGAAGGCGGCGAACTCCGGCAGCTCGATGCCGCGATGGAACACGAGCGTCGTCTCGAGGCCGCCGTCCGCGAGGAACATGCGGTCGCCGGCCAGCTGGGGGAGCGAGTGGATCATGGGTTCTCCGACGACGCCGCAGCGCTCCTTATTCCCGTGCGAAGCGGCGCAGCCGCAGCGCGTTGCCGACGACGCTCAGCGAGGAGAGCGCCATCGCGAGCCCGGCCAGCAGCGGGCTGAGCAGCCCGGCCGCCGCGAGCGGGATCGCAGCCAGGTTGTACCCGAACGCCCACGCGAGGTTCTGCTTGATCGTCCGCAGCGTGGCGCGCGAGAGGCGGATCGCGTCCGCGGCGCCGCGCAGGTCGCCGCTGACCAGCGTGAGGTCGCCGGCCTCGATCGCGACATCCGTCCCGGTCCCGATCGACAGGCCCAGGTCGGCCTGGGCGAGCGCGGGCGCGTCGTTGACGCCGTCGCCGGCCATCGCCACGACGCGGCCCTCGTCCTGGAGCCGCTGGACGACGGCGACCTTGTCCTCGGGCAGCACCTCGGCGATCACCTCGTCGATGCCGACCTCGGCGGCCACCGCGCGCGCCGTGGCGGCGTTGTCGCCGGTGAGGAGGATCGGGGCGGAGGCCGAGCCGCTCGAGCGCCGCCACCGCGTCGCGCGACGTCGGCTTGACCGCATCGGCGACGGCGAGCACGCCGCGCGCCGCCCCGCCCCAGGCGACCGCGACGGTGGTGCGGCCGTCCGCGGGGACGGAGGCGAGCTCGGGCGGGAGCGCGATGCCGCGGCCGGCCAGCAGCGCCGGCCGGCCGATCAGCACCGCGCGGCCGCCGACCACGCCCTCGACGCCGAGGCCGGCGTGCGAGGCGAACCCGCGACCGGCGGCAGCGGCGCCGGGGCGGCCTCCGCGATCGCGCGGGCGACGGGGTGCTCGGACGCGGCCTCGAGCGCGCCCGCGAAGCGCAGGACCTCCTCGGCGTCCTCCCCGGCGGCGGGGACGACCTCGGCGAGCCGCATCCGGCCCGTGGTCACCGTGCCGGTCTTGTCGAGCACGATCGTGTCGACGCGGCGCGTGGACTCGAGCACCTCGGGACCCTTGATCAGCAGCCCGAGCTGGGCGCCGCGGCCGGTGCCGACGAGCAGCGCGGTCGGGGTCGCGAGCCCGAGCGCGCACGGGCAGGCGACGATCAGCACCGCGACCGCGGCGGAGATCGCGAACGTGGCGTCCTCGCCGGCGCCGAGCCAGAAGCCGAGCGTGGCGGCGGCGAGCACGATCACGATCGGCACGAACACGCCGGAGACGCGGTCGGCGAGCCGCTGCGCGGGCGCCTTGCCCGACTGCGCCTCGGTCACGAGCCGCCCGATCTGGGCGAGCGCGGTGTCGGCCCCGACGCGCGTCGCGCGCACGACGAGCCGGCCGCCCGCGTTGACGGTCGCGCCCGCGACGCCGTCGCCGGGCTGCTTCTCGACCGGCACGGACTCGCCGGTCAGCAGCGACTCGTCGACGGCGGACGTGCCCTCCTCGACGACCCCGTCGGTCGCCACCTTCTCGCCCGGGCGGACGACGAAGCGGTCGCCGACGGCGAGCTGCTCGACCGGGACGCGCCGCTCGCTCCCGTCGTCGCCGAGCAGCGCGACGTCGCGCGCGCCGAGCTCGAGCAGGGCGGTCAGGGCGGCGCCGGCGCGGCGCTTGGCGCGCGCCTCGAACCAGCGGCCCGCGAGCATGAACACCGTCACCGCGGACGCGACCTCGAGGTAGATCTCGTGGGTCCCGCCCGCGCCGTCGGGGATCAGGTCGAACGCCATCCGCAGCCCGGGCTCGCCCGCGTCGCCGAGGAACAGCGCGTAGAGCGACCAGCCGAACGCGGCGAGCACCCCGACCGAGATCAGCGTGTCCATCGTCGCGGTGCCGTGGCGCAGGTTCTGCCAGGCGGCGCGGTGGAACGGCCATCGCGCCCCAGACCACGACGGGCGCGGCGAGCGTCAGCGACAGCCACTGCCAGTTGTCGAACTGCAGCGGCGGGATCATCGCGATCAGCAGGACCGGCAGCGTCAGCAGCGCCGACAGCACGAGCCGGGTCGTGAGCGGATCGGCCTCCGGCTCCGGCGCCGCCTCGGGCAGCGTGGCGGAGTAGCCCGCGGCCGCGACCGCCGCGACGAGGTCGTCCGCGGCGACCGCATCCGGGTCGAAGTCGACCGTCGCGCGCTCCGTCGCGTAGTTGACCGACGCGGACACCCCGTCGAGCCGGTTGAGCGTGCGCTCGATCCGGTTCGCGCACGAGGCGCACGTCATGCCGGTGATCGGCAGCTCGACGTGGCTCATCCGGACACCTCGCGCGTGAACGCGGCGGTGTGGACGCGGCCGCCGTGGCGGAACTGCAGGAACAGCCGGTAGCGGCCCGCGCTCGGGAACTCCGTCGCGAACGCGACGTCGTCGCCGTCGGGGTGGACGTGCAGGAACGCGAGGTCGCCCTCGCGCAGCGCCACGAGGTGGCCGGCGGCGCCGAGGTACGGCTGCGTGCGGACGGGCTCGCCGTCGCGCGTGATCGCGAACCGCAGGTCGCCGCCGTCCGCGGTGAGCCGGACGTCGTAGCCGTCGGTCCGCGCCTCGGCGGTCGCCGGCGGGAGCGGCGCGAGCCGCGCGGCGCCGTCGACGCGCAGGTCGGCGCCGAGCGTGTGCGCCTCGCCGTCGCGGGCGAAGTCGGCGAGCATCCGGTAGGAGCCGGCCGCCGGCAGCGTGAGCTCGACCGACCAGGTGCCGTCCGCCGCCTGGACGGGGTGGAGGTGCTGGAAGCCGGACAGGTCGCGCCGGACGACGATCAGGTGCATCCGCTTCTCGTGCGTCACGTCGAGGTCGCGCACGATCGCGCCGTGGTCGTCGGTGATCGAGAAGCGCAGCGTCGTGCGGCGCCCGCGCGGCAGGTCGGTGCGCGGCACGACCAGGCGCAGGCCGTCGTCGGCGACCGCGAGGCCGCGGACCGCCGTCCGCGCGGTGGGCGCCCGCCTCGTCGCCGTGCTCGTCGCCGGACGCGTCGTCGTGGCCGCCCATCGCGTCGCCACCCTGCTCCGCGCGCGGCGCGGGGTCGATGGCGGCGCCCGCCAGCGCGGCCGCGGCGAACGCGAGCGAGAGCACCGCGAGGAAGCCGGCGAGCCGGACCGGGGCGCTCATGCCGTGCATCCGATCGTCATCTCAGGATGAGTATACGGGGCAGGGGTATGCATCGGCGAAGCGTACCATACCCCTAGGGGGTACTTCTCCCGTACGGTCCGCGAATGGACCTGACGTTCTCGGACGCGGAGACGGGGTTCCGCGACGAGCTGCGCGACTGGTTCGCCGGCAACGACCCGGGCCCGGAGCCACGCACCGCCGACGCGCATCAGGCGTGGCGGCGCGACTTCCAGCGCCGGCTCTACGACGGCGGCTGGGCCGCGCCGCACTGGCCCGTCGAGTACGGCGGCCGCGGCGCGACGCTCACGCAGTCCGCGATCTTCTTCGAGGAGCTCGGGCGCGCCCGCGCGCCGCTGCCGGTCAACGTCCTCGGCCTGCTGCTCGGCGGCCCGACGCTGATGGTCTGGGGGACCGACGAGCAGAAGGACCGCCACCTCGGCCCGATCCTCTCGGCCGACGAGATCTGGTGCCAGGGGTTCTCCGAGCCGGACGCCGGCTCCGACCTCGCCGCGCTCAAGACCCGCGCCGTCCGCGACGGCGACGGCTGGGTCGTCACCGGGCAGAAGGTCTGGACGAGCGGCGCCCAGTACTCGAAGTGGTGCATGCTCGTCGCGCGGACCGACCCGGCCGAGGCGCGCCACAAGGGCCTGACCTACTTCCTGATGGACATGGAGCAGGACGCGGTCCAGATCCGGCCGCTGCGCCAGATCACCGGCGAGTCCGAGTTCAACGAGCTGTTCATCGAGGAGGCGCGGATCGCCGACGACCAGGTCGTCGGCGGCGCCGGCAACGGCTGGCGCGTCGCGATGACGACGCTGATGAACGAGCGCGCCGGGCTCGCGTTCTTCCTCCAGGTCCGGCTGCGCAACCTGCTCGACGACCTGATCGCGGAGGCGGCCGCGCGCGGGCGGCTCGCGGACGATCTCGTGGCCGAGCGGCTCGGCGAGCTGCACGTGCGCACCGAGCTGCTCCGGCTCACCGCCTACCGCGGCCTGACCGCGATCGAGAAGTACGGCCAGCCCGGGCCCGAGGGCTCGCTGACGAAGTGGATGTGGTCCGACGCCAACCAGCGGCTCGCCCAGCTCGCCGCCGACATCCTCGGCCCCGACGCGCTCGTCACGGGCTCCCCGTGGGCCTACGAGCTGCTGCGCGCGCGCGGCAACTCGATCGAGGGCGGGACCACCGAGATCCTCAAGAACATCGTCGCCGAGCGCGTGCTCGGCCTGCCGCGGCTGCGCTGATGGACTTCGGCTTCAGCGACGAGCAGCAGCAGATCAAGGCCACGGCGCGCGAGCTGCTGACCGAGCGCTCACCCTTCCCGCGCGTCCGCGCGGCGGCGGAGGCGCGCGTCGACGACGCCGAGCTGTGGGCGGAGCTGCGTGCGCCTCGGCTGGCCCGGGATCACGGTCGCCGAGGAGCACGGCGGCCAGGGGCTGGGCGCCGTCGAGCTGGCGATCCTGCTCGAGGAGCTCGGCTACGCGGTCGCGGCGACCCCGTTCCTCGGCACCGCGCTCGCCGCGTTCGCGCTCCAGCACGGCGGGAGCGACGCGCAGCGCGCCCGCTGGCTGCCGGGGCTCGCGTCCGGCGAGCTGACCGGCGGCTTCGGCCGGCCCGGCCTCGCGGCCGACGCCGCCGGCGCCGCCGTGATCGTCCTGATCGAGGACGGCGGCGCGCGGGTGATCGACGGCGCCGATGCGGACGTCACCCGGCTCGAGACGATCGACCCGACGCGCCGCTACGCGCAGGTGGCGGGGGAGGGGCCGGCGCTCGGCGGCGACGTCGCCGGCCGCAGCGCCGGCGCGCTCGCGGCCGAGCTCGTCGGCGTCTGCCAGCGCGCGCTCGACATGACCGTCGCCTACGTCTAGGAGCGGCGCCAGTTCGGCGTCCCGGTCGGCGCCTTCCAGGCGGTCTCGCATCGCTGCGCGGAGATGCTGCTCCACACCGAGGCGGCCCGCAGCGCCGCCTACTTCGCCGCCTGGGCCGCCGACGCCGCGCCCGACCGGCTCGACGAGGCCGCCGGCATCGCGACCGCGGCGGCCGGGGAGGCGGGCCGCGCGGTCACCGGGTCGGCGATCCAGGCGCACGGCGGGATCGGCTTCACGTGGGAGGCCGACGTCCACTGGCTGTTCAAGCGCGCCCAGGTCGGCGCCGAGCTGCTGGGCGGCGCGAGCGCCGCCCGGATCGCCCTCGCGCGCGCCCGCGCCTAGGACCCGAACAGCGGCGCGTCGCCCGCGGGGTCGATGATCCCCTCCTCGAGGAACGCGTAGCGGCCCTCGAGCACGCGCGCGGCGAGCGCGCGGTTGTCGGCGTCGTCGTTGCTCCACAGCGCGCCGAACAGGTCGCCGACGCGCCGCCCGGCCTGCTTGCAGAACAGGTCGGCCAGCTCGGCCGCCTCGTCCGCGAGCTCCGGCCGCTCCTCGCGGATCGTCGTCGCGTAGACGACGGCGGCGGACATCGCGAACAGCTCGGCGCCGATGTCCACGACGCGCCCCAGCACGGCCTGGCGCTTCTCCAGCCCCGCCTGCCAGCGGCCCATCGCGTAGAAGATCGAGCGCGCGAGCTTGCGCGAGCTGCGCTCGACGAAGCGCAGGTGCCCGGCGAGGTCGCCGTACGCCTCGAAGCCGCCGGGCGTGGTGCCCTCGCCGATCGCGAGCTGCGGCAGCCACTTCGCGTAGAAGCGACCGGCCTGCAGCGCGACGCGCGCCTTCTCCTTCAGGTCCCCGTCGCCCTCGAGGATCTCGCCCGCCACCTCGAGGTGGCGGTCGACCGCCTCGCGTGCGATCAGCAGGTGCATGATCTCGCTCGAGCCCTCGAAGATGCGGTTGATCCGCATGTCGCGCAGGTGCTGCTCGACCGGGACCGGCCGCTCGCCGCGCGCCTTCAGCGACTCGGCGGTCTCGTAGCCGCGGCCGCCGCGGATCTGCATCAGGTCGTCGATGATCCGCCAGCCCAGCTCCGACGCGTAGAGCTTCGCGATCGCCGCCTCGATCCGGATGTCGTTCGACTTGTCGTCCGCGAGCCGGCTGGCGACGTCGAGCATCGCCTCCAGCCCGAACGCGCTCGCCGCGATGAAGGCGAGCTTCTGCGCGACCGCGTCGTGCTCGCCGACCGGCTTGCCCCACTGGACGCGCTCGGCGGAGAACTCGCGCGCCGTCTTCGTGGCCCACTTGGCGGTCCCGACGCAGATCGCCGGCAGCGCGAGCCGCCCGGTGTTGAGCGTCGTCAGCGCGATCTTGAGGCCCTGGCCCTCCTTGCCGATCACGTTCTCCGCCGGGACGAAGACGTCCGTGAGCCGCGTGACCGAGTTCTCGATCCCGCGCAGGCCCATGAACGCGTTGCGGTGCTCGACGCTGACGCCGGGGCTGTCGTAGGGGAGGACGAACGCCGTGATGCCGCCGCGCCGGTCCTCCGCCTTCGGGACCTGGGCCATGACGACGACGATGTCGGCGATCGCGCCGTTCGTCGCCCACAGCTTGAGCCCGTTGAGCTTGTAGCCGCCCTCGACCGGCTCGGCGGTGGCGCCGAGCCGCGCGGGGTCGGAGCCGACGTCGGGCTCGGTCAGCAGGAACGCGGAGATGTGGTCGCGGCTGACGAGCGGGAGCCACTTGCGCTTCTGCTCCTCCGAGCCGAACAGCATCAGCGGCTCGGCGACGCCGATCGACTGGTGGGCGGAGAGCAGCGTCGACATCGACGCGTGCCAGACGCCCGCGAGCGCCAGCGCGCGGTTGTAGTAGACCTGCGAGAGGCCGAGCCCGCCGTACTCCTCCGGCACCTTCATGCCGAGCGCGCCGAGCGCCTTGAGCCCGTCGAGCACGCGGTCGGGGATCTTCGACTCGCGCTCGATCTCGAGCGGGTCGACCTCCGCCTCGAGGAAGGCGCCGAGCCTGGCCAGGAACGCCTCGCCCTGCTCGACCGCGGCGGCGTCGAGCCGCGGCTGGGGCGAGATCAGATCGAGCCGGAAGTTGCCGAGGAACAGCTCCTTGCCGAAGCTCGGGAGCTTCCATTCGCGCTCGCGCGCCGCCTCTGCGACCTCGCGTGCCTGGCGTTCGGTGACCTCTGTGGACATGGCGTCAACGGTACCCGTGCGCGGAACCGCGCACGCTCGGGGTAGGAATGGGCCATGACGCTCGTCACGCTCTCGGCGCGCCTACGGGGCGGGCGGCAGCCGGGTCGGCCCCGCCGTCGCGGAGCGGCTCGACCTGCCGTTCGTCGACCGCGCGATCCCGACCGGGGTGGCGGAGCGGCTCGCGCTGCCGCTGCGCGAGGCGGTCGCGCGCGACGAGTCGGTCGGGCACTGGCTCACGCGGGCGCTGCTGTCGTTCGGGCAGGTCGGGCCGGTGCTCGCAGGGGCGTCTCCGCCGCCGACGGAGCTCGTGACCGACGACGCGTTCCGCGCCGCGACCGAGCAGGTCCTGCACGAGCTGGCCGTGCAGGGCGCGGTCGTGCTCGGCCGCGCCGGGGCGCTCGTGCTCGCCGACGTGCCCGGCGCGCTCCACGTGCGGCTGACCGGACCGCGCGACGCGCGGATCGCCCAGGGCGCCGAGCTCGAGCACCTCGACCTCGAGGCCGCCGCGCGCCACCTCGAGGAGTCCGACCGCGCCCGCGAGGCGTACGTGCGCCACTTCTACCGCTGCGATCCGACGGACGCGGCGCACTACCACCTCGTGATCGACTCGACCGCGTTGCCGCTCGACGCCTGCGTGGCGCTGATCGCGGACGCCGCGCTCGCGCGTCGCGGCTGACCCCCGCATCCGGTAGAACCGCACGATGCGCCTCGCCCGCCCGCTGCTGCTCGCCCTCGCCGCTGCTGCTGATCGCGGGCGCCGCGAGCGCCGAGGCCCGGCGCAAGGCGACGCACGCGGAGCGCGCCGCGATCGCGGCGAAGTTCGACGCCCCGCCGAAGTGCGCGAGGGTGTTCGTCTCGACGGTGGATCGCCACTGGGCCTCCTACCGGTTCGACGGGCGCACGTTCGACGACCCGGACTGCCGGCGCCGCCGCCGCCGACGGCGTCGCCATCCTGCAGCCGGCGGCACGGGCACTGGCGGATGGTCACCGCGGGCAGCAGCTTCGACTGCCCGGTGCCGAAGACGCCCCCGAAGGTGGCCGCGGACCTCCGCGTGCGCTGCGTCGACCAGCGCTGACCGGGCGCCCTCCGGGCGCCTGCGGTCAGAACGGCGCGCGGGAGTTGACCGGAGGCTTTACGATGGCGGCGCGATGACCGCCCTGGACCTGGCCCGAATCCAGTTCGGCGCCACGACGATCTTCCATTTCTTCTTCGTCCCGGTCTCGATCGGTCTGGCGTTCTACATCGCGATCTGCCAGACGCTCCACTACCGGACCGGCAAGGAGATCTACGCCCGCCAGGTCACGTTCTTCGGGAAGCTGTTCCTGATCTCGTTCGCCGTCGGCGTCGTGACGGGGATCATCCAGGAGTTCCAGTTCGGCATGAACTGGTCGCAGTACTCGCGCTTCGTCGGCGACATCTTCGGCGCGCCGCTCGCGATGGAGGGCCTCGCGGCGTTCTTCCTCGAGTCGACCTTCATCGGGCTGTGGATCTTCGGCAGGGGCCGGATCTCGCCGCGGCTGCACCTCGCGACGATCTGGCTCGTCTCGTTCGGGTCGGCGCTGTCGGCCTGGTTCATCATCGCGGCGAACTCGTGGATGCAGCACCCGGTCGGCTACGAGCTCGAGGACGGCAAGCCGACGCTCACGAACATCGGCTCGGTGCTGTTCTCGTCGACGACGATGTACGCGCTGTTCCACGTGCTCTTCGCGGCGATGATGACCGGCGCGCTGATCGCGCTCGCCGTCTGCGCGTGGCAGCTGCGCAACGGCGGCGACGTCGCGATGTTCGGCCCCGGCCTGAAGCTCGCGCTGACGCTGGTGTGCGTCGCGCTCGCCGGGACGTTCTTCGTCGGCGACGCGCTGATGCGCGAGCTCGTGGAGAACCAGCCGATGAAGGTCGCCGCGGCCGAGGCGCTGTTCGAGAACGAGGGGCCGGCGGCGTTCTCCGTCTTCGCGACGGGCGACTTCTCCGTCAATCCGGGCGCGACGAACCGCGAGATCAAGATCCCGCACGTGCTGTCGCTGCTCGCGACGCACTCCTGGAACGGGGAGGTCCAGGGCGTCAACCCGGTCGACGCGCAGTACCGCCAGGAGTTCGGGCCCGGCCAGTACTCGCCGATCGTGGCGGTCATCTACTGGTCGTTCCGCGTCATGGTCTACACGTGGAGCGCGCTGCTCCTGTTCGCGGCCATCGGGCTGTGGCTGTGGCGCAAGGGCAAGCTGGAGACCTCGCGGCGCTTCCTCAAGTTCGGGATCTGGGCGGGGCTGACCCCGTTCCTGATCAACACCGCGGGCTGGGTGATGACCGAGATGGGCCGCCAGCCGTGGATCGTCCAGGGGCTGCTCAAGACGGAGGACGCGAACAGCCCGCGGGTCAGCAGCGGCCAGCTGTGGCTGACGCTGCTCGGCTTCGTCCTGCTCTTCACCGTGCTCGGCGGGATCGCGCTGTGGGTGTTCCTGCGCGAGGCCAAGCACGTGCAGGCGCCCGTCGAGGAGGGCGCCGAGCGCGAGGAGGAGGGCGAGTTCGCGCTCGCCTACTGAGCCGATGGACGTCGACTACAGCTTCCTGCAGGCGCTCTGGTTCATCCTCATCTCGGTCCTGTGGCTCGGGTACTTCGTGCTCGAGGGCTTCGACTTCGGGGTCGGGATGCTGCTGCGCAAGCTCGGCCACACCAACAGCGACCGGCGGGCGATCATCCACTCGATCGGGCCCGTCTGGGACGGCAACGAGGTCTGGCTGATCACCGCCGGCGGCGCGACGTTCGCCGCGTTCCCGGGCTGGTACGCGTCGCTGTTCTCCGGGTTCTACATCGCGCTCTTCCTGATCCTCGTCGCGCTGATCGTGCGCGGGGTCTCGTTCGAGTTCTGGGGCAAGTCCGACAACCCGCGCTGGCGTTCCGCGTGGGAGTGGGCGACCGTGGTGTCCAGCTTCCTCGCCGCGCTGCTGTGGGGCGTGGCGTGGGCGAACATCGTCCGCGGCGTCCCGATCAACGGCGACCAGGACTTCACCGGCGACCTGTTCACGCTGCTCAACCCGTACGGGCTGCTCGGCGGCGTGACCACCGTGCTGCTGTTCCTCGCGCACGGCGCCATCTACCTCAACCTGCGCACGGGCGGCGACCTGCCCGAGCGCGCCCGCGCGGTCGCGCGCTGGGCGTCCCCGGCCGCCGCGGTGGCCGGCATCGCGTTCCTGGCCTGGACGGCGATCGACATCGCCGGCGGCGACGCGGTCGTGATCGCCCTCGCCGTGATCGGCGCGCTCCTGCTCGCCGCTCTCCGCGCTGTCGGAGCTCGCGCGGCGGCCCGGCCTCGCCTTCGGGCTCAGCGCGTTCGCGATCGTCGCGCTGTTCGCGACGCTGTTCGTCGAGCTGTTCCCGCAGGTCATGCCGTCGAGCACGAACGGCGCGTTCGACCTGACGATCGCCAACACCTCGTCGTCGGACTACACGCTGACCGTGATGACGATCGTGGCCCTGATCCTCGTGCCGGTCGTGCTCATGTACCAGTCGTGGACCTACTGGGTGTTCCGCAAGCGCGTGTCGCCCGAGGAGTTCGATCCCGAGCTGCGCAACCCGCTCGACGTCATCCGCGCCGACCAGGACGACTCGACGGCCCAGGCCTGAGCTCGACCCGCCCGCCGTCGTCGACGAGGACGTCGCCGTCGCGCAGCGGCTCGAGCCGGAGCGAGTCCGCGTACGCGGCCACCGCCGCGGCGTTGCGCTCCGCCCGGCCGGGGCGGTCGTGGTGGGGGAGGACGAGCACGGCGCTGAGCCGCAGGCCGGCGAGGTCGAGCCCCGGCGGTGGCGCGAACGGCGAGGTGAGCCGGAGCGGCTCGAGCGTCGGCCCCGCGACCATCGCGCCGGCGCTGAGGCCCGACATAGACGGCGCCGCCGTCGAGCGCGGCGCGCGCCGCGGCGCCGAAGCCGGTGCGGCGCGCGGCGGCGAGCAGGTGGAACGGATCGCCGCCGGAGACCGCGAGCACGTCGGCCGCCGCCACCTGCTCACGCACCGCCTCCGGCGTCGCGGCGTCGAGGTCGAGCCGCTCGACGACGAGCCCGGCGGCGCCGAGCTCGGCCTCCACCTCGGCGGCGATCTCCGGCTCGCGCAGCGGGTTCGACGCGGTCGGGACGAGCAGCGCGCGGTCGCCGCGGGCGCGGAGGAGCCCGGCCAGTCCGGGGATGCCGCGCGAGGCGAGCAGCAGGCGCGCCACGGCGCTCAGCGGCGCAGGGTCAGCGGCACCAGCACGTCGCGCGTGTCACCCGACGCGTCGTCGAGCACGACGTGCAGCTTCGCCTCGCGCCGGTCGTCGCCGTCGAGCGAGCGTGCGCCGCGGTCGGTCAGGCGCAGGCGGAGCGTCCGCGCACCCGCCTCGAGGGTGCGCCGGCCGTCGCGCGTGAAGTCGATCCGGCCGGAGGCTCGGCTCGGCGTAGATCTCGAAGCGCGCCTTGACCGGCTCCGCGACGCGCACCCGCAGGTCGATCCGGCTGTCGCGTCAGCCGCGCGCGCCGCGGGAGCACGATCTCGGCGGGGCAGCGCCGCGTCGGCGCCGGGCACCGGCTGCGTGTCGACGGTGTCGTCGCCCGGCCCGCAGCGGAGGACGTCGCTGCGCAGGTTGGCCGGGTCGCGGCCGAAGAAGCTGAAGCGGTCGTTCCCCTCCGCGCCGGTCAGCTGGTCCAGCGCGAGGCTGCCGGTCAGCAGGTCGGCGCCGCGGCCGCCGTCGAGCGCCGCGCCCGCCGGTCCTGTGGTGTGCAGGAGGTCGCGGCCGGTCCCGCCGGTCGCGGACAACGGCCCGAGCCTGGGACCCGGCGAGCAGGTAGTCCGAGCCGGGGCCGAGGTCGACCGCGACCGCGCCGGCGCCCTGGATCTCCACGTGGTCGCGGCCCGGTCCGGTGCTCGCCGACGACCGCCCACGGCACCGGCCCGGCCGGTCGGTGCCCACGTAGAGCGAGTCCGCGCCGCCGGCGAGATCGAACCGGAGCGTCGCCAGCCCGAGGCCGGGGCAGGCGACGATGTCGGGCCCGACGCCGACGTGGCGCGTGGCGAGCTGGCCGCAGCCCGCCGCCGCCTTGACGTCGGCGCCGCTCGTGCTGGTGAAGAGCACCGCGTCCGGGCGCGGCGGCGTCGCGGTACACGCGGAGCCCGCCCGGCTCGCCCTGCGGGTCGGTGACCGGACGGTCGACCCCTCGCGGCGCGACGTCGACCGCGCCGGCGGCCGCCGGGCACAGTCCCGCGGCGGCGATCACGGCGATCAGCGCGAGCGCGTCGGGTGTGCGGGCGCGCGCGCATCGGGCCATTCAATCGCCGCTGTCGGGCGGCGTGAACTGGCTCAGCGTGAACGCGGCGCCCTGGGGGTCGCGCACGAGCGCGGTCCGGGTCCAGTCGGTGTCCTCGCGGGCGAGGATCGCCGCGCCGAGCCGCTTCGCCGCGGCGGCCGCCGCGTCGCGATCCGCGACCGCGAACGTCACGTGCCAGTGGTCGGGCTCGCCGGCACGCGGCCGGCGCGAGCCATGCGATCGCGTCCTCGAACCCCGGCGGTGCGGCGACGCCGGCCTGGCGGTCGCGGATGCCCGGGTCGACGGTCGCCGCCAGGTGGTCGCCGTAGCCCGGGCGGCGGATCATCGTCGCGAAGCCGAGGTCCTCGAACGCCCAGCCGAACAGCGGCGCGTAGAACGCCGTCGCCGTCCCGGGGTCGCGCGTGCGCAGGTCGCTGAAGTTCCACGTGCCGGGGGCGTTGACGAGCTGCGCGCCGAGCCGCCGGCGCGCCTGCCAGAGCCGGAACCGCGCGCCGGACGGGTCGGCGCAGAGCGCGAACCGGCCGCCGGGTCCGGCGTCGTCGGGACCGGCGGCCACGGTCCCGCCCGCGGCGGTCAGCGCGGCGGCGCCGGCGTCGGCGTCCTCGACGGCGACGTACGTGTTCCACGCGGTCGGCACGTCGAACGCGGGCGGCGCGAGCGCCGCCACGTCGCGCCCGTCCAGCGACGCGATCAGATACGCGCCCGGCGCGCCGGGCGGCATCGCGTCCTCGAACGTCCAGCCGAACAGGCCGCCGTAGAACGCGACCGCGGCGTCGAGGTCGGGCTGCTCGGTGTCGATCCAGCACGGCACGCCGTGCGGGTAGCTGCGCGATCCGGTCATGCCGGTCCGGGTACCCGCGGCCACGGCCCCAACTCGCGCTCCACCCGCAGCGCCGCGGCGAGGGCGACGTCGTCGCGCCACGGCCCGGCCACGAGCTGGACGTCGAGCGGCAGGCCCTCGGGCGAGGTCCCGGCCCGGACGGTGGCCGCCGGCCAGCCGGTGAGGCTGTGCGGCGTCGTCCAGCTCGTCGGGTCGAGCGCGCCGGGGACGTTCATCGTCCCGTGCGGCCGCGCGGGTCCGTCGAACACCGGGCACAGCAGCAGGTCGTGGCGCGACGGCGAACGCGAGCATGCGGGTGCGGAACCCGTCCCAGCGGCGCAGGAGGCGCCACAGCTCGGCGGCCGGGACGCCCTCCCCGTACGAGCGCCAGACCTCGATCGTCAGCTCGTGCCCGCCGTCGGGATGGCGCGCGTCCTCGACGCTCGCGCCCGCCGCCCGCAGCACGTCCGCCGCCGCCGCGACGGCGGCGACCGTCGCGGGAGTGGGGGCGTCGAGGTCGTTCGCGGTCTGCACGGCGACGCGCAGGCCGCGCAGCTCGACGTCCGCGTGCGCGCCCAGCGCGACCGGCGCGACCCCGCCGTCGCGCCCGTCGGGACCCGCCACGACGCGCAGCAGCAGCGCGACGTCCTCGACCGAGCGCGCCAGCGGGCCGACCTGCGTGCGCGGGTCGCCGAGCGTGCCGAGCTGCCCCTCGTCGTCGAGCACGCCGGTGAGCGGGACGCGCCCGGCGCTCGGCTTGAGCGACGCGAGGCCGCAGAAGTGGGCCGGCAGGCGCACGCTGGCGCCCGAGTCGGTGCCGAGCCCGCACGGGGAGCCCTCCGCCGCGACGATCGCCGCCTCGCCGCCGCTGCTCCCGCCGGGCGTGCGCGCCGGGTCGTAGGGGTTCGAGGTGCGGCCGTGGACCGGGTTGTCCGTCTCGATACCCGCCGCCGTACTCGGGGCAGTTCGTCTTGCCGAGCAGGATCGCGCCGGCGGCCCGCATCCGCGCCACCGCCGTCGCGTCCGCGCCGGGGACGACGCCGACGCGCTCGGACGCGCCGATCGCCATCTCGACGCCGTCCGCGGCGAGGTTGTCCTTGACGGTGAACGGGACGCCGTGGAGCGGGCCCGTCGGCGCCGCGGCGGCGTCGGCGGCGTCCGCCGCGGCGAGCGCGCGCGCTCGCGTCGAGCGCGACGACCGCGTTGATCCGCGGGTTCACGGCCTCGATCCGGCGCAGATGCGCCTCCGCGACCTCGCGGGCCGTGACCTCGCGCCGGGCGATCAGCCGCGCCAGCGCCGTCGCCGTGACGCCCGTCAGCTCCATCCCGGAACCGTCAGCCGTCGCGCTCGACGACCCGCATCATCGAGACCTCCTCGCCCTCGCGCGTGTCGGGGTAGACGACGTACACGCCGGGGCTGCCGCCGAACCACGACTGCGGCGCCTCGCCGACGAACACCGCCGCCCGCTGCGGACCGTCGGCTTGCTCGACCCAGACCTTGTGGCCTTCCTCGAATGTGGACACGGCGCCCATCCTGCCGCACGCGTGCGGCCGATGCCAGCCGCTAGGGTGGGCCGCGGTGTGCCGGGAAGCCTGGTCGGCGGTTCGTCCGCCCGATCCCGGAGGCTGTTCCCAGTGGCCGTCGCCATCCTCGTCTTCGTCGTCGCCCTCGCGCTGATCGCGTCCGAGCGCGTCGACCGCACCAAGATCGCGCTGGCCGGCGCGAGCCTGGTCGTCGTCATCGGGACGCTCGATCAGGAGGAGGCGATCGCGGCGATCGACTTCAACACGATCGGGCTCCTGATCGGGATGATGATCATGGTCCGCGTCACCGAGACCACCGGCGTCTACACGTGGCTGGCGATCCGCGCGGGGCAGCTCTCGCGCGGCAAGCCGCTCGCCGTGGTCGTGTCGCTCGCGCTGACGACGGCGGTGCTGTCGGCGTTCCTCGACAACGTGACGACGATCCTGCTCGTCGTCCCGATCACGTTCCTGCTCGCCGACGCGCTCGACATCGACCCCGTCCCGCTGATCATCGTCGAGATCATCGCCTCGAACATCGGCGGCACGGCGACGCTGATCGGCGATCCGCCGAACATCCTCATCGCCGGGCACACGGGGCTCTCGTTCGGCGCCTTCATCACGAACCTGGCGCCGGTGGTGATCGTGGCGCTGGCGATCGTCATCCCCGGGCTCTACCTCGTCTTCCGCTCGCGGCTGCAGATCGCGCCCGCGGCCCGCGAGCGCGTGATGGCGCTGGACGCGGCCCGCTCGATCGAGGACCCGGGGGAGGCCCGGCGGACCGTGCCGGTCCTGATCGTGACGATCCTCGTCTTCTTCGTGCACAAGCCGCTGCACCTCGAGCCGGCCACGGTCGCGGTCGCCGGCGCCGCCGTGATGCTGCTGCTCTCGCGCCAGTCGCTGCACGACACGATCGCCTCGATCGAGTGGCTGACGCTGTTCTTCCTGATCGGGCTGTTCGTGATGGTCGGCGCGCTCGAGCACACCGGCGCGCTCGACGAGGTCGCCAAGGGGATCGCCGACGTGACCGGCGGCGACCGCGTCGCGGAGCTGCTCGGGATCCTCTGGGTGTCGGCCGCCGGCTCCGGGCTCGTCGACAACATCCCGTTCACGGCGGCGATGATCCCGGTCGTGGACACGCTGAGCCGCGACGACGCGTACTGGTGGGCGCTGTCGCTCGGCGCGTGCTTCGGCGGCAACGCGACGATCGTGGCGGCGGCATGCAACGTCGCCGCCTCCGGCATGGCCGCCCGCGCCGGCTACCCGATCGGCTTCGTCGCCTTCCTGCGCTACGGGCTCGCGGTGACCTTCCTGACGCTGCTGCTGGCGACGGCGTACATCATGCTCCGGTACGCATGAGCGAGCGCAAGATCGCCGACCTGGTCCAGCGCGAGCCGCGGTCGCTGCGGACCACCGACACGGTCGAGACCGGCGTGCGCCGGCTGATCGAGACGCGCCTCCCGGCGCTGCCGGTCGTCGACGGGCGCGATCGCTACGCGGGCACGTTCGGGGAGCGGGAGTTCATGAGCGCGCTGTTCCCCGGCTACCTCGACACGCTCCGCGGCACCGCGTTCCTGCGGCGCTCGCTCGACGAGACGCTCGAGAAGCGCGAGGGCTGCCGCAACGAGCCGGTCGAGCGCTACATGAACACGGAGCACGTCGACGTCGGCGCGGACTTCTCCGACACCCAGGTCGCGGAGATCTTCCTCCACCACCGCGTGCTGATCGTGCCGGTCGTCGACGACGGGCGCGTGACCGGGCTGATCACCCGCGGCGAGTTCTTCCGCACCGTCGCCGAGCAGTTCCTCGGCGCCGGCTAGTCCGCGACCAGCCGCGGGGTCGCGGACGTCGAGTAGATGTCCTTGCGGGCGATCCGCCCGTCCGCGGTGAGCGGGAAGACGTCGACGCCGTCCCACTCGAGCCGCCGCCCGTCGTCGGGATGCGTCGCGCTGCGCGGTCCACTCGCTCACGGCGAAGTCGGCGCCGCAGCGCAGCGCGCGGCGCTCGAACCGGAGCGTCGGCCAGCGCGCGAAGATCGCCGCGATGTGGGCGCGGACCTCGTCCGCTCCCTCGGCGCGCTCGCCCGCGGTGTGGTTCTCGAACACGATCGCGTCGTCGTGCAGCGCGGCGACGGCCTCGAGGTCCTGCGCGTTCCAGGCGGCGTCGTAGCGGTCGATCAAGGCGGCGACGTCCATGCGGACGATCCTCCCCGATCGCGCCGGAGGAGGCAACGGCTTGACAAGGCTGTGGTCCATAGCTTATATCTATGGACCACAGTTTCAACCTCCCCGACAGGATCACCCATGCCCTCTCCGCTCCTCCACCGGGCGCTGCTCGCGCCCGCCCTCGCCGCGCTCGCGCTCGGCGCAACCGCGACCGCGGCGCCGCGAGCGCCCACGACCAGCGACTCGTCGTCCGCGGCGACGCGACCGCGATCGACGGGCCGTGCGACGCGCGCGGCTGTCGCGTCGACCTCGGCGACGGCCGCTTCCGCGGCGCGCCGGTCGGGTCCGGCGCGTATCGCGCGCGCCTGCGGATCGCCGTCGGCGACGCCTTCCCGAACGGCGAGGGCGGCATCTGCGCCCCGCTCGAGGGCCGCATCGTGCTGGGCGCCGGCACCCCCGACCGGCTCGTGCTGGGAGTCGCCGGCGACTCCTGCCAGGACGGGTCCGGCCCGCTCGAGACCGCGTCGTTCACCGGCCTCGCCCGGTTCGCCGTCCAGGCCGGGACCGGCCGCTACGCCGGTGCCCGCGGCAGTGGCGTCGCGAGCCTCGCCGAGGACGCCGCGAACCAGCACCGGATCACGCTGATCGGCCGGCTGGCGGTGCGCCGATGACCCGCATACAGCGCTGGACGCTCACCGTGGTCTGCGCGGCCACGGCCATGCTCATGCTCGACATCGCGGTGGTCAACACCGCCCTCTCGGCGATCGCCGCCGACCTCGACACCGGCCTCGCCGGCCTGCAGTGGACCGTCGACGCCTACACGCTCACGCTCGCCGCGACGGTCATCACCGCGGGCTCGCTCGCCGACCGCTTCGGCCGCCGCCGGCTGTTCGTCGCCGGTCTGGCCCTGTTCACGGCGACGTCGCTGCTGTGCGCCGCGTCGCAGTCGATCACCATGCTCAACGTCTCGCGCGCGGCGCAGGGGCTCGGCGCGGCGGTCATGTTCGCGGTCTCGCTGGCCGTCCTCTCCAACGCGTTCCCGCGGACCGACGAGCGGATGAAGGCGCTCGCCGCCTACGGCGCGACGATGGGCGGGTCGTTCGCGATCGGGCCGCTGGTCGGCGGCGCGCTCACGTCCGGGCTCGACTGGCGCTGGATCTTCCTGATCAACCTCCCGCTCGGCCTGGGCTGCATCTGGATCGTGCGCCGCTTCGTGGCCGAGTCGCTCGACCCGCGCGCGCCGCGGGTCGACCGCGCCGGCCTCGTCACGCTGACCGGCGGGCTGTTCCTGCTCGTGCTCGCGCTGCTGCGCGGGAACGACGCGGGCTGGGGCGACCCGGCGATCGTCGCCGCGTTCGCCGGCGCCGGCGCGCTGCTGTGCGCGTTCGTCGCCGTCGAGGCGCGCGTGGCGCAGCCGATGCTGCCGCTGCGCTTCTTCCGCGAGCCGTCGTTCACCGGCGCGCAGGTCGCGGCGTTCGGGATCTCGGGCTCGCTGTTCGCGCTGTGGTTCTACCTGACGCTCTACCTGCAGCAGATCCTCGGGCTGTCGGCGATCGAGGCGGGCCTCGTCTACGTCCCCGGGACGCTGCTCAACTTCCTCGTCGCCGGCTCGATGGCGTCGGTCGGGCAGAGGGTGCCGGCGCGCGTGCTGATCACGCTCGGCCTCACGCTGGTCGGGGCCGGGCTGGCGCTGCTGACGCTCGTCGACGTGGCGACGTCATGGTGGCTGTTCCTGCCGGGCCTGCTCGTGGCGATGGTCGGCACGGGCATCCTCAACCCGACGGTGAGCCAGGTCGCGCTGAGCTCGGCGCCGCCCGAGCGCAGCGGCCTCGCGGCGGGGGTGAACGACATGTTCCGCCAGGCGGGGATCGCCGTCGGCGTCGCGGCGCTCGGCGCGCTGGTGCCCGCGGGCGCCGCGCTCGGCGCCGGCTCCCCGCAGGCGTACGTCGACGGGCTGCACGACGCGCTGTGGGTCGGCACGGTGCTGGCGCTCGCCTGCGCGGTCGCCAGCGCGCTGCTGATCCGCGGGCGGCCGGCCGCGGCGCCCGCCGCCGAGGCGGCCTTGCAGAACGCGTATGCGAGCCCTACGCCGGAGCGGGGGTGCGCATCGGCGGCGGCGTCAGCGCGGCGGCGCAGATGACGAGCGCGAACGCGGCGAGCCGCAGCGCGAGGCCGAGCGGCTCGTCCGGCAGCGGCTCGCCGAAGACGACCGGGCCCGCCGCGATCGTGAGGACGTTCGCGGTCGTCGAGGTGAACGCGATCACCGGCACGACCGGCCCGATCTGGAGCGAGCGGGCCGAGACGAGCAGCCCGACGAGCGACAGGATCAGGATCACGAACGCGAACGGGTGGACGACCACGGCGAGCCCGAGCGCGTCGGTCTTGCCGCTCAGCGCCTTGATCGTGATGTCCGAGCCCGCCCACAGCAGCCCGGCGGAGATCGCCAGCGCGAGCCCGCTGCCGCCGCGCGCGACGACGAGCCCGAGGCCGGCGAACGTCGCGAGGCCGACGTAGAGCCCGAGCGCCCAGCCGTCGTAGCTCGCGTGCGCGGAGTCGCCGGTGCCCTCGAGCGTCGCGGCGAGGAACGCGAGCCCGGCGGCGGTCAGCGCGACGCCGATCCACTCGCGCCGCGTCACGTCCTCGCCGAACAGCCGCGAGCCGACGACGGTCACCAGCACGAGGCCGCCGGCGATCACCGACTGGACGAGCGAGATCGGCGCGAGCGCGAGCGCGGCCACGTGGAAGCCCCACGACGTCGTGGCGACGACGCAGCCGATCGTGTACACCGGCGACCGGAACAGCGCGATCGTGCTGGCGACCGGGCGCCGCCACTCGACGGCGGGCGCGGCGACCGCTCCGCGGTACTTGAGGAAGAAGCCGATCACCGACATGAGCGCGGTGACGAAGGCCATGAGCAGCCCGAGCTGGACGGAAAGCGGCAAGCCGCGAAGGGTAGGCGTCCTACATTGCTCGGGATGAGGAGAACTTCACGGATGATCACGCTCGCGCTCGTCGCGACGCTTGCAGTGCCGGCGGTCGCCCATGCGGCCAAGCCGGAGCGGAATCTCTACGTGTCGCTCGGCGACTCGTACGCCAGCGGATATCAGCCGAGCGCCTCCGGCCCCGGCAAGAACACCCGCAACGGCTTCGCCTACCAGGTCCCGGGCCTCGCCAAGCCGCGCGGCTACGAGCTCAAGCTGGTCAACTTCGGCTGCGGCGGGGAGACCACGGTCTCGCTGCTCGAGCGGAAGACCGAGTGCGGCAAGGCGCTCGGCCCCGGCGGTGTGAAGTACGGCGGCACCACGCAGCTCAAGGCGGCGACGAGGTACATGCGGGCGCACAGGAAGCGGGTCGCGCTGATCACGGTCTCGATCGGCGGCAACGACGTGACGAAGTGCGCGCGCACGCGCCCGACCCGATCACTGCGTCGTGGCGCGCGGTCGGCGACATCAACGAGAACGTCGGCAAGATCGCCAAGGCGCTCCGCAAGGCGGCGGGGCCGAAGCCGAAGCTCGTCGGCATCACCTATCCCGACGTGATCCTCGGCGCCTGGGTGGCGAACCCGCCGAACCAGGCGCTGGCGACGCAGTCCGTGGCCGCGTTCCAGCAGTTCATCAACCCCGCGCTGAAGAAGGGCTACGCGTCCGGCAAGGGCAAGTTCGTCGACGTGACCAAGGCCACCGGCGCCTATACGCCGCTGACCCAGCTGACCACGCTCGCGCCGTACGGCCAGGTCCCGCAGGCCGTCGCCGACGTCTGCGACCTCACGTACTACTGCGAGCTCGGCGACATCCACGCCCGCACCAGCGGCTACAAGATCATCGCCGAGCTGGTGGCGAAGGCGCTGCCGCGGCGCGGCTAGACCTCGAACCAGACCTGGGTGCGTCCCTCGAGGACGCCCCAGCGGGCGGCGAGCTGGCCGACGAGACGCAGTCCCCAGCCGCCGTCCGCGCCCGGGTCGTCGCGCACGACCGGGCTCCCGCCGCCCTCGTCGGAGACGGCGAAGCGCGCGAGGCGGTCGCGGTCGACGTCGATCAGCAGCCGGATCTCGCCGCCGCCGTGCAGCACCGCGTTCGTCACGAGCTCGGAGATCAGCAGCACGGCGGTGTCGAGCCTGGCGGCGTCGAGCGTCTCGGCGTGCTCGCGCAGCAGCGCCCGCGCGCGGCGCGGGGCGCCGGCGTCGCGCGGCAGGGTGACGGTGATCGGCGCGCTCGTCACGACGGCTCCTCGACGATCGGGAGCCGGCCGGTGATGCCCGCCGAGGAGAAGAGCGTCCGCACCTGCTCGGAGCCGGGCGTGATCGTGAACACCCAGCCGGCCGTCCGGCTGCGCTCGGCCGCCTGCAGCACGACGCGCAGGCCGGAGGAATCCATGAAGCGCAGGTCGTCGAGGTCGAGCCGGGTCGGCGTGCCGGCCTCCGCGAGCGCGTCGAGGCGCTGCTGGACCGCGTCGGCGGAGGCGAGATCGAGCTCGCCGTGCAGCGTGAGGACCACCGCATCGTCCGTGCGGTCCTCGTCGATGCGGAACGCGTCTCCCGGGTCGTCCATGGCCTCGGACGCGGCACTCTAGCGACGCGGGCGCTCAGCCGCCCACACCGGCGGGCTCCGGCGCCGCGGCGGGCAGCAGCACGGTGAAGCACGCGCCGCCGTCGGGGGCGTTCTCGGCGTGCACGCGGCCATGGTGCGCCTCGACGATCCCGGCCACGATCGCGAGCCCGAGGCCGGAGCCGGCCGGCCCGCGCTCGCGTCCCGGGCTCGGCGCGCCAGAAGCGGTCGAACAGCGCGTCGGGATCCTCCGTCGGGAGTCCCGGCCCGTGGTCGCGGACGCGGATCCGGACGTCGTCGCCGAGCGGCGCGACGGCGACGGCGACGGGTGTGCCGGGCGGCGTGTGGACGACCGCGTTGCGGAGCAGGTTGGCGAGCACCTGGCGCAGCTCGCCGGGATCGCCGAGCACCGTGGCGCCGGGCTCCGCGTCGAGCTCGAAGGGGCGCTCGGGCGCGGTCGCCCGCGCGTCGTCGACCGCGTCGCGCGCGATCTCGGGCGAGGTCGACCGGCGTCCGCACCGGGTCGCGCAGCTCGTCGAGCCGCGCGAGCGCGAGCAGGTCCTCGACGAGCAGGCCCATCCGCGCCGCCTCCTCCTCGATCCGCCGCATCGCGCGGTCGACCTCCTCCGGCGTGCGCGTCGCGCCCATGCGGAACAGCTCCGCGTAGCCGCGGATCGACGCGAGCGGCGTGCGCAGCTCGTGCGAGGCGTCCGACAGGAAGCGGCGCAGCCGCTCCTCGGACTCCTGCTTCTGGGCGAAGGCGACCTCGAGCCGGTCGAGCATCGCGTTGAGCGCGAGCCCGAGCCGCCCGACCTCGGTGCGGCTCGTGGCGGGGTCGACGCGCCGCGACAGGTCGCCGCCGGCGATGATCCCCGCGGTCGTGCCCATCCGGTCGAGCGGGCGCAGGCCGAGCCGGACGAGCCACGCCGCGGCCACGCCGAGCACGAGCAGGACGCCGACGATGACCAGCGCGAGGACGGCGAGCAGCCGGTCGAGCGTCGCGTCGACGTCGCCGAGCGGAACGGCGACGACGACGCTGCCCGTGCCGCCGCGCAGCGGCGTCGCCTCGACGCGGTAGCGCGGCTCGCCGCCGCCCTGCGCGTCGACGGTCACCGCCTGGCCGGGGGTGAGGTCGTCGGGGAGCGCGGGCGGGTCCGGCGCCTCCTGGCCGTAGCTGGCCACGAACGGGCCCGCCACGGTCGAGCCGGACGCGTCGCGCACCACGCCGTACGTGCCGGGCGGCAGGTTGACCTCGCCCGGCGGCGGGCCGCCGCCGCGCGGCGGCATCCCGTCGTCGTCGTCGGCCGCCCTCGAACAGCTGGTGCTCGACCACGGGGAGCGCCGCGCGCGCCTGCTGCGCCGTGCGGTCGAGCAGGTAGGAGCGCTGCTCGGCGTAGGTGATCGCGGCGAGCGCCACCAACCCGAGCGCCGCGACGACCAGCAGCACCGCGATGAGGCGCGCGCGCAGGCTCATCACTCGCGCGGGGCGCGGAGCGCGTAGCCCACGCTCCGCACCGTGTGGATCAGCGGCGGGCCGTGGACGTCGAGCTTCTTGCGCAGGTAGCTGACGTAGGTCTCGAGCACGCGGGCGTCGCCGCCGAAGTCGTAGTCCCAGACGTGGTTGAGGATCTGGTCGCGCGTGAGCACGCGGCGCGGGTTGAGCATCAGGTAGCGCAGCAGCCGGTACTCGGTCGCGGTGAGCTCGACCGCGGAGCCGCCGCGGTGGACCTCGCGCGTGTCGTCGTCGAGCTCGAGGTCCTCGAAGCTCAGCACGCTCGAGTCCGCCTCGGCCTGGCCGGTGCGGCGCAGGACGGTGCGGATCCGCGCGATCAGCTCCTCGAGGCTGAACGGCTTGGTGACGTAGTCGTCGCCGCCGATCGAGAGCCCGCGGATCTTGTCCTCCGTCGCGTCGCGCGCGGTGAGGAACACGATCGGGACCTGCGCGCGCTGCGCGCCGAGCCGGCGGGCGACCTCGAATCCCTCCATGTCCGGGAGCATGATGTCGAGGACCATCAGCTGCGGCTTGAACGACGCCGCGGCGGCGAGCGCCTGCTCGCCGGTCGCGGCCGTCTCGACCTCGAAGCCCTGGAAGCGCAGGGCCATGGTCAGGACGTCGAGGATGTTGGGCTCGTCGTCGACGACGAGGATGCGGTGCGCGTCGGCCATCGCCATCCATTGTCGCCGGAAAGCTGGGAGCTTCCTGGGAGCCTCCTGGGGAGACGGTCAGGCCGCGGCGGCGAGCTCCGCACGCCGGCGCCGGGCGAAGACCCAGCTGCGCAGCGCGACGTAGCGCGTGATCGTGGCCGCGGTCGACGCGACGACGAGCACGGCGAGCTCGACGGCGCGGGTGGGCCGCGCGTCGAGCCCGTGCAGCACGGCGAGCGCGCCCGTGGTGAGCCCGAGCGTCAGCACGTACACGACCGCGCCGAGCGCGTGCTGGCGGATCAGGCCCGCGCGGCCGCGCAGGCGGAACGTGAAGCGGCGGTTCGCGGCGGTGTTGCCGACGGCGGTGACCGCGAGCGCCAGCGCGTTCGCCGCGCCTGCGCCGAGCGGGCCGCGGAGCGCGAGGAAGATCAGGGCGTACGCGAGCGTGGAGGCGACGCCGACGCACATGAAGCGCGCGATCCGCGACCCGAGCGCGAGCCGCGCGACGCCCTTGAGGTCGTCGATCGCGGTGCGGACGACGGCGACGCTCGAGTCCGGGTCGTCGACCCAGTCGACCGGCACCTCGTGGATCCGCAGCCCGCGCCGCTGGGCGAGCACGAGCAGCTCCGTGTCGAAGAACCAGCCCTCGTCGCGCACGTCGGCGAGCAGCGGGTCGAGGATCTCGCGGCGGACCGCCTTGAAGCCGCACTGCGCGTCGGAGAAGCGGGTCCGCAGCGCGGCGTGGAGGATCCGGTTGTAGCCGCGCGAGATCAGCTCGCGCCTCGGGCCGCGGACGACGCGGGCGCCGTGCGCGAGGCGCGTCCCGATCGCGACGTCGGAGTGTCCCGACAGCAGCGGGGCGACGAGCGGCAGCAGCCCGCGCAGGTCGGTCGAGAGGTCGGCGTCCATGTAACAGACCACGCGGGCCCGGCTCGCCGACCAGGCGGCGCGCAGCGCGCGGCCGCGGCCCTTGCGGTCGAGCCGCAGGTGGTCGACGCCCGGGAGCTCGTCGTGCAGCCGCGCCGCGATCGCCGGCGTCGCGTCGGTGGACGCGTTGTCGGCGATCACGATCCGCCACGTGAACGGGAACTCGGACGACAGGTAGCGGTGCAGACGGCGGACGCTGCGCTCGAGCGTCGCCTCCTCGTCCAGGACCGGGATCACGACGTCGATCTGGGGCGCGGCCGGCGCGAGCGCGCGGGGCCGGCGGACGAGGGCGGGTGCGGACATGGAACGCATCCTGCGCCCCGGCGGTGGGAGCCCGGTGGGAGCTCGCCTGAGAGGGGCCTGAGAGAAGTTTCCCCCGCGTGTTCGTCGCTCCGGATAGGGTCGGAAGACCGAGCGGCCGGCGCAGGAGGCGTGAGGGCGCGGAAAGGGAAGCTGGCGGGATGACGGGTCTGCTGTACGGGTTGGGCCGGTTCTGTGTGAGGCGGCGCTGGATCGTGCTCGGCGTCTGGCTCGTGATCCTCGTGGCGCTGGCCGGCTGGGCCCGCACGCTCGGCACCGACGTCAACGACAACCTCACGCTGCCGGGCACCGGCAGCCAGGCCGCGACCGACCTGCTCTCCGAGCGGTTCCCGTCCCAGGCGAACGGCACGAACCCGGTCACGCTGCGCGCGCCCGCCGGCGAGAAGATCACCGCCTCGAAGTTCAAGACGCCGATCGACGACACGGTCAAGGCGTTCAAGAACGATCCGGACGTCCGCGACGCCACGAGCCCGCTGTCGAGCAGCGGCAAGTCGCTGCTCGCGAAGAAGAGCGACATCGGCTACATCGCGCTCAACCTCAAGCCGGGTCCGAGCCAGCTCTCGCTCGACGACGCGGAGCGGATCGCCGACCTGGCCGAGCCGGCCGAGAAGGCCGGGCTGACCGTCGGCTTCGGCGGCTACCTGGGCCAGAAGATCTCCAAGCCCGCGACCGAGATCAGCGAGGCGATCGGGCTCGGCATGGCGGTGATCGTCCTGCTGTTCGCGTTCGGGACGGTCGTGGCGATGGGGCTGCCGATCATCACCGCGATCTTCGGGCTGATCTGCGGCCTGTCGATCATCACGCTGCTCAGCCACGTCGCGGAGGTGCCGACCGTCGCGCCGACGCTCGCGACGATGATCGGGCTCGGGGTCGGGATCGACTACGCGCTGTTCATCGTCACGCGCCATCTCGAGCAGCGAAGAGACGGCTTGGAGACGCGCGAGTCGATCGCGCGGTCGTGCGCCTCCTCCGGCGGCGCGGTGGTCTTCGCCGGCTGCACGGTGATGGTCGCGCTGCTGTCGCTCGCGGTGGTGAACATCCCGCTCGTCACGACGCTCGGCTACACGTCGGCGCTGATCGTCTTCGTCGCCGTCTGCGCGGCGATCACGCTGCTGCCGGCGATCCTGGGGATCGTCGGAGACGGGATCGACAAGCTGCCGATCCCGCTGCCGCACCGCAAGCCCGACGACCACCCGCACGGCTGGGCGCGCTGGGGCGAGAACGTCGCGAACCACCCGATCCCGGCGGCCGTCGTCGCGCTGGTCATCCTCGTCGTGCTCGCGCTGCCGGCGCTGGATCTCTACCTCGGCCAGCAGGACAACGGCGCGATGCCGAAGAGCACCGACGCGCGCAAGGCCTACGACAGCCTGACCGTCCGGCTTCGGGGCGGGCACGAACGGGCCGCTGCTGATCAGCGTCGACCTGTCGAAGCAGCCGGCGAAGGCGGACCAGAAGCAGATCGACAAGATCAACTCGGGCGAGCAGGACAACAAGGACAAGGCCAACAAGCAGGCCCAGCAGCAGGAGGAGCAGCTCGAGGCGCAGGGCATGCCGCCCGACCAGGCGCAGGCGCAGGTCCAGCCGCAGTTGAACAAGCAGCTCGACCAGATCTCCTCCAAGGCGTCGGACCAGCGCAAGAAGGCCGAGAACCTCGGCACCGACCCGCGGCTCCAGGACCTGCGCGACGACCTGAAGAAGACGAGCGGCGTCAAGTCGGTCACCGAGCCACTCGTGAACAAGGGCGGGACGGCGGCGGTGCTCAACCTCACGCCGACGACGGCGCCGTCCGACGAGCGCGACCGCGAACCTCGTCACGAAGCTGCGCGACGACACGATCCCGAAGGCGACCAAGGGCAAGAACATGTCGGTCGACGTCGGCGGGACGACCGCCGGCTACGTCGACCTGGCCGCGGCGATCAGCGACAAGCTGATCATCACGATCGGCGTCGTGGTGGCGCTCAGCTTCGTGCTGCTGCTGCTCGCGTTCCGCTCGATCGTGATCCCGCTGACCGCGGGGTTGATGAACCTGGTGTCGATCGGCGCCGCGTTCGGCGTGGTGACCGCGGTGTTCGAGAAGGGCTGGGGCGCGAGCCTGGTCGGGCTCGACCGGCGAGGTGCCGATCGTGTCGTTCGTGCCGCTGATGATGTTCGCGATCCTGTTCGGGCTCTCGATGGACTACGAGGTGTTCCTGATGACGCACATCAGGGAGCACTGGCTCGAGACGGGCGACAACAAGGAGTCGGTGATCCGCGGCATCGCCACGACCGGCCGCGTGATCACGTCGGCGGCGCTGATCATGGTCAGCGTGTTCTTCGCGTTCATCCTCAACGGCGATCCGACGGTCAAGCAGTTCGGGGTCGGGATGGGCGTGGCGGTCGCGGTCGACGCGACGATCGTGCGCTGCCTGCTCGTGCCCGCGGTGATGGTGCTGTCGGCAAGGCGAACTGGTGGTTCCCGCGCTGGATGGACAAGGTCATCCCGAACTTCTCGATCGAGGGCGAGGAGTGGTTCCGCGAGCGCGACGCGCGGCCGCGGATCAGGCCGCCAAGGGCGAGGAGGCGGAGCCCGTCCCGACGTAGACCGCGTGGCGGCCGTCGTCGCGGACGACGACGCCGCCGTGCGGCAGCCAGGACGGCGCCGCCTCCGGCCCGCTGAGCAGCGCGGCCTTCGCCAGGATCTCGGCCTCGAGCGCGGTCGGCGCGAGCGCGGTGACCTGGGCGACGCCGGTGAACGCCGGGCGGCCGGTCGCAGGGTCGAGCAGGTGGTGGGCGGCGCGGCCGTCGGCGCCGAGCCAGGCGCGGCGGGTGATCCCGCTCGTCGCGACGCCCGCGTCGGTGAGCTGGAACGTGTGCAGCGTGCGGCGGCCGAACGGGTCGGCGACGTGGACCGGCGCGCGGCCGCCGGCTGCGGATGCGCAGGTCGCCGGCGGCGGCGACGACGAGCTCGCCGGTGCCGAGCTCCTCGGCGACGAGGTCGGCGAACAGGCCCTTGGCGAGGCCGCCGCTGTCGATGCGGACGCCGGGCGGGCGGTGGACGGCGTGCAGGCCGGCGCTGATCGTGCGCCAGCGCTGCTCGGGCGAGGGCCCGGCCGGACGGCGGCGCGGCGCGAGCCGGAGCGCGAGCGCGGGCGGGAGCGCGCGCGGCGGCGTCGCGCCCGCGTAGCCGGCGGCCGCGATCTCGGCGGCCAGCGTGCCGTCGACGAGGCCGCCCGTCCGCTCGCCGGCGTGGCGGACCGCGCGCGCGAGGGCGCGCAGCTCCGCGCTCGCGCGGACCGCGGGGCGCGGGTCGGCGTTGAGCCGCTCGAGCTCGCTCGCCGGGTCGAAGCGGGTGAAGCGCGCGTGCAGGTCGAGCAGGCGGTCGCGCGCGCGGGCCTCCGCCGCCGGGTCGGCGGCGCGCACCTCGCAGGTGCCGCCGAAGCAGGCGAACCTCATGCCGTCGCCCGTCCGGCGCGGCGCCGCGGCATGGCGCGCCGCGAGCATCGCGAACGGCGGCAGCACGGCCGCCGCGACCGTCAGCACGAACCACGTCGTGCCGGCGTCGGTGCCCTCCATCAGCCCGTGGACGACGCCGAGGATCCAGGCCACGGCGATCCAGCGGTGCAGCCGGCGCCAGCGCGCCGGGCCGATCCGCCCGCGCGCGTAATAGGAGAGACCGAGCACGAGCGTGGACCAGCCGGCGACGATGCCGGCCGGCGGTCCACAGCCGCTGGTGGTCGGCCGCGAACGGGATCGCGATGTCGGTCGAGCCCGAAGCCGATGAACCCGTCGAAGAGGAGCGCGCCGGCGTGGATCACCAGCGCCGCCATCGCGGCGAGCGACAGCGCCTCGTGCGCGACCCGGAGCTGCGCGGTCCGGCCGCGCCCGAGGCGGCTCCCGATCAGCAGCCCGGCGGCCACGGCCGCGCTCGACGCGAGCAGCAGCACGATGCCCGCCGCACGGCTCGTGATCCAGAAGACGTGCTCGCCGTCCATGTCAGGACTGGGCGGTCGTGACGCCGCCGCTCGCGGCGGCGCCGTCGTCGTCGGAGGACGACGAGCCGGTGTCGCCGGTGGAGCCGGTCGTCGTCGCGGTCGAGCCGGTCGAGTGGCAGGCTGCGTCGCGGCGGTCGGCGGCGCCCATCGACCCGGTCGCGGCGATGACGCCCCAGGCCAGCACGAAGGCGGCGAGCACCGCGACGATGACGCCGCGCCGGATCCGTGCGACCGCGCGCGCCCGCTCGGCGAGCCGCGCGCGGGCGTGCTCCTGCGGGCTCATGACAGCGCCGTCCCGGTCGTCGTGCCGTCGTCGGTGCCGCCCGGCGGCGTCGTGCTCCCGCCGCTCGGCGGCGTGGCGCCGGCGGGCGGCGCGCCGCCGTCGAAGTCGTCGTCGGGGCGCACGGCCTCGAGCGCGGCGGCGACCTTGTCCTCGGACAGGCCCAGCGCGCCGGCGAGCGCCGCCACGAGCGGGTTCTCGCCCGGCTGGGCGGGCGGCTCGGGCAGCAGGTTCTGGAGCGCCGCCTGGAGGTCGTCCGTGCTCACGCCGAGCGTGTCCGCGAGCGTCTCGAGGTCGATCGCGCCCGGGACCTCCGGCGCCGGGCGGGCCGCCGGGCACGGCGCCCTGGCTCTGGCCGCCCTGGTCTGGCCCTGGCCCTGGCCGGGCACGGTGCCCTGGGCCTGGCCGCCGCCCGGCTGGCCGGGCATGCCCTGCGTCATGGCCGCGCGCGAGCCGGTGTCCTCGCCGCCCTGCGAGGCGACGGCGACGCCGACCCCGCCGGCGAGCACGGCCGCCCCGGCGAACACGGCGATCTTGCGGAATCGCGGGTTCATCGATGTCCTCCTGGGATCGGTCATGTCCCGCATGCTGCGCGGGCACGCCGGGAGGTCGCTGGGCGCAGCCTGAGAGTTGCCTGAGCGCCCGCGCCTCTCAGGCAACTCCCAGGCGTCGTTGCGGCTCCTCCCAGCGCGCGCCCCGAGAGTGCCCGGCATGACGTCGATCCCCATCCACGGTGACGCGCGCCCAGCGCCGCGCCGGCTCTCACTCTCGCTCTCCCGCGTGCGCCCCGAGCTGGCGGCGCTGCTGCTGCTCGCCGCCGTGCTCAACCTCTGGGCGCTCGACCAGAACGGCTACGCCAACGACTACTACGCCGCCGCCGTGCGTGCGATGAGCGGTGATTGGCATGCGTTCCTCTACGGCTCGTTCGACGCCGCCGGCGTCATGACCGTCGACAAGCCGCCGCTCGCCCTCTGGGTCCAGGCCCTCTCCGCGCGCGCGTTCGGCTTCAACTCGTGGTCGCTGCTCGTCCCGCAGGCGCTGATGGGCGTCGCGACCGTCTGGCTCGTGTACGACCTGGTCCGGCGCCGGTTCGGCCGCGCGGCCGGGTTCGCGGGCGGCCTCGTGCTCGCGCTCACGCCGATCACCGTCGCGATCTCGCGCCACAACAACCCGGACGCGCTGCTGATCCTGTGCTGCGTCGCCGCGCTGTGGTGCATCGTCCGCGCGCTCGAGGAGGGCGGGACCCGCTGGGTCGTCCTCGCCGGCGTCGCGGTCGGGCTCGGCTTCGAGGCGAAGATGGCCGCGGCGCTGCTCGTCGTGCCGGGGATCGTGGCCGCGTACCTGTGGGTCGCCCCGCGCGGGCGCTGGACCGCCGTCCGCCAGCTGCTCGCGGGCGGCGCCGCGATGGTCGTCGTCGGCGGCGCGTGGCCGGCCCTGATGGCGCTCACGCCCGCGAGCGACCGCCCGTGGATCTCCGGCACGAGCGACAACAGCATCTGGTCGCTGATCTTCGGCTACAACGGGCTGGGCCGCCTCGACGGCCAGGCCGGCGGGCCCGGCGGCGGCGCCGCGGGCGGACCGGGCGGTGGCGGCGGTGGCGGCGTCTTCGGCGGCGACACCGGCGTCTTCCGGCTGCTCGACTCGAGCCTCGGCGGCCAGGCCGGCTGGCTCCTCGGCTTCGCGGTCGTCGCCGGCGGCGCGCTGATCGCGCTGACGCGGCTGCGCCGGACGGACGCCCGCACCGGCTGGCTGATCGCCGTCGGCGGGGCGTTCGCGGTGACCGCGGTGGCGTTCAGCTATGCGCAGGGGATCTTCCACCCCTACTACGTCTCGCTGCTCGCGCCGTTCACGGCGGCGCTGGTCGGCGGCGGCGTCGCCGCGCTGGCCGGCGGCGGGCGCGTGGCGCAGATCGCCGCGCCGCTCGCGGTCGTGGCCGGCATGGTGACCGAGCTCGCGGTGCTCAACCAGTACCCGGGCGACCTCCGCGCGGTCGCGCTCGTGATGGCGGTGACCGTCGTGCTCGCCGCGGCGTCGCTCGCGATCGTGACGTCGAGCCGCGGCCGCCGGATCGCCCTCGCCACCGCGCTGGTCGCGCTGCTGCTCGCGCCCGGCGGCCTGGTCGTTCGGCACGCTCGGGCACGCCACGAGCGGGACGTTCCCCGCCGGCGGGCCCGAGAGCGCGTCGACGATGGGCGGCCCGGGCGGCGGCGGCTTCGGCGGCGCCGCGCGATGCCCGGCGGCGGCGCCACCGGCACCACCGCCGGCGGCCCGGGCGGCGGGGGGATGTTCGGCGGCAACGCCAACATCCAGGAGGCGCTCGCGTACGCCGAGGCGAACGGCGGCGGCACGATCGCCGTCTCCGCCCAGAACGGCGCGGCCGGCGCCGCGCTCCAGACCGGCGCCGACATCGCCGCGCTCGGCGGGTTCTCCGGCCGCGAGAGCGAGGTCAGCGCGAGCTGGCTGAGCGCGAGGGTGGCCGACGGGACGATCCGCTGGGTCCTCACCGACGGCGAGGACGGCGGCATGCCGAACGACGGCCGCACCGGCAGCCAGAGCGTGATGACCGCCGTCCAGGAGTCGTGCACCGCCGTGTCGAGCGTCGACGGGCTGTACGACTGCCAGGGCGCGGCCGCGGCGCTGGCGGCCGCCGGGTAGTCCCGCGCGGCACGGGTACGGTGTCGGCCATGCGCCGCGCCGTGCTCGTGCTGCTGCTGGGGCTCGTCGCCGCGCCCGGCGCGCACGCGGGCGTGGAGTGGCTCTGCCGGCTCGGCCTGGCGCACGACCCGTGCAGCGTGCCGGCGGACACCGACCTCGCGCGGCGGTGAGGCTCGGCGTCGCGGCGGCGCTGGTCGACGGCGCGCTCGTCCCGGGCGACGTCGAGGTCGACGGCGACCGCATCGCCCGCGTCGGCCTCGGCGGGGCCGGCCGGGGGATCGCCGCACCCGGCTTCGTCGATCTCCAGGTCAACGGCTTCGCCGGCGTCGACCTCATGCACGCCGACCGCGAGGGTCACGCGCGCGCGGGCGCGGCGCTGCTCGCGACCGGCGTCACCGCGTACCTGCCGACGTTCGTCACCGCGCCCGAGCCGGACATCCTGGCCGCGCTGCACGCGCTGCCGGACGGGCCGGAGATCCTCGGCGCGCACCTGGAGGGCCCGTTCCTCGCGCCGGGCCGGCTCGGCGCCCATCCGCCCGAGTGGCGGCGCGACCCCGACCCGGCGCTGCTGGACCGCCTGCTCGCGGGCGGCCGCGTGACGCACGTGACGCTCGCGCCCGAGCTGCCGGGCGCGCTCGACCTCGTCGACGCGCTGATCGCGCGGGGGATCACCGTCGCCGCGGGCCACTCCGACGCGACCGCGGCGGAGGCCCACGCCGGCTTCGACCGCGGCATCCGCAGCGTCACCCACCTCTTCAACGCGATGCGCCGCCCGCTCGCGCGCGACCCGGGGATCGCGCTCGCGGCGCTCGCGCGTCCGGACGTCACGGTCCAGCTCATCGCCGACGGCCACCACGTCGCCGCCGACACGCTGGTCGTCGCCTGGCGCGCCGCGCGCGGGCGCGTCGCGCTCGTCACCGACGCGGTCGCCGCCGCGGGCATGGGCGACGGGACGTTCACGCTGGGCGGGCGCGAGGTCGAGGCGCGCGACGGCGTCGTCCGCACCGCCGACGGCACGCTCGCCGGCAGCGCGCTGACGATGATCGCCGCCGTCCGCCACGTCCACGCGCTCGGCGTGCCGCTCGCCGAGGCGCTCACGGCCGCCTCGGCGACGCCCGCCGCGCTCATCGGCCGCGCCGGATCTCGGGCGGCTCGCGCCGGGCGCGCGCGCCGACGTCGTCGTGCTGTCGGACGAGCTCGACGTCGTCCGCGTCCTGCGCGCCGGACGCGCAGCGGACTAGTCGTCCGTCGGCGGCTCCGTGACCCGGAACTGCGCGGTGCCGCCTTCGCTGGCGCTCGCGATCCGCGTCCCGTCGAACGACCCGGTGACGCGCCAGCGCCCGACGGTCGGCGGCCGGAACAGCACCTGGGCGAGCCCGCCGCGGACGCGCGGGCCGAAGCGCGAGTCGAACAGCCAGCCGGCGAGCGGGTCGAACCGCTCGACGGTGAACGTGGCGGGCCCGTCGACCTGCTCGCTGACGCGGAGCTGGAGCGCCACCGAGCCGCCCTCGGGCAGCGTGGTGTCGCGCGCGCCGTCGACGAGCATGCGCGAGCTGGTGATCGTGCGCGCCAGCCGGGAGAGCGGTGTAGTCGCCGCCGTCGCCGTTGCGCGCGCGGACGGCGATGAAGTAGCGCCCGGGGCCGATCCGCCGCTCGAGTCCGTCCGCCGCGCGGTCGAGCCGGTTGCCGCCGTCGGAGAGCAGCGCGACGTCGAAGTCGTGCGACGTCTGGAGCCGCACGCGCAGGTCGCTGCGCTCGCGTGATCGAGAAGCGGTAGAGGTCGAGCGAGTCGAGCCCGGAGCCGCGGAGCCGCCCGCCGACGCGGTCGTCGTTGCGCAGCTCGATCCCGGGTGCGGTGTCGTCGCGCTTCGCGAGCCCGGCGTGGAGCTTGTAGGCGAGCCGCGCGCGTGACGCGCGCGGCGCCTGGACGCGGATCGAGTAGCGCCCGCTCACGTCGGGTGTGAACAGCGTCTGCGCGTCGCAGCGCAGCGGCTTGATCTGGTCGCCGAATCCGGAGCCGGGCGCGAACAGCGCGCCGCGCGCGCAGCCCTCCTCAGGCGTGACGAGGTTGATCCGGTACGTACGGCCCTTCCGGACCTTGATCGACCAGGCGTCGTCCGGGTTGCCGAAGCGGTCGACCTGGCCGCTGGCACCGCCGCCGGGGAGGAGCGGGCCGGGCGGCGTCGCCGGCGGGTCGGGCGCCACGACGCGCAGCCGGAAGCCCGCCTGGACCGAGTTGGGCAGCGGCGCGATGCGGATCAGGTAGGTCGAGTCCTCGCCCGCGGTGAAGTCGACGGTCGCCTCGCCGCGCCGGTTCGTGGTCTGGCAGCCGACGGAGCTGACCTGCGAGCGCTGCCGCTCGAACACCTCGACGGTCGCGTCCATGTCGCCGCCCGCGTCGAGCGCCACGAGCAGGTCGCGCGGATTCGCGTTGGAGAGCGCGTACCAGACCGAGCCCTTCGGGCTCAGGGACCCGCAGGACGACGGCGGCTCGTCGGCGTCGACCGTCGACTCGACGGTCGTGCCGCTGATCGTGGCGGGGAGCGCGCCGACCGCGGCCGGCGCGCTGCGCGCGTCGTTCGGCGGTGGAGCGGCGCTGGCGGCGGAGGTCTGTACGAGCAGGGCGGTGAGGAGCACCGCGAGGACGGCGAGGCTGCGGAGGTGCGTCGCGCGGGTGGGGGGCATGCAGACGGAACGGCTCGCGCGCGCGAAGGTTGCGCTCAGGATCGCTCAGCGCAAAGTCTCGCTGACCGCGAGCGCCTTGAGGCCCAGCGTCAGCTGCTCGCGGCCCGCGGTGTCCCGCGGGTCGTAGCCGGTCAGCTCGGCGATCCGCTCGAGCCGGTAGGCGATCGTGTGCCGGTGCGCGAAGCCCGCCTGCGCCGTCGCGCGCATGCTCGCGCCCGTCTTCAGGTAGGTCGCGAGCGTGGCGAGCAGCGCCGCGCCCGAGCGCGTGCCCGGCTCGAGCAGCGGCCCGACCGACGCGCGGGCGAGCCGGTCGACCTCCGCGGGCGCCATCACCGCGAGCCGGGTCAGGAGCCGCCACGCGCCGCCCTGCACGTCGTCGAGCTCCGTCTCGCCGCGTTGGACGAGCGCCAGCACGATCTCCGCCTCGCGCAGGGCGCGCGGGAGCGCGCCGGCGTCGGACTCCGGCGCCGAGAGGCCGGCCGCGCCGTGGCAGGCCGCCGCCCGTGCGGCGCGGACCGCCTGCGCGTGCGCCGTCGGACCCGCGTCCCCTGGAGAGCCGGCCGGGACGAGCGCCTCCACGCGCTCGCCGGCGACGTGCACGAGCGCGCGCGGCGCCTCCTGGCGGAGCGCGGCGACCGTCCGCTGGACGGCGCCGGGTGCCGGCGCGGCGACGAGCGCGACGCCGCCGAAGCGCACGTCGGCCCCGAGCGCCGCGGCACGGGCGAGGATGCGGTCGGGGGCCGGATCGTCGCGCAGCGCGGCGAAGAGGGCGCCCGCGCCGGCGTGCGCGGCGCCGGGATCCTCGAGCGACACGGCGGTCCGCACCGCGAGCGCCGCGAGCGCGAGCACCTGCTCGGCGGCGGCGTCGGCGAGCCGGCGCGGCCCGAGCAGGACGACCGCGCCCAGCGGCCGCTCGCCGTCGCGCACCGGGGCGGTCGCGGCGAGCTCGAGCGGCGTCGGGCCGCCCGGATCCTCGACGTGCCGGGCGACGGCGTCCGCGCGCCGGTCCGACGCGTCGGGCGCGCTGATCGTCAGCCCGAGCGCGGGGAGCGCGACGACCACGGCGCCGCCGAGCGCCTGCGCGGCGATCCGGGCGACGGGCGCGATGCCGCCGCCGGCGAGGACGGCGTCGAGCATGCCCAGATGGACGTCGCGCAGCCGCGCGACGGGGTCGTCGGCGAGCTGGGCGATGGACATGGGAGGACGGTCATCGGCGGTCGCGTACAGCATAAAGTCAACCAACAAACTCGACAATAGCACGGATCCGCGCCGATGGCGATGCCGGGCGGTCGCGGCCGGCGCGGGACCGGCGGCGTCCTTGTTAGGGTGCCCTAACACATGCCTGCCCCGATCCTCGAGCGCCCGTTCCCGCTGCTGACCGGGGTCGCCACCGTCGCGCGCCGCGCGACGATCACCCCGCGGATGGCGCGCTTCACGCTCGCCGCGCCCGCGTTCGCCGAGCTCGGCGTCGAGGCGCCCGGCGAGATCCTCACCCTCGGCTGGTGCGACCGCGGGGAGGAGCTCGTGATGCCCGAGCGCGGCTGGCGCTTCCCGCGCGGGCGCCCGGAGCAGCACTGGCGCAACTTCACCGTCCGCGCGCACCGGCCGCAGGCGGCGGAGGTCGACGTCGACTTCTTCCTCCACGGCGACGCCGGGCGCGCGTCCTCCTGGGCGACGCGCGCGCAGCCCGGGGAGACGGTCGGCTACGCGGGCCCGCGGCTGCACTTCCGCCGCGACCCGGCCGCCGCCTGGACGCTGCTCGCCGCCGACGAGACCGGCCTGCCGGCGCTGCTCGCGATCGCCGAGTCGCTGCCCGCGGGGCATCCGGTCGTGGCGGTCGCCGAGATCCAGGACGACGGCGAGCGCCAGCCGGTGGCGGCCGAGGCGGACCTCGACCTGCGCTGGGCGTCGCGCGCCGGCCGCGAGCCGGGGACGACGACCGCGCTGGCCGACGCGCTCGCGGCGGTGCCGGTCGCCGACGGCGCGGTCCAGGTCTGGGGCGGCGGCGAGGCGCTCGCGATGCGTGCGGTGCGCGAGCACGTCCGCGGCCTCGACGTCGTCGCGAGCGACGTCATCGGGTACTGGAAGCACCGCACGACGCCCGACGACGTCGACGACTAGGGAATGCCGAGCGCCGCCCGGTCGTCCTCCGGGACATGGGCGCCGAGCTCATCACCGCATATGGCATCCCGCTCCGGCTGCGGCCGATCGACGCCGACGACCGCCACCGGCTGGCCGTCGCCTTCGCGCGCATGTCCGTCCGCGCGCGGCACGACCGCTTCCTCGGCCCGAAGCCGAAGCTCAGCTCCGCCGAGCTGACGTACCTGACCGACATCGACCACCGCACGCACGAGGCGCTCGCGGCCGTCGATCCGGACGACGGCTCGATCGTCGGCGTCGCCCGCTACGCGCCGGAGCCCGACGCGCCCGGCGTCGCGGACGTCGCCTTCTTCGTGCTCGACGCCTGGCAGGGCCAGGGCATCGCCACGCTGCTCGGCCGCGCGCTCGTGGAGCGCGCGGACGCGAACGGCGTCGAGCGGCTGATCGCCTCGACCTTCGCCGGACAACCGCGCCGCGCGCGCGGTGCTGCGCCGGCTCGGGTTCCGGACGGTCGCGATCGGCGCCGGGATCGTCGAGCTCGCGCGCTAGCGTTCGCGCGCGATGCGCGCGATGGTGCTCGAAGAGCCGGGCAGCCCGCTCCGGGCGGCGGAGCTGCCGATGCCGGAGCCGGGCACGCGCGAGGTCCTGATCCGCGTCCACGCGTGCGGGGTCTGCCGCACCGACCTCCACGTGCTCGACGGCGAGGTCCGCGCGCGCCATCCGATCGTCCCCGGGCACCAGATCATCGGGACGGTCGAGGAGACCGGGGAGCGCGTCGGCGTCCCGTGGCTGGGGTGGACGGACGGGACGTGCCGCTACTGCGCGAGCGGCCGCGAGAACCTCTGCGACAACGCGCAGTTCACCGGCGCGGACCGCAACGGCGGCTTCGCCGAGTACACCGTCGCCGACCCGCGCTTCTGCTTCCCGATCCCGGAGGGGTTCCCCGACCTCCAGGCGGCGCCGCTGCTGTGCGCGGGGCTGATCGGGCACCGCGCGCTGCGGATGACCGGCGACGCGGAGCGGCTCGGGCTCTACGGCTTCGGCGCGTCGGCGCACATCGTCGCGCAGGTCGCGCTGCACCAGGGGCGGCGGGTGTTCGCGTTCACGCGCGAGGGCGACACCGGCGGCCAGGACTTCGCGCGCGAGATCGGCGCGGAGTGGGCGGGCGAGTCCGGCGAGCGGCCGCCCGAGGAGCTCGACGCGGCGATCATCTTCGCGCCCGCCGGCGCGCTCGTCCCGCTCGCGCTCCGCGCGCTCGCCAAGGGCGGGACCGTGGTCTGCGCCGGGATCCACATGAGCGACATCCCGTCGTTCCCGTACGAGCTGCTGTGGGGCGAGCGGGCGGTCCGCTCGGTCGCCAACCTCACGCGCCGCGACGGCGAGGAGTTCCTCGCGCTGGCGCCGCAGGTGCCGGTCCGCACCACGGTCACCGAGTACCCGCTCGCGCGCGCGGGCGAGGCGCTCGAGGACCTTCGCGCGGGGCGCTTCCACGGCGCCGCCGTCGTCGTGCCGTGATCGCGACGCCGCGGCTGTGCCTGCGGCCGTTCGGGCCGGCGGACCACCCGCCTTCGCCGCCTACCGGGCCGATCCCGGCGTCGCGCGGTACCAGTCGTGGGACGCCGGATACCCGCTCGCCGACGCCGAGCGGTTCGTGGCGGAGCAGGCCGGGCTCGCGCTCGGCACGCCCGGGGGAGTGGGTCCAGGTCGCGATCGCCGATCGCGAGCGCGACGCGCTGCTCGGCGACTGCGCCTGCCTCGTGCTGCGCGATCAGCCGCGGACGGCCGAGGTCGGGGTGACGCTCGCGCCCGCGAGCCAGGGGCGCGGGATCGCGGCCGAGGCGCTGCGGGCGCTGATCGGGGAGCTGTTCGCGGCCCACGGGATGCACCGCGTGATCGCACAGGCCGACGACCGCAACGCCGCCGTGCAGCGGCTGCTCGAGCGGCTGGGCCTGCGGCTGGAGGCCCGCCACGTCGAGGCCGACTGGTTCAAGGGCGAGTGGACGACGCTGCGCGTCTACGCCGTGCTCGCGCGCGAGTGGGACGCGGGGACCTCCGCCTGACCATCCGGGACGTCGCGTACTGTCGCGCGGCGTGGAGCCCCGCCGGCCGATCGAGCTGTACATCCCTGCGAGCACGCTCGTCAAGATCGCGATCTTCGGCTTGCTCGTCGGGCTGGCGCTCATCGCGCTCGACGTGCTGCTCTCGATCTTCGTCGCGATCGTCCTGGCGCTCGGGCTCGACCCGGTGGTCGGCGCGCTGGTGACGCGCGGCTGGAAGCGCGGGACCGCCGCGCTGGCCGTCTTCGCGGCGCTGTTCGCCGCGGTCGCGCTGATCATCCTGATCACGGTCGGGCCGCTGTGGGAGCAGGTGACGGAGTTCGTCAACGAGATCCCCACCTACTGGCAGCAGCTCAGCTCGAGCGACACGTTCCAGACGTTCATCTCGAGCGGCTCGCAGGACAAGGTGAAATCGGCGCTGGAGGACCTCGCCAAGGGACTGCCCGACGCGGCGAACACGCTGCTCGGGATCGCCGGCGGGATCTTCGGCAGCATCCTCTCGCTCGTCACGCTCACGTTCCTCGCGCTGTTCATGCTGATCGAGCGCCACACGATCACCGAGTGGCTGTTCGACCTCGCGCCGCCCGCGGTCCAGAAGCGCTGGCACCCGATCCTCGAGGAGTCGATCAGCGCGGTCTCCTCGTCGCTGATCGGCAATCTGGCGATCTCGCTCGTCGCGGCGACCGTGGCGGGCGTGTCGGCCTGGATCTTCGGGCTGCCGTTCCCGATCGTGCTCGCCGTCATGACCGGGTTCCTGGACCTGATCCCGCAGGTCGGCGCGACGCTCGCCGCCGTGATCCTCGTGCTGGTCGCGCTCACGGTCAGCACCCAGGCGGCGATCGCCATGGCCGTGATCCAGCTGATCTACCAGCAGCTCGAGAACTACGTCGTGTACCCGCTCGTCTATCGCCGCGCGGTCGAGCTGTCGCCGTTCACCACCATCGTCGCGGTGCTCATCGCGGGCTCGATCCTCGGCGTGCTGGGCGCGATCCTCGCGGTGCCGTTCGCCGCGGTCGTGAAGATCGCGCTGCGCGAGGCGACCCGCCCGCGGCGCGAGCGGATGGCGGCGCTGAAGGTGGACCCGACGATCAGCCCGTGAAGCTCGGCGGCGCGAGCGGCCGCACGATGATGCTCGCCCGCGCGCGCTTCCCGCGCCGTGTCCGCTGCTGCGTCGCCGAGTTGACGGCGACGCGGTTGACGAAGCGGCCGGTCCGCGCCGTCTTCACGCGGACGCGCAGCGTCACCCGCTCACCCGGCTGCAGCGTCCCGAAGCGGCAGAACCGCGGCGGGCGGTTGCGACAGGTCCCGGTCGACGGGCGCAACGGCAGCGCACCGCTCCGCGGCGAGGTGCCGGGCTCGGACAGCGTGACCTGCTCGGCCGGATCCGGCCCGCGGTTCGTCACGGTGATCAGGTAGCGCACGGTCCCGCCGATGCGGACGCGGCGCGGCGCGACGCGCTTTCTCACGCGCAGCTCGGCGACCGGGGACTGGGCGCCCTCGCCGGCCACGCCGCCCTCAGGGCCGACCGGCGCCGGCGGCTGCGTCGGCGTGGTGCGGCTGGGGCGGCACCGGCGGCTCGGGCGGGATGATGTCCGTGCGCCGGTTGGTCACCGTGCAGTCGCGTTCCGGATTCGCGTTCGTGAGCTCGAGCTCGAACTGCCCCTTGACGGACGGGACGGGAATGCCGTCGCAGACGACGGAGGCGGTCTCCCAGCGGTTCGGGCCGCCGATCGTCTCCAGGATCGAGTACGTGCCGATCGGAAGCTCGTCCAGGCTGTCGCCCGTCGCCTCGACGGGAACGCCCTCTTCGGTCGTGGTCGCGATCTGCTCGCGCTCGGGCCGCGACTCGCCGAACAGCGGCCGGACCTGGAAGCGCGTCGTCGCGGTGCCGCCGAGCGTGATCTTGCGCAGCGTGATCCGGCCGGCCGGCGTGAAGCGGTTGTAGAAGGTGCAGACGGTGCCGGGGCCCCGGACGACGATGATCGAGACCTTGTCGCCCTCCCGGTCCTGCTTGGCGACGTCGGGCAGGCATTCCACGTGGTCGAGCGCCCACGTGCCGCCGATGTCGGGCGGCGTCGTCTCCGTCACCGTGTAGGTGCCGGTCGGGAGGTCGGCGATCTCGTCCGCCGGCTCGACCAGCGTGGCGAGCCCGGGCTCGACCGTCCGGGCGAACGCGTTCGGGATCGTGTTGCCCTCGCCGTCGATGTCGAAGTCGAAGTCGCCGGTGCCGCCGGTGCTGACCTTGCGCAGCGTCAGGCCGGACGGCGGTCGCCGGAACGTGTTCTTGTACGTGCAGACCACGTCGTCGCCCGGCTTCAGCGCCACCGACGTGCGCCCGGTCGCGGTGCTGCGCGTCGATCACGCTGCCGAGCTTCGACGTGCAGTCGATGTCGGTCAGCGTTCGCGAGTGCCGGGACCTCCTCGGTGAAGTCCCACGTCGCGTCCGCCGGCGCGGACGAACTTCTGGCTCGCCGGGTTGCCGTTCGAGGCGGTGAGGAAGAACTCGTTGTTCGCGTAGGAGATGTTGCCGGTGAAGCGCAGCTTCTGCGCGGGCGTGTCCGGCGGCAGGGAGACCTCCTTGCGGACCGTGATCGTGCCGCTCGTCGGCGGCGGGTTCACGTAGTACGCGAAGCAGAACACGTGCGTGGTGTTCGGCGGATAGGAGATCCACTCGACGTTGTCGCCGTTGAGGTTGTCGGTCGCGCAGCGCAGCGCGCCGAACCCGTAGGTCTCGGCGTCGGTGATCGGGTCCGCCTTGGTCCCGCCCTGGATCCACAGCTTGCTGCCCTGGGCCGCGAGCTCGCGCTGCTCGTCGGTCAGCGTCGATCGTCGTCGCGCCGTAGATGGTCGCGCCGGTCGGCTGGCCGCGTGCCGTTGAGCAGCGGGACCGAGCGTCTGCGTGAAGATCGTCGGTGCTGAACGGGTCGGTCACGTAGCTCAGCCGGCCCCACGGCTCCGGCGGCACCGCGTTGCGGGTCGCGATGCCCTTGCCGAGCGTGAACTCCCAGTTGTCGATCGCCGTGCAGTTCGGCTGGACCTGCGCCTCGACCGCGGGGTCGACGAGCAGCGGCAGCCCGTCCTGCCCGTACGGCGTGTCCGGCCCCAGGTCCTTGAGGCTCTCCATGATGTTGTTGCGCGCCCGGTTCGCGGTGATGTCCTCGTACGTCGGGCACGACCGAGCGGCGATCGTCACGAGCCGGGTCTGGTCCTGCGCGGACGCGGGCGCGGCGAACAGCGCGAGCGCCGCGAGCACGCCCACCAGCATCGATCCCGCCAAGGTCCGCCGCATGGAAGCGATGCCTACGCGCCGGGTAGGTGAACGCGCCTCACCCGCGGCGGGTGAATCGCCTGCAGTGGTCACCCTGCTGTCATCGCCGCCCTAGGATGCGCGCCATGACCCCCGCGCCGGACCGGGCCGCGATCGCGGCGACCCGGCGGCGGCTGACCCGCTCCTCGCGCGCGGCCCGGGCCCACCTGATCGTGACGGTGGCGATCGGGGCCGCCGACGTCGCGCTGATCGTCGCCCAGGCGACGCTGCTCGCGCGGGTCATCACGGACGCGTTCATCGACGGCGCGTCGCTCGCCGACGTGACGCCCGACCTGCTCTGGCTCGGCGCGCTCGCGGTGGCGCGCGGGCTCGTGTCCGCCGGGTTCGAGATCGCGGGGCGGCTCGGTGCCGCGCGCGTGATGGCCGAGCTGCGCGGCCAGCTGGTCCAGCACCTGCTGTTCGTGCGCCCGGGCGCGCTGGGCGGGGAGCGCCGCGGCGAGCTCGCCGCGGCGGCCGTGCAGGGCGTCGACGCGCTGGAGGCGTACTTCGCGCGCTACCTGCCGCAGGTCGCCCTCGCCGCGCTCGCGCCGCCGGCGATCCTGATCTGGTGCTTCCCGCGCGACTGGGAGGCCGCCGCGATCCTCGCGGTGACGTTCCCGCTGATCCCGCTGTTCATGATCCTGATCGGCAAGGGGGCGGAGCGCAGCACCCGGGCGCGCTGGCGCACGCTCTCGCAGCTCTCGGCGCACTTCCTCGACGTCGTCCGCGGCCTGGCCACGCTCCGCGCCCACAACCGTGCCGACGCGCAGGTCGCGACGATCGCCGAGGCCGGCGACGAGTACCGGCGCGCGACGCTGGCGACGCTGCGGATCGGCTTCCTCTCCGCGCTGATGCTGGAGCTGCTGGCGATGCTCGGGACCGCGCTCGTCGCGGCCACGATCGGCGTCCAGCTCGCGAACGGCGACCTCGGGCTCGAGGCCGGGCTGACCGTGCTGCTGCTGGCGCCGGAGCTGTACCTGCCGCTGCGCAACGCGGGCGCGCAGTTCCACGCCTCGGCGGACGGGATGGCGGCGGCCGAGCGGATCCACCAGATCGTCGACCTGCCCGCGGCGGTGTCGGTCCCGTCGCACCCGCGTCCGTGCCCGGAGCCCGCGCTCGAGCCGGTGCTGCTGCGCGAGGTGGCGTTCACCTATCCGGGCCGGCCGGGCGGCGTGCTGCGCGACGTGAGCCTGCGGCTCGAGCCGGGGGAGACCGTCGCGCTCGTCGGGCCGTCGGGCGAGGGGAAGTCGACGATCGCCTCGCTGCTGCTGCGCCTGGCCGACCCCGACGCCGGGGGCGTCCTGTGCGGCGTCACCGACCTGCGCGAGGTCGACCCGCGCGAGTGGCGCCGGCGGGTGGCGTGGCTGCCGCAGCGGCCGACGCTGTTCGCGGCGTCGGTGGCCGACAACGTCCGGCTCGCGGCGCCCGGGGCCACGGAGGAGCGCGTCGCCGAGGCGCTCGCGGCCGCGAACGCGCTCGGGTTCGTCGAGGCGCTGCCCGACGGCGCCGACACGCTGATCGGCGAGGGCGGCCGCGCGCTCTCCGCCGGCCAGGCGCAGCGGATCGCGCTCGCGCGCGCGTTCCTCGGCGACAGCTCGCTGGTCGTGCTCGACGAGCCGACCGCCCACCTCGACGCGGAGTCCGAGCGTGCGGTCGCCGACGCGGTCCGCCGGCTCGTCGCCGGCCGGACGGCGCTGCTGATCGTCCACCGCCCCGAGCTCGCACGCGCGGCGGGGCGGATCGTCGAGCTGCGCGACGGCCGCGTGCTCGACGCGTCCGGCGGGACGGGGGTGCCCGCGTGAGCGCGCGCCGCGACGCCCTGCGCCGCGCCGCGGCGGCGACGCGCCCGCGCTGGCGGCTCGCTGCGCTGTCGGCGCTGCTCGCCACCGGCGCGGTGCTGTGCGCGGGTGCGCTGCTGGCCGTCTCGGGCTACCTGGTGAGCCGCGCGGCGCAGCGGCCGGAGATCCTGCTGCTGACGACCGCGATCGTCGGCGTGCGGTTCTTCGCGATCGCGCGCGCGATCCTGCGCTACCTCGAGCGGATCTTCTCGCACGACCTCGCGTTCCGCACGCTGACCGACCTGCGCGTGCGGTTCTTCCGCCGGCTCGTGCCGCTCGTCCCGGGCGGCCTGCCGGGCCGCGGCAGCGCCGATCTCCTCTCGCGCTTCGTCGCCGACGCCGACCGGCTCCAGGACCTCTACCTGCGCGGGATCGGGCCGCCGGTCGTCGCGCTGCTCGCCGGCACCGCCGCGGTCGTGGCGGCGGCGTTCATGCTCCCCGCCGCCGCGCTCGTGATCGCGATCGTGCTGCTGCTCGCGGGCGCCGTCGCGCCGCCGGTCACGCGCGCCGTGGCGCGCCGTGCCGGGCGCCGCCAGGCGGCGGCGCGCGCGGCGCTCAGCACCACGATGGTCGAGATCGTGGGCGGCGCGCCCGAGATCGCGCTGGCGGGCCGGGAGGAGGACTGGCAGCGGCGCGCGGACGCGGAGAGCGCGCGGCTCGGGCGCGTGCTGCGCGGCGACGCGCTGGCGAGCGGCCTCGCCGTCGGGGCGGCCGCCGCGCTCGCGGCCGGGGCGGCCGCCGCGACGGCCGCCGTCGCCGTCCCCGCGGTCCACGACGGCGCGCTGGCCGGCGTGCTGCTCGCGGCGCTCGTGCTGCTGGCCTTCGCCTCGCTCGAGGCGGTCACCCCGCTGTCCGCCGCCGCCGCGAGCCTGGACGCCGTCGCCGACGCCGCCGCCCGGCTCGAGGACGTCACCGAGCGCCCGCCGCCGGTCGTCGCCGGGACGGGCGATCCGCCCGCCGGCGACCTCGAGCTGCGCGGCGTCCGCTTCCGCTACGGCGACGGGGAGCCGCTCGTGCTGGACGGCGTCGACCTGCGGCTGGCGCCCGGCCGGGCGGTCGCGATCGCCGGCCCGAGCGGCGCCGGCAAGACGACGCTCGCGGAGCTGCTCGTCCGCTTCCGCGATCCGACCGCGGGGAGCGTCGCGATCGGCGGCGCCGACCTGCGCGAGCTCGATCCCGTCCGGGTCCGCGACGCCGTGCGGCTCGGCGCGCAGGAGGCCTACCTGTTCGCGACCTCGATCGGGGCGAACGTCGCGCTCGCGCGCCCCGGCGCCGAGCGCGGGCGAGATCGCGGCCGCCCTCGCGGCGGTCGGCCTCGAGCCGTGGCTGCGCTCGCTGCCCGACGGGCTCGACACCGAGGTGGGCGAGGCCGGCGCACAGGTGTCGGGCGGTCAGCGCCAGCGGATCGCCGCGGCGCGGCTGCTGCTCTGCGACGCCCGCTTCCTCGTCTTCGACGAGCCGACGACGCACCTCGACCCGGCGGGCGCGGAGGAGCTGCTCACCCGGCTCGCGGGCCTCGCGCGGGAGCAGCGGCGGGGCGTGCTCGTCATCACCCACGAGCGCGGCCGGCTCGCCGCCTTCGACGAGGTCTGGCAGCTCGCCGAGGGCGTGCTCGTCCCCGGGTAGCCGCTCAGCCGTAGGCGTCGATCCCGAGCTTCACGGCGAGCCCGAGCCCGAGCAGGCCGATGATCGTGCGCAGGAGCCGCGCGTCGGAGCGCCGGACGATCACCGGACCCAGCCGCGCGCCCGCGAGCAGCCCGAGCGCGAGCGGGATCGCCGCGACCCAGTCGACGTCGGCGAGCAGCGCGAACGCGACCGCGGCCGTCGCGTTGGCGATCCCGAGCACGACGTTCTTGAGCGCGTTCGCGCGCGGCAGCGTGTCGCTCGTCGCCGCCAGCAGCACGGCGAGCAGCACGACGCCGGCCGCCGCGCCGAAGTAGCCGCCGTAGACGCCGACGAGGAAGATCGACACGAGCAGCCGCGGACCGGCGCGGCGGCCGTGGCCCGGCTCGGGCTCGATCCGCTGTTGCAGCAGGATCACGAGCGAGGCCGCCGCGATCAGCCACGGCGCGATCCGCTCGAAGGTGTCCGGCGAGGTGAGCAGCAGCAGGCCCGCGCCGGCCGCGCCGCCGAGCACCGCGGTGATCGCGAGCTCGCGCACGCGTGACGCCTGCCCGTGCAGCTCGGGCCGCGAGCCGAGCGTCGATCCGAGGGAGCTGAACACGAGCGCGACGGTGTTCGTGACGTTCGCGTGGACGGGATTCAGGCCGGTCGCGAGCAGCGCCGGGTAGCTGACCAGCGACGCGAGCCCGGCGATGCTGCCGGCCAGACCGCCGCCGACGCCGGCCATCACCAGCAGCGCGAACTCGAGCGGCGACACGGCGCGCCAGTCTGGCAGCGCCTGCGCTAGCTTCGCGCGCCATGGCGATCATCGTCCTCGGCGCGGTCACCGCGATCCTCCTCAACTACTGGGTCGTCGAGGGCATGCTGGCCGAGCACAGCGATCCGACGCGGTCGTGGATCAGCGACCTCGGCGCGCGCTCGGAGTCGACCGGCTGGCTGTTCAGCGCGCTCGACGCGGTCTCCGGCCTCGCGCTGTGCGCGCTCACCGCGCTGCTGTGGAGTCGCGTCGCGCCACGTTCGCGCGTGCTCCGGTGGGGGATGATCGCGCTGGCGGTGTCGGCGGTCTGCACGGTCGTCGACGGCGTCGTGCCGTTCAGCTGCGCCGAGTCGCTCGGCGCGCCGTGCCGCTCGGCGCACGACCTCCTCGACGCGCTGCACGCCGACCGAGAGCGGGATCAGCGTCGTCGCCGCGATCGCCGGCTTCGCGCTGCTCGGCGAGGGATTCCGGCGCGACCCCGAGCTGCGCGTCCTCGGGATCGCGACGTACGTCTGCGGCGTCGCCTGGGTGCTCTGCTACGGCTTCATCACGGTCGGGTTCGTGAGCGCCACGCTCGACGGGCTCAAGGGCAGCTTCCAGCGTCCCGCCCAGGTGGTCCTCGGCGTCTGGGTGGCGCTGCTGGCCGCCGCGCTGGCGTCGGTCCCGGGCTTGCCGCGCGGTGGCAGAGCCGGAATGCTTGCGCGGCGATGAGCGCGCACCACGGCCACGATCTTCGAGAACATCTGGGATCACTTCCAGGAACGCGACCGGCAGTACCTGTTCCTGGTGCTCCTCTCGTTCCTCGCGTCGTTCGGCTTCATCCGCCTGTCGACGCGGCTGATGCGCAGCCCGAAGGTGCCCTGGTGGCCGGGCAGCGTCGTCTCGGACAGCGGCGTCCACGTGCACCACCTGGTGTTCGGGATCGTCGCGATGATGCTCGCCGGGACGTGCAGCTTCACGGTCGAGTCGTCGTTCTGGTACGGGGTCTACGCGGTCGTGTTCGGCATCGGCATGGGCCTGACGATCGACGAGTACGCGCTCTGGCTGCGGCTCAGCGACGTCTACTGGGCGAAGGAGGGCCGCAGCTCGATCGACGCGGCGCTGATCGCGGTCGTGTTCATCGCGCTGCTGCTGCTGGTCACGACGCCCGACGGGATCTCCACGGAGAACCTCGACACGTTCAGCGCCACCGTCGGCTCGCTGCTGGTCCACCTGCTGCTGGTGGTGGTCGCGCTGTCGAAGGGGCGCGTCGCCCATGCGCTGTTCGGCACGTTCATCCCCGGCCTCGCGCTCTACGCGTCGCTGCGCCTGGGCAAGCCCGGCTCGTGGTGGGGCAGGCGGCGCTACGGCGCGCGCAACCCGCGCAAGGAGGCGCGCGCCGACCGCCGCTTCCGCCCCGACCGCCGGACCGCCGTGTTCAAGGAGCAGCTGCGCGACGCGATCGGCGGCGTCACGGAGGAGGAGTACCAGGCGCGGCTAGCGGCGGCGTCGGCGCCGGTGAATCCGACGCTGGACGATCGATGAGCGTCGGCATCCGTGTCCGGCCGGCCCTCCTCGGCGTGGATCATCGAGCGCACGAGCAGCAGCAGGAGGATGTCGACGCCGAGACCGAAGACCGCGCCGAACTGCGAGCGCACGAACACGAACACGTGCGTGATCAGGATCGAGACCAGCAGCCCGCGCTCGAACATGCGGTAGGCGGCGAGCCGGTCGCGCCGCAGCCGCACCAGCCCGGCCAGCATGAAGGCGATCGAGATCGCGGTGCCGGCCGTGATCGCGACGTTGAGGAAGCTCAGGTCGTCGTAGTCGTCCACGCGCAGGCCGCGCGGCAGCTTGCCGTAGCGGACGCCGACCTGCAGCACCACCCCGATGATGGTCAGCACGCCGTTGACGACCCAGAGGACGAACACGGCCGTGACGGCGCGGCGCAGGCCCGCCCACTGCGAGATCCGCAGGTACCACGCGCGCAGCCGCTCGCCCCAGCGCTCGTAGAAGCGCGGCGGCGGCGTCGGGAGCGCCTGCAGCTGGCCGAGCAGGCTGCGCATCGGCGCGACGATCGGGTCGCTCGGGTCCGCGCCGTCGAGCAGCGCGACGGCCCGCACGCGCTCGCGCTCGTGCAGCCGCCCGTGCGCGGCGTCGATCGCCAGGTAGACCGCGTTCGCCGCCCGCTCCTCCGTCGTCAGGGCGCGCCGCGTCGAGAGGTAGCGGATGATCAGGAAGATCAGCATGAAGACGACGTAGATCACGCCGGCGGCGGGCTTGTAGAAGTAGTTGTTGTCCTCGGTGACGAACTTGCCGAGCTCGTCGATGAAGAAGCCGAACCCCACGCCGCCGAGCAGCGCGGCGGGGCGGCGCGGGCTGCGGCCGAGGAACATCAGCAGCACGCCGATCGCGATCGCCATGAAGATCCCGCCGTAGAGCAGGTGGGCGATGTGCAGCCCGCCGCCGCCCAGCTGCGGGTAGTTCGTCAGCCACAGCTGGGTGCGGATGATCAGGACCGTGGCGATCGCCGCGATCAGGAACGACTCCAGCAGGCTGGTGAACTCCGCGTTGCGCGGCGTCCGGAACCGTGGGCAGCCGCCAGGTCATGCGCGTCTTCTCCGGTGTGCTCACGGCGGCCATTCTCTTCGGGCCGCGGGGCCGACCGCAACCGCCAGGCGTATGGGCGTCCGCACGCGAGGCTGCTTCAGCTGCTCCGGTCCGCGGTCGCGGGAGCGGATGGCTGCGGTGGCGGCGGAGGCGGAGGGCCGGCCGCGGCCCGCGCCTTCGTGACCTGGTGCCCGCCGGCCGGCTTGGTCTGGGCGCTGCCCTCCTCGCGGCGGGAGAGCACGACGAGGCCGCCGATCGCCGCGACGAGCGCCGCGCCGGCCGCCAGGTTGCCGGCCGTCGAGCTGTGCAGCGACTCCTCGAGCAGCCCGACGCCGAGCGCCACCGACGTGACCGGGTCGAGCGCCATGCAGGTCGCGATCGCGGGTGCGAGCTTGCCGGTCTGCAGGGAGAGCTGGCTGACCGTGAGCGACGCGTAGCCGACCGCGCAGAGCGCGTAGACGTGCCAGTGGACGAAGATCTCCAGCGGCGACTGCGTGAACTGGTCGCCGACCGTCTTCGTGAGCGCGGCACTCACGCCGAAGCCGATCCCGGCCGCGGCGCCGAGCAGCGCGGCGCGCTTGCCGGGGCCCATCGGACGCGCGGCGAGGATCAGCGCCGCGGCGACGCCGACGCAGATCCCGATCGCGACGAGCCACTCGCCGAACGGCGCGTCGTCGCGGCCGCCGGACGGGTCGGCCACGATCAGGAAGACGCCGAGCGCGGCGGTGACCACGAGCGCCGCGATCACGTCGAGCCTGCGGACCTTCTGATGGGTCAGCCGGGCGCCCAGCGGCAGCGCGAAGACGACGCTCGACACGAGCAGCGGCTGGACGACGGCGAGACGGCCGATCGTCAGCGCGATCGCCTGGGCGACGAAGCCGAGCGCGTCGGTGGCGATCCCGAGCACCCACACGGGCCGCTTGGCCATCTGGATCAGCAGGCCGGAGGCATCCCCCTCCGTCGGCTCGTCGAGCCCCGCCTTCTGCTGCAGGACGGTGCCGAGGGCGAACAGCAGGGCGGCGACGAGCGCGAGGATGATCTCCATCCGGCGTCACGCTATCCGCTGCGCATGCTCCGCGCGGACGCGGCGCTAGCCGGCGAGCGCGGAGAGCAGCTTCGGCGCGACCTGCTTCTTGCGGCTGATCACGCCGGGCAGCGTGACGACGCCGGCGTCCCAGCCGTCGCCGAACGCATGCTCGAGCGCGGCGCGGTCACCCGCCCCGTAGAGCTGCGTCTCCTTGGCGAGGATGTCGGTGACCATCAGCGCGACGACGATCGCGCCGCGCCGCTCGCGCTCGCGCTCGAGCGCCAGCAGCAGCTCGTCGCGCCGCTCGGCGAGCGTCTCGCCGACCGTCTCGACCTGCGCGATCCGCAGCACGCGGCCGCCGCCGGCGTCGTAGTCCTTCGCGTCGCGGCGGACGATGTCCTGGGCGGCGACGCGCGACAGGTCGGACGTCTGCTCGAACATCTCGCGGCCGAACTCCATCGGGTCGAGCGCCAGCACCTGCTCGAGGTAGGCGATCACCGTGCGGTCGCGCTCGGTGGTCGTCGGCGAGTTGAGGATCACCGTGTCCGACATGATCGCCCCGAGCAGCAGGATCGCGGTCGCGCGGCTCGGCTCCAGGCCGCTCTGGCGGAAGCGCTCGATGATCAGCGTCGCGGTGCAGCCGACGGGGTCGAAGGTGGCGCGCACCGGGACCCGCGTCTCGATCGAGCCGATGTGGTGGTGGTCGAGGATCTCGACGATCTCGGCGTGCTCGACGCCGATGACGGACTGCGCCTGCTCGGCGTGGTCGACCAGCAGCACCTTGCGCGGCTCGGGGTCGACGAGGTCGGAGCGGGTGACCAGGCCGATCGGGCGCCGGTCGGCGTCGATGACGACGGCGGCGCGGTAGTCGACGTCCTTCACCGCGTCGGTGATGTCGGTGACGAGGTCGTCGGGCGCGACCGCGACCGGCTCGCGGTCCATCAGCGAGAGGCTGGGCGCCGACAGCGTGATCATCCGCGCGGTGACGTAGCTGTCCAGCGGCGAGGCGATCACGGCGATCCCGCGGTCGCGCGCGAGGGCGAGGTTGTCGTCGGTCACCGCGGTCGCGTTCGTCGTGACGAGCAGGCCGACGCCGACCTCGAGCGCGATCCGCTGGGCGTCGGGCCGGTCGCCGACGACGACCACGTCGCCCGCCTGGAAGCCCATCGGCAGCGAGCCGGTCGCCATCGCCAGCACCCAGACGCGGCCGCTGATCATGGCCTGCGGATCGCCCACGAGCTGCTCGCCCTGGAGCACGCCCGCGATCGCGCCGACCGCGGTCGGCGCGTCGAGCCGCGACGCCTCGCGCGACTCGCGGACGTAGCGGCGGGCGAGCGCGCGCTCGGTGACCGCGCCGGCGAGCCGGCCGTCGCCGTCGACGACCGGCACGAGGTCGACGTCGTCGCGCGCCATGATCAGGCCGACCTCGCGCACGGGGTCGCGGTCGGCGGCGCGCGGGAAGCGCTCGCGCATGACGTCGCGCGCGCGCAGCAGGACGTGGCGGAGCAGTTGCGGCTCGCTCGCACCGCTGCGCTCGAGCACCCAGCGCGTCTGGGCGTTCAGCTCGCCGAGCCGGACCGGGACGTAGTCGTTGCGCGGATCGAGCCGGCCCTTGAGCTCCGCGTAGCCGACCGCGGACGCGATCGAGTCGGTGTCGGGGCTGCGGTGGCCCGTGACGTAGATGCGCGCCATGCCGCGCATCATGGCGCGTACGGCGGCCGACGCGAAAGCCGGACGGGTCAGCCGCCGGGTGCGCGGGCGGCGACGGCGGTGAACGCGATCGTCTGCGTCCACCAGGCCGGATCGGCGCAGTGGGCGAGGAACGCGTCGATCGACCGGTCGTCGAGGTCGCCGGAGGCGACGAGCCGGCCGCGCAGCTCGACCACCGTCTGGCTCCAGTACTCGGCCCACGGCGAGCCGCCGTTGTAGAGCGCGGTCTCGGCGGTCGCATCGATGTCCCGCATGCCGCAGGCCGGCCAGCGCCGCGGGCAGGGAGCGACCGATCAGGTAGTCGATGCCCGCGCGGCGGGACCACGCGAGCCAGCCGTCCCAGAACGCGCGCACGTCCGGCGGCTCGGCGACGCTCACGGGCAGGAAGTCCGGCTCGATCAGCAGGATCGCCCCGCCCGGTCGCACGCTCGCGACGAGGTTGGCGATCGCGGCCCGCGCGTCGGCGACGTGGTGGAGCACGGCGCGCGCCGTCACCAGGTCGAAGTCGCGCGGCTCGACCGGTGCGGCGACGATGTCCGCCTGGCGGAGCTCGAGGTTCGGCAGGTCCGCGTCGACGAGCGAGAGATCCAGGTCCACCGCGATCGCGCGTCCCGCCGGGCGCGACGCGCTCGGCGAGCCAGGCGGAGATGGAGCCGTTCCCGCATCCCACCTCGAGCGTCCGCGCCCCGGGCCCGACGCCCAGCTGCTCGATGTGGCGGCGATGCATCGGGTCGAGCAGCCGCGACATCAGATCGAGCCGGTCGCGCTCGCCTTCCCGGTGGTGATCGAGGACGTACTCCGGCATGCCGCTCCGCTCCGCGGCGAGTCTAACCGGCGATCCGCTTGCTCCGCACGCCTGGGACTGGGAGTGTTGACCCTCAACCGTCACCCAGGAGGGTGCCCATGCCCAAGTTCCTGTACGAAGCCTCGTACACGTTGGACGGCGTGAAGGGCGTGCAAAGCGCGGGCGGGTCGAGTCGGCGAGACGCCGTGGCCAAGGTCGCCGAGAGCGTGGGCGGTCGGCTCGAGAGCTTCTACTTCGCGTTCGGCGACCGTGACGCGTACGTGGTCGTCGACCTTCCGGACAACGAGAGCGCCACGGCCGTCGCGCTCTCGGTCAACGCCGCCGGAGGGGCGACCGTGCGGACGGTGGTGCTGCTGACGCCGGAGGAGGTCGACGCGGCGGCGAAGCGCTCGGTCGACTACCGGCCGCCCGGCGCCTGAGCGAGC
>CAVRTO010000020.1:0-108190 GCA_963724145.1 uncultured Solirubrobacteraceae bacterium
CTCCAGCGCGTACTTCCGCAGGCCGGGCCAGCGCATGAGCGCCGTGTACTGCGCCGAGCACGTCGTCGTCGCGGTCCACGTGCCGAGCACCGGATTCCGGCCGCTCGATGCTGCGGACGCAGCCAGGGTAAGCGTTGCCAGCAAGAGCACGCCCCGCCCCGAGACGCCGCATGGTGGGGACGATACGCCTCTCACGCCCAACAACAAGCCGAGCTCGAGGGCCGCCAGCCGGTCAGTCCACCGGCCCGGGGCTGATGGCTCGTCTATCGTCACGCGTGAGTGCTCGACCGTGACTTCTTTCGGAGAGAGTTCCCCAGAAGGTTCAGGGGTTTAGCGACGAGCGGGAATCGGTTCCCGTCCGGGTCGTCGTTTCGACGGTCGGTGGGCGGGAATTCGACGTTAAGCGGATGACCTCGAACGACACCGTCGCCACGCTCTACACCCGCGAGGACAAGATGATCTTCCTTCCGCACGACGTCATCGAGCACATCCAGGTCTCCGTCGCCGAGGACCGCCGTGTCGAGGATTCGAGATTCAGGCTGAATCCGGGGACGGCACGTAACAGCGCGTCACACGAGCACGCGCCGAACCGCGTCTCGCCATTCCTCGCGATGACGCTCCACTTCCTCTGACCCCAATCCGGCTCGTAGCGCTCGCCGCGTCGCAGGAGCGACGCCAGCTCGTCCGCGCCCGACCACGTCCCGACTGCGAGACCCGCGAGCGCGGCGGCCCCGAGCGCGGTCGCCTCGGCGTCGGCAGCGACCTCGACGCGGCTGCCGATCAGGTCGGCCTGGAGCTGCATGAGGAACCGGTTGGCGGTCGCTCCGCCGTCCGCGCGCAGCACACTGACGTCGAGCGGCAGCGCCTCGAGCACGTCCGCGACCTGATGCGCGATCGCCTCGAGAGCGGCGCGCACGAGATGCGCCCGCGTCGTGCCGCGCGTGATTCCGCTGATGAGGCCACGCGCGTCGGGCCGCCACTGCGGGGAGCCGAGGCCCGTGAGTGCGGGGACGAAGTGGACGCCGCCGGTCGAGTCGACGCTCGTCGCGAGCCGCTCGCTCTCCGCCGCCGTCTCGATCACGCCGAGCCCGTCGCGGAGCCACTGCAGCGCCGCGCCGCCCACGAGCACCGAGCCCTCGGCCGCGAATGCGGGCGGCGGGCCCAGCGACCGCGGCGGCCGTCGTCAACAGGCCGTCGGCCGGCGGGCCGGCGCGCTCGCCGAGGTTCGCGAGCACGAACGTGCCGGTGCCGTACGTCGCCTTCGCGTCACCGGGGGCGAAGCAGCCCTGCCCGAAGAGCGCCGCCTGCTGGTCGCCGGCGATCCCGGCGACGGGAAGCGTGACCCCGAGGAGCGTCGCCTCGCCGACAGGTCCGGAGGAGGCGACGACCTCGGGGAGCACTGAGCGATCGAGGCCGAAAAGGGCAAGGAACTCGTCGTCCCATTCGCCCGTCGCGAGGTCGAGCAGCATCGTCCGCGACGCGTTCGTCAGATCGGTGGCGTGCACCGCCCCGCCCGTCAGCTTCCAGACGAGCCAGGCGTCGATCGTCCCGAACGCAAGCTCCGCTGCGGCTGCTCGACACGCGCCAGGATCCACTCGAGCTTCGTCGCGGAGAAATACGGGTCGGGCACGAGCCCCGTCCGCTCGCGAATCAGCGCGGCGGGCAGCTCCGCGCAGCGCTCCGCGGTGCGCCGGTCCTGCCACACGATCGCGGGGTGCACCGGCCGGCCGGTCGGCGCTCCCAGACGACGGTCGTCTCGCGCTGGTTCGTGATCCCGATCGACGTGAGGTCGCGCGGCCACACCGGAGTCGGCGAGCGCCTCGGCCGCGGTCTGCTCGACGCTCGCCCAGATCTCCTCCGGGTCGTGCTCGACCCAGCCGGGCTCGGGGAAGTGCTGCGGGATCTCGCGGTACCCGCGCCCGATCACGAGCAGCTCGGCCGTCAACGACGAGGCACGTGGTGCCGGTCGTTCCCTGGTCGATCGCGAGGATCACGGGCTAGACCAGCCGGTGCTGGGTCGCCCAGCGCGCGAGCTCGTGCCGCGTCGAGAGCTGGAGCTTGCGCAGGACGTTCGAGACGTGGCTCTCGACCGTCTTCACGGAGAGGTGCAGCCGCGCGGCGATCTCCTTGTACATGTAGCCGCGCGCGATCAGCTGCAGCACCTCGCGCTCGCGCGGCGTGAGCTGGTCGAGCTCCGCGTCGCCGCCGACCTGGTCGCCGGCCCGGAACGCGTCGAGCACGAAGCCGGCCAGGCGAGGCGAGAACACCGCGTCGCCGGTCGGCGACCCGCTCGATCGCGGCGGCGAGCTCCGGGCCGGAGATCGTCTTCGTCACGTAGCCGCGCGCGCCCGGCCCGGATCACGGCGATCACGTCCTCGGCCGCGTCCGAGACCGAGAGCGCGAGGAACCGCACGCCCGGCCGTTCGGCGCGACGGCGTTGATGATCGCGTCGCCGCCTCCATCGGGCAGGTGGACGTCGACCAGCACGACGTCGGGGTCGAGCTCGGCGATCAGCGGGACAGCGTCGGCGACGCTCCCCGCCTCGCCGACGACCTCGACCGCGTCGCCGAGCTCGGCCCGCACGCCGCGAGAAACAGGTCGTGGTCGTCGACGAGCACGACGCGGCGCTTCACGACGCCACCCGCGGCAGGTGCAGCTCGACCTCTGTGCCGCCGCCCGGGCTCGTGACGACGGTCGCGCGACCCCCGGCGCGCTCCATCCGCCCCTCGATCGACTCGGCCAGCCCCGGCGGTCGGCCGGCACCCGGCGCGGTCGAAGCCCGGCCTCGGTCGCGCACGAACACCGAGATCGCGTCGTCGGTGACCTCGGCGTACACGTCGATCTCCTCGACGCCCGCGAACTTGGCCGCGTTGGTCATCGCCTCGCGCGCCGCGAGCCGAGCGCGCCAACCGACGCGTCGACCGGGCAGTCGCCGGCGCTCGCCAGCTCGACCCGCACGCCGTGCAGTTCCTCGACGTCGCCCGCCGCCGCCTCAAGCGCCGCGTTCAGCGACGCGCTGTCGTCGCCGAGCGGCTGGTCGGCGTACAGCCAGCCGCGCAGCTCCCGCTCCTGCCTCCGCGCGAGCGACGCGACGCGACGCGGGTCGTCCGCGTGCCGCTGGATCAGGGCGAGCGTCTGCAGCACCGAGTCGTGGACGCGCGCGGCCACGTCCGACCGCTCTTCGGTACGGATCCGCGCCGTGCGCTCCGCGTCCCGCTCGAGCGCGAGGCGCCACACCCAGGGGCCGCCGATCAGGAGCAGCGCGCCGGCGACCGCGCCGGGGCCGAGCAGCGTGGACGACGTGCCCTCGCCGGAGAGGAGCACCACCGTGCCGAGCGCCGCGACCGCCAGCCCGCCGTAGGACAGCGGTGCGTCCGGGCGGAAGCTGCCGCCCTGGCGCCAGGCAAGCGCGAGCCCGCCGGCGATCAGCGCGATCCCGACGACCGACCGGGTGGAGAGGCCGAGTGCGGAGAGGAGCGCGCGCCCGCGAGGAACGCGCCGCGACCGCGATCCAGGCGTGCTCCGACCAGGCCCAGAGAGCCAGGTAGAGGAGGATCCCTGCCCCGCCGGCCAGCGCGAGCAGCGCGAAGACGAGCCGGACGAGAGTGGGGTCGACCCCGAGGGTCTGGCGATCCCTGCGCAGACACCCGCGATCACCCGCTCGTCAGCGCTCGGCGCGAAGGTGCGCAGCGACATGCGGCGTCATCGTACGGCCCGATCACCCGCACGGCCCCCGCGCCGACGCTCGCGTCGAGCACGAGGACCCGGTCGCCGGTCTCGATGAGATCGCTCTCGACGTTGCGCCCGTCGCCGCCGATGCCGTTCGGCAGGTCGATCTCGCCCACCTCCGCCTCGCGTGGATCCGGAGCGCGACATCCGCGGGGACGATCACCTCCATGTCGCCGACGTCGACGCGCCCGCGAGGTGCGTCTCGCCCGCGGGGAGCTCGACGCGGCTGAGCTCGAGGTCGAGCGAGCCGATCCCGAGGTGGTACTCGTCGTGCAGCTGCCCGGGGGTCGTCACGACGAAGTCGCGGTCTCCGATCCCGTTGCCCAGGTCGACGTCGAACGCCGCGACGAAGATCGCCGCGGCCACGACGAGGAGCGCGAGCAGCGAGGCGAACACGATGGCGAGCGTGCTGAAGACGCTCGTACGCGGTGCGAGTCCTTGGCCGCGAGCTGCTTCGCGTCGGCCGCGGGCTCGCCGTCGGCTGGCGCGTGATCCAGAGGATCAGCCCGCCCGCGATCAGGAAGAGCCACCACGCGTCGCCGTCGAACCACAACGTCGCGCGCGAGAGCAGGATCGCGACCGCGACCGCGAGGAGGCCGAGCCCGATCAGCGGCCAGGGGCGGTCGCGTCGGTTGCGGAGCGCCGCCGTAGCGACCGAGTCCGTCTTGCCCTCGTCGGGCATGACGAGCGCCGCTACGGCGTAGATCAGGAGGCCGGCCCCGCCCAGGAGGGTGAGGACGACGAAGCCGACGCGGAAGATGGCGGGGTGGATGTCGAAGTAGCGGGCCAGCCCTCCGCTGACGCCGGCGAGCATGCGATCGGAGCGGCTGCGCTGCAGCCGTCGTGTTTCAGGGATATGTGTCGTGTTTTCGCTCATAGGGTTCAGGATGGCTGCGCACGTCGCGCCAGACCATCCGGAATGACCCTGAGTCGACCCTGAGTCGAGCCGGAGGTCAGTCGCAGGGATCGAGCGTCTCGAGCGTGCGCGCGGCCGCGCGGCCGCGGAGCGCGGCAGCGGGGATCGCCACCCCGAGGCCCGTCCCTTCGTCGACGCCGAACACCGCGCCGACGATCCGGCCCTTCGCGTCGAGCACCGGGCCGGCGTCACCCTCCTGAATCGCCGAGGTGACGCGCAGCACCTTCGTCTTCGCGCCGTACGGCGCACCCGGGACGCTGTCCACGATGACGCCAGGGAGCATGCGGAGCTTGCCGCGGCGCTCGACGACGACGACCACCGATGCTCCTGCGGCGACGCTCGCCGCTGCCGGGAGCCTCCGCGGGAGCGCACGGGCGACCCGGACGACGCCGAGCTCGCCGACGCGGTAGGCGCTTCCGGCACCGACGGCCTTCGAGCCTCGGTTCGCCGTCGAGACACGCACCCAGCCGCCGCCCGGAACCGCGTCGCGATGCGCGACCAGCGTGTGCGCGTCGAGCGCGAAACCCCGGCCCAGCGGGTCGTCGTCGCACGCGGGGATGCGGATCAGGAGGGCGGCCCGCTTGGCGAGCTTCCGCGCCCTGGCGGACGCGAGCTCGCGCGTGGGCGCCGGCGCGAGTGCCTCGACCTCCGGGAACGGTGCGAGGAGGGCCGTCGCCGATGCCTGGACGACGTCGGTCGGCGCCTCGTCGGTCACGAGGATGCCGCAGCCCGTCAGGAGAATGATGACCGCGAGGGTGAGCCCGAGCGCGACGCCGCGGATCACCCGGCGTTCTCCCGGACCGTGTCAGACGCGCCTGCGCGCGGTTGCACTTCGTCAGGAGCGGCTGAGCCGTCGCGAGCACCGCCTTCGGCTTCCCGGTCTGGGCCTCGGCGACGAGACTGGCGAGACCCTGGCTGCACGAGCTCAGGGCAGCCGAGACCGACACGAGCGCCGCCCGTTGCGCCTGCAGCTTCCGCCGCTCCGTCTCCGTCCGTGCCTTCTCGCTCGCGAGCTGGCGCTGCCGCTGGGAGAGCGCGCCGAGGTTGACCTTCGTCTCGCGCAGCGCCCCCCGGCTGGACGCGAGCGTGTCGATCAGGATGTTGGCCTGCCGCGTCCGCTGGTTCAGCGTCTGGCTCCGCTCGGCGAGCACGACCCGCAGCCCGCCGGCGACCTCCTCGGCAGCGACGGCGCGCCGCCGCCAGTCCTCGGCCCGACTGTTGTTGGTCCGGGCGTTGTTGAGGAGCATCCCCACGACGAGCACGAACACGAGCGTGACGGCGATCGACATCACGCTCGCGCTGTAGCCGCCCACCTCCAGGGTGAGCTGCTCCGGTCGTTCGACCCGAGAGGACTGCATGCCTCTTTATCGGCCTGCGTTGCGTGGTGCTTGACGCAAATCCGAGGGATCGGGCGTAGGGGAACTGCGTGGTCTCGAGTCCTCGGCGACGCTGGCGATTTACCCGCGACCAAGCAGGATTCGCTCTGCGGGGTAATCGAACGTCACGACCGGAAACGGCACGAATAGGTCGGTCCCGAGGATTGCAGTGATCCCGAGCATTCCGAGCATCCCCGATAGTCCCTCGGGAAGTGCGCCGGCACGCATCGTGAACTCGGAGTCGTCGACGGATAGGGCGATCTCGTAGACGGCTGTTCGGAATGTGCCGAACCCGGGGTAGAAGTCATCGGTCTCGTCGACCGCTTCGCGTCCGGCGAGTCGCGCCGCCTCGAGGTAGGAGAGCTTCGCGCCGGTGTCGATGCAGGTTTGAGTGGGGAGACCGTCGAGCTCGAGAGTCGCAAGTGGAACCCCGAGCACGAGCCTGATGGGAAGCTCGGTCGTGTCTCGATCCGATCCGACCTCGTCGACGCGGCAGACGCTCCGCTCGAGATCGATCGTGAAGGGATGCAGGCCGAGGAGGTCACCTCCGATCAGACCGTCCAGCGGCTCACCGACGAGGTTGGCGAGCTCGTCGGCGTCGAGCCCAAGCGCACTGGTGGGCAGCTCGTAATCCCGCCCACCCCAGTTGGCTCTTCCCGTGGTCGAGAAGCTCACGGGCGAGCCGGTGTCGAGCAGGAAGCGCCCGCCCAGATCGGCAATGAGATGTCCGTCGACGAGTTCGAGTCGGCAGTCGGCCACCAGATCAGTGTCCTTCACCGGGGGTCGTGTCATCCCAGCCGGCCTCCGTGGACTGCTTGCGGTTGATGATCGCTCCGCAGTCCTGGCCCCATGTGAGCCAGTAGTCGTGGTCGTCGAGCGTGATCATCCTGTAGGGGTACCCCTCGAAGAAACGGGTGCAACCGTGCTCGCCGACGTGGTCGAGGAACGCCCGGAGCTCGGCTCCGAAGCCCCGTTGTCTTTCGTCTCGCTCCGTGACGTACCAGTGCGGGTTGTCCGGCATCGTCTTCGCGAAACGGAACGGCGCTTCTTTGATCCACTGGTCCAGGTCGACCGGCACCCCGTACTCCTCCCCCGGCAAGCGTCAGCGCCTTGTGCTCGGACGGGCGATCCGGCCGAACGCGCGCGCGCCGCCGTCGTCGCTCGTGAACGCCGAGAGCTGGATCAGCTCGCCGTCGAGCTCGAGCCCGGAGCCGATGACGTCCTCGCCGCGCAGGCGCACGTCGTCGCCGAGCCCGACCGACGGGCCGCGGTCGCCGACGCTCCGCCGACGACCCCGCGAGGACGGAGATCCGCTCGACGGACGTCGCGCGGCCGTCGAGACGCTCGAGCGCGTCGAGCAGGTAGCCGGCGCGGAGCTTCGGCCACAGGCGCGCGAAGGCGTCCGGCCGGGAGACGACGTCGACGCAGAGGTCGTCGCCGATCCCGAGCAGGGCGCCGCACTGCCCGGGCTTGACCGGGAACGCCGCCTCGAGCGCTTGCAGTCGCGGCGCGTGCGCGTGGTACATGTCGCGGCTCGCGCCGGTCGGCGAGTGGACGGACATCCGCGACTGCTTTCTCGCGCACCTCGTCCCAGACGTCCCCCTGCGCGAGCCCGCGGCGCGAGCGGCTGTGCGGCGTGCGCCTCGGCCTTGCGTCGGCGGAGGTGCGCGTGCGAGATGTGCTCCGCGGCGCCGAACGCGTCGCTCCGCCGGCGACCAGCGGCCCTGCTCGACGCAGGAGACGGGGATCGGCAGCTTCGAGCCCGCGTCGACGAGGACGCTCACGTTGAGGATGCGGTTCTGCTTCGCGCCGACGAGCTCCTCGCCGTCGTAGAGCAGGACGCGCTCGTCGAGCGGGTTCTCGACGACGAGCTCGGGCACCGCGCCCGCGTCGTCGATCTCCGTGATCCGCAGCCCGCGCGGCAGCGCCTCGTCGAGCGTGACGTAGTCCGCGACCGGGTCGCGGCGGGGGAAGAGCGGTGCGACGACGATCCCGCGGTGCTCCACGGGCTCGCCGAGCTGGAAGGTGTCGAGTGTCATGTGGTTCTCCTCTCGGGTTCAGGAGGGAGTCCGTCGCCGTGCGGCGTGCCTTACGTCGCCGTCTGGCGCGCCGCTCGTAAGATCCGCCCATGTCGGACGCGACTCAGCTCTCGATGCGCGATGCGCGGGATGCCGAGGACAAACGACTGCTCGAGACCGGAGAGATCGATCTCCTCCTCGCGGGCTGGGTCGAGACGATCCGCGGCTGGTGCGTGGCCAAGATGCGCGGCGCCGTGGGGGAGGATGTCGCGCAGGCTGTGTGCGAGCGGCTGTGGCGGGAGCTCAAGGCAGGGAAGCACCGCGACGGCAGGCGGCCGTTCCGCGTCATCGTCCACTCCGTGATCGGCTGGGTCTGCAGCGGCTGGTACGAGCCGGGCTGGCGCGAGAGCGAGCTGTTCGACCTCGACGGCGCAGCTCCGGACGAGACGGAGGCCGTGATCGTCGACCTCACGCTCGAGCAGTTCGTCGCGACGCTGCCGTCAGGTGACGGCGAGGTCGGCGCGCTCTACTACCTGGAGGCGCTCGAGCCCGCCGAGATCGCGGAGCGTCTCAGCAAGAAGCCGAACGCCGTCTACCAGGCGATCAGCAGGAACAAAGGCAGGCTCAGGGAGTGGCTCGAGGAATGAAGGTAGAGCTCGACACCTTGCTCGACGACCTCGCGCGTCGCCATGCGCGGGGCGAGCCGCTCGACGTCGAGGGGACGCTGCTCGAGGCCGGCGACCGCGCCGACGAGCTCGCGCCGCTGATCGAGGCCTTCCTCGAGCGCGCACCGCGCCGCGCGCCGAGCGCCGAGGCGCTCGCCTATGTGCGCTCGCTGGACGACCCACCGATGCTGCGTGCGCGCGTTGCGAAGGCACTACGCGTGGACGACGTCGTCGACGCGATCGTCGCGGCGTGCGAGATCCAACCGGATGCTCGGCGGAAGGTGAGGCGCTACTACCAACAGCTCGAGGGCGGCGTTCTCGACCCATCGCGCGTCGCGGCGTCGGTATGGGACGCGATCACCGAGGTGCTCGGCCGTTCGCGCGCGTCGCTGACTGCACCGAGGCGGCCTCGTTCGTCGTATTGCTCAAGACCGAGCAGCCGAAACGACGGGCACCCGTGACAGGTTGGCCACCAGGGTCTTTCCCAGCCGGGAACGGTGGGGCGGCATCGGTGGCGCCCATCGACTTCACGCCCCGGACGCTGGCTCCGACACCTTCGACCAGTCGGATCAGCGGCACCTTCTGGTCATGCGCCATGCGCTCGGCATAGGGCCGCTTGTCGAGCAGGCCACCTTCGATGGCCTCGCCCCGCACGGTGTAGTCGTAACCGGTGACCACGGCGGGGCGGCCGTCCACCTCGAGCGAGCCGCACAAAAAGCTTCGAGGGCGTCACGGCCACCAGTGAGCCGTCCTCGCCGCGCACGGCCCGGCCGGCAGCCCGGCCAACCTCGTTGAAGGACCCGGGGTCGGCGAGCCGCTCGATCCCGGTCCCGGATGGTCAGCCGACCGGCGTCACGGTGCCTGGCGACCGCCTCCGGGCCGCCCAATTCGGCCGCGAACCCGACCCGCGCCCGAAGCTCGTCGACTTCGGCTGCCCAACCTCCGTCCGAAGTGCCCACAGCACCCAGCCTTGCCCCACCAGTCGTCACGGTCAACCGAGGGCGGAGGCGGGCTGCACGTCGACGGCTCGTTTCCGTCGCCGATGGTCGGGGTACATGATCCTTCACGACCACAGTGGAGGTATGCGTGTCCGGCGAGATGGATGATGCAAAGGGCCGAATGAAGGAGGCCGTCGGTGCACTCGCCGACAACGGTACCTCGACGAGGGCAAGGCCGATGGGGCCACGGAGACGGCCGGCGAAAGACAAGATCGACAAGGCCGCCGATTGGGTCAAGGACAAGGTCGACGACGCCAAGAAGTAAACCGCTGCGACCCAACGGCCCCCGCTTCAGGCGGGGGCCGTGCGCGTCTGGCCGGGAATACCTGCAGCACCTGGCGGACGGTTTCCGCCCATGAACTGCTCGAGGCTGCTCGAAAGCCGCCACCGATGTCTCGGCGCAATCGGTCGAAACACTTTAAAGGTGTTGCCCGTGTTGTTGGATAGGCCAGAGTGGAACGCCGTACAGAACCGCCAGCAACGTCGCTGCTCTCGTCGGGAATCGCGCCTCGCTTGCTCACCGGTTGATGTTGGCGCTGGCGACGATGTTGTTGCCATTCGTACGCGATCGCCGGTTTCGGGCTGGTGACGTTCCGTGACTTCGTGGGTGCCCTCGAGGAGTTCCGGAAGGAAGTCATGAGGGGCCGCGTCCGCCGCGATCGAGGCGACGAGAGCCATGGTCAGCGAGGCCGACGACCTGGGCGAGGCCTATTTCGAGGACGCTGACCCGGCGGTGGGCGAAGAGTTCCTGGCGCTCAGTGGCCGAATCGGCCGCGCCTTCGACGAACTCACGGCCCTCGGCCGACCCGCCGATCGCGACCTGGTGGCGGCAGCCCGCACCCGGTGGGAGGACGCAGTCCAAGACCTGGAGCAGGCAGCGGCCCTGTCGAGCAGCGAACGCACGGACGCGGCGCTCGACGCCTTTCACGACCATCTCGACGAGTCAGGAGCGCTGCTGGCGGACCTCGGCGCGCCGGAAAAGGGCACCGAGGTCGTCGACGCAATTGCGTCGTTCCACGCGCGCAGGTCCAGCTGATCGCCGGCCTGGTGACCCCTGCCTTCGGTTCTGCCATCGCCGGCGTCCTGGCGCAACGGCTGCGGCGATCGCGTACGCGGTGCCTCTCCTTTCCCTCGAACAGGCTGCCGCCAAGTTCGGTGCCGATGACTCGCACCGCGTCCAGGTGAGCCACAACAGCAGCTCGGTCGGTCGGGGACGCGTCCAACACCATGGCGAGCCGGTTGGAGAAGAGCCGCGCCGACCTGCGCCACCTTCGCGGTGCACGACTCACTGACCGGCCTGCCGAACCGGGTCCTGTTCGTGGAGCGCATGGAGCAGGTGATCGCCGCGCTCAAGCAGCGCGGCACGCCGTTCTCGGTGCTGTACCTGGATCTGGACAGCTTCAAAGCCGTCAATAACACGTGGGCCACGAGGCCGGCGATGAGGTGCTCGTGGCGGTGGCGACCCGGATCAAAGGGTGTCTGCGGCCCGAGGACGCCGCGGCTCGCCTGGGCGGGGATGAATTCGGCGTCTTCGTCGGGGGGCAACGGTACCTGGATTCGTCCGTCGCAGTGGCCGAGCGCCTCCGCCTCGCCCTCACCGGCTTCCTGCCAACGGCGTTCGGTGATGTGGCGATCCGCGCCAGCATCGGTATCGCCGTCCAACACGGCGACGAGAAGTTGGACGAGTTGCTCCGTCAGCCAAGCGGCGATGTACGCAGCCAAGACGCACGGGACCGGGGGCTGGGAGGTCTTCGGCAACGACACTGGTCAGATCCGGACCAGCGTCGGTCGGAGCGGAGACCGAGTGCCGGAGACCGACGTCGCCTGAGCAAGCCGTCATCCGTCCGGGGTCCGTGCGCCTTGAGCAGGCTGACGACCCGAGACCCGGTGACCCCCGATGTGGCAGAGTCCTAGCCGTCACGACCGGATGGGACGGAGGGGCGATGACGACGTTTGTGCTCGTGCACGGCGCCTATCAGGGCGGCTGGATCTGGAAGCCGGTGGCCGCCAGGCTGCGGGATGACGGCCACACCGTCTACTGGCCGAGTCTCGAGGGCTGCGGTGAGCGAGAAAGGGCAACCTGCGGCCCGGCATCACCACGGAGTCACACGGCGCCGAGATCGCTGCACTGATGTTCTTCGAGGACCTGACCGACGTGACGTTGGTCGGTACAAGTCCGGTGGAATGGTCGTGTGCCGCGCCGCCGAGCTTGCCGCCACAACGCGTCGGCCGGGTTGTGTTCGTCGACGCGCTGGCGCTCGACAGCGGCGAACGTATCGCCGACTTAGTCACGCGGCCGCCGTCCACCACCACCGACCTGGCCGTCGGCCCGACCTTGAGGACGCCGCCGTTCGGCTCTTCGGGGACCTGCCGGGCGCCGTGCGGCAGTGGGCTCTCGACCGCTATACCCCGCACCCAACGCGGCGTTGAACGAACCGGTGCAGCTCGACAACTTCTGGTCCCGAGCGTGGTCGGCGCCAGGTCATCTACTGCCAACGCAGTACCAACCCGCCGCTCGCCCATCAACACCGGACCGCGGACCGGCTCGGCGCCTCCTGGGCCGAGCTCGACACCGGTCACTACCCCATGCTCTCGACCCCGGAAGCCCTCGCCGCACTGCTTCTCACCGGCTGAGCCGAGGGCCCGTAGCTCGCCGGCTGTGGTCTGCCTGACGCCACGCTCGCCTCGTCCAGGTGAGGGCTCCGACCAGCAAACCTGGTTCCCGGTCCCCGTCGTCCTCGGGAAGAAAAGGTGGAAAAGCCGCGATCAACCCCACCGAATCGCTCCGGCTTTCAATATCAATCACGGCGTCGAGGTAACTGCGAGCGCAGCAAGTGTTGTACCTCTCCGGCCGACGGCGAACGCGGCCGACGAGGCCGGCCGGATGCACCCCGGTGATCTGGTCGCTCGTTGCGGAAGTCACTGGGGAAACCTCAAGGATGCGCTCACCGCCGCAGGAATGGATCCGACCAACATCGTGCGGCTGAACATGTACACAACTGATGTTCCAGGCTTCATGGCCGCCGCCGGAGAACTCGTCCCCGTGTTCGCCAGCGACGGCTGCAAGCCGGTTTCCACGCTCCTCGGCGTTGCTGCCCTCTTCGACCCCGATATCATAATCAAGCTCGAGGCCACCGCAGTCGCCTGAGTCACCTGCCGCACTGCGCCGAGCAATACGTCGCCCTGCCGCTGCCGCTACCTTCGACTACGAGTACGTATTGCCACGGTCACCGCGCTGAGGGAGATCAGCCCATTCCCGGGTGGGACCCCCGTCAATATCACCTGCACCGCCGGTGGAGCGACCATCAGCGTGGGCAGCACCCTGGCCCCGGGCGTCGATTGTACCGGGACGTTCCAGGTCACCATCCCGAACAATCCGGCGCTCTGCGGCACGGCCGTGGCCGACAGAGTGGAAATCGCGCTGAGATACACCGACGTCCTGATCGCTGACGCGGGCGCCACGGGCATCACGTTGATCGTGTGCCCGGCTGACATCACGATCACCAAGACGGCCGATGCGCTCTCCAAGGTGGGCGACTCGGTCACCTACACCTTCGAGATCTGCAACGTCGGCGAAGGCGTGGTGGACCGTGGCACCGTCACCGACACGCTGCTCGGCGACCTCACGCATCCTTCCCGGCAGACCTTGGACCCGGACGAGTGTGCCACGGTTATCCGGATGCGTACGGTGGAAGCCGGTGATCCTGACCCGCTCCCGAACACCGTGACCGCGACCTACAGCACCGGCGCGAGCTCGGACACGGCGACGGCAAGTGCCAGCACGAACTTGTTCCAGCCCAGTGTCGATATCACCAAGAACTGCACGCCTGATCCCGTCGACGTGGGTGGTCGTGACCTGCACGATCGTCGTCACCGACACGAGCTCGGACGACGCTCCGGCACTGGTCAACGGCACGATCGTCGACTCGCTGACGGGCAATCTGCTCGCCGCCGGGAACACCGCGGTCGTCTCCAGCAACTGCACCGCGGCCCTGCCGGACCCCGCCGGTCCCTGGGACCTGCACGATCGTCACACGGCGGACGGTGTTGGCCACCGATCCCACCGGCTCTGCAACACGGTGACGGTGAATTACAACCCGAGGGGTTCCCCAACAACATCACCGACACGGCTACGGCCTGCGTGGACGTGAAGCCGCCGCCCGGCGGTGAGGGGTGCACCCCCGGCTATTGGAAGCAGACACAGCACTTCGACTCCTGGGTCGGCTTCCAGCCCAGTCAGTTCTTCGACGCCGTGTTCGGGGTCGATGTGACGCTGCGGTCCGGCGGTCAGGGCACGATCGAGACCCGACGTTGCTGCAGGCGCTAGAGGCCACGGGCGGCGGAGTGAACGCACTCGCACGCCACGCGGTCGCTGCCCTGCTCAACGCATCCAACCCGGATGTGGACTCCGACTTCACCGTCGCACAGGTGATCGCGCTTGTTCAAGAGGCGATCGAGTCCGGCGACTTCGAAGAGGCTCACAGCTCCTCGCAGCAGCGAACGAGCAAGGTTGCCCGTTGAACTGACGCCTTCCATTCGGTGAGTTGATGGAGAGGAGGGGCTACGGCCCCTCCTCTTCGCGTCCGCAGCCAAATCAGACGCTGAACGCACACGCTTCTCAGTTGGCGATCACCTTGGCCTCAGGTCTCGGGGCCGAGCTCGCTAATCAACTCGGCCTCGAGAGCTCCCGTGCCTCATCGACCAGGCGCGCGACCGTGGCTTCTGCCTGCCCGATCGCGCAGTCGCTGCCCCCGGAGTGTGTGCAGGCGCCGCTCGCGCTCTGCCGGGTCTGTCTCGACCTGGCCGCTGGCGTCTTCCGCCTGGAACTTGTCCACCAGCGCGCTGTACGCCTGATGCGCGGCCTGCACTGCCTCAACGGCTGCGGCGTGCTCCTGGCCCAGCGCGTCCAAGCCCTCCTACTCCCTTCCTCACCGTCCAGACCGCCATGGGACTCCGCGTCGTCTAAGCCAGCGTCGTGGATCGTCTCGATCGCTTCCTGCGGGTTATCACCGACGACGTCTGGCACCTTCCTTCGGGCCGCCACAGCCCGCCATCGCGACGAGAGGGATCAGACACGCGATGCGCAGGCCGGTCGCCACGCGCCGCACGCCATCAGGTTTGGACCGGCCGAGCAACCTGCTGCCATTCGGGACCAGCCGCGACCTCGAGCGCCTGGATAACGCGGCTGCGCAGCGTCATGTCGCCTGTCGCGCTCAAACGCGAGCACCACCTCCCAGTCCAGGCCATCGCGATCGGGGGATCTGACTGAACCGCGAGCGCCGTCGTCAGGCGGCTAAGCAGATCAGGATTGTCGGGCAAGGAAATCGAGAAGTGGGCGCGGTCAGTGTCCGGGACCCATATCGAACGTGTGTTCGCATGGCAATGCTCGGACGCCGACACGAGCGGCGAACCTGGCGACGAGCCATCCGAGTCCGCTGCCGCGGGTCCCTCCAGCGCTACTTCCCCCACGGCGACGTCCGAGCACTCGACGCCGTCGCTCGCACGCAGTGATCGGTGCGGCGTTCCTGCCCGAGCTGACGATCGCTGCATAGAGACACGACCCCTGCCCCACCCCGCAACCCTCCGGTTGCGGTGCAAAAGAAAACCCCGCGATTTGCGGGGCTTTCCGTGATGCCGGAGGAGGGACTCGAACCCCCGACACGCGGATTATGATTCCGCTGCTCTAACCGACTGAGCTACTCCGGCGGGGAGGAAGAATGTAGCGAGGTCGGGTCTCAGGCGGGGGCGCGTGCATCGGCCGCCATCCGGGCGCTCGCGACGGCCTCCGCGACCACCGTGCTGCGCGCGTGCGCGCCGATCGAGTCGAGGAACTGCTCGCGGTCGACGACGAGCGTGTCGACGGCATCGACGGCGGTGACCGTGGCGGTTCGCGGCACGTCGTGGAGCAGCGCGATCTCGCCGAAGAAGTCGCCTGCGCCGAGCTCGCGCCGCGGTACCTCGTCGACGGTCACGGCGACCGTTCCCTCGGCGATGACGTAGAACGCCTCGCCCACCTCGCCCTGGGTGACGATGCGGTCGCCGGCCGAGAACCGGCGCTCGTGGAGCCGCAGCGCAGCGTCTCGAGCATCGCGATCGGCAGCGGCGCGGAGACCGGCAGCGAGCGGATCAGCGCGAAGGCTCCGCCCAGGCGGCCAACAGCTCGACGCGGAGCAGCGCGCGGTTGCCCAGCATCGTCCGCAATAGGGACACGCGCGGACCACTACTAGGCAGCGTTCGCGAAATGACATAGGCTCGCGCGCCTCGTGGCCGACCGGATGCGTGCCGCATGACCGAGAGCGGGTCCACGCTCGCGGCGTTCGGGCGCGTGTTCCGCAACCGCGACCTCCGGCGCGTCCAGCTCGCCGGCATCGGCTCGATCATGGGCCTGTGGGGCTACATCATCGCCCTGCTCGTCTGGGCCTACGCCGAGGGCGGCCCGGGGCTCGTCGGCCTCGCCGCGTTCCTGCGGCTGGCGCCTGCCGCGATCGCGGCGCCGTTCGCCGGCGCGCTGGCCGACCGGATGCCGCGCCGCCGGATCATGGTCACCTCCGACCTGCTGCGCGCGCTCACGCTCGGGCTCGCCGGCGCTGGCGATCGCCACCGACGCCCCCGTCGCGGTCGTGCTGATCCTCGTGAGCCTCGCCGGGGATCGCCGCGTCCGCCTTCCGCCCGGCGGAGTCCGCCCTGCTGCCGTCGATCACCAGCACGCCGGAGGAGCTCACCGCGGCGAACGTGGTGGCGAGCGCCGTCGAAAGCATCGGCTCGTTCGCCGGGCCCGCGCTCGGCGGCCTGCTGCTGGTGGTCGGGAGCCCGGAGCTCGTGTTCTTCGCCGCCGTCGGGTGCCTGCTGTGGTCCGCGCTGCTCGTGGCGGGCGTGCGCGGGGAGGTGCGGCCCGAGCGTGACCGAGGAGTCGCCGCGGATCCTGCGCGCGGTCGCCGACGGCTTCCGGGCCTCGGTGTCCGGCGGCAAGGTACGGCTGATCCTCGGCCTGGTCGCCGCGCAGACGTTCGTGGCCGGGCTGCTCAACGTGCTCGTCGTCGTGATCGCGCTCGAGATGCTGGAGCGCGGCGAGGGCTGGGTCGGCCTGCTGAACGGCGCGATCGGCATCGGCGGGCTGATCGGGGTCGCGGTCAGCGCCGGGGTCGTGCTGCGGCGCGGCATCGCCTCGGTGTTCGGCGCCGGCACGGTGCTGTTCGGCGCGCCGCTGCTCCTCATCGCCGCGTGGGAGGAGCCGCTGGTCGCCGTCGCCGCGATGGCGCTGATCGGCGTGGGGAACACGCTCGCCGACGTGTCGAGCTCGACGCTGCTCCAGCGCGCCGTCGACGACGCCGTGCTCGCCCGCGTGTTCGCGGTGCTCGAGTCGCTCGCGATCGGCACGATCGCCGTCGGCGGCCTGCTCGCGCCCGTCGCCGTCGACGTGCTGGGCGAGCGCGGCGCGCTGATCGTGGCCGGCGCGCTGCTCCCGATCGTCGTGCTCTGCACGCTCGTGCCGCTGCGCGCGCTCGACGCGGCCGCCGGACCGCCGGTCCAGGTCCTCGACCTGCTCCGCGCGCTGCCGATCTTCGCCCCGCTGTCGCAACCGGTGCTGGAGCGGCTGGCGTTCGACGCCGAGCTCGTGGAGCGCCCGGCCGGGGAGATCTTCGCGCAGGGCGACCCGGGCGACCGCTTCTACGTGATCGCCGACGGCACCGTCGCCGTGACGGTCGACGGGGTGCACGTGCGCACGGAGTCCCGTGGCGAGGCGTTCGGCGAGATCGCCCTGCTGCGCGACACCCCGCGCACCGCCACGGTGACGGCGACGACGCCGGTGACGCTCTACGCGCTCGGCCGCGACGCGTTCATCACGGCGGTCACGGGCCATCCGGCGAGCGCCGAGGCGGCGGAGGCGCTGGCCACGGCGCGGCTCGCGACCGCCGGGCCGGTGCACTGAGCGCGGGACCCGCGCCCGAGCTAGTCCGTCACGACGGAATGCAGCAGGCGCCGCCGCCGCGCGCGGCACGCGGCCGCGGTACTCCGCCCACGCCCAGCCGGCGGCGAGCAGGGCCGCGACCGCGCCGGCGAACATGCCCGCGCGCGGTCCGGCCGCCTGGGCGAGCCAGCCGATCAGCGGTGCGCCGATCGCGGTCGAGCCGAGGAAGACGATCGCGTAGAGCGACATCACGCGCCCGCGCATCGCGGGCTCGGAGGTGATCTGCAGCGACGAGTTGACGCCGGCGGCGAACGTGACGCTCGCGGCGCCGAGCGGGACCAGCGCGAGCGCCTGCAGGGGGAGCGTGGGGGCGACCGCCGCGAGCAGCTCGGCGGCGCCGAACAGCGCGGCGCTGCCGACGAGCAGGCGCGGCGTGACCCGTCCGCGCGCGCCCGGCGGCGAGCGCGCCGAGCACCGAGCCGACGCCCATCACCGCGGTGAGCGTCGCGTAGGTCGCGGCGGTCCCGTGCCAGGTCTGCGACGCGAGCAGCGGCAGCAGGACCTGGAAGTTGAACGAGAGCGTGCCGACGAGCGTCATCATCACCAGCGGGACGCGCAGCGCCGGCGTGCGTCCGGACGTACGCGAGCGCGGCGCGGACCTGCCCGGGGGCGCGCGGCGCGCGCTCGGCGCGCTGGAGCCGCGCGGGATCCATCAGCCGCAGCATCGCGAGCATCACGAGGAAGGTGGCGGCGTTGAGCGCGAAGCAGGCGGACACGCCGATCAGCGCGATCAGGCCGCCGGCGATCGCCGGCCCGATGATCCGGCTGGTGTGCACCACGACCGAGTTGAGCGCGACGGCGTTCATCACGCGGTCGCGGCCGACGATCTCGCTCACGAACGCCTGCCGGGCGGGGTTGTCGAACGCGAGCACCGAGCCGCGCACGAGCACGAGCGCGAACACCATCCAGGTCTCGACATGGCCGCCGGCGGTCAGCGCCCACAGCGTGATCGCGGGCACCGCCATGCACGTCTGGGTGATCGTCAGCAGCCGGCGCTTGTCGAGCCGGTCGGCGAGCACGCCGCCCCAGCTGCCGAGCAGCAGCAGCGGCAGGCACTGCAGGCCGGCGGTGATGCCGACCGCCGCGCCGCTGCCGGTGAGCTGCACGATCAGCCACATCTCGGCGACGATCTGCATCCAGTTGCCGGAGATCGACACGACCTGGCCGGCGAAGTAGAGCCGGTAGTTGCGGACGCGCAGGGAGGAGAACGTGCGGTCGAGCGCCGCCGTCACTCGAGCATGCCCTCGAGCAGCGCGGCGGCACGCTCCAGCGTGCGCCGGTCCGCGGCCGGCAGCGCGTCCAGCCGGGCGGAGAGGAAGGCGTCCTTGCGCGTGCGGGCGGTCGCGAGCAGCGCGCGCCCCGCGGGGGTGATCGTGATCAGCGCGGAACGGCGGTCACCGGGATCCGCCGCGCGCGTGACGAGCCCGGCCTCCTCGAGCCGCACGACGAGCCGGGTGACCGTGGGCCGCTGGACCCGCTCGCGGGTCGCGAGCTCGGACGGCGTCAGCGGGCCGTGGCGCTCGATCGTGGCCAGCGCCGCGGTCAGCGTGGGCGAGAGGTCGGTGCTCGCCTCCTGGCGCAGGCGGCGCGCCGAGCGCGTCACCGCGAGGCGGAGGCGGGTGGCGAGCTCCTGGTCGGCCGAAGTGGTACGCATCGCTAATTAGTTTAGCGGACCACCTTGCCGCGCCGACGGATGTCGCGTTCGTCTCGCCGAGCGAGACAAACGCGACGACCGCCGGGCGCTCAGCAGGCCTGGCCGGTGTAGCGGCAGGCGACGATGCTCGGCCGCTCGACCGGCGCGCCCGCGGCGATCGACCACGCGAGCCGGATGAACTGCGCGTGCGTCCAGGCCAGCGGCGTGCCCGACCGCGTCCCCGCGCCGGGGGTCGCGGCGTCCGGCGGCCGCCCGTCCCAGACCTGCTCGGGCAGCATCAGCCCGTCGTTCGCGCTGCTCGCGATCGTCTCCAGGTACGAGCCGGCGCCGCGGCCCGCGAGCAGCTCGTACTCGCCGCGCTCGCCCGACAGCAGCGGCCACGCGCGCCCGAGCGTCTGCGCCGCCGGCTCCTTGAAGATGTCCCAGTCGCCGCCCTGCGCGGTCTCGCCGTAGCCGTCGCGGCTGAACCGGTGCCACATCCGCCCGCCGGGCAGCGTCGTGCCGAGCTGCGCGTCGCCGACCGCGAGCGAGTTGAGCACGGTCGGGTCGTCCCAGCGCTTGACGCCGAACAGCACGAGCCCGAGGAACGAGTTGTCGACGATCGTGCGCTGGTCGACCTTGTCGGGCAGGTTGTCGCCGAGCTCGTAGGTCGTGCCCGCGTTCGGGTCGGCGTCCTTGGTGATCCGCAGGTAGTACGGCTTCGGCGTGTAGGGACCGGTGCTCGTCGCGGTCCACGACTCGACCTTGGCCTGCCAGTCGTCGGCCTTCGCCTCGTACGACGCGGCGCGCGCCGGGTCGCCGTTCGCCCGCGCGATGTCGGCCGCGCAGATCAGCGCGGCGATCTCGGTGGCGATCGTGTTCGGCGACCAGCCCTCCTGGTTCTCCCAGCGCTCCTGCTGCGTCTTCGGGCCCTTCAGCGCGATGAAGTCCGCCGCGGCGCGCACGTGGCGCCAGTCCTCGGCGCCGCGCCGCCCGAGCCACCAGGCGAGCACGACCGGCAGCGCGACCTCGTCGAGCTGCAGGCTCGTCCAGAACTTCTCGCCGTCGACCTTCGTGTTCTGCCACCACGACCCGTCGGCCTTCTGGACCCGCCACAGGTAGTCGACCAGCCGCGTCGCCGCGGCGCCGTCGCCGGCCGCCTGCATGCGCGGTGGCCACGTGGTAGAAGTCGCGCGGCCAGACGAGGTGGTACGGGCCGGAGAACGACTCGCCCGACAGGGTCAGCGTGCCCCACACCCACGGCATCGACGGCGACGCGATCGAGGCGCCGCGGTTCAGCTTGTCCTCCGACGCGGCCAGCACCATGATCGACTGCTGGTAGAGCCGGGTCAGCGCCGCGTCGCCGGCCACCGGCGCGGGCGGCGCCGGCAGCGACGCCAGGTAGCCGCGCCAGCCGGCCGTGAAGCGCGCCAGCGCGGGGGAGAAGCCCGTGCGCAGCGCGGCGGAGGCGCGCCGCGCCGCGCCCGCCCGCCGCCCGCCGAACCCGATCGCGAGCGTCATCGACCGGTGCCGGACGCCGTCGAGCCGCGTCAGCGCGCCCTGGACCACGTTGCCGCGCTTGCGCGCGTCCCAGCGCTTCAGGCCGGCGCCGCGCTGCAGCCGCAGCCACGGGTCGCTGCGCGTCCCGGCGTAGCCGCTCGTCCCGCGCCGCAGCCGCGGCGTCGCGGCCACGGCGGCCGCCGCGTCGCCGTCCCACGCGAGCAGCCGCCCGCGGCGCACGGACCCGCGGTCGTCGTCGCCGTCGTCACCCGGGGCCGGATCGGCGAGCACGTAGAGCTGGAGCTTGCGGCCGGAGAGCGAGTCGAGCCGCACGTCCGCCAGCACGACCGGCCGGCCCGGATCGGTGATCCACGTCTTGGTCAGCCGCCAGCCCGGCGCGGAGACGACCTGGCGGAAGCCGAGCGCGCCCGGCAGCGGCGTCGACCCGCGCCTGCACGCCGCGCGCGACCGGCTCGGCGTGGGCCGCGTCGCCGGTCGCGGTCTCGCGCTGGAGCGTCCGCCCGTCGCGGACCGCGAACTGCAGCCCGCGGTAGGCGGGCGTGGAGAGATCGGGGAAGTAGACCTCGCTCAGCGACGCCTGGCGCAGCGTCGCGTACGCGTTCCCGCCGCGCTGATGGGCGGTGAGGAAGCCGTGCTTGTCGGCGGGCGCCCACGTGTGGCGGTCGCCGGGCGCGCCCGGCGCGGGCGGCTTCGCGGCGGCGGAGGGGACGAGCACGAGCGCGGCGCACAGCGCCGCGAGGACGGGGACGCGTGACATGCCGGGGTGCTACCCAGGCGTCACGGCCGGGAACCGGGGGCGCCGCGGTGACGCGGCGCCCCCGTCCCTCCCGGATTCCGTCAGCCGCCGGGGGTGAGCACGACCTGGGCCGTGCCGGTCAGCGGCGGCGCGCCCTCCTCGGGCGCGTCGGTGTACGAGGCGGCGAACACTGCGCGGAGGTTCGGCGCGCCCTCGTGGCCCGCGGCCTCGTGATGATCGCTGCCGGTGCAGCCCACCGAGGCGGACAGCGGGTGCCCGTGCTGGTCGTGGCCGAGCACGTAGGACACCTTGACCTTGGTGCAGTCGACCGGGCGTGTCGTCGTCGACCGTGACGGTGTACGTCACACGTCTGGCCGAACGCGAACGGCTGGCCCGGCGCGGGCGACGTGGTCAGCGTCACCTTCGGCGTCGTGTTGCCGACGGTGATCGGCACGGAGGCGGACGACGTGCGCCCGGTCCGGTCGGTCACCTTCAGGGTCGCGTCGAACTGGCCGTTCTCCTCGTAGGTGAACGAGTCCTCCGGCTCGCGCGAGTCGACCTCTCCGTCGCTGTCGAAGTCCCACGCGTAGGTGAGCCGGTCGCCGTCCCGGTCGACCGTGCCGTTGCTGGTGAAGTTCACCGTCAGCGGCGGCAGGCCCTCGAGCGGGACGTTCGGATTCGGCTGGCCCTCGGCCTGGACGCGGACCTCCGGCGAGTTGTTCCCGCGCACGAAGTTGACCTTGGTCAGCTTCGCGTCCGGGTTCTCGGAGAAGTACCCGTCGCCGTACTCGAGGATGTAGAGCGCGCCGTCCGGGCCGAACTCCATGTCCATCGGGTTGTCGACCGGGTGGTCCGGGTCTGACCGGGCGGCGTCCACGAGTAGCCGGGCGTCAGCGGCACCTGGCGGATGTCCGCGAGGCGGCCGCCGTTCGGCTTGTTCAGGCGGAACTCCTTGACGTAGTCACGGCTCCACTCGTAGAACAGCGGCTGGCCGTCGTAGTACTTCGGCCACTTGAACAGCGACGGGTTGCCCTTGTCGAACACGTACGCCGGGCCGGCCATCGGCGAGATGCCGTTGCCGTCGGCGTTCTCCCACAGCTCCGGGAACAGCGTGTCCTCCGGGTTGTACGAGTACCAGACGTCCGGCTGCGCGACCGGCGGCAGCACGCGCTGCCCGGTGTTGAGCCGCGAGTCGTTGACGGGCCGGTCGCAGTTGAACGCCTCGCCCGACGTCTCCGTCGCGAAGTCGTAGTCGACGTACGGGATGTCCGGCGTCACGCAGAAGGGCCAGCCGAAGTTGGCCGGCTTGCGCACGAGCATCCAGCGCCCGTGACCCGCCGGGCCGCGGGCCGGATCGGCCTCGTTGGCGTCCGGCGAGTAGTCCGCCATGTAGACGTCGCCGTTCGTGTCGTTGACCTCGAAGCGGAACGGGTTGCGGAGGCCCATCAGGTAGATCTCGGGCTTGGTCCGCGGGGTGCCGAGGTCGAACAGGTTGCCCGGCGGGATGTCGTAGCCGCCGCCGGCCTTCGGCCGGATCCGCAGCAGCTTGCCGCGCAGGTCGTTCGTGTTGCCGGCCGTGCGGCGGGCGTCGAACGCCGGGTTGCGGTTCGGGCGGTCGTCGAGCGGCGAGTAGCCGTCGGACTCGAACGGGTTCGAGTCGTCGCCCGTGGACAGGTACAGGTTGCCCTGCGGATCGAAGTCGATCTGCCCGCCGACGTGGCAGCAGATGCCGCGGTCGACCGGGACGTCGATGATCTTCTGCTCCGTGTCCATGTTGAGCTTGCCGGCCTCGAGCTTGAAGCGCGAGAGGCGCAGCGCGCCCTTGAAGTCCTCGAAGACGCTCGGGTCGTCGCTCTCGAACGGCGCGTCGCCCTCGTTGAAGATCGGCGTCGTCGGATCGTCCTCGGGCGTGTCGCCCGGCGGCGAGTAGTACAGGTAGACCCAGCGGTTGTTCTCGAAGTTGGGGTCGATCGCGATGCCCTGCAGGCCTTCCTCGTCATGGCTGTAGACGTCGACGTCCGCGGCCAGCGTGTTCAGCTGGGTGCGCGGGTCGAACAGGCGGACCTGGCCTCCGCGCGCGGTGTGCAGCACGCGGCGGTCGGGCAGGACGGCGAGGCTCACGGGCTCACCCGGACGGTCGTTCAGGGTGACCTTCTCGAACTTCTTGGGCCCTGGCGGGTCGCCCCCCTGGGCGCCGGCGGCGGTCGGCAACGCGCACAGCGTCGCGAAGACCAGGCACGCCGAGACGGCTGCCTTCCTCATGCAGTTCCTTCCTCCCTCGGGGCGTTGTCGACTCGGGTTCGACATCCCTGCTGGAGTCGCCTCATCGCCCCGTGTGGGAGACGTCTCCGGCCGGCTGAGCTTCCGTCTGGTAGCCGGTCTGCGCCGACCTTACGCCACGAATTGCGCAGAACGTCCCGCCGTGATGCGCAAATGTCGGGATTCCGACGCCCCGTAGTACGGGTAGCGTGGAAGGCATGAGCGACGACGACGACTGGGTCGGCACTCCGCCGGAGGGCCGTGTCACCCGCGATCGCGCGAGGCCCGGTTTCTGGCGCAATCAGTGGCAGGCGTCGGTCGCGGGCGGGGTGCTGTTCATCCTGATCGTGATCGTGCTGCTGCTCGCGCTGCTCTAGCGTTCGCGCGCATGAGCGAGCTGGAGCGGGCGAGCGAGACCGTCGTCGGGCCGTGCCTCGGCGTGCGCGCGGGCGAGGACGTGGTGATCGTGGTCGACCGCGGCACGCGGGCGATCGGCGACGCGCTGCGCGACGCCGCCGCCGCCCTCGGGGCCGAGCCGGTGATGGCGGTGATGGAGCCACGGCGGGTCGACGGCGAGGAGCCGCCCGCGGCCGTCGCGGCCGCGCTGGCCGCGGCGACGGTGTTCATCGCGCCGACGACCCGCTCGCTCTCGCATACACGCGCGCGCAAGGCGGCGAGCGAGCGCGGGGCGCGCGGCGCGACCCTGCCCGGCGTCACGGAGGACATGCTCGCGCGGCTGATGGCGGCGGACTTCGACCTGATGGGCCGGCGCAGCCGCGCGGTCGCGGCGCTCCTCACCGGCGCCGCCGCGGCGCACGTCACCTGCCCGCGCGGGACCGACTTCCGCGCGGACCTGACCGGCCGCGAGGGGATCGCCGACGACGGCGACCTGCGCGCGCCCGGCGCGTTCGGGAACCTGCCCTGCGGCGAGGGCTTCGTCTCGCCGCTCGCCGGCGAGGGGACGATCGTCACGCGCTCGCTCGCGACGGTCGGCCTCGTCGACGAGCCCGTCACGCTCACCGTCGCGGGCGGCCGGCTGGCGGACTCCACCAGCGAGCGGTTCGCGGCGCTCCTCGACGGCGCCGGCCCCGACGGGCGCAATCTCGCCGAGCTCGGCGTCGGCACGAACGAGCGCGCGACGCTCACCGGGCTGATCCTCGAGGACGAGAAGATGCTCGGCACGGTGCACGTCGCGTTCGGCGCGAGCGCGGGCATCGGCGGCACGGTCTCCGTGCCGGTCCACCTCGACGTGCTGATCGAGGACGCGACGCTCGACGTCGACGGCGACCCGCGTGCTCGACGGCGGGCGCTTCGTGCTCGAGGCATGACCCGGCTCGTCGCCGTCCCCAACGTCTCGGAGGGCCGCGACACCGACGTGCTCGACGCGATCGGGGCCGCGTTCGCGACGCACGCCGAGGTCCTGCACCGCTCCGAGGACGCCGACCACCACCGCGCGGTCTTCTTCCTCGCGGGGGAGCCGGGGCGGCTGCACCTCGCGCTCGCGGCCGGTGCCGCGGAGGCGGCCGCGCGGATCGACCTGCGGCGGCACGACGGCCTGCACCCGCGCGTCGGCGCGCTCGACGTCGCGCCGGTCGTGTTCCTCGAGGAGGCGCAGCGCGGCGCGGCGATCGCCGAGGCGCTGCTGGCCGCCGACGCGATCGGCCGGGCCGGGATCCCCGTGTTCCTCTACGGCGAGCTCGCGGACGGGCGCACGCGCGCCGAGCTGCGCAAGGGCGGGCCCGCCGGGCTCGCGGAGCGCGGGACGCCGCCGGACTACGGCCCGGCGGAGCTGCACCCCGCCGCCGGTGCGACGCTCGTCGCCGCGCGGGCGCCGCTGATCGCCTTCAACGTCGCGCTCGCGCCGCCCGCGACGCTCGCCGACGCGCGGGCGATCGCGGCCGAGATCCGCGACCCGGGACTGCCCGGCGTCCGCGCCCTCGGGCTGCGGCTGGAACGACAGGACGTCGTCCAGGTCTCGACGAACATCGAGGACCATCGCGCCGTGACGGCGGCCGCCGTGCTGGACGCCGTGCGGGCGCGCGCGGCGGTCGCCGGGGCCGAGCTGGTCGCGCCCGCGCCGGAGGCCGCGCTCGCCGGCTGGCCGGCGGACGTCGAATTGCGCATGCCGGGGTCGATCGAAGCCCTCCTGGGGCGCTAACGTCTCGGTCACCATGGCCCAGACGAAGCGCAAGCGGCGCACCAAGCATCGCGGCAACGCCGCCGGCTCGATCGAGGCGCGCGGCCGCACCGGGCGGAAGCCCAACGAGACCGAGCGCAAGAAGGGCGGCGCGAGCGCCCGCGAGGACCGCCGGCTCAACGAGCCGACCTGGTCGGGCGCCGCGACCCGCGCCGGCATGGCCGCGGTCCTGCTGTTCGTGCTCTTCCAGCTCGGCGTCGCCGGGGCCAAGCAGTCGATCGCGACGTCGCTGGTGCTCGCGCTCGCCGCATTCGTGATCTACGTGCCGCTCGGCTACAAGGTCGACCACCTGTTCTGGCGCCGCCGGATGGCGAAGGCCGGGCTGCCGATCCCGGTCAAGGCGAAGCCCGCCAAGCCGAAGAAGTAGATGGACGTCCGCACGTTCACCGTCGGGCCCGTGCAGGAGAACTGCCACTTCGCGATCCACGACGGGGCAGGCGGTCGTGATCGACCCGGGCGACGAGGCGCCGCGGCTGCTCGAGGCGATCGACGCGCTGGGCGTGGAGGTCGCGGCGATCCTGCTCACCCACACGCACTTCGACCATGTCGGCGCGGTCGCCCCGGTGGCGCGCGCGACCGGCGCCGAGGTCTGGTGCCCCGAGCTCGAGGTGCCGGTGCTCGCGGACATCATGACCTACGTCCCGTGGCCCGGATTCGGCCCGTTCGAGTCCTACGACGCCGATCACACGGTCGCCGGCGGCGAGACGCTCTCGCTCGGCGGGATGGAGTTCGAGGTGCTCTTCACGCCCGGCCACTCGCCCGGGCACGTGACCTACGCGGTGCCGGGCGCGATCTTCTCCGGCGACGTGCTGTTCCAGGGCTCGATCGGCCGCACCGACCTGCCCGGCGGCGACCACGCGACGCTGATGCAGACCCTGGCCACGCTCGTCGACGCGCTGCCCGACGAGACCGCCGTGTACCCCGGGCACATGGGGAACACGACGATCGGCCGCGAGCGCGCCACGAACCCGTTCCTGGCCCAGCCGGCGTGAGCGGGCGCATCCAGGCACCGCGCGGCACGTACGACGTGCTGGGCGAGGACGCGTCCGCGCGCGTGGCGCTGGAGGGCCACGCGCGGCGGATCCTCGAGCGCGCCGGCTACGCGCGGATCGAGACGCCGGTGTTCGAGGCGACCGAGCTGTTCGCGCGCGGCGTCGGCGAGTCGACCGACGTCGTGCAGAAGGAGATGTACACGCTCGACGAGGGCTCGGAGGGCTCGTTCACGCTCCGGCCCGAGGGGACCGCGCCGGTCTGCCGCGCCTACCTCGAGCACGGCATGCACAAGCTGCCGCAGCCGGTGAAGCTCTGGTACCTGTCGAGCTTCTTCCGCCGCGAGCGCCCGCAGAAGGGCCGCTTCCGCCAGTTCTGGCAGGTCGGCGCGGAGGCGATCGGCTCGGACGATCCCGCCGTCGACGCCGAGGCGATCCTGCTGCTCTCCGAGCTGCTCGAGGCGCTGGGCTGCCGCGGCGTGCGGCTGCGGATCGGGTCGCTCGGGACGCCGGAGACGCGCCGCGCCTACCGCGAGGAGCTGCAGTCGTACCTGCGCGCGCACGAGGCGGAGCTGGCCGAGGAGGTCGTCGCGCGGATCGACCTGAACCCGCTGCGCGCGTTCGACTCCGACCACCGCGGGACGCAGGCCGTGATGGCCGGCGCGCCGCGGCTGCTGGACCGGCTGACCGACGCCGACGCGGAGCACTTCGCGACGGTCTGCGCGCTGCTCGCCGCGGCCGACCAGTCCTACGAGGTCGACGACACGCTCGTGCGCGGGCTCGACTACTACACGCGCACGGTGTTCGAGTTCACCTCGGACGCGCTCGGCGCGCAGTCCGGGGTCGGCGGCGGCGGCCGCTACGACGGCCTGATCGAGCAGATCGGCGGCCCGCACACGCCCGGGATCGGCTGGGCGAGCGGCGTCGAGCGGATGCTGCTCACCGCGAGCACGCTCGCGGCGGCGCCCGCGCCGCTCGACCTCTACGTCGCCTACGCCACCGAGGAGCAGCGCATCGCGGCCTTCCGCCTGGCCGCCGACGCGCGCCGGGCCGGCTACGCGGCGAGACTCGAACTCGGCGGCCGCTCGCTCAAGGGCCAGCTCAAGCAGGCCGGCAACGCGGGCGCCCGCTACGTTGCGATCCTGCGCGAGGACGGGACGTTCCTGCGCGACATGGAGACCGGAGACCAGCAGCAGGTGGAGATCGACACCGTGATGCACCACATCGGCCGCATTCAGCTATGAGCATCGCAACCGGCTCGAAACCGACGAACGCGTCGCTGCGCGCATGCGGAGCAGTGCTGTGAGGACGCCGCGCGCGAACGGCTACCGCGACGCGTGGTGCGGCGAGCTCGACGCCGCCCGCGTCGGCGACACCGTGCGCGTCGCCGGCTGGGTCCACCGCCGCCGCGACCACGGCGGGCTGATCTTCATCGACCTGCGCGACCGGACCGGGCTCGTGCAGCTGACCTTCCATCCGGAGACCGCGCCGGAGGCCCACGCCGCGGCCGAGCGGCTCCGGCCCGAGCACGTGATCTCCGCGTCCGGCGAGGTCGTCCGGCGCGAGCCGGGCAACGTCAACCCGAACCTCGCGACCGGCGAGATCGAGCTCGACGTCGCGAGCGTCGAGCTGCTCGCCGAGTCGGCGACGCCCCCGTTCCCGGTCGACGAGGACGGCGCGGTCGACGAGACGCTGCGACTCCGCCACCGCGTGATCGACCTCCGCCGCGAGGGGATGCGCGACACGATGATGCTCCGCCACACGGTCGTGCGGGCGATGCGCGAGTACCTCAACGCGCGCGACTTCGTCGACATGGAGACGCCGGTGCTGACGCGCTCGACGCCGGAGGGCGCGCGCGACTTCCTCGTCCCCAGCCGCATGAACCAGGGCGAGTTCTACGCGCTCCCGCAGTCCCCGCAGCTGTTCAAGCAGCTGCTGATGATGGCCGGGTTCGAGCGCTACTACCAGATCGCCCGCTGCTTCCGCGACGAGGACCTGCGCGCCGACCGGCAGCCCGAGTTCACCCAGCTCGACCTGGAGATGTCGTTCGTCGCCGAGGACGACGTGATCGACGTCATCGAGGGCCTGATGGCGCGGGTGTTCGAGGACGCGGGCTTCCCGGTCACCGCGCCCCCGCCGTGGCCGCGGCTGTCCTACGACGAGGCGATGCTGCGCTACGGGTCGGACCGGCCGGACACGCGCTTCGGGCTCGAGCTGGTCGACGTCGGCGAGGCGCTGGCGGGCACGGAGTTCAAGGTCTTCGCGGGCGTGCTCGGGTCCGGCGGCGTGATCCGCGGGATCAACGCCGGCGCGCGCGAGGTGCCGCGCTCCGAGCTCGACGCGCTGACCGACCACGTCAAGCGCTACGGCGCCGGCGGGCTCGTGTGGGCGTTCGTGCAGGACGACGGCACGTGGCGCTCGCCGACCGCGAAGTTCCTCAGCGACGCCGAGCGCGACGGCGTGACGCAGCGGCTGGGCGGCGCGCCCGGCGACCTGCTGCTGCTGGTCGCCGACAAGCCCGCGGTCGCGGCGACCGCGCTCGGCGAGCTGCGGCTCGAGCTCGCGCGCCGCTTCGACCTCGTCCCGCCCGGCCGCCACGACGTGCTCTGGGTCGTCGACTTCCCGATGTTCGAGTTCAACGAGGGGGAGGGGCGCTGGGACGCGCTGCACCATCCCTTCACCGCGCCGGTCGGCGACTTCGCCGACCCGGGCGCGATGCGCTCGCGCGGCTACGACATCGTGCTCGACGGGACCGAGATCGGCGGCGGGTCGATCCGTATCAACCGGCCCGAGGTCCAGCAGCAGGTGTTCAACGCGCTCGGGATGAGCGAGGCGGAGGCGGACGCCCGCTTCGGCTTCCTGCTCGACGCGCTGCGCTACGGCGCGCCGCCGCACGGCGGGCTCGCGCTCGGCATCGACCGGATCGTGGCGATCCTCGCCGGCCGGGACTCGATCCGCGACGTGATCGCGTTCCCGAAGACCGCCAGCGGGTCGGACCCGCTGACCGGCGCTCCGGCGCCCGTCGACGGCCCGCAGCTGTCCGAGCTGGGCATCCGCGTGGTCGCGCCGCCGCGCGGCTGATCGGGTCCTCACCCCAAGCGCGAGGAACCGGCTAAGGCCGGAGCCGCGTGCTGCCGACAACGGGAGAGGAATGTCACAGATCTCCCCGCCCATCCGGATCCTCATCGTCTGCGCGGTCGCCTTCCTGGCGGCCTGGATGCTGTTCCTGCGGCCGTCCGCGGACGCGGGCGCGCCCGCCGAGGAGGCGCCGGTGCCGACCGCGAGCCAGCCGGTCGAGGCCGGCGGCGAGCAGGCCGAGAGCCTGGCGGGCAAGGCGGTCGAGAAGGCCAACGACGCGAAGGCCAAGGCCGACGCCACCTCCGCGTCGATCGACGCGCAGAGCGACGCGGCCGGCGGCGGCGTGGCCGCGACGACCCGGGTCCAGCCGGTGGCGCCCGCGACGGACCCGGCGCAGCCGGCCGGCGCGGCGGCGCCCGCGAAGGCGAAGACCGCCGAGGATGCCGGCGGGCTCCCGCTGCGCGTCCTGCACGCGATCGGCGACCGCAAGGTCGTCGTGCTCCTCTTCTGGCAGCCGAAGTCTGCGGACGACCGGATGGTGCGCAAGGCGCTCTCGGGCATCGACCGCCACCACGGCCGCGTCGTCGCCCAGGCCGCCCACATCAAGCGGATCGCCGCGTACCAGCAGATCACGCGCGGCGCCAACGTCGAGCAGTCGCCGACGATCGTGGTCGTCGACCGCGACCGCAAGGTCCAGACGCTCGTCGGCTACGTCGATCGGCTGACGATCGACCAGGCCGTGACCGACGCGCTGCCCAAGCGCCAGCGGTAGCCACCTACACTCGGCGCGTGGACGCCGAGGCCTTCGCCGAGCACCTGGAGTTCCCGCGCGGGCGCGGACACGTGCCCGCGTTCTCCGGCGCGGCCGGCGGGGCGGCGTGCGGCGACCTCGTCCGGATCGGCCTCGCGCTGGACGGCGACCGCGTCGCCGACGCGGGCTTCGAGGCGTCCGGCTGCGGCGCGGCGATCGCCGCGGGATCCGCGGCGGTGACGCTGCTCGAGGGCGCGTCGCTGCTGGACGCGGCGCGGATCGGGCCGCGCGGAGATCGCCGCCGAGCTCGGCGGCCTGTCGCCGGGCAAGCTCCACGCCGCCGACCTGGCCGCCGACGCGCTCCACGTGGCGCTCGGCGCCGCCGTGCACGCCGAGTCGTCGCGCGGCGCGCCCGCCGTTCCCGGCCGCACGCTCGTGGCGATGTCCGGCGGGGTCGACTCGGCGGTCGCCGCGCTGCTCGTGCAGCGCGCCGGGACGCGAGGCGATCGCGGTCACGCTCGAGCTCTGGCGCGACCCGGCGAACGACGCCGAGGCGTCGTGCTGCTCGGCGCACGCGGTCCGGCTCGCGCGCTCGGTCGCGCACCGGATGGGGCTCCCGCACCTCACGATCGACCTGCGCGCGGCGTTCGCGGCGGGCGTCGTGCAGCCGTTCCTGGCCGAGTACGCGGCCGGCCGGACGCCGAACCCGTGCGTCCGCTGCAACGGCCACGTCCGGCTCGACGCGATGCTCGCGTCGCCGACCGCCTCGGCGCCGAGGACCTCGCCACCGGGCACTACGCGCGCGTCACGCCCGACGGGCTGCTCCGGAGCGGCGCCGACGCCGCCAAGGACCAGGCGTACATGCTCGCCGCGCTCGCGCCGGCGTCCGTCGCGCGGATGCGCTTCCCGCTCGGCGAGCTGACCAAGCCGGAGGTGCGCGCGCTCGCCCGCGACGCCGGCCTGCCCGTCGCCGATCAGCGCGAGTCGCAGGACCTCTGCTTCCTGGCCGGCACCGGCAAGACGGCGTTCCTCGCCCGCCACGGCGGCGTGCGCGAGCGGCCCGGGGCGATCGTCGACCGCGCCGGGCGCACGCTCGGCCGCCACCGCGGCCAGCACCAGTTCACGGTCGGTCAGCGCAAGGGGCTCGGCGTCCACGCCGAGGAGCCGCTCTACGTGCTCGGCAAGGAGGGCGACACGGTCGTCGTCGGGACGCGCGCCGAGCTGGCCACGACGGAGGTCGCGGTCCGCGACGCCGTCCTGCACCGGCCGGCCGGCGAGGTCGACGCGGTCCGGCTCCGCTACCGCTCGCGGCCGCTGGCCTGCGACGCGCGGATCGAGGACGACGGCGCGCTGCGGCTGCGGCTCGGCGAGCCGGTCGACGGCGCCGCCCCCGGCCAGGTCGCCTGCCTGCTGCGCGGCGACGCGGTCGTCGGCCACGGGATCATCGCCGGCTGACGAGGTGCCAGGCGGCGACGCTCGCCGCATCGGCGAGCTCGCCGCGCGCGATCATCGCCTCGAGCTCGGCGACGCGTGAAGCGCGCGCAGCGCAGGTCCACCTCGGTCGGGTCCGGCGCCGGCGGCCCGGGTTCGAGTCCCGTGGCCAGCCAGACGTCGAAGTGCTGGTCGAGGATCCCGTAGGCGTAGAAGAGCGACCCGAGCCGCTCCATCGACGCCGCGCGGAGCCCGGTCTCCTCGGCGAGCTCGCCGCGGGCGAGCGCCTCCGCGGGCGCGTCCGGCGCGTCCTCCCAGGCGCCCTGCGGGAAGTCCCACACGCGCCGCCGGACCGGGTGGCGGTACTGCTCGACGAGCCAGACGCCGTCGTCCTCGAGCGGCACGATCACCGCGCCCGGCGACTTCTCGACCCAGGCGTAGAGCCCGGGCGGGTCGAGCCGGTCCTCGTGCAGCCGCATCCAGCGGTTCTCGTAGACCACGCGGGTCGACGTGACGCGGGGAGCGGGCACCGGCGGCCGAGTCTAGACTCGCACCCCACATGACGTCCGACGAGATCCGCGAGCGCTTCCTCACCTTCTTCGCCGAGCGCGACCACCGGCGGCTGGCCTCCGGCTCGCTGATCCCTGCGAGCTACGACCCGTCCGTGCTGCTCACGACCGCGGGGATGCACCCGCTGAAGGCGTACTTCGCGGGCGACGAGCAGCCGCCGCACCATCGCCTCACGAGCTGCCAGAAGTGCTTCCGCACGCCGGACATCGAGGTCGTCGGCACGACGACCCGGCACCTCACGTTCTTCGAGATGCTCGGCAACTTCTCGCTCGGCGACTACTTCAAGGCGGGCGCGGTCGAGCTGGCGTGGGAGCTCTCGCTCGAGGGCTTCGGGTTCAAGCCGGAGGACATCTGGGTCACGGTCTTCGAGGGCGACGAGGAGCTCGGCCTCGGGCTCGACGAGGAGGCGGTCGAGGCGTGGCTGGCGGTCGGCGTGCCGCGCGAGCGGATCGTCCCCTGCCCGCGCTCGGAGAACTTCTGGCAGGCGGGGCCGACCGGGCCGTGCGGCCCGTGCTCGGAGCTCTACCTCGACCGCGGCGTCCAGTGGGGCAAGCCCGACGACCTGCCCGGCGGCGAGAACGAGCGCTTCCTCGAGTACTGGAACCTCGTCTTCATGCAGTACGACCAGAACCCGGTCGGGACGCTCACGCCGCTGCCGGACCAGAACATCGACACCGGGCTCGGCCTCAACCGGATGGCGCTGATCCAGCAGGGGACCGACTCGATCTTCGAGACCGACCAGTTCCTGCCGCTGATCCGGCTCGGCGAGGAGCTCTCGGGCCGCAGCTACGGCAAGGACTTCGACACCGATCGCGCGCTGCGGATCCTCGCGGACCACACGCGCGGGATGTCGTTCCTCGTCGCGGACGGCGTCGTGCCGTCGAACGAGGACCGCGGCTACGTGCTCCGGCGCGTCATGCGCCGCGCGCTGCTGCAGGGCCGGCGGATCGGGATCGAGGGCGCGTTCCTCACCCGCTTCTCGTCCGTCGTGCGCGAGCTGATGGCGCCGTCCTACCCGGAGCTGCACGCGGAGGCGGACGCGATCGACATGTGGCTCTCGCGCGAGGAGCAGCAGTTCGGCCAGACGCTCGAGCAGGGCACGCGGATCCTCGACGAGCACATCGCGCGCGCGAAGGACGCGGGCGACGAGGGGATCGGCGCGGAGCAGGCGTTCCAGCTCCACGACACGTACGGCTTCCCGTTCGAGCTGACCGTCGAGCTCGCGGCGGAGCAGGGGCTCGGCGTCGACTCCGCGGGCTTCGAGGACCTGATGGAGGACCAGCGCACCCGGGCGCGGGCGAGCGCGGGGCGCGGCGGCGTCGACGCGGACCGCGAGCGGATCCGCGCGTTCGCGGACGCGGGCGCGCCGACGACGTTCACCGGCTACGAGCGGACGGAGCAGGCGACCGCGGTCGAGGCGGTCGACAGCTCCGACGGCCGGGTCCTGCTCAAGCTCGTCGAGTCGCCGTTCTACGCGACGGGGGGCGGCCAGGTGGCGGACGCCGGCGTCGTCGAGTGCGAGGACGGCGACTGCCGCGCGCGCGTCGTCGACGTCGTCCGGCTCGGCGACGACCAGGCGCTCGTGCTCGAGCCCGAGCGCGGCGAGCTGCATCCCGGCGAGCGCGTCGTCGCGCGCGTCGACCCCGGGCACCGCCGGCCGACGGCGGCCAACCACACGGCGACCCACCTGCTGCACGCGGCGCTCCGCGCGCGCGTCGGCTCGCACGTGCGCCAGGCGGGCTCGTACGTCGGGCCGGACAAGCTGCGCTTCGACTTCACCCACGGCTCGCCGCTGAGCCCCGAGGAGCTGCGCGACGTCGAGGACCAGGTCAACGCGTGGATCCTCGAGAACAACCCCGTGCGGGCGATCACGACGACGCTCGACGAGGCGAAGGCGCTCGGCGCGACCGCGCTGTTCGGCGAGAAGTACGGCGACATCGTGCGGATGGTCGAGGTCGGCGACGGCTCCTGGTCGCGCGAGCTGTGCGGCGGGACGCACGTCCGCTCGACCGCGGAGATCGGCGTGTTCAAGGTGACGACGGAGACGTCGAGCGCGGCGAACGTGCGCCGGATCGAGGCGGTCACCGGCCCGGTCGGCGTCGAGCTGCTGCGCGAGCACGACCGCGTGCTGTCCGAGGCGGCGGGCGTCCTGCGCACGACGCCCGAGAACGTCGCGGACGCGGCGGCGGACCGCGAGGCGAAGCGGCGCGAGCTCGAGAAGCAGCTGCGCGAGGGCGGGAGCGCGCAGGTCAGCGTCTCGGCGGACGGCGCCGAGGACGTCGGCGGCGCGCGCGTGCTGGTCACCCAGGCGGACTTCGAGGACCCCAAGGCGATGCCCGACGCGGCCGACAAGCTGCGCGGCCAGCTCGGCGACCCGTCCGTCGTCGTGCTCGGCAGCGCGGCGGGCGGCCGCGTGTCGCTGCTCGTGGCGGCGAGCCCGGGCGCGGTCGAGCGCGGCGTCAAGGCCGGCTCGGTGGTCAAGACCGCGGCGGCGATCGTCGGCGGCGGCGGTGGCGGGCGCGACTCGCTGGCGCAGGCCGGCGGCCGCGACGCGACGCGGCTGCCCGAGGCGCTGGAGGTCGCGCGCGCCGAGGTCGTGGCCGCGCTCAACTCCTGAACTGCGGCATTGAGGGGACGGTCCGCGCCGGGGCGCCGGCTCCGTTGCGTTGCGGCTCATTGTCGCGTATGCGGTAGCAAGGCCGCAACGCAGCGGGTGGAACCGCTTCCACGCGCGTCTGGGGCGCGTTGAGGTCGGCCGGCGACCCCAGCGCGCCCCACGTCCCGCCGCCAGGCTCCGGACCCTCCCTCAAAGCCCGAAGTTCGTCCCGGCACACCCCGTACCCTCACGGCCGTGAGCCGCGTCGTCGCCCTCGACTACGGATCCGCCCGCTGCGGCGTCGCGGTCTCGGACCCGACCGGCACGCTCGCGACCCCGCTCGAGCCGGTGCTGCGCCCGAACACCCGCAAGGGCTTCAACCGCGTGCTGAGCGCGATCCGCGCGCACGCCCCCGAGACCGTCGTCGTCGGCCTCCCGCTGTCACTCTCCGGACACGACAGCGCCCAGACGCGCGAGGCGCGCGCGTTCGCCGAGCGGCTCGGCGGCGCCCTCGACGTGCCCGTCGCGCTGTACGACGAGCGCTTCACGACGGCGCTGGCGCAGCAGCGCGAGGGGTCCGCGGCGGAGGACTCGCGCGCCGCCGCCGTGCTGCTCGAGGACTGGCTCGCGAGCCGCCGCTGACCGCCGGGGGTCAAGGTCCGGGCCGAAATGGACGATCGATGGAGCACCGTTCCCTTCCGCCCGTTCCCGGCATGGACCTCTCAACGCCCACTCCGCCTCCCGGCTCCCTCAAGACCCCGCCGCCCGCCGCCCCGTCGCCGCCGCCCCCGGCGCCCGAGGAGTCGGTCACGAACGACCCGCTCGACGGCCTGCTCAAGCAGATCATCGGCGGCTGGTTCATCCTCACCGACGGCCAGGGCGCCGTCTCGAAGTGGTCCGAGCCCGCCGAGCTGCTGTTCGGCCGCGAGGCGCCCGACGCGCTCGGCGTGTCGTTCTTCGACGGCCTGCTCACCGGCGCCCTGAGCGAGGACGCCGAGCAGTGGCGCCGCTTCCTCGCCGCCGGCGACCCGCCGCACGCCCGCGCGCTCGTCGAGACGACCGCGCGCCACGCCCCGCAGCGACCAGAAGTTCCCGCTCGAGGCGGTCTTCGTCCCGGTCAAGCTGGACGAGGGCTTCGACTTCTCGCTGTTCCTCGAGGACCTGTCGTTCGAGCTGCCGATGAACCTGATGCTGCTGCGCATGCGCCAGCAGCACCCGGTCGTGGTCCGCGCGCTGCGCGCCGCGCTCGACGCCGAGCCCCAGCCCTGGGAGGGCTGGCGCACGGCGGGGACGCTCGTCGCCTTCCGCCCGCTCGGCCCGACCCCCTGGGTCGAGGACGAGCTGATCCGCCGCGAGCAGGAGCGCGCCCGCCAGGACGCCGAGCGCGAGGAGGCGATCACCAACCCGGACCCCGGCGTCCAGGGCGGGTCGATCGACGACCTCGACGACGCCGCCGCGGTCGTCGCCCGGCTGCTGTCGGCGATGGAGCGGATCGACGAGCTCGAGCGGATCGCGGGCAGGCTGCCGCGCGAGGTCGAGGAAGCGATGCGCGAGGCGCAGGCCGGCAAGGCCCGCGCCGAGCTCGCCGAGCGCGAGGCGAAGGCCGCCCGCGCGGCCCTCGAGGCCGGCGGAGGCGGCGGCGCACCCGACGCCGCGCTGCTCGAGCGCCTCGAGCGGCTCGAGCAGGCCGGCGCCGACCACTCCGCGCGCGGCGAGGAGTCGACCGCGGACCGCGGCGCGCTCGCCGGCCGCGTCGAGCGGCTCGAGCAGGAGCGCCGCGAAGCCGGCGCCGACGCCGAGGCGCGCCTGACCGCCGCGCTGACCGAGTCCGCCGACGCGCGGGCCGAGCTCGAGCAGCGGCTCGTCGCCCTGGAGGCCGCCGGCGCGGCCGAGGCCGAGCGCCTGCGCGACGAGCGCACCCGCGACGCCGATGCGCGCGAGGCGGCGCTCCTGGAGCGGATCACGCGCGATCGCGAGGAGGCCGACGCCGCCCGCGCCGAGCTGGGCGAGGCACTCGCCCGCGTCGAGCGCGAGCACGACCGCGAGCTGGAGGGCGCGCGCGCCGAGCTGGCCGCGGCGCTCGAGCGGATCGACGCGCTCCAGCGCGACGCCGAGCGGCTGCGCGAGCGCGTCGGCGAGGCGACCGTCGACCGTCACGAGGGCCAGGCGCTGGCCGGCGACGACCGCCGCAGGCTCGAGGAGCTGCAGCGCGAGGGCGAGCAGGCCCGCGCGCGGCTCGACGCCCTGCGCACCGTCGCCGACGAGCTGCGCGAGGAATCCGTCCGCGGCTCCGAGGCCGCCGGCGCGCTGCGCGCCGAGCTGGAGACGCTGCGCGCCTCCGAGGCCGAGCTGCGCGCCGAGCTGGAGACGGTCCGCGCCGGCGACGCGCAGGCCGTCGCGGCGCTCGAGGCGCTGCGCACCGAGCTGGCCGCCGACGCCGGCGACGGAGGACGAGGCGATCGTCGCGCTGCGCGACGAGCTGGCCGCGCTCCGCGCGGAGGTCGACGGGCTCGAGGCGGGCGAGGGCGCCGACCTGACGCCGCTCCGGCACCAGCTCGAGGCGATCGTCGCCGAGGAGTCGACGGCGCGCCAGGAGATGGCGGTCATCCGCCAGCGCCTGGACATCCTCTCGAGCGAGCCGCAGGGCGGCGTCGACGAGCTGCGCACGCAGCTCGACGAGCTGCGCGAGGGCCAGGCGGACGTCGAGGCGCTGCGCCGCAGCGTCGACGAGCTGCGCGCCGCCGACCAGGCCGAGGTCGACGAGCTGCGCCGCGTGGTCGACGGCCTCGCCGAGCGCAACGAGCTCGAGGAGCTCCGCCGCGGCGTCGACGCCCTGGCGCAGCGCGGCGAGGAGCTCCGCAACGACCTCGGCGGGCTCGACGAGCTGCGCCGCACCCTGGACGGCCTCGCCGGCCGCAACGAGCTGGACGAGCTGCGCCGCGAGGTCGCCGCGCTGCACGAGACCGACCCGGCGCTCGAGGACCTCCGCCGCGGGGTCGACCAGCTGCGCGACCGCGCGGTGGCACGCAGCGAGTTCGTCGACCTGCAGCGCGCGTTCGAGGCGCTGCGCTCCGGCGGCGTCGGTCACACCGACCTGGAGTCGATCCGCGAGCAGCTCGCGACGCTCGCCGACGGCTGGGCGGGCAAGGGCGACCTCGACGCGGTCCGCGACGCCGTCGCCGCGCTCGGCGAGTCGGTCCCGTCGCGCGACGACCTGGAGGCGCTGCGGCGCCAGTTCGCCGAGGCGCGGCGCGCGGTCGCCGGGCGCGAGGAGCTCGACGCGCTGCGCGAGCGGCTCGACGCGCTCGCCACCCGTGACGAGCTCAGCGGCCTCGCCGCCCGCGACGACCTGGACGCGCTCCGCGGCCGGCTCGACGCGCTGGCGACCCGCGACGAGCTGGACGCGCGGCTCGACGGCCTGGCGCGGCGCGACGAGCTCGGCGGGCTGGTCGCCCGCGAGGATCTGGATGGCCGGCTGGACGGCCTGGCGACCCGCGACGAGCTGGGCGGGCTGGACGCGCGGCTCGACGGCCTGGCGACGCGCGACGAGCTGGGCGGGCTGGTCGCCCGCGAGGACCTGGACGCCCTGGGCGCGCGCCTCGACGACCTCGCCGGCCTGCGCGACGGCCTCGACGGCCTCGCCGGCCGGATCGAGGACCTCGAGTCCGCCGGCCCCGCCGCCGAGGCGCTCCGCAGCGAGCTCGGCACGCGGCTCGACGCCGCGCACGCCGAGTCCGCCGCCGCGCGCGAGCGCGCCGAGGCCGGGATCGCGGAGGCGCAGCAGGCGGCCCGCGCCGCCCGCGAGGCCTCCCAGCGCATCGCCGAGGTCGACCGCGGGGCGGGCTCCGTCCTCGCCGAGGTCAAGGCGAACGGCGATCGCTTGCAGGAGGTCGCCGGGCTGGCCCGCGCCGCGCACGAGGCCGCCGGCGAGAGCCGCGCCGACCAGGACGAGCTGAAGGCCGCCGTCGCCCGCCTGGGCGGCGAGGTCGAGGTCGCCCGCGAGCAGCTCCAGCAGGCCGCCGAGGAGGCGCTCGGCGCCCGCGAGCAGGCCGCCACCGCCGGCGAGGCCGCCACCGCCGCGCGCGACGACGCCGCCCGCGCCCGCGAGGACGCGCAGGTGCTGCGGCGCGAGCTCGGCACGGGGCGCGAGCGCCTCGACGCCGCCGCGGAGGACCTCGCGCGGCTCGGCGAGCGACGCTCGCGACCGCCAAGGACGAAGCGGCCGCGCGCCACGTTGCGACCGATCAGGCACTCACCGACGCTGCGCAACGGCGCCGCGGAGGATCGCCGCCGGGTCGACGGCGGGCTGGAGCGGCTCACGGACGAGCTCGCCGCCGGCCGCGCCGCGCAGGACGCGCGCGCCGAGGAGCTGCTGGCCGAGCTGGCCGCCGTCCGCGCCGCCGCCGAGGAGGCGAACGCCGGCGTCGCCGAGCTGCGCACCGAGCTCGAGGCGATGCGCGCCGAGACCACCGCGGTGCGCGATCAGGCCGAGCTGGCGAACGCCGTCGCCGAGCAGGCGCGCGCGACCGCCGAGGCCGCGCGGCTCGAGGAGGAGAAGGTCGAGGCGCTGCAGGCCGAGGTGCAGTTCGCGATCTCCACGATGGAGGAGATGAAGGCGGGCCTGACCTCCGCCGGCCAGGCCGCGCTCGTCGCGCGGCGCGAGGCCGAGCAGGCCAAGAAGGCCGCCGAGCACGCCGGCGACGGCACCGGCGAGCACGTGACGGCAGGTGTTCCGCGAGATCCTCGGGCTCGCCGCGAAGGGCCGTCCGAGGGGCCTGCAAGCATCCGTTGACACCACGCCGCCGGAGCCCCGGGAGCCCCGGCACGGCTTCGACGACGAGACCATCCCGATGGCCGTGATCGGCACCGATGGCAAGTTCAAGGAACTCAATCCGTCATTCTGTCGCCTCGTGGGGTACCAGGAACACGAGTTCGCGAAGGCGGCGTGGCCGTCTCCGCACGACCGCCAGTACTACGCCGAGCAGCAGGAGCAGTTCTCGCAGCTCATCGGCGGCGTGCTGGAATCTGTACCCGTGCAGAGCACCTACATGCATGGACAGGGCCTGATGGTCCCGGTCGTGGGGGAGATCACCGCCGTGAAGGGTGAGGACGGGCTGCCGTCCCATCTCCTGCTGCGAGCCGAGGAGCGCGAGCGGGCCCTGTAGTGGCCGGCCGATCCCCCGAGGACCGCCAGCGGGCGGCGCAGGAGCGTGCCGCCCGGCGCGCTGAGCGTGCGCGCTCCGACGCGGACGGGCGGGCCGACCCGGCGCCGCCGGCCCCCGAGCCGGAGCCGATCGACCCGGACGGCCCGGAGCCCGGACCCGTTCCCGCCGCGAGCTGGGCCACCACCGGGAGCAACGGCGGCGATCCCACCGAGCACGCGGAGCTCGAGCCGCTGCCGAGCGCGCGCCGGCGTCCGACCGCGGTCGAGGAGCGCCGCCCGATGAGCCGCGCGGCGAAGGCGCAGCGGATCGGCCGCCCCGGCCGCCCCGTGCTGCCCCCGCAGTCGCCCAAGCCCAAGCGCTGGTTCCGCCGCTTCGTCGCCCTCATCGCGCTGCTGGCGATCGGCGCCGCGCTGTACGTCGATCAACGCGACGTTCCAGCCGTTCGTCTCCGACGACGAGCAGGCCGGCGCCGTCCCGGTCCAGATCCCGAAGGGCGCCGACGCCGGCAGCATCGGCCAGCTGCTCGAGGCCAAGGGCGTGATCGACGACGCGCGCTTCTTCGAGATCAACGCGACCGTCACGCTGCGGCGCGGCAAGCTGATCACCGGCAACTACGTCCTGCGCCGCCACATGACGAACGGCGCGGCGATCGAGGCGCTGATGCAGGGCCCGAAGGTCCGCGTCGTCAAGACGTTCAACGTCGGCGTCCCCGAGGGCCTCTCGCGCCGCGAGGCGGCGAGGGTGCTGGCCGGGAGCGGGATCGAGGGCAACTACCTCAAGGCGACGCGCTCGCGCGAGGCGATCGCCCGCGCCCGCAAGCTCGGCCTGCCGAGCAGCCGCGACACGATCGAGGGCTTCCTCTTCCCGGCCACCTACGAGCTCAAGGCGGGCGCCACGGCGAACGACCTGGTCGACCGCCAGCTCGACGCGTTCCGCGACAACTTCGGCTCGATCAACCTGAAGGCCGCGCAGCGCCGCAACCTCAGCCGCTACGACATCGTCACGATCGCCTCGATGATCGAGCGCGAGACGCCGTCGGCGAAGGAGAAGCCGCTGATCGCCTCGGTGATCTACAACCGGCTGCGGCTCGGCGAGCCGCTCGGCATCGACGCGACGATCCGCTACGACGAGAACAACTGGAGCCGGCCGCTCAAGGAGTCCGAGCTGCAGAAGGACACGCCGTACAACACGCGGATCAACCCGGGCCTGCCGCCGACGCCGATCGGCAACCCCGGCCTGGCGTCGCTCAAGGCGGCGGCGCACCCGGCGAACACCGACTACCTGTTCTACGTGGCGAAGCCCGGCGCGTGCCACGCCTTCGCCGAGACGAACGCCCAGCACGAGCGCAACGTCGCCGCCTACGAGCGCGCCCGCGAGGCGAACGGCGGCAAGGCTCCCAAGCAGAAGTGCTGACGTACCTGGGCGTCGCCGGCTGGCCGGTCGCCCACTCGCGCTCGCCGCGGATGCACAACGCCGCGCTCGCCGCGGCCGGGCTCGACGACTGGCACTACCTGCGGCTGCCGCTGCCGCCCGCGCGGTTCGCGGAGACCGTCCGCGCGCTCCCCGCCGCCGGCTTCCGCGGGCTCAACGTGACGATCCCGCACAAGGAGGCGGCGCTGGCGCTCGCCGACGCCGCGACGGAGACCGCGGCGGCCGTCGGCGCCGCGAACACGCTGACCTTCGGTCCCGGCGGGATCCACGCCGACAACACCGACGTGCCCGGCCTGCTCGAGGCGCTCGCGATCGACCCGGCGGGGCGCAGCGCGCTCGTCCTCGGCGCCGGCGGCGCCGCCCGCGCCGCCGTGTACGCGCTGCGCGGCGCCGACGTCGCGGTGTGGAATCGCACCCGCGAGCGGGCCGAGCGTCTCGTCGCCGACCTCGGCGGCCGCGTGGTGGAGCGGCCCGGGCGCGCCGAGATCGTCGTGAACTGCACCAGCGTCGGCCTCCGCCCCGGGGACCCGGCGTTCAAGCGCCTGCCGCTGGACGCCGATACCTTCGGCGTTGGCAGCCACGTCGTGGACATGGTCTACCGGGCCGGGGACACCGAGCTGATCGCCGAAGCGAGACGGCGGGGAGCGCAGGTGGTCACCGGGCTGGAGATCCTGGTCGCGCAAGGCGCAGCGTCGTTCGAGCGCTGGACCGACAGGACGGCACCGCGCGCCGTTATGCGCGCAGCAGTCGAGACACCATGAACCCACCGACATCCACCGGGGCAACCGCGAAGAAGCCCGCCGCAGGCAAGGCCAAGCGCGGCGGAGGCGTCACGCCGCCGTCGCGTCGCGGCGGCAGCGGCGTCGTGCTGACCGACGTCATCGTGGACCTCGGGCTGGTCGAGCGCGAGGCGATGGACGAGGCGATCGAGATGGCGCACTCCGCCGGCTCGGCCGCCGAGCGCGTCCTGGTCTCGACCGGCGCCATCACCGAGGACCAGCTCGCCCGCGCCGTCGCCGAGCGGTTCGGCCTCGACCACCTCGACCTCCAGCTCTACCGCGTCGAGCCCGATGCGGCCAAGCTCGTCAGCCCTGCCGCGATCAGGCGCTACCAGGCCGTGCCGGTCGCGTTCGCCGGCGACCGCACGCTGCTCGTGGCCATGGCCGACCCGGCGAACGTGCTCGCGGTCGACGACATCGCGGTGATGACCGGCTACGAGGTCCGCCCGGCGGTCGCCTCGCCGGCCGACATCGAGTCCGTGCTCGTCCGGCTCGAGGATCCCGACTGGGGCGGCGGCGCCGCCGCGCCGCCGGTCGAGGAGGTCCGGGAGACCGAGCCGCCGCCGGAGCAGGCGCCGGCGCCGTCTACGACCTCGGCCCGCGACCGTCACCTTCGGCGCCGGCGGCGAGGACGCCTCGGTCATCGAGCTCGTCCAGCGCGTCATCAACGACGCGGTCGACCGCGGCTCGTCCGACATCCACTTCGAGCCGCACGAGGAGGAGATGCGGGTCCGCTACCGCGTCGACGGCGTGCTGCACGAGGCGGCGATCATCCCGGGCTCGAACGTCCCCGCGGTCACCTCGCGGATCAAGATCCTCGCCGACCTCGACATCGCGGAGAAGCGCGTGCCGCAGGACGGCCGCGTCACGACGATGGTCTCCGACAAGATGATCGACCTGCGCGTCGCCACGCTCCCGGCGCAGTACGGCGAGAACGTCGTGATGCGCATCCTGGACTCGTCGAAGGCGCTGATCGGGATGGAGCAGCTCGGCATGCTGCCGCAGGCGCTCGAGCGCTTCACCAAGGCGATCCAGCAGTCGCACGGCGCCGTGCTCGTGACCGGCCCGACCGGCTCCGGCAAGTCGACGTCGCTCTACGCGGCGCTCAACGTGCTCAACACGATCGAGCAGAACATCATCACGATCGAGGACCCGGTCGAGTACCAGCTCGAGGGCCTCACCCAGGTCCAGGTGAACAAGAAGGCCGGCCTCACGTTCGCCGCCGGCCTGCGCTCGATGATGCGCGCCGACCCCGACATCATCATGGTCGGCGAGATCCGCGACCGCGAGACGGCGCAGATCGCGATCGAGTCGGCGCTCACCGGCCACCTCGTCCTGTCGACGCTGCACACGAACGACGCCCCGGGCGCGATCACGCGCCTGATCGAGATGGGGATCGAGCCGTTCCTGGTCGGCTCGGCGGTCGACTGCGTGGTCGCGCAGCGGCTCGCCCGGCTCCTCTGCGAGGAGTGCAAGCGGCGCGTGACGCTGCCCGCCGAGGTGATGCGCGCCAACGGCTTCAACGTCGGGCTCGACCTCGAGTGCTTCGAGCCGGTCGGCTGCGCGCGCTGCGGCGGCTCCGGCTACAAGGGCCGGGTCGGCCTCTACGAGGTCATGTGGGTCTCGGAGCAGATCCGGTCGCTGGCGGTCGCCCGCGAGCCCGCGGAGACGATCGCCCACGCGGCGGTCCACGAGGGCATGATGCGGCTGCGCGAGGACGGGCTGGAGAAGGTCCGGCGCGGCCTCACGTCGATCGCCGAGATCGCGCGCGTCTCCGGCACCCGCTAGGGCGCAGACCCGACTTCAGGTCGGGTCGGCCGCTGCCGATACAGCCATCGGCATGAACTTCGACTTCTCCGAAATCCTCCTGGAAGTGGTCCGCAAGAAGGCGTCGGACCTCCACCTCACCTCGGGCGCTCCCCCGATGCTCCGCGTGCGCGGCGCGCTGGCGCCGATCGAGGGGCTGCCGAAGCTGACGCCGACGGACACCCGCGAGATCGTCTACGCGATCCTCAACAGCTCGCAGCGGCAGCGGCTCGAGACCGACTGGCAGATCGACTTCGCCTACTCGATCCCCGGGCACGCGCGGTTCCGCGTCAACGCGTACTTCCAGCGCGGCACGATCGGCGCGGCGTTCCGCCTGATCCCCGCCGAGACGGTGCCGATCGAGAAGCTCGGCCTGCCGCCGGTGATCCGCGAGTTCGCCCGCAAGCCGCGCGGGATCGTCCTCGTCACCGGCCCGACCGGCTCGGGCAAGTCGACGACGCTCGCCTCGCTGATCAACGAGATCAACGAGACCCGCGACGAGCACATCCTGACCATCGAGGACCCGATCGAGTTCCTCCACCGGCACAAGAAGTGCATCGTCAACCAGCGCGAGCTGGGCGGGGACGCGCAGTCGTTCAGCCTCGCGCTGAAGGCCGCCCTCCGCCAGGACCCCGACGTGATCCTGGTCGGGGAGATGCGCGACATGGAGACGATCGGCACGGCGCTGACCGCGGCCGAGACCGGCCACCTCGTCTTCGCGACGCTCCACACGCAGGACGCGCCGCAGACCGTCGACCGCATCATCGACGTCTTCCCGCCCGCCCAGCAGGGCCAGATCCGGGCGCAGCTCGCGATCGGCCTCCAGGGCGTGGTCACGCAGACGCTCGTCCCGACCGCGGACGGCGCCGGCCGCGCGGTCGCCGCCGAGATCCTGGTGCCGACGCCCGGCGTCCGCAACCTGATCCGCGAGGGCAAGACCCACCAGATCTACTCGCTGATCCAGACCGGCGCGTCGCACGGCATGCAGACGATGGACGCCTCGCTCGCGAGCCTGGTGCGCAGCGGCCGGATCTCGATGGACACGGCCGTCGGGCGCTCCTCCAGCCCCGAGGAGCTGCGCAAGCTGGTCGAGATGCCGGCCGACGCCGAGCTGGCGAGGGCCGCCTGATGGCCACCTACGCCTTCAAGGCGGTCGACCTCTCCGGCATCCCGCAGGCCGGGGAGATCGCCGGCGCCGACAAGCAGTCGGTCACCTCCGAGCTCAAGCAGCGCGGCCTCAAGGTCATGGCGCTCGAGGAGCGCAAGACCGGGCTCCAGATGGAGCTGCGGCTCGGGCCGAAGCGGGTCAAGCCCGCCGAGCTGACGGTCCTCTCGCGCCAGCTCTCGACGATGATCTCGTCGGGCATGACGCTCCTGCGCGCGTTCTACGTGCTCGAGGAGCAGGTCGAGAACCAGCTGCTGCGCGAGACGATCAGCGGCGTCCGCGAGGACATCGAGGCGGGCCTCTCGTTCTCCGACGCGCTGGAGCGCCACCCGAAGGTCTTCAACCCGCTCTACGTCGCGATGGTCCGCGCCGGCGAGGCGGGCGGCGTGCTCGAGGACTCGCTCGAGCGGATCGCCGATCAGCTCGAGAAGGACGACTCGCTGCGGCGCCAGGTCAAGTCCGCGATGGCCTACCCGACCGTCGTGCTCAGCTTCGCCCTCATCGTCCTGATCGCGATGATCGCCTTCATCGTCCCCGTGTTCGTCGGGGTGTTCAAGGACTTCGGCGGCCAGCTGCCGCTCATCACCCGCTTCACGGTCGGCCTGTCGGACCTGGTCACCGGCTCGTGGTACATCCTGCTCGCGCTCGCGATCGGCGGCTTCGTCGGCTTCCGCAAGTGGAAGTCCTCCTCCTGGGGGCGGCCGCAGTGGGACGCGTTCCGGCTGCGGATCCCGTTCAAGATCGGCAAGACGGTGCAGAAGATCGCGCTCGCGCGCTGGTCGCGGACGTTCTCGGCGCTCTACGGCGCGGGCGTCCCGATCATGCAGGCGATCGAGGTCACCGGCCAGACGGCCGGCAACGCCGTCGTCGACCGCGCGATGGCCTCGGTGATCGAGTCGGTCAAGTCCGGCGGATCGATCGCCGAGCCGCTCAAGCAGGCCCCGATCTTCCCGCCGATGGTCGCGCAGATGATCGCGATCGGCGAGGAGACCGGCAACCTCGACACGATGCTGTCGAAGGTCGCGGACTTCTACGAGGACGAGGTCTCGGCGGCGATCAAGGCGCTCACCTCGATCCTCGAGCCGGTCATGATCGTGCTCGTCGGCGGCATCGTCGGCTTCATCGTGGTCGCGATGTACATGCCGATGTTCAAGGTCTACGACGCGATCAAGTAGCGCCGGCCGCAGTTCAGCTAGCGCGTGCGTCAGGCGCGGCCCCGGCTGCGCCGTGTGGCCGTGGCGGCGGTGCCTCGGCGACGGGCGCCTCCGCGCGTGGGCCGGTGCTGGTGAAGGTGGCGATCTGGTCGGCGATGTACTGGGCGTCGTCCTTGACCCAGCCCAGCAGCGCCGACCCGCGCGTGTGCTGCCACGGCATTCCGAGGAAGTACAGCCCGGGCGATGCGGTGACGCCCCGCCGGTGCACGAGGCGGCCGTCCGTGCCGAAGACGGGGAGCTGCACGAACGAGTGGTCGAGCTCGAAGCCGGTCGCCCAGATGACCGCACCGGGACTGAGCCGGCCGCCGTCGCTGAAGCGCAGCTCTGACCCGGACGCGTCGGCGGTCCGTCCGCGCAGCTCGATGCCGTGCCGGCGGCGGGCGGCGCGAGGGCTTGAGCCGATCAGCGTCTCGCGGTGTTGCATGCGCCGGCCGATCCGCGACCCGACGGTCTTGCCCATCAGGCCGGTGGCTTCGAGATAGCGGAACAGGTCGCGGCCCAGGATCCGCTGCGGCAACGGCGTCTGGCGGGCGCCGATCGACAGGTGCACCTCATGGGTGCGGGCGAGCTCCTCGGCGATCTGATAGCCGGTGTTGCCGCCGCCGACGACGAGCACCGGCCCCGCCGGCACGTCCTGCGGCCCGCGGTACCTGCCGCTGTGGAGCTGGACGACGCCCGGGTCCATGCGCTCGGCGAGCGCGGGCACGCGCGGGATCTGGAACGGGCCGGTTGCGATCACGACCTGGTCGGCCTCGTAGGTGCGGTCGTCGAGCTCGACGAGGTAGCCGGTCTCGCCTTGGCGGACCGCGCGGACACGGCTGCCGAGCTCGACCGGCAGCTCGAAGTCGCGCGCGTAGTCGGTGAGGTAGGCGACGACGTCGTCGCGGCCCGGATAGCTGTCCGGATCCCCGGGGAACGCGCGTCCGGGAAGGCTGTCGTAGCGGACCGGCGTGAACAGCCGTAGCGAGTCCCAGCGCTCGCGCCACGCCGCCGCCGGCGTGTCGGCGGCTTCGAGGATCGTGAACTGCCGGCCCTGCTGGGCGAGCAGGTAGCCGATCGCCAGGCCGGCCTGGCCGCCGCCGACCACGACCACCTGGCGCCGTTCGCCTGCCGCGTCGGCGGTCATGTGCCCGGAGCGTCGTCGTCGGCCGGGGTGACGTTGAAGCTGAACATCATCCCGCTCTCGTGGTGCTCGGCGATGTGGCAGTGCGCCATCCACAGGCCGACGTTGGTGACGTCGAGCAGGATGTCGACGGTCTCCCCGGTGCGCACCAGCACCGTGTCCTTCCACACCAGGTTGGGCTCGGCGACGTCGTCGCGGGCGAGCACGAGGAAGCGGCCGGCGCCGTGGACGTGGAACGGATGGTGCATCGGATGGTCGCCGGCCATCTCGTTCAGCAGCCGGATCTTCACCTGGTCGCCGACCTTGAACTGCCAGTCGATCGCGGCGTTCTCGGCGCCCGTCTCGCGGTCGATCAGCTTCCAGCGCATGTTCGCCGGGGTCGTGAGCCGGTTGACCGCGACCATGTCGTCCTCCCACTCGATGCCGCCGGCCGCCTCGTGGTCGTGGCCCGCGTGCTCCTGTTCGCCGTGGGCGTGGCCCTCGTGATCGTGGGCGCCGGCCTCGGCGACGAGCTGCGCCGGCAGCAGCTTCATGCCGCAGTCCGGGCAGTGGCCGGGCTGCTCGCTGACGACCTGCGGGTGCATCGGGCAGGTGTAGGTGGTCGCCGGGGCCTCGACAGCGAGCAGCTTCATGCTGCACTGCGGGCAGTGGCCGGGCTGCTCGTCGACGACCTCCGGATGCATGGGGCACGTGTAGACGACCGGCCCTTCTCCCTCGGGCGCACCCATGTCCATCTCGGCGATGAACGCCAGGGTCTTGTGCGGGTCGGCCTCCAGATAGGGCGCGACGCGCTCGCGCTCGGCCGCCATGTCGGGGTTGGTCCGCAGGACTGCGAACCGCTCCGCGAGCGGCACCTCGGCCGGGCTCTCGCCGACGTTGATCGTGGCCAGCGGATAGACCCGGTCCGGGGTGTGGTGCTCCAGCGCGAGCTCGCCGGCCCGGTCGAACAGGACATCGACGATGACTCGCTCGGAGGGAGCCAGGATCACGTCCTCGACGAACTGCTCGTGCTCGACGTGGCCGCTGTCGCCGCCGACGAGCTTCATCCGCGCGCCCGGCAGCTTGACCTTGAACACCCGCGTGTTGGCGGTGTTGGTCAGGTAGAGACGGACCACTTCGCCGAGCCGCGCGGTGAGCGCGAGATCCGGCGCACCGCTGATCAGCAGCACGTCGCCGAAGCGGCCCATCGCCGCGTAGGTCGTCTCGGAGCGGCTGAACGGCGCGACCTTGCCGTCTTCGAGCAGGATGTCGTCGAGCGTGAGCACCAGCTCGCGGTGCACGGGCGGCCAGTAGTCCGGGTCGGCCGGCTCGACGAGCACGTTGCCGTACAGGCCCATCTCCTGCCCGTAGTCCTCGCGGATATGCGGGTGGTACCAGTACAGCCCCGGATCCGGGAACGCGACACGGGCGGAGAACCGCTTGCCCACCGCCATCGGCAGCTGCGTCTCGTGCGTTCCGTCGTAGCGGTTCTCCAGTCGCAGCCCATGCCAGTGGACCGTGGCGTCCATATCGCCCTGGTTCTCGATGTCGACGATGACCTCCGAGCCCTCCTGCACCTTCAAGGTCGGTCCGGGAACCGACCCGTTGTAGGCCAGCATCCGCACCGTCGCGTCACCCAATCGCTTGGCGACCGGAGCGATCCGCAGGTCGAGATGCTCGCCGTCGGACAGCTCGACCAGCTCGGTCGCGCGCGCCTCGGGAAGACCCGTCGCGTCGGTGGGAAAGCGATCGTCGGTGTGGTGCTGCATCGGTCAGCGTCCTCCTATGCGGCTGGGCCGCCGCGAAGCGCCATCGACGCGCGGAGGCCGTCAGCTGACGCTCCGGGGACGGTGCCGCGGCCTCTCGGGCGCTGTCGTCCCGGTGGCGTCAGGCGCGTCCCGTCGCGCCAAGGCGCTCACCGCGGCGAGATCTCGTGCGGCGGTGCGACTGTCGTACTCGATTCGATCCTCGCCAGTACCTCCTCCGAAGTCAAGGCACGGCCCGCTCGCAACCGATGGGGTGGAAGAGCCCGCGCGAGCGGGCTCTTCCGTGCTCAGCGCGGGGCGCCGGACTCGTTCAGCGCCACGGCGGCGCGGAGGAGGTCCTTCAGCGCCGCCTCGTCGATCTCCTCGCCCTCGTGGAAGTCGATCGCGCGCCGCGTGTTCCCCTCGAGGCTGGAGTTGAAGAGCCCCGACGGATCGTCGAGCGACGCGCCCTTGGCGAACGTCATCTTCACGATCTCCTTGTAGGTCTCGCCGGTGCAGATCATCCCGTCGTGGTACCAGGTCGGGACCCCGCGCCACTTCCACTCCTCGACGACCTCGGGATCGGCCTCCTTGACCAGTGCCCGGAGCCGGCCGAGCAGCTCGCCCCGCCAGTCGCCGAGCTCCTCGATCCGCGCGTCGATCAGCTCGGAGGGGGACTTGCTGTTCTGCGACATGCGCCCGATTATCGCGCGGCGCGCGCTCAGCCGTCGATCGGCAGCCCGCCGCTCGCCTTGACCATCTTCATCGTGAACTGCGAGTTCACGCGCGCGAGGCCCGGCAGCTCGGCGAGCTCGTTCATGTAGAAGGCCTCGTACGCGGCCTGGTCGGCGACCGCGACGCGGATCACGTAGTCCGGCAGGCCGAACATGCGGCGGCACTCGACCACCTCGTCGAGCGCGGCGACGCCGGTCTCGAACGCCTCGACCGTGGCGCGGTCCTTTAGCGTCAGCTCGACGTGGACCGTGACCTCGAGGCCGCGGCCCACCGCTGCGGGGTCGACGTCGGCGTGGTAGCCGCGGATGACCCCGGCGCGCTCCAGCGCGCGCACGCGCCGGAGGCACGGCGAGGGGGAGAGGCGGACGCGCTCGGCCAGCTCCACGTTCGTGAGCCGCCCGTCGGCCTGCAGGTGGCGGAGGATTGCGCGATCGAGCCGGTCCATTGGCAGATCATGCCGTAGACGGGCCCGAGAGCGCGCGGGAAAGGCAAGGAAATGCCCGTCGCGCCGGTCTACCCTGCGGGCGATGGCGGCAGCGGTCGAGACCACGCGATCCCGGGCGCCGCACCGGATCGTCCGCGACGCGGTCGGGATCGGCCTCGCGGTCGGCGTGTACGCGGTCTCGTTCGGGGTCCTCGCCGTGGCGGCGGGCCTGAGCGCCGCGCAGGCCTGCGTGATGTCGATGCTGGTCTTCACGGGCGCGTCGCAGTTCGCGTTCGTCGGCGTGCTGGCCGGCGGCGGCGGGGCGCTGGCGGCGTTCGGCCCGGCGGTCGTGCTCGCGGCGCGCAACGCGGCCTACGGGCTCTCGCTCGCGCCGATCCTCCGCGGGCGGCTCCCGCAGCGCGCGCTCGCCGCCCAGCTCGTGATCGACGAGACCACCGCGATGGCCCGCGCGCAGGACGAGCCGGCGGCGGCGCGGCGCGCGTTCTACGCCACCGGCGTCTCCGTGTGGGTGTGCTGGAACCTCGGCACGCTGATCGGCGCCCTGCTCGGCAGCGGCCTCGGCGATCCCCGCACGCTCGGGCTCGACGCGATGTTCCCCGCGGCGTTCCTCGCGCTGCTCGCGCCGCAGCTCCGCCGCCCCGGTGCGCCGGCGGCCGCGATCGCCGGCGCGGTGATCGCGCTCGCGCTCGTCCCGTTCGCGCCCGCCGGCGTGCCGGTGATCGCGGCGCTCGCCGGCGTCGTGCCCGGCGTCCTCGTGGCGAGGGGCGTGCGGGCGTGAGCTGGACGGTGCTGCTGGCGCTGTGCGCCGCCTCCTACGCGCTGAAGGCGGTCGGGCCGGTGCTCGCGGGCGGGCGCGAGCTCGGCCCGCAGGTCGCGCCAGGTCCTCGATCTCGTCGCGGTGCCGCTGCTGGCGGCGCTGATCCTGGTCCAGACGCTCGACGGCGGCCACCGGCTGGTGGCCGACGCGCGGCTCCCCGCGCTCGCGGTCGCCGCGCTGCTCGTGTGGCGCCGCGCGCCGTTCCTCGTGGTCGTGCTCGCCGCCGCGGCGACCGCGGCGCTGCTGCGCGCCGTCGCCTAGGCGGCGTAGCGCTCGGCGGCGCGGGCGCGGCGCTTGGCCGCCTCGACCTCGCGGTCCTTCGGCGGCGCGTTGGTCACGAGATCGGCCAGCAGGTGCTCGGTCGCATGCGTGACCGCGTGCACGGCGCGGGCGAACGCCTCCTCGTTGGCCTGGGACGGCTTCGTGAACCCGCTGACCTTGCGCACGTACTGGAGCGCGGCCTCGTGCGCCTCCTCGTGGGTCGCCGGCGGGTCGAAGTTGTAGAGGTTCCGGATGTTTCGGCACATGTCATCCAGCGTACGGGTTTGCCGAACCTTTGCCGAGCGCTCGCCGTACGTTTCCCCTGCCTGCGCGACAGTGGGCCCCGTTCCCGACCCGCCCCAACGGAGGTACACCTTGCGACCGCTCCGCACCATCGTCCCGCTCGCCCTCGTCACGGTGGCCGTCGCCGCCCCGGCGACCGCTGCCGCCGCTCCCGCCGGCGCCGCCGCCGCACGCGAGTTCGAGGGCACCGTCGTGTCCGTCAACCGCGACAACCGCACGTTCCGCCTGCGCGACAGCGAGCGCGGCACGATCCGCATCAAGGTCAACCGCAACACCCGCTTCGAGCGGGTCTCCGGGCTCGGCGGCCTGTCGGCCGGCATGAAGAACATCGAGGCGACCGTGCGCCGCAGCGACGGCCGCTGGGTCGCGCTCGAGGTCGAGCGCTCCGGCGGCGGTGGCGAGCACGGCGGCGACGACGACGGCGGGAACGACGACCACGGCGGCGACGACGACTGACGCCGCATCGACGGGCGGCCGGCTACGCCACCCGGCCGTAGACCAGCGTGTCGCGCCGGCCGCCCTTGAAGCGCATGTGGGAGCGCAGCAGCCCCTCGCGCACGAACCCGCAGCGCTCCGCCACCCGCTGCGACGCGACGTTGCCGGGCGCGCAGGTGATCTCGAGCCGCGCGAGGCCCAGGTCGGCGAACGCCCAGTCCGACAGCAGCCGGACCGCGTGCGTCGCCAGCCCGCGGCCGCGGCCCTCCGCCGCGAGCCAGTAGCCGATCCGGGCCCGCGCCTGCGCGGGCTCGTGGTCGTAGAGCGACGCGCCGCCGAGCGGGCGTTCCTCCTGACCGGGCTCGACCAGGGCGAAGCCGAGCTCGTCGCCGCGCGCGAGCGAGTCGAGGTAGGTGCGCGCGTCGGCCTCGGTGTACGCGCCGCTCGAGCGGCCACGAGAAGCGCTGGACGAGCGGATCGGCGAACCCGAGCATCCCCGCCACGTCGTCGGCCCGCCACGGCCGCAGGGCCACCACCTCATCGGCGAGCTTCACACGTCAATACCCCCGCTGGGTATAATGTGCACGAGATGGACGGATCCTTGAACCGCATCGCGTTCAGCGCAACCGTGCACTGCCTCACGGGCTGTGCGGTCGGCGAGGTGCTGGGCATGATCATCGGGACCGCCGCCGGGTTCTCGAACCTCGGCACGACGCTCCTCGCGGTCGCCCTCGCGTTCTTCTTCGGCTACTCGTTCACCAGCTACCCGCTGCTGCGCTCGGGCATGGCGCTCGGCGCGGTCATCCCGATCGCGCTGGCCTCCGACACGATCTCGATCGCGATCATGGAGGTCGTCGACACCGCGATCATCGTGCTCATCCCGGGCGCGCTGGACGCCGGCGTCGGCGACGCCCTGTTCTGGGGCTCGCTGGCGGTCGCGCTGCTGATCGCCGGCGCGGCGGCCTTCCCGGCCAATCGCGCGCTGATCCGGCGGGGCAAGGGGCACGCCGTGGTGCACCGGCACCACGCGCACCACTGACCTCAGGTCGTCTTGACGAGCAGGACGGAGCAGCGCGCCTTGTGCGTGACCGTGTTCGGCACGCTGCCCAGCACCCGGCGCTCCATGCCCTTGCTGCCGACGACGAGGACGTCGGCGCCGCAGTCCTCCGCGAGCGAGACGAGCACGTCGCCCGCGTCGCCCTCCGCGACGAGCGAGCGCGTGCGGACGCCGCTCTCGCGCAGCGACGACTCGGTGCGGTCGAGGCTCTCGCGCTGGCGCGCCGCGGGGTTCGTGGCCCAGTCCTCCTCGTGGCCGCCCGACTGGACGAGCCCGCGCGCCGGGAACACGCTCAGCAGGACGAGCTCGGCGTCGAACCGGCGCGCGAGCTCCGCTGCGCTGCGGACGGCCTCACCGGCAGTGGCAGAGCCGTCGAGGCCGACGGCGATGGTGGCGAACATGCGCGCGAGTATCCCCGGCGCGGTCGCCGTTGTCCATTCGCTGACCTCAGCTGCGCGGCTCGGCCTTGCCCGGGCAGAGCACGAGGCTCGCGCGGACGAGGTCACGCTGGCGGCGATGGGCGTCGCGCGCGGCGGCGGCGAGCGCCTCGAGGACCGGGACCGGCATGGTGGTGGGCGGTGCGGTCATAAGGTGAGCTTCCTCCAGCCGCAGACGAGCGGATAGGGAGGGACCCCGCAATCCGTGGTACGGGTATCCGCCCTCCGATGCAACTCCGCTCCGCCACCCATGCCGACGCCGCCGCGATCGCCGCGATCTACAACGAGGGGATCGAGGACCGCGAGGCGACGTTCGAGACGCTCCCGCGCACGCCGGGCGAGGTGGCGGACGTGGCTCGGCGAGCCGGGCCCGTTCCTCGTCGGCGAGGACGGCGGGACGCTGCTCGGCTTCGCGCGCGTGAGCGCGTACTCGGACCGCTGCGTGTACGCGGGGGTGGGGGAGCACGGCGTCTACGTCGCGCGCGCGGCGCGCGGCGCCGGCGCCGGGCGGGCGCTGCTCGAGGGCCTGTGCGCCGCGGCGGCCGCCGACGGCTACTACAAGCTCACCTCGCGGATCTTCACCTCGAACGCGGCGAGCCGCGCGGTCCACCGGGCGGCCGGCTTCGAGGAGGTCGGGATCCAGCGACGGCACGGGAAGCTCGACGGCGAATGGCGCGACTGCGTGCTGGTCGAGCGGCTGCTCGGCGAGGCGGCAACGTCGCTGCGCGTACCCTGAGGGTCTGGTCGAGGTCTATAGGCTGCGCCGCTTGGCGCGGCTGACCTGGGAATCGGTGCTCGCCTGGCGGATGCGCCGCCAGCACCTCGCCGAGCGCGTGTCCACCCGCCGGGCGCTCGCGGTGGTGTCGGACCTCTGCGGGCTGCACGCCCAGGTGACGTCGTCGGCCGAGCTGACGCTGTGGGCGCGCGTCGACGGCTTGAAGCGGGGCTGGATGGAGGACCAGCTGTGGAAGCGCCGCCGGCTGGTCAAGACCTGGGCGATGCGCGGGACCCTGCACCTGCTGCGGGCCGACGAGCTCGCGCTGTACACGGGCGCGCTCGCGCGGCTGCGGCCGCGCTACGAGGTGCCGGCCTGGCAGCGCCACTTCGGCGTCACGCACGCGCAGGCCGAGGCGATGCTCGCCGCCGTCGCCGAGGAGCTGGCCGGGCCGCCGCGGACGCGCGCCGAGCTCGCCGCCGGCGCGGCCGCGCGGGCCGGGAACCCGGCGCTGGAGGCGAAGCTCGCGCGCGGGTTCGGCGAGCTGCTCAAGCCCGCCGCGTTCACCGGCGACCTCTGCTTCGCGCCGCCCGACGGGCAGCGCGTGCGCTTCACGCGCCCGGCGCGACTGGCTCGACGGGTTCGCCCACCCGGGCCCGGACGAGGCGTCGGCCCACGAGGTCGTCCGGCGCTACCTGCGCGCGTACGGCCCGGCGCCGCGCGAGCAGTTCCAGCGCTGGTTCGGGATGACGTCGCCCGCCGAGGCAGGGCGCTGGCTGAAGGCGCTCGGCGACGACGTCGAGGAGGTCGACGTCGAGGGGACGCGCGGCTGGATGCTCGCCGCCGACGTCGCGGAGGCGGCCGCGGCGGAGCCTGCCGGCGTCGTGCGGCTGCTGCCCGCGTTCGACCACCACGTCGTCGCGGCGCCGCGCGGCGCCGAGGCCGTGCTGCCCGCCGGCCGCCGCGCGGAGGTCTACCGCCCGCAGGGCTGGCTCAGCCCGGTGATCCTGGCCGACGGCCGGATGGCCGGAACCTGGGAGCACGCGGTCGAGCGCGGCGCCGACGCGCGTGACGCTGCGCCCGTTCGGACGGCTCGCGGCATGGCAGCGCGCGGGCGCCGAGGCGGAGGCCGAGCGGCTCGCCGCGTTCCTCGGCGCGCCGCTCTCGCTCAGCTCGCGGCTGAGCCCTTTCGTTCGCGGCGGCTCGCGCCGATGACTAGGGGAGATGTCCGTCCCGCCCCCGACGAGCGCGCCGCCCGCGACGGCGCCCGAGCTGGTCCTCGCCCTCGAGGCGCCGCGCGGCTGGCGCCGCCCGCGCGACGAGCGGCACCGACCGGCTGCGCCTGCACGCCGCCGGCGTGTCGCTCGAGCACGGCCGCGTCCTGTTCGACCCGCTCGAGCTCCCGCTCGGGGCGGTGAAGATCGCCACCGTCGACCCCGGCCCGGCCCGCGCCGGCGACGGACGCGGGCCGGTTCCCGGTCCTGCGGTCGCTGGGACCCGGCAAGGTGATCCCGCGCAGCGAGGGGATCGAGGGCTGGCTGTGGACCGGCAGCGGAGGCAGCGGGCTCGCCACCCTGGGCGAGGCGGACGAGGCGCCGAACGTCGCGCTGCTGTTCGCCAAGCCGCTCGACGAAGCGGGCCTGCGCGTCTGCTTCGACGCCGACTTCGTCACCGCGCTGGCCGCGCGCTCGCCGCTCGGCAACCCGATGCTGCACGGCGTGCTGTTCCGCGTCGCGAGCGCGCTCGACGCCGAGCGGGCGTTCCGGAGCTGGGGCTTCCAGTCGGTCCTCACCGACAAGGACGTGCCGCCCACCCTGCGCCGGCACCTGCCCACCGACGTGCCGGCCGACCCGATCGTCCGGGCGACCGCCGACGCCACCGCCGCGGCGACGTCGATCGCGCCGCCCGGCATGGCCTGACGCGGCCGAGCCGCTACGGTGAGCGGCCGTGACGCCGCCCGACGCCGAGCCCGAAGCGGACGATCCCGGCCGCTGCCGCGCCTGCCGCGGCACCGGCCAGGTGATCTCGAACAAGGGCGGGAGCCCGCACGACGTGCCGTGCCCGTGGTGCGAGGGCACCGGGCGCTTCATCCCCGAGCACGACGCCCAGGCCGTCAGTCGCTGACGACGATCGACCCGATCCGCCGGTCGGCGTCGACCAGCCGGATCGGATAGCTGCCCGGCTGCGACGTCGATCACGAGGTTGAAGCGCGCGGGCGTCGTCGGCTCGATCTCTCCATGCGATCCATCCGCTCGATCAGCACGGTGTCGATCAGGTCGCCCGCGACCTCGAGCTCGAGCAGGTCGCCGCGGTTGACCGGGATCCGCGTGTCCGATCCCTTGGCGGCCGGGATCTCCCGCGCGACCGTCTCGCCCGCGGGGAGCGACGTCGGCGCGGCCGCCGTGGTGCCGCCGTCGTCGCGCGGGACGAGCCCGGCGGCCAGCGCCGCGAGCAGCAGCAGCGCGGCGGCGAGCAGGAGCAGGCGGCGCGCGACCATCCGATCGAGCATATCCCGGCCATTCCGTACGACACGGGTAAAGGCGCGCGCGGCTCCTGCCGATACGTCGCTTGCCAGATCCTGGGTGTCAAAGGCAAATCGCTCGTGAGGGCGTGACGCAAAACCACGGAGCTCCCGGATGGAGCCAGCCGGGTTGCCACCAGAAGGAGGCAGGGACCGAGGCCCTGGCAGAGCAGTCCACAGGCCCAACGTTCCCCTCAGGAGGGTTCATTCCATGCTCCACAAGCTCCGTCAGCGCGCTCAGAGTGAGAAGGGCTTCACCCTGATCGAGCTGCTGGTCGTCATCCTGATCATCGGCATCCTCGCCGCGATCGCCCTGCCGGCCTTCCTCAACCAGCGCTCCAAGGCGCAGGACACCGAGGCCAAGTCGGCCGCCCGTACCGCGCAGACGGCGATGGAGACGTACTACACGGACGAGCAGACCTACGTCGGCGCCGACGTGGCCGCCGTCCGCAAGATCGAGCCGGCCCTGAACGAGGGCGTCGCCACGGCCGGTCTCGCCATCTCCGGCCAGGCCGTCGACGGCTACACGGTCACCGTCACGCAGGCCAAGACGGGCAGCGTGTTCACCATCACGAAGGCATCGAACGGCAGCGTCACCCGCACCTGCACCACCGGGGGCGACAAGGGCTGCCCGAGCAACGGCAAGTGGTAAGCAGCGTCATCTGACGCAACGCTTCTCGAAGCGGGCCCTCCGGGGCCCGCTTCGTCGTTAAGCGGCCGGCTTCGGCTTCTCGTCCACCGGTGCTCAAGTCCCGGCCCGCTCCTGCCGAACCGCATGATCAACGTGCCCACGCTCGCCTCCCTCCGCCGCGCTCAGTCCGGCTTCACGCTCATCGAGGTGCTCGTCGCCTCCTTCGTCCTGATGGTCGGCGCGATGAGCGCCTTCGCGCTGCTCGACCGCGCCAACGGCGCGACGAACCGCGTCCGCACCTCGGACAACGCGACCAACCTCGCCCGCGAGCTGATCGAGGGCGCGCGCAGCGTCCCCTACGAGAAGGTCTCGAGCCCCGGCGTCATCGCCGAGCTGCAGGCGCTCCCGGCCTCCAGGACATCGACGGCGGCGCCTACACGATCCGCCGCAACGGCACCACGTACAGCGTCGGCATCGACGTCTGCATCATGGACGACCCGAAGGACGGGGGCGGCCCGCGCCCGACGACCGCGACGTTCTGCGCCAACAGCGCGCCGACCGGCACCGCCGACAAGAACCCGGAGGACTACAAGCGGGTCACCGTCTCCGTCAGCTGGACGGAGCAGGGCCGCACGCGCGTGTCGAAGCAGACCGGGCTCATCAACAACCCGGGCAGCGCCAGCGGCCCGGCGATCCGCTCGCTCACGCCGGTCGGCTACACCGCGCCGTTCGTGGTCACGACCGACGTCAACGCGGTCACCTGGGACGTCACGACGTCGTCCAAGCCCGCCACGATCGGCTGGCTGCTCGACGGCACCCGCCAGACCGGCGCCGTGACGCAGAACGGCCCGACCGGGCTCGCCTGGCGCTTCGACTGGAACATGAAGACGCTCGACGACGGCGCCTACGTGATCGCCGCCGAGGCGTCCGACGTCTACGGCGTCTCCGGGCCGGGCCGGCAGGAGACGATCGTGCTGAACCGCTTCGTGCCGCGCGCGCCCAAGCAGGTGACCGGCGGCCGCACCGGGTTCGGCACCGTCGAGATCGAGTGGACGGCGAACTCCGAGCGCGACGTCGTCGGCTACCAGGTCTTCCGCGTCGGGGCCGCGACGCCGGTCTGCGAGATCACCACCCAGAAGCTCGACACCTTCTGCACCGACACGAGCCCGCCGTCCGACGCCACGCTCGAGTACTACGTCCGCGCCTACGACAAGGACACGAGCGGCAACCTCCGCGCGAGCGCCGACTCGACCCACCTGCTCGTGACGAAGGACAACACCGCGCCGTTCAAGGTCACCGGCCTCACGCTCCAGACGCTCGCGAGCGGGGACACCAAGCTGACCTGGAGCCGCGCCGTGCCGGAGGACCCCGACGCCGGCGACAGCGTCTCGTTCTTCCGGATCTACCGCGACGGGACCGCGCTGGGCGACCGCTACGAGCGCTACTTCGACGGCAACGGCAGCCCGTCCGTCACCTGGACCGACACCGGCACCGGCGGCACGACCCACAGCTACTGGGTCACCGCGGTCGACCAGCAGTACCGCGAGTCGCCGTTCGTCGGGCCGGTGACGGGATGACCGCCCGGACCCGCGACGAGGCCGGCTTCACCGTGATCGAGCTCGCGGTCGCCGCCGCGATCTCGCTCGTCGTCCTCGGGGCGACGATGTCGCTGCTGATCTCGATGATGACCCAGCGCACGGCGACCGAAGGTCACGCGGACGCCGCCCAGCAGGCGCGCCAGGGGATCGACCGGCTCTCGCGCCAGCTGCGCAACCTGGCGAGCCCCGCCGACGTGATCACGAACTCCGCGCTGATCAAGCCGAAGTCCGTCGACCGCAACCTGCCGTTCGACCTCGTCTTCAAGGACGTCGACGAGGGCCCGCTGACGTCGGCGAGCAACCCCGCGAACGTGCGCCGCGTGCGCTACTGCCTGCAGACGAGCGGCTCGATCCCCGGCGGCGGCGTGGCCACCACCGCGCGCGGCGTGCTGTGGGTGCAGACCCAGCGCACCTCGAGCGCGGCGCCGATCCTGCCCGCGAGCCCGCCGCCGGCGGGGAGCTGCCCCGGGCCCGGGTGGGACGACCAGCGCAAGGTCGCCGACTACCTCGTCAACGCCAGCGACGTCGCCGCCCGATCCGCTCTTCCGCTACTCGAGCGCCTCCGGCGAGATCACCGCCACCGACGACGCCGCGCGCGAGCAGATCATCCGCGTCGAGGCCGACCTGCACGTCGACCCCGATCCCGCGAAGCGCCCGCTCGCGGCGCACATCACGAGCTCGGTCGTCCTGCGCAACCAGAACCGCGCGCCGAGCGCCTTCTTCAGCTACGTCGTCACGAACTCGCTCGCCTGCACGCTGCAGCTCAACGGCTCCGGCTCCGAGGACCCCGAGAACAAGCGGCTGACCTACACCTGGTACCTGCGACGGCGTGCCGCTCGACACCGGCCTGCAGAACCGGGTGCTCGTCCAGCTCACCGCGCCGACCGGCGCGCACACCTACCGGCTCGAGGTCAAGGATCCGGCCGGCCTCGCCGCGACGCCATACGAAAAGGGAATCACCGCATGCACCTGAGGTCGCGACTCGCCGACGCGCGCGGAAGCGCGCTCATCCCGGCGCTCCTGATCACGGCGATCCTGCTGGGCTTCGGCATGGCGTCGCTGTCGCTCGTCGACGGCGAGCAGCGCGACTCCCGCCGCGAGCGCGAGCGCGAGTCGTCGTTCCAGCTCGCCGAGGGCGTCCTGAACGCCGAGATCTACCGGCTCTCGACGCGCTGGCCCGGCAAGGTGTCGACGCCCTACCCGTCCGTCTGCACGGCGACGTCGACGCACGCCGACTGCCCCGGCGGCGCGACCCTGCAGGCCAACTTCTCCGGCCCCGACTACACCCGGCCGACGTCCTGGAAGGTCCAGGTCCGCGACAACGCGGACGGCGCGCAGAAGAACTTCTACTCCGAGTCGCTGATCAACGGGTCGACGACCTACAACGACGCCAACGGCGACAACTTCCTCTGGGTCCGCGCCGAGGCGGACGTCGCCGGCCGCAAGCGCGTCCTCGTCGCGCTCGTCGAGGCCGAGAACGTGACCCTGAACTTCCCCAACGCGACGCTCGTGGCCGGCAAGTTCGAGGTCTCGAACAGCGGCAACAAGGTGATGATCGACACCAACGGCGTCAACAACGAGTGGACGCCGGGCGACATCATCGTGCGCTGCGCGCTCAGCCGACGCGAACTGCGCCAAGTGGGACCAGGGCAAGGGCCAGATCGAGCCGGCCACGATCCGCAGCAACCCGGACCAGCCGAAGGCGGTCAGCCCCGAGGCGCTCGACCAGCTCCGCGCCCGCGCGCAGGCCGAGGGCAACTACTACACGGGCTGCGCGCCGTCGCTGCAGGGCGTCAACGGGCCGGGCGGCATGGTGTTCATGGAGAACGCCGAGGGCTGCCATTTCAACGGCAACCAGGTCTACAACAGCCCGACGAAGCCCGGCTACGTGGTCATCGCGAACGGCACGCCGACCCTCAACGGCAACGCCGAGTTCTACGGCGTGATCTACCACGCCAACGAGAGCGAGTCGAACGCGATGCTGATCAACATGAAGGGCAACATCTCGATCTTCGGCTCGATCGTGATCGACGGCGCCGGCGGCCTCTCCGCGGGCTCCAGCAAGGTCAACCTCGTCTACAACCCGAACGCGTTCGCGGGCCTCCAGGCCTTCGGCACCGCCGGCCTCGTGCAGAACACGTTCCGCGAGGTCGACGGGGCCTAGCTCAAGACCCCGGCGGCGCGCGCCGATAGCACGAGCATGCTCAAGAATCGCCGCCGCCAGGAGAAGACCATCGTCGGGCTCGAGATGGACCCGAGCCACCTCGCGGCCGCGCAGGTCGCCGTCAACGGGCGGATCTCCGTCACGAAGGGCGCGGTCGCGACGCTGCGGCCCGGGATCCTGCGCGACGGCGAGGTCGTCGACCCGGTCGCGCTGACCGAGGCCCTGCGCGCGCTGTTCGCCGAGCACGAGCTCCCCACGCAGGTGCGCCTCGGCATCGCCAACCAGCGGATCGTCGTGCGCACGCTCGACGTCGTCCCGGTCCAGGACCCGAAGCTGCTCGAGGACCTCGTCCGCTCCGAGGCCCCGAACCACCTGCCGGTCCCGATGGACGAGGCGGTGCTCGACTTCCAGCCGCTCGGCGACGTCGAGACGCCCGACGGCCCGCGCACGCGCGTGGTGATCGTGGCGGTCCGCCGCGACATGATCGACCGGATGATCGCCTCGACGCGCGAGGCCGGCCTCGACGTCGTCGGCATCGACCTCTCCGCCTTCGGCATGGTGCGCGCGCTGCACGCGCCCGGCACCGACGGCGCCGTGCTCTACGTCAACCTCGCGGGCCTCACCAACGTCGCCGTCGCGAACGACACCGGCTGCCTGTTCACGCGCGCCGCGAGCGGCGGGCTCGACCCGATGGTCCAGTCGCTCGTCGAGCGCCGCGGCCTCACGCTCGAGCACGCCCGCGGGTGGATCCAGCACGTCGGCCTGGAGACGCCGCTCGACCAGATCGAGGGCGAGGCCGACCTGGTCGCCGTCGTGCGCCAGACGCTCGAGGACGGCGTCCACACGATCGCCGACACCGTCCGCAACTCGCTGAACTTCTACCGCATGCAGGAGAACGCCGAGACCGTCGACCGCGCCGTCCTCACGGGGCCCGCGGTGTCGATCCCGGGGTTCGCCGCGCGCCTCTCCGAGCAGCTGCAGATGCCGGTCGAGCCGGCCGTCGTCGCGGCCGGCGAGGAGGGCGCGGACCTGGGCCGTCTGACCGTCGCCGCGGGACTCGCGGTCGACGGGACGCCGTAGCGGGAGCCGCGGCATCATGCTCGTCGTGACGACCGGCGCCGGGGCAGCCCTCGCCGGAGCCCTCGGACTGCTCCTCGGCTCCTTCCTCAACGTGGTCGCGTACCGGCTGCCGCGCGGCGAGTCGCTCGCCGTGCCGGCCTCGCACTGCCCGGGCTGCGACACCCCGATCAAGCCGTACGACAACGTGCCCGTCGTGTCGTGGCTGCTGCTGCGCGGCCGCTGCCGATCGTGCGGCACGTCGATCGCCTGGCGCTATCCGCTCGTGGAGCTCTCCACGGCGCTGCTGATGGCGCTCACGGTGCTCGTGATCGGGCCGAACGAGGACGTCTGGCTCGGGCTCGCCTTCGTGATCCTGCTCGTGCCGGTGACGGTCATCGACATCGACTTCCGGATCATCCCGAACAAGCTGATGCTCGCCGGCACGGTGGTCGCGCTCGCGATCCTCCTGCTGACCGAGCCGGCGGACATACCGGAGCACCTGATCGCGGCGTTCGCGGCGGGCGGCTTCCTGCTCGTCGCCGCGCTCGTGTACCCGGGCGGGATGGGCATGGGGGACGTGAAGCTCGCGTTCGTCATGGGCCTGTTCCTCGGGCGCGACGTCGGCGTCGCCATGCTCGTCGCGCTCGTGGCCGGATCGGTCGCCGGCGCGCTCGTGATGGCGTCCAAGGGCGTCAAGGAGGGGCGGAAGACCGCCCTGCCCTTCGGGCCGTTCCTCGCCCTCGGCGGGCTCGTCGGGCTGTACGCCGGCGAGCCGATCGTCGACTGGTACCTCGCCACCTTCGCCTGATCCGCGGCATGGGGTCCTGACCCCTCAAGTGGCCACCCCGGGGTGCCGATAGCCAAGCGTGACGGGCCGCAGGACACCCCGCCCGCCGCACACCGCCCTCCCCCTCCTCCCACCCAACACACTCACTCATGCGAGCTGTCAATCTCCTTCCCTCCGACCTGCAGGGTGCCGCCCCCAAGGCGTCGCCGCGTGCCGGTCAGGAGAAGGCCGAGGGCATCGGCGCCTACCTGGTGCTCGGCGCCCTGGCGCTGTGCGTCGCGGCCCTCGCCGCGTTCATCGTGACCAACAACACGGTCAAGCAGCGCCAGGCCGATCTGCAGACCGCGACGGAGCGCGCCGACGTGGCGTCCGCCGAGGCGGCCGCACTGAAGCCCTACGCCGACTTCCAGGCGATGGCGTCCGCGCGGATCGCCACGGTCCGCGGCCTCGCCGCCGCGCGCTTCGACTGGGAGCAGGCGCTGCGCGACCTCTCCCGGGCGATGCCGGGCGACGTGAAGCTCCTGAGCCTCAACGGCGACATGGGCCTTCCGGGCGCGACGGGCACGGGCGGCGATCCGCTCCGCGGCTCGATCCAGGCGCCGGCGATCACCCTGACCGGCTGCGCGCCGGACCAGCAGGGCGTCGCCCGCATGATGGCGCGCGTCAAGTCGGTCGACGGGGTCACCCGCGTGGCGCTCTCGAAGTCCGAGAAGCCCGGCGCGACCGGCGACACCACCGAATCGCCCTGCGGCAAGGGCGAGCCCCCGAGCTTCTCCGTCGTGATCTTCTTCGAGCGGTCGAAGGCCGCCGCCGAGCTCGCCCCCGCGGCCGAGGCCAGCGTGCCCGTGCCGAACGCGGTGAACGAGGCCGGCGCGACCGCCGACCAGCCCGCCGGCGAGCAGGCCGCGGGCGGGCAGGACGGCGCCGCGCAGCCCGAGTCCGACAGCGCGCCCTCCGCCTCGACCTCGACCACCACCTCGACCACGACCGGGGGCACGCCGTGAACCGCACCAAGGTCCTGATCCCCGCGGTCGTCGCGGTGGCGGCGATCGCCGCCTTCTGGTTCCTGGTCCTCGCGCCGAAGCGCGAGGAGATCACCAAGCTCGACGCCGACGTCGCCGCGCAGGAGGCGAAGGCCGACCAGGCCGAGCAGCTCGCGGCCACGTACCGCACCGCGAAGGACAGCTACCGCGAGAACTACACGACGATCGCGCGACTCGGCAAGGCCGTGCCCGCGGACGACGACGTGCGCTCGCTGCTCGTCCAGATCGACTCGACCGCGAAGAAGTCGAAGGTCAACTTCCGCTCGCTCAGCGTCAGCGGCAGCGCCTCGGCCGATCCCGGGGCGGCGAGCAGCACGACGGGCGAGCTCGCCCCCGCGCCGGGCTCGGTCCCGGTCGGCAGCGCCGGCTTCTCGGCGATGCCGTTCACGTTCGCCTTCAGCGGCAGCTTCTTCACGCTGTCGGACTTCTTCCAGCGGCTCGAGCACTTCGTGACCGTGCAGAACGAGGACATCGACGTGACCGGCCGGCTGCTGCTGCTCGGGAGCATCGCGATCACGCCCGACTCGGGCGACCTCGGGAAGCTCGAGGCGCAGATCGGCGCCGCCAGCTACCTGCTGCCGCCCACGCAGGGCCTGACCGCCGGCGCCTCGCCGCAGGCTCCCGCGGGCGCGACCCCGGAGTCGTCCTCCACGGACGGCACCACGCCTCCGACCACCTCCGCCACGATCACTGGAGTCCGATGAGCTCTGTCCAGAACGTCTGGCGCCAGCTGGTGCAGCGGCGCCTCTGGCCCGTCGCGGTCCTGCTGCTCGCCGGCCTGGTGGCGATCCCGGTCCTGTTGGCCAAGGATCCCGAGCCCGTGGCGGCCACGCCGCAGCCGAAGGTCGAGACCGGCGACAACGAGCTCGCCGAGCAGCCGATCGTGTCGCCCGACACCGAGGTGGACGTGCGCCGCGTGGTGATCGGCAAGCGCAAGAACCCCTTCGCGATGCCGGAGAAGGACGATCCGACCGAGACCACCGACAAGGCGTCCGACAGCACCGTGAAGGTCTCGAAGAGAGCGGCGGCGGCGACAAGTCGTCGTCCGGCGGCGGCAGCAGCAGCAGCGGCGGCGGGTCGTCCGACACGCCCGCGTCCTCTGCTCCGGCGCCCGCGCCGGCCCCGGCCGGCCGATCCGACGCCCGCGCCCAAGCCGAAGACCTACGCGGTCCACGAGCTGACGGTGCGGTTCGGGTCCGGCGACTCGCTCGAGCGCCGGGACCTCAAGCGCCTCCAGCCGCTGCCCTCGGCCGAGCATCCCGTGCTCATCTACATGGGCGTGCTCAAGGACGGCAAGACGGCGGTCTTCCTGGTCGACGACGGCGTCACGCCGGTCGGCGACGGCGAATGCCGGCCCTCCCCCGAGGCCTGCGAGACGATCCGCATGAAGGCCGGCGAGACCGAGTTCCTCGACGTCAAGGACGCCACGGGCACGGTCACCGACCAGTACCAGCTCGACCTGATCAAGATCCACTCCGGCAAGACCGCCTCCGCCACCAAGGCGAAGGCGAGCTCGCGCGCCGGTGCCCGCATCGTGCGGGCCCGCGCGTCGCGCAGCGGTGCGGCCGCCTACCGCTGGGACGCCGCGAGCGGCACCCTGCGGCACCGGCGCGGCGCGTGCGCTCGTCGGTCTCGCAGATCGGCGCCGGCCTCCGCTAGCGCTGCGCCGCGCGCCCGGGAGCCTCAATAGGCTTCCGGGCGTGTCGCTGCGCGTCATCACCGCCGGGGAGAGCCACGGCCCCGGCCTGACCACCATCGTCGAGGGCCTGCCGGCCGGGCTCGAGCTCGACCGCGAGGCGGTCAACGACGACATGGCCCGGCGCCAGCTCGGCCACGGCCGCGGCGGCCGGATGAAGATCGAGCGCGACAGCGCCGAGATCACCGCCGGCGTCCGCCACGGCCGCACCCTCGGCGGGCCGGTCGCGCTCCAGGTCGTCAACCGCGACTACGCGAACTGGGAGGAGCGGATGAACCCGTGGCCGGTCGAGGCCGCGGTTCCCGAGGTCCACCTCCCGCGACCCGGCCACGCCGACCTCGCCGGGGTCTGGAAGTTCGGCTTCAGCGACGTCCGCAACGTGCTCGAGCGCGCGAGCGCCCGCGAGACCGCCGCGCGCGTCGCGGGCGGCGCGCTCGCCAAGGCGTTCCTGCGCGCCGTGGGCGTCGAGATCGTCTCCCACGTGACGCAGATCGGCTCGGTGCGCGCGCCGGAGCGCGACACCCTGGCGCTCGCCGACTTCGCCGACGTGGACGCCTCGCCGGTCCGCTGCCTCGATCCGGAGGTCGCGGCGGCGATGGTCGAGGAGATCAACGTCCTGCGCAAGCGCAACGAGTCGCTCGGCGGGACCTTCGAGCTGCGCGCGTTCGGGCTCGTCCCCGGCCTCGGCTCGCACGTCTCGTGGGAGGAGCGGCTCGACGGCCGGATCGGCATGGCGCTGCTCTCGATCCAGGCCTGCAAGGGCGTCGGGCTCGGCGACGGGTTCGACCTCGCCGGCCGCCCGGGCTCGGAGGCGCACGACGAGATCTTCTACGACGAGCAGCGCGGCTACTTCCGCGAGACGAACCACTCCGGCGGCCTCGAGGGCGGGATGACGACCGGCGAGCCGCTCGTCGTCCGCGCCGCGATGAAGCCGCTCCCGACGCTGACCAAGCCGCTGCGGTCGGTCGACATCGCCACGCGCGAGCCCGCCCAGGCGCTGCGCGAGCGGACCGACTCCGTCGTCGTCCCCGCCGCGGGCGTCGTGGGGGAGGCGATGCTCGCGATCGTCCTCGCCGGCGCCTACCGGCAGAAGTTCGGCGGCGACCACATCGGCGACGTGCAGGCGGCGCTGACCGCCTACGAAGAGCGGATCGGGTGGAAGCGGCGACTGGGCTGAACGGGCGCGCGCTCGTCTTCATCGGCTTCATGGGGGCCGGCAAGACGACGGCGGCGCGCGCGGCGGCCCGGGCGCTCGGTGGGCGCGCCGTCGACTCGGACCACGAGATCGAGCAGCGGATCGGCGGCCGGATCGACGACTTCTTCGCCGCGCACGGCGAGGCCGCGTTCCGCGCGCTCGAGGAGCAGGTCGTGTGCGAGCTGCTCGACGCGCCGCCCGGTCCCGTGCTCTCGCTCGGCGGCGGCGCCGCCGGGTCCGAGCGCGTGCGCGAGGCGCTCGCGCGCCACACGGTCGTGCTGCTCGACGTCGACACCGCGACGGCCTGGCACCGGGCCGGCGGGCGCCGCCCGCTCGCGCGCGACCGCGCGGCGTTCGAGGCGCTGCACGCGGCGCGCCGGCCGCTGTACGACCGGATCGCCGACGTCGTGCTGACCGACTCCTCGCGCGACGCGGTGCGCCGCGCGGTGCCGGCGATCACCGCGCTGCCGGAGGGCACCCGGATGCTGTGGGCGCGCAGCGCCTCGGGCGAGTACCCGGTCTACGTCGGCCGCGGGGTGCTCGGCGCGGACCCGGCCGGCGGCCGCGCCTTCCTCGTCACCGACGCCACCGTCGGCGCGCTCTACGGCGACGCGGTGGGGGAGGTCGCGGGGCGGATCGAGATCCCGCCCGGCGAGGCGGCCAAGACCTGGGACCGGGCCGGAGCCGTGCTGCGGGCGCTCGCGGCGGCCGGGATGGCGGGCGACGACCACGTCGTCGCGCTCGGCGGCGGCGTGGTCGGCGACCTCGCCGGCTTCTGCGCGGCGACGTACCAGCGCGGCGTGCCGGTCGTCCAGCTCCCGACGACGCTCGTCGCACAGGTCGACTCGGCCTACGGCGGCAAGACCGGCGTCGACCTGCCGGAGGGCAAGAACTACGCGGGCGCCTACCACCAGCCGGCGGCCGTCCTGGCCGACCCGGGCGTGCTCGAGACGCTGCCGCCGGAGGAGCTCGCCGCGGGCTGGGCCGAGGTGATCAAGACCGCGCTGATCGCCGGCGGGCCGCTGTGGGAGCGCGTGCGCGACCCGCGCGCGACCGTCGACGCCGGGCTCGTGCTGGCCTGCGCGCGGACGAAGCTCGCCGTCGTCGAGTCCGACGAGCGCGACGCCGGCCGCCGCCAGGTGCTCAACCTCGGCCACACCGTCGGGCACGCGATCGAGACCGCGACCGGCTACGCGCGCTACCGCCACGGCGAGGCCGTCGCGCTCGGCCTGCTCGCGGCGCTCACGCTGTCCGGGAAGCCCGGTCTGCGCGCGGAGGTCGCGTCGCTGCTCTCCGCCCACGGGCTGCCGACCACGCTCGATCCCGCCGTCGACCACGGCGCGGTGCTGACCGCGCTGCAGGGCGACAAGAAGCGGCGCGCGGGGCGCGTCGGGTTCGTCCTCGTCGTCGCGCCCGGCGACGTGCGGACGGGCCGGGCCGTCGAGCCCGGCGACGTCGAGCGGGCGCTCGGGGAGCTGGCATGAGGAACCGCGTGGCCGTGATGCACGGCGTCAACCTGGGCGCGCTCGACCGGCGGCCCGCCGAGCACTACGGCGGGCTGACGTTCGCGAAGCTCGAGTACGACATCGAGCAGTTCGCGCGCGAGCTCGAGCTCGACGCCCGCTTCTTCCAGACCGACCACGAGGGGGCGTTCATCGAGGAGCTGCACAACGCGCCCGACTACGCCGACGGGCTGCTGCTCAACCCCGGCGCCTGGACGCACTACGCGTGGTCGCTGCGCGACGCGGTCGAGCTCGCCGGGCTGCCGGCGGTGGAGGTCCATCTCTCCGACGTCAAGCACCGCGAGCCGTTCCGCGCCGTGTCGGTGCTCGAGGACGTCTGCGTCGCCTCGGTCAGCGGCCAGGGCGTCGCCGGCTACAAGGTCGGGCTCGAGAAGCTGAAGGCGGCGCTGTGAGCCGCGCCGACCGCGTCAGCGCCCGGCTGGCGGACGCCGGCCTCGACCTCCTGCTCGTCACGGACCGGATCAACCTCCGCTACCTGACCGGCTTCACCGGCACGAACGGGATCGCGGTCGTGGGGCCGGACCTGCGCCGCTTCCTCACCGACAGCCGCTACGTCGAGCGCGCCCGGGCCGAGCTCGACGGCTTCGACCTGCAGCCCGCGCCGCAGGACCTGCGCACGGCGCTCGCGGCGGGCTGGCCCGAGGGCGAGCTGCGGCTCGGGTTCGAGGACCAGCACATGTCGGTGCGGTCGCACGCCCGGCTGCGCGAGACGCTCCCCGACCGGATCGAGCTCGTCGCCGCCGGCGGGCTCGTCGAGGCGGAGCGGGCGGTCAAGGAGCCGGAGGAGCTCGACGCGATCCGCGCCGCGGCGGCGCTGATCGACGACGTCTACGCCTGGCTGCTCGGCTGGGGGCTCGTCGGCCGGACCGAGCGCGCGGTCGCGCTCGCCGCCGAGGAGCAGATGCGCGCCCGCGGCGCCTCGGGGCCGAGCTTCCCCTCGATCGTCGCCGCGGCCGAGAACGGCGCGCTGCCGCACGCGACGCCGCGCGACGTGCCGATCCCCGGCGGCACGCTGGTCACGCTCGACCTCGGCGCGATCCTCGACGGCTACTGCTCGGACTGCACGCGCACCTGGGCGACGGGCGACCTCCCCGACGACCTCGCGGCGCTCTACGCGACGGTGCTCGAGGCGCAGGAGACCGCGCTCGGCGCGGTCCGGGCCGGCGAGCGCGGGCGCGACGTCGACGCGATCGCGCGCGACCTGATCGGCGCCGCCGGGCACGCCGACCACTTCGGCCACGGGCTCGGGCACGGCGTCGGCCTCGACATCCACGAGGCGCCGCGGCTGGCGCGCGGGGTGGACGAACGGCTCGTGGCCGGCAACGTCGTCACCGTCGAGCCGGGGATCTACGTCCCGGGCCGCGGTGGCGCGCGGATCGAGGACCTCGTCGTCGTGACGGACGACGGGCGCGACGTGCTCAGCGGCACGTCGAAGCAGCTGACTCGCGTGGGGTAGGGACCCCATCGCCTCAAGGCGGCCCGCCCGGCCGCCGATAAGGAGCGCGATGGAACTCCGAGCCCGCATCCGCCCCCACCTGCGCCGCGCCAGCTTCGCGGCCGCCTCGGTGGCCCTGCTCGCCTCCGCCACGGCGGGGCTGGCCGCCACCGACGCCCATGCCAAGCCGAAGAAGAAGAAGGCGCCGCGGATCACCGCGATCGCGCCGAAGCACGTCGCAGTCGGCCAGACGCTGACGATCCGCGGCCGCAACTTCCTCGTCGGACGTTCGAAGAACACCGTGGTGTTCAAGCGCAAGGGCGCCCGTGCGGTGTTCGCCAAGGCGGACGTGAGCACGAAGAAGGTGCTGCGGGTGAAGGTCCCGGCGACGCTCCAGAAGTTCTTCGCGCTGAAGGCCGGCAACCCCGTGCCGACGGTCTTCCGCCTGCGCATCCTCGCCGCCCGGTTCGGCAAGCAGTTCACCGGCCGCAAGCTCTCCCCGATCGTCTCCGGGCCGGTGCCGACCGCCAACCAGGTCGTGCAGAGCCCCGACGGCGACTGCGACAAGGACGGCGTCAAGAACCGCTACGACGCGGACGACGACAACGATCTGCTCACCGACGCCACCGAGGTCGCCATCGGCACGGTGCCGTGCAACGCCGACAGCGACGGCGACGGCGTCGAGGACGGCTACGAGTTCCAGTCGGCGAAGGACCTCAACGACGACGAGCACCAGAACCCGAACCAGAACCTGCCCTACCCCGGCAAGCGGCCGTACCCGAACCCGCTCTACGCCGACGCCGGCCGCGACTACGACGGCGACTCGCTGACGCTCGCGAACGAGCAGGCCCTGTGGCGCTACAGCTACTCCGTGAGCCACATGGCGACGCGCACGCTGACGCGGCTGAGCTACTCGGACGGCATGCAGTACTCGCTCTTCAGCTACGAGAGCGGCGACCACGGCCGCCGGCACCCGGCGCAGCCGTCCAGCACCTACCCGATGCAGGCGCGCTTCCTCACCTGGGCGTCGACGCACGGCTACGGCCAGGTGCGGCTCTCGACCGGCGGCACGTACGACGCGCCGGTCGGCGCGCGTCAACGGGCTCTACGACATCCGCGACGTCGACCTCGAACGGCACCGTCTCCGCGAGCGAGGCGAACCCGGCCGACGACGGCGACGGGTGGGTCAGCGACGACGAGCGCGACGAGGACGCCGACGGGCTCTCCAACTACCTCGAGTACCGCGGCCCGCTGAGCGGCGTCGGCTACTGGAGCGGCTGCTACAGCATGGAGGGCGCCTACGTGAACGAGTACGCCGGCACCCGCGGCGACGACCCCGACACCGACGGCGACGGCATCCTCGACGGCGCCGACGACCAGGATCACGACGACGTCCCGAACCTCATGGAGGTCAGCCGGATCGAGGTGTCGCACGTGGACGACCGCGAGGCCGGCGTCGACTGCCGCGTCGATCCCGCGCTGCTGACGCCGCACGACGTCGACGGCGACGGCAAGCCCGACGAGCAGGTCCAGCGCCACACGACGCAGTACGGCCGGATCCAGCCGTTCAACCCCTGCCTCCCGTTCCGCGACTCCCGCACCTGCCCGCGCTTCGTCGAGATCGGCGGCACCGCCGTACGCGCCGTTCGACCTCTCGGTGAACTGGGTCGCGCTGCAGTAGGCGCCACCAGGCACAGCCGCTCGCTCCGGAGCCCGCCCTCGTGCGGGCTCCGCGCGTGTCCGGGGGCGCCCGCCGCGCGCGCCCGCGGCGCGCACCGGGTAGCCTCGGAGATGGACATGACGGATCCGGCGAACCTCGGCATCCGCGCCTCCGACGCCGATCGCGAGGCGACCGCGCAGCGGCTCCACACCGCCGCGCTGGAGGGACGGCTCGATGCCGAGGAGCTCGAGGAGCGCCTGACCGCCGCGTACGCGGCGAAGCACTGCTCCGAGCTGGCGCGGCTGACGGCGGACGTCACGCCGGCGCCGGCCCGCGCCCCGGCGCCGCCCGCGTTCGTCCGCCCGGCCTCGACGGTGAACGGCTTCGCGATCGCGTCGCTGATCCTCGCGCTGGTCTGGTTCTGGTGGGTCGGCTCGGTGCTCGCGGTGATCTTCGGCCACGTGGCGCTGAACCAGATCGGCGGCTCCGGCGGCCTGCAGCGCGGCAAGGGGCTCGCGATCGCCGGGCTGGTGATCGGCTACCTCAGCCTGCTCGGGTTCGCCGCCGTCGTCATCAGCATGCTCTGAGCGGGACCGTGCCGCGACCTACACTGTCCGGCGCACATGATCTCGACGAACCAGTTCAAGAACGGGAACCACATCGAGGTTGAAGGCACCGTCTTCAAGATCCTCGAGTTCCAGCACGTCAAGCCCGGGAAGGGCGGCGCCTTCGTACGCACCAAGCTGCGTCGCGCCGCCGACGGCGCGGTGATCGACCGGACGTTCCGGGCGGGGGAGAAGTTCCGGCCCGTCCGCACCGAGGCGCGCAAGATGCAGTTCCTCTACGCCGACGGCACCGACGCCCACTTCATGGACGAGCAGTCGTACGAGCAGCTCGCGCTGCCCGAGGGCTCGCTCGAGGGCACGCTCAAGTGGATCAAGCCCAACGAGAGCGTCGACCTGCTCTACATCGACGAGCAGCCGTCCGACGTCCAGCTCGGCGCGTCCGTCGAGCTCGAGGTCACGCACACCGAGCCCGGGGTGCGCGGCGACACGGCCTCCGGCGGCGGCAGCAAGCCCGCGACGCTCGAGACCGGCGCGGTGGTCGCAGGTCCCGCTGTTCGTGAACATCGGCGACCGCGTGAAGGTCGACACGCGCTCCGGCGCGTACATGTCGCGCGCCTGAGCGGGTGTCCCGCCGCTCCGATCAGCGCCGTGCCGCGGTCTTCGCGCTCTACCAGCACGAGCTGACCGGGCGCGCGCTCGACGACGTGTTCGAGCGCGACGCCGCGAGCTTCACCCGGGCGCTGGCGCACGCCACCTCCGACCACGCGGACGAGCTCGACGGCCACATCTCCGCCCACGCCGAGGGCTGGACGCTCGACCGGATCGCCCCGCTGGAACGCGCGATCATGCGCGTCGCCCTGCTCGAGATGCTGCACCCGGACCTCGTCGAGGGCGACGCGCCGATCCCGGCCGAGGGGGCGATCGTCGAGGCGGTCGAGACCGCCAAGCGCTTCTGCGGCGCGCAGGCCCCGGGGTTCGTCAACGGCGTCCTCGGCGCGACGCTGCGCTCGGTGCGCGAGAATGGCGCGAGCCATGCCTGACCCGCGACTGGACGACCTGGTCGAGCGGCTGGAGCGCGCGGCGGCCGACCTGCGCGGCGCCGAGCTGACGCCCGAGCGCGCCGCCGCGCTCGTGGACGAGTGCGCCCGGCTGGCCGCCGAGGCGAGCGCCGAGCTGGACCGGCGCGTCCGCGCCGCCGATGCGCCCGGCCCGGGCTCGGCGCCCGGCCAGCTCGCGCTGGGATCCTGAGGGCCGACCGTGTCCGCGCCGGCGGCCGCCGTCTACCCGGAGCATCTGCGCGCCGAGATCGACGCCTATCTCGATGCGCTGCGGTTCGCGCGCGAACCCGACGCGGAGGGGCTCGAGGAGGCGATGCGCTACTCGCTGATGGCCGGCGGGAAGCGGATCCGGCCGGTGCTCGCGCTCGCGACCGCGCGGGCGCTGGGGCGCGATTCGCGCTGGGCGCTGCCGTTCGCCGCGGCGCTCGAGCTGATCCACACCTACTCGCTGATCCACGACGACCTGCCGGCGATGGACGACGACGACCTGCGGCGCGGCCGCCCCACGTGTCACGTCCGCTACGGCGAGGACGTGGCCATCCTGGCGGGCGACGGGCTCTACGCGGAGGCGTTCCGGCTCGCGCTGCACGAGCAGGCCGGCGAGCCGGCCGACGTGCTCGCGGCGGTGGCCGAGCTCGCGGATGCGACGGGCGTGAACGGGATGGTCGGCGGGCAGTACATCGACGTGCGCGCGATCGCCGACGGGAGCGAAGGAAGCCTGCGGCGCCTGCACGAGCTCAAGACCGGCCGCCTGATCGGGGCGTCCGTCGAGTGCGTACTGCTGCTGAACGGTGCCCGAGACCCATCGCCTACACTCTCCGACTTCCGTGCGTTCGCAGCTGAACTGGGCGTGCTCTTCCAGATCGTCGACGACGTGCTCGACGTGACCGGCACCGACGCCGACCTCGGGAAGCCGCAGGGTTCGGACGAGCGCCACGGCAAGCTGACGTACGTGACACGCTACGGGCTCGACGGGGCGCGCACGATGGCCGCGGAGTCGCACCGCAACGCGCGGGCGGCCCTGGCCAGGGCGACCTCCGGCGCCCACGAGCTCGAGCAGATCACCGACTTCATCGCCTTCCGCAGCTCATGACCCTTCTCGACCGCATCGACAGCCCGCAGGACCTCCACGGCCTCACCGAGGACGAGCTCGAGCAGGTCGCGCAGGAGATCCGCGAGCTGCTGATCGACACCGTGGGGGAGATCGGCGGCCACTTCGGGGCGAACCTCGGCACCTGCGAGATCGCGGTCGCGCTGCACTCGCTGCTCGACTCCCCGACGGACAAGATCCTCTGGGACGTCGGCCACCAGGCCTACCCGCACAAGATCCTCACCGGCCGCCGCGACGCGCTGGGCACGATCCGCAAGTACGGCGGCCTGGCCCCGTTCTGCGCGATCCACGAGTCCGAGCACGACATCATGGGCGCCGGCCACGCCTCGACCTCGATCGGCTACGGCGTCGGGATCAAGGAGGCGATGCGCCGCGGCGACGGCGCCGACGGCAAGGTCGTCGCGGTCATCGGCGACGGCGCGATGACCGGCGGCGTCGCCTTCGAGGCGATCCACCAGGCCGGCGGCCTCGGCACGCCGCTCGTGGTGATCCTCAACGACAACGGCATGTCGATCGCGCCGAACGTCGGCGCGCTGTCGCGCTACTTCAACCGCGTCCGGCTCGAGCCCGGCCTCTGGAAGGCGCGCGAGGGCGTCGAGGAGAAGCTCACGCGGCTGCCGGCCGGCATCGGCGCGCGGTTCGAGCGCCTCGGCCCGCAGCTCAAGGAGTCGATCAAGGCGTTGTGGGCGTCCGGGCCTGTTCTGGGAGGAGCTCGACTGGGCCTACATGGGCGTCATCGACGGCCACGACGTCCGCACCCTCCGCCGCGCGCTGCGCGCCGCCTTCGAGGCCGAGCGGCCGGTCGTCATCCACTGCGCGACGGTCAAGGGCAAGGGCTTCTCGCCCGCGGAGGACGGCGGCCTCGAGGGCATGGAGAAGTGGCACGCGGCGAAGCCGAACTCGATCGCGAAGCGGATGCCGGCGCCGTCGAAGCCGGCCGGCGGCGCGCCGAAGCCGCCGCAGTACACCAAGGTGTTCGGCGAGGCGCTCGTGGCCGAGTGCAAGCGCGATCACCGCGTCGTCGGCATCACCGCGGCGATGAACTCCGGCACCGGGCTGAACATCCTCCAGAACGCGATGCCGGACCGCTACTTCGACGTCGGGATCGCCGAGCAGCAGGCGCTGCTGTTCGCGGCCGGCCTCGCGCTCCAGGGCTCGCGCCCGGTCGCCGCGATCTACTCGACCTTCCTGCAGCGCGCCTACGACCAGATCGTCCACGACCTCTGCCTCCAGCAGCTCCCGGTCGTCCTGGCGATGGACCGCGCCGGGCTCGTCGGCGACGACGGCCCGACCCACCACGGCGCGTTCGACATCGCCTACCTGCGCTGCCTGCCGAACATCACGCTGATGGCGCCGCGCGACGAGGCGATGCTCGTCCACATGCTCCACACGGCGCTGCAGCACGACGGCGGGCCGGTCGGGATCCGCTACCCCCGCGGCGAGGCGGTCGGCGTGCCGCTGCCGGACGCGCCGTCGGTGCTCCAGATCGGCACCGGCGAGATCCTGCGCGAGGGCGCGCGCGTGGCGATCGTCGGCTACGGCTCCGGCGTCGGGCAGGCGCTCGGCGCCGCCGATCTGCTGGCCGAGGGCGGGCTCGACGTCACCGTCGCGGACGCGCGCTTCGCCAAGCCGCTCGACACCGGGCTGCTCGCCCAGCTCGCCGCCGAGCACGAGCTGCTCGTCACCGTCGAGGAGGGCGTGCTCTCCGGCGGGTTCGGCACCGGCGTCTGGGAGGTGCTGTCGGAGGGCGGGCTGACGCCGCGGATCCTCCGCGTCGGGCTGCCCGACCGCTACGTCACCCACGGCGCGCCGAAGCTGCTGCACGCCGAGGTCGGCTTCACGCCCGAGCGCATCGCCGAGCGGATCCAGTCCGCCGTGCTCGACCCCCGCGGGTCCTCGCCTCCGCGTAGGATCTGTCCCGGATGGCCCGGGTCCGGCTCGACTCCCTACTCGCCGAGCGTGGGTTGTTCCCGTCGCGCTCGCGGGCTGCAGCGGCCGTGCTGGCCGGCGACGTGCACCTCGGGCCCGGTCGCCGGCGCGCGGAGAAGCCCGGCCAGCTCGTGGCGGCCGACGTCGAGCTCGACGTGGTCGCGCCGCCGCCGTACGTCTCGCGCGGCGGGATCAAGCTCGCGAACGCCCTCGATGCCCTGGGCGTGCCGGTCTCCGGCCGGCGCGCGCTGGACGTCGGCGCCTCGACCGGCGGGTTCACGGACTGCCTGCTGCAGCGCGGCGCGGCGCACGTGGTGGCGCTGGACGTGGCGTACGGCGAGCTGGCGGTGGCGCTCCGCGACGATCCGCGGGTCACCGTGCTCGAGCGGACGAACGCCCGCTCGCTGGCGTGCGACGCGCTGCCGTACCGGCCGGACCTGATCGTGGCGGACGTGTCGTTCATCTCCCTGGCGAAGGTGCTGCCCGCCGTGCTGGGCTGTGCGGCTGAGGCGTTCGACGCGCTCGTGATGGTCAAGCCGCAGTTCGAGGTCGGGCGCGAGCGCGTCGGCAAGGGTGGCGTGGTGCGCGATCCGGCGCTGCGGCGCGAGGCGCTGGTGACGGTGGCGGCCGGCTCGGGCGCGGCGGTCATGGGCTTCGCGTCCTCGCGGCTGCCAGGCCCGGCGGGGAACCAGGAGACGTTCGCGTGGCTGGCGGAGCCGGGGCGGCCGGGCGCGGTCGACGGACATCGAGGCCGCGGCGCGGGCGGTGGAGCCGTGAGCGTGCGGGTGGCGTCCGTCCTCACCCACCGCCGCGCGTCCGACACGGCGGCCGCGATCGCCGCGCTGGTCGGCGCCGCGCGGCGGGCCGGGGTGACGCTCCGGTTCGACGCCGAGGAGACGCGCAAGCACGGGCTGCTGCCGGGGGAGGGGCTCGAGCTCGACGCGGAGCTCTCGGCCGACGTCGACCTCTGCGTGGTGATGGGCGGCGACGGGACGATCCTCACCGCGCTGCGCGAGTACGCGGACACGCGCGTGCCGGTCTTCGCGGTCAACTTCGGGGAGGTCGGGTTCCTCGCCACGCTCGATCCGGACGGGCTCGACGCCGACTTCGACCGCGCGTTCTCGGGCGACTTCGAGACGCTCGAGCTGCAGGGGATCACGGTCGGGCGACCCGAGGGGACCTGGACGGCGATGAACGACATCTCCGTCCACCGCAAGCCGGGCTTCCGCGTCGCCGACCTGGGCTATGCGCTCACCGGCGAGGAGATCGGCCGCGTGCGCTGCGACGGGCTCGTCGTCTCCACGCCGCAGGGCTCGACGGGCTACAACCTCGCCAACGGCGGGCCGGTGCTGGCGTGGGGGGTGGCGGGGTTCGTCGTCTCCTTCATCGCGCCGCACTCGCTCACCGCGCGTGCGCTCGTCGTCGCGCCCGACGACCTGCTGACGATCAACAACCGCTCGCGCGAGGAGCCGGTCGAGGTGCACGTCGACGGCCGGCCGGTCGTCGAGCTGCAGCCGGGCGAGGACGTGCACGTGGAGTTCGCGCGGTCGAGCGCGCTGCTCGCCCAGCTCCCCGGCGCGAGCTTCTACCACCGGCTGCGGGAGCGGTTCGGGCGCCTCGCGCAGTGACCGGGCGGGTGCGCCTCAACGCGCAGGTGTGACGGATCTGCACCGGCTTCGCGCCGGTTCTGCGCATCCGGGCCGGGTCCGTCGGGAGCGGCTGGTAGACCCTGGCGCGTGCTGGAAGAGCTGCGCGTCGAGAACCTCCTGCTGATCGAGCGGGCCGAGCTGCGCCTCGGACCCGGCCTCAACGTGCTCACGGGCGAGACGGGCGCGGGCAAGACCGTCCTCGCGCACGCGCTCGACCTGCTGCTGGGCGGCAAGCCGCGTGCCGGCATCGTCCGCCCCGGAGCCTCGGAGGCGTACGTCGAGGGCGCGTTCGACCTGCCCGACGGGCTGCGCGCGTCACTCGGCGACCGGCTCGCCGACGACGCCGACGAGCTGGTCCTGGCGCGCCGGGTCAGCGCGGAGGGCCGCACGCGCGCGTACGTGAACGGCCGCAGCGCGACGGCCGCCGACCTGCGCGACATCGGCGGCGCCCTGCTGTCGTTCTACGGCCAGCACGAGCACCGGCGGCTCACCCTCGCCTCGTCGCAGCTGGAGATCCTCGACGGCTTCTGCGGACCCGATCAGGCCACGCGGCGGGAGGCGTTCGCGGGGGTGTACGCGCGCGAGCGGTGGCTGCGCGAGCAGCTCGAGGAGCTGCGCGAGCGCGCCGGGGCGCGCGACCGCGAGCTCGACCTGCTCGAGTGGGAGCTCGAGGAGATCGACGCGGCGGCGCCGAGCGAGGCCGAGGAGGCCGATCTCGTGACGGAGCGCGAGCGGCTGCGCAACCTCGAGGGGTTGCGGCTCGCCGCGGCGAGCGGGATCGAGGCGCTGGCGCCCGACTCCGGCGAGGGCGGCGCGACCGCGGCGCTCGCGGGCGCCGCGCACGCGCTCGACGCGATCCGCGGCGTCGACGCCGAGCTGGACGCCCTGGCGGACCGGATGGCGACGCTCGTCGTCGAGGCCGACGACCTCGCGGGTGAGCTGCGCCGCTACGGCGAGGCCGTGGACGCGCCCCCGGGCCGGCTCGACGAGGTCGAGGAGCGGCTCGCGCTGTTCGACAAGCTCAAGCGCAAGCACGGCGGCACGATCGCGGCCGTGCTCGATCACGCCGAGGCGTGTCGCGCCCGGCGCGACGAGCTGGCCGGCGCGGAGGAGGCGGCGGAGGCCGCGACGGCGGAGCTGGAGGCGGTCCGCGCCGAGCTGGGCGAGCGGGCGGCTGAGCTCCGCGCGGCGCGCGAGACGGCGGCCGCGGGCCTCGCCGAGGCCGTCGTCGGCGTGCTCGGCGAGCTCGCGATGGACGGCGCGAGCTTCGAGGCGCGCCTGACCGATCGCGACGAGCCGGGCCCGAGCGGCGCCGACGACGTCGAGTTCATGATCGCGCCGAACCCGGGCGTCCCGGCCGGGCCGCTGCGCGACACCGCGTCCGGCGGCGAGCTCTCGCGCGTCATGCTCGCGCTCATGAGCGTCGCCGCCGAGGCGGGGCCGGCGACCCTCGTCTTCGACGAGGTCGATGCGGGGATCGGCGGCCAGACCGCCCGCGCGGTCGGGGACCAGCTCCGGGCGCTCGCCGGCGGCCGCCAGGTCATCTGCATCACGCACCTCCCGCAGATCGCCTCGCTCGCGGACCGCCACTTCACGATCGTGAAGGACACGTCCGCCGACCCGGCCCGCACCACGGTCACCCAGCTCGAGCGCGGCGCGGTCGTCGGCGAGCTCGTGCGGATGCTCGGCGCGGACGCCGGCGACGTCGCGGCGCGGCGGCACGCGAAGGAGCTGCTCAAGGCTGCGTGAGGGTCGCTCGGCGGCGTTGCGCCGGGACGAACTTCGGGCATTGAGGGGAAGGTCGGGAGGTGGCCGGTCTTCCGCGGATGGAGAACGTCGAGTTCCGTGCCGCGCGGGGGCGGTCGGTCGACGTTGTCCCCCGTATGCGTGGAGAACGTCGAGATCCGCGGCGCGCCGGTCGACCGCTCGACGTTCTCCCACGTCATGGGCGCAAAACGTCGATTTCGCCGCCGCGTGGCGCGGTCGCTCGACGTTCTGCGCCGTATACGCCCAAAACGTCGATCGCGCCGCACGAGAACTCGCAGCATCTCGACGTTTTGCGGCCGCTCGAGGAAGCGGCCACCTCCCGACCTCCCGTCAATGCCCGAAGTTCGTCCCGCCCGCAGCGCCGACAGCAGATAGCTATCTGATATCGTCAGCAGCTATGCCCGGCCCCACCAACGCCCTCTACGTCCGCCTCCCACAACCCGAGTTCGACCGCCTCGACCGCGCCGCCGAGGCGCTCAACACGAACAAGAAGACGCTCGTCACGAACCTCGTGGCCAGCTTCGTCGACCCCGACTCCGAAGGCGGCCTCGCGCAGCTCCGCGACGTGCTCCTGGCCGCGCCCGGAGCGCGGAGCCGGCGCCGCCGACCCGCGGCGCGTCACGATCACCCTGCCCGACGAGGGCATGGCCGTCGGGCCACCACGCGTTCACCCCGGCGCCCGCGCCCGACGTCCTCACGCCCGCGCAGGCCGCCGACCTCCTGCAGGTCCCCGAGGCCGAGCTGGTCGCGCTCGCCGAGGCCGGCGAGCTCCCCGGCCGCCGCATCGGCGAGCACTGGCGCTTCTCGCGCCCCGCGCTGATCGCCTGGCTCGCGCAGCCGTAGCGGCCGCGCGCACGACGCCGTGTCGGGCGATTCGCGCACGCTGCGGGGAGGAGGTGCGTACCGCCGCTCGTGGTCCTAGACTGCCGGAACAGAGCTTGATGCCAGATTCCCGCCCGCGCACCCGCTACATCTTCGTCACCGGCGGCGTCGTCTCGTCGCTCGGCAAGGGCATCGCAGCGGCCTCGATCGGCCGCCTGCTGGTCGCCCGGGGGCTGAAGGTCGCCCTCCAGAAGTTCGACCCGTACATCAACGTCGACCCCGGCACGATGTCGCCGTTCCAGCACGGCGAGGTGTTCGTCACCGAGGACGGCGCCGAGACCGACCTGGACCTCGGCCACTACGAGCGCTTCACCGACGCGAACACGTCGCGCGCCTCGAACGTGACCGCCGGCGCGATCTACAACTCGGTGATCCGCAAGGAGCGGCGCGGCGACTACCTCGGCGGCACCGTCCAGGTCGTCCCGCACATCACCGACGAGATCAAGAGCCGGATCAAGCTCGTCGGCGAGAGCCAGGACGTCGACGTCGTCATCACGGAGATCGGCGGCACGGTGGGCGACATCGAGTCGCTGCCGTTCCTCGAGGCGATCCGGCAGTTCCCGGTCGACGTCGGCCGGCGCCGGTGCATGTTCATCCACCTCACGCTGGTCCCGTACATCGGCCACGCGGGCGAGCTGAAGACGAAGCCGACGCAGCACTCGGTCAACGAGCTGCGCCGGATCGGCATCCAGCCCGACATGGTGGTCTGCCGGTCCGAGGGCGGGCTGTCCTACGACATCCGCAAGAAGATCGCGCTGTTCGCCAGCCTGCCGGTCGAGGCGGTCGTCTCCGCGCGCGACGTCGACCTGATCTACAAGGTGCCGCTCTACTTCCAGGCCGAGGGCGTCGACGACTTCGTGCTCGAGCACTTCGGGCTCGAGGCCGAGCAGCCCGACCTCAGCGCGTGGAAGAGCGTGATCGACAAGGCCGCGGCCGCGCAGGAGTCGCGCCCGGTCCGGATCGCGCTCGTCGGCAAGTACGTCCAGCTCGAGGACGCGTACCTGTCGGTCGTGGAGGCGCTGCGGCACTCCGGCTTCGTCCACGGCTGCGGCGTCGAGATCGACTGGGTCGACTCGGAGACGCTCGACGACGAGCAGGTCCGCCACCGGATCGAGGAGGCCGACGGCATCCTGATCCCCGGCGGCTTCGGCGAGCGCGGGATCGAGGGCAAGATCGAGGCGGCCCGGATCGCCCGCGAGCAGCGGATCCCGTACCTGGGCATCTGCCTCGGCATGCAGATGGCGGTCGCGGACTTCGCGCGCCACGTCGTCGGGATGGAGGGCGCGAACTCGAGCGAGTTCGATCCGCACACCGCCTACCCGGTCGTCGACCTGCTGCCCGAGCAGAAGGAGGTCGCCGACATGGGCGGCACGATGCGGCTCGGGGCCGACCCGGTGAAGCTCCACCCGGACACGATGGCGCGCGAGATCTACGGCGAGGCGGTCATCTACGAGCGCCACCGCCACCGCTACGAGGTCAACAACTTCCTCCGCAAGCGACTCGAGGCGGCCGGGCTGATCGTCTCCGGCACGACGCCGGACGAGCGGCTCGTCGAGGTGATCGAGCTCGCCGACCACCCGTTCTTCGTCGCCAGCCAGTACCACCCCGAGTTCAAGTCGCGCCCGGACCGCCCCGCGCCGCTGTTCCGCGAGTTCGTCGGCGCCGCCCAGCGCTACGCCGCCGCGTCGCGCGCCGGAGGCGGTGCCGGAGCGGCGACGAGCCGATCCGCGCCGGCCGCCCGGAGGACGCGGAAGCCGAGCCGTCCGGCCGCTTCGAGCAGTGACCGCGCGCCCCGCGTGAGGCCGGCCAGCGAGGCCGAGAAGGCAAGGCTGAACGAGACGTTCGCCGCGCTCTGCCGGATCCCGAGCCCGTTCGGGCACGAGGGCGCCATCGCGGAGCGCGTGACCCGCGAGCTCGAGGGCATGGGGCTGAGCGTGCAGGCCGACGAGCACGGCAACCTGCTCGCCCGCATCAGGGGCCGCGGCGAGCGCACGCTCCTGCTCTGCGCCCACCTGGACACGGTCGAGGTGAGCGGCGAGATCGAGCCGGCGATCGTCGACGGCGGCTGGGAGAACGAGCGCGACACGATCCTCGGCGCCGACAACAAGGCCGCCGTCGCGGTCTTCCTCGAGCTCGCCCGGCGGGTGACCGTCGAGGGCTCGCCGGTGCCGCTCGAGCTGCTGCTCACGGTCGAGGAGGAGGACGCCCTGCGCGGCGCCAAGGCGTTCGACGCCGGCGTGCTCGACGGCCGACTTCGGCTACGTGCTCGACCACGCGACGCCGATCGGCGAGGTCATCGTGGCCTCCCCGACCTACTACCGGCTGAGCGCCGAGTTCCACGGCCGCGCCGCGCACGCCGGCGTCCGCCCCGAGGCGGGCCGCAGCGCGATCCTCGCCGCCGCGACCGCGATCGCCGCGATGCCGCACGGGCGGATCGACGACCAGACGACCGCGAACGTCGGCTCGATCCAGGGCGGCGTCGGGTCCACGAACGTCGTCCCGGAGCGCTGCCGGATCCTCGCCGAGGCGCGCTCGCTCGACAGCGACCGCGTCGAGTCCGTGATCGCCGCGATGATCGACGCCGTCCACGACGGCGCGGCCGCCGCCGAGTGCGACGTCGACGTCGTGTGCGAGAAGCTGTTCGAGGGCTACCGCCAGAAGGGCACCGCGCCCGCCGTCGTCGCCGCGGAGGCCGCGCTGCGCGCCTGCGGCTACGAGCCCGCCCGGATCACCACCGGCGGGGGCTCCGACGCCAACGCGCTGATCGCGCAGGGCGTCGACGTGGTCAACCTCGCGAACGGCACCGAGCACAACCACGAGCCGACGGAGCGGGTGAGCGTCGCCGCGCTCGAGGGGATGCTCGACGTCTGCCTGGCGCTCCTGGACGAGGCCGCGGCGCAGCCATGAGCTCCCGGTTCGAGCGGCTCGAGGCGCACACGGTCTTCGAGGGCGCGATCTTCGACGTCTGCCAGGGCCGCTTCCGCCACGACGACGGGGAGGAGGTCACGCGCCAGTGGGTCGCGCACCCCGGCTCGGTGGCGATGGTCGCGCACGACGACGAGCACGTCTGGCTCGTCCGCCAGCCGCGTGAGGCCACCGGCGATCCCGACCTGCTCGAGCTCCCCGCCGGCAAGCTCGACGAGGAGGGCGAGGCGCCGCTCGACTGCGCCCGGCGCGAGCTCGCCGAGGAGATCGGCAAGGCGGCCGAGCACTGGGAGCACCTGAAGACGTTCCTGACCTCGGCGGGGATGACCGACGAGCGCTGCCACATCTTCCTCGCCACCGGGCTGCGCGACGCGCCCGGCCACGCGATCGAGGGCGAGCGGATCGACGTCGAGCGGCATCCGCTCGCCGAGCTCGGCGCGGCGATCGAGGCGACGACCGACGCGAAGACGCTGATCGGCCTCATGCTGCTGCGCGAGCGGCTGCGCGGCTGAACGCCCGGTTGCAGCGGCAGGCGGCCGCCACGGCGCCGCGAAAGCGAACCCGTGGCCGTCACGACCCCTGCGACCCAGCCGTTCGCGCACCTGCTGCTCGACTTCCTCGCCTACCTGGAGTTCGAGCGCGGGCTCTCGCGCAACACGCTCGAGGCCTACCGCTCCGACCTGCTCCAGTACGGCGCCTGGCTCGAGCGCACGGGCCATGACCCGCTGGTGCTCGGGCACGCCGAGCTGAGCGCGTTCGTCGCCGAGCTCGCGGCCGGGAGCGACGACCGCCCGCCGGCGGCGCCGGCGACGCTGCAGCGCAAGGTCGCCTGCCTGCGCTCCTTCTACCGCCACCTGCGCCGCACGGCGGTCATGTCCGACGACCCGACGGCGCATCTGCGCCCGCCGAAGCAGGGCCGCCGGCTGCCGCACGTGCTCAGCCGCGACGAGGTCGCCGAGCTGCTGCGCCAGCCGCGCGGCACCGAGCCGCCCGCGCTGCGCGACCGCGCGCTGCTGGAGACGATGTACGCCTGCGGACTGCGCGCCTCGGAGGCGATCGGCCTCGAGGTCGGCGACGTCGACCTCGAGGAGGGCGTCCTGCGCGCCCGCGGCAAGGGCTCGAAGGAGCGGCTCGTCCCGGTCGGGACCGCCGCCGCCGACGCGATCTCCGTCTACCTGCAGCGCGGCCGCGCGCGGCTGGTCGGCGATCGCTGGGAGTCGCGCCTGTTCCTCAACCAGCGCGGCGCCGGCCTCACCCGCCAGGGGCTCTACAAGATCGTCCAGCGCCACGCGAAGACCGCCGGCCTCGCGTCGAAGATGAGCCCGCACACGCTCCGCCACACGTTCGCGACGCATCTGCTCGCCGGCGGCTGCGACCTGCGCTCGCTGCAGGAGATGCTCGGCCACGCCGACATCGCGACGACCCAGCTCTACACGCACCTGTCGGCCGAGCGGCTCAAGGACGTCTACTTCGACGCCCACCCGCGGGCCCGCGCCGGCTGAGAGGATTGGCGCCGATGGACCGGCGCGCGTTCGTGATCGTGATCGACGCCTGCGGGGCGGGGGAGCTGCCGGACTCCGGCGACTACGGCGACGCGGGCGCGAACACGCTCGCGCACGTCGCCGAGGCCGCCGGCGGGCTCGATCTGCCCGTGCTGCAGGACCTCGGGCTCGGCAACGTCCTGCCGCTGCGCCGGCTGCCCGCCCGCGGCCGCGCCCGTGGTCCACGGCCGGCTGCATCCGCTCGGCCCCGGCAAGGACACGATCAGCGGGCACTGGGAGCTGATGGGCGTCGTCGCGCCCGCGCCGCTCCGCACCTACCCCGAGGGCTTCCCGCCCGAGATCACCGAGCAGCTGCAGGACGCCACCGGGCCGCGGGATCCTCTGCAACCGCCCGTACTCCGGGGCGCACGTGATCGACGACTTCGGGGAGCAGCACCTCCGCACGGGCGACCTGATCGTCTACACGAGCGCGGACAGCGTGCTGCAGATCGCGGCCCACACCGCGCAGGTCCCGGAGTCCGAGCTCTACGCCGCCTGCGCTGCGGCGCGCGAGATCATGCGCGGCGAGCACGCCGTCGGCCGCGTCATCGCGCGCCCGTTCCGCGGCGAGCCGGGCGCGTTCGAGCGCACGGACGGCCGGCGCGACCTCGCCGTCGACCCGCCGTCCCGCTCGTACCTCGAGGAGCTGCGCGCGGACGGCATCCCCGTCCACACCGTCGGCAAGGTCGGGGCGGTGTTCAACCACGTCGGGGTCGACGTCGAGCACCGCGGCCCGACGAACGCCAGCGCGCTCACGGCCACGAGCGAGCTGATCGACGACCTGCAGGGCGGGCTCGTGTTCGCGAACCTCGTCGAGACCGACCAGGTCTTCGGCCACCGCAAGGACATCCCCGGCTTCCACGGGGCGCTGAAGGGGATCGACGCCGCGGTGGGGGAGTGGCTGCCGCGGCTGGACCCGGACCGCGACCTGCTGGTCGTCACCGCCGACCACGGCGTCGACCCGACCACCCCGGGGACCGACCACACGCGCGAGCACGTCCCGCTGCTGGCGCGCTTCCACGACCACGGCGGACGCCACGACGGGCCGTTCGCGGACGTCGGCGCGAGCGTGCTGCGCTGGCTCGCCGGGCGCGACGCGCCCGGCCTCCCGGGCACCGCGTTCACCTAGTGTCAGACTCGGGAGCGATGCCCGAGCTGCCCGAGGTCGAGACGATCCGCCGCCACCTCGCGCCCGCACGTCGAGGGCCGGACGCTGGACGCGCTGGAGGTCAGCGACGAGCGCTGGTCGCGCCCGCTCGCGCCGGCCGAGCTGGCGGCGGCGGTCGACGGGCGCCGGATCGAGGCGCTCGCCCGCCGCGGCAAGTACCTGATCTGGGAGCTCGAGGACGACGTCCACCTGATGGTCCACCTGCGGATGACCGGGACGCTGCTGCTCGACCCGCCGGAGACGCCGCGCTTCGCGCGCGTGCGGTTCGCGCTCGGCGACGGCCACGAGCTCTGGTTCGACGATCCGCGCCGCTTCGGCACCGGCGAGCTCGCGCTCGGCGGCGAGGCGCGCGACGCGTTCTTCGCGAGCCGGCTCGGCGTCGAGCCGCTCGGCCCGGACTTCACGAGCGCCCACCTCTACGCGCTCACGCGCGCGAGTCGCGCGCCGATCAAGGCGTTCCTGCTCGACCAGCGCAAGGTCGCCGGCGTCGGCAACATCTACGCCGACGAGGCGCTGTTCCGTGCGCGGATCCACCCGCTGCGGCCGGCCGCGCGGCTCACGCGGTCGCAGGTCGCGGCGCTCCGCGACGCGATCGTCGTCTCGCTCGAGGCGGGGCTGGACGCGAAGGGCGCGTCGATCGACGACTACCGCCAGCCCGACGGCGTCCAGGGCTCGTTCCAGCATCGCTTCCTGATCCACCTGCGCGAGGGCGAGCCGTGCCTCGTCTGCGGGCGGCCCGTGCGCAAGCTCCGCGCCGCGGGGCGCGGGACCTACGTCTGCGAGCGCTGCCAGCCGCGCCCGCGTCAGGCGGCGGCGCGGAACTCGGCCAGGCGCCCGGCGCGATCCGCCGCGGCGAGCTCCTGAAAGCCGCCGAGCGGCTCGCCGTCCAGGAGCACCTGCGGGAAGGTCATCATGCCGGTGAGCGCGACGAGCGCGGACCGCCCGTCGGCGTCCTTGGCGAGGTTGATCTCCTCGTAGGGGATGCCACGGCGATCGAGCAGGGCCTTTGCCGTCCGGCAGTAGCCGCAAGGTTCTGTGGTGTAGACGGTGACTCGACTCATTCCCACTTCACAAAGGATAGTGCGCACGTTCGCGAGTGATACCCGGTGCCGGGCAGTCTGAAGACCGACGCCATCGTCCTGCGGTCGATCCGCTACGGCGAGGCGGACCGGATCCTGCACCTGTTCACGCCCGAGCGCGGGCGGCTGTCGGCGATCGCGAAGGGCGTCCGGCGGTCCAAGTCGCGCTTCGGCGGGCGGCTGGAGCCGTTCTTCCGCCTGCGGCTCGTGCTCTACCAGGGGCGCAGCGACCTGTTCACGGTCACGAGCGCGGAGACGCTCGCCGGCCACGCGCGGCTGCGCGAGGACGGCGCCGCGCTCGACGGCGCCGCGCGCGCCTGCGACGCCGTGGCGCGCCTGTTCGACGACCACGACGCCCACGCCGGCGTCTACCACCTGCTGGCGAACCACCTCGCCCTGCTCGACGCCGACGCCGCCCGCGCGACGCGCGCCAACGCGCTCGCCTTCCGGCTCAAGCTGCTGCTCGCCGCCGGGTTCGCGCCGCAGCTCGCCGCCTGCGCGTCGTGCGGCGAGGGCGACCATCTGAGCGGGTTCAGCGGAGCGGCGGGCGGCGTCGTCTGCTCCGCCTGCGAGGCGACCGCGTTCCCGCTCTCCCAGGAGGCGCACGACTTCCTCGTCGGCGCGCTCGGGACCCCGCTCGCGGAGGTCGGCGACGCGCCGCCGCGGGCGCTCGCCCAGGCCGAGCGGGCGATCATCGAGACGCTCGAGCATCACGCGAACGTGCGGCTCCGTCCGGTCGGAGCGTGACAAAACCCCGCGGATCCGCGATTCGGAGGATTCGGGCGTCATCATGGAGGGCGTGAGCACCCACGCCGTCGAACCAGCCTTCGAGGCCCGCATCCGCGCGTGGGAGGAGGAGGCGCTGGCGCCGGCGGCCCGGCGCTCCTATCCGGCGGAGCGCGTCCGTCCCGAGGCGGACTGCGGGCTGCGCACCCCGTTCCAGCGCGATCGCGACCGGATCGTGCACTCGAAGTCGTTCCGCCGGCTCAAGCACAAGACGCAGGTCTTCGTCGCGCCGGTCGGCGACCACTACCGCACGCGGCTCACCCACACGCTGGAGACGACGCAGATCAGCCGCACGGTGGCGCGCGCGCTGCGCCTCAACGAGGACCTCACCGAGGCGATCGGGCTCGGGCACGACCTCGGCCACCCGCCGTTCGGGCACATCGGCGAGGAGGTGCTCGACCGCGCCGGGCGCGACCGCTGGCAGCGCGGCTTCCGCCACAACGAGCACTCGCTCCGCGTCGTCGACGTGCTGGAGGACCTCAACCTCACCGCGCCGGTCCGCGACGGGATCCTCCGCCACTCCTCCGGCGCCGGGGAGCCCGCGACGCTCGAGGGCAAGATCGTCCGGCTCGTCGACCGGATCGCCTACATCAACCACGACATCGACGACGCGCTGCGCGCCGGCGTGATCGCGCTCGGCGACCTGCCGGCCGACGAGATCGCGATCCTCGGCGACACCGGCTCGCACCGGATCGACACCCTGGTCCACGACCTCGTCGAGCACTCCGAGCGCGCGGGCGACATCGTCCAGGGCGAGCCGGTCGGGAGCGCGATGCTCAACCTGCGCGCGTTCATGTTCGACCGCGTCTACCTCGGGCCGACCGCGCGCGCCGAGCACGCTGAAGATCGAGCGCGTGCTGCGCGGGCTCTTCGACTGGTACGTCGCGCATCCGGACGAGCTGCCGCCGGGCGTCGACGGGGCGGGGGAGGCCGACCGCGTCACGGACTACCTGGCCGGGATGACCGACCGCTTCGCGATCCGGGCGTGGTCCGAGCGGTTCGTGCCGCACGGTCTGGCGAGCTGATGGCGCGCTACACCGACGACTCGCGCGAGCGCGTCCGCGACGCCGTCGACTTCGTCGAGCTCGTCGGCGCGCGGACCGAGCTCAAGCCCGCCGGGCCCGCGGCGGATGACCGGCCTGTGCCCGTTCCACGACGAGCGCACGCCGTCGTTCGGGATCGACCCGGTCGAGAAGCTGTACCACTGCTTCGGCTGCGGGGCGGGCGGCGACGTGTTCAAGTTCGCGATGGAGACCGAGGGGCTCGACTTCGCGGCCGCGCTGGAGGCGCTCGCCGAGCGCTCCGGGGTCGAGCTCGAGCGCGAGGCGGAGGACCCGCGCGAGGCCGAGCGGCGCGGCCGCCGCGACCGGCTGCTGGCGCTGCTCGAGCGCACCGCCGCCTACTACGTGCGCGTGCTGTGGGAGTCCGAGGAGGCCGCGCCCGCCCGCGCGTACCTCGCCGAGCGCGGGCTGCAGGAGGACGTCCTGCGCGAGTTCCGCGTCGGCTTCTCGCCGCGCGCGTGGGACCGCGTCATCGCCGCCTCGCGGCGCAACGGCTTCAGCGAGTCCGAGCTGCTCGCCGCCGGGCTCGCGTCGCGCCGCCGCGACGGCTCGGGCCTGCTCGACCGGTTCCGCGGCCGGATCATGTTCCCGCTCGCCGACCCGAAGGGCCACGTGCTGGGCTTCGGCGCCCGCGCGCTCGCCGCCGACGACCAGCCGAAGTACCTCAACACGTCCGAGTCCGAGCTGTTCCACAAGGGCAACCTGGTCTACGGCGCCGACCTCGCCCGCGCCGCCGCCGCGCGCTCCGGCCGGCTCGTGCTGGTCGAGGGCTACACGGACGTGATCGCCCTGCGCCAGGCGGGGATCCCCGAGACGGTGTGCTCGATGGGCACGGCGCTGACCGAGCGCCAGCTCGACGCGCTGAAGCGGCTGACGCCGAAGGTGCTGCTCTGCCAGGACCCGGACGCCGCCGGCCAGGAGGCGGTCGAGAAGGGCAAGGACGCGATCCGCGCGTTCAACGAGGCGCACGCGCTGCGCGGCTTCGAGCTGCGCGTCGTGCGGCTGCCGGCCGGGCGCGATCCCGCCGACGTCGTCCAGCAGGACGGGGCGGAGGCGATGCGCTCGCTGCTCGAGACCTCGGTCCCGGTCGCGCGCTTCGAGGTCGAGCGCGCGATCGAGCGCGGCGACCTGTCGAGCCCCGAGGGCCGCGACGACGTGCTGCGCGCCGTCGCGCCGGTCGTCAAGCGGCTCGAGCCCGGGGCGCTGCAGTACGACCTGATCCAGCTCACGTCGAGCCGGCTGCGGATCCCGGAGGCCGTGATCGAGGAGGCGCTGCGCCGCGCGCCGCGCGAGCTGCCCCGCAACGGCGACCGCCCGCCCGCGCCGGTGGCCCGCCCGGCCACCTCGGCCGACCGGCGCGAGGCGACCGAGCGCGCCTTCCTGGCCCGCTGCCTCGCGGTCAAGGACGCCGGCCGCCAGGCGCTGGAGGAGATGGACATCGACGCGTCGTTCTCGCTCGAGCTGACGCGCCGGGCGGCGCACTACCTCGTCGAGCACCTCGAGCACCCCGGCAAGTCGCTGCCCGCGGGCGCCGACGACTTCGCCAAGCTCGTGGCCTGGCTCGTGATCGAGTCGGGGCGGCTGGAGGGCGACCCGGCCGCGCTCCAGATCGAGCGCCTCCAGCTCGACAAGAACCGGCTCGACGCCAGGATCGCCGACGCCCAGCGCGCGGGGGAGCCGGTCGCGACGCTCGCCGCGGAGCGCCAGCGCGTCCAGGACGCAGATCCGCCACCGGCTCGTCTGAGCCGGCGGCCCGTCCGGCTAGCGGCCCTGGTCGAAGGGGGCCGGCGGCTCGTCGTCGTACGCCCGGGGGCGCGACGACGGGGTCGCCGAGCTCGTCGTGCCCGGACTGCGCGGCGACGCGCTGCGCCTTGTCGACCGCGCGGACCACGCCGGCCGGGTCCGCGACGCCGACGAAGCGGAACTCCGAGTCGTCGTTGCCGGCGGTGTCGAAGTCGACCGTGCCGACGCGCAGGATCCGGTCGATCACCGACTGCTCCGTGTTGACGTTCTGCACGCGCTGGACGCGCGTCTCCTGCGTCGACTTGGAGAGGAGGCCGTGGCGGATGTGCAGGCGCTCCGTCGTGATCACGTAGCGGGTGGCGATCCGCTTGATCAGCCCGACGAACACGAGCAGGGCGAACGCGATGACGCCGATCACGATCGCCAGCCCGGTGCTGAAGATCAGCAGCCCCAGGACGACGAGGACGGCGACGATCACGGCGCCGGTGATGTAGAAGCTCATCACGCCGCGCCACGAGGGATGCCCGTCGAACACCATCTCCTCGCCGGGATGCAGGTCCATGGCCGAGAAACGTACCGCTGTGGCAGGCGGCGCGTGCGGCCGGGACCTCCTACCATGGAGCCGGCAGTCCGGGGTAGCTCAATGGCAGAGCATTCGACTGTTAATCGAAGGGTTGTGGGTTCGAGTCCCACCCCCGGAGTCCAGAACGCCCGCTCTCACAGCGGGCGTTCGTCGTTCTCAGGTACCAATCGAGGTACACCGGTCCATGGATGGCACGTGGCCGCGCGCCCCGCCGACGTTGTGCGTGTCGGCGGGACGCAGGGCCCGGGCCGCGACGCCGCGCTTCTTCGTTGAAGCTCGGGGATCACGCCGCGAGTCGCCTTCTTCCTTGAAGCGAGACCGCCGGGCCGCGGCGACCACACGCCGTCGTTTACCGCCACGCTTTCACCCAAAACGGGTCGTAACCGGACACACGCAGTGCCCGCCGAACCGCAGGACCGCGACGAAGCCGCGCGCCCGGCCAGGATGAGCCACCGGTCCAGCGCCGAGAGCCGGAGAAGCGGTTCGCCCGCGCCGGCTACATCGGACGCCTTGGACCCCGAGAGTGTCTCGGGAAGCCGACAACCACCCCCGCTGACGCCGGTGGTACCGCTCCCCCGTAGGACTCCTGACGGCCGAATGTGCGCGAGCCAACCTGCTGAGCACCGGGACGTCTTTTCTGTGCGATGGGCGCGTCACGGAAGCCGAGCCACGAGCCAGCGAAGGCAGTAGTCCGATCACCGCAGTCGTCACATGCCGAGGCGATCGTCACGATCCTGAAAGCGCGGGCCAAGGCTGAGGCCAGCCGATCCGCCATCTTCTCCGCGGAGCCCGATGCGAGACCTCCCGAGGCCGCACGGACCGTGCTTCGCGCAGGCATCTACTCCACAGCAGGCGAATCCCACGGTTCCGACCCACCACCTCCGGAACCTACGGCGCCCGGACGCTGACAGGCATCCGTAGCGGACCGCGCGCTTTCCTCGGCTCGCCGGTGAGGAATGTTCACCGTCGGTCGCGGTCCTTCGAGCATGGGAGTCCTTTCCGGCGCGGGGGTGTCGATCCGCGTGGCGGGGGAGGCGTTGGCGCTGACCTTCCGCGATCGGAGCCTGCGCCGGGCGCAGGCGGCGTTCGCGATCGTCTGGGCGGGCGAATGGGCGGTGCTGGTCGCGCTCGGCGTCGTCGCGTTCGACGCGGGTGGTCCTGCGGCCGTCGGGCTGGTGGCGGCGCTGCGGATGCTGCCGGGCGCGCTGCTCGCGCCGTTGGCCGCGACGGTGGCCGACGCGGTGCGGCGCGAGCGGGTGCTCGCCGCGATCGGCGTGATCCGCGCGGTGACCTTGTTGGCCGCCGGCGCCGTCCTCGCCCTCGACGGGCCGGTCGCGGCGACGTTCGGGCTTGTCACGCTCGCCACCGTCGCGCAGACGCTGTACCGGCCGGCGCACTCCGCGCTGCTTCCGGCGCTGTGCACCGGCCCGCGCGAGCTGACCAGCGCCAACGTGGTGCGCGGGCTACTCGACTCGTTCGCCACGCTGTCGGGACCGCTCGCCGCGGCCGTCGTGCTGGAGACGAGCGGACCGGCGCTCGTGTTCGTGGCATGCGGGAGCTGCTCGCTGTTGGCGAGCCTGCTGCTGCTCGACCTTCGCTACCAGGCAGGACCGCCGCCGGACCGGCCGCCGCTCGGCGGCCTTGCGGTGCTCGACGGGTTCCGCGCGATCAGTGCCGACCGGGACCTGCGCCTCGTCACCGGACTCACGACCGTGCAGACCTTCACGCGCGGAGCCTTCAGCGTGCTGGCCGTCGTCGTCGCGATCGAGCTGCTCGAAACCGGCCCGGCCGGGGTCGGCATCCTCAACGGCGCGGTCGGCGCCGGCGCGATCGTCGGCTCGCTCGGCGCGCTCATGCTCGTCCGGCACGGCCGGCTGGCCGCCTGGCTCGGGGCGGGCGTCGCCTTATGGGGCCTGCCGCTCGCAGCAATCGCCGCCGTTCCCGAGGAGCTCGGGGCCGTCGCGCTGCTCGTCGCCGTCGGCACCGGAAACGCCCTGGTCGACGTGGGGGCGTTCACCCTGCCCGCACGACTCGTCGACGACCGGGTCCTCGCGCGGGTGTTCGCCGGCTTCGAGGGCATCCTCACCCTCGGCGTCGCCGCCGGGGCGGCAGTGGCTCCGGTCGCGATCCAGCTGCTGGGCATCCGCGGCGCGCTGGTGGCAATCGGCGCCCTCGGACCGCTCGCCGTCCTGGCAACGTGGCCCGCGCTGGGACGCCTCGACCTGCGGATCCGCGCCCGCGAAGCCGCCGCCCCGCAACTCCGGCGCGCGCCGGCCCGCCGGGTCCCAGACGGGCTCGCAGTCAGCGAAGCCTGAGCGCCGCCGGGCGTCCCGTCACAAGAGGTCGTCGAGCCGGAGCTCTTGGAACGGTGTGCTGCACGGCTGGCCGGGGGCCAACCACATCACGCCCGCCTCGACGTCGCAGACCATCGCGAACTGGATGGCCGAGCCCTCCTCGCCTTCGGCCGGCTCGGGGTGCACGCAGATGTGCTGCCCCTCCGCGCCGTGGTCGCCGAGCATGCGCATCAGATCCTGCGCGGTTCGCGGATGGGCGTCGGTCATCAGCGAGCCTGCGCGCGCCTGCCGCGAGAGACTGCCGTCCGAGGGCGCCGCCGCGACCTGGGCCACCGCGGGGTCGAGCGCGTGGTTGGCATGCGTCGCGCAGTCCAGAACGGCCTCCCGCGTTGCCGTCACCTCGAACATGACCGTGTCTCCGCCGCGGAACGCGTAGGCGTAGGTGTACCCGCCGGCGCGGTTGGGGCGGGTCGCCCTGCGCAGGGCGTCCGCGCGGTCGATCGCCCCGATGCCGTCCCGGCCGAGCAGCGCCCGGGGGACGCCGACGCGCTCGTCGGCCCCCGAGAGCGACATCAGCCCAAGGGCGCCGCCACGCGCGTTCATACCGACCAGCGGCAGCGACCCCTCGGCGACCGGCGCGACGGTGGCGACCTCGTCGTCGGAGTCCGGCCGCTCGACGATCACGACGATCCCGCCGTCATCTCCGGCATACCACTGCTCGTTGTGCGCCAGGATCGGGCCGCCGGGGGTGTGGACCACAAAGTCCGTGCAGCGCTCTACCGGTGTCGGCGCGAGCGCCGGCGCGATCGTGACCCCGGCCGGCGGCGGCACGGACAGCTCGAGCACGGCGTAGAGCTCCTCGAAGGCGTTGACGGCGAACACGTCGATGAACCGCAGCCCGCTTCCCTCGGCAAGGCCCTCGAGGTGGGCGACGAGCCCTGGCACCGCATCGGTCGCAGCAGCCAGGTACGGGGCCAGCAACGGCTCGAGATCGGCGTCGGCGAGACCATGGCGACGGGTGTAGCGACGGGTGAACTCCACCGCCCGCGCATGGCCGTCGGCGAGCGCTCTGCCGATGCTGACCCCTCTGCGATAAGCGTTGCCCGTCGCGTGCACGATCCTGATCTCGCTCACGCTCGCGAGCCTAGCCCTTTGCCGGCGCTGACTCGGCACGGCGGCCAGGGACGGTCGGCCACGACGGGGTGACGTCGTCGGAACGGCGACGTGCGCCTTGCCAGGGCCGCGATCGGATGAGACGCTGGGCTGGAACCCGCGCCGGAGGAGCCTTCAGATGTCCATCCCTCAGGCTGTTCGCGCGGCGAGCGCCGCGTTGCTGTCCGCGCTGCTGGCATCTGCTCTTGATTGCGGCGGGAGCATCGGCCGCGACCGACCACGTCGTGATCACGGGCGGCGCCGTCGTCCCGGCGGGCCAGACCGCCGGGGACGTCATCGTCGTCGACGGGGACGTCAGGATCGACGGGCACGCCACGGGCGATGTCGTCTCGGTCAGCGGACCGATCCGGGTCGCCGGCCGGGTCGACGGCGACGTGATCGCCGTGTCGGACAGGATGTTCCTGGCGCCCACCGCGCGTGTCGGAGGCGACCTGCGCTACGGCGACGAGCGCCCCGTGGTCGCGCCCGGAGCGCGCGTGGCCGGTGAGATCAGCAAGGAGGACTGGGCCGACGCAGGAAGCGGGTGGGGCTGGCTGAGCGTGCTCGCGTGGTGGCTGGCGGTGTCGGTGTCGACGCTGATCGTCGGCGCACTGCTCGTGTGGCTGGCGCCGGGCGCGCTGCGCGGCGCCGAGCGCGCGGTGCGCGAGCACCTCGGCGCCACGATCGGGTGCGGCGTCGCGATCGCGATCGGTGTGCCCCTGCTGGCGATCCTGGCGCTCGTCACGCTCGTCGGCATCCCGTTCGGCATCGCGCTGCTGCTGGCCGCGATCCCGGTGCTGCTGGTCGCGTACACGACCAGCGCCTGGCTCGTCGGGCGCCGGATCCTGCGCAACCGGTCAGCCTCGCCGTGGGGGGCGCTGTTCGCCGGCTGGGCGATCCTGCGTCTCCTCGCCCTGATCCCCGTCGTCGGCGCCCTCGTCGGGCTCGCGGCGACGGTCGTGGGACTCGGAGCGCTGACGGTCGCCTTGTGGCGTGCGCGCAGTCCGGGTGCAACCCCGGCGACGCCCGAGCCACCGGCTGCGGGCAGCCCCGCCCCGGCCGCCTGACCGGCTGCGATTGCGCGACTGCCGGCCTGCGGTATCCGCGAATGCTGGGATCTCCGGTCATCGGCGTAGGCTGGCCCGGTCCGGCTTGGCCTAAGGAGGCGGCATGTACGCACGCGTAGCGGTATTCGAGAGTGATCCCACCGACGTCGATGATGCGATCGAACGAGTTCGCTCCGACGTCGAATCCGACGACACACCGTCAGGGCTCGAGGGCGCAAAGATGCTGATGCTCGTCAACCGCGAGACCGGTAAGGGCCTCGGCGTCACACTGTTCGCGAGCGAGGAAGCGATGCGCCGCGGCGACGAGGCACTCAACGCGATGAACCCAGGGGGTACCGAGCGCCGCACGTCGGTGGAGTTCTACGAGGTGCCCGTTCAGACGGTGAGCTGAGGACGCAAGGCCTCCGAGTCAGCGCCATGGGCCGCCCGTCGTCGCCAGGCGCGTCGCAGAGCGCACCGCGCGGGGCGCCAGGCGGTCGACAATGCCGATCGGAACGATAAACTTGATCTAGCCGCTGGAGAACCTTGTATTCTCCTCCAACCCAACCGGGTTTATCGACTTTGGAGGAAGTGGTGAAGACGAGAGGTTCGATCATCGTTGCGCTGCTCGCGACGGCCGCACTGGTCGCCGCCGGCTGCGGCGGTGCTTCAGACGAGAAGGGCGGCGATTCATCGGCGGCATCCAGCGGGGGCGGCGGCGAGGAGCTGTCGCTCGTGGCGTACTCGACCCCGCAGGTCGTCTACGACGAGATCATCCCCGACTTCCAGAAGACGGCCGACGGCGAGGGCACCTCGTTCAAGACGTCCTTCGGCGCGTCGGGCGACCAGTCGCGCGCCGTGGAGGCCGGCCAGCCGGCCGACGTCGTGACGTTCTCGACCGAGCCGGACATGACCCGCCTGGTCGACGCCGGGCTCGTGAACAGCGACTGGAACGCGACGCCCAACAAGGGCCTCGTGACGACGTCGGTCGTCTCGTTCGTGGTCCGCAAGGGCAACCCGAAGAACATCAAGACCTGGGACGACCTGCTCAAGCCGGGCGTCAAGGTCCTCACGCCGAACCCGTTCAGCTCGGGCGCGGCGAAGTGGAACCTGCTCGCGGGCTACGGCTACGCGTCGGACCGCGGGAAGAACCCCCAGGCCGGCCTGGACTACCTGAGCAAGCTGATCAACGACCACGTCGAGGTCCAGGACAAGTCGGGCCGCGAGGCGCTGCAGAACTTCATCGGGGGCAACGGCGACGTCCTCCTGTCCTACGAGTACGAGGCGATCACCGCCAACAAGCAGGGCGAGGACCTCGAGTACGTGACGCCGGACGACACGATCAAGATCAACATCGACATCGCGACGACCAAGGACGCGCCGCCGGAGGCGAAGACGTTCCTCGACTACGTGCTCTCCAAGCCCGCGCAGGAGCGCTTCGCGAGCTGGGGCTACCGGCCGGTCAACGAGGAGGTCCTGGCGGCCAACAAGGACAAGTTCCCGGAGCCGCCCGGGCTGTTCACCATCGATGACCTCGGCGGCTGGACCGAGGTCAACAAGATGTTCGACATCGAGGGTGGCTCGGTGGCGAAGATCGAGGAGGACGCGGGAGTGTCGACCGCCGGATGACGACGGCAGCTCTCACCCTGCGGCGCCCGGCCGGAAGGCCGGGCGCCCTCGGGCTGGGGATCTCGACGCTGTGGCTCAGCTTCATCGTCCTGCTCCCCCTGGCCGCCGTCGTGGTCCGCTCCACCGACGGCGGCTGGGACGCGTTCTGGAGACGTGGTCACGAGCCGCCAGTCGATCGCCGCGCTGCGCTTCACGCTCGAGGTGTCGCTGGCCTGCACCGTGGTCAACGCGGTGTCGGGCACGCTGATCGCCTGGGTCCTGGTCCGCGACCGCTTCCGCGGCAAGTCGCTCGTCAACGCGCTGATCGACCTGCCGTTCGCGCTGCCGACGATCGTCGCCGGCCTCACGCTGCTCGCGCTCTACGGGCCGACGAGCCCGGTCGGCATCAACGTCGCCTTCACGCAGGCCGCCGTCCTCATGGCGCTGCTGTTCGTGACGCTGCCGTTCGTCATCCGCTCCGTCCAGCCCGTGCTGATCGAGCTCGACAAGGAGATGGAGGAGGCGGCGCTGTCGCTCGGCGCCGGCAACCGGACCGTCTTCCTGCGCGTGATCCTGCCGAACCTCGTGCCCGCGATCCTCAGCGGCGCCGCGCTGGCCTTCGCCCGCGCGGTCGGCGAGTTCGGCTCGATCGTCCTGCTCTCGGGCAACATCCCCTTCAAGACGCAGGTCGCGTCGGTCTTCATCTTCAAGCAGATCGAGAGCGACAACGCGATCGGCGCCGCGGCCATCTCCGTGGTCCTGATGGCGATCTCGCTGATCGTGCTGATCGGCATCCGCGGGCTCGGGCGCTGGGGGGCGCGGCATGACCGTTGACCGCCGCTGGCGCATCACGCTGCGGACCGTCGCGCTGGGCTACCTGGCGCTGCTGCTGGTGATCCCGATCGGGCTCGTCTTCTACCGCACGTTCGAGCACGGCGTGATGGCCGTCTACGACTCGGTGACCACGCCCGCCGCGATCTCGGCGTTCTGGCTGACGATCACGGTGACGCTGATCGCGGTGCCGCTGAACACGATCTTCGGCGTGCTCTGCGCGCTGGCGCTGGCCCGCGGGCGCTTCCGCGGCAAGCCGATCCTGAACGCGATCATCGACCTGCCGTTCGCGATCTCGCCGGTCGTCATCGGCCTCGCGCTCGTGCTGGTCTACGGGCGCGGCGGCTGGCTCGGCGACCTGCCGTTCCAGGTCATCTTCGCGGTGCCCGGGATAGTGCTGGCGACGATCTTCGTCTCGGTGCCGTTCGTCGTCCGCGAGGTCACGCCCGTGCTGATCGAGATCGGCGACGAGCAGGAGCAGGCCGCGTCGACGCTCGGCGCGAACCGCTGGCAGACGTTCTGGCGGATCACGCTGCCGGCGATCCGCTGGGGCGTCGCCTACGGGATCGTGCTGTCGGTCGCCCGCTGCATCGGCGAGTTCGGCGCGGTCTCGGTCGTGTCGGGCAAGATCTCGGGCGAGACCGAGACGCTCACGCTGCTCGTCGAGGAGCGGTTCCAGAACTTCGACCTCGCGGGCGCCTACGCGGCCTCGGCGCTGCTCGCGCTGATCGCGCTGGGGACGCTGCTCGCCATGACCAAGATCAACCCGAGGAGGGATGACGAATGATCGCCGTACGCGACGTCCGCAAGTCGTTCGGCGACTTCGTCGCACTCGACGATGTCTCGCTGGAGATCCCCGACGGCTCGCTGACCTCGCTGCTCGGCCCGAGCGGCTCCGGCAAGTCGACGCTGCTGCGGATCATCGCCGGGCTCGAGGAGCCCGACCAGGGCACCGTCGAGATCCACGGCGACGACGCGACCCGCGTCCCGCCGCAGCGCCGCGGCATCGGCTTCGTGTTCCAGCACTACGCCGCGTTCAAGCACATGACCGTGCGCGACAACGTCGCCTTCGGCATGAAGATCCGCAAGCAGCCCAAGCAGCGGGTCCAGGAGCGCGTCGACGAGCTGCTCGAGGTCGTCGGCCTCGCCGGCTATCAGCAGCGCTACCCGAACCAGCTCTCCGGCGGCCAGCGCCAGCGCATGGCGCTCGCCCGCGCGCTCGCCGTCGAGCCGCGCGTGCTGCTGCTCGACGAGCCGTTCGGCGCGCTCGACGCGAAGGTCCGCGCCGAGCTGCGCGAGTGGCTCCGGCGGCTGCACGACGAGGTCCACGTCACCACCGTCCTGGTCACCCACGACCAGGAGGAGGCGATGACCGTCTCCGACCACATCGCGGTGATGGACCACGGGCGGATCGAGCAGGTCGGCGGGCCCGTCGAGCTCTACGACCGGCCGGCCAACCCGTTCGTGATGAGCTTCCTCGGCCCGGTCAGCAAGGTCGGCGAGCGGCTCGTCCGCCCGCACGACATCACGATCTCGCTCACGCCGGAGGACGGCGCCCAGCAGGCGACGGTGACGCGCGTCGTCCACCTCGGCTTCGAGGTCCGCGTCGAGCTGGAGGTGGAGGGCGAGGGACCGGTCTCCGCCCAGATGACCCGCTACGAGGCCGAGCAGCTCGAGCTCGTCGAGCAGGACGTCGTGTGGGTGCGGGCGACCGGCCGCACCGCCGTCCCCGCGTAGGGGACGGCGGCACGCCCGCGCGGCGCTAGAACGTCGCGAGCGCCTGGTCGATCTGGTCCTGCGCGCTCTTGAGCGCGTCCTCCGGGCTGGTGTCGCCGGAGAGCGCCGAGTTGACGTTCTTGTAGATCGCCTCGGAGATCTGCGGATAGACCGGGGAGACCGGGCGCGACGTCGCCTGCTCGACCGCCGACTTCAGCTCCGGCGAGAACGGCTGCGCCTTCAGCACGGCCGGGTCCTCGTAGACGGCCTTGAGCGGCGAGGCGTCCGAGAACTTCGCCACGTCCTCCGCCTGGCGCTCCTCGGAGGTCATGTAGTCGATGAACTTGAGCGCGCCGCCCGGGTTCTTCGAGTACGTCGAGATGACGAGGTTCGCCCCGCCGAGGATGCCGGCCTTGCCGCCGCCCTCGAACTCCGGGAACGGCATGACCTTGAACTTGCCCTTCGTCGCCTTGGCGCGGTTCGCGGTGGCGTAGACGTAGGGCCAGTTGCGCAGGAAGGTCACGCGGCCGCTCTCGAACGCGCGCCGGGCGGGCTCCTCCATGTAGGTCGTGACCGACTTCGGCGCGGCGCCGTCCTTGATCCCGTCGACCATGAACTGGAGCGCCTTCAGGTTCTCCGGCGAGTCGATCTCGGCCTTCGAGCCGTCGTCGGAGAGGACCTTGCCGCCGGCCGCGAACGCGAGCTCGAGGAAGTCGACGGTCAGCCCCTCGTAGGCGGCGCCCTGGTAGGCGATGCCGTTCGTCGCCGCGGCCTGCTTGTAGACGTCCTGCCAGGTCGCCGGCGGGTTGTCGACCTCGTCGGTCCGGTAGTAGAGGAAGCCCGCGTTCGTCTTGTGCGGGACGCCCCAGACCTTGTCCTGGTAGGTCGCGGTGTCGAACGTGGACGGGATGAACTCGTCCTTGCGCGACTCGACGTACGGGGTCATGTCGTAGAGCCACTTCTGGACCGCGAACTCCGCCGTCCAGATCACGTCGGAGTAGAAGACGTCGCACTCGGACGACTTCGCCTCCTGGCGCTGGACGAACTGGTTGCGCTGCTCGTCCGCGGACTCCGGGAACTCGGTCATCTTCACGTTCATGTCGGGGTTCGCGGCGTTGAACGCCTTCACGCCGGCCGTCTTGGAGCCGGTCGTGTCCTTGCCGGTGCAGAACGTGATGTCGCCCTTGGCGCTGTCCATCGACGCGGGGTCGACGACCTTGGCGCCCTCGATCGCCGGGCCGGAGTCGCCGCCGCCGCCGGTCGGCGTCGATCCGCCGGAGTCCGAGTCGTCGCCGCAGGCGACGACCAGGAGCAGGGGCAACAGGAGCAGCGCGACGAGCGCGCGTCGAAGATGCATGTGGGCCTCCTCCACAGGATGTCGTCGGGTGCTTACCCGGCGTGAGCGCCCGCGAATCGGCCGGTCCAGGCCTCGAGCGCGCGCGCGGCGGCCACGGCGCCGTCGTGGCGGTCCAGCCAGGCGGCGGTGGAGCGGGCCCGCGCCGCCAGCTCGGGCCGGCCCAGCGCGCGCTCGACCGCGAGCCGCAGCGTGCGCGCGGAGAGGAGCCGGCCCGGCAGCCGCACGCCGAGCCCGGCCCAGTCGGCGCGGGCCGCGTTCTCGGGCATGTCGCCGCCGGCCGGGCAGACCACGACCGGGCAGCCGCAGGCGAGCGCGCGGACGAGCGTGCCGTGGCCGCCGTGGGTCACGACGAGGTCGCAGCCGGGCATCGTGCGGGCGTAGGAGAGCCAGGGCACGAGCACCGCGTTCGCCGGCACGTCGACCGGCGGATCGGGCACGCGGCCGTTGTAGGTGGCGATGACGCGCACCGGCGCGCGCGCCAGGCCCGCGAGCGCCGCGCGCAGCATCCGGTGGCCGGGATCCTGCGCCGTCGAGGGCGCGACCAGCACGACCGGCCCCTCGCCCGGCGGCGGATCGACGCGCTCGCCCGGCGGCTCCCACAGCAGCGGGCCGGTGATCCGCGTCCAGGCGGGCCAGTCGCGCGGGTACTCGAGCTGCGGCAGCGTGGCGACGAGCGTGAGCTCGCGCGACAGCGCGGTGTGGAGCCGGTCGAGCGGCGGGAGCCCGAGCCGCGCGCGGCAGTCGTTGTACTCGTCGCGCCCGCGGGCGAGCCCGCGCTCCACGAGCGGGTCGAACGCGCGCCAGGCGCGCGCGCCGAGCGCGCTCCGCGGGAGCCTGGCGCCGAGCGAGTAGGGCGGGAACCCGGGCGCGGTCCACGGGAACACGTGCGGGACGAGCGTCGCGGCCGGGATCCCGCACAGCTCGGCGGCGAGCGCGGGCGCGACGGTGAGGATGTCGGCGACGACGACGTCGGGGCGCGAAGTCCCGCACGGACGGCACGGTCTCGCGCGCGGCGCGTACGGCCGCCGCGTACGGCGCCAGCGGCTGCTCGCGGGTGGGGAACACCTGGTACTCGGGCGCCGCGGCGAACGCCATGCCGCCGGCGGTCGCGTGCTCCTCCCAGTTGCGCCACGTCTGCAGCGCGACCGTGTGGCCGCGGGCGACGAGCGCCTCGCCGAGGGCGAGCATCGGGAACGCATGCCCCGCGTCGCCGAACGCCCCGAGGTAGATCCTCACAGCGGCTTGACGTACGCGACGATCGGCAGCGCGAGCTCGTCCAGCCACTGCTGGCGGCCGTCGGTCCGCCAGCCCTCGGCCTCGTAGAAGCGGCGGGCGGGCGCCTCGCGCGGCGTCCACAGCTGGACGGTGCGGTAGCCCTCGGCGCGCATCGCGTCCTCGGCGAGCCGGAGCAGCCCGGACGCGATCCCCTCGCGCCAGCGGTCCGGGTGCGTGAAGACCGCGGAGATGTGCGCGCGGCCGGGGACGGGCTCGACCGTGACGACGCCGCCGTGGGCGGTCGCGCGGGCCCGGCGCGGGCCGCCCGGGCGGGGCGGGGAGCGTGCGCTGGACGACCGCCTGCGTGAAGCAGACGAGCGCCACCACACGGTCGCCCGGCTCCACGCCGATCCGCGTCCACCACGAGCCGTCGATGATCCGCCCGCGCCAGCGGTCGAGCTCGCGCGCCGGGCGGGGGCGGCTCCCAGCCGGGCGGCGTCCACGCGCGGTAGCTCTCGTCGCACGCGGCGACGAGCGCCGCGATCCCGGCCTCGTCGCCCGGCCGGGCCGGTCGCACCTCGAGGTCGGGCGGCAGCGTCACCCTGCCAGCTCGGCCACGAGCTGGAGCTGGCGCAGGCGGTCCTCGAACGACCACGACATGGGGGAGACGATCAGCGTGCCGACGCCGGCGTCGCGGAACAGCGCGATCCGGTCGCGGACGACGTCGGGCGGGCCGCAGAGCGAGACCGCGTCGATCAGCTCGCCGGGCAGCGCGGCGGCCGCCTCGTCCTTCTTGCCGTCGAGGTAGAGGTCCTGGACGCGCTGGGCGGCGTCCTCGAACCCGTAGCGCCGCACGAGGGCGTTGTAGAAGTTCTGCTTGCGCGAGCCCATCCCGCCGACGTAGAGCGCGAGGTAGTGGCGCATCGCGTCGCGGGCGGCGTCGCGGTCGTCGTTGACCAGCGTCGACACGGTCGGGGCGATGTCGAAGTCGGCGAAGCCCTTGCCGCCGCCGGCGCGGGCGAAGCCCTCCTCGAGCAGCGGGCGGAACTCGGCGACGTGCTCGGGCGAGAACAGCGTCGGGATCCAGCCGTCGCCGATCTCGGCGGTCAGCGTCGTGTTCTTCGGGCCGATCGCGGCGATGTAGATCGGCATCGGCTCCTGGACGGGCGCGATCGTCAGCTTGAGCGCCTTGCCCGGGCCGTCCGGCAGCGGCAGCTCGAGCGTCTCGCCCTTGAAGACGACGCGCTCGCGCCGCAGCGCCATGCGGACGACCTCGACGTACTCGCGCGTCCGCTGCAGCTGCTTGCCGAAGCGCTGGCCGTGCCAGCCCTCGGCGACCTGCGGGCCGCTCGTGCCGATCCCGAGCAGCATCCGCCCGCCCGAGAGCTGGTCGAGCGTCGCGGCCGTCATCGCGGTCATCGCCGCCGAGCGGCCGGGCATCTGCAGCACCGCCGAGCCGAGCTTGATGCGCTCGGTCTGGCCCGCGAGCCAGGCGAGGATCGTGACCGCGTCGGAGCCGTAGGCCTCGGCCGTCCAGGCGGACTCGTAGCCGAGCCGCTCGCCCTCCTGGACGAGCGCGAGCTGCTGGGCGGCGTCGAGCCCGAGGCCCCAGTAGCCGATGTGGATGCCGAGCTTCACAGTGTGGGCTCGCCCGGCCGCTGGAAGATGATCTCCGGGACGATGCAGGACGGCGAGGTCCGCAGCACGAACCGCACCGCCTCCGCGATGTCCGACGTCTGGATCATCTCCTCCGGCGGGACCTGCTCGCGCACGAACTCGGTCATCGGCGTGTCGACGAAGCCGGGGCAGAGCGCGAGCGACTTGATGCCCTCGGCGTTGAGCTCCTTGTTCATCGCCTGGGTCCAGCCGACGACCGCGGCCTTGGTCGCCGAGTAGACGTTGAGCCACGCCTGGCCCGACTTGCCGGAGATCGACGAGGTGTTGACGACGAGCGCGTTGCGGTGCTCGGCCCCCGCGGCGCGCAGCAGGTCCGCGCACTCGCGGTAGAAGAGGATCACCGCGCGCAGGTTCAGGTCGAGCTGCATGTCGATCCGCTTCGTCGGCTGGTCGGCGACGCCGGCGCCGAAGCCGACGCCCGCGTTGTTGACGAGCACGTCGAGCCGGCCCCAGCGGTCGCGGTGCGCGGCGACGACGCGCTGGATCTCCGCCTCGTCGGTCATGTTCGCGGCGACCTCCTCGACCTCGAAGCCGTCGGCGCGGAGGCCGGCGACGGCCGTCGCGAGCTTGTCCGGCCGGCGGGCGGCGACGGTGAGGCCGTGACCCTCCTCGCCGAGGACGCGGGCGATGGCGAGGCCGATGCCGCTGGAGGCACCGGTGACGAGGGCTGCGCGGGCGGGCATGGGGGCGAATCAAAGCAGGCCCGGACTACTCTCGGTGGCGATGCCGCTCGTGATCATCGCGGTCCTCGCGGTCGTGCTCGCCGCCGCCGCGCTGGCGTTCGACGGCGGGGACGACGGCACGGCCGCGGCGCCTCCACGACCGGCGCCGCTCGCGCAGATCGTCGCGCGCGTCGAGCAGGAACGCGGGCTGCGGTTCCGGCGGGTGCCCGATCCCCTCGTCGTGACGCCGGAGCAGGCCCAGGACGAGGCGCTCGAGTCGTTCGACGAGGACTACCCGCCCGCCCGCCGCCGCGCCGACGAGCAGGTCCTCGGGCTGCTCGGGCTGCTCCCGCCCGGGCACCGACCTGCGCAAGGTGGCGGAGTCGACCTACGGCGAGGCCGTCGCCGGCTACTACGACCCGCGCTCGGGGCGGCTGCGGGTCGTGCAGGGCGCGCAGACCGGCAACCGCGTCCTCTACGAGATGACGCTCGCGCACGAGCTCGACCACGCGCTCGAGGACCAGCGCCTGGGGCTCGACGCGGACGCGGTGGCCGGGAGCGACGACGCGTCGCTCGCGTACACGGCGCTCGTCGAGGGCAGCGCGACCGCGCTGATGTACCGCTACGTCGACGACCGCTTCGGCGACGCGGAGACGTTCGGCGGGCTGGCCGCCTCGGCGTTCGCGCCGACCGGGAACCTGCCGCCGTACCTGATGGCGCAGCTCGTGTTCCCCTACACGCAGGGGGAGACGTTCGTGAACCGGCTGCTCGAGCTCGGCTCCGGCGGCTGGTCCGTCGTGGACACCGCGCTGCGGGACCGGCCGCCGGCGTCGACCGAGCAGGTCATGCACCCGCAGGCCTACATCGACGCCGACCAGCCGCGGCGCGTGCGGATCGCGCCGCCCGGCGGCGGCTGGCGCGTGCTGCGCGGCGGGACGCTGGGGGAGTGGACCACCGGGAAGCTGCTCGCGCGCGCGGGCGGGACGGCCTGGACCGAGGCGGCGGCGGGCTGGGGCGGCGACCGCTACGCGCTGCTGGGCCGCGGGGCGGACCGCGCGCTCGTCGTCCGCTGGGTCTGGGACACGCCCGGCGACGAGCGCGAGTTCCTGCCCGCGCTGCGCGACTGGGTCGCGGAGGGGAAGCCGGAGTCCTCGGCGGCCGCGATCGCCGCGTCCGGCGGCGCGGTGACGCTGGCGATCGCGCCCGGCGGCGCGCAGGCGCGGGCGCTCGCGCGGCGCGCGTCGTCGTCGTCCCGCCTCGCGCGCGACTAGCCTTCCGCCCTGCGGCGCGCCGGTAGCTCAGCGGTCAGAGCAGCGGGCTCATAACCCGACCGACGGAGGTTCGAATCCTCCCCGGCGCATTGCCCTCCCGGTAGTGACTTGCCACGGCGATCGGGGCCCATCGTCGGTGAGGTCGCGGCGCTATCTCGGTGCCGGCGTCCCGGCGGGATCACGAGGATGGGCGCAGCAGCGCCACGCCTCGCTGTCCTGCCGGTGGTACGTGGCGCGCCGGGTAGGCTCGCGCGAGCGAGGGACCCGTGACCCTGACCGCACTCTTCGTCGTCGTCCTCGCGGTGACGGCGGCGCTCGTCTACAACCGCGTCGCCTGGCGCCCCCGCCAAGCCTCGGACGGCGCGTCACACGACGGCCTGTCGATCGAAGGCATCATCGGGCCGCTGGGGACGCTCTCCGTGCTCCTGCTCGTGTTCGTGCTGGTGCAGACGCACGCGTCGTGGTCGGCGGCGGGGGACGCCGAGACCGCCGAGGCCACCGCGACGCTCTTGCTCTTCCGCGAGGCTGACCTCGTCAAGGACGCCCGGACCCGGAATCGCCTGCGCGCCGCGGTCGTCTGCTACGCGACGAGCGTCATCCGCCAAGAGTGGCCCGCCATGCAAGACAGGCGCGTGAGCAACGTCCCGACGTACTGGGGCGCGCGGATCCGCGAGGCCGGCGTCGGTCTGACCCGGACGAGCGCGGAGAAGACCGCCGGCGAGAAGCTCGTCGCCCGCGACGGCGAGCGCGCGAGCGCGCGCCTGGAACGCCTCGGGGAGGCGCGCCCGACGGTGCCGCTGGCGCTGTTCGTCCTCATGGTCCTCGCGGTCGCGGTCACCCTCGGCATCATCGGCGTGGCGACCGCGCAGTCAGTGGGGCGCGGGGTGCACCCGGTCATCGTGGTCGCCACCGGTGTTGTGCTGGCCGCGACGCTCACGCTCGTCCGCGACCTCGACCAGCCGTACGCGGGCGCACTCCAGCGCAGTCCGAGCCAGACCGAGTTCATCCGCGCGCAGATCGCGCCGGAGGTCCATGGCCTGCTGCCGTGCGACGACGGCGGGCTGCCGACCCGCGCGCCGGAGTTTCGGGCGTCGACGAGCGCGCTCAGGTGAGGCTCAGGCCGCCCCCGACGCCGTCCGCGCCTGGGCGAACTCGCA
>CAVRTO010000021.1:0-93420 GCA_963724145.1 uncultured Solirubrobacteraceae bacterium
GGAGCCGAAGCTCAGTCGGCTGGTTCATATCTCACGGAGGAGAGGTGAGCGGGGTTGGTCCTGCGGGGCGCCGAAGGTGCGGAGGACGTGTTCGAGCGTTGAGGCGAGCAGCTCGTGGGTCGCGTCGCGGGTCGCCTCGCCGTGGAGCCAGCGTCGTGTTGCGGCGCGGTGAAGGCGAATCCCAGCACTCGAGCGCGTGGCGCAGGCGCGGGGAGAGTCTGGCCGGGAGGTCGGGGTGATACGGGGTGAGCAGCGCGACGGCGCGGCCCACAGGTCGGGCGACGTCGGCGTCGGCGATGTCCTGGTCGGCGCGCGTGGCCAGCCAATCGGGCGGTTGAAGGCTTTGGGTCGACGAGCCAGCGCGACACGGGTCGGCGACCGCTCGCCCCGACGCTGCTGCCGATCGGTGGCCGCATTCCGTCTCCACAGTGGGGGCGCCGAGCCGCTTGAGCAGCGCGAGGTAGAGCTCGTTGTGACCGCCGACGAGGGTGCACGAAGCCGCGGAGTGATGTGGGTAGGAGAGTCGGCGATGTCCTCGATCGAGACCTCGTCGTAGGGGCGCTCGGCGAGCAGCGTGCCGGCGGCGTCGAGGATCTGCTCGCGCCGCCGCCCGGGGTCGAGGCGGCTGAACTTCGGCAGGTTCATGAGTTGTCGTAAGACTGTTGGCGATCCGAGTCAAGTAGTCGTTAGCATAGCGCCAACAACATCAGACGACCAACAGACCGCAAAACGAGTCAATCGGAGACATCGGACCATCGGCAAGAAGCTCATCGCCGCCGTCGCCGCGACCGCAACATCGTCGCTGGCGCCGCCCTCGCCACCACCGGAGAATTCGCTGACGCCCACGCCTCCACCATTGCGTCGGTGGCGGAACAGGGACCGAACGCAGGCGAGCTAACGTTCGTGCAGAAGACGACTCCGCGCGAATAACGGAATGAACTGCTCAAGCGTCCGCTACGCCGCAACGAGCTCGCGGCGCCGCCGTGTTGAGTGTCAAGAGAGTCGCTGACCGAACCCGAACATGCGGTTCAGCTTGACGGCTGTCACGTGGCATTGCACCCGCGGCAGCTTCACGGTCACTGGCCCGCGAGTACAGCTCGGGCACCATGTCCGGGTCCGGTTCGCCGTCTACTGTCACTAGGCGAAAGGCCAGGTTTAGTGTTCTGATCGCCGATGCGAACGTGCACATCTCATCTCGGAAGCGGTCCACGAACTCTGCGTGCTGATGCTGTTCGCGCTCTGGATCTGCGGGTTTGCTGCTCCGTCGGCGAACGCGGCGAAGCCCGGCTTCAAGGATTGCGCGTCGGTTGCCGGCATCCGAGATCTTGAAAATCGGCCCCAAGCGCCGGTCATGCAAGGTCGCGCGTGCGGTTGCGCGCGCTTGGACTGAAGCCGTTCGATGTGACCCGGACGGACGCGCCGCCAGAAACTGGAACGCTGAACTTGAATCGTCCGTGGGGATGCGGAGCAAGGACGTTTGACTCCGCGCCGTACTACGTCCAGTGCACCCGGAACTTCTGGCATCCGATGTCCGGAGACCCGATTACAGCGATGGTCACCTTCGAGTGGTGACCGACGGCTCGGAGACTTGACGGCCAGCTCCAGCGGCGATGGTCGTTCTGACTCGAGCGTCGTCGGATCGGCACGCGGGCTCCGAAGTGGCTGGTCCGCGCCGGTGGAGCCGGCGAACGTGCTCCCGCCCGGCTCGCGGGTCGTTACCGAGTGTCCGAGCTGCGCGCCTCGCGTGGACGGCCTGGTCGGCCTCTCGGGTGGGCGCGAACCGGCGAAGGCCGCGCCGAACCTGATCAGGCGCCAACGGTGGCTCGGCACTCGACCCCGACGTCGTCTCGCGCATGCTCGGCCGCCGGTCCCGCTACACCCCCCGTCCCCCCTCCGGGCTGTGGCCGGGGGCATGCGCACGTCGGTGACGACGACATCGGGTCGACTACGCGCGGTCACGACTGCGCCGGGTGGCCTACGCGTTCACGCAGCGCCGTGACGCCATCGGCGGTTCGATCGATGCAAAGCGCGGTGGCAGGTCGGGCAGACGATCGCGAGGTCGGCGATCGTCGTCTTGACGCTGCCGGGCAACGTGTGAAGCGGTTTCGTGTGATGGACATTCGAAAACGTCGCCGACCAACTCGCCGAACCGATCGGCGGTATCCGACTCGGAGACTCGCAGACCTCCAGCTCAACTCGGCCGTATTGAGCTCGCGCGTCTTGGCTTTCCTGCGGCGAGCGAGGCTCGGCTGCGCTCCGCGGGCGCATGCATGCGGTACAGGAACCGTCCCTCGATGACGCCTTCCTCGTCGTCCCTCCGGTTGCGGCGGAAGGACGCCGGATTTCAGACCCGCTCCGGAGCGCGTCGGCGAGGCGGTGGCAGTCGTCACGGCGCTCGGTGTAGTGCTCCCATATCTCGCGGTCGCGGCGACCGACGGACGAGAGTCCCACGCCGGGATAGTTCGGGTCGAGCGAACGGCAAAGTTTGCGAGCTTCATCGCGACGCCGTTCGCGTTGCGAAACGTCGCCTCGTATTGCGCGCCGGCATTCGATCGGGAGCGCGTCGAGCATTCCGCTCAACTGAATGACCTTGGCGTCTGTGTCGTCGAGTTGTCCCTCTCGGAAGTACAACGACAGGGCGAGGATTACTTCATCTGTTGTCCAAGGGGGATTGCGCGGCGCCATTGCTGCACGACGGTACGCGGCACGCCGGAACCGGAGTCGAGTCGATCTACCGGCAGCGGGACGCAACGAGCTCGCCGTAGTCCTCGGCGTCACCGTCGCGCTCATTCCAAGGCGCGGCCACGCGCGGGGCTGCGCGCTCGCCGTCGGTCGGCGGAGCGTTGGAGGATGGGCGGCGCCATGCGGCCTCGGTCGCGTCGAGCGCGCCGCGCAGCGCTGCCCGTTCGCGATGCGGGTCGCGGCGTCGGGAAGCTCACGCGCCGACGCGAATCGAACCCGACGCCGCTCGCGCGCAGGACCGCCAGGACGAGGCGGACGGTTCGCAGGTCGTCGGCCATTGCCGCGAGTCTCGCTCGCGGCCGTTGGCAGCACGACCGATCCGAGCGTCCTGCTGTGCGCGCATCACGCGTCATGAGCCTGGGTCTCGGTCCATGACTCGGCGTCGTCGTCCCATACAAGGTGCGTCACGTCGCGATGCGCTTCGAGTGCGCGTGACCATCTGACCGTGCCGCTGAGCGTCGTGACTACGGCGCGCGGGATGATCAAGGCCTCGATCGGACGCAGCCTTTCGTCCATCCGCAGGGCGAAGAGAAGGTCGTACCCGTAGATCGCCTCGCCGTGCTTGAGGCTGTTCGCCTCCCCTCGGCGTCGTGAGTTCGATTGACGATCACGTCGCGCGTCTTGCCGGGGAGTCGCTTCAGCGTCTGACCTCGACTCGATTTCCATCACGCGTCACGAAGTCATGGCCCGATCCGAGGTTCCCGCCGATGTTGGGATGCACGCCGAAGTGCTCGGCGGCGATCGCCTCGCCGTAGTGCCCGACGTGCACGAAGGGGATCTGTTCGTCCGTGAAGCGCATGAGCATGGTCACGCAGCCTTGCTTGTCTCGGGCTCCTCGGCAACCTTCGGCGTCGCGTGCCTGGCAGTCGACCGAACCGCATTGCGCCGTGAGGCTCGAACGTTGCGGATAACGCAAGCGATCTCCCCAACGCTCTAGCGGAACACGTAGCGGAACCGCGTGCCGTTGCAGTAGGGCGAAAGCTGCCCGCCCAAGGACGCGCCGTGCGAGCGGTTCTCGCCGGACGGGATGTAGCGCACGTCCGCTTTCCATCCGCGCGGGTGCCGTCCACGTTCCAATCCTGGTCCGCGTCCTCGCCCGACCGCCGGCGGGTATTCGTCGCGGTCGTACCCATCGCGGGTGGGGATATTGGCTAGGAGTCGGTCGCGGCGTTCGTCGGAATTGCGCCGATTGACGACCAGCACTAGCGGCCATCCGCGCCGATGCACGGCACGCCGGAAATGCCGGCGAATATTCGGGTACTCCGACGCACTGAACACGACACGCTGCACGCTTGCGGGGCGTACGCACGCCGCCGTCGCGGGCAACGCCGCAGCGGTCGGGAACACGACCAGGACGGCGCACGATGCCGCGAGCGCGACGACGGACGCGAGAGGACGCATAGACGATTCCTGAGCCTAGCCGCGCCGGACTACGCTCCCGCTAGGCGAACCTGCGCGCGATCTTCTGGTCGCCGCGTTCACCACAGCGACCGTCTCGTCGCGGCGACGTGCCGCGAGCGGCGCAGCTCGTGTTCGTGATCCGGCGACCGCGCTGGTCGAGCACGAGGTGCTGCGCGACAGCGCGAGAGTACGTCCCGCGGACGACAACTTGGGGTGGAACTTGGGGTGGATGGGTGGATTCGGGCGGTTGAGAGCGGTTCCCCAGCGGTCGAAATGGCTCTAAGCGCCAAATCTGGCCCTAGAGCCGGCCTTCGCTAGATGTAGTACATCTGCGCGCCGGCCTCGCTCTGCTCGCGCTCGAGCACGTCGGCGACCGTGGTCCCGCCCAGGACCGCACGCGCGGCGGCGGCCGCGTCCGCGAAGATCCCCACCGCGCCGTTCCCGAGCGGGCCGTCGAGCAGCTCGACGAGCTCGAGCACGGTGATGTCGGACGGCTCGCGCGCGAACGCGTAGCCGCCCTTGACCCCGCGCTGGGAGCGCAGCAGGCCGGCGCGGCGCAGGACGGCGAAGAGCTGCTCGAGGAACTGGACCGGGATCTCGCGCCGGCGGGCGAGCTCGCCGATCGGGACCGGCGCGTCGGCGCCCATCCGGGCCAGCTCGGTCAGCGCACGGAGCGCGTAGGGCGACTTCGTGGTGATCGACAGCATCGGCGCGACCGATCCTACGCGGTCGCGCGGACCTGCCTACAGCCAGCCGCGCTCGGTGGCGTGGAGCACGGCCTGGGCGCGGTCGACCGCGCCGAGCTTGCCGTAGATGTTGTGCAGGTGGGTCCGCACGGTGCTCGTGGAGAGCGAGAGCTCATGCGCGATCTGCTTGTAGACCATGCCCTGGGCGAGCCGCTTGAGGACCTCGAGCTCGCGGGTGGAGAGCGGGCAGGGCTCGACGGCGCGGGGCCGCGCGTTGCTCGGGTAGGGCAGGTCGTAGAGGACGGTGCGCAGGTCGCTCGGGCCGAAGCCGACGGCGCGCGCCGCGCGCAGCAGCTCGTTCGACGAGACCGGCGAGCCGAGCGAGTAGTGCGCGAGCATGTCGGCGAGCCGGACGAACGCCGCGTCGCCCTGGGCGTCGTCGGAGTGGTGGCGCTCGATCGCGGAGGCGACGGAGCGCGGCAGGTTCCAGCGGCGGGCGAGCACGCCGCCGACGAGCGCGTGGTCGACGCCGAGCTCGCGGCGCTCGTAGTGCAGCCGCTCCTCCGGCGTCCGCGCGGGCCCGTGGACCTGCTTCGGATAGCCGGGGTAGGCGTGCATGAGCACGAGCTTGCCGATGTCGTGCAGCAGCGAGGTGACGAGCAGGCGGTCGCGCTCGGCGTAGCCGGCCGCGGCGGCGAGCCGGTCGGCGGCGCGCTGGACGGAGACGGCGTGCAGCCGGAAGCGCTCCGGCGCCGCGTCCCACGCCTTGCCGCGCTCGAAGAACTCGAACGTCTCGGTCTCCATGACCAGGCCCTGGACGGCCTCGGGGGAGAGCACCTCGACGGCGGTGACGATGCTCTCGACCTGGCCCTTGCGCGGGCTGTCGGCCGCGTTCGCGAGCCGCATCACGGCGATCACGAGCGCGACGTCGGACTCGATCGCCTGGACGACGTCGCCGGTCGACGGCCGCTCCTCGGAGACGAGGGCCAGCACGCGGTTGCGCGACTCGGCCAGCGCGGGGAACAGCTCGAGCGCCTCGAAGGCCGAGGTCAGGCGGGCGCCATGACCCTCGTTGCGCGGCGGCCCGACGAGCGCGTAGGGCTCGCCGGAGGCGGGCCGGCGCACCGGGGGGCGCTCGGCACGCGGTGCGGCTGCGGACAAGGACGGCGTCATGAGGGGTTCATCGGTCACTGGCGGGCGTTCCTGGAGGCTCGCGGAGCCGCGGCCCCGCATGCCCTCCCCTCCCCTATCGGCAGAAATGGACGGAAGGTTGAGGAATACCCCCGTCCGCTCATGTGGTATCAGCCGTCGCGGCGTTGGTCGAGTGCGGCGTCGATCCGCGCCAGTGCGCGGTCGCGGCCGACGAGCGCGACGGTCTCGAAGATCCCGGGAGAGATCGTGGTGCCGGTCAGCGCGACGCGCAGCGGCTGGAACACCTGCTTCGCCTTCATCCCGGAGGCCTCGACGGCGCCGCGCAGGGCCGGCTCGACGCTCTCCGGGCTCCACGGCCCGGGCACGTCGGCGAGCGCGGCGCGGGCGGCGCCGAGCGCCTGCGCGCCAGCTTCCGGTGCAAGGAAGCGCTCGCGCGCCGCCGGGTCGTCGACGGGGTCCTCGAAGAACGAGCGCGCGAGCGGCCAGAACTCGTCGAGCGTGGAGATCTTCTCCTGGGTGACGGCGACCGCGTCGTGCAGCCCGCCGTGCCCGGTCAGCCCCTCCAGCCGCGCGGTGAGGTCGTCGAGGCTCAGCTCGCGCAGGTAGCGGCCGTTCATCCAGCGCAGCTTCTGCTCGTCGAACACCGCGGGCGACTTCGAGACGCCCTCGAGGCTGAAGTTGCGCTGCAGCTCCTCCGTGGTGAAGAACGTCGTCTCGTCGTCGAAGCCCCAGCCGAGCAGCGCGAGGTAGTTGCGCACCGCCTCGGGCAGGTAGCCGTGGTCGCGCAGCTCCTGGACGGAGGCGGCGCCGTGGCGCTTGGAGAGCTTCTTGCCGTCCGGCCCGTGCAGCAGCGGCAGGTGCGCGTAGACCGGCGTCTCGATCCCCATCGCCTGCTGGATCAGGACGTGCTTGGGCGTGTTCGAGTAGTGGTCGGCGCCGCGGACGACGTGCGTGATGCCCGCGTCGTGGTCGTCGACGACGACCGCGAGGTGGTAGACGGGCGTGGAGTCGGCGCGCGCGATGACGAGGTCGTCCTGGAGCGCGTTCTCGAACTGCGTCTCGCCGCGCACGACGTCGACGACGGTCGTATGGCCCTCGTCGGGGACGCGCAGGCGGACGGCGCCGGTGCCCTCGTCCTCGCCGCGGAAGCCGCGGTTGCCGTGCGCCTCCTTGTACGCGCGGACCTCGTCCGGCCCGGCGGTCGACCGGTACGCGTGGCCGCCGGCGAGGAGCTGCTCGACGACCTCGCCGTGGCGCGGCGCGCGCTGCGACTGGAAGACCGGCTCGCCGTCCCAGTCGATCCCGAGCCACTCGAGCGCCTCGAAGATCTGCGCGACGTTCTCGGGCGTGGAGCGCTCGCGGTCGGTGTCCTCGATCCGCAGCACCAGCTCGCCGCTGCGCCTGCCGCGGGCGAGCAGCCAGTTGTAGAGGGCGGTGCGGGCGCCGCCGATGTGGAGGGCGCCGGTGGGCGACGGGGCGAAGCGGACGCGCATGGGAGACCGAGCATGCTAGAACCGCCCGCCAGATGCTGATCGGTGCCCACGTCTCCCCCAGCGGCGGCCCGGCGATGGCCGTCGAGCGCGGCGCCGAGCTGGGCGCGAACGCGATCCAGATCTTCAACCAGAACCCGCGCCAGTGGAAGCCGCGCGAGTACTCCGACGACGAGGTCGCCGCCTTCCATGCGGCGATCGCGGACTCCGACGTCGACGCGCTCCTGATCCATGCGGTCTACCTGCTCAACTGCGCGTCCGAGGACACGGAGATCCGCGACAAGTCGCACGCCTCCCTGACCTCCTCGCTGCAGGCGGGCGACAAGCTGAAGGCGCACTGCGTCGTCCTGCACCCGGGCTCCGCGCTGAAGGCGGGCGGCGACGTCGACGAGGCGATCCAGCGGGCCGGCAAGGTGATCGCCGCGGCGCTCGAGGAGAGCGACGACTGCCCGCTCCACCTCGAGGACACGGCCGGCGCGGGCGGGACGCTCGGGCGCTCGTTCGAGGAGCTGGCGCGGCTGATCGAGGTCGCCGGCGGGCACAAGCGGCTCGGCGTCTGCCTCGACTCCTGCCACCTGCTCGCCTCGGGCTACGACATCCGCACCGCGGACGACCTGGCCGAGGTGCTGGACGAGTTCGACCGGGTCATCGGGCTCGACCGGCTCGGCTCGCTGCACTGCAACGACTCCGTGAACCCGCTCGGCTCGAACCGCGACCGCCACGTGAACCTCGGCGACGGCGAGATCGGCAAGCGCGGCATGGCCGCGTTCCTGTCCGAGCCGCGCTTCGAGGGGATGCCGAACGTGCTCGAGGGCCCCGGCCACAAGGGCAAGGGCCTCGACCGGCAGGACCTCGAGTGGGCGTTCGAGCTCCGCAAGCAGGGGCTCGCCGCGCGCAAGCGCCGGAAGGCGCGCAAGCGCTAGGCCGGCTGCGGGACGCCCGCGAGCCGGGCGTCGCCGAGCACGCGGTCGAGCTCGGCCTTCAGCGCCGCGTTGCGACCGGCGACCTTGTACTCGGTGCCGAACCGCAGCCGGCGCAGCCCGGTGCGGGTGTGGACCTCGAGCACGACCTCCGACTCGCCGGGGAAGTCCTCGAACACGCGCTTGAGCTCGTCGATCACCGTCGCGGGGAGCCGGCCGGCGTCGACGCGCAGGCAGAGCGGCCGCGGCGCCCGGGCCGCGGCGAGCTCGGCGGCCTTCGCGGTCGCGCGGGCGATCTCCGCCTCCGACGGGTCGAACGGCGTGACCTCGTTGACCTTGAGCGTGACCTTGCCGCCCTCGCCGTGGTCGACCGTGGCCTTGACGAGCACGATCTGGTCGGGCTTGAGCAGCGGCTCGCTGGCGAGGATCACCTTCTCGAACACGAGCAGCTCGACCTGCGCGTCGAGGTCGTCGAGCGTGGCGAACATCACCGTCGAGCCGCTGCGCGTCTTGATCTTCTTCGACTGCGAGATCATCCCGCCGACCTTCACCCACTCGCCGTCGCGCCGCTCGGCGACCTCGGCGAGCTGCGTGTCGGCCTTCACGCGCAGCGCGTCGCGCAGCCGCTTGAGCGGGTGCTCGGTGATGAAGATCCCGATCGACTCCTTCTCGATCGCGAGCAGCTCGGGCTTCTCGAACTCCTCGATCGGGATCGGCGGATGGGTCGGGCCCGAGAACGGCGAGGCGCCGTCGTCCTCGCCGCCGAAGCCGCCGAGGTCGAAGATCGAGCCCTGGCCGATCTGCGCGTCGAGCTGCGCCTTCTGGCCCGCGGCCTGCGCCGACTCGAGCACGGCGAGCATGCCCTTGCGGGTCGCGCCGGTCGAGCCGAAGGCGCCGCACTTGATCAGCGCCTCGATCGCCTTCTTGTTCACCGCGCGGCCGTCGACGCGCTCGCAGAAGTCCCACAGCGAGGTGAACTCACCGTCCGCGCGCGCCGCCTTGATCGCCTCCACCGCCGCGTAGCCGACGCCCTTCACGGCGTCGAGCCCGAAGCGGATGTTGCCCTCGACGACGACGAACTCGTGGTCGGACAGGTTCACGTCGGGCGGGAGGATCTCGATCCCCATCGCCTCGGCCTGGTTGACGAAGAACGGGACCTTGTCCTTCGTGTCCATGACCGAGCTGATCAGCGCGGCCATGTACTCGGCGGGGTAGTTCGCCTTCAGCCACGCGGTCCGGTAGGAGATCAGCGCGTAGCAGGCGGCGTGCGACTTGTTGAAGCTGTAGTCGGCGGAGCGCTCGTTCGTCGCCCACAGCGTCTCGATCACGTCGGGTGACGTGCCGGACGCGCGGCAGCCCTCGAAGAACTCGGGCTTGAGCTTCGCCATCGCCTCGCGGTTCTTCTTGCCGATCGCCTTGCGCAGGTCGTCCGCCTTGGGGCCGCTGAAGCCGGCGAGCGACTTGGCGATCTGCATCGCCTGCTCCTGGTAGAGGATCACGCCCTTGGTCGAGTCGGTGATCGAGCGCAGGCGGTCGTCGATGAACGAGATCGACTCCGGGTTGCGCTTGCCGCGCGCGTAGGTCGGGATCTGGTCCATCGCGCCCGGCCGGTACAGCGCCACGAGCGCGACGAGGTCCTCGAACTCGGTCGGCTGGACCTTCTTGAGCGCCTCGCGCATGCCCTCGGACTCGAACTGGAACACCCCGACGGCGTCGCCCGCGGCCATCATCGCGTAGGTCTTCTCGTCGTCGAGCGGCAGCGTGGACATGTCCGGCCGCTCGCCGGACGACCGCTCGACGATGTCCAGCGCGTCCTCGATCACGTCGAGGTTGCGCAGGCCGAGGAAGTCCATCTTGAGGAGGCCGATCTCCTCGATCGGCTTCATCGAGTACTGGGTGACCGTGCGGTAGACCTTCGCGCCGTCCTCCCCCACGCCCGCGTCGGCGAGCTGGAGCGGGACGATGTCGGTCAGGTCGCGGTCGGAGATCACCACGGCGGCCGCGTGGATCGACGCGTTGCGGACGATCCCCTCCAGCCCCTGCGCGACGTCGACGATCTGCTTCGCCGTCGGGTCGCGGGCGATCTCGTTCGCGAGCTCCTGGCCCGGCGAGAGGCACTCGGCGAAGCTCGGCGGCCGGCCCTGCTGGGGATCGGGGATCAGCTTCGCGAGCCGGTCGCCGATCGCGTACTCGTGGCCGAGGACGCGCGCCGCGTCGCGCGTCGCCGCGCGCGGGAACATCTTGCCGAAGGTGATGATCTGCGCGACCCGCTCGGCGCCGTACTTCGCGGTCACGTAGCGGATCACGCGCTCCCGTCCGCGGACGGAGAAGTCGATGTCGATGTCCGGCATCGACACGCGCTCGGCGTTGAGGAAGCGCTCGAACAGCAGGCCGTAGCGGAGCGGGTCGACGTCGGTGATCTGCAGGCTGTAGGCGACGATCGAGCCGGCGGCGCTGCCGCGGCCCGGGCCGACGGCGATCCCGTTGGACTTCGCGTAGTTGACGAAGTCCCAGACGATCAGGAAGTAGGCGTTGAAGCCCATCCGGTCGATCACGCCGAGCTCCATCTCGGCGCGCTCGCGGGCGGCGGCCGGGATCGGGTCGCCGTAGCGCCGGCGCAGGCCGTCCTCGACCAGCGCGCGGAGGTAGTCGCGCTCCTCCTGCCCGTCGGGCGTCTCGAAGCGCGGGATCAGCTGGCCGCCGAGCTCGACCGAGACGTCGCAGCGCCCGGCGATCTCCAGCGTCGAGGCGAGCGCCTCGGGCATGTCGGCGAACGACTGCGCCATCTCCTCCGAGCTCTTCAGGAAGAACTCGTTGGTGTCGAAGGACATCTTCGGCGCGGCCAGCGTGGACTTCGTCTGCACGCACAGCAGCGCCGCGTGATGGTGGTAGTCCTCGCGCCGGAGGTAGTGCACGTCGGCGGTCGCGACGAGCGGACGGCCCATCTCGCGGGCGAACTTCGCGATCGCCTCGTTGACCTGCTCCTGCTCGGCGACGCCGTTGCGCTGGACCTCGAGGTAGAGGTTGTCGGGCCCGAAGACCTGGGCGAGCTCGTCGAGGTGCGCGCGGGCGTCGGCCAGGCGGCCGTCGACGATCCGCCGGCTCGAGCGCGAGGCCAGGCAGCCGGAGAACGCGATCACGCCCCCGGCGTGGCGGCTCAGCAGCTCCATGTCGACGCCGGGCTTGCCGCGGTGCAGGCCCTCGAGGAAGCCGGCGCTCGACAGCTTCGTGAGGTTCTTGAAGCCCTCGTCGTTCTCGGCGAGCAGCGTGAGGTGGTTGCGCTCGATCCGGCCCTCGCGGATCGTGCGGTCGTCGACGAAGTACGCCTCGAGGCCGAGGATCGGCTTCACGCCGTGCTTCTTGCAGGCCTTGAACAGCTCGACCGAGCCGTTCATCACGCCGTGGTCGGTGAGGCCCGAGCGCCGGCTGGCCGAACTCCGCGGCGCGGGCGGCGAGCTTGTCGATCTTGCACGCGCCGTCGAGCAGCGAGTACTCGGAGTGGACGTGCAGGTGGGCGCAGGACGGCGTGCTCACGGACCGGGAAGGCTAGATGCCGGCCCGGACGGCGCCGGGGTGCCGCGACGGGTTCTCCCGCACGCTGCGGGAAAGGCTCAACCGCGGTGGTGCTGGGCGCGCGCGGTCCAGCCGCGGAGCAGCTCCACCGCGGCCCGGTCGCCCCGGACGGAGGGCAGCTCGCCGCGTGGCGCGGGGTTGCCCCGGAGGAGGCAGCCGAAGGTCGCGCGCGACATCGAGACCACGGCGTCGGGCTCGCCGTCGATGCGCTTCTCGACGCCGATCGAGCGGCCGTCGCGGACGAGCAGGTGCCAGCGCTGCGGCGACGGGTCGGCGATCTCCTGGGCGACGACGAAGCGGTGGCCCTTGGTCCAGGACGGGTGGATCGCGTAGGCGAAGCTGCGGAAGACGAGGTCGGGGTCGAGGTCGGCGCCGGCGCGGGCCGCGCCGGCGAGGTCGAGGTCGGTGCGGGCGAGCGTGTCGCGGACGACCTCGGCGCCGCGCTTGCGGCCCTTGACGCGGACCGGCCCGAACCAGCGGCCCATGCGGCGGTCGACGCCGGCGAGGACCTCGGCCAGCGTGACGACGTCGGCCGTGATGTGGAAGGCGGCCTCCCTGCGCGGGCGGGGCTCGGCCAGCGTGCGGGCGGACGCGCCCTCGGGCGTGACGCTGACCGCGTACGTGCCGGACTCGCGGATCGTGAGGTCGTACTCGAGCGGCGCGTCGATCAGCGCGTGCTGCGCGGGGACGAGGCCGAGCAGGAGCCGGGTCGCCGCGCGCGGGTCGTCGTGGGCGAGCTTGACGAGCGCGCCGCGGAGCCAGGGGTACTCGCGCTTCGAGGTGCCGACGACGTCCGCGCGGGCCGGGTGGCGGCTCTCGGTGACGATCCGCGGGCGCGGGCGCGCGACGGCGACCGCCGCGGGGACGGCGGGCGGGTCCGGTCGGCGGCGGGGTTCGGCGGGCGCGGGGACGTCGTGGCGGGCGCGGGCTCGGGTGAGCGTCACCCGGACGATCGGCAGCGGGGTCGCGGGCGGCGCCCAGGCGGCGCGCTCGATGCCGGGGCGGGGCGACGGGCTCGGGCGCGACCGGCTCGGGCGCGACCGGCTCGGGCTCGGGCGGAGCGGGCTCGGCGGCCGGCGCCGAGCGGGCGCGGAGCGCGGCGGCCGCGGCGTCGAGCTGCTCGGCGATCGCGGCGCCGTCGGACGGCGGGGCGACCGCCGCCGCCGCCGCCGCCTGGTCGCGCGCGCGGCGCTCGAGGTCGCCGTCGGCGTCGCGCTCGAGCTCGGCGATCCGGGCCTGGAGCGGGCTGACGATCTCGCGCTCGAGCGAGGCGATCCGCTCCAGCGCGGCATCGAGCTCGGCGCGCAGCCGGCCCAGCTCCGTGCGGAGGCCGGTCTCGACCGTCGCCCGCTCGGCGTGGGCGGCCGCGAGCTGCTCGTGCGCGGCCGCGAGCTGGTCGCGCAGGTCGTCGGCCGACGTCAGGTGATCGTCGCGCTCCGCGTGCATGGTCGCCTCGGCGACGCGGTGGCGGTCGCGCAGCGCGGTCAGCTCGGCGCGCAGCGCGAGCTCCTGCTCGTGGATCGACTTGAGCTCGGCGGCGAGCGTGCGCTCCGCGTGGCCGGCGCGCTGCTCGGCGGCGGCGAGCCGCTCGCCGCGCTCGGACGCGGCCACCCGCGCCGCGTCGCGATCGGCCGCCAGCGCGGTCCGGTCCGCATCCGCCGCCGCGGCCTCCCGGTGGGCGTCCCCGAGCGCGTCGGCCAGCGCGATGCGGGCGAGCCGCTCGCGATCGAGCTCCTCGTCGAGCGCGGCGCGCGCGACCGCCTCGGCGCGGTTGACCGCCTGGGTGCGCTCGAGCTCGGCGCGCGCCGACTTCGAGCTCCGCGGACGTCCCGGCGTGCGCCCGGCGCTCCTCCGCCAGGGCCGCGTCGAGCGCCGCGAGCCGGCGGTCGAGGTCGGCGGCGCGGCCGGCGGCGTCGGCCCGGACGTCGTCGAGCTCCGCGCGGACCCCGGCGAGCTCCGCCGCGATCGACGTCAGCTCGCGGTCGCGGGCCTGCAGGCGCTCGCGGACCGCCACATGCGCCTCGCGCTCGGACGCGAGCTCGCCGGACACCACGTCGAGCTCGCCGCGGACCTCGCCGGCCGCCGCCTCCGCGGCGGCGGCCCGCTCGCGCTCGGCCGCCAGCGTCTCCTCGGCGCGCGCGCGGACCGCGGCGGCGTCCGCCGCGGCGCGCTCGCCGGCGAGCCGCACCTGCTCGGCGGCCTGCTCGCGCGCGGCGAGCGCCTCGGCCTCGGCCGCGGCGAGCGCCTGCTCGCCCGCCTCCAGCTCCTCCGCGAGCTCGTCCGCGCGGGCGCGCTCGTCGCCCGCGCTGGCGAGCGCGACCTCGTCGGCCGCGCGCATCAGCTCCGCCCGGCGCGTCTTGCGGCGCTGCTCGTCGAGCTCCTCGCGCAGGCGCTTGACGCTCGCGAGCGCGCGCGCGTGGGCGTCCGGGGAGACGACGGGCTCCGCGGGCGGCCGCCGGCTCCGGCTCGGGCAGCGGCACGACGTCCGCGGGCGGCGCCTGGAGCGCCTCGAGCCGCCGCTCCAGCTCGGCGCTGCGCAGCTCGAGCACCTCGACCGCCTTGAGCGCCTCCGCCGCGCGCTGCGCCGAAGCGCGCTCCGCGGCCTCGGCGCGGCGCGCGCGGTGCTCGGCCAGCACGGCGCGGTCGATCACCTCGCCGCCGCGCTCGGCGGGCGGCGCCGTCGCGGGCGCCGGCGACGGCGGCGGCTCGATCCCCCGCTCCGGCGCGGGCAGCGCGGCGCGCGCGCCGCTCTCCCAGCCGAGCCAGAGCTCCTCCGGCGGCGGCTCCATCAGCGCCGCGGGCACGAGGTACGTCGCGCGCCAGACCGCCGGGTCGCGGCCGAAGCGCGCGTCCGGCAGCGACTCGAACCGCCGCAGCTCGCCGCCGCGCCGCACCCCGAGCGCGGGCAGGTCGGCCTCGCGCCGGTTCAGGTCGGTCCAGCGGCCGCGGACGCGGACCAGGCCGGCGTCCGAGCCGGACGGCAGCCACTCGACCGCGTCGAGCGCGAGGCCTTCGAGCACGGGGACGGGCGCGGACGGATCCACGCCGCTGATGCTGTCAGACGGCGCGGCGGCCGGGTACGAACGGAGAACCCGCACGCTGCGGCAAACCCGACGCCGCCGCGTGCGGGACTCAGCGCGTCAATCGTCGCCGCCGTGCTTGAGCACGGCGACCAGCACGCCGGCGGCGGCCAGGGCCAGGACTCCGGCGAGCAGCGGCTTCGGCGCCATGCGTGAGCCGTACTTGGCCGCGGAGGACGGGCCTTGCCGCCCTTCCAGACCGCGATTCCCAGGAGCTTGTAGAACATGTCGGAAGCCTACCCAGAGGAGCCCTCGCGCAGCCGTCGCGCCATCCGCGACTGCAGCGACCAGAGCTCGATGAAGCCCGGCGAGGCCTGCTGCGAGAACAGCCCGCCCGAGTCCGCGAACGTCGCCAGCTGCGCGTCGTAGACCGCGTTCGGGCTCTCGCGCGTCACGACGCGGACGCTGCCCTTGAACAGCTTCAGGCCGATCGTCCCGGTGACGCGCTCGTTGACGTGCTCGATGTAGGCCTCGAGGTCGGTCCGCAGCGGCTCCCACCAGAGGCCCGCGTAGACGAGGTAGGCCCACTTCTGGTCGAGCCCCGGCTTGAACTGGTTCTGGTGGATCGTCCCGGTCAGCCGCTCGAGCTCGCGATGCGCCTTCAGGATGATCGCCGCGGCGGGCACCTCGTAGATGTCGCGGACCTTGAGCCCGACGATCCGGTCCTCGATGTGATCGACGATCCCGACCCCGTGCCGCATGCCGATCTCGGCGGCGCGGTCGATCAGCTCGACGATCCCCAGCCGCTCGCCGTCCAGCGCGACCGGCACGCCCGCCTCGAACCCGACGGTCACCACCTCGGCCTCGTCCGGCGCGAGCTCCGGCCGCGTCACGAGCTGGAAGACGTCGTCGTCGGGCGCGTGCGAGAGGTCCTCGATCCACTTGCCCTCGGACGAGCGGCCCCAGAGGTTGTCGTCGATCGAGTACGGCGCGCTCTCCGTCCCGCCCTTGACGGGGATCCCGTGCTTGCGCGCGTACGCGATCTCCTCGTCGCGCCCCATCGCCCACGAGCGGACCGGCGCGATCACCTTGAGCTCCGGCGCGAGCGTCGCGACCGTGCCCTCGATCCGCACCTGGTCGTTGCCCTTGCCGGTGCAGCCGTGGGCGATCGTGTCGCAGCCGGTCCGGCGCGCGTACTCGACCGCGAGCTTGGCGATCAGCGGCCGCCCGAGCGCGGTGAACAGCGGGTAGCCGTCGCCGTAGTCGGCGTTCGCCTTGATCGCCGGCAGGACGTACTCGTTCGCGAACTCCTCGCGCGCGTCGACGACGTGGCAGTCGAGCGCGCCGAGCCGGAGCGCCTTGCCGCGGACGACCTCGTAGTCCTCCCCCGGCTGCCCGAGGTTGACCGTGAGCGCGACGACCTCCGCCTCGTACTCGTCCTGGATCCACTTGAGCATCACGCTCGTGTCCAGCCCGCCCGAGTAGAGCAGCAGCACGCGCGACACCTCGTCGCGCTGGGCGAGGTACGAGGCGACGCGCGTGGCCGACGGATCGGCGACGCGATGGACTTCGGTGGCGGGATCTCGCGGCTGATCGGTCATGGCGTGCGCGTCAGGGTACGAGCCTCAGCGCGACGGGAGCTTCACGACGGTCACGAAGAACTCGTCGATCTGGCGCACCACGTCGATGAAGCGGTCGAAGTCGACCGGCTTGGTGACGTAGGCGTTGGCGTGCAGCTTGTAGGAGCGCAGCACGTCCTCCTCCGCCTTCGACGTCGTCAGGACGACCACGGGGATGTGCTGGAGCGACTCGTCGCCCTTGACCTCGGCCAGCACCTCGCGCCCGTCCTTGCGGGGCAGGTTGAGGTCGAGCAGGACGAGGTCGGGCCGCGGCGCGTCCGCGTGCTCGCCCTCCTGGCGGAGGAACATCAGCGCCTCGACGCCGTCGGGCACGACGTGCAGCCGGTTGTGGACCTTGTTGTCCTCGAACGCCTCGCGGATCAGGAGCACGTCGCCGGGGTCGTCCTCGACCAGCAGGACGTCGATCACCTCGAGTTTCTCGGGGTTGCTCATGCGGTGGTCTCCTCCTCGGGTTCGGGGTCGCGGGCCGGCAGCGTGAAGACGAACTGCGCGCCGCGGCCGTTCTGCGCCGGCGCGAGCCGGATCCGGCCGCCGTGGTACTCGATGATCTTGCGGCACATGGCAAGGCCGATGCCGGTGCCCTCGTACGCCTCGCGCGAGTGGAGGCGCTGGAAGATGACGAAGATCCGCTCGGCGTACTCGTCCTCGACGCCGATGCCGTTGTCGGTGCAGGTGAAGCGCCAGAAGGCGCCGTCGCGCGCCGCCGCGAACTCGACGCGCGGCGGCGCCTCGCCGCGGAACTTGATCGCGTTGGCGATCAGGTTCTGGAACACCGCGGTGAGCAGCCCGGCGTCGCCGGTGACCTCGGGCAGGTCGCCGGCCACCACCTCGCCGCCGGACTCCTCCAGCGCCGCGGCGAGCCGCCCGCGCGCCGCCTCCACGAGGTCGTTCGCGTCGACGCGCTCGTGCGGCCGCGTCATCCGCCCGACGCGCGAGAAGTCGAGCAGGTCGTTGATCAGGTCCTGCATCCGCTTCGCGCCGTCGACCGCGAACGCGATGTAGCTGGTCGGCGCGCTCGTCGAGCCGGCCCTTGTAGCGGCGCTCGAGCATCTGCGTGAAGCTCGCGACCTTGCGCAGCGGCTCCTGCAGGTCGTGCGAGGCGACGTAGGCGAACTGCTCGAGCTCCTCGTTGGAGCGCTGGAGCTCCTGCGCCTGCTCGATCAGCGCGCGCTCGGCGTCGCGCAGGGCGCCGATCTCCGCGACGATCCGCTCGCGCATCGCCTCGACGTCGGTCCCGAGCGAGTGGATCTCGGCCGGGCCGGACGGGACGAGCTCGCGCCTGAAGTCCTCGCGGACCTCGCGCGCCTCGCCCGCCAGCTGCGCGAGCGGGCGGATGATCACCCCGCGCAGCGCGAGCGCGGCCGCCGCGACCGCGAGCAGGATCAGCACGCCGGACACGATGAACATCGCGCGCACGAGCCGCGCGCCCGCGTCGAGCGCATCGCGCGCCTCGAGCCGGATCGCGTCGAGCCGCCGCTCCTGCCGCGCGACCGCCGTGCGCACGTTGTCGAACGCGTCGCGCCCGGCCGCGGCGGGCGGCGCGGTCGACGCCCGCGCGCCGCGCGTCGACGGCCGGGCCCGCGTAGTTCGTGCGCCAGTTCGCCGCCGCGTCGGCGACCGTCGCCAGCTCGAGCCGCGCGGCCGCGAGCCGCGGGTCGCGCTCGAGCTCGGCGAGCGCCTGGATCGCCTCGCGCTCGGCGGCGCGGCCCATGCACGTTCGGCCGCAGGAAGGACTCGTCGCCGGTGAGCACGAAGCCGCGGACGCCGGTCTCCTGGTCGAGCAGCGCGGTCGAGAGGCGCTGCGCGGCGAGATCGGCGGGGCCGACGCGGTCGACCAGGAACGAGCGCCGGTCGTCGAGCCGCTCGAGCGCGATCAGCCCGGCCACGATCCCGATCACCGCGACCAGCACGAGCAGCCCGACGATCAGGCCGAACCACTGCGTGACCGTGAGGCGGCGGCCGCCGATCACGACCGGCGGCGCGCGATCAGCACCAGGGCCACGTCGTCGGCGAGCGGGCCGCCGTTGAGGTCCTCCGCGCGCTCGACGACGAGCCGGATCAGCTCTTCGGGCTCCGGGTCGGTGCCCGCCTCGGCCGCCGCGACGACCTCGGCGAGCCCGTCCTCGCCGAGCCGCTCGCTGCCGCGGCCGACGCGCCCGTCGGTCACGCCGTCGGTGTAGAGCAGCAGCGACCACGCGTCCGGGAGCGCGACCTCGAACGACGGCCAGGCGGCGTCGTCCAGCACGCCGAGCGGCGGGCCGGGCGGCGCGGGGGCGACCGCGGCGATCGTCCCGCCCGTCAGCAGGAGCGGCGGCGGATGCCCCGCGAGCCGCACGGTCGCGCGCTCGCGCGACGGGTCGAGCGAGACCATGCAGAGCGTGGTGAACACGTGCGACGCGTGGCGCTCCACCACGAGCACGTCCTGGAGCGACCCGAGCAGCCGGTCGGCGGGGACGCCGGCCAGCACGAGCGTCCGCCACGCGATCCGGAGGCAGACGCCGAGCGCGGCCTCGTCGGGGCCGTGGCCGGAGACGTCGCCGATCAGCACGTGCACCGTGTCGTCGCCGACCTGGACGGCGTCGAAGAAGTCGCCGCCGAGGAGCGCCCGCCGGCGACCCGGGCGGTAGTGCGTGGCGAGCCGCAGGCGCGGGTCGCTGACCAGCGGCGCCGGCAGCAGGCCGCGCTCGAGCCGCGCGTTCTCGCGCGCCTCGAGCTGCGCGATCGAGAGCTGCTGGGCGGTCAGCTCCGCCCGCCGCCGCTCGGCGGCGTAGCGCAGCGCCCGCGCCAGCAGCACGCCGCTGGTCGAGCCCTTGACGAGGTAGTCCTGCGCGCCGGCGGCGACCGCCTCGACCCCGCGCTCCTCGTCGGCCAGGCCCGTGAGCACGAGCACGGCCAGCTCCGGCGCCGCCTCGCGCAGCCGCAGCAGCGCATCGAGCCCCTCGGCGTCGGGCAGGTTGAGGTCGAGCAGCACGCAGTCGAAGCCGGTCAGGCCGGTGCCGATCGCCTCGGCCACCGTCCGCCGGCGCTCGAGGTCGACCTCGGCGCCCGAGAGCTCGAGCTCCTCCTCGACGATCAGCGCGTCGCCGTCGTCGTCCTCGACCAGCAGGACGCGCATCCGCTGCGCCGTGGGCGGCGAGGTGATGTGGAGCGACGCATCCACGGAGCGGGCACTGTAGACGGCCCGCCCCGTGGACGTGCGGCGATCACGGACCGAGGACGGCCGCGAGGCGCGCCACGGCGTCGTCGACGTCCGATTCCGCCACGATCAGCGGCGGCAGGAAGCGGAGCGTCTCCGGGCCGGTCGCGTTGATGACCAGCCGCTGCTCGAGCAGCGCGCGCCGGGCGACGTCCGGCGCCGAGCGAGGCGATGTCGGCGGCGACCATCAGTCCGCGGCCGCGGACCGCCGTCACGCCGGGCAGCTCGCGCAGCGCCTCGCGCAGCCGCTCGCCGAGCGCGGTGACGCGCGCGAGCAGCTGCGGCTCGGCCAGCACGTCGAGCGCCGCGTGGGCGGCGGCGGCGACCACGGGGCCGCCGGCGAACGTCGAGCCGTGGTCGCCGGGGACGAGCACGCCGGAGAGCCGCTCGCCGGTGATGAGCGCGCCCATCGGCAGCCCGCCGGCGAGCGCCTTCGCCGTCGTCAGCGCGTCGGGCACGACGCCGGTCCACTCGTACGCCCACAGGGTGCCGGTGCGGCCCAGACCCGGTCTGGACCTCGTCGAAGACGAGCGCGGCGCCGACGCGGTCGCACGCGGCGCGGGCGGCGCGCAGCAGCTCCGCCGGGAGCTCGTGCACGCCGGACTCGCCCTGGATCGGCTCGAGCAGGACCGCGGCGGTGCGGTCGGTCACCGCGGCGACGCAGCGCCTCCGGGTCGGGTGCGACGGGGATGAAGCCCGGCACCAGCGGCGCGAACGGCGCCTGCTTGGACTCCTGGGGGGTCGCGGAGAGCGCGCCGTAGGTGCGGCCGTGGAAGGCGCCGTGGACGACGACGATGTCGCCGCCCGGCTTCGCCTTGCGGACGACCTTCAGCGCCGCCTCGTTCGCCTCCGCGCCGGAGTTCCCGAACAGGACCTTGCCGCCGAGCGAGGACGCCGACAGCCGCTCGGCCAGGTCGGCCATCGGGCGCGTCATGAACAGGTTGGAGACGTGGATCAGCTGCCCGGCCTGGGCGCGGATCGCGGCGACGACGTCCGGATGGCAGTGGCCGGTGTTGCAGACCGAGATCCCGGCCAGGAAGTCGAGGTACTCCTCGCCCTCGGCGTCCCACAGCCGCGCGCCCTCCCCGCGGACGAACTCGACGGGGAACCGCGCGTAGTTGTCCATCAGCGCGCTCATCGCGCCGGCCGCACCTTCGTGCCGATGCCGGCGTCGGTGAACAGCTCGAGCAGCAGCGAGTGCGGCAGCCGCCCGTCGATGATGTGCGCGAAGCCGACGCCGCCGTGGATCGCGTTCAGGCACGCCTCGAGCTTCGGCCGCATCCCGCCCTGCGCGGTCCGCAGCGCCGCCTCGACGTCGTCCGCGGTCGTCTCGGAGATCACCGAGTGCGGGTCGGCGGGATCCGACAGCCAGCCGGCGACGTCGGTGAGGAACATCACCTTGTAGGCGCCGAGCGCGCGGGCGACGGCGCCGGCCGCCTCGTCGGCGTTGACGTTGTGCGAGCGGCCGTCGCGGTCGGCGCCGACCGACGCGATCACCGGGATGTAGTCCTCGGCGACGTGGCGGATGACGCCGGCGTCGACGCGCTCGATCCGGCCGACGAGCCCGATGTCCTCGCCCGCCGGGCCCTCCATCGTGTCGACGCGGAACAGCATCCCGTCGTCGCCGCACAGCCCGACCGCGGGCTGGCCGTGGCGGCCGAGCCGCAGCACGATGTCCTTGTTGACCTTGCCGACGAGGACCATCTTCGCGATCTCGACGGTGTCCTCGTCGGAGACGCGCAGCCCGCCGACGAACTCGACCGGCATGTCCAGCCGCTGCATGTAGCGGGTGATGTCGGGACCGCCGCCGTGGACGACGATCGGGTTCATCCCGACGTACTTGAGCAGGACGACGTCGCGCGCGAACTCCTCGCGCAGCTGCGGGTCCTCCATCGCCGCGCCGCCGTACTTGATCACCACCGTCTTGCCGTGGAACTCGCGGATGTACGGGAGCGCCTCGAGAAGCGTTGAGATCCTGCCTCGGCCCAGGGCCTCGTCACCGCTTCGCTCGCTGTTCACGTCGTGTACTCCGCGTTGATCCGGACGTAGTCGTGCGAGAGGTCGGAGAAGAACACCTCGGTCTCGGCGCCCTCGCCGGGGAGGCCGACGACGTACTCGACCTCGTCGCCGAGCGCCGGCGGGTCGTGCGGGAGCGCGACGCCGCCGCCGCACACCTGGACGCCGTCGATCCAGATGTCGTACGGCAGCGGGGCGGCGCCCGGCAGCGCGGCGCCGACCGCCTGCGCGACGCGGCCCCAGTTCGGGTCGCCGCCGTTGAGCGCCGCCTTCACGAGCGGGGAGTTCGCGACCGCGCGCGCGACGCGCTCGACGGTGTCGCCGTGGCCGCCCTGGACGTACACGCGGGCGGTCCGCGCCGCGCCCTCGCCGTCGCGCACCATCTGCAGCGCGAGCCGCCGCAGCGCGTAGTCGAGCGCCTCGCCCAGTCGCAGCTCGTCCTCGCTCTCGGGGTCGACGATCACGCCGCTCGCGCCGCTCGCCATCAGGATCGCGGTGTCGTTCGTGGACAGCTGGCCGTCGACGCTGATCCGGTCGAACGAGCGCTTGACGCAGACGCCGAGCAGCAGGTCGGCGGTCTCGGGCTGCAGCGCGGCATCGGTCTGGACGAAGCAGAGCATCGTCGCGAAGCCGGGCTGGATCATCCCCGCGCCCTTGGCCTGGGCGCTGACGCGGACCGTGCCCGACGGGCAGCGCGACGTCGAGCGCGAGCCGCTTCTCGAACGCGTCGGTGGTGGCGATCGCGCGCCAGAAGCCGCCGTCGCCGTCCGCCGCGAGGGCGCCGCGCGCCGCGAGGATCGCGCCGATCATGCCGTCCATCGGCAGCGGGACGCCGATCACCCCGGTCGAGGCGACCGCGACCCGGTCCTCGTGCACGCCGGCCGCCATCGCGGCGGCGCCCTGCATCCGGGCGGCGTCCTCCAGCCCGCGCCGGCCGGTGGCCGCGTTGGCGTTGCCGGAGTTGGCGACGACCGCGCGGAGCGCGTCGAGCCGGCAGCGCTCCTGGCAGAGCACGACCGGCGCCGCGAGCACGCCCGGAGCGGGTGAAGCGGGCGGCGGAGACCGTGTCCGGCTCGTCGGACACCAGCAGGGCGAGATCCGGATCGCCGGACGGCTTGATCCCCGCCCGCACGCCCGCCGCGCGGAACCCCGCGGCGAGCCCCTCGCGCTCGGTCACGCCCGCGGGCGGCTGCACCCAGCGCGAGGACCAGCTCACGTCAGCCCCTCGCGCTCGTCGCGCCCGAACATCAGGTCGAGGTTCTGGACCGCCTGCGACGCGGCGCCCTTCCACAGGTTGTCGATCGAGGAGAAGACCATGATCCGGCCGGTGCGGCCGTCGCTGTGGACCGAGAGGCGGCAGAAGTTCGTGTCGCGCACCTCGATCACGCCGGGCGGCCCGAGCCGCAGCTCGACCCACGGCTCGCGCGCGTACGCGGCGTCGAAGAGGGTCATCAGCTCCTCCTCGTCGTGCTCGCGCGCGGGGGTCACGTAGCACGAGACCAGCTCGCCCTGGGCGAGCGGGACGAGGTGCGGCGTGAACGTGACGGGCAGCGACGCGCCCTGCCCCGCGAGCTCCTGCTCGATCTCGGGCGTGTGGCGGTGGCGCTCGACCTTGTACGGCGTCATGTTCTCGTCGGCCGCGATGTAGTGCGTGGCGGCGGTCGGCTCGCGGCCGGCGCCCGAGACGCCGGACTTCGCGTCGATCACGACGTCCGCGATCAGCCCGGCGCGGGCGAGCGGGGCGAGCGCGAGCAGCGCGGCGGTCGGGTAGCAGCCGGGGTTGGCGACGAGGTCGGCGCCCGCGATCGCGTCGCGGTGCAGCTCGGGCAGCCCGTAGACGGCGGTGCCGAAGTGCTCGGGGGCGCCGTGCGCGCCGTACCAGTCCTCGTAGATCGCGCGGTCGGTGAGCCGGAAGTCGGCGGACAGGTCGACGACCCGCACCCCGCGCTCGCGCAGCGCGGCGACCGCGGGCGCGGCGGCGCGGTGCGGCCAGCAGACCAGCGCGGCGTCGACGTCGGACTGGCGGTCGGGATCCCAGGTCTCGAGCACCATCGGCACGCGCGTGCGCGGGTGGATGTCGTCCAGCCGCGCGCCGGCCTCGCTGCGGGCGGTCACGTGCGCGAGCTCGAAGAACGGATGCCGGTCGATCAGCCGCGCGGCGATCGCGCCGGCGTAACCGCTGGCGCCGAGGACGCTGACCCTAGCCACGCAGCTCGCCCCCGACCCGGTCGCGCAGCGCGGCGACGATCTTCGCCCGCCGCTGCGCGACGTCCTCGTCGGTCAGGGTGCGGTCGGGCGCGCGGAACTCGAGCCGCAGCGCGAGCGAGGCGCGGCCCTCCCCCACCTGCGCGCCGCGGTAGACGTCGAACACGCGCGCGTCGCGCAGCAGCGCGCCGCCGGCGGAGCGGACGACCTCGAGCACGCTGGCGGCGGGCACGTCGTCGGCGACCACGACCGCGATGTCCTGGCGGATGGCGGGGAACGAGGTGAGGTCCTCGTAGCGCAGGACGCCGGGCGCCGCGGCGGCGAGCACGCCGAAGTCGAGCTCGAAGCCGGCCACGGCGTCGAGGTCCCACGCGGCGGTCACCGACGGGTGCAGCTCGCCGAGCCAGCCCGCGCCGCGCCCCGCCGAGCAGCACGGAGGCCGACCGCGTCGGGTGCAGGAACGGCTCGCCGGCGCCCGGCTCGACGCTCCAGTCCACGCGCAGCGCGCGCAGCATCGCCTCGAGCACGCCCTTGGCGGCGAACAGGTCGGCGCGCGGCGGGTCGGGGTCGCCCCAGCTCGGCGGCCGGTCGTGGCCGCAGATCAGCGCGGCGATGCGCGTGCGCTCGACCGGCAGGTCCGGGTCGTTCGCCGGGTACCAGGGGTTGCCGGTCGCGGCCGTCGCCAGCTCGCCGGCCGCCGCGCGCGGCAGGTAGACGGAGCCGGCCTCGAACAGCCGCACGTCCTCGAAGCCGCGCGAGCGGTTGCGGCGCAGCGCGTCGAGCAGCGAGCCGAGCAGCGTCGTGCGCATGACCGACTGGTCCTCGGACATCGGGTTCTCGAGCGCGACGACGTCGTCCTGCAGGCCGAGCCGGGCGAGCACCGCGGGACTGGTGAAGCTCCAGCCGACGGCCTCGGAGAGGCCCGCGCCGACGAGCGCGTCCTCGGCGCGGCGGCGGATCCGCTGCTCGGGCTCGAGCCGGCCGACCGCGCCGCGGCGCGAGGGCAGCGTCGACGGGAGCCGGTCCAGCCCCCAGATCCGCGCGACCTCCTCGATCAGGTCCGCCTCGCGGGTCACGTCGTCGCGGCGCCAGGTCGGCACGGTCACGTCGAGCCCGTCGGAAGCCTCTGCCACGCCGAACCCGAGCGCGGTCAGGATCCCGGCCGCGTCGTCGCGCGGGACCGCCGCGCCGAGCAGCCGCTCGGTCCGCGCATCGCGCAGCCGCAGCGTCACCGGCGCCGGCCCCGGGCCGCCGACGTCGATCGTCCCGCCCACGGGCCGCGCGCCGCACAGCTCGATCATCAGCTGCGGTCGCGACCGCCTGGCCCTCGAGCGCCTGCTCGGGCTGGAGCTGCTTCTCGTTGCGGCCCGACGCCTCCGTGCGCAGCGCCAGGCGGGTCGAGGTGCGCTGGATGTTCGGCCCGTTCCAGGTCGCCGCCTCCATCAGCACGCGGGTCGTCCCGTCGTGGACCTCGGAGCGCGCGCCGCCCATCACGCCGGCGATCGAGGTCGGGCCGTCGGCGTCGTCGATCACGACCATCTCGCCGTCGAGCCTGCGCTCCACGTCGTCGAGCGTCGTCATCGTCTCGCCGTCGCGCGCGCGCCGGACGACGAGCGTCCCGCCGGCGACGAGGTCGGCGTCGAACGCGTGCAGCGGCTGGCCCGTGAGCAGCATCACGTAGTTCGTGATGTCGACGACGTTGTTGATCGGGCGCTGCCCGGCGGCCATCAGGCGCGCCTTCAGCCAGGCGGGCGACGGGCCGAGCGCGCACGTCCTCGAACAGCCGCGCGGTGAACCGCGGGCACAGGTCGGGGACCTGGACGTCGATCGCGAAGCCGGGGATCGCGTCGCCGGCCGGATGGCCGTCCTCGCTCCACGGCGCGGGCGCGAGCGGCGCGCCGGTCGCGGCGTGGACCTCGCGCGCGACGCCGTAGACGGCGAGGCAGTCGGGCCGGTTCGGCGTGATCTCCAGCTCGAGCACGTCGGTGGCGATCGGCAGCACGTCGGCGAGCGGCGTCCCGGCGGCGAGCGCGTCGTCGAGCACCATGATCCCGTCGTGGTCGGTGCCGATCGCGACCTCGTCCTCGGCCAGGATCATGCCGTTGGACTCCTGGCCGCGCAGCTTGGCCTTCTTGAGCTTCGTGCCGTCGGGCATCACCGCGCCGGGCCGGGCGACCGCGACGGTCTGGCCGGCGGCGACGTTGGGCGCGCCGCAGACGATCTGCGACGGCTCGCCCGCGCCGGTGTCGACGAGGCAGACGCTGAGCCGGTCGGCGTCCGGGTGGCGGCCGGACTCGAGCACCTTGCCGACGACGAAGTGCTCGAGCGCGGTGACGCCGTGGGTGTGCACGCGGTCGACCTCGGTGCCCGTCATGGCGAGCCGGGTCGCGAGCTCGAACGGCTCGAGCCCGGGATCGCAGTAGTCGTGGAGCCAGAGCAGCGGCAGCCTCATCCGAACTGCTCCAGGAACCGCAGGTCGTTCTCGTACATGAGCCGCAGATCGCTGACCCCGTGCTTGAGGAAGGCGATCCGCTCGATCCCCATGCCGAACGCGAAGCCCTGGATCCGGTCGGGGTCGTAGCCGTGCTCGCGCACGTAATCGAACACGTTCGGGTCGACCATGCCCGAGCCGAGGATCTCGATCCAGCCCGTGCCCTTGCAGAGGTGGCAGCGGCTGCCGTCGCGCAGGAAGCCCGACTCGCAGTTGAAGCACGAGACGTCGACCTCGACGCTCGGCTCGGTGAAGGGGAAGAAGTGCGGGCGCAGGCGGACCTCGCGGTCGTCGCCGAAGACCGCGCGGGCGAAGGCGAGGAGCGTGCCCTGGAGGTCGGCGAGCGTGACGTCCTCGTCGACCGCCAGCCCCTCGACCTGGTGGAACTGCGGCGTGTGGGTCGCGTCGTTGTCGCGCCGGTAGGTGCGGCCCGGGACGATGATGTAGAGCGGCGGCGGCGCGAGCTCCATCGCGCGCACCTGCATCGGCGAGGTGTGCGGGCGCAGGACGACGTCGTCGCTGACGTAGAACGTGTCCGAGCGCAGCCGCGCGGGGTGCGTCGGGAGGTGGTTCAGCGCGTCGAAGCTGTAGTAGACGGTGTCGATCTCGGGGCCTTCGGCGACGCGGAAGCCGAGGCCGAGGAAGATGTCCTCGATCTCGCGCCGCATCGCGGTGATGATGTGCAGCCGCCCGACCGGCGTGACCGGGGTGCCGGGCAGCGTGACGTCGACCGCGTCCGCGGCGAGCCGGGCGTCGAGCTCCGCCCGCTCGAGCTCGGCGCGGCGGGCGTCGACTGCGGCCTCGAGCGCCTTGCGCGCCTCGTTGGCCGCGCGCCCGACCGGGCCGCGCTCCTCCGGCGCGAGCTGCGCGACGCCGCGCAGCAGGTTCGGCAGCTCCGCCTTGCGGCCGAGGTACGCCACCCGCGCGTCCTCGAGCTCGGCGGTGCCGGCCGCCGCGGCGATCGCCGCGGTGCCCTCGGCCTGGAGCGCCTCGATCCGGTCCTTCATGCGCGCGCCACCCTAGTGACTTCGTAGAGCCCGATCGCCGCCGCCATGGCCGCGTTGAGCGACTCGGAGCGGATCGGGATGTGGGCGGTCTCGTTGCAGCTGTCGAGCACGCCCTGCGCGAGCCCCTCGCGCTCGGCGCCGACGACGAGCGTCACCTCCGCCGCCTCGACCTCGGCAAGCGCTCGGCCGGCGCGGGCGGCGAGCGCGACCTTGTGGCCGGGCAGCTCGCCGATGTTGGTGCACGCGCACGATCGGCACCTCGAAGATCGCGCCCATCGATGCGCGGACCGCCTTCGGCCCGTACGGGTCGGCGGTGCCGGGCCCGAGCGCGACACTGCCCGCGCCGAACGCGAGCGCGGCGCGCAGCACGGTGCCGACGTTGCCGGGGTCGTTGACGCCCCACAGCGCGACGCAGACGGGCCCGGCGGGCGCGGGCGCCCAGCGCTGCGGGTAGATCCCGAGCACGCGCGTGCCCGAGCCGAGCTGGGAGACGTCCTTGAGCAGGTGCGCGGCGACCTCCTCCCCGCCCAGCCCGGAGCCGGCCTCGCTCAGCAGCGCCTCCGGCGTCCAGCCCGCCGCGCCCGCGGCCTGCACCAGGTCCTCGCCCTCGGCCACGAACGTCCGCGTCTTGTCGCGCCAGCGCCGGCCGGCGAGCTTGCGGACCTCCTTGAGCGTGTCGTTGTTGGGGCTGGTGATGGGCATGGCGGGTGCGGAAACAAAAAGGGCGCCCGTCCTGAGAGGAGGGGCGCCCGGAAGCTTCTGGTGTCGTCGGCCGTCAGGCCGGCAACGCCTCGCGGGCGGCGTCGGCAAATCGGCGGAACGTGTCGGCATCGCGCACGGCGATGTCGGCGAGGACCTTGCGGTCGATCTCGATCCCGGCGAGCTTGAGGCCGTGCATGAACGTGCCGTAGGAGAGGCCGTTCTGGCGCGCGGCGGCGTTGATGCGGGTGATCCACAGGCGGCGGAAGTCGCGCTTGCGGTTGCGGCGGTCGCGGTACGCGTAGGAGTCCGCCTTCATGACGGCTTCCTTCGCGCGGCGGTAGGAGCTGTGCGCCTCGCCGCGGTAGCCCTTGGCGCGCTCGAGGGTCGCGCGGCGCTTCTTGCGCGCGTGGACGGAACGCTTGACGCGGGTCATCGCCCGTTGCCTCCGAGCAGCTTGTTCACGGTCTTGCGGTCAGCCTTGGCGACGGTCTTCTCCAGCCCCAGCGCGCGCTTCTTCTTCGGCGACTTCTTCTCGAGGATATGGCTCGAGAACGCCGGCCGCGACTTCAGCTTGCCGGTGGCCGTCTTCTTGAAGCGCTTCTTCGCGCCGGAGTGGGACTTCATCTTGGGCATGAGCGGCCGCACAGGATAGCGGCCGCGGGATCTGGCACGCTTGGACATCATGCGCACCCTGCGTGCCGCGGCGCTGTGCGGACTGGCGCTCGTCGTGACGGCGGCGCCCGCCCACGCGGGCACGGTCACGGCGGGGCTCTCGCTGGGCTACGCGGCCGCCCCCGGGGAGCAGAACCGGCTCTCGGTCACACGCGGCGGCGACCGCATCGTCTTCACCGAGACCGGCGGGCTCCCGGTCAGCGAGAGCGCGGCCGCGTGCGACAGCGTGAGCGCCTCGGTGGTGACCTGCGCGGCAACGCCCGCGCCCGCCGCGGTCGACGTGGCGCTCGGCGACGGCGACGACCAGGTGACGCTCGGGTCGCTCGGCGGGGGGATCCCCGCCTCCGCGGGCGGCGGCGACGGCGCCGACGGGCTCGACGCCGGCGCGGCCACCGGCTTCACCGCGCTCGACGGCGGCGCGGGCGACGACACCCTCCGGGCCGGCGCCGGCGAGAGCGACCTGACCGGCGGCCCGGGCGCCGACACGCTGACCGGCGGGCCCGAGAACGCCGTCGCGCACTTCCTCATGGGCGCCGCGCCCGACGGCCCGGACCGGCTGATCGGCGGCGCCGGGCTCGACGTCGCGGGCTATTCGCTGCGGAGCCGCGCCGCTGCGGCTGAGCGCGAACGGCGTCGCGGACGACGGCCAGGCAGGCGAGGGCGACAACATCGGCCCAGCGGTCGAGCGGCTCGAGGGCGGGTCGGGCGCCGACGCGCTGATCGCCGCCGTCCTGCTCGACGCGGAGCTGACCGGCGGGCCGGGCGCGGACGCGCTGACCGGCGGCAACGGCGCCGACCTGCTGTCGGGCGGCGACGGGGACGATCAGCTCTCCGGCGGCCAGGGCGACGACGTCGCCGCGCCGAGCGACCCGGTCGCGGTGCCCGACGACGGGCCACGGACCCGGGCGAGGGGGTCGGCAGCGCCGCCGACGCGGGCGCGGACCGCTTCCGCGGCGGCCCGGGCCTCGACCTGATCAGCTACGCCGCGCGCAGCGCGCCCGTGACCGCGACGCTCAACGGGGTCGCGGACGACGGCGAGGCGGGCGAGCGCGACGACGTCGGCGGTGACGTCGAGGGCATCGAGGGCGGCGCGGGCGCGGACCTGCTGACCGGCCGCGACGGTCCGCAGCGGATCGACGGCGGCCCGGGCGGCGACGTGATCGACCCCGGCCGCGGGCTCGACGACGTGCGCGCCGGCCCCGGCGACGACACGGTCCGCGCGCTCGACGGGACCTCCGAGTGGATCCACTGCGGCGACGGGCGCGACACGATGAGCGGCGACTTCGACGACCTGCCGGTGCGCTGCGAGCGGACGACGCTGAGCGCCGCGCCGCCCGGCGCCGACCGCCGCAGGCCGAAGGTCAAGCTCGACAGCCTCCCGCGCCGGCCGCGCTACGCGCACGTCCGCCGTGGGCTGCGCCCGCGGGTCAGCGCCGAACGAGCCGGTCTCGTACGTGATCGAGCTGCTCGGCGTGGCGCGGAGCGCGCACATCTCGGCGGCGCCGTACAACCTCGTGCTCGTCCGCAAGACGCTCAAGCGCACGTCGCGCCCGCGCCGGGTCACCCTGCGGCCGAAGATCGCGCTGCTCGGCCCGCGGCGCAAGCTGCGCGTCCGGATCCGGGTTACGGCGAAGGACGCTGCGGGCAATGTCCGGAAGGTGCGACGGACGATCAAGGCGCGCAGGTGACGGAGGCGGACGCCCGGGCGATCGCGACCCGCTGGATCGAGCGCGACCCGGAGACGACCGACCGGGAGCGCGACGCGCGGACGGAGGAGCTCGTCGGCGTGCTGCGCGGCCTGCCGGAGCTCGCGCCGTGGGTGATCGCGGCGTACGGCGAGGATCTGCCCGCCCTGATGGGGCTCGCCCACGAGCGGCTCTACATCTGCGCGCGCGACCCGGAGGACGACCGCGCCTATCGCGACGACGGCGCATCCGCCGGCGGACGTGGAGGTCGCGCGCCGGGACATCGTCGGCGACGAGCCCGCGCGCGAGTGGCTGTTCGCCACGCCGCGCGGCGACCTCCGCGTCACGAACGACGACGACGCGCCCGGCCGCCTGCTCGCCGCGACCTTCGGCCTGCGGCTCCCGGCGGCCTGAGCTGCCCTTCTGCCCCGTTCGCGCGCGGTGCGGGGAGGTATGTCGAGAGCGCTCGGCGACGTCTCACGCTCCGCGATCGGCGTAGGGTCAGAGGCACCCGATCTCCCTCGAAGGGGTGCTGATCCATGGCTGAGTCCCAGAAGGCAAAGGCGAACCGGTTGGAGAAGGCACGCGAGCAGCGCCGCGTAAAGCGCGAACAGACGGGCGACACGGCGGAGGCGAAGGCAGAGCGCCGCAAGCAGACGAGCGAGTACGACGCGGAGCAGATGAAGCAGCGCGTCGGAAACCCCGGCGCTGCATTGCTGAGTTAGGCAGCGACGGCGGACGCCGCCTCGCATCCTCGAGCGCGTGTAGTGCGCGACGTCGCCGAACGTCTCGCCGAGGCTCGGGCGTCCGCCGACCCGGACGCGTGGCGAACCCTCCGCGAAGACCTTCACCGGATCACCGAGGAGATCGTCACCGCAGACCGCTGACCAGGCGGACGTGCCCGGGCCGGCAAGGTCGAACACCGCTTGCTGTTCGCCTGCCGCCGGCCACGGACGCGGAGTCTGGAAGATGGTCCAAACGGATGATGTACGGCGGTCTTCGGGGCTGGGAGAGTCGGTGTGTCGATCGTGCCCAGCGGAAGGAGACGGCGATGAGACGTGCGACGTGCGCGAGGTGGATTCGCTCCCGACGGATGATCGCCGCCATCTTGCTCTTGCCGATGCTTCCTCTGGCGTCGGCGCTCGCGACGCCGCCGGCTCAAAACGGAGACATTGCCTTCCGCCGCTATCTCGGTCCTGACCGGACCAAGGGAACGATCTTCATGGCGGCGCCGGACGGGACCGGCGAGCGTCAGCTGGCGCAGCCGCCCGCCCGTGCCAGTGATGACTATCCAGACGTAGCGGCGGACGGCAGCTTCATCGCCTTTCAGCGCTGCGGCCGGACGTGCGGCATCTACAGCGTGCGCCCCGACGGCACGGGCCTCGCGCGCGTGGACCGCGGATGCACCGGGCGGCGCACGCCGCCCAAGTGCTCGGACAATTCCTACCCCGCGGTTTCGCCCGACGGAAGACAGATCGCATTCGTCCGGGCGTTCGGAAAGATCCGCAACGACCAGATCGCGCACGTCGGGATCTATCGGATGCGCATCGACGGTTCGCACGTCCGGCGCGTGACGCTGCCCCGGACCCGCACGGCCGAGGATGGCGATCCCCAGTGGTCGCCGGACGGCAAGCGGATCGTCTTCGTCCGCCACAACTTCACCAAGAAGCCGACGGGAGGCCAGGCGGTGTACGTCGTCAACGCCGACGGCACCGGCTTGCGTCGCATCACGCGGTTCAAGCTCAGGGCCGGCGATGGACCGGACTGGTCGCCCGACGGGTCGCAGATCCTCTTCCGAAGCCCCGAATCAGAAGACTTCCTCGACTCCGACATCTGGACGATCCATCCCGACGGCACGGGCCTGCGGCAAGTGACCCATGCCGGCCCGACGACGCGGGTCTATTCGGCGTCGTTCTCGCCCGACGGCACGGCCATCACCGTCGGCATGACGGGCATCGATGACCAAGCCGACGTCTACACGATCGGCATCGACGGCACCGGGCTCACGCCGGTGACGCGCACGAGCACATGGGACAGCGCGCCCGACTGGGGACCCGCACGCTGAGGGCCTCTCCGGCCTTGCCATGAGCTTCCCGCGGCCCGGTCCGGCGTGACGCCGGCGGGCCGCGTTCGGCTCTAGGTGGGCGGCTGGAGTTACTTCTCCGCCGCGCCCGCGCGCTGCGGCGCGAGCATCATGGTCATGTTGCGGCCGTCCTGCTGGGGGCGCTGCTCCACCACGGCCAGCTCTTCGAGCTCCTCCGCGAGGCGGTTGAGGATCATCTCCCCCCGCTCCGGATGGGCCATCTCGCGGCCGCGGAACATGATCGTCACCTTGACCTTGTCGCGCGCCTTGAGGAAGCGCTCGACATGGCCCTTCTTGGTGTCGTAGTCGTGCTGCGCGATCTTCGGCCGGAACTTGATCTCCCGGATGTTGATCTGCTGCTGGTGCTTGCGCGCGGCCTTCTGCTTCTGGGTCTGCTCGTACTTGTACTTCGAGTAGTCGAGCACCCGGCAGACGGGCGGCTTGGCGTCGGGGGCGACCTCCACCAGATCGAGCTCGCGGCTCTGCGCATAGCGGAGCGCCTCGTTCGTCTTCATGATCCCGACCTGCTGGCCGTTCTCGTCGATGAGGCGCACCTCGGGAACGCGGATGCGCTCGTTGATGCGGGTGGTGTCGCGCTCCGGCGGCTGCCGGTCGAACCTTCTCGGGACCGGCACTTAGCTGATGATGGTGCGGCGGGCCGTCAAGCGGAGCGCCACACGGTATGGGAACGCGTGTTGATCAATGGCTCCCAGTATAGCCGGAGGCGGCCTCTTCCGTGAGCCTTCCGGCGATCTCGTCGAGCCCGAGCGTGCCGACGTCGCCCTCCTTGTGCCGGCGCAGCGCGGCGGTGCCCGACTCGGCCTCGCGATCGCCGACCACCAGCATGTAGGGCACCTTGGCGAGCTCGGCCTCGCGGATCTTGCGCCCGATCGACTCGCCGCGGTCGTCGACGCGCGAACGCAGCCCGGCCGCCCCCAGCTGCTCCGCCACCGACGCCGCGTAGTCGAGATGGCGGTCCGCGACGGGCAGGACGAGCGCCTGGAGCGGCGCGAGCCAGAGCGGGAACTCGCCCGCGTAGTGCTCGATCAGGATCCCCATGAAGCGCTCGAACGAGCCCATCAGGGCGCGGTGGATCATCACCGGCCGGTGCTCCGCGTTGTCGGCGCCGGTGTAGGTCAGCTCGAAGCGCTCGGGCATGACGTAGTCGAGCTGGACGGTGCCGAGCTGCCACGAGCGGCCGATCGAGTCGGTCATGTGCAGGTCGATCTTCGGGCCGTAGAAGGCGCCGTCGCCCGCGTTGAGCTCGAACTCCACCCCGCGCTGCACGAGCGCCTGCTCGAGCGCGGACTCCGCGCGGTCCCACATCTCCTCGGTGCCGATCCGCTTCTCCGGCCGCGTCGAGAGCTCCAGCCGCGGCTCGAACCCGAACGTGTCGTAGATCGCATAGCCGAAGTCCAGGCAGCGGTTGACCTCGTCGGCGATCTGGTCCTCGGCGCAGAAGATGTGGGCGTCGTCCTGGGTGATGTGGCGGACGCGCAGCAGGCCGTGCAGCGTCCCGCTCGGCTCGTGGCGGTGGACGAGGCCGGCCTCCGAGTAGCGGATCGGCAGGTCGCGGTAGGAGTGGCGCGCGTCCTTGTAGATCTGGATGTGCGCCGGGCAGTTCATCGGCTTCAGGCCCATGCCGCGGCCCTCCACCTCGGTGAAGTACATGTGGTCGCGGTAGACGTGCCAGTGGCCCGAGGTGCGGAACAGCTCGGTGTCGTAGAGGATCGGCGTCTTGACCTCGCGGTAGCCGCGCGCCGCGTTCTCGCGCCGCCACAGGTCGGTCAGCGCGTTCAGGACGATCATCCCGTCCGGCTGCCAGAACGGCGACCCGGGCGAGAGCTCGGAGAACAGGAACAGGTTGAGCTCCCGGCCGAGCTTGCGGTGGTCGCGGGCGCGCGCCTGCTCGAGCCGCTCGAGGTGCGCCTCGAGGTCCTTGGCGCTGTGGAACGCGGTGCCGTAGATCCGGGTGAGCATCTGGCGGCTCGCGTCGCCGCGCCAGTACGCGCCGGCCAGCGAGAGCAGCTTGAACGCCTTCGGATGGATGCGGCCGGTGTCCGGCGCGTGCGGCCCGCGGCAGAGGTCGGTGAACGGCCCGTTCGTGTAGAGCGAGACGGTGTCGACGCCCTCGTCGCGGACGAGGTCCTCGATCAGCTCGACCTTGTACGGCTGGTGCTCCGCGTTGAACCGGTCGAGCGCCTGCTCGACGGTCACGTCCTCGCGCGTGAACGGCTCGCGCGCCTTGACGTGCTCGCGCATCTTGTCCTCCAGCGCGGGCAGGTCGTGGTCGGAGACCGTGACGCCCTCGGGGAACTCGAAGTCGTAGTAGAAGCCGTCCTCGATCGGCGGACCGATCGAGATCTTCGTGCCCGGGTAGAGGTCCAGCACCGCCGCGGCGAGCACGTGCGCGGCGTCGTGGCGGATCAGCTCCAGCGACTCGGGCGAGCGGTCCGTGACGATCTCGACCTCGTCGCCGTCCGCGAGCGGGCGGGCGAGGTCGCGCAGGTGCCCGCCGACCTTGACCGCGAGCGCGGCGCGTGCGAGGCCCGGACCGATCGCCGCGGCGAGGTCGGCGCCGCTGGCGCCGTCGTCCAGCTCCTTCTGCGATCCGTCGGGCAGCTTCACGTGCATGGCGGCGAGGATGCTAGGCGACGAGGCGCAGGCGGCCGGTCTCGACCGCGTACACCAGCCCGTGCACCGCGCCCGCGTGATCGAGGAACGGGCTGGACCGGATCCGCTCGACCGCCGTCCGGGCGTCGTCCTCCGGGCTGCGCATCGGCACGTCCTCCCAGTCGGGCCGGACGCCGGTCTCGGCCTCGAGCTCGCGCCGCAGCTCCTGCTCGTCGAGCCCGCGCATCCCGCAGTCGGTGTGCACGACGACGAGCACGTCGCGCGTCCCGAGGACCCGCTGGGAGACCGCCAGCGCGCGGATCTCCGCCTCGGTGATGACCGCGCCGGCGTTGCGGATGACGTGCGCGTCGCCGGGTCGCAGGCCCAGCGCGGCGACCGGGTCCAGGCGCGCGTCCATGCAGGTGACGATCGCGAGCCGGCGCGCCGGCTTGCGGGCCAGGCCCCCGGCTTCGAACCCGGCCGCGTAGGCCGCGTTGTTGGCGAGCAGGTCGTCGAGCCGGGACACGGCCGCCGGATGCTAGGCGATAGCGTCCACGGGCTCGGGTGGTCCCCACCGCGTCCCGTCTCCGTGCCGTCCCGCTCGCCGCGGCCCTGCTCGTGGCCCCGCTGACCGCGGCCGCGGACGCTCCCGCGCCGGCGCTGCGCGCCCCGGTCGGCGATCACGCGACGGTCGCCGCGCAGATGCGCGTCGCGGCGCGCGAGCTGCGGCTGCGGGCCGCCGCGACGCGCGCGATCGCACGCGCCCGGCGCACCGCCGATGCGGCGCTGCGGCGGCTGCGCGCCTTCGAGCGCGTGCCGGTCCCGGACGGGCTCGAGGCGATCGCCGCCTGCGAGTCCGGCGGCGATCCAGGGGTGGTCGGCGGCGGCGGGCAGTACCGCGGCAAGTACCAGTTCGACCGCCACACCTGGCGGTCGGTCGGCGGCGCGGGCGACCCCGCCGCGGCGCCCGAGGCGGAGCAGGACGCGCGGGCCGCGCGCCTGTACCGGCGCGCCGGCGCCACGCCGTGGCCCGCCTGCGGCGGCTGATCCTTACTCTGCCCCGCATGGATGCCGAAGCCCTGCGCGCGCAGTTCCCGGTGCTCGAGGAGGTCGCGTACCTCAACAGCGGGACGGACGGGCCGCTCGCCGAGCCCGCCGTCGAGTCGGCGCGCGCCGAGTTGGCCGCGCAGGCCGAGACCGGCCGCGTCCACGCCCACTTCGAGCGCCGCTTCGAGCTCCAGGACCGCCTGCGGGGCGCCTACGCCCGGCTCGTCGGCGCGCCGCCCGAGGAGATCGCGCTGACCACGTCGACGACCGACGGCCTCGGGCGCGTGATCGCCGGCCTCGGGCCTCGGCGAGGGCGACGAGATCGTGACCTCCGATCAGGAGCACCCCGGCCTGCTCGGCCCGCTGCTGGCGGCCCGCCGGCGCGGCGTCACCGTCCGCGCGGTCCCGTTCGCGCACGTGCCCGAGGCGGTCGGTCCGGACACGACGCTCGTCGCGACTCTCGCACGTGAGCTGGGTCGGCGGCGAGGTCGTCCCCGCGGCGCTGCAGGACCTCGACGTGCCGGTGATCCTCGACGGCGCCCAGGGCGCCGGCGCGATCCACGTCGACCCGCGCGGGCTCGGCTGCGTCGCCTACGCGGCGTCGGGCCAGAAGTGGCTGTGCGGCGCGGACGGCACCGGGTTCCTCTGGCTGGACCCCGCGTTCGCGGAGCGGGTCGAGCTGGTCAGCGCGGGCTACATGTCGTTCGCCGACGTCTCCGCCGGCCTCGAGGGCGGCTTCCGCGACACGATCGCGCGCTACGACACGCCCTCGCTCCCGCGCGAGGCGGTCGCGCTGTCGCTCGGCGCGATCGAGCTGCTGGAGAGCCACGGCTGGGACGCGGTCCAGGAGCGCGCGGCCGGGCTCGCGCGGCGGCTCGCCGACGCGCTGCGCGAGCGCGGCCGGACGGTCATGCCGCGCGGCGCGACCACGCTCGTGAGCTGGGAGGACCCGTTCGCCGAGGAGGTCCGCGACCGGCTCGCGGCGTCCGGGGTCATCGTGCGGGACCTCCCCGGCCGCTCGCTGCTGCGCGCCGCGGTCGGCGCGTGGAACGACGAGTCCGACCTGGAGCGGCTGCTCGACGGCATCGCCGCGTAGGGCCCCGGCCCAGGTCCAGGTTGGGACCGGGGCCTCATGACAGCCGCGCCCGCGCGCAGCACCATCGGCTGCCATGCGGCGGTTCGCTGGGCAGCGGGGGCAGACGTCGGCGGAGCTCGTCGGGATGCTGCTGCTGGTCGCGCTCATCGTCGCCGCGCTCGTCGCGTCCGACGCGCCCGCCTCGATCGGCGAGCGGACCGGCGACCTGATCTGCCGGATCGCGCACGGCGGCAAGTCGTGCGATCCGCCCAAGCCGCCGCCGGCGTGCATCATCGCGAGCGGCACGAAGACCGCCTCCGGCGAGGTCTACGTCAACGCGCGCTGGGTCAAGATCACCGTCGACGGCGGCGTCGAGGCGACCGTCGCGCAGCGCAACGACGGCAAGCACCTCGTGACGCTGAAGATCAAGGCCGGGGCCAAGGTCGGGCCGGGCCTCAAGGCCGACCTGAAGGCGAAGGGGATCGACATCGACGCGTCGGTCCGCGTCGGCGGCGACGTCTCGGTCACCTACCGCGCCGACAGCCAGGGCCAGGTCGACACGTTCCTCGGCCAGCTCAAGAAGGCCGCCGCGCCCGACCCCGTCGGGCTGCTCTGCCTCGCCTGCCGGCTGCTGCGCGACCGCCCCGAGGTCGACTTCCCACCGGTCGAGTCGTTCAGCGTCAACGGCGACACGACGGTCAACGTCAGCGGATCGGCCTCCGTCCAGGGGCCGTACGCGCAGAAGCCGAAGTCCGAGGACGACCCCGGCGTCGACGACACCGTCGCGACCGGGAAGGCCGAGCTGACGCTGGCCCGCGCGCTCGGCTCGACGTACTACGCGAGCGGCCCGAAGCAGGGCCAGACGACCGTGTACTACGAGGTCAGCGGCTCGGGCGAGCTGTCCGGCGACCTCGTGATCGGCCCGCTCGTCAACGCCGCGCTCGGCGGCAAGGTCACCGGCAAGGCGAAGGTCGCGATCACCGTCGACAGCTCGGGCAAGCCGCTCGCGTTGTCCGTCATCAACACCGTCGAGGGCGAGGTCAACGGCGGCATCAAGAACAGCCGCTCGACGACGTTCGGGGACATCGCCAAGGAGATCCCGTTCTACTCGCGCGACACGCGGGCGAACGCCGGCAAGGGGCTCGAGGTCACCACGACGATCGACCTCACCGACCCGCGCCTGGCCGCCGCCGCGCGCAAGGCGTGGACCGGCCGCGACCCGGTCACCGGCGAGCCGGCGGACCGCAGCGACGCCGCGCTCGAGCTCGGCGAGGCAGCGCGGAACGCCAGCAACTTCACGCTCCGCACGTACGACTTCGACAAGCGGTCAGACCGCCACGAGGTCGACCTCGTCGTGGTCGGCGGCGCGGGCGAGGCGACGAGCTCGAACCAGCGGACGACCGGTTTCGGAACCTACGACCCGGAGACAGGAGCCTTCACGTGGTCCGACGGCTGCCCCACCTGATCGCGGCGCTCTGCGCGGTCGCCGTCCTGGCCGGCTGCGGCACGGACGAGCGCGCGGCGGAGACCGCCGCCGGGCCGGCGCGGCCGCCGGCCATGACGCCCGCCCACCGGGTTCGCGCCGTTGCGCGGCGCCGACTGGGCGATCGCCGTGCCGCGCGGCTTCGACCGCGCGCCCGTCACCCCCGCCGAGCGGCGCGAGCTCACGCTGCTCGCCACGCCCGAGCTGACCGCCGGGCTGCCCGCACAGCTCGCCGTCGCGCGCAGCCGCACGTCGCCCGGCGACTTCGGGGCGAGCGTCGAGGCGATGAAGGCGCAGAACCGGCTCGAGCGGTCGGACTACCGGCTGGTGGAGGAGCGCGACGCCGACGTGCCGGGCGCCCGGATGGCGCGCCGCGTCGAGGCCACGTACGTCCAGCCGGACGGGACGCCGGTGCGCACGATCGACCTGATCGTCCACAGCCGGCGCGGCGTCCGCTACGACGTCTTCGCACGGGCGCCCGAGGCCGACTTCGCACGCCTGCGGCTCGCCGAGGCCGTCGACTCGTTCCGGGCCGGATGACCGCCGGGCACGCGCAGGGGCTCGCGGTGGCGGCGCTCGCCAGCCTCGCCGCGGTGTTCGTCGCCGGGCTCGTGCTGGCCGTGCTCGCCGGCGGCCTGACCGGCGGCGACCTGGTGGCGGCCGGGCTGGCGCCGATGGCGCTCGCGGGCGCGGCCGGCGGCGCGGCCGGGGCGCGCGCGGCGCTGGCCCGCGGCGTCCGCGGGCGCGACGCGTTCCTGGTCGCGATCGGCGGCGCGCTCGCCATGTGCGCCGTCGTGACCGTCCTGCTTCGGCGCGGGCGGCGCCGGCGAGGCGCTCGTGATCCCGCTCGCGATCGTCGGCGGCGCGGGCGCCGGCGCGCGGATCGTCGTCAGGCGGTCGGCCGCGCCAGCGTCCCGTAGTCGGTGAGCCCGACCTGCTCGCGCAGCATCCGCTGCGGGTAGAGCGGCGGCGGCGGCGCGGGCGCCTCGAGCCGCGCGCGCTCGTCGGCGCTCAGCGTCAGCCCGTCGGCCCCGAGGACGTCCTCGAGCTGGTCGAAGGTGCGCGCGCCGAGGATCGGCGCGGTCACGCCGTCGACGCCCATCAGCCACGCGATCGCGACCTGCGGGACCGTGGCGCCGCGGTCGGCGGCGATCGCCTCGGCGGCCTCGACGACGCGGAAGTTCTGCTCGGTCGCGCGCCGGTCCCAGGCCTCCTCCCAGTCGTCGCCCGCGATGTCGATCCGGCTGCCCTCCGGCGGCGCCTCGTCGCGCCGGTAGCGGCCGGACAGGAAGCCGGCGCCGAGCGGCCCCCACGGCAGGACGCCGAGCCCGGCGGCGCGGCAGAACGGCAGCAGGTCGAGCTCGACCGAGCGCTCGACGAGCGAGTACTGCGGCTGCAGCGAGACGAACGGCGCCCAGCCTTCGCGGTCCTGGATCGCGACCGCCCAGGCGAGCAGCCAGGCGGGGAAGTTCGAGGCGCCGAGCGCGCGCACCTTGCCCGCGCGCACGAGGGCGTCGAGCGCCTCCAGCGTCGCCTCGAGCGGGACCGACGGATCGGGCGCGTGGACCTGGTACAGGTCGATCACGTCGGTCCCGAGCCGGCGCAGGCTGGCCTCGCAGGCGGCGGCGATCCGGTCCGGCGCCAGCCCCTCGCCGGGCGGGTCGGCGGTGCCGAAGCGGACCTTGGTCGCGAGCACCACCTCGTCGCGGTGGCGCGCGAGCCACGGCGCGAGCGTCTCCTCCGAGCCGCCGTCCGAGTAGGTGTCCGCCGTGTCGACGAACGTGCCGCCCGCGTCGCGGAAGCGGTCGAGCATCCGATGGGACTCGTCGCGCGGCGTCGCCGCGCCCATGAGCATCGTGCCGAGGCACATCCGGCTGACGGTGAGCGGGCCGAGGGTCGTCGTCTCCATCCGCGTCGTCTACCCGCCGTCGGTTGCATTGCACCGCGAAGCGGGCGTAGGGTCGGCCGAACGGGACCCAACGAGGGGGGAAGTGCGATGCACGGACGTGTAGTGGGAGCGGCGATCACCCTGGTCGTGCTGCTCGCGGTGCCGACCGTCGCCTCGGCGGCGACGAAGACGGTCCAGGCCGGCCCGCCGGGCTCCCAGACCGCGCAGTTCCAGGAGGCCTTCGGGGACGCGAACAACTTCTTCCGCAAGGTCACCACGATCCACAAGGGCGACAGCGTCAAGTGGAAGATCAACGGCTTCCACAACGTGCTGTTCCCGAAGGCCGGCGTCGAGGTGCCGGCCCTGATCGTTCCCGACCCGTCGAGCCTGATCAGCGGCGTGCTCGACGCGGCGAACGCCAGCCGTTCTGGTTCAACGGCCAGCCGAACCTGTCGATCAACCCGGTCGTCGCGGCGCCGAAGGGCGGCAAGACCTACAAGCCGGGCAAGCTCTTCAACTCCGGCCTGCCGCCCGAGGACGGGCCGCCGGCCCCGTACAAGCTGAAGTTCAAGAAGACCGGCAGCTTCAGCTACTTCTGCGCCGTGCACCCCGGGATGAGCGGCACGGTCAAGGTGGTGAAGAAGAGCAAGGCGATCCCGTCCGGCAAGGAGGACAAGAAGGCGCGGAACAAGGAGGTCGCCCGGAAGCTCGCTCAGGTCAACCGGCTCACCACCGGCGCGAACCTGTCGCTGACGAACACGATCCAGGCGGGCAACGACCGCCGCTCGGGCGCCACCATCTACAAGTTCTTCCCGGCCGTCTCGAACATCAAGGCCGGGACGACCCTGACGCTGCAGATGTCGCCCAGCACGACCGAGGTCCACACGTTCACGTTCGGGCCGACGAACGGCCAGAACCTCTACGTCGACCAGCTCGCGGCGAGCCTGATCGGACCGGTGATCGACCCCCGGGGCGCGTACCCGAGCGATCTGCCGTCCGCCGGCACCCCGCTCTACACCGGGACGAACCACGGGAACGGGTTCCTCAACACCGGCTTCCTGGCCGGCGGCGACCCCGTGCAGCTCCCCACCAGCCGGAAGGTGACGTTCACCACACCGGGCACCTACAACTACATCTGCCTGATCCACCCGTTCATGACGGGCAGGGTCACGGTCACGCCGTAGTGCAGCCGGGGGCGGGGCCGTCCGCGGCCCCGCCCCCGGCGGCCTCGTGCCGCTGCGTCACAATCTGGGTGTGCCCGATCTGCTCCCAGGCGCCCAGATCGCCGGCTGCCGCATCGAGGCGGTCGCCGGCCGCGGCGGCATGGGCATCGTCTACCGCGCGACCCAGCTGTCGCTCGGCAGGCCCGTCGCCGTCAAGCTGATCGCCCCCGAGCGGGCGGGCGATCCGGGCTTCCGCGAGCGCTTCGAGCGCGAGTCGCGCGTGGCGGCGGCGATCGACCATCCGAACGTCATCCCGGTCTACGCGGCCGGCGAGGAGGGCGGCCACCTCTACCTCGTCATGCGCTACGTGGACGGGATCGACCTCCAGGGCCTGCTCGCCCGCGAGCGCCGGATCCCGCCCGCGCGGGTCGCCTCGATCGGCCTCCAGATCGGCGCCGCGCTCGACGCCGCGCACGCCGTCGGGCTCGTGCACCGCGACGTCAAGCCGGCCAACGTCCTGCTCAACGGCGAGCACGCGTACCTCGCCGACTTCGGCCTCTCCCAGCTGATGGGGACCGACACGCGCCTGACCACCACCGGGCACTGGATCGGCACCGCGGACTTCATGGCGCCCGAGCAGTTCTCGGGCGACGAGGTCGACGCGCGCGCGGACGTCTACGCGCTCGGCTGCGTGCTCTACAACGCGCTCACCGGCGAGACGCCGTACCCGCGCGGGACCGTGCCGGCGACGATGCTCGCCCACCTGCACGACGCGCCGCCGCGGCCGACCGAGGTCGCGCCCGGCGTGCCCGAGGGGTTCGACCGCATGATCGAGCGCGCGCTCGCGAAGGCGCCCGACGACCGCTATCCGTCCGCCGGGGACCTCGGCCGCGCGGCGCTCGCGGCCGCCGAGGGCCGGCCGGTGACCGGCAGCGAGCGCACCGTCGCGCGCGGCGCGGCCGCCCCGCAGCGCGAGCGCGACGCGACGACCGAGGAGCACCGCGACGACGGTGTCGCGGCCGTCACCCAGGTCATGCACTCCGAGACGCGCAACGGCAGCGCCCCGACCGCGGTCACCGTCGCCGCCCCGCGCACCGCGCCGCACGCGCGGCCCGCGCCGGACGGCCCCGACGACCGCACCCGGCGGCAGCCGCGCGAGACGATGCCGCTCGGCGACCAGCCGCGCCCGCGGCGGCGCGGCCGCCGCGTGCTCGCGCTGCTGGCGCTCGCCGCCGTCGCCGCCGGCGCCGGCTACGCGGCGGTCGAGCTGACCGGCACGAACGCGCCCGACGCGGAGACGCTGCCCGGCGCGCCGGTCGCCGACGGCGAGGTCGAGTCGCTCGTCCGGCGGTTCTCCGACGCCTACGCGGCCGAGGACACCGCGGCGCTCGGCCGGCTGCTCACCCGCGACGCCGAGCGCGTCGTGCCCGGCGCGCGCCAGGAGGGCCGCGCCGACGTCGTCGCCGCCTACCGCGACCAGTTCGCCGAGTCGGCCACGCGGAGCTTCAAGGTCGACGACCTGCAGGCCTCGGGCGGCGCCACGGGCCGCGCGACCGGGCGCTACGTCGCCACCTACAAGGGCGACCCGGACGTCACCGGGACGATCACCTTCGGGATCCTGCGCGACCGCGGCACCCCGCGGATCGCGCTGATCTCCGCCCGCCAGGACGGCTAGCTCAGCAGTCGCGCGCGACGGACAGCGTGACGTCGCTGCCCGGGAGGACCTGCGTGCCCGCCCGCGGTTGCATCGAGCAGACCTTCGGATCGCCCGGCAGGATCGAGTCGAAGAACCCGCCCGCGTCCTCCATCGAGACCTTCAGCCCGAGCCCCTCGAGCTGCTCCTGGGCGGAGTCCGCGTCCGAGCCGCTCACGTCGGGCAGCGACACGCGCTGCTCGTAGACGACGCGCAGGACCGCGAAGTCGGGGCGGCGGCTCGGCGCGCTGGCGTCGACGTCGATCAGGTTGGCGCCGGGCTGCAGCTCGACGTCGGTGCTGAAGCTGCCCCCGTCGACGGACACGTCGCGGCCGAGCACGCGGACCTTCGCGGCCGCGGGCCGGACGGTGCCGGTGATCGTCGCGGAGCCGGTCCGGACCGTGGCGGCGTCGGCCGGCCCGCTGAGCGAGAGCGTCACCTCGGGCTCGTTGCGGGGCGGCTTCGGCTCGTCGCCGCAGCCGAGCGGGAGCACGGCGAGGACGAGCACGGCGGGGAGGGCGACACGGCGCATCGGCCCATCCAGGCTAGCCGGGGCGCCTCCTACCCTGGAGCAACTCCGCGGGCTCCGGACGGTTATGGGCCAGAGCCGCTCCCCCAGCCGTGTCGAAGGAGAATCGTCCGTGACAGCCCTGCGCCTGCCGTTCGCCATCGCCCTCGCGGCGCTGGCCCTCGTCGTCCCCGCCGCGGCCTCCGCCGCGCCCGGCGACGTGCGCGTGCAGGTGGAGTCGCGCGACACGACCCTGCTCGACGGCGGCGGCGGCGCGACGGCCCGCGCGAGCGCCCAGCGCTCGCTCACCCCGTGCACGTGGTCGTACTTCGGCGACCCCCGCTCGATCGCGTACCGCGACTGGATCTTCACCGGCTGCATCAGCCCGGACGGGCGCGTCAAGCTCGACGAGTACAACCTCGGGACCGGGCAGAAGCGGCTGCTGACGCTGTTCCGCGGGCTCGAGTCCGACGACCACAACAACCCGAGCCTCGTCTTCTTCAAGAAGAAGCTCTACGCGTTCGCGTCGGAGCACTCGGGCTACGTCTACCCGCTCGACCGCAACCCGCGGATGCAGTACCGCGTCTCGAAGCAGAACTACGGGGCCGGCACCGCCTGGGGCCCGACGCGGACGATCTCGCTCGGCTCGGGCTGCGGGCTCGGCTACACGTATCCGAACCCGGTCGTCTCGAACGGCCGGCTCTACCTGTTCATGCGCGGGCCCTGCTGGTACCCGTACTACACGTCCACGAAGGACGGGAAGCACTGGACGTCGCCCAAGACGATGGTGCTCGGCCCGCCCGCCGCGGGCCGCAACGTCCGGCCGTACGCGAAGTACGTCGCGGCGCCCGACGGCTCGATCCTGATGACGTTCTCCGACGGGCACCCGGGCTCGTACAAGAACAACCTCTGGTACATGCGGTTCAAGAACGGGCGCTTCTACAAGGCGGACGGCAGCAGGATCGGGCGGTCGAGCGACCTGCCGTTCCGGCTCCAGCAACTCGACAAGGTCCAGTCGTACTCGCCCAAGAAGGGCCGGCCGTGGCCGATGGACATCGCGTTCGGCTCCGACGGCGTCCCCTCGATCGTCTACTCCAGCCGCGTCGGCGACGACGACGTCTTCCGCTACGCGCGCTTCAACGGCACGAAGTGGGTCACGCGCTTCATCTCCGACGCGGGCGGCAGCCTGTTCGGCTACCGCAACGGCGGGATCACGTTCAACCACGCGCGACCCGAACTGGGTCGTGCTCACGCGGCTGATCGACGGCGCCCAGGAGATCGAGCTGCGGCACACGTCCGACCAGGGCCGGACCTGGCAGTCGTGGCAGCTGACGCGGAACTCGAAGGTGCTCAACTTCCGCCCGGTGTTCCCCCGCGGGCTGACCGACCCCGACCAGCTCGTCGTGGTCTACGTGTCGGGCTCGGCGTCGAGCTTCCGCAGCTACCGCACGGTGATCAAGATGAACATCAGCCCTTCGCCGCTGGCGCCGCCGGCCCCCACCCCGACGCCGACGCCGAGCCCGGTGCCGACGCCGACCCCGACGCCGCCGCCGGCGCCCACCCCGACCCCGACGCCGCCGGGCGGCGGCACGCCGGCGCCCTAGGGCGTCGCCTCGGCGACGCGCAGCAGCAGCTCCTGGAGCTGCTCGCGCTCGGCGTCGTCGAGGACGGCGAAGGTGCGCGCGTTCTCGGCGTCTGCGATCGCGGTCACGTCGGCGAGCACGCGCCGGCCCTTCGCGGTCAGGTGGACCGCCTGGATCCGGCGGTCGCTGTCGCTGCGCCTGCGCTCCGCCAGGCGGAGCCGCTCGAGGTCGTCGAGCACGCCGACCATCGGGCTCTTGTCGATCCGCAGCCGGCGCCCGAGCGCGCGCTGCGACATCGGCCCCTCGGCGTCGATCACCACCAGCACGGAGGCGTGACGGCTGCGGATGCCGTGCGCGGCGACCGCGCGCTCGAACCGCTCGGTCGCGTGCTCGGCGATGAACGTGAGCAGATACCCGGGCCAGTGCGTGAGCGCCGGCGGGAGCGTCGAGGAGATCGTGGCGGACGTCATACTCGGGACCCAGACCGTATCGCTCGGAGAACGTCTTGAAAAGAGACGGCTTGGGTAGCAGAATGCAGGTAACAGCGTCGTTCCCTCGCCAGACAGGTGATCCCAATGCTCGCCGATGTGGTGCGTGTCCCGGTCCCCGAAGCCCTCGAGCCTCGCTCGATCCAGCGCGTCCTGCTGGCCTTCGACGGATCGCCCGGCGCCTGGAATGCGCTGGAGCGGGCGATCGAGGTCGCGGTCGGCCAGCACGCGCTGCTGACGATCGCCGGCGTCGTCGGCGAGCCGACCGTCTGGACCGGCTTCGGCCCGGGCGCGCTGCCGTTCACGCGCGAGATGCTGCGGCACGACCTCGAGCGCGAGATGGAGCAGCACCTCGCGATGGCGCGCGACGAGGTGCCCGCCACGGTGTCGGTCGACACGCGCGTGCTCCACGGGCGCCCGGCCTCCGTGCTCGCCGCGCTCGCCGAGTCCGGCAACTACGACCTCGTCGTCGCCGGCCCGCGGCCCGCCGGCCGCCTGCGGCGCCTGTTCGGACGCAGCGTCACGCACGCCCTCCTGACCCGCAGCGCCGCGTCGGTCCTCGCCGTCAAGGCCTGACCTCCGCGCTTGCGGCCGCACGCAGTCGGAGCTCGAGTCCGAGCTGGAGATGACGCGCTTCGGGGTCGCCAAGCACCTGAAGGTGCTCGAGGACGCCGGCCTCGTCGTCGCCCGCCGGTCGGGCCGCGAGAAGCACCACTTCCTCAACCCGGTCCCGATCCGGCTGATCCACGACCGCTGGATCGACAAGTACACGGAGCGCCGCGTCACGGCGCTCGCCGACCTCAAGCGCGAACTGGAAGGAACCCCATGACCCCCGCCGCGACCGACGTCGAGACCACGCAGGTCTACCGCGTCTACATCAAGGCCACGCCCGAGGAGATCTGGGAGGCGATCACCTCGCCCGAGTGGACGAACCGCTACGGCTACGGCGGCTTCGCCCGCTACGACCTCCAGCCCGGCGGCGCGTTCCAGGTCGACGCCAGCCAGGAGTTCATCGACGCCGGCGCCCCGTCCGTCGTCGTCGACGGCGAGGTGATCGAGTCCGACCCGCCGCGACGGCTCGTCCAGACGTGGCGGATGCTGATGGACCCCACGATGGCCGAGGAGGGCTTCACCCGGCTCACCTATGAGATCGAGGAGGTGCCCCACAGCGCCACGAAGGTGACGATCGTCCACGAGATGGAGCAGGCGCCGACCGTGGCGGCGATGGTCGCCGGGACCAGCGAGTCCACGGGCGCCGGCGGCGGCTGGGCGTGGGTCCTCAGCGACCTCAAGTCGCTGCTCGAGACGGGCGCCCGCCTGTCGGGCTGACCTAGGCGAACGCGGGGGTCGCCTCCCAGGCCCGTCCGGCCGGAGGCGCGCCCTCGCGCTCGACGGTGGCCTCGATCAGCCCGTAGGGCCGGTCGGCGGCGAAGAAGATCTCGTTCGGGTTGTCGAGCCCGAACGGGCTGAGATCGACGAGGAAGTGGTGCTTGTTCGGCATCGAGAAGCGGATCTCCGCGACCTCGGGCCGGGCCTCGAGCACCGCGGCGCCCATCGCGTAGAGCGTCTGCTGCAGCGCGAGCGAGTGGGTCGTGGCGAACACCTCGAGGAGCTGCTGCCGGATCGCCGCGTAGGCGGCGTTGAAGTCGACCTCCGGGTCCGTGTAGCGCCACCGCGCGGTCACCGCGGTGGCGAGGATCCGGTCGTCCGTCTCCGTCAGCGTGGTGAAGCGGTCGCGCGGGAACCCGTGGAACTCCGAGCCGGTCGACTTGAGCACGACGAGGCCGGTCAGGCCGGCCACGACCCAGGTCTCCTCGCCGTCCTTCGTCACGACCGCGGTGCGCGTCTCCTGCCCCTCGCGGACGAACGCGTGGTCGTGCGGCTCGCCGTCGACGGCGATCCGCGCCCACGCGTAGGACTCCGCCTCCCAGCGCCCGCCGGTGACCCACTCGAAGGCTCCGGTGAAGTGGTCGCCGAGCCGGAGCAGGAACGCCTCGGGCGATCCGATCCCGTGCTCGCGCGCGAGCCCGTAGACGGTGTTCTTCTGCGTGTCGGTGGCGACGACGTGGCGGTTGTCGCCGGTCAGGTGCGAGGCGCCGAAGTCGCCGCGCAGCTGCGACGTGACGTTGAGGTCCTCGATCTCGTGCGTCGCGGTGTCGCGCGTGATCTTCACGATGCGGACCTCGGCCTTGCCGTACTGGTTCGGCCCGAGCCGGAAGGCTCCACTCATCGCTGGGCTCCCTCGGTTGGTGGTGACGTGACCAGGCGCTCGAGGCGCAGGACCGCGATCTCGCGCAGCTCGGAGGCGACGACGCCGCGCTCCGTCTCCGGATCGTTGGCGAGGCGCGCGTCGAGCGCGGCGAGGATCTCCCCCTCCGAGCGGCCCGCGGCGCGGATGAGGAACACGCGGTCGAAGCGCGCCTCATAGGCCTCGTTGCCGGCCCGGAGCCGCGCCCTCGTCCGCTCGTCGCCCGCGACGCCCGACTGCTCGCGCGCCGAGGCGGCGGCCTCCGCACCGCCGCCCGCCGCACGCTCGCCGATCCGCGGGTGCTGCGCGAGCGCGCGGTCGACCTCCGCGTCGCTCCAGCCGCGGGCGAGCGCGTCCGCCCGTGCCAGCAGCACCGCGACGCTCGCGTACGGGCGCCCTGCGCTCAGCGCGGCGACCCAGCGGGGGACGTCCGCGCAGGCGGCGAGCGCCTGCGCGAGGTCGGAGTCCGCCGCCCGGTTGAAGCCCTCGAGGTCCATCTGCCCGCCGCGATCAAATCACGACGCCGGTGCCGGCCGTCAGTCGAGGAGGTTCACGGCGCCCTTGACCACGAGGTAGGCGCCGATCAGGACCAGGCCGGTCACGATCACGGCGTGCTCGTGGGCGCGCGCCCACGCCGTCGCCGCCTCGAGCCACGCCAGGGCCGCGCCCGGGCGCACGATCGCCAGCACGAGCGACGCGATCGGGATCATGAACCAGAGGGCGTCGTAGAGCGCGACCTGCAGGCCGGTCCCGACCACGCCGGGCCGCTCGCCGGCGATCGCGTTCAGCGCGACGAGGTAGATCAGCCCGGGGAAGTGCGTGGCGACGCCCGCGGCCGCGGCGACCCGCGGCGACGGGTCGCGCAGCCGGGCGAACCGCGGAGCGCTGTCGCCGCGCCGCGCGGGCGGCTGCACCCAGCCGCGCTGCAGACCCGCGGCGAAGCCGAGCGCGGCGGCCCCGAACGCGACGTCGAGCACCGCGGTCAGCGTGCCGCCGCCGATGGCGACGTCGGCGCCGTGGAAGACCCCGACGACCAGGATCCCCACCACCCAGCTCGCGGCGAAGCCGGCGACCGTGAAGAACAGCAGCGGCCGCCGCGGCTCGGGCGCCCGCAGCAGCACCAGCACGGCGGCGAGGCTCGTCCCCGGGCGCAGGCCGCTGAACACTCCCAGGACGAGCGCTTCGAGGCTCACGGTGCGGCGCAGTTCACCATGTCCGCCGGTCGCCGGGTTCGCCGCGACGCGCGCCGGGGTAGCGCACGACGCATCCGGATCGGCTTCCACGCATCCCACGAGCAGGTCCACCCCGCGGCGCTCCGCGACGCGGCCGTGCGCGCCGAGGCGGCGGGCTTCGACGCGGTCATGTGCTCGGACCACCTGGCGCCGTGGAGCGAGGCCCAGGGCCAGTCCGGCTACACGTGGACGTGGCTGGGCGCCGCGCTCCAGGCGACCGACCACGTCCCGATGGGCTCGTTCCACGCCCCCGGGCAGCGCTACCACCCGGTCATCTCCGCGCAGGCGATGGCGACGGTGGCCGCGATGTTCCCCGGCCGCTTCCCGTGGGTGGCGCTCGGCAGCGGCCAGGCGCTCAACGAGCACGTGACCGGTGCGGCCTGGCCGGTCAAGGCGGACCGGATGGAGCGGCTGCGCGAGTGCGTGGACGTGATGCGCGCGCTCTGGGCGGGCGAGGAGGTCACGCATCGCGGTCACATCGTGGTCGACCGCGCGCGCCTGTGGTCGCTGCCGGACGAGCCGCCGCGACTGGTCGCCGGCGCGATCAGCGAGGCGACGGCGCGCTGGGCCGCCGGCTGGGCCGACGGCCTCATCACCGTCAACCAGCCGCGGGACACGCTGCGCCGCATCGTGGCCGCCTACCGTGACGCGGGCGGCCGCGGGGACCTCCACCTGCAGGTCCATCTCGCCCACGGCGCGGACGACGTCGCGGCGCTCGACGTCGCGTACGAGCAGTGGCGCTCGAACTGCGTGCCGACCGTGCTCGCCTGGGACCTCGAGCTCCCCGCGCAGTTCGAGGCCGCGACCCGCCACGTGCCGCGCGAGGCGGTCGCGGAGAACGTCCGCGTCTCGGCGGACCTCGGCCGTCATGCGGCCTGGCTCCGGGAGGATCTCGAGCTCGGGTTCGACGAGCTCTACCTGCATCACGTCGGCCAGGAGCAGGCGGCGTTCATCGACGCCTTCGGGGCGGGCGTGCTGCCGGAGCTGCGGGCGTGAGGCTGACCCGGACCAGCGACCTGTGGTGGAAGCAGGCGGTCGTCTACTGCCTCGACGTGCAGACCTTCTTCGACTCGGACGGCGACGGCGTCGGCGACTTCGCGGGCCTGTCCCAGCGCGTCGACCACCTCGCCGATCTCGGCGTCGACGTGATCTGGCTGATGCCGTTCTACCCGACCGCCGACGTCGACGACGGGTACGACATCACCGACTTCTACGCGGTCGATCCCCGGCTCGGCAGCTTCGGCGACTTCACCGAGTTCGTGCGGACGGCGCAGGACCGCGGGCTGCGGGTGATCGCCGACCTGGTGTGCAACCACACGAGCGCGGAGCACCCGTGGTTCCAGGCGGCGCGCTCCGATCCCGCCTCGCCGTACCGCGACTTCTACGTCTGGCGCGACGAGCGGCCGCCCGAGCAGCCGGGCGACGTCGTCTTCCCCGACAAGGAGGCGAGCATCTGGTCCTACGACCGGAGCGCGAAGCAGTACTACCTGCACCGGTTCTACCGCTCGCAGCCCGATCTCAACGTCGCGAACCCGCGCGTCCGCGACGAGATCGCGAAGATCATGGGCTTCTGGATGCAGCTCGGCCTCTCCGGCTTCCGCGTCGACGCCGTCCCGTTCCTGATCGACACGGCGGGGATCGACGGGGGCAGCGAGGCGCTGCCCGATCCGCACGCCTACCTGCGCGACCTGCGCGCGTTCCTGAACCGCCGCCGCGGCGACGGCGTGCTGCTCGGCGAGGTGAACCTGAGCCATCAGGACGCGCGCGCGTTCTTCGGCGACGAGGACGGCGACGAGGTCACGCTGCTGTTCGACTTCCCGACCATGCAGGCGTGCTGGCTGGCGCTGGCGCGGGCGGACGCCGGTCCGATCCGCAGCGCGCTCGGCGCGCGGCTGCCCGCGCCGGCCGACTCGCAGTGGGCCGTGTTCCTCCGCAACCACGACGAGCTCACGCTCGACAAGCTGAGCGGCGCCGAGCGGGCCGAGGTGTTCGAGGCGTTCGGGCCCGAGCCCGGCATGCAGCTCTACGGCCGCGGCCTGCGCCGGCGGCTGCCGCCGATGCTGGGCGGCGACGAGCGCCGCATCCGGCTCGCGTACAGCCTGATGTTCGGCCTCCCGGGGACCCCGGCGCTGTTCTACGGCGAGGAGATCGGCATGGGCGAGCAGCTCGCGCTCGAGGGCCGGATGGCGGTGCGCACGCCGATGCAGTGGCAGCCGGGTCCGGGCGGCGGCTTCAGCCACGCCGAGGAGCCCTGCCGGCCGTTCCCGGACGGCGCCTACGCGCCCGACACGGTCAGCGTGCAGGCCCAGCGGCACGACGGCGGTTCGCTGCTCCTCTGGATGCGCGAGCGGATCCACCGCTACCGCGAGTGCCCCGAGCTCGCGTGGGGCGACGCGAGCGTGCTCGAGCACGACGTCGCGCCGGTGCTCGCGCTCCGCAGCGACTGGGAGGGCGGGACGATCGTGCAGACCCACAACCTCGGCGACGCGCCCGCGGAGGTCCCGCTCGCGCTCGCCGGCGAGCCGGCGGGCGCGCGGCTGATCGACCTCTTCGACCCGGCCGGCGAGCTGTCGCTCGGGAAGGACGGGGCGGTGCGGATCGCGCTCGAGCCCTACGGCACCCGCTGGTTCCGGCTGCTGCGCGACGGCGAGCGCCGCCTGACCTAGCCGTCGTACCGTGGGCGTCATGCGTTACCGCAAGCTCGGTGACTCGGACCTGGAGGTCTCGGAGATCTCCCTCGGCTCGTGGCTCACCTTCTCGGGCGGCGTGGAGTTCGAGCAGACCCGCGCCTGCACCGACGCGGCCTTCGAGGCCGGGATCACCTTCTTCGACACCGCCAACGTGTACGGCCGCGGCGCGGCCGAGACCGCGTGGGGCGAGATCCTCTCCGGCCGCCCGCGCGACTCGTACGTGCTGGCGACCAAGGTGTGGGGCCAGATGTCGGACGACCCGGCCGACCGGGGCCTGTCGGCGGCGCAGATCGCCAAGCAGATCGACGCGTCGCTCGAGCGCCTGCAGACCGACCACGTCGACCTCTACCAGGCGCATCGCTTCGACCCGGACGTGCCCGTCGAGGAGACGATCGAGGCGCTCCAGCAGGTCGTCGCCTCCGGCAAGGCGCGCTATCTCGGCTTCAGCGAGTGGACGACCGAGCAGATCCAGGCCGCGCTCGACGTCGCGGGACCCGACCTGTTCGTCTCCTCGCAGCCGCAGTACTCGATGCTGTGGCAGGCGCCCGAGGCGGAGCTGTTCCCGCTCTCGGCGGCCAACGGGATCTCGCAGATCGTCTGGTCGCCGCTCGGCCAGGGGGTCCTCACCGGCAAGTACCGCACCGGCGCGGCGCCGCCCGCCGACTCGCGTGCGGCGAGCAGCGACATGAACATGGCGATGGACCTCGTGCTGAGCGACGGCACGCTGGCGGCGGTCGACCGCCTGCGCCCGGTCGCCGAGGGGGCCGGCCTGTCGCTGACCGAGCTCGCGCTCGCGTGGGTGCTGCGGCGCCCCGAGGTCGCGTCCGCGATCGTCGGCGCATCGCGACCGGAGCAGGTCCGCGCCAACGCGAAGGCGTCCGGGATCGAGCTCGACGCGGAGACGCTCGCGGCCGTCGACGAGGCGCTGGGCGACGCTCCGGTCCGCGAGCCGACCCTCGCCCCGCTCGCGCGGGGCGGGGTGACCCGACGCTGACTACGCCGCGGCGGCCGCCGGCGCGATCACGCCGCTGCGGCGGGTGCCGCCGAGGACGGGCGCGGACGCCTTGAAGCCCGGAGAAACGAGCGCCGTGGCATCCCCGCCACGTCAGAGGGCTTGTCCGGTGGGCCGGATGAGGATCTCGTTGAGCGACACGCCATGCGGGCGGGAGACGGCGAAGGCGATGATCTCGGCGATGTCGTCGGCGGGGATCGCGGTGGCCGCGTAGAACTGCTCGATGCCCTCCTTCGTCTCGCCGTGCGTGATGTGGTCGGTGAGCTCGGTCGCGACGGCTCCGGGCTCGATGACGATCACGCGCACGTCGGGCTGCAGCTCCTGGCGCAGCGCTTCCGACCAGCCGTTCAGGCCCCACTTGGTGGCTGCGTAGCCGGCGTTGCCCGCGCGAGCGGTGCGTCCGGCGACCGATGAGATGTTGACGAGGTCGCCGCCGCCGTCGCGGAGCTGGTCGAGGAAGACCTCGGTGGCGGTCATCGCGCCGAGCAGGTTGACCTCGACCATCTGGCGCTGCTCGGCACGCTGCTCGGAGGTGAAGGGGGCGAGCAGCATCACGCCGGCGTTGTTGACGAGGACGTCGGCGCCGCCGAGCTCGTCGTCGACGCGCTGGGCGGCGGCGACGAGCGAGTCGCGGTCGGTGACGTCGGCCTCGATGGCGATCGCGCCGTCGCCGAGCTCATCGGCGAGCGACTGGATGCGGTCGGCGCGGCGCGCCAGCAGCGCGACGCGGTAGCCGTCGGCGGCCAGCGCACGGGCGGTGGCCTCGCCGATGCCGGACGAGGCTCCGGTGATGACCGCGACGCGGCCGGTGGTGGATTCAGTGGTCATGACAACCACTGTGCCCGCTGACGCGACGTTGTAGGGGGCCCTGTGAAAGGGGCACCGACAGGGCCCCTCAACGACCGCGAGGAATGTCTACCGTCGTGTTCAGCGTGAACGCCGCCGACGACATCGCCGAGTTCCTCGCCACCCGCCGGGCGAAGATCACGCCCGAGCAGGTCGGCCTGCCCAGCTTCGGCACGCGGCGGGTGCCCGGCCTGCGCCGCGAGGAGGTCGCGTCGCTGGCCGGCGTCAGCGCGGACTACTACCGGCGGCTGGAGCGCGGCCAGGTCAGCGGCGTCTCGGAGCTCGTGCTGGAAGCGCTGGCGCGGGCGCTCCAGCTCGATGACGCCGAGCGCACGCACCTCTTCGACCTGGCCCGCGCCGCCAGCCCGGTCGCGCCGACGCGCTCGCGGCCGGCTCGCACGCGGCTCCGCCCGGTCGTGCGGCGTCTGCTCGACCAGATCGAGGCGCCGGCGATCGTCAGCAGCGTCCACGGCGACTATCTGGCGGCCAACGCGCTCGGCCGCGCGCTGTACGCGCCCGTCTTCGAGAGCCCGGAGCAGCCGGCCAACAGCGCGCGGTTCACGTTCCTCGATCCGGCGGCGCGCGACTTCTATCCCGACTGGGAGCGACTGGCCTCGGATCTCGTGGCGATGTTGCGCTCGCAGGCCGGCCGCAACCCCTACGACCGCAACCTGCAGGACCTCATCGGCGAGCTCTCGACCCGCAGCGACGAGTTCCGCGTCCGCTGGGCGGCGCACAACGTGCGCTTCCACCGGACGGGCACCAAGCGTCTGCATCACCCGATCGTCGGCGAGCTGGAGCTCAGCTACGAGACGCTGACGCTCGACGCCGACGACGGCCTGCGCGTGGCGCTCTACGCCGCCGAGCCGGACTCGGCCTCGCAGCAGGCGCTGGACCTGCTGGCCAGTTGGACGGCGACGCCGGAACCGACCGAGACGCGCGTGCGCGGCGAGACCCGCGAGCGCTGAGCACCTCCCACGACACGAGAGGACCACAGGACGATGACGCCTGCAACGACCCCTGCCCTGACGCTGAACAACGCCGTCACGATGCCCGCCCTCGGCCTGGGCGTGTTCCAGAGCCCGCCCGAGGAGACCACCGCCGCCGTCGAGGCCGCGCTGCGCGAGGGGTACCGCCTGATCGACACGGCCGCCGCCTACGGCAACGAGCGCGAGGTCGGCGACGCGGTGCGCGCGTCGGGCCTTGACCGCTCGGAGGTGTTCCTGGAGACCAAGATCTGGATCTCCGACTACGGCTATGAGGAGACGCTGCACGGGTTCGAGAAGAGCGCGGGCAAGCTCGGCGTCGAGCAGATCGACCTGCTGATCCTCCACCAGGCGCTGCCCTCGGCGTTCGACCGGACCCTCGAGGCCTATCGCGCCTTGGAGACGCTGCTGGCCGACGGCAAGGTCCGCGCGATCGGCGTCAGCAACTTCATGGTCGACCACCTGGAGAAGCTGCTCGACCGCGCGACGGTCGTGCCGGCCGTCAACCAGATCGAGCAGCACCCGTACTTCAGCCAGGCCGAGGTGCAAGCCTTCGGCGCCGAGCACGGCATCCTCGCGCAGGCCTGGTCGCCGATCGGCGGCATCACGTTCTACCGCGACGGCGAGCACACCAGCACATTGGAAGACCCCGTGATCGTCGAGATCGCCCAGGCGCACGGCAAGAGCCCCGCCCAGGTCATGCTGCGCTGGGGACTCCAGCACGGGCGGTCGGTCATCCCGAAGTCCACCAAGCCCGAGCGGATCGCCGAGAACATCGACGTCTTCGACTTCGAGCTCTCGGCCGACGAGATGACCGCGATCGACGGCCTCGACACCGGCCGCCGTGGCGGGCCGGAGCCCGAGGCCATCACGCTCGAGGCCTTCGGCCGCGACATCCCGGAGGCCTGATCGATGGAGTACCGCCCGCTCGGACGCACCGGCGTCCAGGTCTCGAAGCTCTGCCTCGGCACGATGATGTTCGGCGCCTGGGGCAACACCGACCACGACGACTCGATCCGCATCATCCACCCGCGCTCGACGCCGGGATCAACTTCGTCGACACCGCCGACGTGTACTCGGCCGGCGAATCGGAGGAGATCGTCGGCAAGGCGCTCAAGGGCCGCCGCGACGACGTCGTGCTGGCGACGAAGTTCTGGCGTGCCGATGGGCGACGACCCCAACCAGCGCGGCGGCTCGCGCCGATGGATCATCGCGGAGGTCGAGAACTCGCTGCGGCGGCTCGGCACCGACTGGATCGACCTCTACCAGATGCACCGCCCCGACCCGCAGACCGACGTCGACGAGACGCTCGGCGCGCTGACCGACCTCGTCCAGCAGGGCAAGGTCCGCTACATCGGCTCGTCGTCGTTCTCCGCCGGCGCAGATCGTCGAGGCGCAGTGGGCCGCGCGCGAGCGCCGCCTCGAGCGCTTCCGCACCGAGCAGCCGCCCTACTCGCTGCTGTCCGCGGCGATCGAGCTCGACGTCCTCCCCACCGCGCAGCGGCACGGCATGGGCATCCTCACCTACAGCCCGCTCGCCGGCGGCTGGCTGTCGGGCAGCTGGGGCGCCGACAGCTCCCCCACCTCCCCGGCCCGGCAGCGGCTGGCGGCCCGCTTCGACATGTCGCTGCCCGAGAACCAGCGCAAGCTCGAGGCCACCGGGCAGCTCGCCGAGGTCGCCGAGGACGCCGGGCTGTCGATGATCGAGCTGGCCATCGCGTTCGTCGTCAACCACCCGGCCGTGACGTCCGCGATCATCGGCCCGCGCACCATGGAGCAGCTCGACAGCCAACTGCCCGCCGCCGACGTCGTGCTCGACGCGGCGATCCTCGACCGGATCGACGAGATCGTCCAGCCCGGCGTCAACCTCAATCCCGCGGACACCAGCTACGGCGAGCAGGTCCTCGACCCGGTTCTCCGCCGGCGCTGACGCCGGCGGAGCGCCGCGTCAGGCGGCGGTCTCGCGGTGCGGCAGCTTCCAGCCCGGCCGCGGGAAGTGGCAGGTGTAGCCGTTCGGGTAGCGCTGGAGGTAGTCCTGGTGCTCTGGCTCGGCCTCCCAGAACGGGACGGCCTCGCTGATCTCGGTCACCACCTTGCCGGGCCAGATGCCGGAGGCGTCGACGTCGGCGATCGTGTCCTCGGCGACCTGGCGCTGCTCGTCGCTCGTGTAGAAGATCTCGGAGCGGTAGCTGGAGCCGATGTCGTAGCCCTGGCGGTCCTTGGTCGTGGGATCGTGGATCTGGAAGAAGAACTCGAGGATGTCCCGGTAGGAGATGCGCTCGGGGTCGAAGACGATCTCGACCGCCTCGGCATGACCGGGATGGTTCCCGTACGTCGGGTTGTCGTTCTCCCCGCCGGTGTATCCGACCCTGGTTGAGATGACTCCCTCGCGCTGGCGCAGCAGCTCCTGGACGCCCCAGAAGCAGCCTCCGGCGAGGATCGCGGTCTCGACGTTGTCGCTCATCGCGCTCTCCTTGGCTCCGTGTCCCAACCAGTCTGAAGCATTCGACCGCGCGAGCTTCGGGCGCGTGGAACTAGCGGAGCGACCGGAACGCCGCGCGAACCTCGCGTGGCGAACAGATCGGGCTCCTCCCAGGCGGCGAAGTGGCCGCCCCTGTCGACCTCGTTGAAGTAGGCGAGGTCCGGGTAGACCGCCTCGACCCAGCTCCGGGGCGACGCCCAGATCTCGCCGGGGAACGTCGTGAAGCCGACCGGCACGGTGACCGCCGGAGGGGCCTGGCCGCTCGCAAGCGATGCGGCCAGCGCTCGTGCGTCCTCCCAGTAGGACCGGGCCGCCGACGCTCCGGTGCCGGACAGCCAGTACAGCGTGACGTTGTCGACGATGCTCTCCCGGGTGAGCTTGCCCACGGGCTCGCCGTCGACGAACGCGCGGGAGATCTTGTAGTAGCTGTCCGTGTCGTGGTCGAGCAACCAGGCCGCCAGCGCGACGGGTGAATCCAGCAGGGCGTAGCCGATCGTCTGCGGCCGGGTGGCCATCTCGAGGAAGTAGCCGAAGCCATCCTGCTTGAACGTCGCGACCGCTTCGGCCGCTGTGCGTTCCTGTTCGGACTCCCTGGGCAGGTGATCGCCGATCGCGAGCACCGCCGTGAGCAGGTTCAGGTGGTAGCCGACCAGGCCCTCGACCGCCTGGCGGCCCATCAGGTCCGTGACGAGGGCACCCACGTCGCCGCCCTGGGCGACGTAGCGGGTGTAGCCGAGGCGGTGCATCAGCTCCGCCCACGCGCGTGCGGTGCGGCCGGCGTCCCAGCCGAGCTCGGTCGGCTCACCGGAGAACCCGTAGCCGGGCAGTGACGGCAGCACCAGGTGGAATGCGTCCTCGGGGGTGCCGCCGTGAGCGGTCGGGTCGGTCAGCGGGCCGATGGTCTCGAGCAGCTCGATGACCGAGCCGGGCCAGCCGTGCGTCATGATCAGCGGCAGCGCGTTCTCGTGCGGCGACGTCACGTGGATGAAGTGGATGTCCACGCCGTCGATCTCGGTGCGTGAACTGCGGCAGCGCGTTCAGTCTCGCCTCGCACGCGCGCCAGTCGTGGTCCGTCGCCCAGTAGCGGGCGAGCGCCTGGATCGTCGCCAGTTGCACGCCCTGCGATCGATCGGTGACAAGCTCACTGGAGGGCCAGCGCGTCGCGGCGAGTCGACGCCGCAGCTCGGCGAGCTGCTCCTCCCCAACCTCAATGCGGAACGGGCGGACGTCTGTCGCCGTGACGGTCATGACGGCGCTCCTTCGTTCGCTGACGGGGTCGGGGAAGGGTCTCGTACGCCTCGTAGGCGAGCATCATCCGATGCGGGTGATGCGAGGGCCGCCCCGTCACGAGCTCCTGGTCGAGTCCTCCGCGAGCTCATAGACGAACCCGTCGGGCGCGCGGAAGTGCACCCACGACCTCGGCTCGCCGCGCTGCACCGGCAGCACGATCTCGGCGCCTGCCGCTTGCAGCTCCTCGACCGCGCTCTCGAGATCGGTCACGAGAAACCCCGCCACGGGGTGGGTGAGGTGCTGGTTGTACCGGCTCTCCGGCCCGAACACCTCGACCGTCGCACCGCCGGGAACGTCGAGCACCGCGAAGTCGGTCTCCGATGCGTGCACGCCCAGTCCCAGCACGTCCCTGAAGAACGCCACCGTGGCCGTGTACTCGGTCGTCCGTGTCCCCACCCACACCAGCGACAGCACGCGCATGACCACCATCCTGCTCCGGGTTGACGAGGACCGCGTCCCAGTCCGGCGTGAAGCCTACGTCGTGCCGGCCGGACGAGGTCGGACGGCTCGCCGCGACGTAACACAATGACGGGATGGACAGCCATCGCCCCGGCGTCACCAGCTTCGTCCACATCGGCCTTGTCGTCGAGGACCTCGACGAGACGGTCCGGTTCCTCGCGCTGCTCGGCTTCGACTGCGGCGAGCCCGGGGTGCACAGCGGCGAGTGGATCGATCAGATCATCGGTCTCGACGACGTGACGGTCGAGACCGTGATGGTTCGCGGCCCCGACGGCAGCGACATGTTCGAGGTCGTGCGCTTCGAATCACCTTCCGCCGGCGCTCAAGAGCCGGCCCCGGCCGCGAACCGTCCTGGGCTCCGGCACGTCGCCTTCAAGGTCGACGACGTGCGCGCCGTCGTCGACCGCGTCCGAGCTGCCGGCTGGGACACGGTCGGCGAGATCGTCGACTACCAGAGCATGTTCCTCCTCTGCTACGTCCGCGGACCCGAGGGCCTGATCGTCGAGCTCGCCGAGCGGCTCGACGGCGCGCCCGGCTGACTGCCGCCAGGACCCGCGCGGTGAGATGGAGCGGTTACTCGAGCAGGCCGCGCCGCATCCCCTCTGCGACGGCCGCGGCGCGGTCGGAGACCCCGAGCTTGTCGTAGAGCCGCTGGGTGTGGGTCTTCACCGTGCTCGGCTCGATGTAGAGCTCGGCGGCGGTCTGCGGGATGGAGAGCCCGCGGGAGAAGGCCTGCAGCACCTGCCGTTCGCGTGCGCTCAGCGCAGGCGCCTGCGATTGGGCGCGCAGGCGGATCTCGCCGGCCAGCCCGGCCGCCAGGGGTGCGGGGACGACGGTGTCGCCGCGCGCGACGCTCAGCACCGCGTCGACGATGTCCTGCCGATCGGCGTCCTTGGACAGATAACCGGCGGCGCCCTCCTCCAACGCCCGGAACACGACGGCGCTGTCGGTGAAGGCCGAGAGCAGCAGGACGCGGGTGGCGAGCTGCTCGCGGATGACGGCGTGCAGCACCGCGATCCCGTCCACGTCGGGCATCTGGTAGTCGACGACCGCGACCGTGGGGCGCTCGCGGCGAATCGCCTCGAGCGCCTCGCGCCCGTTTCCAGCCTCGGCGACGACCGTGATCTGTCCGCTTCGCGTGAGTCCGCGGCTGAGGCCGTCGCGAAAGAAGGCGTGGTCGTCGACGATCAGGACCGTCACCTTGCTGTTGCCGTTCGACATCGTGCTCTTCCGGCGGCGAGTATATGTGCGCGGTGCGCGCTGCTGACTCCCGTCCCCTTCGCTGGAGCCCGCAGCTGCGGGCGGCGATCGACGAGCAGGCCCGCCGCGGGCTGCGTCTGCAGGTGCTGCTGCGCGGCTTGCTGGCGGCGTTCGTGCTCGTGACGGTGACGATCGTCCCGCCGGCGCGCAACGCGACCGCCTGCTACATCGTCGCCGGCGTATACGCCGCATGGGTGGCGTCGATCGGAGCGTGGGGCTGGCGCGGGAGCGCGACGGCGCTGCGCATGGTGTGGGTCGCGCTGCTCGTCGACCTCGCGGCGCTCGGAACGCTGACCGTGCTGGCGGGTGCCTCAGCGCGCGAGAGCTGGACGGCTGACGTGCTCGTCAACGGGTTCCTGTTCGTGCCCGTCCTGGCCGCAACCCAGCTGGCGCCGCGGATCGGCGCGGCGATCCTCGCACCGACGATCTGCGTGTACCTCGGCGTGAGCATCGCCACCCGGGAGGCCAACGCCGAGCCGTGGAGCTCGGTGGCGCTGCGCACGGGGGTGCTGCTCGGCATCAGCCTGGGCTGCGTAGCCCTGTCGTGGATCCAGCGCGCGCGTGTGCTGACGATCGGTCACCTGCTCGAGGATCGCACCGACCTGGTCGGGCAGCTGATGAGCACCGAGGATCGCGAGCGCCGGGCGCTCGCCGAGCGTCTGCACGACGGCGCGCTGCAGTACCTGCTGGGGGCGCGGCATGACCTCGAGGACGCCCGCCAGCGTGCCGACCCCGAGGCGTTCGCCCGCCTGGAGCTTGCGCTCACGGAGAGCTCGCGGCTGCTGCGCTCCACCGCGGCGGAGCTCCATCCGGCCGTGCTCGAGCACGCCGGCCTGGCGCGCGCCCTGCGCCAGCTCGCCGACTCGGCGGCGCCCGCCGGGCGGCCGGCGATCGCGGTCCAGCTCGACGGTTGGCGCGACGAATTCCGTACCTCAGCCGACGGTCTGCTGTACGCGGCGGCCAGGGAGCTGCTGAGCAACGTCGTCAAGCACGCCGACGCAACCTCGGCGACGGTCACCCTCTCGCACGAGCGCGGAAGGGCGTGCCTGGAGGTTGCCGACGACGGCCGCGGGATCGACGTGGAGGCGGCCGAGCGCAGCCTCGAAGGCGGCCACATCGGCCTGGCGTCGTACCGGGCGCGTGTCGAGGCGGCGGGAGGCACGCTGTCTCTCACCGGCGAACGCGGCTCGGGAACGATCGCGCGCGTCGAGTTGCCCTGCGCACCGCCTGGCGGCGGGTAGCGCCCACCCGCCGCTGCCACGTCCCCCGATCGGGGGATGGGCCGTGGCCTCGATGACGGACGCCGAGATCGGCCGCGGCATCGCCCAGCCACCCGATGGTCCATGGGGCGCCCGGCGCCGATCCTTTCTCCATACCACCCAGCGACAAAAACGCGCAAGCCGGATACGCGCCGGCCCTGCGTTCAAGGAGAAACTCATGTTCGCCGCCAACACCTACAAGCTCCGTCTCGCCACCGAAGACGACGCGGACGCGCTGCGCCGGCTCGCCGAGCTCGACTCGCGCGCGCCGCTCGCCGGGCGCGTCCTGATCGGCGAGATGGCCGGCTCCCCGGCCGCCGCCCTGTCCCTCGACGACGACCGCGTCATCGCCGACCCGTTCCGCCGCACCGACCACCTCGTCGCCTGCCTGCGCATCCGGGCCGGCGCGATCCGGGCGCACGAGGCCACCCCGTCGCTCACCGCGCGAATGCGCGCCGCGCTCCCCACCCGCGCGGCATCAGACGACACGAGCCGTCAGGCCGCGGCGACAGCGCACATCTCCGCGAGATCCAGGAGACACCGATGCCCATTCGCCCCCAACCGAGACTGCGCTGGACTCACCAGCCCGGCGGCACGGGGCTCACGGCGCGCTGGGCCCCGTCGGGCTGAGCGCGGCGGGTCCTCATCGGCACGACGACCGCTGCATCGCCGACCCGTTCCGGCGCCTGCCTGGTGCCTCCGGGCCGGCGCCGCGGCGGGGTCCGTCGGGACGAAAGCGGCTCATGCGCCGGGTCCGTATCTTGCGGCACTCGATGGAGTTGAGGGCCGACCAGCGAGCCGTATGTGCGCGGTTGGGAGTGACGCCGGACGCGCCGTCGGGAGACAGCCGCCTTGGCATCGCGCGCAACGCACGCCAGAGCGACCTGTGGCCGTTGAACGGCCTGCGCCATCGCCCCGCACACGGCACGAGCGGCTGGTACATCTGGCGCGGCGCGGATCTCAGTCAAGCCGACGACTTCTTCGAATCCCTGCACACGAGCCATCTTCCGGACTGGTGTCCCGATGCGATGCGCTTCCTCGGCCTCCCGCCAGGGTGGCGATTCCTGATCGGGCCCGGCCAGGAGGATGTCTGGTACGACGCGACGCTGTTGAACGTCTAGAGCTCGCGCTCGACCCTGAGCTCGCCCGTGTCCACGGAGGCGCGACTGCCGGGTGTCTCTGACGGATCCATCGCGGCGAACGCCTCCGCCCCGGCCCGCAAGTTCTCCTCGCTGTCGAAGTACTGGAGAACGACGGCTGTGCCCTGCGTCTCGTCGAACACCAGTTGGAGCTTCTTGATCGGCACCCCGGGCGGCGGCCCGGTCTCGTCGATCCTGGCGAGGAGCGACTCCATCCGCTCCGCCGTCACATCGGTGAACCGCACCACGCGCACGAACACGAACGTCTCCTCTCAGTCGATCGACCGAACGATCCTCCCGCTGTCAGGGATGGCATTGCAAGCACCGCACGTCGGCGATGTCGTATTCGGCTACGTGACGAACGTGTAGTCGCGCTCGATCCGGCCGTCCCCGGCGATGACGAGGAAGTTGAGCCCGACGCCGAACACCTCGCCGTTCTTGGCGACCGCCTCCCAGTGGAACTTGACGACGTCGCCGAGTCGTTCGGCGTCGTCGCGCCCGCGGAAGCTGAGCCCCTCGGAGCCGACCCAGTGCTCGTACGCGCTCGCCGCGCGAGCCTCGATCTCCTCGTATCCCCGTGCCTCGAGGATCGCCGTCATGCCGAGCCCGGGTCGCGCCGCGATCCCGCGGATCTCCTGCGGCGGCTGGAGGATATGCCTCCCGTCCTCGGTCCAGAGCTCGGCGATCATCCGCCGGCGCCGGTCGGCATCGGGCTCGTTCCAGAGCGCGAGGTACTTCTCCGCCAACGCGGCCGCGCTCCGGGATGAGATCTCGACGAAAGCCTGTGTCTCGGTCATCGGTCACCTCCGTTGATGGTTCGCCGTAACGGTCCCGGAGGACAGGCCGCGCGTCGATTACCTCTGGTGTAACGCCGCCCCGGTACCTTCAATCGGGTGGTCGTCCAGACCGAGCAGGAGCCCCGGACCGCGGGCGAGCTGATCCGCTTCTGGCGCACGCGACGCGGCCTCAGCCAGCTCGAGCTGTCCCTGGACGCGAACGTCTCGACCAAGCACCTGAGCTTCGTCGAGACCGGCCGGTCCAGCCCGAGTCGCCAGCTCCTCGTCCACCTGGCCCAGCACCTCGACCTGCCGATCACCGAGCGCAATCGACTGCTGCTCGCGGGCGGCTTTGCGCCTCCCTATCTGGAGCTGCCCTACGACGGGGAGGTGATGCAGCCGCTTCGCGAGTCGCTCGAGCGGCTGCTCGAGGCGCACGAGCCGAACCCGGCGTTGATCGTCGACGGGCTCTGGAACCTGATCGAGTCCAATCGAGCCGCGTCGCTTCTCTGGGACGGCGTCGACCCCGAGCTCCTCGAGCCACCGATCAACCTGCTCCGCCTCGGCGTTCACCCGGGCGGCCTGCCGCGGATCTCGTCGATGACCGCCGCGTGCAACGCGCCGCTGATCCACCGGCTGAAGCGGAGGAGCCGCGAGGACGCCGATCCCGCCCTGGCCGAGCTCATCGAGGAGGTCGAGTCCTACCTCCCCGGCGAGCCGCCGACGGGCCGCGCCACCGAGCCGGTGGTCTCGCTCAGGCTGCAGACCCCGCTCGGCGAGGTCAAGCTGTTCACGGTCATCGCCACCCTCGGAGCCCCGCTCGACGTCACGGCAGCGAACCTCGCGATCGAGACCTTCCTGCCGATGAACCCCGAGAGCGCAGCGCGGCTCGCCGAGCTCGGCGCGCCCCCCGGCGGTGCGGCGGCGTAGGCTCGGACGGAGCGCGGAGTCCACGCGTCGAGGTCGGCACTCTCGGAAAGGGGGAACGGTGGACGAAGAGGTCTTCAACATGTCAGTGCGGAAGTTCCTCAAGAAGCTGGGCGTGACCGCGCAGCGGGAGATCGAACTTGCGGTCCGCGAGCAACTGGACGGCGGTGACCTGCAGGGCGACGAGACCCTCGACGCCACGGCGACGATCACGGTCACCGGTCTGTCGCGCGACGTGGTCGTGACCGGCAGGATCTCTCTGACCTAGGACGGGTGCTTCGCGGCTGCACGCCGTCGCCCACCGTCGAGGCGGGCGACGGCTGCAGCTCAAGGACGCTCAGAACGCCGCAGCCGCGGCCTCGGCGACCGTCGTGTCCTGATCGCCGTCGCCGCCGCTGACACCGACCGCGCCGACGACCTCGCCGTCGCGCTTGAGCGGGACGCCCCCGGCGAAGATCACCACGCGGCCCTTGTTGGACTCCTGGATGCCGTAGAACTGGCCTCCGGGCTGGGAATCGGCGGCGAGATCGGCCGTCGGCAGATCGAACGCCCGCGCGGTGAACGCCTTGTTGATCGCGATGTCCACGCTGCCGATCCACGCCCCGTCCATGCGGATGTGCGAGACGAGGTTGCCGCCGGCGTCGACGACGGCGATGTTCTGCGGCTGCCCGATCTCGCGCGCGCAGTCCTCAGCGGCGGCCGTCACGCGGCGTGCGTCCTCGAGCGACACGGTTCCTTGCGAGGTGGTGGTCGTGCTTGCCATCGATTGCTCTCCTTGTCTTGTGCCAGGGCGGTCAGCGCGGGGCGGCCTGTTGGTCCGGCCGGGATTCAGACGACCGTTCGGTCCAGCCGACGTCGCGTGCGACGAAGTGCCCGTAGGCGTACACCGTCTCCTCGAGGGGCGACTGCGAACATGAACGACGGCTCGCGCGTTCGTGCTCGATGCGGTCGGGCAGATGGCCGCCTCGACTGCGCTCTACGGGTCTACCCGTCCATGAGCGAGAACAGGCGTCGCGACGCCGAGGTCGCAGACGCGCACGCACGCCCACGCGGTCGTGGCCAGCCCCCACCCGCAGCCGCGGTCGTTCAGCGAGACGACTGCGGAGTTGGTCTTGGACCACGAACACAAACGGCCTGCAAATACACGTCTTTCGATGGGCGAGGTGCGCGCTCGTGTCGATCCGACGGGACCTGATGTAGGTTTGCGTTGCCGGGCGCGTGGTGGGACGATCGGCAGCATGGGGGCGAGCGACCCCGAGCTGACGGCTACGAGCGCGACCGCCGTCGCCGCGCGTCGGTCGGGAACCGGCTCGTCGCCTGGTTCGAGCTTCGAGGTGACGTCGCCCGTGGATGGCTCCGTGGTGGCTGTGTTGCCGGATCAGGGCGCCGAGGAGGTGGGCGCCGCCGTCGCGCGGCTACGGCGCGACCAGCCGGCCTGGGAGGCGCTCGGACCGGCCGGCCGGGGCGATTGGGTCGGGCGCCTGCGGGATTGGCTGTTCGACAACGATGAGCGGATCGCCGAGCTGCTCCAGCACGAGACGGGAAAGCCGTGGCAGGAGGCCGCCTTGGAGGTTCCCCTCGCGATCGACTTGATCGAGTACTACCGAAGGCGGGCCGAGGGGTTCCTGGCCGACGCTCATCCGCGGCCGCACGGCCTGCTGACCGCGACCAAGAAGCTCACGGTCGCCTACCGGCCGTATCCGGTCGTCGGCGTCATCTGCCCGTTCAACTTCCCCGTCCTCGGGGCCCTGGTCGATGCGGTGCCCGCGCTGTTGGCCGGGGCGGCGGTCGCGATCAAGCCGTCTGAGCTCACGCCGGTCGCCACGCGCGAGATCGTCCGCGGTTGGCGCGAGGACGTGGGTGCTCCGGGAGTGCTCGAGTGCTTGACCGGTGCGGGAGCGACCGGTGCCGCGCTGGTGGACGAGGCCGATTTCATGCAGTTCACCGGGTCGACGCGCACGGGGAGGAAGATCTCCCGGCGCGCTGCCGAGCGGCTGATCCCGTACAGCCTCGAGCTCGGCGGGAAGGACGCGATGATCGTGCTCGCCGACGCGGATCTCGAGCGGGCGGCGAACGCTGCGGTCTGGGGCGGGATGTTCAACAGCGGCCAGGCGTGCACGTCAGTTGAGCGCGTCTACGTCGAGAAGCCGGTCTATGACGAGTTCGTCGAGCTGGTGGCCGGGCGCGTGCGCGGCCTGCGCCAGCCCGCCGACGGCAAGGGCTTCGACGCCGACGTCGGGGCGCTGGCGAGCGAGGCGCAAGTCGCCATCGTCGAGCGGCACGTGGCCGAGGCACTCGCGAACGGCGCCCACGCAGTCGTCGGCGGAAAGCGTGCGAGCGCCGGAGCGTTCTTCGAGCCGACGGTGCTCGTGGACGTCGACCACTCGATGAGCTGCATGCGCGAGGAGACGTTCGGCCCGACGCTGCCGGTGATGAAGGTCCAAGACGTCGAGGAGGCGATCCGGCTCGCGAACGACTCGAGCTACGGGCTGTCGGCCAGCGTCTGGACCCGGGACCGCGCCCGCGGCGAGCAGATCGCGCGGCGCCTGGAGGTCGGCGCGGTGAACGTCAACGACATGTTCGCGAACGTCGCCTCGTTCCCGATTCCTCAAGGTGGCTGGAAGGAGTCCGGCGTCGGCGCACGGCTCGGCGGCGCACACGGGATTCGCAAGTTCTGCCGCCCACAGGCGATCACCGCGACCCGTCTGGCCCCCAGGTCGGAGATTCTCTGGTACCCCTACACCGCTCGCAAGGGCAAACTGGCCCTGCGCCTCACTCGCTTGCTGTTCGCACGTGACTGGGGCCGCCGGCTAGGTCGGCGCCGGCGATAAGGGGCGAGGCCGTCGAACAAGGCGACGGCGAGGAGTACGAAGAACCCGTTCGTCGGCGGCGGGACAGGCTCACTCCTCGGCTCTAGCGCGGTCGCGGGAGCGCGACTACCGCTGCGAGCGGCGAACCGCACCCCCTGCACCGCTGGTCACCGCCGGGCGATTTGGCTCGTAGCGGGCGGTGATGCCGGGCCTTGGCGGGCTGTGCAGAGCCCGAGGCTTGATGGGCGATACTGGGCTCGAACCAGTGACGCTGGTCGGACCTCACGCTAGGCGCGGCTCACACAAACCTACGGCACGTTGGGGTCCGCGGATCGCGCGGCGCCTCGCGCGCGCTGAGCAGACGATGCGCGTCCGAATCGCCCGCGACGAGCTGTGCCGGCTGCGCGAGCTCACCAAGCAATCAATGCGCCGAGACTGAGATCGCCCAGCTGGTTGGGCAGGTCGCGCCGCAGCTGCTCGTTGAGTCCGGGTTCGGGCCACTTACCGCCGCGAAGGTTGGTCGGCGAGATCGTCGGCGCCGGGGCTTTCGAGCGATACTGGGCTCGCTGCGCAGCCGGCCTGGCGCCCATCCCAGTCAGATGGGTGGTGACTAGCCCACCAGCGCGGTGATCGTCAGCGCGCCGCGCGCCTTGGCCACCGACACGCGGTGGTGGCCGTCGCGGATCGCGTAGGCGTCGCCGATCTGCACGACCGAGATCGGGCGGGAGCGTGACGCCCTGCTGGACGGCGATCCAGACGCGCTGCCAGCGGCCGCGGGTCAGGGGCTTGGGCCGGAAGTGGTGGTCGAACTGCGCCGCTCGGTTCGGCTCGGTGGTGCCGGCGATCGCCTCGAGCGAGATCTCGGTAACGCCGCGCGGACCGGAGCGCCGGTGGATCGCTTCGTCGTACACCGGCAGGCCGCAGATGGCCCGTCCGGGCCGGCGCACGCGGCCGAGCAGCGCGGCGCCTCGGCGCGCCCGCGAGGCGGCGGTGAACGCGCGATCGGCCTCGAATTGGTTCCAGTGGCTCATGCCGATCGATCCTGCTCGGCCCTGCGATCAGCGATTAGCCCCACCCGACCGACGAGCAGCTCGGCGTGCGGGCACATGGCGCGGATGCCGACGGCGGCACGGCGCGGCTCGAGCGTGCCCGAGGCGGCCTCGGGCAGGATCGGCGTGTAGAGCATGAACGTCGTCGGGTTGACGACCGTCGCACCTGCTCGGCCGAGCGCCCGAGCGACGGAAGCTCCCGCGAATCCTCCGCCCAGGACGAGCACGCCGCCACGAGCCTGGCGCAGGTTGCGTGAAGAAGGTCGGTCCCGCGTCAGCTCGAGCGGGTGATCGGTCGTCGTCATGGATGAAGCGTGCGCTTCGCTCGCCGACGGCACATCAGGGCTCGACCCTCAGCCGCACCCCTTAATGCGCCCGCCGCGGCGCTGACGCTCAGGCAGCGCGGCAGTTCGTGCATCACCGGTCGCCGGATTGCGGCGGCAGTCGTGAGCCGGAGCTCCCCGCCGTCATGGTCGATCAGGTCCCCGAGCCTTCGACCAGGCAATATCGGGTCGCTGGGTGCGTCATGTCGAATTCGACCAGCTGGCCGCGGACCTGGACGCGGAAGCGCAGGCGGTCCCACTCGGTCGGCAGCCGCGGGTGGAAGCGGACCTGCCCGAAGTGTGGTCGACGAGGTCGCTCGCGAGCACGACGCCGTGGTGGTGGACTCGCCGACCGAGTCGAGCTTGGGCGGCTCGACGTCGCAGCTCACGAGCGGAGGGCACGCTCCGGGCGCGGAGATCCCGCGCGAGCGACCGGACAGGTGCTGACCGGTCGCTCGCGTGGCTGGGTGGGATCAGGAGGTGGCCGGCTGCACGCGACCGGCCGGACGCGGTCCGGTTGCGGCGCGCGCGCGGTCGCTCGGGAGCCGCAGAGGACCAGCAGGGCGCCGGCGAAGGACACCAGGGCGGCGGCCGTGAGGCCGAGCCCGAGCGCGTCGGTGAAGGCGCGGCCCGCCGTGCCGGCCAGCTCCTGGCCGGCCGGGCCTCCGACGCGCTCGGCGATCGCGTGGGCGGCGCCGATCGACTCGCCGGCGGCCTCCGGGGCGCCCGACATGTCACGCGTGTACGCGCTCGCGATGATCGAGCCGATGACCGCCACGCCGAGGGCCCCGCCCACCTGGCGCGTGACGTCGCTCATGGCCGACCCGACTCCCGCCTTCGCCTCGGGCACCGCGCTCATCACCGATTCGGTGGCCGGCGCCATGGCGGAGCCCATCGACAGGGCCAGGCCGAAGGTGACGAGGCCGAGCAGCACGGGAGCCATCTCCGGGGTCCAGGCGAGGCTCGTGGACAGCACGACGGCGACGCCGGTCAGGCCACCCGCGATGACGCGGGTGCGACCGAGCCTCTGCGCCAGGCGGTTCGACGCTCCCGAGCCGATGACGAGCCCGAGCGCGAGCGGCAGCATCGCGGCGCCCGCCTCCAGCGCGCTGAAGCCGTGAGCGAACTGGAGGAACTGCGTGAAGGCGAAGACGGATCCCATCATCGCGAAGAAGATGAGGCCGACGCCGACCGACGCGACCGTGAAGCGCGGGTCGCGGAAGAACCCGAGCGGCAGCATCGGCGAGGCGACGCGACGCTCCCACATGACGAACGCGGCGCCGAGGACCGCGGCGGCCGCGAAGCAGCCGAGGACGACCGGGTCGGTCCAGCCGCGCGGACCCGCCTCGATGATGCCGTAGACGAGCGTGACGAGCGTCGCGATCGACAGCGCCGCACCGCGGAGGTCGAACGCGCCCGGGCGCGGATCGCGGCTCTCGGGGACCAGGAAGAAGCCGGCGATCAGCGCGACGGCGACGATCGGGACGTTGAGCCAGAACACGGAGCTCCAGGAGAACCACTCGAGCAGGAGGCCGCCGACGAACGGGCCGAGGCCGATCCCGACGCCCGCGATGGCCGACCAGATGCCGATCGCCTTGCCGCGCTCCTCGCGCGGGAAGACGTCGATGATCACCGACAGCGTGGCGGGCATGATCATCGCCCCGCCGACGCCCATCGCCGCCCGCAGCACGATCAGCTGCGTCGCATCCTGCGCGAACGCGGCGAGCACGCTGGACGACGCCGAAGAGCACGAGCCCGGCCTGCAGGGCCTTCTTGCGGCCGAAGCGGTCGCCGAGCGTCCCCATCGTGAGCAGGACGCCGGCGAAGGCGAGCAGATAAGAGTCGACGATCCACTGCAGGGTGGAGCCCGATGCCGAGAAGTGGGTCTGCAGCGTCGGCAGCGCGACGTTCAGCACGGTGTTGTCGAGCCCGATGATGAGCAGGCTGAGGGCGAGGACGCCGAGCGTCTTCCAGCGTCGCTCGTACACCTTTGGGTCGTCGTCGTTGCGGACTGCATGGGGGAGCCTCCGCTCAGGGGATCTGGACGCCGGCGCACGGGGATCGCGCGGGTCCGGGGGGAGAGGTACGGCGGCAGCAGCGCGAGCGCCGCGTGCCGGTCGGCCGCCTCCACGCGCCACCACACGTCGTGACCGCCGGCGAGACAGGTGCGAGTCGGCGAGCCGGTGGCGCAGCGGGCTCTTGAAGCCCTGCCAGGCCGCGAAGACGGCGTCGCAGTCGCGGAGCGTCGTGGCGGTGGTGGAGGAGGAAGAACGGCATGGCAGGCAGCCTCGCGTCCTCAGCGTCGCGAGACATCAGGGGCGGTCCCTCAACCCGGACCCCGAGTGCGGGGCCCGACTGCGTAGAGTCGGTCGCGTGACCGAGGTCGATTCCGAGGTCCGCGAACTTCTTGATCGGTTAGCGGCCGCGCCGGCGACGCCCGTGGACGAGTTGACGGCGGATGCGGTCCGCAAGGACGACCTCGGCTGTGCTCGCTCTTCAGCGGACGCCGAGCGAGCTGCACTCCGTCGAGGACATCGCGATCCCCGGTCCGGCCGGCGACCTGCCGGTGCGCGTCTATCGGCCGCGTCGAGGACGGTTGCACCCGGTGCTGTTCCTGCACGGCGGCGGCTTCGTCATCGGCCGTGACGGCTACGACGCCCCGTTGCGCGAGCTGGCGCTGGCCAGCGGGTGCCTGCTCGTGTCGCCCGAGTGCCGACTTGCCCCGGAGCACCCGTACCCGGCTGGCGTGGACGACGCGCTGGCCGCCGCCCGATGGCTGACGGCCGAGGGCTGCGGCGCGCGGCGCGTCGCAGGCGCCGGTTGCGGTGGCGGGCGACAGCTCGGGCGGAAATCTCGCGGCGATCGTTGCCCGTGAGCGCACGCGCGCCGGCGCCCCTCCCTCCTTCCAGGTGCTGATCTACCCGATGCTCGACGCGACCGCGAGCTCAGCGTCGTACGCGGAGTTCGCCGAGGGCTACGGATTCACGAGCGAGAAGTCACGGTGGTACTTCGATCAGTACCTGCCGCCGGGCGTCGACCGGCGCGACCCACGGGTGTCGCCGCTCTTCGACCCCGACGTCCGCGAGCTACCGACGACGCTGATCGTGACAGCGGAGTGTGACCCGCTGCGCGACGACGGCGAACGATACGCAAGGGCCCTGCGCGAGGCCGGCGTGCAGGTCGAGCTCGACCGTTATCCGGGGATGATCCACGGCTTCTTCCAGATGACCGCCCTCGAAGGCTCTCGACGCCTGCACCGCGAGCTCGGCGAGTGGATGCGCAAGCACGCCGACATTTAGCTTCCATGGCGGCGCCGCGGCAGGCTATGCTCGGCTCACGGTGGCGTTTCGCCCCGAGCAACCGGTCGGGCGACGGCCTGAGCTCGAACGGCTCGGGGACGTGCTCGATGATCTGCGGCACGCATCGGCGGCGTGCCTGGCGGTCGAGGGCGAACCGGGAATCGGCAAGACCCGGCTACGTCCGAGCTGCGACGCCAGGCCGAGGAGCGCGGCTACCTCGTGCTCGCGGGGTCGGCCGCCGAGTTCGAGCGCGATCTTCCGTTCGGGGTCTGGGTCGACGCACTCGACGCCTACGTCGCCTCCCAAGACCTCGTCACCCGCGAGGACCTCGACGCACAGCTTCTGCACGATCTGGCCGGCGTGCTGCCGTCGCTCAAGCGCAACGGCACGGGGCCGGCCGGCGGGCTGGTCGACGAACGCCACAGGGCTCATCGCGCCGTCCGCGGGCTACTGGATCTGATTGCGACGGCCAAGCCGCTCGTCCTGGTGCTCGACGACCTGCACTGGAGCGACTCGGCGTCGGTCGAGGTACTGGCCGCGCTCCTGCGCCGCCGCACCGCCGAGCGGGTGCTGCTGGCCCTCGGCTATCGCTCGGGCAAGGCGCCCGCGAAGCTCGGCGCGGCGCTCGCGGCACCCGCCGTCACGATCATCGACCTCGGCCCGCTGAGCGAGGCCGAGTGCTCGACGCTGGCCGGCGAGCACCTGGATGCGACGCAGCGCGCCGCGATCTACGCGCAAAGCGGCGGCAACCCGTTCTACACGTTGCAGCTGGCGCACGCCTCAGCGCTCCCATCGCACAGCTCGACCGGAGATCGCCTGGCGCTGGACGCCGGCGTTCCGCGCACGGTCGCAGCGGCGCTAGTGGAGGAGCTCGAGACGCTGACCGCCGATGCGCGCCTGTTGTTGACCTCCGCGTCGATCGCCGGCGATCCGTTCGAGCCCGAGCTCGCGTATGCGATCGCCGAATTGTCGCCGCAGACCGGGGTCGCGGCGCTCGACGAGCTGCTCGACGCCCGCCTGCTGCACCCCACCGACGTGCCGCGGCGGTTCGCCTTCCGGCATCCGCTCGTGCGCCGCGCGGTGCATGAGACGACGAAGGCCGGGTGGCGACTCACCGCCCATGCTCGGGCCGCGCAGGCCCTGGCCGCCCAGGGGGCGTCGGCGGCGGCGCGCGCCCATCACGTCGAGCAATCCGGAGTCCGCGGCGAGCGCGCCGCGATCGAGCTGTTGCGCGAGGCGGGCGACGCCAACGCCCCGAGGGCGCCCGCAGGCGCCGCGCGCTGGTACGCGGCCGCGCTTCGGCTGATGCCCGAGGAGGACCGGCCCGCGCGCCTGGAGACGCTGATGAAGCTCGCGCAGGCGCAGCAGTCCACCGGCGACCTCGCACGCTGCTCGGCCACGCTGCTCGAGGCGATCGACCTCGTACCCGGCGACGACGTCGCCCTGCGCGTCAGGCTCATGTCCGCGTGCGCCGCGTGCGAGCACTTCCTCGGACAGCACGAGCCCGCGCAGCGACGGCTCGTCGCGGCACTGGAGGCGCTTCCCGACCAAGGCGCGCCCGAGACCGTGGCCGTCCTGCTGGCCCTTTCGACCGGGTCGTTCTTCACCGGCGAGGTCGAGCGCATGTGCAACATGGCCAGACGTGGACTCACTGCCGCTCGCGCCCTCGAAGAGCCTGCGCTGATCGGAACGGCGGCGGCGGTGCTCGCCCACGGCTGCGCGAACACCGGACTGGTCGCCGAAGCGCGCTCAAACGCGGACGAGGCGGCGGCGCGCGTCGACGAGCTTCCCGACGACGTGCTCGCGTTGCACCTCGACGCCGTCAGCCGGCTCACGTGGGCTGAATACCTCATTGAGCGCTTCGACGACTCGATCCGCCATGCCGCTCGCGGAGTCCGCATCGCGGGCGCCACCGGTCAAGGGCAGTTCACTGCCCTGATCCTCAGTGCGCAAGCCCTGAGCACGGCGGTCCGAGGGGACCTCCCCGCGGCCACCGCGCTGCAGGAGGACGCGATCGAAGCGGCGGAGGTCGCCGCCAACGACTACATCACCAGCGGAGTGCTCACCGCAACCGCGCAGATCGCGATGTCAGCCGGCGACCTCGACCGCGCCCGGCACGCGGGAGAGCGGAGCGTCGCCTGCGTCGCCGGCGTCGAGGGCGGGCATCTGGCCGCGATGGCCGCCGCGCGCCTCGCGCTCACGCTGCGCGAGCTCGGCGACTCGGCTGCCGAGACCGAGGATCTCGTGGCGATAGCCGGCGGGTGGCAGTTGCCCCTGATCCCGCCCACCTGGAGAGTGAGCTACATCGATGCGCTGACGCGCGTGGAGCTCGACGGCGGTCGCCTCGACCAGGCGGCCGCCAGCGCTGAGGCGGCCGAGCGCACCGCCGCCGCGCTGCGGTTGCCGCTGGCCTCGGCCGTGGCTCAGCGCGCCCGCGCAAACGTGCTGCTCGCCGGCCGGGACGCGGGCGCCGCCGGCGTGCTGGCGCTCGCCTCCGCCGCCCGGGCAGACGCCGCCGGCGCGCCCGTGGAGGCGGCGCGCTCGCGCGTACTGGCTGGGACGGCGCTCGTGGCGGCGGGCGAGCGCGACCGCGCGGTCGAGCTGCTCCGTCGCGCCGAACACGAACTCGACGAGTACGGCGCGCTACGCGACCGCGGCGAAGCGCGTCGTCAGATGCGACAGCTCGGGGCCCGGGCCGAGCCGCGCGGACCGTCCGGCGCGGCCGGCAGCGGGCTCGAGTCGCTCTCACGGCGCGAGCGCGAGGTGGCGGTCCTCGTCACCGCCCGCAAGACCAACAAAGAGGTCGCCGGCGAGCTGTTCCTGAGCGAGAAGACCGTCGAGACACACCTTCGCAACATCTTCGCCAAGCTCGGTGCATCCTCCCGCGTCGATGTGGCGCGAGCGGTCGAGCGCAGCAGCGGCGGCCCGACTCCCGCTCGAACACCCTGAGCACCGTCGTCAGACGATTCCTCGGGCCGAGCGGCGGCAGACCGCGCTCTGGGTCAAGCAGTACGTGGAGCCCGGCGGGGAGCGGGTCAACATCGTCCCATGAAACGCAGGAGCGCGCGGCCGGAACAGGGAACGTGCCACACCATCGATCTGTGTTCGCGAGTAGATTCCCGGGCATGCCACGCAAGCCACGGAGGACGGACCAGCCGAGCTCCCCCGGATGAGGGGGCGGATCGAACTGGTCTCGAACCACAGACACAAAAGGCCCGCAAATGCGGGGCTTTTGATGGGCGATACTGGGCTCGAACCAGTGACCTCCTGCTTGTCGAGCAGGCGCTCTCCCAGCTGAGCTAATCGCCCTGGGAGGCCGCAAGCGTAGCAACGCGTCGGGCTAGGTGAAGAAGGTGATCACCCCCGCCAGCACGAAGGCGCCGGCCCACACCGCGTCGAGGTTCACCCACCCCTTGCGCAGCACGCTCAGGCCCCAGCGGTCGTAGACCAGCACGGCCAGGAGGCCCATCACGGCGAGCATCGCGCCGACGTGCAGCACGACCGCCACACCGCTGCCCAGCAGCGACAGCCCCTGCTCCTGGGCGGCGGCGATCGCGTGGTCCTGCGCCTCGGCCGTCCCGGCGCCGGCGCCGATCAGCACCGGCGCGACCATCAGCCCCGCGCCGTGGGCGGTCGACATCAGGAACGACCACCACGCCAGCTCGCCGCGCGACACCCGCGCCTTGACCCAGCGGAAGTGCGCGCGCGGCTTGACGAAGCGGAAGATCCCGAACACGAACAGCGCGATCCCGGCGCCCATGTGCAGCGCCGCGGTGTCGGCGAGCAGGCCGAGCCCGAGCACCAGCGCCGCGGCGAGCACGATCGACGCCTCGTGGCCGACGGCGATCGGCGGCAGCGCCCGCAGCACCGCGCGCCGGTCCCCCTCCTGCATCCCGAGGGCGACCGCGAAGAGCCAGCCCATCGCCGGGTTGAGGCCGTGGTACGCCCCGAGCAGCGCGACCAGCACCCACGGCCACAGCGAGTCCATCAGCGGTCCGGGAAGCAGTAGGAGTCGGAGGAGGCGTCACCGCCCTGGAGGCGGACCTGGTGCGGCCGCTCGCCGCTGAACTCGACGAACACGTCCGGGTCGAGCACGAGCGAGCCGTCCTCCGGCGCGTCGAGCTTGACGAGCCAGCCGTCGATGCCCTCGGGGTAGAACTGGGCGTCCCACGCCGCGTAGAGCGAGTTGGTCAGGAAGACGCGCCGGCCGTCGCGCGAGATCTCGACCATCTGCGGCCCGCCGTTGACGCGCGCCGGCGGCGGGGTGCGGCGTCCGCGCGTGGATCCCGCCCAGCCGCACCGAGCCGGTCTCGCGCGGCGCGCGCGGGTCGGTCACGTCGAAGCGCTTGAGCTCCCCCGTCCCCCAGCACGACACGAGCAGGGAGCGGTCGTCGACGGACAGCGCGATGTCGGTGATCAGCGGCGGGACCGCGCCGAACGGCTGCAGGATCGGCGGCAGCTCCTCGGCGGGCGCGGGCTCGGCGGGGATCGTGATCACCTTCTCGGCCGACACCGTCCCGTCCTCGGCGCGGCGCCACAGCCAGACGCTCGCGGACAGGTCCGCGGTCGAGGTGACGACGCCGACGAAGCCGTAGCCCTTGGCCGGGTCGTGCGCCGGGCGCAGCTCGAGCACCATCTGGTGCTCGGCGCCGAGGTCGAGCTCCTGCACGTGCTTGCGCGACTCGAGGTCGAACACGTGCAGCCGGTGGCCGTACTGGTTGCCGAGCAGCAGCTCGCCGACGAGGCCGTCCTCGACCATCTTCGGCGTCCCCCACTCGGACGTGATCACCGTGCCGAGGTTGAGGTGCCACCAGAAGTCGTAGGCGAGCTCCTGCGGCCCGCGGTCGGCCTCCCAACGGCGCGGCCGGCGGGCACGACGTACGGCGGCAGGTCGGCCTCGTCGGGGTCGTCGACCGGCGTCAGCACCGACACGTCGTGGCCGAGCGCGATGAGGTGGTCGGCGAGGTCGCGGACGTGGGCCTGCACGCCGCCGGGCACGTCCCACGAGTACGGGCAGGCGATGCCGACCCTCATGCGAGCCTCATGCGCGCGCCCGGCGCGGGTCGTCCGCGGCGAGGTCGTCCAGCCACAGGCGCTGCAGCATGTGCCAGTCGGCGGGGTGCTCGGCGATGCCGGCGGCGAACGCGTCGGCCATGCCCTGCGTCATGGTGGCGACGTCGGTGTGCGGCACCGCCGGGTGCCAGACGACCTGCCAGCCGTCCGGCCGGAACGACAGCGTCACCGGCAGCAGCGTCGCGCCCGTGCGCAGCGCCAGCGACGCGGGACCGGCCGGCATGCGGGCGGTCTCGCCGAAGAAGTCGACGTCGACCCCGCGCGCCGACAGGTCGCGGTCGGCGAGCAGGCACAGCGTCCCGCCGGCCTCGAGCCGCTCGACGAGCACGTCGTACGGCGGCCGCGCACCACCGGTCAGCGGCAGCACCTCCATGCCGAGCGACTCGCGGAACGCGACGAACCGGTCGTAGAGCGACTCGGGCCGCAGCCGCTCGGCGACCGTCGTGAACGGCACGCCGGTCGCGCCGCACCAGGCGCCGGCGTGGTCCCAGTTGCCGCTGTGCGGCAGCGCCATGATCGTCCCGCGGCCGGCGGCGATGCTCTCGCGCAGCCGCGGCTCCCCCACCGTGGCCATCCCGCTGACGACGCGCTCGCGCGACGTGACGGGCAGGCGGAAGACCTCGCACCAGTAGCGGGCGTACGACCGCAGCGCCTCGCGCGTCAGGTCCTCCCCCGGCGCGACGCGGGCGAGGTTGCGGGCCAGCTGGTCGACCGGACGGCCGCCGCGCCGCCAGGCGAGGTCGGCGCCGGCGCGGAACAGGGCGTGCGCGACGTCCTCGGGCAGGGCCCGGACGACCGCCCAGCCACCGGCGTACGCCGCGTCCGACAGGCGTCCCGTGACGAGCCCGGCGACGCGTTCGAGCAGGGACGTCACCGCACCGCCGCTGCGGCCTGGCGGCGCACCTCGAGCAGTCCGCTGCGCCACGGTGACGACGGACGCGGCGGCGAGCGCCCACAGCGCGACCGGCAGCGCCCACGTGACGCCGAGCCCGCTGAGCCCGGCACCGACGAGCACGATGATCAGCCGCTCGGCCCGCTCGGCGAACCCGACGTCGCACGTCAGGCCGAGGCCCTCCGCGCGCGCCTTCGCGTACGACACCAGCGAGCCCGCGACGAGGCAGAACAGCGCGACGCCGGCGAGCAGGCGGTCGTCGCCGTCGCCCATGAACCACAGCACCAGGCCGCTGAAGACGGCGGCGTCGGCGAGCCGGTCGCAGGTGCTGTCGAGCCAGGCGCCGAAGACGCTGCGGCGCTCGATGCGGCGGGCCATCGCGCCGTCGAGCATGTCGGTGAGCACGAACGCGGTGACGACGAGCGTCCCGACGAACAGCTGCCCGCGGGGGAACAGCCCGAGCGCGCCGGCGGTGACGCCGACCGTGCCCAGCACCGTGATGGCGTCCGGCGACACCCCCGCGCGCAGCAGCGCCGCCGCGACCGGGTCGACCACGCGGGCGAGCAGCGGTCGCACGCGCAGGCTGAGCATCGGGGTCCGTCCGTCCGGGGGTGGGTCGGCTCCACGCTAGTGGCGCGACCCCCTCCTCCCAGGCCGGTGGCGCGGCGGCCTTGTCCGGCCGGGCTCTCGACGGCAGGCTGTGACGCCCGGACATGCCGGGGTCGCGACCGGGAGGTACGAGCGTGCCCAAGAACGTCCAGGCCCGTTCGGAGGCGGCGAGCAGCCGCACCGGCGCCACGTCCGGCGGACCTCGTCCGCAACGTCGCCGTCGTCGGCCACAGCGGCGCCGGCAAGACGACGCTCGTCGAGGCGCTGCTGCTGCACACCGGCGCGATCAGCCGGGCCGGCCGCGTCGACGACGGCACCGCCACGCTCGACAGCGACGACGTCGAGCAGCGCCTGCACGCCTCCGTCTCGCTCGGGGTCGCGCAGGTCGAGCACGCCGGGGTGAAGCTGACGCTGCTCGACACCCCCGGCGCCCCCGACTTCGTCGGCGAGCTGCGGGCCGGCCTGCGCGCCGCCGACGCCGTGCTGTTCGTCGTCTCGGCGGCCGGCGGCCTCGACGCCGTGACGGCGCAGCTGTGGGCCGAGTGCGCCGCGCTCGGCATCCCGCGCGCGGTCGTCGTCAGCCAGCTCGACAAGCCGCGGGCCGACTTCGACGAGGCCGTCGCGCTGTGCCAGCGCCTGCTCGACGAGGCGGTCGTGCCGCTGCACCTGCCGATGCACGACGACGACGGCAGCGTCGCCGGCCTGATCACGCTGCTCGACGCCCGCGTCGTCGACCACTCGAGCGGCAGCCGGGTCGAGCGGGCCGCCGACCCCGAGCACGTCACGCTCACCGAGGGCCTGCGGTCGGACCTGCTCGAGGCCGTCATCGCCGAGAGCGAGGACGAGACGCTGCTCGACCGCTACCTCGCCGGCGACGAGCTCGACATGAAGACGCTCACCACCGACCTCGAGAAGGCCGTCGCCCGAGGGCACTTCCACCCGGCGCTCGCCGTCGCGCCGCTCGCGGGCGTCGGCGTCCAGGAGCTGCTCGACCTGCTCGTGCAGGGCTTCCCGTCGCCGCTCGAGCACCCGCTGCCCGCGGTGACCCGTCCCGACGGCTCCCCCGTCGCGCCGCTGGCGTGCGACCCCGACGGGCCGCTCGCCGCCGAGGTGGTCAAGACGACGACCGACCCCTACCTCGGGCGCGTGTCGTACGTCCGCGTCTTCTCCGGGACGCTGCGGCCCGACGTGCCGGTGCACGTCTCCGGCCACGGCGACAGCGGCAGCTGGCACCGTCCCGACCACCCCGACCACGACGTCGACGAGCGGGTCGGCGCGCTCAGCTCGCCGCTCGGGCAGCACGCTGCGGACGGTCGCGTCAGGGCCCGGCCGGCGACCTCGTCGCGGTCGCGCGGCTGACCTCCGCCGAGACCGGCGACACGCTGTCGAGCCGCGAGGACCCGCTGCTCGTCGCGCCGTGGGACCTGCCGGAGCCGCAGCTGCCGGTGGCCGTGCAGGCCGACTCCCGCTCCGACGAGGAGCGGCTCGGCTCGGCGCTGTCGCGCCTGGTCGCCGAGGACCCGACGCTGCGCCTCGAGCGCCGTGTCGACACCGGCCAGCAGCTGCTGTGGTGCATGGGGACGGCGCACGCCGACGTCGTGCTCGACCGGCTGCGCGTCCGGCACGGGCTGTCGATCTCGACGCCGGAGGTGCAGGTGCCGGGGCAGGCGACGCTCGCCGAAGTCGGTCACCGTCACCGGTCGGCACGTCAAGCAGTCGGGCGGCCACGGGCAGTACGCCGTCGTCGTGCTCGAGGTCTCCCCCGGCGAGCCGGGGTCGGGCATCGTCTTCAGCCAGCGGGTCGTCGGCGGCTCGGTGCCGGGCGTCTACCACGGCAGCGTCGAGAAGGGCGTCCGCGCGCAGGCCGCGAACGGCGTCGACGGCTCCGGGCCGCTCGTCGACCTCGACGTCGTGCTCGTCGACGGCAAGGCCCACTCGGTCGACTCGTCCGACGCGGCGTTCCAGTCGGCCGGGGCGCTCGCGCTGCGCGAGGCGGTCGCCGCCGGCGGCACGGTCGCGCTCGAGCCGTGGTGCGAGATCGCCGTGACGGTGCCGACGGCGTTCGTCGGCTCGGTGATGAGCGACCTGTCGGGACGCCGGGCGCGCGTCACCGGCAACGACCCGTGCCCGGACGACGACGAGCGCAGCATCGTGCGCGCCGCGCTGCCGGAGGTCGAGCTGCTGACGTACGCCACCGCCCTGCGCGGGGTCTCGCACGGCACCGGCAGCTTCACCCGCCGAGCGCTGGGCTTCGAGCCGGCGCGGGTCTGACCCGGTCGCACAGGCGGGCTCAGACCTCGGACCAGGCCTGGGCGAGCAGGGCGCGCGTGTCGGGCAGCAGCTGCGGCAGCACGCGGGTGTGGCCGACGACCGGCATGAAGTTCGTGTCGCCGCCCCAGCGCGGGACGACGTGCTGGTGCAGGTGCGCGGCGATGCCGGCGCCGCCGACCACGCCGAGGTTCATGCCGACGTTGAAGCCCTGCGCGCCCGTCGCGTGGCGCAGCGCCCGCAGCGCGTGCTGCGTCAGCGCGCCGACCTCGGCCGCCTCCTGCGGCGTCAGCTCGTCGTACGACGCGACGTGGCGGAACGGCACGAGCATCAGGTGGCCCGAGTTGTACGGGTAGAGGTTCAGCACGGCGTACGACAGCTCGCCGCGCGCGACGACCAGGCCGTCCTCGTCCGACAGCGACGGGATCGAGCAGAACGGGCACCCGTCGCTCTTGCCCTCGCCCTTGATGTAGGCCATCCGGTGGGGCGTGTAGAGCCGGGCGAACGCGTCCTGGACCCCGACGCCCTCCTGCGGCTCCGGCAGGCTCACGCGCGCGACTCCACGGCGGCGACCACCTGCGCGACGGCCTCGTCGACGGGCACGCCGTTCTCCTGCGTCCCGTCGCGGTAGCGGAACGACACCGCGCCCTTGGTGACGTCGTCCTCGCCGGCGATGAGCATGAACGGCACCTTCGACCGCTGGGCGGTGCGGATCTTCTTCTGCATGCGGTCGTCGGACGTGTCGACCTCCACCCGGATGCCGTGCGCCCTGAGCTGCTTCGCGACGTCGAGCAGGTAGCCCTCGTAGTCGGCGTGCACCGGGATGCCGACGACCTGCACGGGCGCCAGCCAGGCCGGGAACGCGCCGGCGTAGTGCTCGAGCAGGACGGCGAAGAAGCGCTCGATCGAGCCGAACAGCGCGCGGTGCAGCATGACCGGACGCTGCCGGGTGCCGTCGGCGGCGGTGTACTCGAGCTCGAAGCGCTCGGGCAGGTTGAAGTCGACCTGGATCGTCGACATCTGCCAGGTGCGGCCGATCGCGTCGCGCGCCTGCACGGAGATCTTCGGGCCGTAGAACGCCGCGCCGCCCGGGTCGGGGACGAGCTCGAGGCCGGACGCGTCCGCGACCGACTGCAGCGCCGCGGTGGCCTCCTCCCAGGCGTCGTCGGTGCCGACCGACTTCTCCGGGTCGCGGGTCGACAGCTCGAGGTAGAAGTCCTCGAGGCCGTAGTCGCGCAGCAGCCCGAGCACGAAGGTGAGCAGCTTGCCGAGCTCGTCGGCCATCTGCTCGCGGGTGCAGTAGATGTGCGCGTCGTCCTGCGTGAAGCCGCGGGCGCGGGTGAGCCCGTGGATGACGCCCGACTTCTCGTAGCGGTAGACCGTCCCGAACTCGAACAGCCGCAGCGGCAGCTCGCGGTACGACCGCCCCCGCGCCGCGAAGACGAGGTTGTGCATCGGGCAGTTCATCGGCTTGAGGTAGTAGTCCTGGCCCGGCTTGTCGCCCACGGCGTCGAGCTGCATGGGCGGGTACATGCCGTCGGCGTACCAGTCGAGGTGGCCGGAGGTCTCGAACAGCGACCCCTTGGTGATGTGGGGCGTGTTGACGAACTCGTAGCCCTCCTCGACGTGGCGCCGGCGCGAGTACTCCTCCATCGCCATGCGCACGATCCCGCCCTTGGGGTGGAAGACCGCGAGCCCCGAGCCGATCTCGTCGGGGAACGAGAACAGGTCGAGCTCGGTGCCGAGCTTGCGGTGGTCGCGCTTCTCGGCCTCCTCGAGCATCGTCAGGTGGGCCTTCAGGGCGTCGCGGCTCTCCCACGCGGTGCCGTAGATGCGCTGCAGCTGCTGGTTCTTCTGGTCGCCGCGCCAGTACGCCGCCGCGGTGCGCATGAGCTTGAAGGCCGGGATGTCGCGGGTGGTCGGCAGGTGCGGGCCGCGGCAGAGGTCCTTCCAGACCAGCTCCTCGCCGGTGAGGTTGTCGTAGATCGTCAGCTCGCCGCCGCCGACCTCGACGCTCGAGCCGTCGTCGTCCGACGACGCGCCCTTGAGCCCGATGAGCTCGAGCTTGAACGGCTCCTCGGCGAGCTCCTCGCGGGCGTCGTCCTCGCTGACGACCCGGCGCGAGAAGCGCTGGCGCTGCCGGACGATCTGCTCCATCCGCTTCTCGATCGCGGTGACGTCCTCGGGGGTGAACGGCCGCTCGGGCAGGAAGTCGTAGTAGAAGCCGTCCTTCACGGGCGGGCCGATGCCGAGCCGGGTGCCGGGGAACAGGTCCTGCACCGCTTGCGCGAGCACGTGGGCGGCGCTGTGGCGCAGGACGGCCCGGCCGTCCTCGCTGGCGTACGGCACCGCCTCGACCTCGTCGCCCTCGGCCGACCACGTGCGCGAGGTCGCGCAGCTCACCGCCGATGCGCGCCACCGCGGCGTCCTTGACGCCTGCCGCGCGCAGCACCTCCCCCGCCGTCGTGCCGGCCTGCTCCGCGGTCACGGGGACGGCGGCGGGTGCGGTCACGGCAGTCACAGCAGGGCTCCTGACAGGGGGGACTTCGGGCGGGACGAGCCTAGTGCGGGACGCGCGGCTGCCTCGCGCACGGCGAGGGGCCGCCCCGACGTGCGGAGCGGCCCCTCGGACGAGCGCGGGTCTACGCCAGCGACGCGTCGAGCGTGATGTCGACGGCGGCGAGCGCCTTGCTGACCGGGCAGCCGGCCTTGGCGGCGTCGGCGGCCTTCTGGAAGCCGGCCTCGTCGAGGCCCTCGACCTCGCCGACGACCTTGAGCGCGATGCCGGTGAGCTTGAAGCCGCCGGCGGCCTCGTCCGGGCCGAGGGAGACGTCGGCGGTGACCTCGAGGCTCTGCGGGGTGCCGCCGGCCTCGGCGATGTTGGCCGAGAGCTGCATGGCGAAGCACGCGCTGTGCGCGGCCGCGATGAGCTCCTCGGGGCTGGTCGTGCCACCGGCCTCGTCGGCCGCGCGCTTGGGGAACGACACCTCGTAGGTGCCGACCTTGCTGCTCGACAGCTCGACCTGGCCGGAGCCGGCCTCGAGCGTGCCGTTCCAAGCGGTGCGGGCGGTACGGGTGGGCATGGCGGCTCCTTCGGTCAGGGACGGGTGCCTGGGTGCAACCCCGTCGTCCCCCCGGTGTTCCCGCGCGCCGGGGCGACGGTCAGCCACGGCAGCAGCGGCTGCACGAGCGGCCCGATCGCCAGGGCGTACACCACCGTCGCCGGACCGAGCGTCCCGCCGAGCAGGACGCCCACCACGACGACCACGACCTCGATGCCCGTGCGGACGAGGCGCACCGACCCGCCCGTCCGGCGCACGAGCCCGGTCATGAGCCCGTCGCGCGGTCCGGGACCGAGGCGCACGCCGATGTACGCCGCCGTCGCGACCGCGTTGAGCACCACGCCCGCGACGACCAGCAGGCCCCGCACCGGCCACGACGACGCGTCCGGCAGCACGGCGAGCGACACGTCGAGGGCCAGCCCGATGACGAGCACGTTGCTCACGGTCCCCAGCCCCGGCCACTGGCGCAGCGGCACCCAGGCCAGCAGGACGAGCACCCCGACGAGCACCGACGCGGTGCCGAGCGTGATGCCCGTGCTGCGCGAGATCCCCTGGTCGAGCACGCTCCAGGGCATGAGCCCGAGGTCGGACCGCGCGAGCAGGGCGATCGACAGCCCGTACGCCGCCAGGCCCACGTACAGCTGCAGCAGGCGGCGCGGCCACCGGCCGCCGGTGCGCCGGGCCGTGAGCGGGTCGGTCGGTCGTCGCGGTCATGCGTCCGATCCTCGACCCTGATTGGCCTGGCAGACCCAGGCCAATCGCCGTGATTGGCTGTCGACGTGTCGACGACCTCCGCCGCTGCCCTGAGCACCCTCGTCGGTCGGGTCGCTGACGACCGCCCGCCGCTGTACGCCGCCCTCGCCGACCGCCTGCGCCTGCTCGTCACCGACGGCCGCCTGCCCGTCGGCTGCCGCCTGCCCCCGGAGCGCGAGCTCGCGCTGGCGCTGCACGTCAGCAGGGCGACCGTGAGCGCGGCCTACGCCCGGCTGCGCGAGCAGGGCTGGGCCTCGGCCGTGCAGGGCTCCGGCACGTGGACGCGGCTGCCGGCCGGGCCCGAGCTCGGCGCCTGGCTGCCGGCCGGGGACGTCCCGGGCGTGCTCGACCTGGCGCACGCCGCGCCGTCCGCCCTCCCGGCGGTGAGCACCGCGTACGCGTCCGCGCTCGCCGACCTGCCGCGGCTGCTGCCGGGCAACGGCTACGAGCCGTACGGCCTGGCCGAGCTGCGGTCGCGCATCGCCGACCGCTTCACCCGGCGAGGGCTGCCGACACGGCCGGACCAGGTGCTCGTCACGGCCGGGGCGCTGCACGCGACGTCGTTGGCGCTGTCGGTGCTCGTCGGGCCCGGGGACCGGGTGCTCGTCGAGGACCCGGGCTACCCGCACGTCCACGACGCCGTGCGCGCGCTGGGCGCGCGCGTCGTGCCCGTGCGCGTGTCGCCGCAGGCACCCGAGGCGGTGGCCCGCGACGTGCACCGGGCGGCCCGCGAGTCGGCGGCGCGGGCGGCGTACCTCGTGCCGGAGTTCTCGAACCCGACGGGGCTGCTGCTCGACGACGAGCAGCGACGCCGCCTCACGGTCGGGCTGGAGCAGTGCGGCGTCACCACCGTCGTCGACGAGACGCTCGTCGACCTCGGGCTCGACGCCTCCCCCGGGCCGCCGCTCGCGGCGCTGCTGCCGCCGGGGCTGGCCGTCACCGTCGGCTCGCTCAGCAAGACGGTGTGGGGCGGGCTGCGCATCGGGTGGCTGCGGGCCGAGCCCGAGCTCGTCCGGCGGTGCGCGGTGGCGCTGTCGCACGCCCACCTCGGGCTGCCGGTGGTCGAGCAGCTGGCTGCGTGCCGGCTGCTCGACGACCTCGACGACCTCGCGCAGCACCGGCGCGAGCGGCTGCGGTCGTCGCGGGCGGCGCTCGTCGAGGCGCTGCGGCGCGAGCTGCCGTCGTGGCAGGTGCCCGTGCCGGCGGGCGGGCTCGTCCTGTGGTGCGGCCTGCCGCGCGGCTCGTCGTCGGCGCTGGCGGCCGTCGCCGAGCGGCACGGGCTGCGCCTGGCCGCGGGGCCCCGGTTCGGCACCGGCACCGCGCACGACGACCGACTGCGACTGCCGTACGTCGCCGAGCCGGGCGTCCTCGACGCCGCCGTCGTGCGCCTGGCGGAGGCGTACGCCGAGGTGACCGACGGCGCTGCCCTTCGGCCGGCGGCCGGGTCCTCGCTCGACCTCGTGGTCTGAGGCAGGCGACGATCGGGGCGTGCGGACGGACCGTCCCCCGGGGCGCCGGTCGGCGTGCCGACCTAGGGTCGTTCCGTGCCCGAGGACGGTGACCGGCCGTCGCTGCCGCTGACCGACCTGCGGCACGGGCTGCGGGCCGACTGCAGCCGCTGCGAGGCGCTGTGCTGCGTGGCGCCGGCGTTCGCCGCCTCCGCCGACTTCGCGATCGACAAGCCGGCGGGCGTCCCGTGCCCGAAGCTCGCCGTCGACCTCGGCTGCAGCGTCCACGAGCGGCTGCGCGACGTGGGCATGCCGGGCTGCGCGGTCTTCGACTGCTTCGGCGCCGGGCAGCAGGTGGTGCAGGTGCTCCTGCCGGACCGCTCCTGGCGCGACTCACCGGCGGCCGCCGCCGAGGTCTTCGCCGTCTTCCCGGTGGTCCGCCGGCTGCAGGAGCTGCGGTGGTACCTCGCCGAGGCGCGCCAGCGCCTCGACGCCGGACCGCTGCGCGACGAGGTCGAGGCACTCGAGCACGCCACGCACCAGCAGGTCGCCGGACCGGCGGCGGCGCTCATGGCACTCGATGCCGCAGCGCATCGGCGCGACGTCGGTCCGCTGCTCGACCGCGTCAGCGCAGCGGTACGCGCGGGGCACCGGACGCGCGACCGCCGCGGCGCCGACCTCGTCGGTCGAGACCTGCGCCGCACGCCGCTGCGCGGCGCGAGCCTGCGCGGGGCGTACCTCATCGGTGCCGACCTGCGCGGCGCCGACCTGACCGACACCGACCTGCTCGGCGCCGACCTCCGTGCGGCCGACGTCCGCGGCGCCCAGCTGGCGGCCGCGCTCTTCCTCACCCAGCCGCAGGTGGACGCAGCCGTCGGGGACGGCACGACGACCGTCCCCGACGCGCTGCGGCGTCCGCGGCACTGGGCGGCCTGACCGCGCGCAACCATCGGTCGCACCTCTGCTGTCCTGCCGCTGCGGCCGTGCGACCAGCGGTGGCGAAGGAGTGGCGACATGGAGCTCGGGAGACATCGATCGGACGATCCACTGTGGAGACGTCCGACCTGGCGAGCATGTCCGCGGGCCGGGTCCGGGCCGCTCGACCCCTGTGGAGCACGCTCAGCGCCCGGCCCCTCGACGCGGCACCGACGGAGCGGGGCGCTGAGCGACGGAGCTGCTAGCCCTCCGGCGGCACGATCGGGTCGTCCGAGCAGTTGGCCTGGACGAACTCGATCATCTCCTGGACCGACACCGTAGGACCGAACAGCGCGACTGCCGGCGGGAAACCTGCGTCGACCAGCGCCTGCAGGCCAGCGGCCCGCTCCTTCGGCGTCCCACCGTTGTCGGGGACATCATCCTTCGCGTGCACGCTCGAGCCATGGCTGATCCGCTCGCCGAAGCAGCTCGGCGTCCCCGGTGTCCCGACCGGGTGCGCTGCCGCGGTCCCCGACATCGCCCCGACCGCGAGCACCGTCGCAGGCACCATCAGGAGTGCGCTGATCTTCATGCTGACCCCCCAGTCACATGACCGCCGCTGTGGCGGCTGACCGCCGAAGGTAGACCGCGGGCGCGCCGCCGTCAGGCGTTCTCACGTCCAGCCGCTGACCGCCACGCTCGGGGTGGACGTAGCAGGACTCGAACCTGCGACCTCACGCGTGTGAAGCGTGCGCTCTAACCAACTGAGCTATACGTCCGCGGTGCGCTCTCGCGCGGCGGCGACACTACCTCAGACGCCGACGACCTCGCGGGCCCGCGCCACCAGCTCGTAGCGCCCGACGAGCCAGATGCCGACGCCCAGGCCGACGAGTCCGCCACCGGTGACGACGGCGGAGACGACCGGCCGGCGCTTGGCGTCCTCCCAGGCGACGCGGGCGCTGGCCTTGGCACGGTCGAGCTGGCGGTCGGCCCAGTCGAACTCCGTCGACCAGATCCACAGGCCGAGCAGGATCGGCGGGATCGTGAGCGGCCCCGGCGCGACGATGAGCACGCAGCCGAGCACCACGAAGGCCAGGCCGAGGGTGAAGACCATGGCCTTGAGGAGCAGCGCGCCGCCCGGCGTGCGCCGCAGCACTGCCCGCCAGCCCGTGGGGCTGCGGCGGTCACCGATCGTGGGCGGCGTCGGCTGCTCGGGGACGAGCGCCTGGTCGTGCTGCGGTGCCACGGGCAGGCGCTCGGTGTCCACGACGTGCTCAGGCCTCGCCGCTGGCGAGGACAGGACCGGCAGGGGTGGGCGGCGCCTCGTCGCCCGGCTCGTTCGACACCAGGTACGCCGTCACCGACTCCACGCCCCCCTCGACCTGCAGGCCCTCGACCACGTCGACCTGCTCCTGCTCGACGTCGAAGGCTCCCACGGGTTGCACGCTCCCGGAGGCGTCTTGCGCCCACAGGACGTACGTCGTTCCGCTGCTGTTCTCCTCCAGGCCGTCGACGACCAGGCTGACGCCGGCGTCCTGGACGACCGCGACGGCGACGACGTCACCGTCCTCGGCCGCCAGCGGCACCTTCGTGCTGTCGGGCTCGGCGAGATCGCGCACGGCGGCGGCCAGGCGGTCGCCGTACTGCTCCGAGGCGTCGCGGTCGCTGCGCAGCGACACGTTCCAGACGCCGAGCGACAGCACCAGGGCTGCGGCCGCGGCGACGCCCACCCACTGCACCGACCGGCTCGCACGGGCCGCCCGGCGCGACCGCGCCTGCTCGAGCGAGGCGACCGGCGGCGGACGGGTCGGTGCCGGCGGGGCCGCGGGCACCGCCCCGGCGTCGGCGGCCATGCCGGCCCGGATGCCCTCGAGCACCGACGGCGGCGGCTCGACCGGGTCGGCCGACAGCGCCAGCAGCGAGAGCGTCTCCTGGTGCTCCTGCACGTCGCGCTCGCAGGCGGCGCAGGACGCGAGGTGCTGCAGCGAAGGCCTGCTCCTCGGCCGGCTCGAGCGCCGAGAGGGCGTGGCCGACGGCCAGCTCCTCGAAGCGCGCGTGGTCGTGGGGGCCGGTCACGTCGTGCCCCTCGGGTCGGTGGTCCAGCCGCCGGGCTCGAGGCCGCCGGCGGCGTTCGACAGCCCCTCCAGGGACTCCTTCATGCGCCGCATCCCGGCGAGCATGCGCGTCTTGACGGTGCCGAGCGGCGTGGCCGTCAGCCCGGCGATCTCGCGCTGGGTGTAGCCGCCGAAGTAGGCCAGCGCCAGCGCCTCGCGCTGCGGGTCCGGCAGACCCTTGAGCGCCTCGCGCACCCGCTCGCGCCGCACGAGCGACCACACCGCCTCGTCGACCTTCGGCGCCTCGGACTCGGTCGTCTCGAGGACGTCGGCGGACGTGCGGCGCTTGCGGAGGTTCTCCTCCCGGCGGACGCTGTCGACCGCCTTGTGGTGGGTCATGCTCAGCAGCCAGGTGGAGAAGCCGCCGCGCGAGGCGTCGAAGCGGCTCGCGTCGCGCCACACGGCGAGGAAGACCTCCTGCACGACGTCCTGCGCGAGCTGCTCGTCGGTGAGGATGCGCCGGGCGAGCGCGTAGCAGGCGCGGCCGTAGCGGCCGTAGAGCGCCTCGAGGGCCGCCGCGTCGTGAGCCGCACACCAGGCTGACGAGCGTCCGGTCGTCGTGCTCGGCGTACGACGCGACCGGGGCAGCGCGGTCCGGTGGCGGCTCACTGCCGGCGGCCGCCCCTCTGGGCAACGTCATCGTCGAGGTCCTCACGCCTTCCGTTCGCCGCCCGGAGCCAGGCGGATGGGAGGCGCCGGTCACGCTGAACCTACCTTCGGGGCCGCCTCCTCGGTCGCACGTCGGCCCGACTTGTCCGCCGAACGGGTGAACCTCGCAGGACCGGCCGTTCGTACGAGGTTCGAGCGCCGTGGTGCAGGGGACTCTGGTAGCACGCAGCGGGAGGCCATCGAGGGCCGCCCACGGAGGAGGCCCGGACCATGAGCACCCGCCCGACCTCGGTCAGCTCGGAGCTGCACCTGCGCCTGGTCGTGCCCGGCGCCGCCTCGCTCCCGGTCCTCGCCGACCTCGAGTACGACACCGCCGACCCCTACGCGGTCCGGGTGTCGTTCCACACCGGCACCCCGTCGTCCGGCGACGTCGTCCAGTGGACGTTCGCCCGCCAGCTGCTCACCGACGGCGTCTCGGCGCCGGCCGGTGAGGGCGACGTGCAGGTCTGGCCGTCGTCGACGGCCGGCAGCTCCGTCGTCTGCCTCTCGCTGTCCTCCCCCTCCGGCCGGGCGCTGTTCGAGGTGCCGCTCGGCGAGCTCGCCGAGTTCCTCGGCCGCACCTACGCCGCCGTCCCGACCGGCGCCGAGGCCGACCACGTCGACGTCGACGCCGAGCTCGCGCTGCTGCTCTGGGCCGAGCCCGAGACCTGAGCCGACCGCGTCGGTTCTGCTAGGGTTCACCACGTCGCAAGGACCTCCGGGTCCGGACCGACATGCGGACGTGGCTCAGTTGGTAGAGCACAACCTTGCCAAGGTTGGGGTCGCGGGTTCGAATCCCGTCGTCCGCTCGAGGAGTGCCTCGGCGCTCAGACATGGCCGGGTGGCCGAGTGGCTTAGGCAAGGGCCTGCAAAGCCCTGTACGCGGGTTCGATTCCCGCCCCGGCCTCCCATGCAGCAGGACAACTCCACACGCTAGGGCGATTGGCGCAGTCTGGTAGCGCGCTTCCCTGACACGGAAGAGGTCACAGGTTCAAGTCCTGTATCGCCCACACACGCACGCGCAGGTCAGAGGCGGTGCGCCTCCCTGCTGGAAGACCACGAGAGGGTCTTGAACTGACCTCTGGTGAGCCGAAGTGGTAGCCACAGCATCCGCGTCACAGGTCCTCGGGCCGGGCCGGGCCGGTCCATCGTCGTCACGGCGGCCTCGACCACCGGTGTCGTCCGGTGCCGGTAGACGCTCGAGGTCAGGCAGTCCGCGGCGCAGGTTGACGGGGTCGAGCAGCCCGGCGACCCGGTCCTTGGCCAGCATCTTGTGGTCGGCGTTGGCGTGGTGCATCCGCTCGCCGAAGCAGCTCGGCGTCCCCGGCGTGCCGACCGGGTGCGCCGCCGCCGTCCCCGACATCGCCCCGACCGCGAGCACCGTCGCAGGCACCATCAGGAGTGCGCTGATCTTCATGCTGACCCCCCAGTCACATGACCGCCGCTGTGGCGGCTGACCGCCGAAGGTAGACCGCGGGCGCGCCGCCGTCAGGCGTTCTCACGTCCAGCCGCTGACCGCCACGCTCGGGGTGGACGTAGCAGGACTCGAACCTGCGACCTCACGCTGGAAGCGTGCGCTCTAACCAACTGAGCTATACGTCCGCGGTGCGCTCTCGCGCGGCGGCGACACTACCTCAGACACCGACCACGTCGCGGGCCCGCGCGACAGGGCGTATCGCCGACGAGCCAGACCCCGACGCCCAGCCCGACCAGCCCACCGCCCGTGACGACCCCGGAGACGACCGGCCGGCGCTTGGCGTCGTCCCACGCGACGCGGCCGCTGGCCTTGGCCCGGTCGAGCTGCCGGTCGGCCCACTCGAACTCCGTGGACCAGATCCACAGGCCGAGCAGGATCGGCGGGATCGTCAGCGGCCCGGGCGCGACGATGAGCACGCAGCCGAGCACCACGAAGGCCAGACCGAGCGTGAACACCATGGCCTTGAGCAGCAGCGCACCGCCCGGCGTGCGCCGCAGCGCCCCGCGCCAGCCCCTGCGCTGCGCCGGTCACCGATCGTCGGCGGGGTCGGCTGGGCGGGACGAGCGCCTGGTCCTGCGACGGCGTGACGGGCCGGCGCTCGGTCTCCACGACGCTCGGGCTTCGCCGCTGGCGAGGACCGGCCCCGCAGGGGTCGCCGGGGCCTCGTCGCCCGGCTCGTTCGACACCAGGTACGCCGTCACCGACTCCACGCCCCCCTCGACCTGCAGGTCCTCGACCACGTCGACCTGCTCCTGCTCGACGTCGAAGGCTCCCACGGGTTGCACGCTCCCGGAAGCGTCTTGCGCCCACAGGACGTACGTCGTTCCGCTGCTGTTCTCCTCCAGGCCGTCGATGACGAGGCTGACGGCGGCGTCCTGGACCACCGCCACCGCGACGACGTCACCGTCCTCGGACGCCAGCGGCACCCTCGTGCTGTCGGGCTCGGCGAGGTCGCGCACCGCGGCGGCCAGGCGGTCGCCGTACTGCTCGGAGGCGTCGCGGTCGCTGCGCAGCGAGACGTTCCAGACGCCGAGCGAGAGGACCAGTGCTGCGGCCGCGGCGACGCCCACCCACTGCGCCGCCCGGCTCGGACGGGCCGCCCGGCGCGCGCGGGCCTGCTCGAGCGAGGCGACCGGCTGCGCACGCCTCGGCGCCGGCGGGGACTCGAAAACGAGGGCTCGGGGTGTCGGCGGCCATGCCGGCGCGGATGCCCTCGAGCACCGACGGCGGCGGCTCGACGGGGTCGGCCGACAGCGCCAGCAGCGAGAGGGTCTCGCGGTGCTCCTGCACGTCGCGCTCGCAGGCCGCGCAGGACGCGAGGTGCTGCAGGGAAGGCCTGCTCCTCGGCGGGCTCCAGCGCCGAGAGGGCGTGGCCGACGGCCAGCTCCTCGAAGGGGACGTGGTCCGGGGCCGGTCACGTCGTGCCCTCGGGTCGGTGGTCCAGCCGCCGGGCTCGAGCCCGCCGGCAGCGTTCGACAGCCCCTCGAGGGACTCCTTCATGCGGCGCATCCCGGCGAGCATGCGCGTCTTCACCGTGCCGAGCGGCGTCGCCGTCAGCCCGGCGATCTCGCGCTGCGTGTAGCCGCCGAAGTAGCCGAGGCCAGCGCCTCGCGCTGCGGGTCCGGCAGTCCCTCCAGCGCCTCCCGCACCCGCTCCCGGCGCACGAGCGACCACACCGCCTCGTCGACCTTCGGGGCCTCGGACTCGGTGGTCTCGAGGACGTCTGCGGACGTGCGGCGCTTGCGGAGGTTCTCCTCCCGGCGGACGCTGTCGACCGCCTTGTGGTGGGTCATGCTCAGCAGCCAGGTGGAGAAGCCGCCGCGCGAGGCGTCGAAGCGGCTCGCGTCGCGCC